>NZ_CP090446.1:2400000-3600000 GCF_021442025.1 Sphingobacterium sp. SRCM116780
TTTTTGTTTTATTGTTTACTGTAATTTCCTGAGTAAGAAATCCGATATGAGAAATGATCAATATGGGATTATTACCTGAAACACTTAGGGAATATTGACCCTGGTCATTAGTACTGGCGCCGATTTTGGTTCCTTTGAGCAAAATTCCTACACCAGTCAATGTCTCTCCTTTGTTGTCTTTTACCGACCCGGTAACGGTTATGTTGTTTTGTGCGTTCAGGTTCTGATAAAAGAGGCACGTTATCAGGAGTATTAGAAAATAGCTTATTTTCATTTCCTTGTTATAATTTAGTTGTGAAAGGTAAGATGTGACAGTTGTAGCAACGTCATATCCTTATTTGGTTAGTTTGAGCGCTAAAATTTCCCTCATGTTAGGGTGGCAAAGTACCTTCTTTGTTCATATTAATTGATTAAGTTTATAATTGGTTGGTTTATTTATAATGATGAAATTTCTGATGTGAACCATTTGCGTTCCCAGATAAATCTGTCAAAATCAAACTTTGAATATTCGGGACAAGCTCCCGACTGGGATGTGATAAACGCCCCCATTGCTACTGCATAATCTAAGGTTACTTCCAGCGGCTCACCTGCAAGCTTCATGGCTAGGAATGCGGCCAGAAAAGAATCTCCGCTTCCTATCGTATCAGCGACACTAATCGTATATGCTGGATATTGATAAATCAGGTTTCTCGTGTAATAGGTTGCACCTTGCGATCCCTTGGTAATCAGAATTTCCTTCATTCCAAACTTGCTGAAAATGGCAGCAATGCAATCCAGTTCCCTAGAATAGGAAATCCCGCTCCAATCCGAGATCATGTGCAGCTCAGTAGCATTTATTTTAACCATATCAGCGCATTTAAGCAACTCTGACACCAATTCAGGACTATAGTGTGGTATTCTTAAATTCACGTCAAAAACTTTGTACTGTGCATGCGCAAGCATTTTAAACAAGGTTGAGCGAGAAGCTTCATTTCTAGAACCCAAACTTCCAAATACAAATGTGTCGGATGATTTGATCAAGCCTTCCATTTCATCTTCCCACCTGATATAATCCCAGGCAACAGGCGCTACAATCTCATAACTTACTTCATTTTCCTCGCTGATAGTAGCCAGTACCTGGCTGGTTTCATGCTGATCGTCTGTCTGTATCCATTCGGTTTTTATGCCGATCTTGTTCAGGAACTCCAATAGCTCTTTGCCCGGTTTATCATTGCCAATACTGCTGATCAAATGACTTTGCAGTCCTAACTTATGCAAGTGGTAGGCTACATTCATTGGTGCACCACCTGGTCTTTTGCCATCCAGAAGATTATCCCAAAGGATTTCACCGAAGCATACCACTGATTTTTTTGTTGATAAATTCATATCTTCGATAGCTAATGCATGATTATATTCGTTCCTATCTGTTCCAAGGATTTACCTTTGGTTTCAGGCATCAGTTTCCATACAAAAATCAGCTGGAGCACCATCATTGCTGCGAAGAAGAAAAATGTCGTTGCTCCTCCTAAGGTTTCCGCTAAATATGGAAAACAAAATGCGATAATCGCCGCCATGATCCAGTGGGTTGAGCTACCAAGGGTTTGTCCTTTTGCACGAACTGAATTGGGGAAGATTTCGGATATGAAAACCCAGATTACCGCACCTTGAGAGAAAGCAAAAAATGCGATAAAAAGCATCATGTAAGCAGGAATTGCGAAGCCAGAAAAATTCTCTGTATAAAAAGTAAATCCAACAAGAAAAAGGGAAGCGATTAATCCAAAGGAACCTACCAGCATCAATACTCTTCTACCGACCCTGTCAATACAATTAATGGCGATTAATGTAAAAATGAAATTGATCATCCCGATCCCTACGGTTGAAAGCAAAGAGGAATGTGCACCAAGCCCAGCCATTTCAAAAATTCGGGGTGCATAATAAATGATAGCATTGATCCCAGAAACCTGATTGAAAAAAGCAAATAATATAGCCAACATCACTGGAGTTTTGTATTTACGGGAGAATAGATTTTCATCATTCCCTGATGTCGATTTTAAAGCTGAATTTTGAATAGCTGTCAATTCTTCTTCACAATTAAGTGGATTGATAACTTTAAGTATTTTCAAAGCAACTTCAGTAGCTCCTTTTTTTAACACCAACCATCTCGGACTTTCGGGGATGAAATAGATCAGCACCAGAAACAGTAAAGAAGGGAATGCCTGAACACCCAACATCCATCGCCATGAGGACTCTCCAATCTGACTGATGAGGTAATTGGACAGGTAAGAAATCAGAATGCCTAAAACAACATTGAACTGAAATAAACCTACTAATCTTCCTCTTTTATGCGCAGGAGAAATTTCTGATATATATATGGGTGCTGTGACAGAGGATATCCCGACTCCAAGTCCACCGAGGAACCTAAAAGTTAAAAAGATATGCCAGTCTGTCGCCATAGCTGTACCGATAGAGGACAATAAATAAGCTATTGCTACAAAATACAACGTGTTTTTACGACCGAAACGATCTGAAGGGCGGGAACCGATAAGAGAACCAATTACAGTTCCTATAAGTGCTATAGATATGGTAAATCCATGTTCAAACGATGAAAGCTGCCAAAACTGCTGGATTGATTTTTCTGCACCAGAGATAACTGCCGTATCGAATCCAAAAAGAAAGCCTCCAAGGGCTACGACCATGGACCACGCCAGGACGGAATATTTTTTCATACTCAAAATTTATAATTGGTTTATGATTGCAAATTAGAGCACCCCTTGGATGAAAAACATCAAAATCATTTCTAAAAACTACAAATTTCAACAATCAAACAAAGCATTGAAAACAAGACACTTGCACATAACTAAAAAGAATAAAAATTTCAGACTTTCAATTTTGAATCACAAAAGCTCAGGTTTTGATACATGCAAGCCGAGGATTTGAAGGGTGCTGGTCAGACCTTATTTCACTTATAGCAACCTTTTCTATATATTTAAATGAAATTCCAAAATGAATTCCACAATGAAAACCATCTATAATCGACTTAACAACATTACGTTATTATTTTTTTTCTGCTTCTTACTCTCAGGATGTGAAAAGCAAAAGGAGAATCCGTCCTATAGAATTGGTTTTTCTCAGTGTGTTGGTTCAGATCTTTGGCGAAGAACGATGCTCGAAGAAATAAAAATGGAACTTTCTTTACATCAGGATGCGGAACTGACCTATGCAGATGCGAATGGCAGTAGTAAACTTCAAGAGAAACAGACGCGCGAAATGATCAATGAAGGGATTGACATTCTGATTATATCCCCAAATGAGGCTCAGCCCCTAACCCCCATCGTAGAGGAAGCATATAACAAGGGCATACCTGTAATTATTATTGATCGGAAGACAGCCTCTACAGCCTATACCGCTTATGTGGGTGCAGACAATTTCCAAATAGGAAAAATGGCAGGCGAGTATGTGGGAGAAATACTTAAAGGAAAAGGAAACATCGTTGAAGTTATGGGACTTCCTGGTTCCTCTCCCACAATTGAGCGGCAGCGAGGATTCAATGAAGGCTTGAAAAAGTATCCAGGCATTAGCGTTACAAATCAGGTTTATGGAAACTGGTTAAAAAAAGATACGGAGGAGGAGCTAGCTAAAATCAAAGATTCCTTAATAAATATAGATGCCGTTTTTGCACATAATGACCAGATGGCTTCTGGAAGCAGAAAAATTTTGAATAACCTCCAGTTGAAAAAACAGATCAAAGTAATTGGGATTGATGCATTACCGGGAAAAGGAGGAGGTTTGGAAATGGTAAGCAGTAAAGTTTTAACAGCTAGTGTGCTGTATCCGACAGGAGGTAAAGAGGCTATTACCACCGCTTTTAAAATCCTAAACAAAGAATCCTTTTCTAAAGAAAATATTTTACAGTCCCTTGTCATTGATTCAACAAATGTTGATCTTATGAAACTCCAATGGAACAAATTCACTAGTCAGCAGAAAGATATTGAACGCCAGGGAAGTTTACTGAAAGGGCAAAAGAAACTTTTTAAAAACCAACAGATCGTACTTAATATAATAGTAATAACCCTTGTGCTTTCAGTGGTTTTTGGAGGTCTTGCGCTCTACGCCTTGTTAGAAAACAGAAAGATCAATAAAAACCTGGAGGCAAATAATATTGAAATATTAAATCAGCGCAACCAACTGATTGAAATGTCAAGTAAAGCAGAGGCAGCTACAGAGGCTAAACTGAACTTTTTCACGAATATGTCTCATGAGTTCCGAACTCCCCTTACCTTAATTTTATCCCCTCTTGAAGATCTTATACAGAACGAAAAGATCAAGTCAGTGGCAGAAAAAAAACTGAACCTTATTCACAAAAATGTCTATCGACTGCTTAAACTCATCAATCAACTCATTGACTATCGGAAAATAGAACATAATAAAATGCGCTTGAGTGTTTCTCAGACCAATATTGTCAGTTTTGTAAATGATATTCTGGAGAGCTTTCAATATAACGCGAGAAAGAAAAATATCGATATCAGACTGATCACAGATGCCCAGGAGATCAAAGTATGGTTGGATGTCAACATGCTGGACAAAGTAATATTCAATCTATTGTCTAATGCGTTAAAATTTACTCCAGCCAATGAGATCATTTACGTGGAAATCACTCATGGTTCAGAATCAGTAGTTCTCTCCGTGAAGGATAATGGACCAGGAATCGCGGCAGAGGAGATTGAACATGTATTCGACCATTTTTATCAAGCGCATACGAATGCTGCAAAAGGCTCGGGGCTTGGTTTATCCTTATCCAAGGAACTGATGACACTTCATCATGGTAACATTACAGTTGAAAGCACAAAAATCCAGGGAACGAAGTTCAGCATTCGACTTCAATTGGGGGATGCTCACTTTAGTGAACAGGAAAAATTGAGAGGAAAAGTTAACAAAGACGTGCTTTATGAAGATGCTAAAATCTATACAACTGGACTTAGTGATATAAATGAGATTAGAAACTTGGATTCATTGACAACAATAAAACAGGAATCGGTATTAATTATTGAGGATAATCATGATCTGCTGAATTATCTGGGTAATAAGTTTGAAGAGGACTATGAAGTTTTCTTAGCGGACACAGGTGAAAAAGGCATAGCTTCAGCATACGAACAAGTACCTGACCTGATCATATCAGATCTGGTACTTCCTGAATTGTCAGGACGTTCGATCACTGAAAAACTGAAATCCGATATTCGGACCTCACATATTCCAATTATACTATTATCTGCCCATGGCAGCCTGGAGCAACAAATTAACGGCATGGAAAGTATGGCTGATGCTTATATTGTAAAGCCATTTAATTACGACTATCTAGTAGCAACCGTAAAGAGCTTGTTAAAGAACCGTTACCTACTCAAAAGCCATTATGTTAGTGATATAAGCAGTTCGGGGAAGCAACCGATTTCTAAAAGTCTGGACAAAAAATTCATAAATGACTTTGCAGGAATAGTAGAACAAAATCTTTCTAACGAAAATTTTAGTGTTGATGAGATCAGTAAAGAAATAGGCATCTCCAGAGTTCAGTTGTACAGGAAAGTTAAAGCCCTACTGGATTGCAGTGTAGCTGATTATATCATGAACAGGAGGTTGAAAAAAGCAAAATACTTACTAATTAATGAAAGATATAGCATAGCAGAAATCACGTATATGGTTGGTTTTTCTTCCCCAAATTACTTCTCTACAGTTTTTAAATCAAAATATGGGATGCGACCGAGTGAATTTAAAAAAAATCAGATATCTCCCTAGTAACTCCCAAATAGAAACTTTTACCGGTTCCATGTTTAGCCTACGATGATAGAATAGAAGCTTGATATAATAATCTCTATTATCAATATTGATATGCTTTTGACGAGCCATGAAAGCAAAATCACTCCTCAATTCTACAATAAAATATTGTAATTCAACAATGATAGATGTTTCGAAATCTTTTTCAGAATACATATCTGATAAATCTAGAAAATAAGGGTCATGACAATCACTTTTCCAACTTACACATCTCCACATAAAACCATCTTTTAAACAAAGCTTCCATATAAATGATCGCTTGTTTTTAAAGCAGTTTATCTCTTACTTCCCGATACTAAAAGTGAACCTCATTGAGTAACAATTGATACAAATTTACTAAATACAATGGATGGTCTAAAGTCAAAAACAAACTCAAATTATCTTCAAAACAAGAACAATACATGTTTAAATGTCTAGTACCGGGAGTATGATGGTTATACCAGTGCTTTAAGTCCTTTCATCTTTTTGAACTCTGTCAAACTAACATGGTGCCGTTTTTTAAAAAACTTATTGAGGTGGCTTTCATCTGAAAAACCGAACTCAGTCACAATTTCATTCACCCGCATATCGCTGAATAGCAGCCGATGTTCAATCAATCTCATTTTATAGTTCAATATATACTGCTGAATCGTTTCCCCGCTTTGCTTTTTAAAATAACTGCCAAGATAGGTTTCTGAAAATCCATATTTCCGAGATATTGCAGAGATCTTCAACAATGATGGATCATGGATGTTTCCCTGAATATAATCAATAATATCAATTACTCTTTTGTCCGTATTGGAAGTAACATTCTCCGCTCTCATCTTTGAAATATTCCTTGCTGCGATCACGATCAATGCATTTACATAATGCAAGGTCAGTTCCTGCTGGTAAAGGTCTGGATTATTTAGACCGTGGAGCAGCGATGTTATGATTGAATCAACCAAAACAACATCAGGTTTATTCTGCAAAATACAGCCAGACAAAAAGGAAGCACCATAAAGTAGACATTCCATCGAATTAATACTGTTCCACTTGTATTCCTTTACATAACGTTCACTGAATTTCACCAGCAAAAGTTCTGTATTTTCACAAATTTCCAAATAGTGATGGTCATTTGGAGTCAGGAGAATTAAGCTGCCTTTACTGAAAGAAGCAATATTGTTGTTTATCTTAAGGAATCCTTTTCCAGAAATAACATATACAATTTGGAAAAAGGAGAACTGGCTATCTTTTAAGGGGCAGCTGGTCGTCTGATGGTATTCAACCTTTACCAATTGATCTATATTCTCTGTTCTCATAAGGTAAAAATACCCAATTATCATTAAAATATACTGATTTTTTACAATTTTTCTGTTCAAATTTGCTAAATAAAAATTTTAAACATTAATGAAAACATCAATCTACATCTTAGCACTGGGAGCGTTTGGCATCATTACCACTGAATTTGGAATAGTCGGCATTCTACCGACTATTAGTCGGCAATTCGGCGTATCAATCGATACAGCGGGATGGCTCCTGAGTGCATTTGCGATAACTGTCGCCGTTTCTTCCCCATTTATTACTTCATATACAACCAGAATAAACCGAAAACTTTTGTTGTGCTTGGTAATGAGTATATTTGTTTTTTCTAATTTAATCTCAGCATTTTCCACAAATTTCACGACGCTTATGATTGCAAGAATATTGCCGGCGATATTGCATCCCCTATTCTGGAATATCTCCATTGCAATTGCATTCAAGGAAAAGGGAGCAAAAGGGGTTTCTACAGTCATGTTAGGATTAAGTTTAGCCACGGTACTCGGTATCCCCTTCACAACCTATGCAGTAGATCTATTCCATCATTGGCAGGCATCATTTTTCCTTAATAGCGCTATCAGTTTGATTGCCTTTATTGGTCTATTGTTCTTTATACCCTCTATTCCCGCAGATCGTACAAAATCTGCCAAGAATCAACTAGAGGTGTTGAAAAGTCCTCTATTATGGCTTAATCTGATTGCTAGCATAGCTACACTAGCGGCAATGTTTGCCAGTTACACCTATCTTACTGCTTACCTCGAACAAATTACAAAGATGGATGGTGCACAGATCAGTTTGATGCTCCTTCTTTTCGGAGGAATGGGGACTCTAGGGAATTGGCTCATGGGAATCGCATTGAATCGCAATGTAATGTTGACTGCAAGACTGTTTTTAATGCTCTTAATGACGGTACAGATTCTAGCCTATTATCTTGGGGGGATTTTTACTCCTATGGTCATCATCGTCTCGCTTTGGGGAATGATCCATACTGGAGGATTTCTGGTTTCAAATATCCGAACAACACAATCTGTTCCACATCATGCATTAGAATTTGTAAATAGTTTACTGACTTCATCCTTTAATATTGGAATTTCATTAGGTGCATTTCTCGGAGGATTAGTTAGTGCTTATTATGGCGTTCAGTATGTTTTATGGGTAAGTATTTTGCTGCTGACAGTTACATTTATTCTGAGCTTTGTGACCTTTCCGAAAAATATCACAGAAAACGAAAAGACAAATCAATTGAAACATGTAGCATCTGCATGTGAACATGGCTAAGCACTTTATAGCAGACGAGTTATATTTTAATAAAAAGCAACTCCTCCATTGAGATGAGTTGCTTTCTATTATTGACGAAATACTCCTTTGTTTTATTTATGAAAATTATTTTCCGATACAAAATTTCGAAAAGATATTATCCAACAAATCGTCAGTTGAGACACTGCCTGTGATCATACCTAAATGATATAAAGACTCTCGAATATCCATGGCTAAAAAGTCAGAAGTAACTGGATTATCGATACCATACAGCACACGTTCCAAAGAAGATTGGGTGTTTTGCAGCGCTTCCACATGGCGGATGTTGGTTACTAAAATATCATCTGTATTCAAATTTGCAAGATTCACTTGTTGCAATAACTCGTCTTTCAACTCTTCCACACCTACCTGCTCTTTCGCAGAGATATACAAGGGTTTCAAGACCTCATATTGTTGTTTTTGTTCAGCAGTAAGGAGATCTGATTTATTAATAATCGTCACAAAAGGAATATTTAAAACTGTAACATCCGAAATCTGTGATTGAATATCTGCTACCTGATCTTGCGTCGGATCAAATAAGTAAATAATCAAACGTGCTTGCTTCATCTTCTCTCGCGTACGCTCCACTCCTTTCGCTTCGATGACATCAATTGTTTCTCGGATTCCAGCGGTATCAATAAAGCGGAATGTGATTCCTTTAATATTGATCTCGTCTTCGATGGTATCACGTGTTGTACCCGCTATATCTGAAACAATGGCACGCTCTTCATTCAACAATGCATTCAATAGCGTGGATTTACCAACATTTGGTTTTCCTGCAATCACCACAGGGACACCATTCTTCAACACATTACCTTGTTCAAAAGAAGCAATCAGCTTATTCACCACTTGATTGATTTCTTTGATCAGCTTCTTCAACTGATCACGATTTGCAAATTCAACATCCTCTTCTGAAAAGTCTAGTTCCAATTCGATAAGAGATGCGAAATGAATCAAGTCATCACGTAATTTTTTCAATTGATTGGAGAATCCTCCTCGCATTTGTTGCATAGCGATCTGATGGGAAGCCGCAGAATTTGAAGCAATCAAATCGGCAACAGCTTCTGCCTGTGAAAGATCCATCCCTCCATTTAAAAAAGCTCGTAACGTAAACTCTCCTGCTTTTGCTGCACGTGCTCCTTTTTTAATGAGTAAACTCATCACCCGTTCAATGATGTATTTAGAATTGTGAGTCGAAATCTCCACCACATTTTCTTTGGTATAGGAATGGGGGCCTACAAATAGGGAAACCAACACTTCATCAATGATTTCTTCTCCATCACGGATAGTACCAAAATGAAGAGTATGAGAAGCTTGTTTCAACAAATTCTTACCTCGAAAAACTTGATTGGTAATTGCAATAGCATCTTTTCCCGAGAGTCGGATAACAGCAATTGCTCCACTACCACTAGCTGTGGCTAGAGCCACGATTGTTTCTTGTTCCAAAATAGCGTGTTCAGACATGCTGCAAAGATAAGGATTAAGGCTGTGTTCACTTGCAAATAAATTACAAATTGATATATTTGGTAGAATAATATATTGTAAATGCTAATTTCAAAATCCTTTACCCTAACTTTTTTTACTGCACTCCTTTTATTCTGGAGTTGTCCTTTTGCCTATAGTCAGCAGATCTCCTCATTGGAGCAACCTTGGATTCAACAATATTCCAAATTCAGTTACAAAGCTGGGAATCAAAACTGGGGTTTAGCGGTACATCCAAACGGGTTCATTTACGTCGCTAATACAGAAGGTTTGTTGGAATTTGATGGGCAATCCTGGAAGCTGTTTCCATTACCTAATAAGGGTATTATTCGGTCTGTCGCTATAGCAACTGACGGCAAAATATATACTGGTGGATATGCGGAATTTGGATATTGGGAAAGAAATGGAATTGGACCACTTAGCTACCACAGTTTAAGCCAAGAGCAAAGAAACAGTACACTACAACAAGATGAAATATGGAAAATTATTATTCAAAAAGATCAAATTCTTTTCCAATCTTTTGCTCGTATCTACCGTTTAAAAAATAAAAAAGTAACCACCTTATTGGGAAATGGTCAACCTTTTTTGTTTATCCATCATGCGAATGATAAAGTGTTCATTGAAAAAATACCAGATGGCCTATTCGAATTACAGGGAGATCAGTTTATTCCTGTACAGGGAAAAGAACTCCTCGCAAACCAACATATTTTAAGCATTCTCCCTGAAAGTAAAAACAGTTATATCATTGCGACAGCTAAGAATGGTCTTTATAAGTATCAGGATGGAATAGGAATCAGTCGGTGGAATATTCCAGCGAATAATCTCTTGTCGACAAGTCAAGTTAATAATGGGGTTTTATTGTTCAATAATTATTATGCTTATGGAACCATTCTAAGTGGATTGATCATTATCAATAAACAAGGTGATATCATCCAACATCTTAATAAACAAAATGGCTTGCAAAACAATACTGTTCTCTCCTTGATTCAAGATCGTCAGCAGCAAATATGGACAGGACTTGATAATGGAATCGACCGCATCGACATCCAGTCACCTCTTTATTATTATACCGATGTTAATGGTTCCTTAGGAACAATCTATACCGCAAAAGTATTCGAGAACAAGTTATATGTGGGTACAAATCAAGGCTTGTTCTATAGCGATTGGTCTCCCGATATGAAAAATAATAAGTTGCGATTTCAATTTGTACCGAACTCACAAGGTCAAGTATGGGATCTTTCTATCATCAATCAGCAATTGATCTGTGGACATAATGATGGAACTTTTCGAGTAAATGGCAACCAATTGGATAAAATATCGGATATCACTGGAGGATGGGTTTTAAAACAGATTCCTAATCACGCTAACTTGTTCATTCAGGCAAATTATACAGGTATCAGCTTTTTCCAGAAAGCGGGAAATGGTTTGGTATTTAAAAATCGGATCAAAAGCCTCACGAAACCCATTACACATCTGGAATATAAGGGTGGAACGGAGTTTTGGGCGACTGGATTTGAAGGATTACAATTGCTTCAATTTGACCCTTCCTATACACAGGTGGTCAAAAATAGATTATATACGAAGACTAATGCTCCTGGTCTTCAAAAAAACACACATGTTTTCAAATTGAATCAAACTTTTGTATTTACTTCCGATTTGGGTTTATTCAGGTACGATGAGTTATCGGATAAGTTTCAACCTTATTCCTTTTTAAATGAAAAGTTAGGAAGTTTTGCCTCTTCTTCTAAAATCATTCCTGCGCAAGAACAAAATTCTTATTGGTTTATGAACAAGGGTAAGCTTGCCTATGTACAATTTCAGGATCAGGCAAAAATCAGTATCGATACGAGCAGTTTGCGGGTATTGAATCATCGCATGATTAATGATTATGAATTTGTAACAGCTGTTGCTCCATCGCTGTACCTGATCAGCTTAGATAACGGATTTGCTCTTTATAATAACAAAAATAAAATACCTGCTTTTTCAAAAGGTCAAAAGCCTATTATTCGGGAATTATTAAATATTTCGCAATCCCCTGTAGCGATAAACGTCGATAAAGATGGCTTGATTGAAATTCCATTTCGAGATAATAATATTCGCATTCATTACGCGATGCCTTGGTTTAGTTCCACTCCCATTGAATTCCAATATTATTTAGAGGGTCACTCGAACGATTGGTCAGCATGGACAGAAGATTTTCAAAAAGAGTTTACCAATTTGCAACCGCAACAATATACGTTCCATGTACGCGCAAGACTTCCAAATGGGCAGATTACTGAACAAACGGATCTGACCTTTACGATCTTGTCTCCTTGGTATCAGACTTGGTGGGCTTATCTACTTTATATAGGTTTATTTTTTATCGCGTTATATTATTTTCAGAAAAAATATCAGCAGAAACTTAAAAGTCATCAAAACCTGATCCAGCGTAAGCTTGCCGAAGAACAAAGCAAATTGATCGAACAGGAAGTAAAGGAAAATGAAAAAAGAATTGTCGAATTGAAAAATGAACAACTCGAAAAGGAATTGGATAATAAAAACCGAGAACTAGCGAATTCTGCCATGAGTATTGTTTATAAGAATCAATTATTGACGAATATTCATGAAGAGCTGATGGATTTAAAAGATAAAGATGGACAGAAGTTATCGTCTGATCAACTTCGTAAGATCAGTAAGATTATAGATGAAGCGTATGATGATGATCAGGATTGGAATATTTTTGAAAAGAGTTTTGATGAGGCGCATGAAAATTTCTTTAAGAAACTAAAACAAAATCATCCTACGTTGGTACCCAATGATCTCAAACTATGTGCCTACTTACGTATGAACATGAGCAGTAAAGAAATTGCTTCTCTTTTAAATATTACCACTCGAGGTGTTGAAATAAGAAGATACCGATTACGCAAAAAATTGAATATTCCGACTGAAAAAAACCTGACAGAATTCTTACTTGAAGTATAAAAATCCGCTGTCCATCATATATGATATGTTCTAATATTTTGAACATATCATGCACTTAAACACCTCTCACATTTCTACTATACCCACAAAAAATCGTTCATTTACTACATCATTACCTCTCCTTGTCAAAAGTGTACAAAACACACTATATCTCTTTTTTTAATTGTAAACAAAAAATCACAAACAACTGAATAAAAGATATTTAATTTTAAAAAAATAAATAGATTTTAACAAAACTAAATCAAGTGTAACATTGTTGTAGTTAAATAATTGCTGTAATAAATTATACATCACATCTTTGTTACGCAGTATAAAGCATACTGCGTAACCAATTTGAATCAATTAACAAATAAATTGATAGAATTTACACACTAAACAAACACATATGAGGAAATTATTTACTTATGGACTGTTCTTGTTCATGCTGTTTTTATTCCTACCCGGATTTGCACAGCAAGCAGCGAGAATAAGCGGAAAAATTACAGATATGAGCAATGGCTCTCCAATATCCGGAGCTACTGTAGTTGTAAAAGGCAGTTCAACTGCCACGCAGTCCGATGGACAGGGTATTTTCAACATCCAAGCAAAAAGTACAGATATACTAACTGTAACTTATGTAGGATTTAAAACAAAAGAGGTTCCTGTTGGAAGTAGCACGAACCTAAACATTGCTTTAGAAAATGAATCTGCAGCATTAGAAGAGGTTGTCGTTATTGGTTATGGTACAGCAAAGAAAAGTGACCTTACCGCTCCCGTGACAAGCGTAAATGTGGAAGATTTAAACAAAAGAACCACGGCCAACCCGATGCAAGCTTTACAAGGTAGTGTTTCCGGTGTGCAGGTAGTTACTAAAGGAGCTCCTGGTAGTTCGGCTACAGTACGAGTGAGGGGTGTTGGATCTTTGAACAATGAGAACCCACTTTATGTTGTAGATGGTATGTTTGTGGACAATATCGACTTCTTAAATTCAAATGATATTGAAGATATGTCGATCTTAAAAGATGCTTCTGGAGCAGCTATTTATGGGGTACGCGCAGCCAACGGTGTGGTATTGATTACTACTAAAAAGGGAAAGATGAACATGAAAACTCGTGTGAACTATAACGGTTACGTGGGTTTCCAAAGTCCTACCAATATGTTAAAAATGGCTAATGGAAGTGAATATGCAGCTATGCAACTGTTGAAAAGAACTTCTTCTGATTCATCCCGTGTTTTATTATCAGTAGCTAAATTTGGAGGATCAGGTCTTAATCCAAGCACAAATACCGATTGGTACTCAGAATTATTAAGTAAAAATGCCCCAATGCATAGTCATGCTGTGGATATCATGGGCGGTACAGACCGTGTTAATTACTCGTTTGGTGCGAATTACTTATACCAAGATGGTGTAATGGATGCCAAAAATGATTATAAACGATACAACATCAGACTACAAACAGAAGCTAAGGCTTTTGATTGGTTGAAAGTAGGATTTACCGTGCACATGAGTAATTCTACATTATTCTCTCCTGAAAATGGCGCTTTTGTACTTGCTTATTATGCTTCTCCATTATACCCCGTGTACGATCAGACAAACAATTTGGCTTTTCCAGAAAAGTTTGCTTCTTCAACATCATTAGGTTATAATAATGGTGTTTACAATAACCCATATGCAGCGGCTTTCTATCGTTATGATCGGACAAAATCTTTTCAAGTGTTGCCATCATTTTATGCTGACGCCAATATCTGGAAAGACAAAATCACGTTCAAAACTCAATTTAGTCAAAAGTTAGCTTCGAACCAAAACTACAATTATCTTCCTGAATATTATGTTGATAATACGCAACGTTCGGCTTTATCTAAATTGGTTTCTATCCAAGACCGTTATACCAACTACATTTGGGATAATTTATTGACCTATAAAGATCAAGTGAATGATCATAGCTGGTCGGTATTGTTAGGTCAATCGGTTAGAGAAGATCGTTGGAGAAATACAAATGTATCTGCAGATAATATCCCTGCAAACGAAGAAAGCTGGTATGTCAACCAAGGAACTAAATCCGTTACTGGTTATTCTGAAGACGGTACACGTAATGCTGGATTGTCTTATTTTGCCAGAGGTACTTATGATTTTAAAAAGACATATTTGTTAACAGCGACTTTCCGTGCTGATGGAAGTTCTAAATACCAAACAAAATGGGGTTACTTCCCTTCTGTCGGTCTTGGATGGGTGTTATCTAACGAGTCCTTCTTAGCAAATTCTAGTGCAATTAATTTCTTAAAATTAAGAGGTAGCTGGGGTAAATTAGGTAATGATGGAATCACTGCAAATGCAGGTTACGCAACCTTAAATACAGGAAATGATTATTCTGGTATTTTTGGAAGTATGGGATTAGCAAATGGTGCTTACCTACCTGGATATACCATTGAAAGTCAGTTTTCTAAAATTGGATGGGAAGTTGTTGAAGAGTGGGATGCTGGTTTAGATTTTACCTTAGCAAAAAATAAATTAAAAGGTTCCTTAGACTATTATCACAGATTAACAACTGGATTGGCTTTTAATAGAACGCGCTCATTAAGAGGTGGTACGATCTATGGAAATTTCGGTGATGTTGCGAATAGCGGTTTAGAATTGAATTTATCTTGGTCTGATAAGTTTGGTGATTTGGGTTATAAAATCGGAGGTAACTTAACGACATTGAAAAATGAAGTGAAAGATCTAGGTGGCTTAGCTTACCTATCGACTGGAAAATCAGAATTCCCTACCCGTATTGAAGTTGGACAACCATTAAACTTCTTCTACGGATACGAGCAAATCGGTGTTTATCAAAATCAAGCTGAAGTAACAGCTGATCCTATTGCAGTCGCAAATAATGTTCAACCTGGATATTTTAAATACAAAGATCAAAATGGTGACAATGTATTAGATGAAAAAGATCGTGTTAATTTAGGTAGTTATTTACCAAAAGTTATGTACGGTTTCAATGTCGCATTTGATTACAAAAATTTTGACTTAGGTATTGCTTTTCAAGGTCAGTCGGGTAACAAAATCTTAAATCAAAATAGAGCATTACGTTCTAAATATACAGATATGAATGGTGATGCTGATTTTGTAACGAATCTATGGACAGGTGAAGGATCTACAAATAAATATCCTTCTGCTTATGGTACTACTCAGAATTACAATTATGCTGCTAATTCATTTTTCGTAGAGGATGGTTCTTATTTACGTATTCAAAATGTTCAACTTGGTTACAGTTTTTCTGTAGGTAAAGAGGAAAAGAAAACGGGCATTAGACTTTACATTACAGCGGATAGACCTGCAATATTTACAAAATATAACGGATTCACACCAGAGATTACGGGAACTACTGAAGGTGGTGGTTATGACAGTAATACCTACCCTATCTCATCAACATATAGTTTTGGTGTACGTGTATCTTATTAATGGTATTATTTAGATTAATCAATATGAAAAATTATATAAAATTTGCTTTACTTTCAGGATCGCTAATATTAGGGAGTTGTTCAAAAGATTTTTTGGATCGTCCCTTAGAAAATACAAGTCCTGCAGAAAGTGTCGATTATACAGACTTAAGCCTGATGTATCAACCTGTTTCGGGTGTATACAGAAATGCTGGTAAAGCGGCTCCAGGATTTGTCCACTGGGTAGATTTAGGTATTCGTGGTGTACGTGGAGATGATTTGAACAAAGGTAGCTCCACACTCGATCAATCACCTTTAACGGATATCAAATACTTTAGAAATACAGGTATTTCTGTTCAGAATTTTTGGGGGATGAACAACTGTTGGACAGATTATTATGGCTTTATCTTTTATTGTAATGAAGCATTAGCAGAATTGGATAAATTTGCTGCTAATATTCCAGCGTCCGATGCGGCATCATTAGCCCGAAATAAAAGCTATAAAGGAGAACTGAGATTTTTAAGAGCCTTTGCTCATTTAACGGTATCGCGTGTGTTTGGTGATGTGCCTATTTTAACGGATAACGCGATGATCAATGAGGTTCCAAAAAGTACAGTTGATCAAGTTCGTCAATTTATTATTGATGAAATGGATCTTTCGATCCCAGACATGGAGGATGTGAGACCTAATCAAGCGAGTCACGTTGGCGCCGTAACCAAATATTCAGCTTTACTTTTAAAGGCAAAAGCGGCAACTGATTTGGCGAAAAATGATAATGGCAGTACATATTGGAATATTGTGCTTGATGCAACTAATCAAATCATCTCAAGCAACAAATTCAGCCTTTATGCTGATTATTATGAGTTATTCAAACGTCCAGGAAAACTAAGCAACGAGTCATTATATGAGATCCAATTTACTGATTTTGGAACAAGTAGTGGAACAGATGTAAGTCCAGATGCATTTTTTGCTTTCCAAGGTCCTTCAGGAAACCAACAGGGAAGTCCAATAAGTGGATGGGGATTTTTAACACCTTCTCAAAAAATAGTTGATTTCTTAACAGCGCGAGGGGAAGCAACTCGTCTAAAAACCACTATTCTTTATGCAGGTGCAACAACTTCTACTTTTGTAACAAGTCCAAGTGGCGATAATGTTTACGGAAATACCAATGGTGATAAATATTTTAATGGTAAGGTTTACTTTCCTAAAAATCAAATGACACCTGGAAGAACAAGCTACGGATCGGACAATAACGTACGTGTTTATCGTTATTCTGATGTGTTGCTGTTAAATGCAGAAGCAAAAATCAGAAAAGGTCAAAATGGAGATCAACAGCTGAATATGGTACGCAACCGTGTTGGTTTAGGTTCGATTACCAATGCGACATTACAACAGGTACTGGATGAAAGAAGAGCAGAATTTGCTTGTGAATGGTGGGGTGAACGTTACAATGATTTAGTCCGTACAGGTACTGCAGCAACTGCTTTGGCAGAATTTGGTTTTGTAGCAGGACAAAGTGAGTACTTACCAATACCTCAAGTACAAAAAGATTTAAATCAAAATTTAAACTAAACAATGGGTAGACATGAATTCGTTCATGTCTACTTTTTTACTTTCCTATGAAAACATCGACTTCTATACTCGTGATTTGCTTTGCATTTTTTTTCTCATGCAAAACAAATTCACATATACCTGCAGATAAAAACACTTCAAAATTAAGTGACGAGGCTTTATTGACGTTAATTCAAAAACAAACTTTTCAATACTTTTGGGATGGTGCTGAACCGACTTCTGGTATGGCAAGAGAACGTATACATATCGATGGTGTATATCCTGAAAATGATCAAAATGTCATTACCATTGGTGGTAGTGGTTTTGGTCTAATGGGGCTCCTCGTGGGTATTGAACGCCAATTTATTCCAAAACAAGAGGGCGAAAATCGTATTGCAAAAATCTTAGATTACCTTAAAAAAGCTGACCGTTTCCACGGGGCTTGGTCTCATTGGTATGAGGGTCCTACAGGCAAGGTAAAATCATTTAGTAAACAAGATGATGGAGCTGATGTTGTAGAAACAGCTTTCATGGCACAAGCATTGATTTGTGTACGTGAATATTATAAAAATGGTACAGCAAGCCAACAGAACATGGCGAAACAGGCTGATATGCTTTGGAAAGACATCGATTGGAATTTCTTCCGAAATGAAAAAGATGTCCTTTATTGGCATTGGAGTCCTACTTATGGCTGGGGAATGAACCATGCTATTCAAGGTTATGATGAATGCTTGATTACTTATATTCTAGCTGCATCCTCCCCTACTTTTGCGATTCCCGCTGATACTTATCATAAAGGATGGGCTCGAAGCGGAGCAATTGTTAGCAAGGAAACAAAATTTGGAATTCCTTTGGTACTCAAACACAATGCATCTCCAAATGCTGTTGGTCCACTATTCTGGGAACACTACTCGTATTTAGGATTAAATCCAAAAGGATTAAAAGATCAGTATGCGCATTACTGGGATGTTGTGAGCAACCACACAAAAATTAATATTGCTTATGCCAATCAAAATCCAAAAAATTATGTGGGATATGGTGGTGATAAAGGTTGGGGACTAACCGCAAGTTATTCGATTAAAGGATATGACGCTCACCATCCTGATAATGATCATGGTGTCATCAGCCCAACGGCAGCACTTTCTTCTATCGCCTATACACCAAAAGAAAGTCTGGCATTTGCTCATTATCTATATGAACATCTAGGTTCAAAAACTTGGGGAAAATATGGATTCTATGACGCCTATAGCGAAACGGCAAATTGGTATCCACAACGTTATTTAGCCATTGATCAAGGTCCTATTCTGGTTATGATTGAAAACTATAGATCTGGTTTGATGTGGAAATTGTTTATGGGTGCCCCTGATGTACAACAGGGATTAAATAAATTAGGTTTTACTACTGAATAGTTTTGAATATGAAATGGATCCGAGTTACGTTTCTAGTAAGTATACTATTTTTGCTTTCTACACAGGGAAAAGCACAAGAACAACAAAAGACCTATTGTAATCCTATTAATTTAGATTATGCCTATATACCTATCCCTAATTTTTCTGAATGGGGCAGGCATCGTGCAACTGCTGATCCTATGATTGTGAACTATAAAGGTGATTATTATCTATTCAGTACCAATCAATGGGGCTATTGGTGGAGTCCAGATCTATCACAATGGAATTTTGTGTCTAAGAAATTTCTACGGTCTTGGAATGGCAAAGTTTATGATGAGTTATGTGCTCCTGCCGTAGGTATTGTTGGAGATACTTTGCTGGTGTTTGGATCTACGTATACAGACAAATTCAGCATTTGGATGAGTACAAATCCCAAGGCCAATGAATGGAAACCTTTGGTGGACTCGTTTGCTATAGGGGGATGGGATCCTGATTTTTTTACGGATGATAATGGTCGGTTCTATATGTACAATGGTAGTAGCAATCGTTACCCTTTGTATGGAATTGAATTAAATCGAAAAACTATGGCGCCTATTGGCACCAGAAAAGAACTGTTATCGTTAGATGATTGGCGATACGGATGGCAACGTTTTGGCGAAAATATGGATAATACTTTTCTGGATCCTTTTTTAGAAGGAGCACATATGACCAAGCATAATGGGAAATACTACTTTCAATTTGCTGGCCCGGGAACAGAATTTAGTGGTTATGCTGATGGTGTGGCCGTTGGTGATACACCATTGGGTCCATTTGTATTGCAGTCGGATCCATTAAGCTATAAACCTGGAGGATTTGCTCGAGGCGCTGGACATGGGTCTACTTTCCAGGATAATGAAAAAAATTACTGGCATGTTTCCACCATTACGTTAGGAGTCAAAAACAATTTCGAACGTAGATTGGGCATCTGGCCAGCAGGTTTTGATCAGGATGGTGTCATGTTTACCAATACAGCTTTTGGAGATTATCCACATTATTTGCCAAATGGTTCCGGTGATCATCTTAAAAGTCGTTTTACTGGATGGATGCTCCTCAATTATAATAAACCTATACAGGTTTCATCCACTTTCGCCGCAAATTACGGACCTAACAATGCGGTAGATGAAAGTATGAAAACATATTGGAGCGCATCTTCAGGGAATAAAGGAGAATGGATACAGACTGATCTTGGCAAAATATCAACAGTAAAAGCTGTTCAGATTAACTACGCTGACCAAGATGTCGATAGTTCTTTCCTTGGAAAACAAGTCAATATATACCATCAGTATGTGCTATATGCTTCCTTAGATGGTAAAAAATGGCAAGTTATAGTAGATAAAAGCAAAAATAAAACGGATGTCCCACATGATTATGTGGCTTTATCAAAAACTGTTCAGGCACGTTACATCAAATTAGAAAATATACATATGCCTTCTGGTAAATTTGCGATCTCTGGTTTACGTGTATTTGGTAATGGTAACGGTGAAAAGCCTGAGCAAGTAAAACAATTTTTCGTTATGCGAACGGAAAAAGATAAACGTAGTGCCTGGATCAAGTGGCAACCTGTAGATGATGCCTATGCATATAATATCTATACAGGTTTAGCACCAGATAAACTCTATAATTGTATCATGGTACATAATGCAAATGAATACTATTATAAAGCAATGGATAGTCAAAAGCCTTATTATTTTACAATAGAGGCGATCAATGAAAACGGTGTGTCCTTACGACATGAAATTATAAAAATAGATTAAGATGAAAAAATGGTTGGTAACCTCAATTTTAACGGTGTCTACAGCTTTCACAACTTTTGCTCAAGATCATAAAATGGATAAATTCATTTTGGACTTAATGAACAAAATGACTGTGGAAGAGAAGATTGGACAGTTAAATTTGGTAACAGGTGGTGAAGCGGTAACGGGAACATCTGTCAGTACAGGTGTAGAATCTAAAATCAAAGCTGGTCAGATTGGTGGAATATTCAGCATGAGTACACCATCAAAAATTAGAGCTACACAGGAATTAGCAATTAAACAATCACGTCTGAAAATTCCGATTATATTTGGAATGGATGTAATACATGGTTATAAAACCTTATTTCCAATACCACTTGGTTTAGCTGCGACTTGGGATATTGGATTAATTCAAGAAACAGCTCGTATTGCCGCAACAGAAGCAGCGGCTGATGGGATCAATTGGACATTCTCCCCTATGGTCGATATTTCCCGTGATCCCAGATGGGGGCGTTTCTCTGAAGGTAGTGGCGAAGATCCTTATTTAGGTTCTCGTATAGCGGAGGCCATGGTAAAAGGATATCAAGGGGATGATTTAAAAGCGATCAATACACTTATGGCATGTGTCAAACACTTTGCCCTATATGGTGCTGCAGAATCGGGTCGGGATTACAACACGACTGATATGAGTTTACATCGGATGTATAATGAGTATTTCCCTCCTTATAAAGCAGCGATTGATGCTGGAGCGGGTACGGTTATGACTTCTTTCAATGACATCAATGGTGTTCCCGCAACAGCGAATCATTGGTTAGTTACCGATGTGCTTCGCAAACAATGGGGATTTAAAGGGATGGTCGTGACCGATTACACGGGTGTGAATGAATTGATGGCCCATGGGTTGGGAGACTTGCAGCAAGTATCAGCGCTATCTTTACAGGCTGGAGTGGATATGGATATGGTTGGGGAAGGTTTTCTGACGACTTTAAAGAAGTCTTTACAAGAGGATAAGGTAAAAATGGCCGACATTGACAGAGCTTGTCGCAATATTTTAGAGGCTAAATACAAACTAGGTTTATTTGACGATCCTTATCGGTATTGTAATGAAGAGCGTGCAAAAAAAGAAATTTTGAGTGCTGATCATCTTCAAAAAACACGTGAAGTTGCTGGTAAGTCATTTGTTTTATTAAAAAATGATAACCAAACTCTTCCTTTAGCAAAAAAAGGTAAAGTAGCTTTAATCGGCCCCTTGGGTAATACAGGCAGTAATATGCCTGGAACCTGGAGTGTGAGTGCTGATCTTGCGAAAACCCCTTCCCTACTTCAAGGGATGCGGGACGCACTAGGTAAACAAGTGGATATATCTTACACTTTGGGTAGTAATCTATTGGAAGATGCCACATACCAAGAGCGGGCAACGATGTTTGGTCGTACAATCCCTCGCGATGAGCGCGATGAAGCCAGCTTGATTCAAGAAGCAGTTGAAGCTGCAAATCATGCTGATGTCGTAGTTGCTGCATTGGGAGAAAGTTCTGAAATGAGTGGAGAAAGCTCTAGCCGAACAGAAATCGGGATACCTGCTATTCAACAAAGATTATTGCAAGCTTTACTAAAAACAGGAAAACCAGTTATTTTAGTTTTATTTACAGGTAGGCCGTTGACCTTAACTTGGGAACAAGAGCATGTTCCTGCGATCTTAAATGTATGGTTTGGTGGTACAGAAACAGGAAAAGCAGTAGCTGATGTTTTGTTTGGGGATGTCAATCCTTCAGGTAAGTTACCTGCAACGTTTCCAAAGAATGTGGGTCAAATCCCGTTATATTATAATGCGAAACACACAGGTCGTCCATTAGATACTACGCCTTGGTTCCAAAAATTCAAATCAAACTATTTAGATGTGGATAATAACCCTCTTTACCCTTTTGGATTTGGTCTGAGTTATTCTTCCTTCCAATATGATCATTTAAACGTAAGTCGCTCCGCATTTTCAAAAGGAGAAACGATACAAGTTTCTGTTGATGTTCAAAACACAGGTAAATATGATGGTGATGAAGTTGTACAACTTTATATTCATGATCTAGTGGGTTCTGTAACACGTCCTGTAAAAGAATTGAAAGGTTTTCAGAAAGTCCATTTCAAAGCTGGAGAAAAGAAAACTATTACTTTTCAGATCAGTGAAAATGATTTAAAATTCTATAATAATGAATTGCAATTCGTTTGTGAACCTGGACAGTTCGAGGTATTTATAGGTACAAATTCAAGAGATGTGTTGAAGGGTTCATTTGAATTCAAAAACTAATTTACGCTTCTTATAAACAAAAAAAAGCAGAACGATGTTCTGCTTTTTTTTGTTTACTTCAATTTAATGGCCATCGTAAATGAGCTTATTTCCAATCATCCGATTATTGTATTGTTGTTGAAAGGCTTTAAATTTAGTTTCCATTGTATCCAGTACGACAGGATGTTCATTTAGCAAGTCCTTCTTCATGAATCGATCTTCTTTTAGATTATGTAACGAAACATTTTTTGTTCCATCGTTAATCAGTAAATAATCTTTATAATAGAAATTATAGGTTCCTGCATTGTTATTTACGACAAAGTTTTCCTTTGTTGGATTCAAGGCATCAAAGCCAAATGCAAAATACGGTTTATCGTAGTTCAAATAATTCAATACAGTTGGCATAATATCAATCTGCTGTGCCAACTTATCAGCCCTACCCCTTAACTCTCCTCCAGGCGTATAGAGGATAATTGGAATAGCAAAACTATTGGCTGCAGTTTTGTATTCTGGCAATGCACTTACAGTAGCATGATCCGCACAAATCACAAACAATGTATTTTTGTACCAAGGCATAGTAGCGGCAGTTTTGAAAAATTGTCTTAACGCATTGTCGGTATAACCTATAGGCTCTTGTACAGGAAGTTCTCCTTTCGGAAATACACCTTGATATTTTTCAGGCACCTTAAACGGATGATGTGAGGACAATGAAAAGAAACTTGCAAAAAAAGGCTGTTTAAAAGTATTGATTTTATTGGCCATAAATTGCATAAAAGGTTCATCCCAAATTCCCCAAATACCATCGAAGTCTGCATCATTATTGTATTCATTCTTACCAAAATAATGCTGAATACCCGCTAATTTCATATATGCCGAAAAGCCCATGCTACCATTTGGAGCGCCATGAAAGAAGGCTGTTTCATAGCCCTCGTCTCCCAATAATTTCGCGATACTCGTTGTTTTGTTACCTGAATAAACCGATAATACAAAAGGTTCTCCTACAGAAGGAACTCCTGTGATGACAGATGGTAATGCATCGATTGATTTACGCCCATTGGCATATGTATGCTCAAAGGTATAGCCTTCTCGAATCAAAGAGTCCAAGAAAGGTGTAAATCCTTTGTAATTTCCTCCCTGAATATCTTTATTCAGTTCACCAAAATGTTCTTTGGCAAAACTTTCCAAAATCAAGAAAACCACATTCATTTTTTTGAAAGGGACTTTACTTTGTGGATAATGGATAGGATTATAAATGGCTGCAATCTCTTGATCAGAGTAGATATGAATGGGTTTTAAATTCACCGCTTTCAGCGTTTTCATTAAGCTAAAGGGGGTATTTAAAACAATATTCATCTCTTCTGGATTGATTACATAATCCCCGGCATTACTCAATGTAATCGGTCTTGTACTGTGTGCCCATCCACCACGAACTCCCCCTATAAAAAGAAAAATAGCAAATAAAAACATAACCGATTGCAGGCTATAGGTCGTCCATTTAAACGATACAGGACGTAGCACTTGCACGAGATGATATAATTTGATTAAACCATATACCAATAACGCAAATAGGATGAAGAGATACCAATAATCCAAACAGAAATCAAAGGCTAATTTCAGGAGATTTTCTTCATGTGCAAATTGATCAAATACGGTTCCTGTAGTACGTTTTAGGGTAAATGGGTAGTAAGCGAAATCAGCCAAATTTAAGGCTATACCTATAGCATTAGTGACAATAAAGATCCATTTCGCTACTTTTTGATACGTAAGATTATACTTAAATGGTGCTGGTATGATCTGTAACAGAATATAAAGGGCATTCAAATATAGCAATGCGACAAGATCAAACTTAACACCTCCCCATAGCATAAATAAAAGACGCTCTGTACTGATATTGGGAAATAAAGAGTGATTGATCCAATAAAAACCTAGTCTTAGAAAACAGTAAATCAATAACAAGAATAGGAATCGGATCACTAATCCTACATATGGTGCAAATGGACCTTTCAACTTTATCATTGTTTCTCGTTAATATTTTAAAAATTCTTTATAGACTTCTTGATAATAAGCTTTTCCAATATTCAATAAGCTATCTGTTTTTGCCGTTGAATAATGACTATTTTGTTTAAAATTGATAATTTTCCCCACATTATCAAAGCTCACCACCTGTTCTGGTGTAATAACTCCAAATGCATCTTTAGAATTATAAAATGCAATCTGAGGAGTTGTAGGATTAAACAAATCTCGACTCCAATGATATCTTGTGGAAGGAAGGTTTAATTGATGAAGCAGGGTGGCTACAATATCTGTTTGATTACCAATTCGATTAAATTTGCGTCCTCTAAACTCAGGTTTGATCACATCTCCAAAAAATAATAAGGGAATATGGAAACGGTTAGGTTGTGACAATTCCCATTTTTCAGCAGGTAACCGATGTCCATGGTCAGCAACAACAACAAATAAAGTATTTTTATACCAACTTTTTGCTTTTGCTTGGTTAATGAAATCATAAACAACAGAATCAGTATAGTAGGCTGTACTTCTGAATTTATCCGCATTCGTTTTATCACCAAATTTATATCCATCTTTCAAATTAAAAGGTTCATGATTGATCAGGGTAAAAATGGTGGAAAAGAAAGGTTTTTGTTCGGTATCAAAATCATGCAACATACGATTTAGAACCACATGATCATAAACTCCCCATGATGCTCGGTCTGCATCAACGCCAAAACTGGCATTATCAACGACCTTGGGAACTCCATGTGTTAACATGTACGATTTAAAATTGTAAAACTCACTTTGTCCTCCATGATAAAAAGAACCATGATAACCGGCTGTACTCAGTTCCTGACCTATAGCAGGTAGGTTTTCATGCTTATCAATATATTTAATAATACTTTCGGGCCCCTGTGCAGGGAAAGCACTAAAAATACCGATCATTCCCTTATCCGATCGATCTGCAGCAGCATAGATATGATCGAAGAATACACCTTGACCAATCAGTTTTTCAAAGTTTGGTGTAATTCCTTTTTCTCCCCCCATAGATTGAATCAAGTCCCCCACAAAACTTTCTAACATAACTACGACAATATTTGGACGTTTTTCTGTCAGTATGGAGATAGAAGAATCAGGGTTTGCTTCAAAAGCTGGTTTTAAAACGGCTTGTAATTGTGCCTCATCCGCATAAAATGTATAGGGACTTTTTAAACGCGTACTCTTTGAAAAGTAATCTCGTAATAATGCCCATTGTGTATTTACAGCTGCATGATTATAAAAACTTTGTTCAGAATAATACGCTTTGCTTGGGTTTAAAGTTGCCCTTCCATAACCTCCTCGAATAAACGTGAATAATAATAAGGCACCAATAACAAATTTAATTCCATTCTGCCAAGGAGATTTGATATTATAGAAATGTACCTTTTTGAACATCCAACGATATAGAAAATACCCGACAACAATGCCTACGATCATACCAAAAATAGGGAAAAATATGGGGGTAGATTCTGCTGATGCAACAGCTCCGGAAGGTGATGCGAAAAAAGCATCAATAGCACGCTTCGAAATCTTGTCTCCCCATTCTCTATAAATATTGATATTAATAAAGGAAACGACAAAATAAACAACTAATAATACTATAGTATAAATGTCTAGAACCTTTCTTTTGTAATGTACGTTTGGTAAAAATGATAAAATGCAATACAGCAAAAAAGGAATGACACATAGATAAGATACTGCGGAAAAATCCAGGCTAAGCCCATGATAATAGATCTTGAATACCTCAGCAAAGTTTTTAAAACCTATTTTTTCGAAAAAACTAGCTATAAACAGCAATCGGTCGATGAAACATATAATGAGCCAAAATAAGAAGTATTGAGTTAATGCCTTTAACTCATTGGCAATTCTATTCATTTTTAGTAATTATTTAAAACACGCAAATGTACGGTATTTCAATAATATTAGACGGATATGTTATGATAATATTATAAAAATATTATCATATGATAAATTTTATTTCCTTATCATAGTAATCAACCCGCAATAACAATAAAATTCAAGTTATCAATACTTTACAGAAAGGCTGAAACATCCTGCTCATTTTTTCTCCTTCATATTTTACTTATTCTAAATTATGCAGAAAAATCAGAGAAATAGCATTCATTAAATAGAAATATTAAAGTTCAATAAAACAACTAAAATCATTAAATTTGCAAACGATTTTGAAAAAAAATTATCATGAGCATAGCAAAAACTTACAATCCTAAAGAAGCTGAAGACAAATGGTACAGCTATTGGATGGAGAATGGATTTTTCCGTTCGACACCTGACGAGCGTGAACCATATACGATCGTAATACCTCCACCAAATGTCACTGGAGTATTGCACATGGGACATATGTTGAATAATACGATTCAAGATGTATTGATTCGTCGTGCACGTATGCAAGGTAAAAATGCTTGTTGGATACCTGGTACAGATCATGCATCTATTGCCACAGAAGCTAAGGTTGTAGCGATGTTAAAAGAACAAGGAATTGATAAAAAATCATTATCGCGTGAGGATTTTTTAACATATGCTTGGGAATGGAAAGAAAAATATGGGGGTATTATATTAAAACAACTCGAAAAACTAGGTGCTTCTTGTGATTGGGAACGTACAAAGTTTACAATGGATGCCGATCTTTCAGAATCTGTAATCGATACGTTTATCAAATTTTATAAAGAAGGTTATATCTACCGTGGTGTACGGATGGTAAACTGGGATCCTCAGGGAAAAACGGCTTTATCAGATGAAGAGGTTATCCGTAAAGAGGTAAATCAAAAATTATACTATATCCGCTATAAGATCAAAGATTCCGATGAGTTCATCCTGATCGCTACGACTCGTCCAGAGACGATTATGGCAGATGCTGCGATCTGTATTCATCCGAATGATGAACGTTATACGCATTTAAAAGGTAAAACAGCTATCGTTCCTTTAGTAAATCGTGAAATTCCGATCATCGAAGATGAATATGTGGAGATGGAGTTTGGTACAGGTTGTTTAAAAGTAACTCCGGCACATGATTTAAATGACTACGCTTTAGGACAAAAACATAATTTAGAAATCATTGATCTATTGAACGACGATGGTACGCTAAATGCGAATGCACAAATCTTAATCGGAGAAGACCGTTTCATAGCACGTAAAAAAATTGCGAAGTTATTGGAAGAGGTGGATCAAATCGAGAAAGTCGAAGATTACAAATCGCAAGTAGGTTTCTCAGAACGTACTGACGCTGCTATTGAACCTAAATTATCGATGCAATGGTGGTGTAAAATGGATCAATTGGCACAACCTGCACTTGATTATGTTGTGAGTGGAGAGGTGAACCTAATCCCAGATAAATTCACATCCAGCTATAAACATTGGATGGAAAATGTCAAAGATTGGTGTATTTCACGTCAATTATGGTGGGGACAACGTATACCTGCATGGTATAATGAAAAAAACGAATGGGTAGTAGCCAAAACTGAAGCGGAAGCGATTCAAGAATTTGAAGCACAAGGTAAAGTTGTTGAATCCATACGTCAAGAAGATGATGTCTTAGACACTTGGTTTTCTTCCGGCTTGTGGCCTATGTCGGTGTTTGATGGTGTTCGTAATCCTGATAATGAAGATTTCAAGTATTACTACCCAACAAATGATCTGGTAACAGCACCTGAGATTTTATTTTTCTGGGTAGCACGTATGATGATCATGGGTCATGCCTATACAGGAAAAGCTCCTTTCAAAAACGTATACCTAACGGGGATTGTTCGCGATAAGCTAGGTCGTAAAATGTCTAAATCATTAGGCAACTCTCCTGACCCCATTGAATTAATGGGACAGTATGGTACTGATGGTGTTCGTGTAGGGATGTTACTATCATCTCCTGCAGGAAACGACTTGATGTTTGATGTCTCTTATTGTGAGCAAGGTCGTAATTTTGCAAATAAAATTTGGAATGCTTTCCGTTTAGTTAAAGGTTGGGAAACCATTGATAGTCCTGCCACAGAAGCTCAAAAAACAGCTGCTCTGTGGTTTGATAGTAAATTTAATGCCACATTAATAGAGATAGAAGACCACTTTAATCATTATCGTTTATCTGATGCCTTGATGTCTACCTATAAATTGGTGTGGGATGATTTCTGTGCTTGGTATTTAGAATTGGTTAAACCGCCATATCAAGCTCCTATTGAATACGAAACTTTTGAGGTCGTAAAAGATTTTTTCAAACGCATTCTGACTTTGGTTCATCCATTTATGCCTTTTCTATCTGAAGAGTTATGGCATGATGAATTATTTGGAGAACGTGATCCACAAGACTGTATCATCGTAGCAGAATTTCCTACTGTTGGCACTATCGATGAAAAAATCATCAAGGAGTTTACATTTGTTCAACAGATCATTTCTGAAGTTCGTAACATCCGTAACACGAAACAGATTTCTCCGAAAGTTGCATTGCCTTTGGCGATAAATGCAACAGAAATTGATTTCACGAAATACCAAGAAAGTATTATCAAATTGGCTAATATATCCTCGTTAACGTTTGTTCAAGAGAAAGTAACAGGGGCGATCAGTTTCTTGGCAGGTAAAGATGAATGTTATATCGCTTTAGAAGAAAATATTGACGTAGATGCAGAACGTGAGCGAATTACAAAAGAAATCGACTATTTACAAGGATTTCTGGTTTCAGTAGATAAAAAATTATCAAATGAGCGTTTTGTACAAAATGCAAAACCTGAGATCATTCAAAATGAACAAAACAAAAAAGCAGATGCTGAATCCAAAATTAAGATCTTAGCGGAAAGCTTAGCAAGTTTATCTTAATTGATTATATCTAATGTAAAAAGGCTAGTTCTCGAATTGAAAACTAGCCTTTTTACATTAGATGAAATCTCCCCCCTTTCCAATCGTCAACATACGTACACAATCTTTATTTGTTCAGCTTCAGTAGTGATCAAGAATTATATAGCAGCTGTCAATTTTTATATGTACTAAAGTCAATGTTAAAATTTATATATCAAATAATTCACCCGATATTTGGACTAAAATTTGTAATTAAGATTTCGGTTGATATAAAGAACGAAATACAAACTATTAAAAACATAAGATCGTTTACAATATGAAAAAAACAGCTATCCTATTCTTATTTTCTCTAGCTATATTATTCGCTTATGCCCAAGAGAAACCTGCTGCTTATGTCGTGAGTAAAGAATACAATTTATGGAATTTTCAAAAGGGTGATACGGCTTATGTTTTCGCAGATATGGCCTATATACGTGATTATCCAGACTCCAAATCAAAATTAATAGATTCTCTACCAGAAGGTGCAACAGTCTTAATTGCAAGTGAGGGTTATAATGGCAATAAAATTAGAGGTTTTTATGCTCCTTGGTATAAAATAACTTATTTAAAAGATAATCGCAAAAAAGAAGGTTTTATTTGGCTAGGTCTCTTGGCTCTCCATAGTATACAGAATGAAGATGGTGAACAATTCATCTATGGTTTCAAAAAATTTAAATCTGCAACTGAAGATGAGGCTTCTTATTATGATGCCGAAATAAAGGTATTTGATAGGGAAAAGAAATGTATCGCTCGTGCTACTTATCAAGCTTCTGTAGACGGGCAGACGGGTACGGAAACTAAAATTTTAGCAGGAATGGGTTTAAAAAACATTAAAAATATACATCGATCAGCTTTTTTAGGTGAGGCATGTGGCATAGCTACCCAATATTATTATTTTGCCTGGAATGGTCAAAACCTGATTCGCTTTCCCGATAAAATGTCTGTCGCTGATGCTAGTGTATTTTATCATGAAGAGACTATTTTATTTCCCTCCGAGCATAAAGGTGATCAAACGATGATTTACAAAAAAATAGTAGAGGCTGAAAATAGCAACGAAAATTTGAATGATGAGCCTCAATATAAGGAAACGAAAAGTCAAATCAATTATACTTGGGATGGAACTACCTTAAGTCAAGTCTTAACAATGAAATAATAGTAGATTCTAAATTGAGCTGTATTTTTTATTCACCTTAATTTTTAAAATATTTACCGATATTTTAAGTGTATTCACCTAATTCTTATTAGAAATAAGTGAAGTTGCTTTTATCTTTGACACATATTTAAACACAATAGATATGATCTTAATAGCAGTATTATTACCATGGTTATCATTCTTTTTAAGAGGTAAGATTTTCTCTGGCCTTTTATGTCTGATATTGCAGTGCACACTAATTGGTTGGCTACCTGCAGCTATCTGGGCTGTAGCATCACGTGTTGATGGTAAAAACAAAACGAGATTTAACCAAATAAGGCGGAACCAATCTTATTAGTCTTGATCTTTTCCATATTTAATGAAGAAAAGCACGTATATTTAAAATAATATCAATTTAACTATCAACATATTATGAGCATAAAAGAAACATTTTCGATTAATGGTGAGAATTTATTAAAAAAAATAAAAGAACTCATTGCAGAAGGTAATGTGACCAAGATTAGCATCTCAGACAAAACAGGGAAAGAAATCATGAGCTTCCCCGTTACCGTTGGTGCTATTGGGCTTATCTTTGCACCTATCTTTGCAGCTGTAGGTGCTATGGCAGCACTTCTAACGGAATGTAAAATAACTGTTGAACGAAAGAATGATCAACACAACGATCATCAGGACACGACAGATTCCTCGCAAAACATTGAAGTAAAATAATATATCGCAAAGGGAGAAGTATTTTTCCCTTTGCTTCTTTCTTTGTTAGGAATGTTCTTAACGGATAAGTGTATCTTTTACTTCTACTTTCTTCCAATACTTGCTGTATTTTTCTATTGCAGCTAGGTGATCAGGGTGTTTTTCGTAGCTCGTTATTGCTTCAAGATCAGTAAAAACAAGCATAATATGATAAGAGAACGAATTGTCAACAACTGGCCTTGGATTGGTCGCTGCAGGTTTACCTGTATGGAAAGATACGATACCCGATATTTTTTTTAGAATTTCAAAAAAGTTTAAAAAATCATGTTCCTCTTCTTCTGTAATACCATCTTTCAACCAGAAATAAACGCTATGAAAGATAAATCCTACTTGTAAAGAATCTTCTGTTTTATTCTTTTGATCCGTATTCGTACACGATTGCAGGACAGTTCCTGTAGTACTTACAATGGCTAATGATTTTAAAAATTTCTTTCTTTCCATGGGTTTCATATTGATTATGTCGAATATACATAGAAAAAAAGAGATTGCCAATCGTGTAAAAAGGATAAAAAACAATAGTCAATTTTGAAGAAATAAGGCATTGTTTTTGATTAATATTGTTAACATTGTAAAGAATTCTCTATTTATTTTACGGATACAGGAAGAAACTTACGTATTCATCTCCTACGAATAAAATAGTTTTAATTGTGAAAAAATAATAAAAGCGTAAACATATTCGCTTGTTTTTACGTTATAATTATTAAATTGAGGGTTTATAAGACTAAAAGATATTTTGAATAAATTTAGCCGTATCGCACTAAAGACTATATTATGGATCATTGGGTCTGTAATTGCGCTCTTACTTCTAGCTATATTTTTGATCCGACTTCCTTCTGTGCAAAATTTCATAGCTGGAAAAGTTGCAAATTACGTTGAGGGCAAAATTGGAACTCCTTTTCATATCGGAAGTGTTAACATCGAATTTCCCAAAAAACTTGTTTTAGAAAACATCTATTTAGAAGATCAATCTAAGGATACATTGGTTGCTGGTGAGGCCATCAAAGTTGATATCAGTATGATGAAGCTTCTGAAAAATACAATTGAAATTCAACAATTGGAAGCTTCTGGTATTACGGCAAAAATCCGTCGATCGATGCCTGACAGTAGTTTCAATTTTGATTATATCGTCAAAGCTTTCGCTAGTCCAGAAGAAGACAAAATAAAATCCGATACTTCGTCAGCAATGGTTTTCAACCTTGATAAGGTATTATTTGAACGCTTTCATGTTGTTTATGCAGATGATGTAATCGGTACAAGTGCTGATGTTTACTTAAAGCATTTTGATACTCAGGTCAAAAAATTTGATTTGACTAAAAATATGGCATTTGATATGCCAAAAGTTAATATTGATGGCCTTGCTGCTATCGTCACCCAATGGAACCCTGTCAAAGATGGTGCTGGACCAAGTGTTGAAGATTTTGGGATTACAGATTCTACAGCTATTGCAACTTTTCTGCTCCCTGATATTGGAATCAATACTGCTGACCTTAAAAATATCAATGTCAAATACGAAGACAAATCATCCAAACTCCGGACACGATTTGCTATTGATAAATTATATGCTGAAATCAACAAAGTGGATCTCAATAAAGAAATTGTTGACATTCAAAAAATAAGTTTAGCTGGATCAGATGCAGAGGTATTATTCGATAAAATCGCGCAGGTAAAGAAAACTACAACTGCGGATAAAAAAGCAACTAGCTCAAGTTCAACTAAAATAAACTGGGTTGTATCCGCGCAAGATATCGACATCAATGACACTAAAATCAGGTATAAAGATGATAATGAGCCTCGAATAAAAGGATTCGATTATTTTAATATTAAAATTCCTGCTGTCACTGCTTCAATGACTGATTTATTCTATAGTGCTGATTCCATTAGTGGATCGTTGAAATCTTTGATTGCGAAAGATCAATCGGGTTTAGAAATCAAAAATCTGAAAGGTGATTTCATCTATACGAACACAGGTGCAGAAATCAAAAATTTATATGCCGCAACTCCAAGAACGTTATTACAAGATTATATCAAAGTTACTTATCCATCAATTGAAGCAGTTGTAGAAAAACCAGAACTTCTTTTTGTAAATGCCAATATCAAAAAAAGTCATGTCGACATGCGTGATATCTATTACTTTGCTCCTTTCTTAGATACAATGGAGGTGATGAAGCCATTAATGGACAAAAAATTCAATATTGACGGAAAAGTAATTGGAAAAATCAATGATCTGAATATTTCGCATTTGGATTTTAGCACCTTATCAAACACGAAAGTGCTTGCTAGTGGTCGCATAAAAGGACTTCCTAATATAGAGAAGATGACTTTAGATTTGAATATCAAAAGATTTACCTCAGGTAAGTCTGATATTGAAAAGTTAGTGGCAAAGTCAATGTTTCCTAAAAATTTAGAGCTACCTAACGCGATTGGTTTAACGGGAACATTTAAGGGGGGGATGCAAGCATTCGATACGGATATGTCCTTAGTAACAGAGAAAGGTACGGCAAAAGTAAACGGTAATTTTGCCATGACAAACCGTGATACGACTTATGATGCTTTTGTTTCCATCAAAGACTTCGATATTGGAAAAATCTTAAAACAAGATTCAACATTAGGAATATTATCCTTTGAAGCCAATGTTAAAGGCCATGGACTTGATCCTAAAAAAGCAATGGCCAATATTGACGGGAAATTGATCCGATTAGATGCACTTGGTTATCAATATCATAATATTGACATGAATATGGATGCTAATCAGGGCGATATCCAAGCCAAGATCAGCAGTGATGATCCAAATATTAGTTTCAATTTAGCTGCTTCTGCCGATATGAAGAATAAGTATCCAAAAGTCAATTTTGAACTGATGGTCGATAGTGTCAATCTCAAAAATTTACACTTGATGGAGGAAGATTTTCGCTACCATGGAAAATTAGTCGGAAATTTTGAAACTGCTGATCCCAATTATTTAAATGGAGAGGCACATATCAGCAATTCGTCCATTGCCTATAATAATGATCGTTATACATTGGATAGTATATCATTTATTGCCAAATCAGATACCAGCTCAAACCTCTTAATGGTTAAATCGTCATTTCTAAATGCCCATTTAATTGGAAAATATAAAATAATGGAATTAGGTTCTGCTGTTCAAGATATTGTACATGCTTATTATCAACCTGGTGCACCGATAACCATTCCAAAATACGAGGATCAACAATTTGAGTTTTCTGCACAATTAACAAGAACAAAGTTTATCAAAGACTTCTTACCAGATCTAACGGAGATGAAAGATATCACGCTGGACGGTATGTTTAATAGTAAAAGCAAATTGATTCAAGCGAAACTTAATGCTCCTAAAATTGTCTATGCAGGAACGGATATCAACAGTGTATCTCTCGATTTAACAACAGTAGATAGCACCATGTATTACTCTGCTTTAATCAATAAAATCAAAGTGAGTAATATCGAATTAATCAACACCGTATTCAGTGGTAAGGTTGTTAAAAACAATATGGATTTTGGTCTGTGGATTAAGGATAAAAAAGATAAAGAACAGTATCATTTGGGGGCTAATATGAAAGTGGATCAAGGTAACTTTCTATTTAGCTTAATGGAGAATGGATTAATGTTAAATTATGATAAATGGGATGTAGATAGTACAAATGTCCTTTCGTTTGGTAAATCTGGTATGCAAGCAAAAAATTTCAGGCTGGAAAATAAAGGGCAATTGCTAGAAATAAAATCGCAAGATAGTGTCTTGAACTCTCCTATTGACTTACTTTTTAAAAATTTTAGAATTGAAACCTTAAGTAAAATGGTTGCTGCAGATAACATGAATTTAGGGGGTGGAATTAATGGACAAGCAACCATTTCACGTTTGGAAAGTAATCCAGTATTTGTATCCGATATTGTTATTGAAAAATTCTATTTAGGAAAAGATACTGTCGGGAATATCAATATTAAGGTAAACAATGAAAAGGAGAATACCTATGCTGCTAATGTTAGTATTACCGAAAATGGCAATAATGTTAGTTTAATTGGGGAATTTATCAGCCCTCCAAAAGGAAAAGCTACTTTTGATGCTGTTTTAAATATTGCTCCTTTACAAATGAAAACAGTGCAAGCTTTTAGTTTAGGTTATTTAAAAGAATCAAAAGGAGAAGTACAGGGTGAATTAAAAATATCTGGTACTACTGACAGACCTATTATTAATGGGGATCTGAATTTCAATGCCGCAGAATTTAATGTTGCTATGTTGAATGCTGCATTTTTTATTGATGATGAAAAAATAAGATTTACAGATAAGGGAATTTCCTTGTCAGATTTCGACGTTAAGGACAAGAAAGGTAATATTGGTACATTGAATGGTGCCATTAATACGTCCAATTATATAGATTATGGCTTTAATTTAGACCTTAAAACGAATAATTTTGAAGTTGTTAATTCAACGCGTCAAGACAATGACCTATTCTTTGGAAAGATGTACGTGTCTTCAGATCTAAAAATTCGTGGTACATTGGATAAACCTGTTGTTGATGGGAATATTAAAGTGCAAGATAAAACAGATTTTGTTTTCATCATGCCAAACGATAATCCAGGGATGGTTGAACGAAAAGGTGTGGTGGAATTTGTTGATAAAAGTGATACCACCCAAGCAAATATATTTGCGCAACTGGATTCATTAACAACAACAAAATTGACAGGTCTAGATGTGACTCTTAATCTCCAAACGGACAAAAATGCGAAATTTAAAATTATCTTAGACGAAGGATCTCAGGATGCTTTAAATATCCAAGGGGAAGCAGAATTAAATGCTGGTATAGATCCTAGTAATAAAATGACGATGTCAGGAACTTATACTGTTGATAAAGGGAGCTATTCCTTCTCGTTTGGTCCTGTAAAACGTGAATTTACATTCAAAGAAGGTAGTACAATTACCTGGGCAGGAGATCCTTTGGATGCAAGGATGGATATTACTGCCGTCTATAAAGTGAAAGCACCTACCCTAGAGTTGGTACAAACACAATTAGGATCTGAAAACTCAAATCTATACAAACAACGTGTTCCTTTTAATGTTAATTTATTGATTACAGAACAACTTTTTCAACCTAAATTAGGTTTTGATATTGATCTGGATGAGAATAATGCAATTGTTTCTCAAGATGTAGTCAGTAAAGTCAATAATGGATTAGCACAATTGCGAGAAGATCCATCAGAAATGAATAAACAAGTCTTTTCTTTGATTGTATTGGGACGGTTTTTAGCTTCAAATCCATTTGAAAGTTTATCTGGTGGTGGTGGTGTTGAATCGATGGCTCGTAACAGTGTGAGTTCGTTATTAACCTCTCAACTGAATCGATTAGCATCAGATTTGATTAAAGGTGTGGAATTAGATTTTGATCTTCAATCTGCTGAGGATTATACCACGGGGGTAGGACAAACACGTACTGATTTAAACATCGGGGTTTCAAAAATGTTATTCAATGATCGATTGAAAATTACCATTGGTTCTAATTTTGAAGTTGAAGGAAATTCGAGACCTGGTGAACAAGCGGCAAATATTGCGGGTGATATTAGTTTGGATTATCAGTTATCTGTTGATGGCCGTTATTTTGCACGTGTCTACCGTAAAAATCAATATCAAGTTACCTTGCAGGGACAATATGTGGAAACAGGTATCGGATTTATCATTAATATGAATTATAACAAATTCAAAGAAATTTGGATGAATTCAAAACAGTTGACAGAGTATAATACAAATAGCAGGGGTTTTAGAAAACGTTTTAATGTTGAACGTATGGAGACCGACTCGGTTTATCGTGATAGTGTACGTTATGTTATTCGCGATAGTATTATGCGTCATGATCCTAAAAAATATAAAGAACGTTATTTGAGTCAACCGAAAAAGGAGAGCATACAAAAAACGAATACAAACAATAAAACAGACTCTACTAAGCAAAAAGTAGATACTATCGGAGAAAAAGTGATTAGAAATGAAGAAAAGGAGAATAATGAAAAAAAATAATCAGTTTATAATTTTAGTCCTATTCCTTGGACTTTTCATTGCTTCTTGTTCGACAACTAAGAATTTAAAAGAAGGTGAATCTCTGTATGTTGATGGTCATATTGATATTGAATCAGATACGATATCAAAGGAGCATAAAAAAGCGCTGTCAACACATCTAGAAGAGGTACTCATGCCTAAACCGAATAAATCCATTTTAGGATGGCGCTATAAGTTAGCTTTCAATAATATGGCTGGTAACGATTCGATACAAAAAGGCTTCATCCGTAAGCAACTAAAAAAATGGGGGGAAGAACCTGTTTTGCTAAGTGATGTCAATCGGGAATACAATGAGAACCTTATTCGAAACAGACTTGAAAATATGGGGTTCTTCAATGCAGAAGTTAAATCTGATACGACAATTGAAAAAAAAGAAGCTACAATCCATTATATTGCGACCCCTAATCTCATCTACAAAATTAAGTCTGTAAAATTTGATTTGGATAGCAGTATACAGCTGGGTAAAGATATTCTAAAATTTCAAGACAAATCATTACTTAAAGTTGGGAAACATTATAGTTTTGATGATATCATAAATGAGCGTGATCGGATAGACAATGAATTGAAGAATATCGGTTATTACTATTTTAGCCCAGATTATATATTGGTACAAGTGGATAGTACTGTCGGGAGTAATAAGGTCGATATGTATGTTACCATTAAACCTGAAACACCTGCAATTGCAAAGAGTCCTTCGAAAATCAACAATATTTATATCTTCCCAAATTATACTGGGTCAGGATCAGGCTACCAAAGAACACCTCGAAATGCGGTACTTTATGATAGTACCTATTATTTTATCGATCCAAGGAACACATTTAGGAAACCTGTTATTGCCAATCATATCTTCTTCAAAAAGGGCGATATGTATAATAGGGGCTCTCATAATAAGACAATCAGTCATTTGGTAAATTTGAATAGCTTCAAATTTGTCAAAAATAATTTTGTCGATAGCAAAGATGTCAAAAATGCACTTGATGTCTATTACTATCTTACTCCTCTTCCCAAAAAATCTATTCGTGTAGAGTTATTGGGAAAAATGGCGTCTGTATACAATGGATCTGAGATTAATGTCAATTGGCAGTTGCGTAACGCATTTAAAGGGGCAGAGACTTTGAGTCTGAATGTTTTTGGTGGTTATGAAACACAAACTGGTGGTAGTGTCAGCTTGAACTCTAGCTACTATCGCTATGGGGCGGATCTAACGCTTTCTTTTCCGCGCATCTTATCTCCCTTTAAAATAAGTCCTAGTCGTCGATTTATTCCGAAAACGTATATCAAAACAGGATTTGAGTTTTTAAATAGAATGAAAGCTTACACTTTACGATCGATTAACTTGGATTATGGTTATGTATGGCAAGAATCGGAAGAAAAACAACATGATTTGGGCTTGATAGAAATCACTTATGTACAGCCTAGTCGTATTTCTCCAGAATATCAGGCACAAATGGACACCGTACCGACGCTTAAGCATGCTATTGAGCCCCAATTTACAATTGGTCCGAATTATAACTTTACCTTATCCAATACCTTAAATAAGAATCTAAAAAACACCTTTTATTTTAAAGGTAATTTAGATCTGTCTGGTAATGTATTGGGATTAATTAAAGGTGCTAATTATAAAGAAGGTAAAACATTCAAACTATTAAATGCTTATTTCTCTCAATATATAAAAGTGAGTGGAGATGGAAGACATTACATGAAACTAAGTGAGAATTCACAATTGGCCTCTCGTGTAAGTCTCGGACTAAGCTATTCATACGGAAACTCAAACGCACTTCCATATCTAAAACAATATTATGTAGGTGGTCCTAATAGCATCCGTGCCTTTGCAGCAAGAGCAATAGGACCTGGAACACTTAAACCACAAAACATTGGAAGTGATAAATTCTATGCCGATCAAACAGGTGATATAAAACTGGAACTCAATACAGAATATCGTGCTAAATTAGCAGGTTTTGTACATTGGGCGGCGTTTATTGATGCTGGAAATGTATGGCTCCAAAATACAGATGATGAAAAACCTGGAGCAAAATTCAGTAAAGACTTCTTAACAGAATTAGCCGTTGGTGGAGGATTAGGATTACGGTTTGACTTTAGTTTCCTGATTCTAAGAACAGACTTTGCAATTCCATTCCGCATCCCTTATTTAGAAAAGGGAGATCGATGGGTATTTAAAGATATTGATTTGGGAAGCAAAGCATGGCGAAAAAATAATCTGATGTTCAATTTAGCCATTGGATATCCATTCTAAATAAAAAAGGAGAAACCGCGGTTTCTCCTTTTTTATTTAGTTATTTTTTATCAAACTTAATTGTATTCCTATTATTTATTGAGTAAATTCAAAGAAAATTAAATCACAAGGACCAAAATAAATAAGCTTATGAAAGTTACAATCGTTGGTGCAGGAGCAGTTGGAGCTACAACTGCAGATAATTTAATTAGAAGAAATGTTGCTGAAGAAATTATTCTTTTGGATATCAAAGAAGGCTTTGCTGAAGGCAAAGCACAAGATATGTCTCAAACGGCCGCCTTGTTAGGATTTGAATCTAAAATTAAAGGGGTAACGAATGATTACAGTGTTACGGCAGGATCAACAGTAGCCGTTATCACTTCAGGAATACCAAGAAAACCTGGAATGACAAGAGAAGAATTGATCGGAACGAATGCAAATATTGTTAAAACAGTCGTCGACAATTTAGTGAAATATTCACCTGAAATTATTATTGTCATTGTCTCCAATCCTATGGATACGATGACTTATTTGACGTTAAAAACTTCGGGACTTCCAAAAAATAGAATCATCGGGATGGGTGGAACATTGGATTCTGCTCGATTTAAATATCAATTGAGTCAAAAACTAAATGCCTCTCCTAGTGATATGGACGCTATTGTTATCGGTGGTCATGGTGATACAACCATGATTCCCCTTATTAACCATGCAACATGGAACAGTATTCCTGTTACGCAGTTTTTAACGGAGCAGGAACAAGATGAAATTGTACAGAAAACAATGGTTGGTGGGGCTACATTGACTTCTTTAATCGGTACTTCAGCTTGGTATGCTCCAGGGGCTGCTACAGCAGCAGTGGTTGAGAGTATTGTGCGTGATCAAAATAAATTATTCACTGCAAGTGTATTTTTAGATGGTGAATATGGTTTATCTGATATCAATATTGGTGTTCCTGTTATCATTAATAAAAATGGATGGGATAAAATTGTACCTTTGAAATTATCTGATGAGGAAAAGCAAAAATTATACAAAAGTGCTGATGCTGTCAGAATCATGAATAACGTATTAAAAGAAATTAACGTTTTATAAAAAATAACATGCAACTCTTTATAAAAAATATGGTCTGCAATAGATGTAAGATGGCCGTAGAAAATATACTTAAAGAGTTGCATATCCACTATAGTGAACTGCAATTAGGAATTGTTACTTTAGACACAGCATTAAAACCCGATCAAAGGAAGTTGTTACAAGAAAAGCTTCAAAACATAGGTTTTCAGTTGATCGATGATAAAAACACACGTATTATCGAAAAAATAAAGTTATTAATTATCGCCTACGTACGTCAACCCTACAATTTTTTGAATAAAAATCTATCCGATATTTTAACAGATAATTTGCATGTTGAATATAGCTCCTTAAGTGCTTTATTCTCCTCTATTACCGCTATTAGCATTGAAAAGTATACCATTTATCAAAAAATTGAATACATCAAAGAATTATTAATTTATGATGAGCTTTCTCTTGCAGAAATTGCAGATAAGCTAAATTACTCCAGTGCTGCTTATTTAAGCAATCAGTTTAAAAAGAATACAGGTCTAACACCTACGCAATTCAAAAATTTAAAAAATCCAACAGCACTTCGTCATACATTGGATCAGATTCAATAATAACATATAAAAAATATGTTCATCCCTTTCAGGATGAACATATTTTTTATATGTTTGAAGGATGGCAATCATACCCTTACGCGTTTTACAATTACAAGAACAAGGCACACACATCTTAGTTGAAGTAACATTATTTGATACGGTTCAAATTATGGTGGTAGATACTGGAGCTTCTAAAACTGTTTTTGATAAAAACCAGTTAGAAAAAATGTTTGCTGATCACTTAACATTAGAAAGTACAGACATACTTTCCACAGGGTTAGGAACGAACAGCATGCAGAGTTTTTTGATCAACATTCCAGTTTTAAAAATACATGATTGGACAATCAAGAACTTTAAAACTGCAGTTTTAGACCTCAGTTCCATCAATTATGCCTATGAGCAGATGAACCTATCTCCTGTCATTGGTGTTATCGGAGGAGATATCTTAGCGCCTTATGGAGCTGTCATCGATTACAAAAAAAGAACACTTAAAATTCTGAAAAGAAAGTTAAAACTTAAATAATCTTTTGTGAATATGTAATCGTAGATATAGGTAATAGGATAAAGCGATTAATAGTCCAGCAACTCCCATGACGTATAGTGTGCTTCTTAAACCAAAATAACTGGCAACAGCACCAATCAACAAACTCCCAATCGGGAAAATTCCTTGAAAAGCCATCACATAATAAGAAATTGCTCTTGCTCTATACATCGGCATGGCATGCGTTTGAATATAGGTGTTGATACTGGAATTTTGCATCATCATGGCAAAGGAAACGATAGCTGTATAGACTAAGGCTAGCATCAAAACAGAAGAATGGCCTAGTAAAAATAATGCTCCTCCCATTAAAAGAGCAGCTCCCATAACTTGATAACGCAGATTGGTACCTGATTTTAACCGAGCCATATTGATCGCTCCAATCATAGCTCCAAGACCTGCAGCACTTTCAAACCAAGAAAAGGTACTGGCGTCACCATGAAACATTTCTTTGGCTACTGCAGGCAATAAGGAAGTATATGGGATGACCAATAAGCTAGAAAAAGTCATGACTATAATGAGTGAAAAGATATGGGGAGATCGTTTTAAGTAGTAAAAACCTTCAACAAGTCCCTGCCAATTACTCCCCTTACTTAAACCAGCTGTATTTTCTGTGACTTTCATCATCCATAAGGTGATTAGAACAGGAATAAAGCTCAAAAAATTACTACTGAAACACATCATTTCACCATAGGTACTCAATAGAATACCACCGATAGCTGGCCCCACCATTCGTGCGGCATTAAATATAGATGAATTGAGCGCGATGGCATTCGGTAGATCTTTTCTATTATCAACAAGATGAACCATCAGAGACTGTCGTCCCAAAACGTCAAAGGCATTAATAACTCCTTGTGAAAAACCCAATATAGAAAGCCATAGTACATTCTCCATTCCCAGATAAACCAACAAAGTCAAGGTTCCTGCTTGTATCATCAAACCAATCTGAGTTGCAAAAACGAGTTTATATTTCTTATGTTTATCAACAAAGCTGCCTATAAAAGGAGATAGTACTAAAGATGGAAGTAGCGATATAAAAGAAACAAAACCTAACCAAAAAACTGAATCTGTGAGCTTATATACCAACCAACTAATGGCTACACGCTGCATCCAGGTTCCCATCAATGAAATAGCTTGACCGATTATATGTAATCTGAAATTAGGATATTGAAGCGAGCGAAATATCTGCATATCAATGGATAATAGAAATAAATTAAAGGAGTAACGATACGTTGACTGCAATTACTAAGCAATATTTGTGCAGTAATTTCAATTCAGCACAAGATTAGTGAATTTTAATCGATAACTTTGCCACCTAAAGGTAAATAAACCAAACAATTAACAATCAATTCAATACAAGATGAAATTTTTTATTGACACAGCAAACTTAGAACAGATCAAAGAAGCGCAAGATTTAGGTGTATTAGACGGTGTTACAACAAACCCAAGTCTAATGGCTAAAGAAGGTATTAGTGGTGACGAAAATGTTATCAATCATTACAAAGCGATCTGTGCTATAGTAGATGGAGATGTAAGCGCAGAAGTAATTGCTACGAATTACGAAGACATGATCAAGGAGGGGGAAGCACTTGCGAAGTTAGATGACAAAATTGTTGTTAAAGTCCCAATGATCAAAGATGGTATCAAAGCGATCAAGTATTTCAGCAAAAAAGGCATTAAAACCAACTGTACTTTAGTTTTCTCTGCAGGTCAAGCGTTGTTAGCAGCTAAAGCTGGTGCGACTTATGTTTCACCTTTCATTGGACGTTTAGATGACATTTCGACAGATGGTCTTGGACTGATTGAAGAGATTCGTTTGATCTATGATAACTATAGTTTTCCTACTCAAATCTTAGCTGCTTCCGTACGCAATAGCGCTCATATTTTAGGCTGTGCAAAGATTGGAGCTGATGTAATGACTGGCCCTTTATCGGCAATTACAGCTTTATTAAAACACCCTTTAACAGATAGTGGCTTGGCAACTTTCTTAGCAGATCATGCTAAAGCTGCAAGTAAATAAAATCGAATAAACGATCGTATCATAGCGGTCAAAAACAAGAATTATCAACTTGTTTTTGACCGTTTTTTTTTATAGTAATAATGATGTATTTTTGACTTATGAACAGAGAACAAGAACAGATAAAAAGCGTCGTTCAGAGTGTCGATTTTGCAGACCTTTTAAAGCAATATCATCTGAAAGTAACACAACCTAGATTGCGTACCTTGGAGATTATTTCAACTAAAAAATCGGCAATCTCACAACCCGAGTTAGAAAAATTAATCGGTAAGGAAATTGATCGTGTTACGCTATATCGTGTACTGTCTTCGTTTGAAGAAAAGGGAATTCTTCATAAAATTTTTGATCTCAACGGAACAGCAACTTACGCACTTTGTTCAACAAATTGCTCTGAACATGACCATCACGATCAACATATTCACTTCATCTGTCGGGTATGTAATTCGGTGTATTGTATGGACGAAATAACGCTTCCAAAGTTCAACCTTCCCAAAGGTTATAAGCTCGAATCTGTTGCCATAAATGCAGTTGGTCTCTGCGATAATTGTCAAGAGAAATAAAAAAAGAACACCTATCCACCTACAAAATTTGATGGTTTATGATCTCCATAAAACCATCATTCCATTTCAATATTATTTCATAAAATCAAGCTAATTACAATAAAAATACAATAGTTAAATTTTAGCTATTGTATTTTTAAATAGCTGATATAAAATACATTAATACCATTTGAATAGATAAATATTTAAAATAAATATATTTAGCAAAAACTATCCAAAACACACAAACACTTTAAATAGAGATTAAACGAAACTAACAAATCTAAAACATTAAGCAATAAACATCATTACCACCTATATATCAAATGGTTATAAATGCTAAAAAGAACTGTAAATACACAACAAGAAAAGAGACTAAACAAAGGACATGATTTAACATAAATTTCAAATTTATATTTGTACCTTGTAGGTGATAAGACAAGGGAAACCGCGAGTGAAGTGAAACTAGTAGATCTGATAAAATCGCCACGTCTCCCCTACTTAACAACAGTACAAAAAGTAAATAAACACGTATGACGACAAAAAAAGAAAACCCATATCAAGAGGTTTTGACACAGCTCATCATCGACATCTTTGAGAAGTCAAATAACAAACCACTCAACTACAAACAAGTCGCATCCAAATTAAATGTTCAAGACTCCGATTCTAAAATAGCTGTTGCCAACATCCTAACTGCCAACCCGAAAAACAGCCCTTTCTTAGAGGTAGAAAAAGGTAAATTTAAACTTCGCCAACTCAAGGTTTATATTACAGGAAAAGTGGACATGACCACTGACGGGTCAGCCTATATCGTACCTGAAGATGAGTTTGAAAATGACATCTATATAGCCCCAAGAAAACTACGCCAAGCGTTGCATGGAGACATCGTTAAAGTGCACACATTTGAGAAGAGTAGAGGACGTAAAAAAGAGGGTGAGGTTGTTGAAATAATACAACGTGCAAAAACGGATTTCACTGGTATTATCAACCTTTCTCCAAACTTTGCATTCTTCATTACCGATGATCGAAAAATGCTACATGATATTTTCATCCCGCTCGATCATTTACATGGTGCAAAAGATGGTGAAAAAGTTATTGTATCCATTGTCGATTGGCCTAGAGAAGCAAAGAATCCTATCGGAGAAGTGAAAACCGTTTTAGGAAAAAAGGGAGAGAACAATACGGAAATGAATGCCATCTTGGCAGATTTTGGATTTCCACTTCAATTTCCTAAAAAAGTCGAGAACGAAGCGAATGCAATACCAGAGAGCATCGCTAAGGAAGAAATCGCTAAAAGAAAGGATTTCCGAAATGTCACCACATTTACCATTGACCCTGCTGATGCAAAAGACTTTGATGACGCCATTTCTTTTCAAGAATTAGAGAATGGAAATTACGAAATTGGAGTGCATATAGCCGATGTATCACACTTTGTCATTCCTGAATCAGAACTAGACAAGGAAGCCTTTGAAAGAGGAACATCCGTATACTTAGTTGACAGAGTAATTCCAATGCTCCCTGAGCGACTTTCTAATGGCGTCTGCTCTCTACGTCCACATGAAGACAAACTATGCTTCTCTGCCGTCTTTGAGATCGATGAGAAAGCGAATATCATTAACCAATGGTTTGGCAGAACTATTATCCATTCCGATCGTCGTTTTTCTTATGAAGAGGCACAAGAAGTTATTGAAACAAAATCAGGAGATTTTGAAAAGGAGATATTAAAATTAAATGAACTGGCTTATATCTTAAGAGAACGGAAATTCAAAAATGGAGCAATTGCTTTCGAAAGTGAAGAGGTTAAGTTCGTTTTGGATGAAAATGGTAAACCGACTGGTGTTTATACCAAAGTCCGAAAAGATGCCCATAAACTCATCGAGGATTTCATGCTTCTTGCAAACAGAAAAGTAGCTGAATATATCGGAAAACAAGGTAAAGGAAAAAACAGACTTCCCTTCGTCTATCGGTTTCATGATGTTCCAAATCCAGAGACATTGACAACATTCTCGCAATTTGCTTCTCGGTTTGGTCATAAATTAACGATTAAGTCGGATAAAGAGACCGCAAAATCTTTAAATGCTTTAATGACGAAAATTGAAGGCAGTAGAGAGCAGAACATGTTAACATCTCTTGCCATACGCTCGATGGCAAAAGCGATCTACACAACGAAAGGAACGAGTCATTATGGATTAGCATTTGATTACTACACCCACTTCACCTCCCCTATCAGAAGGTATCCTGATGTGATGGTACACCGACTGTTAGCTTACTATTTAGACGGAGGGAACAAAATCAATGCGGATCATTACGAAAAAATGTGTGAGCACGCTTCTCAAATGGAAAAAAAGGCCGCTGAAGCAGAACGCGCATCGATTAAGTATAAACAAGCAGAATTTCTAAAAGATCAGATCGGTACAGAATATACAGGCATTATTTCTGGAGTAACTGAATGGGGTATGTATGTAGAAATACAATCCAATAAATGTGAGGGAATGGTCAGATTGCGCGATATCGTTGATGATTTTTACGTCTTGGATGAAAAAAATTATGCAATCATTGGTCAACGCAAGAAAAAGAAATACCAATTGGGTGATGAAGTTCAAATCAAAGTCAAAAAAGTAGATTTAGACAAGCGTCAAATCGATTTTACTTTGATTAGCTAACAAAATAAAAACGGAAGTGCTCGCGAGCGCTTCCGTTTTTATTACGACCTCTATGTCAAGCATTACCCATCTAAATGGCGCAACATCTCGTCTGTAAAGTGTTCGACATGTCTTAGTTGCGTAAATTTAACGGCGTTATAAGCCTGTGATTCTCCTTTCGGAATAGATAAAGATCTCCAGTTATTACCTTTCATCATTTTTCCTAACATCACAATCTGCCCCACATGATAGGGATAATGGGCAAGTTGCCTATTAATTGCTTCTACGACTGTATGGCCTTGATTTCTGATGTAAACAGTCCTGCTAAGATCTTCAAATTCGAGGTTTTTCAACGTTGCAAACAAATGATTCCAAGATTCTTCCCACTCTCGAAACAAACGATCCTTGTCTTGATCCACCAATTCAAATTCAGCATCTCGATTACGCCATTCTTTCTCACCATCAGCGGTTAAAAAATCTGTAAATCGCGACTTCATATTACCTGAAATATGCTGAATAAGAACAGCCACACTATTACTTTCTTCATTGTAACGCCAAAATAATTGCGTATCATCCAATTGACCCAACGTACTATCAACTAAATGTTTATAATACAAAAACAACTTTTGAATATCTTCTAAATAATTCATAACCATACACTTTTTACTTCAGAAAAAACTATTTCTCACACATCTTCTTGAATGACAGTTAAATCTAGCTAGAAAAAATCATTTTTTTCTAGCTAATAAAAAAGTTGACATTTCACTGAAAATAAGGAATTTCACACCCTCAAATCCATTCGTATTACTAAAATGAAGATGCATATTCTTGCAAAACTTGCTGTATATAGTTTTTTTTTCAAAAAACCTGCTATCAAATACAAAGTGTCTATTCCTAAATGTCTATTCCTAAATTACCCTTACACAAATCGGAGTAATTATTAATTTTATATAATATGGAAACACCGAGAAAAGGGAAACATACAGGAGCCCCTGTTACCTACGAATCATCTTTTAAGATTGCAGTTGCCAGAGAATACCTTGAGGGCAATCTGAGCCAGTCACAGCTTGGGCGTAAACATGGACTTAAGAGTGGCGAGGTGGTTCGCTATTTTGTCAACTGGTACAAAAAGAACATCGCCCAAATCCATTCAGGCCTTATTTCACCTGACAGCGAGCTGCCGCCTTTAGCATCCAGCAGTCCTGATGAGCAGCTTCAGGAGGAACTCCGGCTTGCCAGGCTGAAGATTACCGCCCTTGAGATGATGATCCATATTGCAGAGCAGGAGCTGGATATCGATATCCGAAAAAAGTCTGGTACCAAACCGCCAGTAAAATGAAGGAGATATTTATCAATATTCCCCTGAGTACCATTTGCTCGCTGTTTGGCAGAACAAGACAGTCCTGGTATGAAATGAACGCCAGAAGGGACGTTTCGGTGATTCAGGATGGAATGATACTAGAATGGGTCCGGGAAATCAGATCAGTGCTTCCGCGTACAGGATGCGTAAAGCTTCTTCATATGCTGCAGCAGAACCTCAAAGCGCATCATATTACCATCGGAAGGGATGCTTTTTCCAGGCTGATCAGGGACAATGGCATGCTGATCTATCCCAAAAGGAGATATGTGACCACCACGATGTCCTACCATCATTACAGGAAATGGCCGGATATGATCAGCCGGGCAAAGCCCCTGATGGCCGAGCAGGTCTGGGTAAGCGATATTACCTATCTGCGGACAGGCACGGGATTTATCTACCTTTTTCTGATCACAGATGCCTATTCCAGAAAGATCGTAGGCTACCATCTCAGCCAGTCACTAAAAGCTTCCGGATGCCTATCGGCACTCCAAAAGGCTATAAACGGCAGGGAATATAAGCAAAGGCCGCTGATCCACCACTCGGACAGGGGGATACAGTACTGCTGTGATGCCTATGTGGAACTATTGCAGAGAAACCATATCCAGATCAGTATGACTCAATCCGGATCACCCTATGATAATGCAATTGCCGAAAGGGTAAACGGTATACTGAAAACAGAATTTGAGCTCTATAACACCTTTGAGTCCTATTCAATGGCTATTGAACCGGTGTGCAGAGCGATAGAAAGATACAATAATGTCAGACCGCACATGAGCTGTAAAATGATGACACCGGCGCAAAGACATAGTCAGGAAATCACTAAAACAAGAAACAGTACAACCCGATTGTAAGGGTATACACGGACAAAGAAAAAACAATGTAAGGATATATCCGTATAACTTTTTATAATTGTAAGGATTTAACCGTTTAACTATCCGAATGCTGTAAGGATAATTCAGGATAAGACAAAATCTTACACATAGTAAAATAATTCATATGTAAAACGTAGCTCATACGTACTTCAACCGTACCTCATTCGCTTTTGTTCGAACGAGGTACGAACAAAAGCGAATGAGGTCCGAACCAGCTCCCTACTATTTCACCAGTTAAATCCCAAGTAACTTTATTTTAAAATCAAACTGAGATTGATAATAAGGTTTACGCAAATACCGCTAACATGTCGTTTAAACTACCGTTACACCCATCAAAACATGATGAAGTAAAATTAAATAGGTGGAATAAATTATTTTGCTCAGATTTGCAGTTTACAACAAGCAGGAATAAAAATGAAGTTTAGAAATGACATAGGAGCGCTACGCGCTTTGGCAGTGCTAGCCGTACTTTTTTTTCATTTCAAAGTTCCATATTTCAACGGAGGCTTTAGCGGTGTTGACGTTTTCTTTGTTATTTCAGGGTATTTGATGACACGCATCATTTTAAATGGATTCGAGAATGAAAACTTTTCTTTCAAGCATTTCTATTCCAAACGGATTACTCGTATCATACCCGCTCTCCTTTTTCTTTTAGTTGGATTGATGCTGATCGGAAATTTCATTTTACTTCCCAGTGATTTACAACAATTGGGAAATAACGCTTTTTTTAGTGCGCTGTTTGTTTCTAACATAGATTATTATCTCCATAGTGGTTATTTCGACGCATCGTCTCAAAATAATATACTCTTACATACTTGGTCGCTTTCGGTCGAATGGCAATTTTACCTCTTGTTTCCATTATTACTATATCCATTTAAAGCAATCTATTCAAAAAATAAGATGCTATTTACGAGTATTTTTATTGGCCTGATCATTTTTTCATTTGGATTAAACCAGTATATCAACACAAAGGATCTATCCTTTAGCTTTTACATGTTCCCAACACGAGCATGGGAAATGTTGATTGGAGGACTTGCATTCTTACAAGAAGGTTTATTAAGAAAAGGGATTTATAACGGATTCAAAAAAGTCATTGCAGTTATCGGATATGGAACATTATTGGCATGCATATATTTGCTAGATGAAGAAAATATCAGTTGGCCCTCCTATTACACGCTAATCCCAGTATTGGCAACATTTTTCATTATTATCACACAGTCTGACTTTAAAATTTTAGCTTTTAAACCGATTCAATATATCGGCAAATTATCTTATTCACTCTATTTATGGCATTGGCCAATCTATGTATTGGCGATATACCTGGGGTTCAATCAACCAAATGCTACTTTTTTTATTTTTAGCCTCTCCTTCTGCTGCGCTTGTGTTTCGTATTATCTTATTGAATCCAATAAAAGGTTTGACCGAGTTCGACTGACAATATTTTCTACATTAGCTGTAGTCGTATTAGCCATCATCGTAATGATATTTCCATATGATCGACTAAAAATCAACGAAGAGATAGAACATCTAACCAACTACAATAGCATCTATAGAAAAGAACATCTTCCTACTCAATTCAGAAAAGGTTCTTGCCACTTAGATGTTGACAATACATTTCAACAATATGACTTTGCCTCCTGCGCTACCATTTCACCCAACAAAAAAAACATTCTTTTATTAGGCGATAGTCATGCAGGGGTATTTGGCCAATCCCTAAAAGAACAGTTAAGCAAGTTAGACATCAACTTACTTCAAGCAACGGTATCGACTAGTTATCCGCTTTTAGAAACAAAAGGACCAAAAGTTTCCTGTGAGCTGATTGATTATATGTATCAAGCATTTATCCCAAAACACGCAAAAGATATAGATGAAGTCATACTTGTCGGTTTTTGGGGATCACAGCAATACCCAGATGAGACTTTAAAGATCAAATTACAACAAGTTATCCAATACTTTAAGTCCAAAAACATCCCGTTAAAGATGATTGGACAAACACCTACCTATTCCATCATTTTTCCCAATATCTTAGCTCTTCAGCTAAAACACAGTAAACTGAATGAAAGTAATTACCTTGAATACCGGTCTGCCCATATCAATCAGTATCTCAAAACATTTATTCCAGCGGACATCTATATTGATATATATGATTTACCAGAGGTGATCAAGTACAATGGAAAGGATCCGTACATGCATGATGACGATCATTTGTCAAAATATGGGGCTGATCAGGTTATCTCGTATTTATTAAGAAACAAGCTGATTTAAGGATTACAGGTTGATTTACAGAAAAATGTGGAAAACTAATTGGGTGAGTATTTCAATTTAACAATAAAATCGCTATCTTTGCGGACTTATAATAATTTAAAAATTAAATTAAATAACAAAAACAGGTAAATGCCTACTATTCAACAATTAGTTAGAAAAGGTAGAGTAGCTCTGGTTGATAAGAGTAAGTCACCAGCGTTGGATTCATGTCCACAGCGAAGAGGTGTATGTACACGTGTATATACTACTACCCCTAAAAAACCAAACTCAGCAATGCGTAAAGTAGCTCGTGTACGTTTAACAAACGGTAAAGAGGTTAACGCTTACATCCCTGGAGAAGGTCACAACTTACAAGAACACTCAATCGTTTTGATTCGTGGTGGTCGTGTTAAGGATTTACCAGGTGTACGTTACCACATTATCCGTGGTGCATTAGATACTTCTGGAGTAGCAGGTCGTAACCAACGTCGTTCTAAATACGGAACAAAACGTCCTAAACCAGGACAAGCAGCGGCAGCGCCAGCAAAAGGTAAAAAGAAATAATTAAACGGAGGAAAGAAAAATGAGAAAATCAAAACCAAAAAAGAGAATCATTTTACCTGATCCAAAGTTTAACGACACTCAGGTAACACGTTTTGTAAACAATATGATGTATGATGGTAAAAAATCAACAGCATATGATATTTTTTACAGCGCGATTGAATTAGTAGAGCAAAAAACTAGCGAAAGTGGTTTAGAAGCTTGGAAAAAAGCTTTAAACAACGTTATGCCAGCTGTAGAGGTTAAATCTCGTCGTGTTGGTGGTGCTAACTTCCAAGTTCCTATGGAAGTTCGTCCTGAGCGCAAAATTGCTTTAGGTATGAAATGGTTAATTTCATATTCTCGTAAACGTGGTGAAAAAACAATGTTCGAAAAATTAGCAGGAGAAATCATTTCAGCTTCTAAAGGTGAAGGTGCTGCTGTTAAGAAGAAAGAAGATACGCACAAAATGGCGGAAGCTAACAAAGCGTTCTCACACTTCAGATTCTAGTTTTGAACACAAACACCCAAATATGATTACACCGATCTTAGGTAAACGTTTATTCTTTTATCAGGATCGGTGTACTTATTTAGACAAAAAAACATACGGCCTTATCTAGGCTAATGCTTAAAAATATTATGGCAAGAGATTTAAAATTCACTAGAAATATCGGTATCGCTGCTCACATCGATGCTGGTAAAACTACAACAACTGAGCGTATTCTTTACTACTCAGGAGTAAATCATAAAATTGGTGAAGTACACGAAGGTGCTTCAACAATGGACTGGATGGAGCAAGAAGCTGAGCGTGGTATCACGATTACTTCTGCTGCTACTACCGTGTTCTGGCAGTACCGTGGCAACAAATACCAAGTAAACGTAATCGATACCCCAGGTCACGTGGATTTCACGGTAGAGGTAAATCGTTCATTACGTGTATTAGACGGATTAGTTTTCTTATTTTCAGCAGTTGATGGTGTTGAACCTCAATCTGAGACTAACTGGAGATTAGCGGATAACTATGCCGTTCCTCGTATTGGTTTCGTTAACAAAATGGACCGTTCAGGTGCTGATTTCTTAAAAGTTGTTGGTCAGGTAAAATCAATGTTAGGTTCTGATGCAGTAGCTTTACAACTACCTATCGGAGCTGAAGATTCATTCACAGGTGTTGTTGATTTAATCAATAACCGTGGTATCGTTTGGAATGAGCATGATAAAGGTATGACTTTTACAGAAGTGCCAATTCCAGAAGATATGTTGGAAGAGGTTGCTGAATACCGTGAAAAATTATTAGAAGCTGTTGCTGGTTATGATGAGACTTTGATGGAAAAATTCTTCGAAGATCCTAATTCATTAACTGAGCGTGAAATCTTAAATGCTTTACGTGCAGCAGTATTGGATAACTCCATCGTTCCTATGGTTTGTGGTTCATCTTTCAAAAACAAAGGTGTTCAAACCATGTTGGATTTAGTAATGGAATTATTGCCTTCACCAATGGATTCAGAAGGTGTAAAAGGTACTAATCCAGATACAGGTGCAGAAATTTTACGTAGACCAGATGTTAACGAGCCTTTTGCTGCATTAGGTTTCAAAATCGCAACGGATCCTTTCGTAGGTCGTCTATGTTTCATCCGTGCTTATTCTGGTAAATTAGATGCTGGTTCTTATGTATTGAATACGCGTTCAGGTAACAAAGAACGTATCTCTCGTATCTTCCAAATGCATGCTAACAAACAAAACCCTATCCCATTCATCGAGGCTGGTGATATTGGTGCTGTTGTTGGTTTCAAAGACATCAAAACGGGTGATACATTATGTGATGAAAAACACCCTATCGTGTTAGAGTCAATGAATTTCCCAGAACCAGTTATCGGTTTAGCTATTGAGCCTAAAACTCAAGCTGACGTTGATAGATTAGGTATTGGTCTTGGTAAATTAGCTGAAGAAGATCCTACATTCGTAGTAAAAACTGACGAGGAAACTGGTCAAACAGTTATCTCTGGTATGGGTGAACTTCACTTAGAGATCTTGATCGATCGTTTGAAACGTGAATTCAAAGTTGAGGTTAACCAAGGTGCTCCTCAAGTATCATACAAAGAGTCTATCAACGGTACTACTGAACACCGTGAGGTATTCAAAAAACAATCAGGTGGTCGTGGTAAATTCGCGGATATCAAAGTTGTTATTTCTCCAGCTGATGCAGATTATGATTTAACTAAATCACCTCTTCAATTCGTAAACGAAATTGTTGGTGGTAAAATTCCAAAAGAATTTATCCCTTCCGTTCAGAAAGGATTTGAAACATCAATGAAAAACGGTGTATTAGCAGGATTTCCATTATCAGGAATGAAAGTTCGTTTGATTGATGGTTCATTCCACGCTGTCGATTCAGATTCATTATCTTTCGAATTAGCGGCTCGTTCAGCATACCGTGAAGCATTACCAAAATGTTCACCAGTGTTAATGGAACCTATTATGAAAATAGAGGTTTTAACACCAGAAGAAAATATGGGTGATGTAATGGGTGACTTAAACCGTCGTCGTGGTTTGATGCAAGGTTTAGATACGCGTAACGGTTCTCAAGTAATTAAAGCATTAGTTCCACTTTCGGAGATGTTTGGTTATGTAACTCAATTACGTACTATCACTTCAGGTCGTGCAACTTCTACAATGGAATTTGATCACTTTGAAGAAGCTCCTCGTAACGTAACTGAAGAAGTTGTTGCTAAAGCAAAAGGTAAATTAAAAGGAGAATAATCCTTTCTAAATAAAGACAAACCGATCTCCTGTTGATAATAGCTCTAACGGGAGATCATTTTTAAACAAAAACAAGAATGAGCCAAAGAATCAGAATCAAATTGAAATCATACGATTACAATTTAGTTGACAAATCAGCTGAGAAAATCGTAAAAACAGTAAAACCTACAGGTGCAGTTGTTAGTGGTCCTATTCCATTACCTACTGAGAAAAAAATCTATACCGTTTTACGTTCACCACACGTTAACAAGAAGGCGCGTGAGCAATTCCAATTGTGTTCATACAAAAGATTGTTAGATATTTATTCGTCTAACTCTAAAACTGTTGACGCGTTGATGAAACTTGAATTACCTTCAGGTGTTGAAGTAGAAATCAAAGTGTGATAGGATTTCAGTACATGAAACAAGAAAGGCTTCTAATGATAAATTAGGAGCCTTTTCTTTTGGTTTTTCTTACCATTGGAAATCTATAGCTACTCAACCATAAGACAATTGTCAATTTTTTATAAGTCAGTTATTTTTGAAATTTATAGCTTAAAAATTTATGTCCCATACCATACTTAAAAAGTATCAATAATTATATTATTAATTCTTTTTAGGACTTATAGTTTTTAATATGCTCATATAAGTACTTCCTTTATTATCTTCTTCTCCTAATAAAAATCCCCAAGCTTTTAATTCTTTAACACGATCCATAATGATCTTACAAATAGCAAGTATTGGAATTGCTAAAAACATACCTGAAATTCCCCATAACATCTCCCCTACGATAATAGCCATCATCGCAAATAAAGAATTCACCTTTACTTTAGAGCCAACAACCTTAGGCACTATAAAATTACTATCGATAAGATGAATAAGGATAAGCACGCTAATGACAATTAAAACATGTGTAAACGAAGACGTGGCGAAGGTAAGAAGTGCAATGATTAATATGGATGTAAATATACCAACATAAGGTAATACGTTAAATACACCTGTGATAATGGCCAATAACAAGCTATATTTTACTCCTATAATACTTAATGAAGCAAACACTAGAGTAGATACGATCAGCATTTGTAATAATAATCCAATCAGGTATTTCTTTACCACATATTGAATCTGGGTCACGACATCCATGACAACTTCATGATGCTCTTGTTTATTTAACAGTAATAAAAAACGAACAATATGGCTTCGATAGATTAATAAAAAAAACGTGTATAGGAAAGTAAATACCAATAAAATGAATAACGAAGACAAAGATAAAAGCGCAGTACCTAAAATAAGAGTACCACTATCCAATGACTTGGTCGCTGTCTTATTGAGAATGTCCATTTGTTCACTATGCATCACACCAAAGCGATCGCTAACCCAGGCTTGTAGATTTTGAATGCCAGCCATGATTTGTTCTTTAAAAGCTGGCCAATCATCTTTAATCATTGATAATTGCGAAGCTAGCATATAAAATCCATAGCCTACTATTCCAAAAAACAATAAAACGGTAATGATTCCCGCAACTGTACGTGGAAGTTTCAGTTTTCTTTCAAAGAAATTACTGACAGGAACTAACAACAGAGCCAATAGTAAGCCTAAAATAAATGGCACTAAGATCGTATCTCCAATTTTAGCTAAATAACCTAATATGACTATAGAGATTAATGTACAGGCAAATTTTATGTAGAATGGTAAACTTAGAAATTTTATCATCGTGAACTATATATGTATTGATTTAGAACAATAAAGCTACAGTAAAGTTTGAAATTAAAAAAATTTCCTAAAACTAGCCATTCAAAATACCAATAAAGAAAGAATATAATATTGTAACCGAGTGTATTCGATATATCTCAAGCATAAAAAACAAAAAAGCAGCCCGAAAGCTGCTTTTATTCTTATATTATTCTTTATTCTTATAATTGGAAACCAATTCCAAATGAAAGCACTCGATTAGAGAATTTATCGTTTGAATCACTACTTGGAGATAAATTACTCAATCCCAATCCATAACCAGCATTAATCAACAAACCACTATTAAATTTGTACCCTAACATAAAGTTAGCACCTGCATCAATGACTTTCATATCTTTATCATCTCCAGAGAATTTAAGATCATAGTTTCCTTCGGCTGTACCACCCCCAATGTTTCCCTTTACTTTAGTTTTACCACTTACATTAAATCCCAAGTAAGGACCAGCTCCTAAAAATACAGAACCAGATGTTCCCGTAGGGATATAATATACTGCATTTACAGGAATCTCGATTGACATAACATTTGTTGTAGATGATCCATTCGATCCGTCGCCATCATATTGCATTTTATTTCCTTTTCCTTGTAATGAAACACCAGGTTGGATGGAAAAATTAGTTCCTACAGGAAGATCAGCAAAACCAGTCACATAAAATGATGTATTGTTTTTTTGAAAATCCTTTTCTAAATCTGATGGATTACTGTATTTGCCTAAATTGACACCAGCTTTTAATCCATAGCTAGTTTGAGCCTGTACACCTGCAGATAATAAAAATGCTGCTCCAAATGATAGTAATAACTTTTTCATTGTTCTATGTTTTATATTAATTTATTTTTCTATTTCCATATGTATTGCAAGTTGCAAGCCAAATCAATAAGATGCTTATTTCCAACTCAATAATAGATAATCTTTCCCTGACAAGAGTGTATTAAAAAATATACAAACTGACTTACCAAACACAGTTTACAAATCAATGCTTTTAGTATATCAAAAAGAATAACAAACAAAAAAGCTTGATAATGATTTGTTTAAAAAATAAATTGTCAATAGTCTTTTTTAATCCAATTATTAATTTTACTTTTGCATTCCCTCAGGGAACAAAAAAGAGGGTCGGATGGCCGAGTGGCTAGGCTGAGGTCTGCAAAACCTCCTACAGCGGTTCGAATCCGCTTCCGACCTCGTTTTATTGAACAATAAAAAAATTTATCAAAATGGGAGTTACACGTTTAAAAAGAAAAGATAGAAGAAATAAAACTACTTCACGTGTTGAAGTTCAGTTTTTAAGCTTAGGTAGTAATATTGAACTTGGTTCAAGATCTAAAATGAAAAAAACAAATCAAATCGTTAAAAACGACGCGGTCTTAAATAAATTAGCCTCAGAAGCTAAGTAAGTATAAAAAATATAAGAAGCAATAAAGTTGTATTGTACAACTTTATTGCTTCTTTAAGATGTCTACCAATTGGTGGACTTTTTCTTTTGAGGTGCTGTAGATAGATTCATTCATTCCTGCTACTTCTACCCGATCATAAGTCATCTCTGATAACAATGTTTCCTTTGCTGAAGTATGAATAGCAATTGCTCCAGTTCTTTCTAATATTTCAGCTATATTTGTATTATCCACAGAAGCTCCTGGCATAATAACAATTTTTCCGGCAGCATAATCGACCAGTTGTTTTAGTAAATCTACTCCTTCTATAGCTTTATTTCTTAATCCAGAAGTCAATACACGATCGATTTTTAAGTCCATCAAAATAGCTAAAGAAGCAAATGGATCAACACATTTATCAAACGCACGATGGAAAGTCACATGCATAGGTCTTGCAGCTTCCACTAATGTTTTTGTTCGTTCGATATCTACCATACCATTTCTCTCCATAACACCAATAACAACACCATCACATCCCGATTCCTTACAGAATTGAATATCAGCTATCATTTCTTCAAATTCCAATGTTGAATATACAAAATCACCACCTCGGGGGCGTATGAGTACGTGTATACCAATATCAACTAGCTTTCTTGCCAGAACAATCTGACCATATGAAGGAGTTGTTCCTCCATTCTCCAAGTTTTGACATAATTCCACCCGAGTAGCACCACCTTGCGCTGCATACAACGCGGATTGTGGAGAATTCGCACAAATCTCTAACTGATATTTATTGATACTAATTTCTTTTCCCATGCATTTAATATATTATTTTTTTATTGAAAAACTATCTTTTCATAAAAAAAGAAAATCCAGCTAGATTTTTTTATTTTCTTCAAATTAAAGCATAAATCTCAAATGCATTTTAATTATACATTCCTATCAATACTATTCTTCACTCAATAAAATTGCTCCTCTTGTTACACGACAAAAATACAACAATACAACCACACAAATAAATTATAGTTTATATGTATATCAGCCTAAAAAAAATAGAGTTATAACCCTAAGTTATAATTAATTAGAAAACTTTTTAAAAAATTATTTGTAATTTAATAATATAAAAAATGGGTTATCAATCTTCCAACAACAAAGATGCTATTATGTCAGTCGTATCTAAAGAGTATGAAATTCAAGAAAATCTCATTGTTTTAATTGAAGATCTTCAAAATTGTATATATGACTTCAAAAATCGCATTGCTGATTATAGTCAATTATATAATAAGGCACGCAACCAGAGAAGTCAACCTGGCGAACAAAGCGAAAAGCTTGTTGACCAAATCGGTGAAAAACATACCTTTTTGTTTTATAAAGTGGAATTACTGGACTATTTATTTGAAATTATTTCGGATTATAGAGATGGGAACGGTCTTTTTCAAAATTTGGTCGATATGTTTGATCAAGTAAAAGAAATCATGCTGGAACATGCTGAAAAAGAACACTACGAGTTAGCCGCCACTGTAAAAAAATGGTATGATCGCTTGGCTGATGCCATTTATATCAAGTAACTGGAGCCTTCCTTTATTTGTTAGTTTCATAATTGTATTTTTGCATTATATTAAAAACATTATGAAGAAACCTTCCGAACAAATAGATTTACATGCTGAAGCTTTTTTACTCGATTGGGAAAATTATTCAGCAGACGAGTTAGCAAACGAATCTATGATCTATATGCGAGACATGCTAGACGCCGCTATCTATTGGGATATGCCAGAAATTAAATTTGTCCATGGTAAAGGAAAAGGAGTCCTCAAAAAAATGGTTTACGATGAATTAAGCATCTACAAAAACCAAGGTGCAATATCGCATTACCATCCTGCCTATCATAATGAAGATATCGTGATCGTTGTCATTGGATTTTAATCTGTTGATACCTAGAAATAAAGATCACCTATAAAATTCCTAAATCTTTCCCAATTCGAGTTTTATCCTTGTCTATTGAATTAAAATATGAAAATACTATTGATAGAAGATGAAATAGCGCTAAGTCAAGTAATCATGCAATCTTTAGTTGATGAGCAATATCTTGTGGAACAAGCTTTTGATTATGAAAGTGCCTTATCAAAAATAGCATTATATGCTTATGACTGTATTTTACTGGATATCATGTTACCAGGAGGATCAGGCTTACAATTATTGGAACAGGTAAAAGAAATGGGAAAAGATGAATCCATTATTATCCTCTCCGCTAAAGATTCTGTTGATGATAAAGTAAAAGGATTAGAGCTTGGAGCTGATGACTATCTAGCCAAGCCTTTTCACCTAGCAGAGTTACATGCGCGAATAAAATCTATTATACGACGGAAAAATCAACAAGGAGATGATATTCTTGTGTACAAGAATGTCGCGCTTAATACAACAGATCGAACAACACAAGTTAATAATAAGATCATCAATCTCAATAGGAAAGAGTTTGACTTGCTTTACTATTTTATGATCAGACCGACTAAATTAGTGCAAAAAAATGCCTTAGCGGAATCAATCTGGGGAGATCATATTGATCAAGCTGATAGTCTTGACTTTATCTATTCTCAAATTAAAAATTTAAGAAAAAAATTAAAAGATAATCATGCTCAACTTGATATTCAAGCCGTGTATGGCATCGGGTATAAATTGATTTAATGAAAAAGTCGCTTAAAAACTATACCATACGTTATATCACAATCATGATTCTCATCGTGATTGCCTTATGGGCGACCTTGTTCTATGCCTATATCATGGAGGAAGTATATGACAATGTAGATGATGGATTGAAAAATCAAAAGATTGAAATCATTCGTGCGGCTTATGAAAACGAGTCCATTTTACAGACAGCTGATTTTGGGATTAATCAATTTAAAATAACGAAATCATTACTCAAGGAAAAACAAAAGCAAAAAAATATATTCAAAAATGATTTTATCTATATGCCTTATGATGAAGAAATGGAGCCTTATCGCATTTTAAGCACCAATTTCTATGGGAAAGATAATCAGTTATATGACTTAGAAATTCGCACTTCAACTGTTGAAGAAGACGAGCTAAAATCAGATTTAGCGACAGCATTGATTATTCTTTATATTTTTATTATCATCAGCATCTATTTCATTAACAGAATTGTATTCTATCGCGCTTTTAAACCTTTCTATCAGATATTAGACAAATTGGAAAAATATCAATTTGGCAAAACAAAAGAAGCTGTACATATCGCTAGTAATGTTAGAGAATTTGATATATTGAATATCGAAATTGACAAAATGATCGATCGGAATGAAAAGATATTTAAGCAACAAAAATTATTTATTGAAAATGCATCGCATGAATTACAAACACCGTTAGCGATTAGCACCAACAAATTAGAGCTACTATTAGAGGATGAGCAGTTAAATGAAAATCAGCTGATTAAAATTAGTGAAACAAAAGAGGCTCTCGATCGGATGATCAAGTTAAATAAAGCACTGTTGATGCTTTCTCGAATCGAGAATAATCAATTTGAACATACTGTAAACTTAAATTTCAACAGTCTTATTCAGCAGTTATGCCATGAATTTTCAGAAATCTTAGACTTCAAAGGAGTTACAGTAGAGGTTCATGAGCATGATATATTCCAAGCGGAATTAAATTCAGATTTGGCGAATATTTTATTGTCCAATTTAATTCGAAATGCAATTTATTATAACAAGCAAAACGGCGGTCTTATCAGGATAGATATCTCGAAAGAAAAATTATCTATCGCCAACAGTGGAAAACAAACAGCACTACATGGAGAAACTATTTTTGATCGATTTAGAAAAGAAAATACGGCTATCAGTTCCAATGGATTGGGATTATCGATTGTTAAAACAATCGTAGAAACAAATAAAAATCTAAAAATAACCTACTCATACTTAAATAATTTACACACTTTTTCTCTTTATAAATTATAATTCCTAATTCTTTCCCAAATCACTTGGCAACTTTGTGATATAAATAAAAGGAGATATCATATGAACAGAATTAAATCAATGGCTATCGTCGTGTTAGTCGCCTTATCGACAAGTGGATTTGCACAAAAAAAAGTAATAAATAGCAATCAGTTGCCTGCAAATGCACAAACATTTATTAAAAACAATTTTTCGACTAATCAGATCAGCAGTATCATCGAAGAAACAGAAAATCTATTCTACAAAGAATATAAGATTATCTTAAAAAATGGCACAAAAATAGATTTTGATAAAACAGGAAACTGGGAAGAAGTTGATGGGGAAAATACGGCAATCCCTTTAAAGATCGTTCCGACTGCAATTAAAAATTATATCGCTAAAAGTTTTCCCGATACACAGATTGTAAAAATCAAACAATCAAATCGTAAATACGAGGTCGAAATATCAAATGGATTGGAATTGCAATTCAATAAAAAAGGACAATTCATTAAAATTGATGATTAAGTAAGAAAGGGAAAAAATGAAAAAATTAATTTTAATATGCACAGCGTTATTTGCCATAGTGTTCATGACCCTATCATGTGACGACAAGGACAACGATTATCAAGTTCCAAGTTCATCCTTACCTGTACCTGCATCAAGTTTCCTTGACACGCATTTTAAAGGTATCCATATTCGAACTGTTGAAAAATTAATCCCTACGCAAACAAATGGTACCGTTTACAGTGTAGATTTAGTAAATGGTATAGAGGTAGATTTTGATCAAGAAGGAACTTGGAAAGAAGTAGAAGGTGATAATAATGCTGCCATTCCAACAAGTTTTATATTACCATCCATAGTCACTTATGTGACAACAAACTATCCTGCGATAAAGATTAATACCATTGATAAAGTTATTAGTACATTTGAAATCGAATTAACAAATGATATCGATTTACTTTTTGATATGGAAGGTAAATTCATTCGAGTTTTGTTATAATATAAGCATACAAGAAAAAGCCTCTTTCTAAATAAATAGAAAGAGGCTTTTGTATGATTAAATCTTACTTTTTTGCTGGTGTAATTTTTATTTTTCTAAATTCAACAGCAGCATGATCACCTTGTAGATAAATAGGACCTGATTCGCCTTCTTTACTATCAAGTGCACCTCCTGTAATTCCTGGGATCTCTTGGTTGCTGATGATGGTCTTTCCATTTGCTACAACAGTTACTAAACGTCCGACAAGGGTAACTTCATATTTTTGCCATTCATTGGTTCCTAAAGTAGCCATTTCATTTGGTGACAAGAATCCATAGATCCCACCGAAGTACAGATTACCTGGATGTCTATCCTTAGGACTATCCTCAATCTGTAATTCATAACGTCCTCTCAAATAAATACCAGAATTTGCGTCAGTTGTATAACGAAATTCTGCTTCCAATTTAAAATCATCAAATTTTTGATCAGTAATTAAGTTAGCACCAGCTTTTTGGTTTATTAAGATTCCATCCTTTACTACCCATTGATTATTAGCTGATGTTGCTTTCCATCCAGTCAAATCTTTTCCGTTAAAAAGTTCAATTGGTTTGCCCCACTTTACAGTACTTGTACGTTTTAAATAAGGAGCTTTTTCACCCGTAAAGTCAAAACTAGTCCCTTTGTTTGTCTTCACTGTTCCTTTCATACCATTGGCAGTCAGTTCACCCTGGATCACAAAATCACCTTCACCCCCTTCCCATTGTGGAGGTATCGAAAACGAGAATTTTCCGTTCTCCAATTTCACATGAGACACAGGACGCGCACTTCCGCTGTCACCTACATAATATCCCACCAAAGTAGTAAATCCAGAAAGTTTTATCTCCAACCAAGAAGGGACCACTTTTCCCTGTTTATTCACATTTAAATCCCAACGACCTAGTAAATTTTTAGCTGCTTCTGGAATAACCTGTTTGACAGGATTATGCTCTTCTGTAGGATCTTTTTTCTTCTGATCTTGAGCCTGCAATGATGTCATACCTGCTCCCAAAAGGCAAAACAGAACACTATATTTTAAACGATTCTTTAACATTTCTTGAAACTTATTGATGTAGATTTCTAATTGTCTTTAATAAACGAATATACTAAAATATCATCTGCTTTAAAGAATCTGCCCTATAGCAATCCTGATACAAAAGCAAAACAGTTACCTGATTCGTATTTCATATTTTAAAAATAATAAAGAATATGTCTATTTATTTATCCTGTTGCCTTTTTTATGAAGAGTGTCTTATTTGATTCTTTTAACCTTATTACATTTTCGACAAACCCAAGTTGGATAGATATTGTTATGTGTTGTTACATCCCATCTATGTTTGCAAAATAATTTCTTTCTAAAGATATAAAGTAAAATAATGAGAACGATTGCTATTATGTATAAAGTATCCATATACAAATTAACGTCATAATGATGAGTTTTATGATAACATGCAGCAAACTTAATCAACAAATAATTATCCCTTAATGTATTATTATCAGATAGCAGATGAACTGTCTACCGTAAACAAAAAACTCATTATTGCACAAAAAATAAACCCAGAGCATACCATGTTTGCATGAACTGGGTTTAGTAATGTTTATCTTTAGCACTTAGGGAATGTCTACCTCAACTTATTGGTCTTCATCAAGAATTAGGTTATTTCTATTTTTCAGCCAGCACTAACATGAGTGCAGGAATTCCACTGGCATCATAGCAAGAGACAATTTCCTTTTCATCCAACTTCTTTGTATAATCTTTTGTTGTCAGATTCCGTTGTTGATCCCGATTACCCCACCCTACTGTTACCGTATGTCTCAACCAAGGTAAGTAACTGGCTTGCTTACCATCTTGGATCAATCGAATCATATATTGTGCTAAGATCGCTGCATAGACTCCTTGTTCCTCCCCTTTTTCATAAGGTAACACATCAGCCTTAGATAGCACATTTTTTGTGTAGTCAGCGATTAAGATCGCATCGGTTAAATAAGATTTTTGCTTTGTGATTTTATACAGGATAGTTCCTGCCCCTATAGCCGTCGCTTGATTGTAAAGATGAGTCGTCCAATTGGGTTGACCATCTCCATGTTTTGAATCCGCAATTCGCCCCATAGAACGATCCAATAGATTATTGGACGACCAATCATAAATTTCTTTTGCTTTGGCTAAATATTCCTTCTTTTTAGTTACTTCATATAAGGTCGCTGCAGCAATAACAGTTGGATAGTTGATACAAGACATCTTTCCCTTTCGCCCAAAAGTCCAATCCCAAAACATCCCACTTTTCTCCTGATCATAAGATCCTATATCTATCCCAGGTACACCACTCCAAACTCTTATAAAACCAGATTCAGCATGTGCTAAAAATTGCTTATCCTTTGTCAATTCATAGGCACGAGCCATAGCAATCACCCACCACATGATATCATCGTAAATAAACCATACTTTATCATTTGTCCAATCATAAGCTGCATAATGCTTTTTGTTCCCTTCATACAGATCATAGATGAACCTCAGATTTTCCTTGGTTTTATTTCTTTTATACGCATTCATTGCCATATCCCAATAGATCGCTTGTGTCCATATGGCACCGACATCTTGTGTCTTTTGTGTATCGCGATAATACAGCTTTCGGACAGGGTCGAACACCTGTTGATTAAAAGCTTGGTAAGCCTTGTCTACATTTTGTTGAATTAATTTTTGAGCAAGATCCTGTTGCGTTTTCGTAAGATTGACATTGGATTGTGCATTTGACGAAATAGGTATCATCCCCATTGCGCAGATAATCAAACTATATCCGATCAATAACTTCATTCTAGTATTTTTAGGTTAAAAATTTATCCCTCTTAGTCTATCCAATAGTTCGAAATGCTTTTTTAATTTGCTGATCATTTTCTTGATGATAATGCAATTGTATTAAAAAATGGAGCTGATTTAGCATTGATGCTACTCGTATTCTTTTCGACAAGAGGCCAATCATCTACCCATGCAATTTTATCCAAAAGAAGCACACGTCTATTTCCTCCAGTAGGCACACGATCTTGTTTCGGGTCGATACCGTGATACAATAGCCAATCATCACCATGATCATCTGTCATTATTCGAGAATTATGTCCAGTTCCGACAAACTTTGTATTCCCTTTTAACAGCAGTGTTCCACTGCCCCTATTTGTTAGATCATGACCTTCTCGATCATAGTAAGGTCCTTGGAGCTGTTTGGCCCTTCCTACTAAGATATGGTAGGTACTTTTTGCACCCTCACAACAAGAACCTTTTGAACCAAAAAAGTAATAAAAATCCTTTCGTTTATGGATCACTACAGCTTCAAAATCTCCAGCTGCAACCTTAAACTTTTTATGCATGTCAAGTACCTGTAGTCCATCCCCCGTAAGCAGGGTGCCATAAGTACCTTGCGTACTGGCATCACTAAAACTACCCCAAAACAAATAATTAGCTCCTTTTTCACGAAAGAAAAATGGATCAATTGAATTGGGCACATTGATTTGATGACTATCAAACACTTTTCCATGGTCGACAAACGGTCCTGCAGCCTGATCAGCAGTAGCAACACCTATGCCTGGATTGGGATCTCCCCAAGTAGAAAAAGCGTAATACAATACATATTTGTTATTTAACCGAACCACATCAGGTGCCCAAATTCCTCCTTCTGGTTTCCAAGTTGGTTTTTGTTGAAAAGCTGTCCCAATCCAAGTCCAATCCACCAGATTTTTAGAGTGCAAGATAGAAACTAGACGTTGTCCTTTTCCATCTCCCCAATTATCTGCTGTACCGTATGCATAGAAATCTTTTGTGTTTGGATCTCTAACCACAGATGGATCAGCAAGGATAGGTTCAAAAACAGGATTGATATATGTTTTTTTCAATACACTTGCTTTGTTTATCTCCCTTGGATTTTTTACCGAATCGACAGGAGAATGACAAGAAAACAGAACGTGCATTAAAAAAATAGCATAAACCTCATATTTTAAAATCTTTAACATTTGGATTATTTCTTACTTAGCTAATTGTCTTGGTATTTAAAGTTAAAAAGGGTCTTTATACACAATTGCATATAAAAGACCCTCACACCAAACTTAATTTACTTTTTTTAATTTTTCTGCTAACATTTTGATAAAATATCCGCCCACTACAGCTCTGGCCTTGAAACCTGAACGTTTAGGTTTATCTGTAAATGTCCAATCAGACATAGGAACACGATCCACCGTTTCATTCATAAACCGATATACAGGATTTATAAAACGCTGAAAAGTTTCTTTATCATTGGCCATTGTTGCTGTCCAACAGATCCAATCTGTTTTGGTATAAGGTTGACGATTATCCAATGGAAGCCCGTACATGTTTTGTTTTGTCAGGTAATACTTGACCTCCGCTGTTTTGATATCTGCATCAAAAATTCCCATTTTCAACAATTCATCCCATACCAAATTATATTTTTGACTCCAGGTATTCGATTTATCAAAGGTTAATTTATAATGATCACCATCCTGCGCCATCTCTTTCCATTTCTTAGCCATTGATTTGGCTTGGTTGATATATTGATCAGCCGTTTGTTGATCGCCTTGCATACCTACTAAATATCCGTAAGAAGCAATTCCGAGAATTGCCTTGATCGATAAATTGGCATTGTGCGCAAAATGACCAGCAAAATCATCTGTACACAATTGATTTTCAGGATCAAGTCCTTTTTCCACTAAATAATTAGCCCATGTTGTCAATACTTTCCAATGCTTCTTTGCATAGTTTGCGTTTCCCTCCATTTTAGCAACAGCATAAGTCGATATCAACATATTACCAGATTCTTCTACTGGCATATCTCCACCATAAGTCTGTCCATTTGCTAATGGATACGTTCCGACATCATGGGCAGCAAATGGTTTCGTCCATTTATTACTTTCACTGTAGTAGAAAATAAAATTCATCAAGGCTTTCGCCAATTCAGGATTATAATACAAGAATAAAGGAGCTGATGGATAGGTAATATCTACGGTTCCGATCGATCCATTACTATCATTTTCTTTGGATAATAATAACAGATCACCATTGGGAGCTTTCACTAATTTATGGGCAGCTATCGCTTGTCTATAGGCCAAAGCACATAAAGAGGCATACTCTTGACCACCTGTCTGAAAAGCTGTTTGCATCAGGTTGGCATCAAACTGATCACAAGCTTGTATTAATTTGCTATATTCATTATTGGCGAGATCAAATTGCTTCTCAATTGAACTATTATTGTCTCTGTTCCAATAAGGACGTAAATTTTCATTAAAATATTGGATAGAATAGATATCATCGTAACCCAAAAGCACTTTATCGCTATATTTTGAAGTCACCTCAAATGATTGTACTAAAGCGAACTGATTGCCAGTGCTGGAACCTGGAGCGGACTGACCTCCCTTCAAGAAATGAGTGCGTAACAAGTGACTATCCCCCACCATCGCTTTGGTATTTCGTTGATCTCCTGCCATATAAAAATAACCCCAGTCTATGCGAAGATCATCTCCTTTTTTGCCTAAAATCTGTTGGCTTTTACTTCCTGTTTTTACATATTGCAAAGAACCCTTTTTAAACTGGCTACTTGCTGCTTCTTGCATTGGGGAATTTAAAGCCCAGTTTGGAGCAGCTTCCAGATAAAGTTGAACTTGGTGTTTTTTACCATCCTTAGCTTCTACTTGATAGGAAAGATAATTAACAGGACGACTCAGTAAGTCCAAGTTATCCAAAAATACAGGAGCTGTAAAGGTCACTTTCAATTTTACAGGACCACAAGCAAAAGCATAATGCGTCTGTGTCGCTTGAACGTCAACACTTTCCTGTTGTGCAGTCTGATCAAAATGGGTACTGCCTTCTTTTTCTACAAATAACCCAAAATCAAAAAATCCATTTGCTACACGGTTATAACAATAGCCAGCCAATAAATTTTTTCCTTTTTTAAGTGACTTAACCACTTGATCTGAAAGTTTAACACGTGTATTCTTACCCGTCGCATTACCCGTATTAACAACTTCGATACCATTCACATACAAAATAGCATCATCATCGTGTGTAAATTCCACATAGACAGATTTTCCAGACAAGTCCTCATCCAAATTGATCACTCTGCGAACCCAAATCTTAGGTTCTTGCCAATCTGTTTTCACATGAGATTCTTTATCTTTTGTACCAAAAGGAGCAATTCCAGTTTTCCAATTGGTATCATTGAATTGCAATTTAGTCCAATCCGATGCTGGTTCCGATTCACTATACTGCGCTTTCCAGTTTTCATCTCCCCCCATTCTAGCAATAGGGTTTAACTCTACTTCCTCTTTACCTAAAAAACGATAGGACTTACCATCCACTTTAATGACTCCAAGCAAAGGAAAAGACTTTCCTGTCCAGTGTCTCACCACATCACCATAAAGCTCATTGCTGTAAGACCAGGCACTTGTATTTGGATCCACTGTAACCAATGGAAATGCGGGTGCACGTAAATTGTTTTTTATTGGACTATTTTGTGCCGATAACGAAAGCGATTGACAAAGAATAGCGACAACTGCTACAAATTTTAATTTCATCATAAATACTACTAAAAGTTAATACAAATAAGGGTTAGGTCACGAGCGTTGAGATAAAGATGTGTGCTTTATAGAAAAATGAAAGATCTATAAAGCACGCATTCGATTTGTTACTTAACAGGAACAGCATACAAAGCCTGGTGCAGTGTGTTTAATTCACTTTCAGGCATTTTTACAACTTTACGATCATAAGTCATCAATCCATTTGTTTCTACCTCTACGTCCGTTGTTTGGGTATATACAGCAGCAGATAGACCAAATGGAATCAACCTGTTTAGATCATGGATCAATCTTTTATAACGATCCAATAGTTCCGTTTTATTTTTGAAACTTTGATAACCCCAATTATCTTTCTGCTGCCAAGAATGACCATCTACAGGAAGCCCAAGGCCACCAAATTCACCTAATGCTAATACTTGATTTGCGCCAAACAAAGAAGGATCAGGCATAGCCGCATCAGGATAATTATGAATATCTAAAATATGTCCAGTTTCCATAAAATTACCACCGCTGGCACTATTCACCAAACGAGAAGGATCATTTGCCATCGTCCATTCCGTTATTTCTTTGGTTTTAAACTGTCCCCAAGCTTCGTTAAACGGAACCCATATCACGATACTTGGAAAATTATGCAACACTTCCATGATCGACTTCCATTCCCTTCTGTAATACTCTTCTGAAATGGCTGAGCGCTCCTTGTCACGATTACCTCCTGATATTTTTCCAGGTTGCATGTCCCAATGATTTCCACCCAGATCACCACTTGGCATATCTTGCCATACCAACATACCTATGCTATCGCAATAGCGGTACCAACGAGCAGGTTCCACCTTAATATGCTTCCGGATCATATTAAAACCCATTTCTTTGGTTTTGATAATATCAAATTTTAATGCTTCATCTGAAGGTGCTGTATGTAGACCATCAGGCCACCAACCTTGATCCAAAGGACCAAATTGGAACGTAAACTTGTTATTTAACATCAACCGTTGAATACCGTCTTGATCCTTTTGCATCGAGATTTTACGCATAGCAAAATAACTCTTTGCCTGATCGATCACTTTACCTTTACGAATCAACTGAACTTCTAGATCGTACAATTTTGGGTGAGAAGGAGACCAGGGTTCTGCATTTGGTATCGCTACTTCAAATGCAGTATTTGGTTCACCAGATTGCTCTTGCAGCACCTTAGCACCATCTAATGCTTTTACCTTGATCTGATCTCCTGTTTGACTACCTGTTACCAAAGCTTGAAAAGTTAGACTACCTGCATCCAGTTGAGGTGTTTGTTTGGTACTGGCAATATAACTTTGCGGTACGCTCTCTAGCCATACGGTTTGCCACATCCCTGTTACTGGTGTATACCATATTCCATTGGGATGATTGACTTGCTTTCCACGAGGCTGAGGTCCCTCATCCGTCGGGTCCCATACCCGTATAGCAATCTCCTGTTTGTTTCCCTTCTTCAAGAATGTCGATATATCCATCGAAAATGGATCAAACCCTCCTTCATGTCTTCCTACCAGTTGCTGATTAACGAATACGTCACATTGCCAATCTACAGCTCCAAAATGTAGTAAAACCTTATTTTTTTGCACAGCTTTATTGAGCGTGATGCTGTTGCTATACCAAAGTGCTTTATCCTTACCTACTTCTTTTCCCACACCGGACAAGGCCGATTCAACAGCAAAAGGAACCAATATACGGCCATCCCACTGTGTAGGTATTTCTTTTGTAGAAACATTGGTGATGGCATATTTCCAAAGGCCATTTAGATTTTGCCAATTGTTTGCACGTACCAATTGTGGTCTAGGATATTCTGGATGCGGTTTTTCAGCATTTACTTTTTCTCCCCATGGAGTTAAAATATGCGAACCTGCAGGTTTCCAATCTTGAGCAAAATTCATTTGTACGGCCACCAACAAACTGGCTAATAATAAGGTCTTCTTCATCATAAAAAACGTTTTAATCATTAAAAATCTTTATCTATATCATTATTTTACGGTAGGGAAAGCTGCGATCCTTAATCGTGCTGCTCCCATAGGAATCAATTCAACTTCTTGTACAGGAGTTTCCGTTATGACTGGACTAACAGGCAATACAGCTGTCAATCCATTTTCATCAATCTTCCATCCTGCTATCTTCTTTGCCTTAGCCATTATGGAGATCGGAACTGCATTTGCTTCAAAGGGAAAGGAATCTTTCGGCCAAGCTCTTTTGACCACCTTCAATTGTTTCAGATCAGTCAGCTGCTCCTCTAAAAGGCCATAATTCCAATCACTGGCAGGAAGAATCTCAAAAGAAGGCCATTTTGTAGGATCAGCAGATTCCTGCCATTTAGAATCCCCTATTGCCGAGGCTTTACTATCTTTTTGTACATAGTTTTCTTTTATTTTTAACGCATAGGTTAAGGGTCCCCGATTGATACTTACTGAGTTTTTATTTGCTGTCCATTGTTTCAATTCGATTGTCATTGGCAAAGACAACTCTACCCGATCTCCATTTTTCCAGTTACGTGCTATTTTAACATATTTCCCATTGTTTGCAATATCTGTCGCCTTACCATTAACCTTCACTTGTACTTGTTGAGCCCATGCTGGGATACGCAAATAAAATGGAAAATTCACCTGTTCAGAAGCAATACTTATTTTAAATGTAATCGCTTCCTCAAACGGATAATTGGTTTCCTGCTGGATATTGACAGTTTGATTATTGCCAACTTTTAAGGAAGCATGAGATGCTGCGTAGAGCACAGCAGCTATACCATTATCATTCGTCGCCATGTAGAGATGTTCAGCATAATAAGGCCATCCTTGACTATGGTTATGTTGACAACACCTCGAACTGAATGGATTCATCATCAGAAAAGGTCCGTTATTGTCAATGCCAGGGGCATGATTATGGCTATCACTAATACTCATATTCGGACTGGTAATATAACGCAAAGCTCGGAAGTCTGCGGTAACTGCAGCTGGATAAGTATTAAAAGCGACCTCTTCGGCATGGTCAGCCCAAAACGGATCACCTGTAATTCCCAACAGTATTTCATTTGAGGCCATCTGTTCCACCATACCACAAGTTTCAACCCCCTGTCTAGGATCTGTGTAACCAGGTCGCGCATTTTCATCTGCCCCAAACATACCCCCAGGAACCTGTCCAAAGACTTGTCTTACAAAATGAAAGTTATCATAAGTAGCTTTCAGGTCTGTTGCCGATTGACTTTTCAGATAATAAGTCGCTGGTTCTCTAAAACATTGCGCAATATTTACATTATGCCAATTGGGCAAATCATTTGTTTGTTCCCAATTCGCTGTGTTTCGATGTATTTTATCTGCCAATTCCATTAACCATGCATTATCTTTGGTTCGATTGTATAACCAATATACAGATAATAAATTATCACCGCCACGACTATTTTCCCAATAATCCTGTAAGAAAAAACTATCAGGAAGTTTCAATTGCCATTTAAAATAGTTGGACATCAAGTCCAATACACGAGGATCAGTGCTATATTCATAGTACGATTGTAAGCACCAAAGCATGATCATATTTCCCCACAAATCAGGTTTATTGTTTCTCAAAATCAAGGGTCCAAAATACCCATCTGGTCGTTGACTTTTTAATGCTGCTTCCAACCAAATCTTTGACTCTGCCAAGATTTTTGGATCCTTTAGGATATAGCCCAAATGTGCGTATCCTTTTAACCAATAAGGCACCTCTTCCCATCCAAAATCACCTTTACCATCTGTACTCAACCAAGCATTATTTTTCTTAGAAAGCCAAGCACTAATCTCTCCAAGATGCCCAGTCAGGCCCTCTTTTTGCAATTCCAAATATTTACCCAACCATCCATCAGGCACAATGCTACCAATTGGAATTTTGAGTAAAGCATTTTGTTTCAGTGGCAACCGATTATTAATGTAATTGACATTTTTAGCATCCATAGGCAACTGATCAACAGTTACAATAGCAGCTGTCTGTGCAACAGTAGAGCTCCAAATACTAACAGAACAAACTAAAAATCCTAATGCTTTTATCATAATGTTTATTTCAATTTGTAAAGAGCACTATCGTAAATGGCTTCTGTTATTCCGGAGATTCTTAATCCCACACGTCCATAAACAGCAGTTCCTTTATCTAAGACGTCCTTAACGTCCAGTGCTAACTCAACATGAGAGGTCGTCACATCATTTTTTTCAATTTTTGCCGCATATTGCCCTAGATCAACAAATTTGGTATCATTAACAAGTAATACAACTCCATCTATTCCTCGACTATTATCAATTGTTTCGATATCAAAAGAAGCCTTCAATAGGTTGCCCTCCACTTGATAGTTGATGTTACTCAATGTATAATAGGGTTTTACACTATAATCAATCGATGTATTACCTTTCACCTCGACTAACAAAGTATCCCGAGTGCCACCCCAAGGGCCATTCCCAGAGGTACTGACCATTTTATAAGTACCATCAAACAATTGAGCGGAAAAAGAACCATCTTGTGTCAAATACACGTTGATTGCCGAACGAAACTGAAAACCATCTTGCCATAGCTGTAAATAAACAGACTGATTAGATCCACGTACACCAATAGGCTTACCTTGATAGCTAACCTTTCCGCTTAACGTACTACCTGGCGCGTCATAATTATCTTTACCGCAGCTCCCTAATACAAGGAAAGAACAGCATGCGATTATTATCCTTTTAACATATATTCTCATAGCTTTTATTGGTAAGGGTTACGGTTCAATTTTGGATTATTGTTGATCCAGCTTTGATCAATGAAATTATAATAATTTTGGAATTTGAAATTACGCGGATATAACGTATGACTGGCTTTTTGTTTATCAAATATCCATTTGCCATTATTTGGATCACCAGGTGCATAGATTTTATATGGAAACAATACATAGTGTACTGCTTTTGCGTTATCGGCATTGCCATTCCATATCTCATGTGCGATACGCCATCTTTTCAGATCCCAAAAACGGTGATCTTCAAATGCAAATTCGACTCTTCGCTCTCGAACAATATCATTCAAAGTAAGTGTTGTTAGTTTTTGTATTCCACCCCGATCACGCAATTGGTTGACATATCCTAGCAATTCAGGCTGTGGCTTTCCTAACTCTAATCCTGCCTCGGCTGCGATCAATAAAAATTCAGCATAACGGAATCGGACGAACCAGATATCGCTACCTCTACCCCGAGTAGACGCATCTTTATTTTCATCAATAAACTTCCGAATGTTAAAACCAGTCTTATTCACATATTGATCATTGGAAGTCGTTGGTCCATCGTTACTGGTAATTAATCCACCATATTTAGCATCTGATTTCCCAGGAGAAGCAGTGATTGTTTTCCATTGTCCATTTTCCAGATAACGTACTCCAGCCTGATAGGTAATTTTTGTACCTGCAAAATCAGCTCCTGAATAAATCACTGTTCCAAAAAGGCGTGCATCTTTATTCGCAAAAATATCTTCTGGATTGGTATAATAAATATAATTACCAGCAGCATCCTTTGTTTTTAATTCGCCGTTCCGATTATCTGTATATTCAAAATCTTCTACCAGATTCAAGACAGGAGTGACAAAATTAGCATCAATATCACCTCGAACTGATGAAGCAATATTATTGTTACTGAAACTGTGTGTTTCGCCTGGATAAGCATAATCTTTAGCCCAGATCACCTCATTACTTGATTTGGAAGTCACGGCCAAATAGAAATTCTTTCCCTTATCCGGATTTGCATTATAGAGTGCATATGGACTGTTGTTAACGATGTCCAGCGCCGTTTCATAAGCTATTTGATAATATTTATTGGCCTCTCCTACTGGTATCCCGACTTCACCACTAGCAGTCACAACATCTGGAGTTTTATAATTAAATTTTGCAATTGATGCCGCGTATAAACTTGCTCTGGCTTTCAAAGCCAAGGCCGTCCATTTGTTTGCCCTTGCCGAATTGATTGTTTTATCCGTACCTAGCATTTGTGCTGCTTCTGTACATTCACTAATGACATAATCATAACTTACTGCTTCTGTCGATCGTGGTAATTGCAACTCTGCAGGATCCATAGCCCCTTCATACGTATACACCTTATCTCCTACTATTGGAACTCCACCCAAACGTTTTATCATATTGAAATAAGTCCAAGCACGAATAAAACGCGCTTCCCCCTCTATACTTTTCTTATTCGATTCTTCCAGTGAAGAACTGCGAATACCTGCAATAAACTGATTGAGATTTCGAATTAATCCATAGTCGTACATACGCCAAAAATCATTCGGAAACTCTTGCATATTATTGGGTGAACCACTTGAAAACCCTGCTTCGTCCAACATGGCAAAAGAACCATTATCGCCAAAATGCTGACCCCAGCTGATACGTCCATAATAATTTGCCAGCACAGATTTCACCATATTCTGATCGGTGAAAATTTGATCATCTGTAAAAATGGATTGCGATTCGCGATCCAAAAATTTTTCGCAGCTCGAAAAAGTCCATAGTAGACATGCTGCTACTATTGTTATTTTTTTACTAAGCATATGCCTTAGAAAGTTAAGTTGACACCTAAGTTAATAACTCGATTGGTGGGATATTGAATACCTGAATCACTCGTGATTTCTGGATCAATTTTCATTTCCCCTAAATTGTCTATACTAAATAGATTTTGCATCATCGTATAGATTCTTAAACGTTGAATACCTGCAGGTTTCATCCATCTATCGGGCAAGGTGTAACCGAACTGCAGATTCCTCAGTTTCAAATAATTGACATTTTTTAACCAAAAATCACTATGCCAATAATTACTGTGATCTTGATGTCCACGAATTAACGTTGGATATTTACCTGGAATCAATGTACTATTGGGATCCGTGATATCACTCAACATCCATTGATCTTCCATATAGTATTGCGCATTGTTACCGCCATCATGAAAAGGCAACATACCTTCATAGTTGGCTCGATAAGACGCAAATGAAGCTCCTGTAAAATCCATCGCCAAATCGAAACCTTTATATTGTGCTCCAAGATTCAGGGCGTAGTTAAAATAAGGAAGTCCTCCTTGACGATATCCGATAGGACGAGCATCTAAGTCATTGATCACTTTATCACCATTTATATCGTCATATTTGATGTCTCCAGGTCTTAAGGTTGTATTCCCTTGTCTATCATTGTCTACATCATAATTGGCAATTTCTTCCCACGATTGAAACTGTCCTGTGGCATGTAACCCCCAATTTAAAAAGGCATACCGATCATAGATGGAATTGCGGTATTGATCCCATGAGTTACCGAAACGAGGTTTATATTGTTCTCCATCTATTTGCCTTGCGAAAGTAAAATTACCTCCGACAAAATAGCTTAGATCACTGATTTTGCTTCGCCACATGATAGAACCATCAAAACCTCTGTGGATATCCGAATTCAGATTTTCATAAGGCAGGCCAAATCCCACTTCATTCGGGATCAAGATATCATTTCTTGAAGCTGGTAAACCTTTACGTTTACGTTCGAAGAAATCAAGACTACCTGATAATCTTCCACCCAATGTGCTGAAATCCATACCCACATTCATCATATGCGCTTCGATCCATGATAGAGTGGTTACAGGAAGTCCTCTTGGTTGTGTACCAATGACATATTTACCATCGATCGTAGATCCTCCAGTTTTATAGGTATAACCACTTAAATACCCAAAAGCATTATATCCCCACGCATCCAAATTATCATCTCCTAGAACACCGTAAGAAGCTCTTAACTTAAGATCATCGAATACCGTTTTCAAATTATCCTCCCAGAATTTTTCACTGGAAATACGCCATCCTGCAGAAACAGAAGGAAAAAATCCCCATCGGCTACCTGGAGCAAATTTCCAAGATCCATCATAACGAGAAGATAATTCCAACAGGTATTTTTGATCGTAGTCATAATTTACTCGTCCAGCAAAACCCGCTCTTGCTTGTGTATTGATTCCTGTATCATTATAGGTATCCATCGTTTGAAAATAAATTAAGCTCAAAGCATTAGATGCTGGACGATCGTGTACATAAATATCAGGGTTATCTCTTTTGATCGATTCTGCTGCCAGCACGGCATTAATTCCGTGTTTGCCAAAGCGCTTATTGTAGTTTAATGTAAACTGGGTAGACAATTCCTCCACTTGCGTAATAGAACGTTCGCGCCAAGGATTATCCATGCTAAACATGACTGGATAAGTATCTGTCGGTTCATCATACTTATATAATTTATACGTAAATTCCTGATTGTCCATCCATTTGTTCGCCAAATAATAACCAACTGTACCTTTCGCAACCAAATCATTCGTTATCTTATACTCCGCATTAAAATTTAATTGCATCACGCGCCAGGTCTCTTTATACTCTCCCGAAAGATCATAATTCAACATCGCAAAATTAGTTTCCGTATTAGCAGCAGTTTGCGTCGGATAGAGCGGGTTGTCATTCGCAAAAGGACGAGCAGTAGGTAAGTTTCGATAGATCGCAAACAAAGCCTGCCAAGTATCATCAGCTCCAGGAACACCTGGTTGTTGCCTTTTTTCAATTCGGCCATTTAAGTTCGCTCCAATTTTTAATTTTTTGGAAACATTAGCATCAATATTCATTTGTACATTCGTCCGGTTAAAACCTCCATAATTCTGAATAATGGATTTTTGATCCAGATGCCCAGCACTTATATAGTAATTGATTTTCTCCGAACCACCACTTACACTACCCGAAAAATAGGTTTGCGGACTGGTCTTAAGAATATAGTCGTACCAATCAAAAGGCCTATATCCTTTTTCTGTACCTTGTTCCCATTTTGCTAGATCATCTAAAGTATATTTAGGATCTTGTACGCCCAGAATAGCATCCGATTGGATATAACTCTTGATATAGGTACTGGCATCAGCGGGTTTAGGAAAACGAAACATATTTTGCCAACCATAATAAGAGTTGAGGCTAAACGTATTATTATCTCCTCTTTTTCCTTTTTTAGTGGTTACCACAACCACACCATTCGCAGCACGAACACCATAAATTGCTGCCGAGGCATCCTTCAATACGGAAACCGATTCAATATCATTAAAATCAAGATTATTAAATTGTCCCTCGTCTTTTTGAACGCCATCAATAACATAAAGAGGTGTTCCCATGTTCCGAATGTTTATACCCGTAGAAGCGCCAGGACGACCGTCGGACATCCGACTATTTACCCCCGCAATCTTTCCAACCAAAGCACCAGATGTGGTAGTGGCGACTGATCTAGAAAGATCTTGAGAAGAAACAGCAGAAATAGCTCCTGTTATCGATTCCTTCTTTTGTGTTCCGTAACCCACGACAACAACTTCGTCAATCTGAGACTCGTTGGTTTGTAATACGATTTGAAGATTGGATGTTGCGGCTACTTCTTGCGTCACATAACCAACGGATTTAATAATTAGTATTTCACCTGTATTGGTATTCGGCAGATTGAACTGACCAAGATCATTGGTCGAGGTTGCGACTTTAGGATTAGATTTCACTGAAATCGTAACGCTACCGATAGGTGTTCCATCTTTATCTTTTACTGTTCCATTAATGGATTTCTGCAATCGGAACTCAACATTAGATGTTGAACGAGACAATGTCAATCCAGAGGCTGTTGGCAAAAAACAACTGGCAGTACAGAACATAGTAATAGATAGTGGCAGACATTTAAAATCTTTAAGCATATCTAGTGTATTTAGTTTTATTATTGGTTATCCAAATTTAGCTGATAACTCCAACCTCAGACTTTCGAATTTTCTCAATAATCTGCTTATTTGTATCATTTCATGTTAACAAGCTAAACCGTTTTAATTTTCCTTAAATAAAAAAGCGCAGCTTCCAATCTGAAGCTGCGCTTTATCCTATAATAACTATTTAAATGATCGATTACTTTGTTGAAAACCGATACAAAGATTTCGTTTTATAAATCTGCCCTGGAGTTAACAGCGTAGACGGAAAACTAGGTTGATTGGGTGAATCTGGAAAATGTTGCGGTTCTAGGCAAAATGCTGTACGAAATGAATCTTTTTTACCATTCTTCAACTGTACCTGCTCATTCATAAAATTACCGCTATAGAACTGAATTCCTGGTTCCTGTGTCCAAATTTCCATTTCGATACCCGACTTGTCTCCAACAACAAGGGCTGCCTTGTGCCATTCCCCATCTGTCGATTTGTTCAATACAAAATTATGATCATATCCTTTTCCATAAAAAAGTTGTTGATCATTCGCATTGATATCTTTTCCAATCGTTTTCGCTACTGTAAAATCAAAGGCCGTCCCTTTTACCGATGCTAATTCCCCTGTTGGAATCAATGTGCTATCCACTGGGGTAAATTGATCCGCAAATAATTGCAATTGATGATCTAAAACTGTTCCACTACCTTCCCCGTTCAGATTAAAGTAAGCGTGGTTGGTCAGATTGATAACTGTTTTTTTATCAGATTGTGCTTGATAAGCAATTGTCAACTCGTTTTGATCATTTAAGGAATAAGTAACTTCCATCGCAATATTGCCAGGAAAACCTTCCGCACCATCAGGTAATGTATAAGAGAAAGTAATGGCTGAATCATTTGCAGATTTCACGGACCAGTTGGCAAAATGTACACCTTTAAATCCACCATGCAACGTATTCACACCATTGTTAATAGCAAGTTTATACGTTTGTCCATCTATTTTGAATTTACCTTTTGCAATACGGTTACCAAAAGGGCCGACAATTGTTCCAAAAAAAGGTTCCTTTGGATTATTGTAATCTGCTCCTTTTGCAAATCCCAGCACCACGTCACGTAAGTTACCTTCTTGATCAGGCACCCATAATCCTACAATCCTTGCCCCAAAATTGGTGAAATAGGCTTTCATCCCATTTTTATTTTTCAATTCATACAGATGAACATCCATATTATTGACTTTTCCTGCAAAAGAGGAACTATCCATTTGCGTCGTTGGCGAATTTTCATCACTATTTTTTGATGCATTGGGTTGTTGACACGCCATTAGAACGGCAAAAGTACTTGCCAGACCTATCCATTTCATTTTTCTATTCATCCTTATATAATTTAAATCGGTTTATAACTATCCTTTTTTATGTCTCTTATTTTGGCCTTTGTCGTTCGACAATTGCTGTATTTCAACAAAAGAGATCAGATGTACATGAGAAGTTCTGTTTTATTTTCTATTTTTACCTATCAATAGCACAAATGCTAAAATCCTAAATTTTCAAAACATTGATGATCGAAATTGTTTCATAATTTCGCTATTTTGTATCAATAACCAATAAACATGATAAAATTTAAATCATTGCTCCTTTATTTGGCTTGTTTCTTCCTGTCCCTCAACTCTTATGCCCAACCTTATTATTTCAATCATTATCAAATCAATGAGGGGTTATCCAACAATGCGGTCATTTGTAGTATGCAAGATAGTTATGGCTTCTTATGGTTTGGTACCAAGGATGGATTAAACAGATTTGATGGCAATAATTTCAAACTCTTTACCTCATCACATCAAGATAAAAATAGTCTCGGAAGCAATTCGATCATATCTTTAAGAGAGGATTATCAGAAACACATGTGGATAGGTACCGACCAAGGTATTTATTCCTATGATCCCATTCATGAAAAATTCCGTTTACTGAGTGAAAAATTTAGAGGTACAGAGGTCCCTGTTATTATAGCGGATAATAAGCATAAACTCTGGTTTATTTCCAATGGTGCTCTCTATGTATATAATATAGATAATAAAGAAACAACGCAGATCACCAAATCGGAATACTATGTCACTTCCATCAATACTACGCGCGCTGGAGTAATTTATTTTGGTACCCCTGAAGGCACAATATATACGGTTTGCGACAACAACAAGGTAACCTTATTACTCGATTTCACGAAAACGTTTGGAAAAAAAGATTGGTATAGTATTGAAAAAATAGTAGAGACACGACAAGGAGAATTATTAATAGGCACATCAAAAGCAGGAGTCTTTACATACAAACCAGCTACCCACACCCTTACCTCTATCTTAGGACAAAAGCAATTGAAACAATTTTTATACGTCCGAGATATTATTCAACCCAATGATCAAGAATACTGGTTTGCGACAGAATCGGGTTTATTTATTTATCGAATTGCGAATAACACGTATATCCATTTACATAAAGAAAAAAATAATCCTTGGGGAATTTCAGATAATGCAATCTACAATATCTTACAGGATAAGGATAAAGGTATCTGGTTAGGTACCTATTTCGGTGGACTTAATTATTACCATGCGCACAATAGCATTATCGAAAAAATCTTACCTGGCGATTCTTCTAGTTTACAAGGATCTGTTGTAAGAGCCATAAAAAAAGACCAAGAAGGTCATATTTGGATCGGAACAGAAAATGGCGGATTGGCTAAATGGGATCTTTCTACCAATAAAATTCAAAACTTTACAAGTCAAAATAGTTCGCTCGCCAATAATAATATTCATGGTGTACTACCCGTTGGCGATAAATTGCTGGTCAGTACATTTGTCAATGGGCTTGATATTTTTGATCTAAAAAAAGAAAAGGTTATCCAGCATTTGGATAGAAACAGTTATCGAGATTCCGAATTAGAAAGCAATTTTATTTTCTACCTGTACCAAACTCGCAATGGCGATATCTTTGCTGGGTCGACTCGAGGTCTCTACCGATTTGATCCGAAGTCAAAGCAATTTTATCTGATCAAAAATGTACCCATCTATATTTTTTATACAACCATTTTGGAGGACTCACAAGGTAATTTATGGATAGGAACCTGGCGTGATGGATTATTTTGCTACAACCCAAAGAGTCAATACTTTAAACACTATACCCAGCAATCAAATGACGACCATTCCTTACCCAATAATCGCATCAATAGCCTATTTGAAGATTCAAAAAAACAGCTATGGATCGCCACAGAAGGAGGAATGGTTCGAAAACAAGTCAATAAAAATGGATTCGATTGCATCAGTATGAAAGATGGTATGCCCAGTAATGTGATCCTATCTTTTTTGGAGGATAAGGAAAAAAATATTTGGGCAGCCACTTCCAAGGGATTGGTTAAATACAATCCTCAAACTAACCAATTACGTGTTTTCAATATGGAATCTGGCTTATCCACACTTCAATTTAACTACAACTCCTCTTTTGATGATAAAAATGGATACTTCTATTTTGGTACGATCAATGGATTGATACGTTTTAAACCTGAAAAATTAAATCAAATCCATTATAGTTCGACCACTCCTATTTTTATTACCAATTTAACTGTTAATAATCGAGAGGTGAATCAGATCAACGATTCTACCATTCTGAAAAAATCCATTCTATTTACCGATCACATTCAACTCAAGCACGATGAATCATCCTTTAGTTTAGATTTTGCAGCGCTACATTATCAAGCACCACATTCCGTACAATACAGTTATAAAATGGAAGGAATGGACGAAAAATGGACTAAAATCACAGGTAATCATCGCGCATATTTCACCAAATTAGCCCCTGGAAAATATACTTTTATCGTAAAAGCCGAAGACCCAAACGGTATTGCCATTCCACAGATCAAAAGTTTAGCCATACAGGTTCTTCCACCCATTTGGGCTAGTATTTCAGCATTTATCATTTATAGTATCATCTTAATAGGGCTAGTTATTTTTATTATCCATCATTTCAACGAAAAAATAAAACAACGTAATAGACAACATATTTTGACGATCCAGAATCTAAGAGAACAACAACTCTATCGTTCCAAGATAAATTTCTACACCGATGTTGCCCATGAAATCAGAACACCTTTAACTTTAATCAAGGCCCCTTTGGAAAAATTGATGGATAAAGTAGACCGAAACCCAGCCATTGATAAATTGCTGTTGACCATGCAAAATAACACCGAAAAATTAATTGAACTCAGCAATCAATTATTAGATTTCAGAAAGGTAGAAGCAGAAGGATTCAAGCTACATTTTGAAACTGAAAATGTGAGTCAGATCTTGCAGAATATCCTCAATAATTTTTCGGTCACCTTACTCGCTAAACATAAATTATTACGTATCAACATCCAAGAAAATATTATTGCATTAATCGATGCTGATGCTTTTGAAAAAATCTGTTCCAATTTGCTCAACAATGCTTTAAAATATTCAGAACAGCATATTGAAGTGATTTTAGAAGAAAATAGAAAAGAAAATATGTTTATATTGTGCATCAAAAATGATGGTTCGTTAATACCTAAAGAAGAAAGGGAACGTATTTTTGAACCATTTAATCGATCAAAACAAACCAAAAATATACCGGGAAGTGGTTTAGGACTGGCATTGACCAAAACGTTAGCCTTGAAACATCAAGGAACTTTGATCTATGCTCCTGATCATTTCAATACGTTTATATTGATGCTACCATTAAATCAAAGCGAAAATCTATCATCATGAAAGCAAAAGCGAACCTCTTATTAGTCGACGACCATCAGGAATTATTGGAATTTATTGCAGATGATTTGTGTGAATATTATCATGTCCAGACGACCAACAATGGTATTGAAGCTTTGCAACTACTGGAATCCGAAACTTTTGATTTAATCATCAGTGATATCATGATGCCCGAAATGGATGGTTACGAACTTTGTCAGCGTATTAAAGAGAATATTGCTTATTCCCATATTCCTGTTATTCTATTGACAGCAAAAAACAGTATAGAATCTAAAATACAAGGTCTTGAATTTGGAGCCGATGCTTATATCGAGAAACCTTTTTCACCTGCGTTTCTACAAGCTCAAATTACCAGTCTTTTAAAAAACAGACTCAAAGTCAAAAATTTTTTCATCAACAATCCATTGGCACAAATTCAAAGTATTGGCATCAATCAAAGTGATCAAGAATTTCTGGAGAAAATAGATGAAATTATCTTAAATCATTTAGACGATCCCAAATTTAATGTTGATCGGATGGCTGATATCTTATGTATGAGCAGGCCAACACTCTATAGGAAGATCAATGTGGTGTCCAGTCTATCACCAAATGAGTTAATCAACCTCACCCGACTACGGAAGGCGGCAGAAATGCTGACCCAGAAAAAGTTTAAAATATATGAGATATCCAATTTACTTGGCTACAGCTCTGCTACCCATTTCTCACGCAACTTTCAGAAACAATTTGGATTAAGCCCATCCGAATTTCATGAATCACAAATAGCAAAGTCATGAACAAAAAAGGCGTAACTTTTTCAGTTACGCCTTAAAATATCAATTTTCTTGACAACTAGATCGCTTTTGATCCTGATCTAGCATCAAAGACTTACATTTCCCATTAACGGATCCGTTTTGCTTGGCATTCCATTTTCTATATGGCCTGCAAAAACAAAGCAGAAATCAGGATCTTCCTGACAGGTAATTTCCAGATCATACCAGCCATGGCTTTTTGAAAAATCAAGCGTTTTAAACCCATTGAAAGTCCGATCCAAAGTAAAAGATGCAAAAAGTCCATAAGACCGATCCTTAACTTGATAACTGTAATCCTTGTTCCGCTTTTCTAACTGCAACGCCTGAGATCCTTTTTTCGAGTCTTGCTCGATATGTAAAGCATGCGGTCTTGACTTGTGTAATTTAAATCCACGAAAGAAACCATTAGGCCCGTGCAAATCCAATTGAATCAAATCACCCTTTACCTGATCTAGTTTCCATTCATATTGCAACGGAGTGTTTTCTTTGGCAGTAAAATTCCAGACCTTTCCATTAGAAATGTCACCATATCCCATATGCGCCATCACCTGAAAAGGCACTCCAATTTTTTTTGCAGAAGCAGAAAAAGGATGCTTCACTTCAAAATCTAACTTAAAATCTAGCTGATCTAGCTTCGCATTCACGTTCAGCACATACGGCAACGCGCAAGCGGATTTAATTCCCTCTTCTTGCACAGGTTTGAAGGAACCTGTTAAACCCTGTTGTTTTATAGCTGTTATGTCTGCTGAAGGAATCTGGATAAAGTCCGCAGGCAATTTCTTTTCACGTGCCGTATGAATACGCGTTACGTATGCATTCCGATTGACAGGCTCCAGTCCTTTAAAGGCAGCATCTTCCACTTTACGGAATGCGGAAGTCAAGTCACCACACACCAATCTTCTCCAAGCAGAGATATTCGTTTCTTTAACCTCTTTTCCTGTTTTTTGAAGTAGAAATTGCTCCAAAAACTGTAAGCAAGAAGTATGATCAAATACTTCAGAATTGACCCAACCACCTTTAGACCAAGGAGAAGCGATGACCAAAGGAACGCGGAATCCCAAACCGATCGGACTTTCAAGTTCCGAATCTTGTTTTCCAATCCTTTTCCGTTCTTGCTCTTTACTCACATACTCTTCTTCTGTATGTATTCCAGGGACTATTCTACCCGTATCTGCATTATTGCTTTGAGGGGGTACAAATGGGGAGACATGATCAAAATAGCCATCATTCTCATCATACGTCAAGATAAAGATCGTCTTTTTCCATACTTCGGGATCTTGTGTCAGAATATCCAGTGCTTCCGACACATACCAAGCTCCATACCAAGGAGAGCCTGGATGATCGGAGAAACGACAGGGAGCCACTAGCCAAGATACCGTAGGTAATTTCTTCTCTTTGACATCTTGACGAAATTGATGAAAAACATCCCCGGCAGGCACGTCAACCTCTTGTTTTCCATGCTCATCTTCGTAAACTAATTTTTCAACCCGATGGTAGTTTGGATCTCCAATATTTGTTGTAAAAGCCTTTTGATGAATGGCTTTGAGCATCTCCGATTGTTGCTCAAAGTTCTCTTTCGAATAACGATTTAGATCTTCCTTTAAGGTGTTGATCTGTTTCGTCAGCTTAGCTGTTTTTACCGCATCTTTTTCATGAGCGAGTTCTTTTTCCAACAGCACGACCCTCTTTTCCATCCAAGTACGATGAGCCGGATGGTACCGTACGCCATATTGTTTATGAAACTCCAGGTTATTATCCGTAAAGTTAGCCAGCCAATCTTCTTCTTCTCCTTCAAATCCTACAGCAACACTCAATTCATTTTGATACACTTTCCAGGAAACACCAGCCTCTTCCAAACGTTCTGGATAAGTTTTCCAGCTCAAGTCTTTATAATTAAGCTGATCATTATCAACATGTGCTGTAGACTCTGGATCGTGAGGATTCTCCCGGATAGTTCCCGTCCAGAAATAAGAACGATTGGCGCTCGTCCCTGTCAATGAAGAACAGAAATGCTGATCGCAAACGGTAAAAGCATCTGCAAATGCATAGTAGAAAGGTATATCAGCCCGGTTATAATAACCCATCGTCAGTGGCATCGCCTTATAGTCCGCTATTCCTGAACTTTTAGCGTCCAGCCAATTGTCCATACGTCCATTATTACGTGCCGCAACCATATCACTCCAACCATGTGGCAGAGAACCCATCCATGTCGATTTGCTATTGACAATATCCAAATGAAATGGCGCAAAATGTTGTCCTTTTTTATCGCCTTGAACCCATACAGGAAGTCCATTGGGCAATTTTAGGGCTCTGGGATCGTTAAATCCCCTAACCCCACGTAAAGTACCAAAACAGTGGTCAAAAGAGCGGTTTTCCTGCATTAAGAATACGATATGTTCCGCATCCAAAAATGTAGATCCAACAGGCGCTTCAATAGCCAATGCTTTTTGAATAGAGGCAGGCAAACAATTGAATGCCGCGCTAGCTCCAGCCAATACCGAAGCTTTTTTAATAAATTGTCTTCTCGATTCCATTATTTCAACCACCAGGTTTGTAGGTTAATATTATCATTTCCAGCAAATTGATTTTTGATGGCTTCCGATACATTTACCGTATTATTGTTGTATTCATCCTGTGGATACATCCACCGGTAAGCCACTTTCACATTCTCAGCTTTACTAAAACTCGGATAACCAGTTCTCAAATGATCAAAATAAGCCGAATATCCTCCTTGATGAAAAGATCTCAAGTATTTTTGCATAAGAATACGTTCCAGTTTTTTTTGGGTTGTTTCCACCGCATCAATAGCGACCTTATTTTGCATCAGATAGGCTTCAAGACTTTGATCATCCACAAACTTAATTAAATTTTCCTCTTTTGTTTTAGCATATTTTTGATAAAATAGAAATGATGATCGAATACCTGCGTTATAAACACTTTTAAGATCTCCATTTATCCAACCTTTTAAAATCGCTTCTGCCAAAATAAATTTTAATTCAGCATGACCAAGCAAAACCAGTGGCTCCCCAGTAGGATATTTCGTAAATCGCTCATGAACCTTAGATAGCTTACCCAAAACAGCCTTTGCATTTACTTCTACATAAGGAACAATCGGATCACCACCTTCATACGAACTAAAATCATTAAGTGCCTTCCCTGCTTCTTTACCAACACGCGTTTGTGTTGCCAATACAAACAGACGTGGATCCTTCAGATCTTGTAAGCGTTGGATGAAAGTAGAATCCATGTACATTCCCGATCCGTAGCCACTCGAATTAAATTCTGGATAACGGTTACCATCTTGATCTAAAAAGACTAGCTGTCCATCTTCTCCTCCAGATACATCCGAAATCAATGGCTCGGAGGAAAAAACTTGAGCAAACTCCGATTTGATATCCAATGGAAAATCGCCTATTTTTTTGGAAAGTGTCATGAGTACTTTTAACCGAAAAGAATTGATCAACTTACACCATTTTTCGCGATTCCCTCCATAGATGATATCACCCGTAATCGCATTGGAATTCAACTTTAATAAGGTATTAGCCTCCTCCAATTCTTTCAAAACACCTACAAAAACATCTTTCTGACTATCGTATTTTGGAGCATATATCGCAGTACTTTCTCCTTTAGCTGCTTCTGTATAGGGAATATCTCCAAATGTCAGGGTTAAATTGTAGAAGTAGTAAGCCCGAAAGAATTTTGCTAAAGCCACATATTCCTTTGCTTCTATTTTATCTGCCTCTTCCGTCATTTTAGTGATGTTTCGGAGCAGACCATATTGTTCGAAACTACCCCGTTGCCAATTATAGATCTGATTGGCATTCTCACCATCTGTTTGCACAATCATTTTTAGTGTATATAAGGGAGCTGTTCCATGCCAAGTACGGAAAACATCCCATTCTACCTTGGTCAGTAAGGCTTGTGGGTGGGTCGTAACCGCTTCATTTGGATTGATATTGACTTCTGTCAATTTTTCGCAAGAATGCAAGCCCAGAACCGCAACCAGTCCTAGCGAAAATAATAGCTGTTTGAAAACAAGTTTCATGTTATAAGAGTCTTTAAAATTTAAAATCAAGAGATAAACCGATGTAACGCGTAGAAGGATCTTGCAGATTGCCATCATTCCCAACTCCAAAATCAGGATCGATATAAGGTACCTTTTTCCACATAGCCAAGTTATAACCAAATAGAGAGGCATCCAAAGCAGACAAATGTTTCAGTTTGAACAATTTATTTACATCGTAACCAACGGATATCCTTCTCAATTTGACAAATGAACGATCAAACACATTGGCAAATAATTTATTTTCAGCTTCCGTTACACGCCCTTGATAAGGGTAGTTTTGACTCCAAGCCTGCCAGTCAACCGCTTTACTATTCTGAGCATAGGTACGCGTATCCGATGTGATATTTCCATTGACATCTCGTGTCAACTCACCTCCTGTCACAATAACTCCTTCAGGTACATAGATCGGTTTACCTGCATCATATTGTTCCTGTCGGTATAATACGGATGAAGGATGTTTACCACCCCACCACATCTTTTCGATTGTCGTTGAGTTCATGACCCCTCCGATCGAACCATCGATATCCAGGTTGATGGTAAAATCTTTAACCTTAAATCTATTTGCAGATCCAAATTGCCAATCAGGTTGGAAATAACCTAAATATTGTGGAAAAGGATTCCGGATTGGCATTCCTGTATTCGGGTTTAAAATCAGTTCTCCATTTGCAGATTTCTCCCAAACAGTAGCGTAATAACTGTCTGCACGATCACCCTTTTTTAAGTTTCCATATTTAAGATTATCGTTATATATTTCTTCCAGACGTTGAACCGCCCGAGACCAATTGACCGTAGAAGTCCAAGAGAATTGTTGCTGTTTGATGATATTACCAGTCAAAGAAATTTCCAAACCATGCGTACGATAGCGATTTCCATTCACTTTACGCGAAGTAAAGGCCGATGCTTGTGAGATACTTAAATCAATGATTTGATTTTTATCAACGACATTGTAATAAGTAACATCTGCGGTCAATCGATTTTTAAAAAAAGCAAGTGAGGTACCCAATTCCAAAGAAATAGACTGTTGAGGCAAAATATCTGGATTGATGATACCTTCTGGATAGGTCACAGAAGGAGTAGAACCGTAGGTCACATCCTTTTTATAAGTCGCCATGATGCTATAAGGATCCAAATCGGAAGAAACTGAAGCCCAAGAACTATATAACTTAATAAAATCAATTTGATCAGGAAGGCTAAAATAATCTGATATAACCGTACTCAACGACACGGAAGGATAGAAAAAAGATTGGTTTGATTTAGATAAAGTTGAAGACCAGTCATTTCTTCCTGAAAAATTCAAGAAAGTCGATTTAAACAAGTTCAAATTGACCGATGCATAAGCACTTCGGATAATTTTTTCTGTAAACAAACTCTCTGCCTTTGCAGGTCCCTGTGTATTGCTTAAACTATAAACAAAGGGAACCACCAAACCATCTGTCGTTTGATACAATTGACGGTATTCTCTTTTGAAAGTAGAAGATCCTGCATTTACTGTAAGTCCAAATTGGTCAGACAATTCTTTTGTATAGGTTGCCAGTACATCCGCGTCAAAATTCAATTGTTTGCTATCCCAATTTTTATAGTCCCCATTTCTAGAATCACCATAGTTCATATACGATTTGGGGCTCTGCATATCTTGAAAGCTATTTTTTTGACGAGCAGCTGCACGTCCTTTTACTGTAAACTCAGGTGTAATCCGCCAAGTCAAAGCCGTTTGACCTTGCAAGACATCTTGATCGTAAACTTGATTAAGTTCATATGCCGCAAAATAAGGATTGTTATACCAAGCATAATTGTAATTTGCCTGACGATATCCCTCTTGACCAGGTATATAGCGATGTTCATTCAGCTCCTGCCCATTCACATCATTACCCATCCATAATAAGATGGTATACATATGATTTTTCGGACCATATCCATAACGAGGATAGTTTGGAGATTTTACCTTATTATAAGAAAGATTCAGATCCAATTGCACTTCAGGTCTGAATCGAAACGAAGTATTCAAATTTAATCCTCCAGTGCTCAACTTGGTATTAGGCACTTGTCCCTTTTGGAACGCATATTTTCCAGATCCGAAGATGCTTACTTTTTCTGATCGGTATGAAACAGTCGCATTATTCTCCGTAATCAATCCTGTACCTAAGAAGTCATTCAAGTTATCATGCGATACCCAATCCGTGGGTACCCGCTCATAACGTGATTTATTATCATATTTGGTACCCTTGACATCTCCCCACCAAGGAGTAACTTCTCCTGTTTCTTTATCACGTATGGGGCTATTCCATTGCGGCACTTGAAGACCAATGTCTAATTTTGGTCCCCATGTCATATCCCCATCCGAAATACCGCCATCGGCACCATCCCAAAATTCATATTTCCCATTCGAACCACTACCAAACTCCTTTTGTGATTCTGGGAAGACAGTAAAACCAGCGGAGAACATATTGCTGGTACCTACTGAAAATTCCAATCGATCACTTTTGGCACTTTTAGTTGTAATCAAAATGGCACCATTCTTACCACGGGAACCATACAGAGACGAAGCTGCAGTACCCTTCAGCACATTGATATTTTCAATATTCTGGCTTGGCATATCAAAAAAATCAGTTTCTACAGGGATACCATCCACAACGATAAGTGGATTTTTACCGCGAAGCTGAAAAGAAGGAGCTTGAAAGATTCCCGTTGGATTATTGACTGTCAAACCCGAAACCTGGCCAGTTAACGCCGTACCAATGTTCATGGTTTTGGATTCTTTTAAGACATCCAATTTTACCTCTTGGGTGGCATAACCAATTTGCTTCTTCTGTTGCTTGATTCCGATAGCGGTAACCACCACTTCATCCAACTTCGATTCGTCCTTTTCAAGTACAATTTCTAAGGGTATTTTACTTACAGTGACTAATTGGGTTTTATAGCCTAAAGAAGAAATTCGAATCTGGTCTCCTGTTTTTCCTTTGATCGAGAAATTTCCATTAAATTCTGTACGTGTACTCTGCTTATTGGTTTCATTAATAATTGTACCACCATCAATGGGTTTATTATCTTGGTCACGAATGACGCCCTTGATTGTTTCTTGATTCAAGTCAACAGTTCCAATAATCGCTGTTGATAATAGTTTGTTCGCCCAAACCACCTCTGGCTGCATCGCATATAGGAGTGCTACACATAGAGTGATTTGTGAACTTTTTCTAAAAAAAGGTAATTGATATGGTTTCTTCATGCTACAAGATTTTGCGCAAAGAAATGAGAACCATGTTAAAGAAGAATTAAACTCATATTAATTTTAAAACGATAAAATTAATCTAACAATTTATTAACGTGATATTATTATTTTAAATATTTTATAGTACGATGCTTATACACTTATCCCAACCCAGGTAATAGCTCATCCGCTCTAAAATTCCATCTTTTAAGTGGCGCTACCGCAGGCCCATTCAACAAATTACCGTCTGCTGCATAGCGCGCCCCATGACAAGGACAGTCCCAACTTTGTTCCGCATTATTCCATTTAACAATACAAGAAATATGTCGGCAGACTGGGTTAACGCCAAAAACTTTCCCATTTTCATCTTTGAAGAGACCTATTCGTTCCCCTTCATACTTCAACACTTTTCCCTCTCCTCGACTCATCTCAGCAAATCCTTCTATTCTTTCAACGGCACAACGATCTTGGACAAAATGCTTGACGACATCCGTCTGCTCTCTCAACACATCCTGAAAAGCTGCTATCGGGCCAATCCTAGCTGGTGCATACAATTCTTGATAATTACATTTTCCTTCTTGAATCAGATTAGTGATCATTCGTCCTGATAAGGTCCCGAATATCATCCCATTTCCGCCAAAACCTGTGGCAATAAATTCGTTCCTTTGTCCTTTTCCAGGATAATAACCAATAAAAGGTAAGCTATCTTGACTTTCATAATATTGAGAAGACCATTGGTAAAGTTTTCGTTTAACGGAAAATAGCTTTTTTACAAAAGCTTCCAGTTCTAAAAAATTTTGCTGTTCATTATCGTGGTGGGCAGTTTTATGATCTTGTCCCCCTACCATGAGACAGGATTTCCCTTTATAGAGTACCGTTCTGAAATAATGAAAAGGATCTTTCATATCATAAACCAGATCTCGTGGATAAATCTCTCGTTCATCTAACTCCCAAACCTGTATATAACTTCGATAAGGCACCAACCTTAAATTCATAAACTGAACACCTGGCGGAGTATGGGTGGCGTAGACCACTGCATCTGTCAAAAACACCTGTCCATCTGCTGTCTTCACTTGAAATCTATGATGCTCTTCCTGTACCTGTTGTACTAAAGTATTTTCAATCACCTGTCCACCCAATGCTACAAATGCTTTCTGCAACCCCATCAGGTATTTCGTTGGATGAAAACGTCCCTGCTCTTCAAATTTTATTGCATATACACAACCTACAGGAAGCGGGGTTTCGAACACTTCTTCACAGGCTATACCTACTTGATGGATCGCTTTTTTGATTTCCATTAATTCCCCCTCTTGTTCTTCATCCTCAGCATACATATATCCAGAACAAGTCATAAAGTCACATGAAATCTGATAGTGTTCAATATTGCGCGAAATGTGTGCGATAGCCTCACGTGCAGACTCTAGAACCTCCTTTGCTTTTTCAATTCCATGTTGTTTGATAATTTGCGAATAAGGCGTATCCAATACGGTATTAAGGTGCGCAGAAGTACCACTTGTGGTACCGAAACCTATTTGATTCGCTTCCAAAATAACACAAGATTTTTTTTGCTCTTGCAACTGAAGAGCAGTCGTCATACCTGTAATCCCCCCTCCAATGATTATGACTGAATACTGTTTGATATGAGGATTAGCGGTAGATGCCTTGCTTACTACTTCCTGCCAGATGCTTCTATTTTTACCATCACGTTGCATAATTGAAATTTTTAGATTAGGATTTATCATGTATAGCTCTTAACGGAGTATAGTGAGCAGTTAAAAGCCAGCACCTACGTACTGATTTTTTAATATAGACTACTTATTTCTGCATGCACTTAATTCATGGCAACCTCAGTCAACAATTCGTTGGTCTCTCTCTCTTCTACTAACCTTTGTCCGAACATTTTTTTAGTTCCTGAACGTTCCAGTAGCATCGCATACGTGACCACGCAACCTGAGCTTGCTCCTTCATAATGTTGGACCTTTTGTACTGCTTCGATGAGTGCAGCAATCAGTACTTCTAAACTTTCTTGAAAATCTTCAATAATTTCATCAGCTTCCACCAATAAGTCTTCCATTGTTTGATATTTTCTCCCGTGCATCGGAATACCAAGATTGGAGAACGCGGTTTTAAGTCTTTCAATATGATCTGCTGTCTGTTGGTAATGGGTATCAAAAGCCACTTTTAATGCAGGACTGATGGCTGCTTTGGACATTTTTTTTAGCCCATGCAGTAACTGGTATTCCGCTCCTAAAATATCTTTTAACTCATCAACAAATAACTCCTGTAAATGCGCATTGGGTATGTTATCATTTTTCATCCGTTTTATAATTATATCCCTTGTTTTGGCTATACATTAAGAGAACGTACCTGCTGGCTATTCGTTTTAACAGATTACAATTCCTGTAGTTATTTCCACCTAAACACGTATAAAACCAAAACCAACACGTATAAAACTGAAACGTGTATTTTCAATCAACATAAACAAAAAAAACAGCGATCTACTCAGGAAAATATAACGAGCAAAAGATTAAAATGTAATTGGAAAAATAGCATCTGTTTGCACTGAATAGTAATCCTTCATCATTAACACGACGAAGATAAACCGCTGATTTTATGGACGAAAGAAATTACATTTATAATAATTGCTATAAATATGCGTTATTATACATAACATTGCCTAAAGAGAAATTAAAGCCTATATAAAACATATGAAGTCGGTCGTAGAACCATTTCCCTATGCAAGCGCACAAATCCAATCTTTTGGCTACCTTATCGTTTGTACATTGGATCTCCGTATTGTAGGAGTCACGGAAAACTTAGCTATACTTGTAGGACCAAATGAATCTTTTGGATCAGGATCCTGTTTGGAAAATTTTGTGAAGACCTGTTGTCCAGATTCTTCAGAAAAAATTTTGATCGCAATCCATGAGATAGCCAGTTCAGTTTCTCCTCGCAAACTTATTCTTCATACCTTAAATGGGGTTACCTACTATATCCATATTTACGTCTATGGCGATCATCTTTATATGGAATGGGAGCCGCAGATAGCGCAAGCGGTACTCGCTTCTGAAATGAATGAGATTGGTTTTTTGTTCGAACAACATCCTTCCGACACCTGGTATTCCCTCTGCTTTTCCATCCAAAAACTGATTGAATATGATCGCGTAGCTATTCTACAAGTTTCAGAAACACGTACCAGTCAAATTATTGCTGAAGCTTGTAATAAACCCTATACACCACTATGGCAGAAAGTATTCTCGGAAGCCTATATGCCTGAAAATATCGTTCAGTATTATACCGATCGTGCTTATTTATATAGTCCTGATATTCACCTGAAAAAACAAGCGTTACAAGCCAATACTTACATCGATCTCGCACCTTGCCTATTTAAAGGGTTTCCCGAAGAACATGAATTTTATATGAAAAACATGGGGGTGACCGCTGCACTAATTTTTCGTATCCTGATTGATGGCCAATTTTGGGGCTTAGTCATTGCACACCATTTTTCATCGAAGAAAGTCGATCTACAAAAAAGAAAACTATGTAGCTTTATTGTACAAAATGCTGCCAGCAAACATGAAGCACGTAGTAAACAAAATCGGTTAGAGCATCTTGAACAAGTCAAAGATCTGGAAGGAGAACTCAAATCGATTCTATTAGAAAGCAAGACCATTCATGCTGGACTCGTACGCAATATGCAAAAGATCAAAGATCTTCCTAAAGCAGATGGTATAGCCATCTATTTTCAAGGTGATGTTGTCTCCGATGGTCTCAGTCCTTCCGAATCCCAACTTGAAGAGATTGTAGCCCTGTTTAAAAAACAGTCGAAACGTCCACTCTTCAAAGATTATAATTTTCGGGAGAAACGAGGTCAAGAAATCAACGGGATCCTCGCCATCGCAGGTATACTTATCTTGGAATTAAATGATTATGACGATCATTATATCCTCTGGTTTCGAAAAGAATCAATTACCGCTGTTCTTCAGATCGACCGTACTACAACTGTTGGACAAGCAATAAAAAAAGAAGAAAATAAAACCGCTGATCCCTATAAGATCTGGGAAAGAACCATGCGAGATGCCAGTATACCGTGGGATGACAATGATCTTAATTTTGTTCACAATCTTTATAACTTGATCAACGAAACGATCATCAGCAAGGCACGAGAACAGGAACGTATCAATGATGAACTGGTCTCATTGAATAATGAGTTGGAGCTCGTCAATTTTACGTTATCCCATGATCTTAAGAATCCACTATCTATTGTCAAGATGAGTATGCAATTTCTACAGGATAATGATTTGCCGAAAGAACAACAACAGAAATGGGGTAGCAATATGCTAAAAGGTATCGAGGATATCGAAAATTTGATTCATAATGCCGTGCAATTGTGTCAAACGCATACCTATCAATATACAAAAGAAAGCATTCCAATGGCCCCTATTATCCGGGCGTTATGTCGAGAAGCTAAAATTATCCATAACAATACCAATAGTACTTTTCGTTTCGGTAAACTGCATCCGATATGCGGTGAAAAAAGTGTACTCTACCAAATTTTTCTTAATCTGATTGGAAATGCTGTTAAATATTCGTCTAAGGAAAATGATCCACAGATCGAAATCCATAGTGAGTTGGAGAATAACCAAGTCACCTATTATATTCAAGATAATGGCATAGGCATCCCTTCCGAGCAGTTATCAGCGGTATTCGATGTTTATTACAGAGGAACAAATGCGTCCCAATACCAAGGCAATGGGATTGGACTTGGACTCGTAAAGCGCATTATAGAGCGATTGGGTGGAAATATTGTCGTGAATAGCTCATTAAGTGTGGGCACGTTTATTAAACTCACATTTCCTGTGGATTGCACTTAGCATGCTGGATATATGTACCAGCAGGTATCCAGTCTTTACAATTTATAATCACTGAAAACCAAATAGCAAAGGATAGGTTTACTTGATTGTTATCATTACCAAACATCAAGATGTTAAAGAAATATCTCACTAAGACTATAATCAAGAATAAACACCTTTCCACACAGCCCTTCTCCCTTAAAAACTATTGAAAAATGGAATAATTGTCATTTTTCTACAGTATATATCTTCTTTTTCTTCTCTTTTCAAAAAAAAGTAAAATTAAAGTATACTTATCAGGTAGATTTTATATATTTGCACCTTATCAATTCAAACATGAAAAAAGATACTAAGTATACGCCTTCCAAACGAATGCGTATAGGAGATATTTGTTATCATATTTAACGATCTCCGACAAGACGCACTATTTAACTATTTTAATCATTATCAATAATTTAATATGACAAAACATGCTACCCATTTTGTTGCATTAGCCGCCCTCTCCCTCAGTACCGGTTCGCTATATGCACAATCCACAATAAAAGGAAAAGTAGTCGATACTAATAATACCCCGATACAAGGGGCAACGATTACCGAGGTAAATAGCAAAAAACAAATCCAAAGTGATGCACAAGGACTCTTCGAATTTCCAGCCAATGGAAATACAGTGACTTTACAAATTCAATACATTGGTTTTGAAGCTAAAACGATACAGGCGAACCCAACAGGGTTTACAACAATCCAATTGTCTCCTAGCCAATCCCAATTGGATGAGGTTGTCGTGACTGCACTGGGTATTTCGAGAGAGAAAAGATCTTTAGGATATGCTGTTCAGGAAGTAAAATCTGCCGAGCTCCAAACACGTCCGACGAATGCATTAAGCGCTTTGTCAGGAAAAGTGGCCGGACTCCAAGTCACAACTTCAGGCGGTAATATGGGCGGTTCATCACATGTCTTACTGCGTGGTATAAATTCCATTTCTGGCAATAACCAACCTTTATATGTTATCGATGGTACTCCCATTGACAATACGGATCTCAACAGTTCCTCTACTATCAATGGAAGTGCAGGGAAAGATGTGGGTAATATGATCCAAGATATCAACCCTGATGATATCGAAAATATTTCGGTATTAAAAGGACCCTCTGCTGCCGCACTTTATGGTTCCAGAGCGGCCAATGGAGTTATCTTAATTACAACAAAACGGGCATCAAAAGGTGAAAAGGTAGACATATCGGTCAACACAGGTGTTGATTTTGAAAACATTACCCGACTACCCAAACGTCAACAGTTGTATGGACAAGGATACGCCACCAGTTTCCAAACACAAAATATCAATGGCACAGATTACAAAATCGTGGATTATGCTGCAGATGAGAGTTGGGGACCAAGATTGGATGGAACACCCGTATTACAATGGTATAATCTAAATCCAGAAGATGAAGCGAGCTATTTAAAACCATCTCCTTGGCTTTACCCTAAGAATGATGTGAGCTATTTCTTCCGTACAGGTGTCGCCAACACCAACAATTTTGCCATTGCAGGGAATACAGGCAATACCAACTACCGTTTTTCCTATACCAATAAAAATGTTTGGGGTACTGTACCTAATTCCAGTTTAGAGCGTAACACCTTCAACTTTTCTGGTGGGACACAATTGGGTAAACTCAAGATCAATTCCAATTTCAACTACATCAGAAATGCTTCAGTTGGCCGTCCTTGGACAGGTGCATCCAACAGAAATATCATCCTAGAAGCCTTCCAATGGGGAGGTGTACAAGTAGACTATAAAATATTAGAGAACTACAAACGAGCAGATGGAACACCCTTAGCTTGGAACCGTACGGGTTGGCAGAATACGCCTGCAGCAGAGGCCACCCGTTTCATTGACAATCCCTATTGGTCGGCTTATGAATCTTATATGGAAGATAGCAGAGATCGTTTTTATGGAAATGTTGGATTGCAATATGACGTCAATAACTGGTTGACTTTAGGAGCAAAAGTACATGGCGATATCTATTCCTTCCAATCTCAGGATCGTATTGCTGTATATTCACGTAGCGCCTCTCAATATGAGGAAACGAGCAATAAGCTTAATGAATACAACTACGAATTCTTAGCTACCGCCAAAAAGAATTGGGATAAATTTTCCCTTATTGCCAATGTAGGGGCCAATCTTCGTGATCAACAACGTAAGAATGACTATGCGATTACACAAGGTGGATTGATTTTACCAAACTACTATAACCTTAAAAATGCGTCTGCTGTTAAAATAGACAATTTCAAATACGATCGTCGCATTGCCTCTGTCTATGGAAGTTTCTCTCTAGGGTATAATGACTTGCTTTATTTGGATGGAACAGTCCGTAATGATTGGTCTTCTACCCTTCCCGTTGAGAACAATTCTTTCATCTATCCATCCCTTACTGGAAGTTTTGTATTCTCACAATTACCAGCATTCAAACAATTGGATTGGTTGAGTTTTGGAAAAATTCGTTTAGGTTGGGCACAAGTGGGTAATGATACAGATCCTTATCAACTTTATAAAGTATATGAGGCAGAACAAGCCTTTGAAGGTAATCCTTCTTATGGATTACCTAACACAAAACCGAATGCAGATCTGAAACCAGAAATTACCAGTTCTTGGGAAACAGGTTTGAACCTACAATTGTTCAAAAATCGTTTAGGTTTAGATGTTACTTATTACAATAACAACTCTAGAAACCAAATTCTTGGCGTCCCTGTTTCTTCTTCATTTGGTTATGCATCCAAAATATTCAATGCAGGAAAAATAAACAATAAAGGGGTTGAGATTGTACTGAACGGTACCCCTATCAAAACCGAAAACTTTACCTGGGATGCGACCATCAACTGGGCTAAGAACAAAAACAAAGTTGTGAAATTGGATGAGCAAGTCAATACCTTAAGTTTGAGCAATACCCTAGTTGATCTTGTTGCACGTGAAGGTGAGTCTTACGGACAATTTCTAGGTTATGACTTTGTGTATACGCCAGACGGAGAACGTGTCGTTCAAGAAGATGGTACTTTTATGAAGACTTCTCAATTAGTACCCTTAGGATCTATCCTACCCGATTATACTTTTGGTTTCCAAAACAGTTTCCGCTATAAAAGATTCAATTTAGGATTCTTAATCGCAGGACGTGTAGGTGGTAAATTCTTCTCGCAAACTTACAAAGTGGGTATGTATTCCGGTATTTTGGACAGAACAGCAGCCAACAATATCCGAGAAACAGGAATCACCGTAGATGGTGTCAAAGCTGATGTTGCTTTTAATAGCGACGGAACCTATAAGGTATCCAATATCAGTGAAAATAACACGAATATCTCTGCACAAGATTGGGCTCGGAATGAATATAATGGACCTACTGCATTCTCTATTTTTGATGCTACTTTCATCAAATTACGAGAAATCACTTTCGGATACAACTTCCCGTTGACAAATTCTAAAGTGATCAAAAACATTGGTGTCAATGTCTATGGAAGAAATCTATGGAACATCTATACCAAGAGTAAATATATCGATCCAGAATTTACTTCCAGTGGAGGAAACGTTCAAGGAATTGAAGGTGGTAATATCCCTACTCCTGTCACTTACGGTTTTAATGTCAATCTTAAATTCTAGTAAAAATGAAACTATTAAATACACTCTATTATACCCTAATCGGAATAGCGTTGACTTCTTGTTCCAAGTCTACCTTTAGCGATATCAATACAGATCCCAATCGACCAACTTCGGTAACGACACCTACATTATTGGTCACTGCAGAAAAGCAACTGGTCAACGCACTGCGAAGTGAAGATATCAGCTTAAGAGGGCCGCAGCTTTTTGCGCAATATTTCAGTCAAAATATCTATACCGATCAATCGCGTTACCAGATTCCGACCAGCTATTCGGACAATTATTGGACAGCAACCTATAAAGCACTCAATAACTTGAATGAGATTATCAAGTTAAATTCAAATGAAAGTACCAAAGTACTTGCTTCAGCTGGAACAGCAGGCAGCAATGCCAATCAAATTGCGATTGCCCGTATTTTGAAATCTTATGCATTCCATTCGTTATCGGATGTCTTTGGTAATATTCCTTATCAATCCTATGGAAATCCCGATCCTGATTTTCAAGCTTTACAACAAGATCCCGATAACCTGATACCAGCTTATGCCAGTCAGGAAAAAATCTACAAAGATATCTTGAATGAATTGCAACAAGCAGCAGATACGTTAATTAAATATCAAAGTGCTACCACATTTGGCCCTTCAGACGTAATTTACAAAGGAAATAATAACAGCTGGGCAAAATTTGCCAACTCTCTTCGTCTACGTTTGGCGACTCATATCAAAAACAAAGACGCGAGTTTAGCGCAAGCACATATCGAAGATGCGATCAAAAAAGGAGTCTTTACTTCCAACAGTGATAATGCTGTCTTTAAATATTCCAAAACTTCACCCAATGAAGCACCCCTATACCGGGCAACAGTTACAGCAAATCGAAAAGATTTTGCTGTTTCAAATGTAATCGTTGAAGCTTTACAAGGAAAAAGAGGACCCTTTAAAACGGCAGATCCACGGTTAGCTAAATATGCGAAACCAACGGCAGATGGTAGCTATTTTGGACAACCCTATGGTTTGCCTTTAGCAGCAGGTAATTTATTTCCTGTAGAAAAAATTTCCTTACCAGGAGAAATCATCAATGCAGCAGACTACGCAGAGGTGTTGTTAGAATATGCTGAAGTCGCATTTTTGCTATCCGAAAATAACAACTGGGATCAAGCCAACTATGAAAAAGCGGTACGTGCATCTTTGGAAAAATGGGGAGTCGCACAACCAGATATTTCGACCTATTTAGCACAACTACCAGCTGCTAATAAAGAATATGTACTTTCACAAAAATATATCGCACTTTTCAACCAAAGTATCGAAGCCTGGACAGAGATCAGACGAACAGGATATCCGTTATACTTAATCAAAAAAGGTGATGTGACCTGGAGCGGTACCGTGGAAGGTAAACCCGTTACTTATACCTTCACTCCAGAGGTAGGAAATGCTATACCTAGTCGTTTAGTGTATCCATTAAAAGAACAAAGTACCAACAAGCTCAACTATCAAGCTGCTCTTGCGCAACAAGGTGATGATGTCATCAGCACCAAACTATGGTGGAATAAATAAGCAAATTGGGTATACCAACCCTTTGTCGAGTAAGCCCCCGAAGTGAAAAACTTCAGGGGCTTATTTTTTTGTCTCCATATTCAATAACGCCTTCATCTCCCTATTCTTTTATTTTTAATAATAAGATCATCTTCCGTTCATAATTTCTTCACATCCCACCAGTATCTTGTGTACGAGAAAAAAACTTATTTATTACGTTAAAATTTTGACACTAAGTATTAAAAACAGACATACAGATTTATTCCTTATGTATGAATAAAATGAAAATAGATCCTGTAAAATCTGAATGATCATAAACTTACAAAACCAAATAATTATTTCTATATTCGTTGAGCTTCGTAGCCAAATTATGATAAACCACCGTTCCATCACGAAAGCCGATTTTGAACAGCTATTCCACACCTGGAATAGAAAGGTCTATCAGTATGCCCTATCCAAAACATCCTCTCCGTATATTGCTGAAGAGACCGTACAACGTGTATTTATCAAACTATGGGATAATTTAAGCAACAAACAAGTGGCAATCAAATTGGAGGCACAGCTTTTTTGTATCACACGCACGGTACTTTTAGATGTTATTAAAGAAGAACGTCGTCGTCAACTGGCTGCACCCGCTCAAGAACAACACCTTTCATCCTCTCCGACACCATTAGACCTATATCGCTTAAAGGAAATGCAACTGCAATTGGATCAAATTATCGAAAAGATGCCTGAAGCACGTAAAAAAGTCTTTCAACTCAGTCGATTTGAACAACTGAGTTATAAGGAGATTGCACAACGTCTCTCTATTACACCCAAAACTGTTGAAAACCATATTCACCTTGCTTTAAAAGTTATCAAAAAGGCTTTTTTCATTTTCTTGATCAATATGTTCACTTTTATTTAAATTCATTTGGGGGTAAACGCTTTTTGCGTCGTATTCCTATATAATGAAGATTACGAAAGCCCATATAGATCGATACTTAAAAGGTGAGTGCACACCTGTAGAAGCGGCTGCCATTGAGCAGTATCTCGACGAGCATCCACAAGCATTGGACGAACTGTTCCCTGAAAAAGAATGGCAATCTACTCCCGATGATGTCCCTTATATCCATCAGGAACATGTTTATCAAAACATTCAGAAACACATTGAGCCAAGAAAGAACTATCGCCTGTATATGCGTAAAGTGGTGTCTATTGCTGCCCTTTTCCTATTCGTCTTCGGTATATATTGGTTTATAGCAGATAAGTCAACGCCCCCCCAGCTTCCCTCACGCACTGTTACAAAAAGTACAAGTCATCCACAAGAAACAGAAGTCGCAAATCTATATTATATCAATTCTGGTAATGAGAATATGATGTTGACGGCTAGCGATGGTACAGTGATCACCCTATATCCGCAATCTGAAATCAAATATGCTGAAGACTTCAGCAAGCAGCACGAAAGAATCTTGCAACTCAAAGGGAAAGCAAAATTTGAGGTTGCCAAAGATAAAACAAAACCCTTTCGTGTATATGCTCAAGGCGTCGTGACCACCGCTTTGGGTACCGTATTTATCGTCGATGAAATAAAAAAATCAGAGATACGGATTCAGCTATTAGAAGGGTCAATAGAAGTGACATCCAACAATCCGAAAGCTGGCAAACCGCTGATAAGAAAAATCAAACCTGATGAAGAGATCACCTTCGACCATACGGCTGGCAAAATAGTCAATGAGAAAAAAATAAATGCCGCAGGACTCGATCGTGCAGGTTATTTCTTACAACAACCCCAAGTTTTACAATTTAAAAATCTGGCCTTACAAGATGTTATTGCCATCCTACAGCAAAACTATAATATCGATATCCAGTACGAAGCTGCAAATCTAAAGGATAAGTTCTTTAGTGGATCCTTCACCAATACGGCAGAAGCATACCAACAGATTATTCAAGAGATAAATTATCTCCATGCAACGCACATAACCTATTCCAAAACAACAACAAAATTATAAAATAAATCAATTCATTATGAGCAATTATTTACCAAACAAAAAGCAGCTATTCACCATGCTGCTCCTGCGATTAAACAGTCCAGGAATCAATTGGAAATTACGATTGGGCGTATTGGGACTTGTGGGCATGAGCTACCAAGTCAGTATGGCGCAGACCAATGCAACAGTCAGTGGTGTGGTTCGCGATAGCAATGGTGGCGCTCTAGCCTCCGCGACTGTGACAATCGAAAATTCAGCCAATAACTTTCGTCAAGTCACCACAACGCAAGCTGACGGTACTTTCCTGTTTAATCGTATTCCTGAAGGACAGGGCTACACCATTAAGGTCAACTCTTTAGGTTTCAAAGCCAAAACATTAAGTAACTACACCATCAATGCGAAAGATAAAGTCGCCATTTCCGTATCGTTAGATTCAGATTCAGAACAACTACAAGAAGTTGTTGTGACTGCCTTGGGTATAAAACGTGATAAGAAAGCATTGGGTTATACCGTAGCCGAATTGAAAGGAAGTGAACTCACACAAGGAAAAGAAGCCAATGTGGCTAATGCATTATCCGGAAAAGTAGCTGGTGTCCAAGTAAGCCGTGCCGCATCAGGAGCTGGAGGATCGGCCAAGGTACTTATCCGTGGTAATAACTCCTTGATCGGTAATAGTCAACCCCTTTACGTTGTTGACGGTGTACCGATCGATAACCAAAATATCTCCGCTCCAAACCAATCTGGAGGAACGGATTATGGTGATGGTATTGGAAACATCAATCCCGACGATATCGAAAGCATGTCTGTACTGAAGGGACCCAATGCCGCTGCTTTATATGGACAGCGAGGAAGCAACGGGGTCATCCTCATTACAACCAAATCGGGTAAAGCTGGTAAAACCTCTTTTAATTTCAATACCGACTATTCTGTAGGAAACGGCCTGATATTGCCCGATTTTCAAAATGAATATGGTCAAGGATTGAATGGTACCTTTACCCACTTTAGAAAAGATGATGGTACCATCGTACCTATGAGCGAAGCTTTGGCTAATAATTATTCAGGAACACCCAAAATGTCTGGAGGGCGTGACCGCACAACAAGAGCCAGCTGGGGACCTCGTATGGAAGGACAAACTTACGAAGACATGTATGGCAATGTATTGCAGCTCAATCCAGCTGCCGATACCTATCAGTCTTTCTTTCAGACTGAAAAGCAAAGTGTCAATAACCTCAGTGTAGATGGAGGTAACGAAAAGTTAAACTATCGTTTTTCTTATGCCAACACCCATGTTGACGGCTATATACCAACCAATACCTTAAACCGGAACAATTTCGGATTACGTACCCAAGGTAAGATTACCGACAAATTACATATCGATGTCAAGGCAAACTACATCATGCAAGAGGCAAACAATAGACCCAGTCTCTCTGATGCACCCGACAACCCTGCCTACTTATTTATTAGTCAACCTCGGAGTTTGAGCAATGCCATTGCTTCGCAATACAAATGGAGTGCTAATGACGTCAGCAAACAACTGGGTTTTTCAGGTGTATATGAAGGTTTAGAAAAAACATATGCGACCAACAGTTCGACGGCCAATCCGTTTTGGACGATTTACGAAAACCATAATGAAGACCGTAGAGACCGTTTGATTGGTTTATTACGTCTGAGTTACGATTTTGCTCCATGGCTTAAAGTATCTGCTACTGGAGGAACCGACTTTTATACCGATCAACGTTTTCGTTACCGACCAATCAATACTTACCAGAGTTTGAACAAAAAAGGTGATATCCGCGAGGAAGTTATCCGTTCCAGAGAAGACAACTACGATATTTTAGCCAGTTCCAACTTTGCTGTTTCCGAAGATATCAAAATGAGTCTTAACTTTGGTGGAAGTCATCAAAACAGATACCTACGTCTTACAGGAAACACAGGAAATCAATTTATCGTACCCGACTTGTTTGTGATCAACAATACCACAACCAATTCGTATCTCTTCGATCTTGTTGAGTCACAGATCAATTCCGCCTACCTATCAGGACAGTTTAGCTTTCGCGATTATTGGTTTGTAGATTTCTCAGCCCGAAACGATTGGTCTTCTACCCTTTCCAAAGAAAACAATTCCTTTTTCTATCCTTCTGTCAGCAGCAGTTTAGTCCTTACAGATGCATTCAAATGGAAGAGCCCAACCCTTTCTTACGCCAAGATCCGAGCATCATGGGCACAGGCAGGTAACTCCGGGAATCCTTATCAGCTCACTGGCGCTTATAGTCTAAATCAGTTTACCCATGGTGGTATTCCGATGGCTTCATATACCGAGATCATCCCTGACCCTAATTTAAAAAATGAGTTGACCACTTCCATTGAAGCAGGTGCTGATTTTAGATTATTCAAAAATCGACTATCTTTATCTTTCACCTATTATCAGGCGAAGACCAAAAATCAGATCTTAGATGTGCCAATTTCTCCATCCAGCTTATATGTTAAAAACAGAATAAACGCAGGGGAGATATCGAACAAAGGATTTGAATTTGTCATTGGTGGATCTCCGATCAAAACGGACAACTTTGAGTGGGCGAGTCAATTCAATTTCAACCGCAACCGCAATAAAGTAGAATCGCTTTATCCAGGCGTGGAGACTTTCCTATTGGCGACAGATCGGGGTATCAATGTCGTTGCTGAAGTTGGGAAACCATTTGGACAACTCAAAGGAACACAGTTTGCCTGGATCAAGGACGAGCAGGGCAACCGCTTGATCGATCCCAAAACGGGATTACCATTACGCACCAGTGGTCGTGTAGAAACCGATTTAGGCAATGCACAACCAGATTGGATCGGCGGATTTAGCAACACCCTGACGTATAAAGGTGTTAGTCTTTATGCCTTAGTCGATATCCGTCAAGGAGGTGTTATCTTTTCACAATCCAATCGAGAGCAGATTATCTATGGTACAACCAACAAAACATTGGAAGGTCGTGATGGCACCTATGTCGCAGCAGGCATGATAGGCAAGCAAGATGCCAATGGTGAATGGAGCAGTACAGGGGTTCAAAACAGCACACAAGTTACCGCTCAGGCTTATTGGAATATGGTAGCCAGTGACAAAGAAGTCATGGTATCGGAAGAAATGATCAACGATATGAGCTATGTAGCCATGCGGGAGATCAGTCTTTCATACAACCTACCAAAAAAATTCATGCCGCACCAAGTTATCAGAAATATAAAAGTAGGCCTTTATGGACGTAACCTGTTTTATTTCCAACGCAAGACAGATGGATTTTCACCAGAAGCTTCGGCCTTCAACGTCAACAACTCGTCTATCGGTATTGAGTCGACTTCTTTACCAATGATGCGCACTTTTGGAATCAACCTCAGCGTTGGCTTATAATCCAGTAAAATATAATCAGATGAAAACGAAAACATTAAAAAATATAGCATATCTAGGTGTAGGCACTTTTCTATTATTGGGTAACACCTCGTGTACAAAAGATTTTGAAAAGATAAACACACCGCCAACCTCGGTTACGAGTGTTGATCCGGCTTTACTGCTATCCCGCGTCCTCCGAGATGGTACATTTCAGGAATCGGGTGAAGTACCTAATAACAAATTTGGCTCTTGGGTACAACATTGGGCTGGCGGTCCAGTTGTACCGGTATCCCGCTACTTCGAAGGTCCTGAAAATCTAATTTGGTCTCAGCACTTTCAATTGCTCCGCAATATTGTGCAGATCAAACAAGAACTTAAAGGATTGGAAAACGATCCGGCAGGAAGGAGTAAACTCGCTATCGCCGAGATTTACGAGGTTTATCTGTACCAACGTTTGACAGATCTTTTTGGTGACATTCCATTTTCAGAAATTACCCAATCCAGTACCACGATCAATAGAACACCAAAATTTGACAAACAAGAGGACATTTATCCAGCATTGGTGCAACATCTGGATGCTGCTTTAGCCAAACTGACCGCAGGAGATTCCTCCTATGGTACTGCCGATTTCTTTTATGGGGGCAGTATTGATAAATGGAAAAAATTTGGTAATTCCCTTAAATTGCGATTAGGCATGCGGATGCGTTATGCCAATCCAAGTTTGGCGCAACAAACGGTAACGACTGCTCTTTCCTCCGAATATGGACTATTGGCCAGTAATGCGGACAATGCAGCTGTAGCCACCTTTAATAATGCACAAGCAGAAAACCAAAACCCGATCCTGCGCATGTTTACGACAGGAAGTGCCGATCTGCGGTATTTGGCAAATACACTTGTCAATACATTAAAAACGTATGATGATCCCCGTCTCCCCCTTTTGGCACAACCTGTTACCATCAATGGAAATACGGTATACCAAGGGATAGGTGTTGCATTGACTGATAATGAGTTATCACAGTTGATCCGCGCTAATTATTCCACACCAAATAAATCCACTTGGTTTAGCCTAACAGCAGTAGCCATTCCAAGTTATGCTATGACCTACTCCGATGTCTGCTTTTACAAAGCAGAAGCAGCTTTATTAGGCTGGGGAGCGACAAATAGTGAGGCACATACCCAATTTGTTAATGGCGTGAAAGCAGCCTTTGCTTTACCTCCTTACAATTTGACTAGCCTACCCAGCACCTATGAGCAACAGGTCTTGAGCTTTACAGGTCTGACAGATGCTCAAAAGATGGAGAAAATAGGTACCCAAAAGTGGATACAGTTGTTCGGTAGAAATATGGAAGCCTTTGCCGAGTGGAGAAGAACAGGCTACCCAGTGCTAACGCCAGGGCCAAATCCAGGTTCTACCAATGGGAAGATTCCAAGAAGGGGAATTTATTCCAGCGAAGAAGCTGAACTGAATGAAGCAAATTATAAAGAAGCCGTAGCGCGCTTGAGCAATGGCGATTCTTTCCTTTCCAAAGTATGGTGGGACAAACGTTAATCTTGCGTTAACAAATCACACTTCATATAAAAGCGCTCCTAAAAAGGAGCGCTTTTATTCATTTCACGACCCGCATTCTTATCTCGAATTGATGAAAGTAAAAACAGATTCAGGTCAACGGCATTATGGAATCAAGCTAATCTTTTTAAAAAATACACTGAGCGTAAAAACCTTAATCCATTCGTTTCCAATCACTTTTAGTATTCAACTAACAGTAGCTTTAGTCGGTTTTTAATGAGTTTTTTTATTTAATGACTTTGAAATGTCATTAAATAAAAAGAAAAATTAGACTTTTGCTTAACGATGTTAAATCATTTATGCAACTAAAGCATGGGTAGTAAAGAACGCATACAACGTCAGAAAGACGAAAACAAAAACAATATCCTTGACGCCGCTCTTCAAATTGTAAAAGAAGAGGGTTGGCAGGCATTGAGTATGCGTAAGATCGCCGATATCATCGAATATACGGCACCCATGATTTATGAGTATTTTGCCAATAAGGATGCCATCTTGACTGAACTAGCCAATCAAGGGTATCGCCTGCTCGCCGAACAGGTCAAACTGGCTAAATCGACACAGACGGATCCAGAAAAACAATTGGAAGCCATGTGGTTTAGCTATTGGGATTTTGCCTTTGAAGAACGCGAACTTTATCAATTGATGTTTGGAGTCGGTACGGCATGTTGTGGATTTGAAAAGACCTATAAATGTGCAGAATCCCATGGTAAGCTCATCAGTGATGTTATCCGCGAGATCATGAAAGAAAAAAATCCTGAAGAAGAATTGATCTGTAGAAAGTACTTTACTTACTGGTCGATTATACACGGATTGATATCGATCAATTTAGTCAATAAAGGCAATGGTGATATTACGAATCAACAAGTATTGAAAGATGCCATTTATGGCATCACACGCTCCTTGACTGATTAGTTTTTTTTGCCTTAAAAAATACAATGTTAAAGAATCTAACACCGTTAAATAAACTATACCACAATTTTTAATATTTCATGAAAACACAACGATTACTCCATCTTCAGAAAACTCAGGCCTTATCATTTAACAGTGTTAAGCAAATTAATATTGTAAAGGCAATTTATTTTATCTCAGCGATATGCTTATATAGCTGTTCCACAGGTACTGGCAAACCTGCACCTCCCCCCCCTGCAAGCTTACCAGTTATCAGCATCGAAAGTGGAGATGAAACCATCTATCAGGAATATCCGGCCAGTATCGAAGCTTCCGCTAATATCGAAATCCGTCCTCAGGTCGCAGGGATTCTGGAACGTATCTATATCGATGAAGGTGCCAAAGTAACAAAAGGACAAGCGCTCTTTAAAATTAATGACCGTCCTTACCAAGAGCAACTCAATCAGGCGAAAGCAAACGTGTTGTCCGCAAAAGCAGCGTTAGAAAGTGCCGCATTGGAAGTAGAAAAGAAAACCCGTTTGGTCAATAGCAAGGTCTTGACAGATTTTCAATTAAAAACGGCCATCAGTGCTCGAAATGCTGCGCAAGCAAACGTACAATTGACCATCTCTGCAGTCGAAGCAGCTAAGATCAATGTCGGCTATACCCTAATTCGGGCGACATCCGATGGTTATATTGGTCGATTACAAAAAAAGCAAGGAAGTTTGGTTAGTCCAGCTGATGTCGAGCCGTTAACCGCACTTTCAGATGTCAAAGATCTTCACGTTTACTTTTCTCTTGGGGAGAATGATTTCATTGCTTTCAAAAATAATACAGCAGGGAGCAATCTGCAACAGAAATTAAACAACCTCCCTCCGATCAGCTTAGTCTTATCCGATCAAAGTACCTATGATCAAACGGGAAAAATAGATATGGTTGATGGACAGTTTGATAAAAACACTGGTGCGATCACCTTACGTGCGACTTTCCGTAATCCAGAAGGCATCTTACGAAATGGAAATACAGGACGTGTCCGCCTACAAAAGAAGTATAACAAAACACTCTTGGTACCACAAATGGCAACATTGGAGATGCAAGATAAAATTTTCGTGTATACTGTTAATAAAGAAAATAAAGTCGTACAACAACCGATCACGATTATCGGTAAAAGCGGCAGCAACTATCTGGTGGGTACAGGTGTAAAAGAAGGAGATCGTATCGTATATAAAGGAATCGATCTGCTACAGGATGGTCAACAGATCACGCCACAAGCTGTAGCAAAAGATAGCATCAACTAAAACATAATTCGACAAACACATGCTTAAGAAATTTATAGAAAGACCTGTACTGGCTACCGTAATCTCGATATTACTTGTCATACTGGGGATTATCGGGATTTTAAAATTACCCTTACAACAGTTTCCCGACATTGCTCCCCCTGCGGTACAAGTAACCGCTTTATACCCAGGTGCGAATGCCGAGACGGTCCTTCGTGCAGTAGCACCTTCGTTAGAAGAATCGATCAATGGGGTTGAAAACATGAGTTACATGAGTTCCACAGCCAGTAACGATGGATCACTCATGATTACCGTTTATTTCAAACTAGGTACTGATCCCGATCAAGCTGCGGTCAATGTGCAAAACCGTGTTTCGCAGGCAACCAGTCAACTTCCTTCCGAAGTGGTGCAAGCAGGGATAACAACAGCAAAACAACAGAACAGCTTAATCATGGTACTGGATCTGTATACCGAAGATGAAGGTAAATATGATCAAACTTTCGTAACCAATTATGCACAGATCAATATTATCCCAGAACTTAAACGTATTCCCGGAGTTGGGCAAGCGATGGTATTTGGGGGAAGTAAAGATTATTCGATGCGGGTATGGCTCAATCCCAATCAAATGGCAACTTACAAATTGACACCAGAAGAAGTCATGGCGGCCATTCAGGACAAAAACGTCGAAGCAGCCCCTGGTAAATTTGGTGAAAACAGCAAAGAAGCGTTTGAATTTGTCATCAAATACAAAGGAAAGCTGAACCAACCAAGTGATTATGAAAACATCATCATCCGTTCAAATACCGATGGTTCCATATTGAGACTCAAAGATGTCGCTCGTGTGGAATTGGGTTCTTATACCTATGCCAGCCATACACGCATCAATGGAAAAGCAGGACTTAATATTGGTGTGATGCAATTGTCTGGATCCAATGCCAATGAAATCCAGATCGCGATACAGAAATTTATGGAGAAAGCTTCACTGAGTTTTCCAAAAGGTGTGAAATACCTGGTACTCTACAACACCAAAGATGCCTTGGATCAATCCATTGATCAGGTAAAACATACCCTGATCGAAGCTTTTATCCTAGTCTTTTTGGTTGTTTTCCTATTCTTGCAAGATTTTAGATCGACGTTGATACCTGCTATCGCAGTACCCGTAGCGATTGTCGGAACCTTTTTCTTTATGCAACTCTTTGGCTTCTCCATCAACTTATTGACGCTATTTGCGTTGGTATTGGCCATTGGTATTGTCGTCGATGATGCGATTGTCGTCGTCGAGGCTGTACATGCCAAGATGGAGCATGAGCACCTGTCTCCTAAACTGGCAACCACTTCGGCGATGAGCGAGATCACCGGAGCCATCATTTCCATTACCTTAGTCATGTCCGCTGTATTTCTTCCCATTGGTTTTATGGAAGGTTCTACAGGAGTGTTCTATCGACAATTTGCCTTTACCTTGGCGATTGCCATTGTAATTTCGGCCATCAATGCCCTGACGTTAAGTCCAGCACTTTGTGCGCTCTTTTTAAAGCCTGCACATCACGGTCATGACGATAGCAAAAAACTCAATTTTAAAGAACGTTTCTTTACCGGATTCAATGCTGGTTTTGATCGGTTAACCAAAAATTACCTGGGTAGCCTACGCTTTTTAATCCGCTACAAATGGGTTGCATTCAGTGGCTTGGCTATTATCTTGATCCTGACGGTCGTGATGATTCGTAAGACACCGACTGGCTTTATTCCATCGGAAGATCAAGGTTTTATTGCCATATCTCTTTCTATGCCAGCAGGGGCTTCCCTAGATCGTACTTCAAGTGCGTTGAAAGAGGCTGAGCAACAGCTGCAACAAGCTGATTTTACAAAAACCCTGAATGTATTGGCTGGTTTTAACATTTTGACACAATCTACCAGTCCATCTGCAGGGGTAGCCTTTATTCTGCTCAAATCGCATGAAGAACGCGGTGCTATTAAAGACATCAACGCCATCATGGCGGATGTCAATCAACGCTTATCCAAAATTAAAGGTGCTAACTTTTTCGTCTTCACTTTTCCAACGGTACCCGGATTTAGTAATGTAGACGGGCTCGATATGGTTTTACAAGATAGAACCGGTGGGCAACTCGGTAAATTCAGTACCGTAGGCCAACACTTTATTGGCGAACTGATGAAGCGTCCCGAGATTATGATGGCCTTTACGACGTTTAAAGCGGATTATCCGCAGTATGAACTGCAAGTGGATGACATCAAAGCAGAACAACTTGGCGTGAGTACCAAAAGTATCTTGCAGACCATGCAGGCATACTTCGGAAGTGCACAAGCATCCGATTTCAACCGATTTGGAAAGTATTATCGAGTTATGGTTCAAGCCGATGTAAAAGACCGTACTGAACCTTCTTCCATGGATGGTATCTTTGTTAAGAATCGCTTAGGGGATATGGTGCCGATCAATACCTTGGTCAAAATGGTACGTGTCTATGGTCCAGAAACTGCTTCCCGATACAACCTGTTCAATTCCATCGGTATCAATGCGATTCCAAAACCAGGTTACAGTTCAGGAGATGCGATTCGTGCTGTGGAAGAAGTTGCCGCACAACAATTGCCAACAGGATATACCTATGAGTTTTCGGGTATGACCAAAGAGGAAATTGTATCGGGTGGACAATCTACCCTGATCTTTATCCTGTGTTTGATCTTTGTTTACTTCCTACTTGCTGCGCAATATGAGAGTTACATCATCCCATTAGCGGTTATCCTATCCATTCCAACAGGAATATTTGGTGTATTTGCGGCCATTAGTGTAACCGATATCGCCAACAATATCTATGTACAAGTAGCCTTAGTCATGCTGATTGGATTATTAGCCAAAAATGCCATCCTGATTGTCGAATTTGCGATTCAAGGACGTAAACGTGGACTTTCCATTCCTAGTGCTGCCCTCAAAGCTGCACGACTACGGTTGAGACCCATTATCATGACCTCACTTGCCTTTATTGTGGGGATGATTCCGATGATGACTGCTGTAGGACCTTCGGCACAAGGAAATCATTCGATCAGTATTGCCGCTGCAGGCGGGATGCTGACCGGTGTTGTGCTTGGGCTCTTTATCATACCAATACTTTTTATCTTCTTCCAGTTTATACAAGAGAAAATAAGTCCATTATCTAAAGTAGAACAAGAATCGGATCGTCAGGCAGCTATTCGCATTCCAATCCACACCAACTAGTGAACAATGACAAAATCGACATACATGAATATAAAAATAACTATACTGCTCGTTTTCATCTTACCCCTTGTTGTCTGGTCCTGTAAAACAGAAAAACTGGTCAGTAACCAGCATCTTGCCCCTGCCCTTCCTGAGCAGTATCGTGATCAGGAACAAGCGGTACAAGAAAACAATATCGGTTCGATTCCATGGCGTGATTTCTTTCAAGATCGCACCCTACAAAATTTGATCGACAGTGCTATCCAACACAATGTGGATATGCAACTGGCGATCAAAAACATCGAATCGTCACAACTGATGCTGAGACAAGCAAAAGCTGGCTATTTGCCCACCTTGCAACTGCAAGTCAAAGCCAATAGCACCAACCCATCCAACAACAGTATGAATGGGTTGAGCCTAGGTCAGTTTTTAGGTCAGAATCATGTGGAAGATTATACCGCATCCTTGGGTCTTTCCTGGGAAGCCGACTTATGGGGCAAGATCAAAAGTCAAAATAAGGTGGCCTTAGCTTCCTATTTACAAACAGAAGAAGCTAAAAAAGCGGTGCAAACTCAGTTGATTTCACAAGTAGCCCAAGGGTACTATCAACTGCTTATGCTCTATCAGTTGCATGAGATTGCACAGCAAAACCTGCGTTTAAGCGATAGCACCTTACGCATTGTACAACAGCAATATGAAGTAGGTGACATCAGCCTATTGGCCGTAGAACAGATCGATGCACAACGATTAACAGCCGCTACCCTGATCCCCGATTTTGAACAGCAAATTCATCTACAAGAAAATGCCATTCAAATTCTTAGCGGTCAACTGCCCAAGGAAATCAAAACAACAGAGAAGCTAGCGAATATTCGTCTTCCTGAAGATTTGGCAACAGGAATACCTGCCGACTTATTAAGTCGTAGACCCGATGTCAAGCAAGCAGAACTCGCTGTCACAGCCTCACAAGCCTATCAACAAGCTGCTAAAGCGAAGATGTACCCTTCTTTGGTGATCAGTGCTGAAGCAGGTGTTAATGCTTTTAAGGCTAGCAATTGGTTTAATATTCCAGGATCCCTATTTGGAGCCATTGCCGGAAGTATCACACAGCCTATTCTCCAACGTCGCGAACTCAAAACACAATATGAAGTGGCACGCGTAGAGCAAGAGAAAAATGTGATCCGCTTTAAACAGACGGTTATCACAGCTGTTGGGGAAGTGTCGGATGCGTTGGTTTCGATACAAAAATTAAAAGAAAAACAACAGCTTACGGCACAACGGGTCAACCGTTTAAAAACAGCCATCCAACATGCTGATCTGCTTTTCGAAACCGGTATGGCCACTTATTTAGAGGTCATCACAGCGCAAAGCAATATGCTACAAAGTGAATTGGAACTCGCACAAGTCAAGAAAGCGGAACTCGCCGCCGTTGTGGATCTGTACCGATCTTTAGGAGGTGGCTGGACGCAATAAGGGAGACTAAAAGATCCTGATTGGAAATGACGAACGTAAGATCGTCAATCCAGATGTACCATTTTAAATTGCATCATCATAAGAAAACCTCAGGAGCTGGATAAACCAGCTCCTGAGGTTTTCTTATGAGCGGATTCCGCTGACCTGATCATGAGGAAACAATTGATATCAACAGGATTCTTCATATGCAAGTAAAACTTCTGTTAAAAAAGAATGCCAACCCTATCCATTTAAACTTGTCTTCGCATAAACATCTTGTATTGAAATAAGAAGAAAATCCCAATAGATAAAAGCCATCCCATACGGATGGCTTTATCGAAAGTTAAGTCAGGTGTAAAATTAAACAAAGCAGGTAGCTAAATATTAACTTTATTTTAATTTGCTATTGAAATAAGTTAATATTATATTTAACTTAATATTCGGTTATACATAACACGGTATCTCACTTGATATTTTAAACCTATTATACAATTTTACTTAATTATAGAACCATGACCGAAAAGGAAAAATGCGCACAAGGTTTGTTGTACGACGCCAATTATGATGAGGATTTAAAACAGGAACGTTTAAACTGCAAAGATCTGTGCTCGGAATATAATCAAATGAAAAGTTCAGCACTTGAGGAACGCACTATACTCATCAGAAAAATCATAAAAAAAACTAAAAATAGCTTTTATATCGAGCCATCGTTTTGGTGTGACTATGGTTATAATATCGAGCTTGGCGAAAACTTTTATTCCAATCATAACCTCGTTATTTTAGATTGCGCAAAAGTAGCTTTTGGTGACAATGTTTTTATTGGCCCCAATTGCAGCTTTTATACGGCCGGTCACCCTATCGATGTAGAACAAAGAAACAAAGGCCTAGAATATGCACGGCCGATAAGGGTAGGCGATAATGTTTGGTTTGGTGGAAATGTCGTGGTTTTGCCTGGTGTGACTATCGGAGATAACTGTGTCATCGGGGCAGGAAGCGTGGTTACCAAAGATATTCCGAGCAATACGATTGCTGTAGGAAACCCATGTAAAGTGTTAAAAGAAATTAGTTAACAACCACCTATTGCCTCTAGTAAAATAATTTATAAAAATGAAGAAAATAATTTTATTCGCCTGTATCCTATTCCATTTTACTGTATCTGCGCAAACGGTGATGACTTGCGAAGAGAAGGTAAATAAGCTATTGATAGAAAAAATAAAACCCTATGCCTCCAACGATCTGATTCCTTATTATTCTGAACAGGCTGGTAAATGGGGATTTTTTCATCGGAAAACAAAGAAAATTGTCACCAAGCCCATCTTTAATGAAGCTTATTTTTTTCGACCAACTCTTAGCTTTTCTTATAGTTTTGAACAAGCGGGCGGAGACGGATGCAATGGAGAAGTACTTGGCAGTCAAGAGCACTATACCATAAAAGAAATAGCATCAAGTGAATACCGAATTGTTGAGGCAATGGGATCAACAGATTCCAAAGTATCTTACAAAAATTTTGTAAAATCGGATATCTCTGGATTTGAAATAGATATGCTAGGCAACCTCGCCTCTTTTAATCCTCGTTTTTATGACGAAATCAATGATAGACCCAATATATTACACACTTTTAACATTAAGAATGAATACTATGCAATAACAACTTATAAAGAAAATGATACCACATACTACGCTGTCATCAATCAAAAAGGTATTGCTCTTCCAAATTTTGAAAAACTACAGCACTACCCTATTCTGAAACAAAGTTACAGCAACGAAAAAGATGCTTGGTTTTGGATTGAAACAGGTAAAGACGAATATATTTTCAGATCACTTTTGCATGGTACACGGCTAAAAGAAACTTTTACTGATTCACCAAATTGGACAAACCATGCACAAAATATAGGTTATGCCATATTGACTATAGGGAAGCAAAATGGTCTGATGGACTTAACCACAATGGAATGGAAAATCAAACCTTCCATTAAAAATGATTTTTCGTTTTTGGAATACGCATCTCTAGAACCTTTACATCACAAAGAGCATAGTTACGATGCTTCGATACCAACTGAAATGATTCAAGAAAATCGAGAAAAAGCCTATATCTATATTCAAAATTCAAAAAACCAATACCTAGATCTAGATTTAAAATTATATAAACCTATTCACTAATTTATATTTCTGATACAAAATGAAACTAAACAATCATTGAAATTAAGTTTTAATAGATATTAAATGAAGAAAATAATTTTATTTGCCTGTATCGTATTCCATGTTAGTGTGCGTGCTCAAACGACGATGACATGCGAAGAGAAGGTCGAGAAGCTTTTGATAGAAAAAATAAAACCATATGCGTCTAACGACTTGATTCCTTATTATTCTGAAAAGGCTGGTAAATGGGGATTTTTTCATCGGAAAACAAAGAAAATAATCACCAAACCGATCTTTCATGATGCTTATTTTTTTCAACCAAATCTTACGTTTTATTATAGTTTTGAACAAAAAGGTGAAGACGGATGTACAGGAGAAGTATCAGGTAGCCAAAAACACTATACGGTAAAAGAGATAGCATCAAGTAGGTATCAAGTCTATGAGGCAATGGGTACAGAACCAGCCCATATCTCGTACAAAAGCTTTGTAAAATCGGATCTCCCGGGATTTGAAGTAGACGAAAAAGACAAGCTCACTTATTTTAATCCTCGCTTTTATGACGAGATCAACGATAAACCCAAGATAGTAAACATTTTTAAAGTTAAAGATGAATACTACGCAGTAATAACCTATAAAGAAGAGGATACCAGTTACTATGCTGTCATCAATCAAAAAGGTGTTTCTTTTCCAAATTTTGAAAAACTACGACATTATCCTGCTAAAAAGCAAAGTTATAGCAACGAAAACGATGTTTGGTTTTTGATTGACACGGATAAAGGGGCGTATATTTTCAGATCATTATTGAAGGGTACACAACTAAAAGAAACCTTTAACGATTCGCCAAATTGGAGAAATCATGAACAAAATATAGGTTATGCCATATTGACAATAGGGAAGCAAAAGGGTCTAATGGACTTAACTACGATGCAATGGAGAATCAAGCCCTCCATTAAAAATGATTTCTTGTATTTGGAATACGCATCATTAGAACCTTTAAATCAGAACGAAAATGGATACAATTCTGTAATAGCGATTGAAATGATTCAGGAAAACAGAAAAAAAGCCTATATCTATATTCAAAATTCAAAAAACCAGTACCTGGATCTAGATTTAAAATTATATAAACCTATTCAATAGTTTATATTTCTGATGCAAAATGAAACTAAACAATCATTGAAATTAAATTTAAATAGATATTAAATGAAGAAAATAATTTTATTCGCCTATATCCTATTTCATTTTAGTGTGCGTGCTCAAACGACGATGACTTGTGAAGAGAAAGTAGATAAATTTTTGATAGAAAAAATAAAGCCGTATGCATCCAACGATCTGATTCCTTACTATTCTAAACAGGTCAACAAATGGGGATTTTTCCATCGGAAAACAAAGAAAATAATCACCAAACCGATATTGAACGAACCTTATTTCTTTCATCCAAATCTTAATTTTCATTATAGTCTTGAACAAATGAGTGAAGATCGCTGTACAGGTGAAATATCCGGTAGCCTAGATAACTATAAGCTCAAGGAAACAGCATCAAGTGAATCTCAACTCTTTGTAACGATGAAAGAAGAAGGAGAAATCAAACCATCTTTCAAAAGTTTTGTAAAATCGGACTTAACGGGTTTTGAAGTAGACGAAGAAGGTCAACTTACTTATTTCAGTCCTCATTTTTATGACGAGGTAGAGGATAGACCTACTATATTTCGGATTTTTAAAGTTAAGAATGCATATTGTGCAATAGTCATGTATGACAATCATTATGCTGTCATTAATCAACGAGGTGTTCCTTTTCCAAATTTTGAAAAACTAAGCGACATTCCAACCAAAAAACAAAGTTACAGCAATGAAGACGATGCTTGGTTTTGGATGAATACCGGTAAAGAAGAATACAGTTTCAGGTCGCTATTGAGTGGCATACAATTAAAAGAATCTTTTAGCGAATCGCCCAATTGGACAAACAATACGCAAGATATAGGCTATGCCATATTGACAATAGGAAAGCAAAAGGGTTTGATGGACTTAACTACGATGCAGTGGAAAATCGCATCAGCTGCTGAAAATGATTTTTCGTCTTTAGCTTATGCATCGTTAGAACCTTTAAATTACGGCGAATATGCATATGATTCTCAAATAGCGATTGAAATGATTCAAGAAAATCGAAAAAAAGCCTATATCTATATTCGAAATTCAAAAAACCAATACTTGGATCTGAATTTGAAATTATATAAACCTATTCAGTAGGTTCATTATTTTACTATACTCTAAGCACCTCAGTCATCAGGTGCTTGGAGCATACTGTCATTAAAAATTAGAGCACCTTTTTACGTTGGCTACATCTCTCCAACACGCCACTCCTATTCCTTCCCATATCTATAACTACCGATTAAAAGTTGCCATTGACCGAGAACAAGCTACTGTTTACCGAAATCGATATGAGGATGTCTGGGTAAATGCGTAGTTTTAAATAAATCTTAACGCGATAAACAGCTGCGCTAATTAATTAACAATATGAAAACATTACTTCTTTTGATTTGCTGTAGCTTTTCTCTGCTCTGTTCAGCTCAAAAACAAAACATGGAACTGAAACAATCCATTAAAAACAATACCGAAGATATTTTCAAATCACTGGTTGCCTTAAGGAGAGATTTTCATCAACATCCAGAACTTGCTGGAGGAGAAAAAGTCACAAAAGATAAGATCATCAACTACCTATTGTCCTTAGGTTTAGAAGTAAAAGCAAACGGTTATGGCAATAGTGTGATTGGCATATTAAGAGGTAAAAAACCAGGTCCAGCTATAGGATGGCGATCTGATATGGATGCTTTACCCATGGATGAAAGTACGGATTCCGAATTCAAATCCAACAACAAGGGCGTGTCTCATGGATGTGGGCATGATGTCCATATGACTATTGCGCTAGGCATTGCCCAAGTACTTAAAAAGTATAAAAACGATTTTAGTGGAACATTATATTTCATCTTTCAGCCCGAGGAAGAGAGCTTTATCGGAGCCAAAAGAATGGTGGAAGGAAAACACATCGATAGTCTACAACTGAATGAAATTTATGGTCTACATGTCACCGCTTTACCTGTTGGTGATATTATGGTAAGACCAAATGAAATATTTGCTTACCAAAGAAGATTGCAGGTACAATTCAATTCCGTTGTGGAGAAAGAAAAGTTAATCCAATTAAAGGAAGCTATTTCTACACAGATTTCTCGGGTCAATACCACAACTAGTCCTGCTGATATCAGTAAAATGGTGGATCCGAATCTGGGTTTAGGAAATCCGAATACCATATTTGCAGACTACCTGTTTGTCAGCAATTTTTCCATGTCGCACGATAACGAAAATGGCAAATTGAGTTTTGATGTCTATGAAACAGATAAAAATAAAATTTCAAATCTAGTATCAACAGTCGAAAAAATTATTGAAAATAAGGGTCTAAAAGAACGTTGGCAATCCATTTCCTTTATCATGGATAACCCAACCGTTCAAAATGATAGCAGTTTAACTTCGAATGCCTTTCAACAGATGGATCGGTTAAAACTTAGCTATGGACAAGCCCCTTATTTCAATGATGATTTTGCTTATTTCCAAAAAGAAATACCAGGTGTCTATTTTCTTTTAGGTGGCTCTAACATCGAAAAGGGAATAATTGCGATGAATCATGCACCTAACTTTCAGGTAGATGAGGCATGTATCCAAGTTGCCGTTCAAGAATTCTCCTCTTTTTTGCTTCACCGGATGAAATTGTAATTGCCATCTTATCAACGATAAATAGCCTTACAAAATAGAATCTATTGTTTTAATAAATACGAATGAAGCACCTCGATTGCGGTCGAGGTGCTTCAAACATACAGCCATGCCTATGCGGATTACTTTTTACGTTGCCCCAATTTACCCAACAACCGACTGGTTACAAAACTGACCGCTGTCCCTACCACCGCCATCAGCATGGTTTGCAGCACATCACCAAATGAAATCGAAATCCAAATGGAGCAGAGTGTCCCTCCCAATACACCAAAACGCATATCATTGATTTTCATTAGCCCCCTCCTTCTTCTTTTCACTTTTTTTGATCTTTTCCTTGACTAATCCGACATCCTGATCCAAGACATCTTGTGGTATTGTAACGGTTCTTTCTGTGCCATCATCCTGTTGGGGTTCAGTACGATGTAATCGCTCGAATGGCTGTCCCTCATCGTCCTGCAAGCTTTCCAGGGGGTCATCTTCATTTTTCGTGTCATTCATGACTACGTTTGGAACTTTTTGATATTCTTCCTCGTCAAGTAACACTTTCGATGCGGATTCTTCCAGTTGATCTTCCTTTTCTGCAGGAGGATTTTTTTCCGTTTCCTCTTCCTGTCCCTTATCAAGCACGGTCTCGATAACTCCCAATCCCAGAGCAATATACTTGACAATTTCCAATACCTTAACTGGCAGTTTTATAGGTGCCATCAATACCACTTGAAGCACACGACTTATTTTTACAATGATCTCTCTCATTTTTTTACAATTTTCTATATAATAATTTATTATTGCAATACTCCAACACTTTCTAAAAGCAGATGCACCTTCGAACCGAAGGTTTCTAAAACTTCGTATGTCTAAGTACTTAATACTAACTACTACTAAGGTACAAGCACCTGTTTCACGCTCATGGCGTTATATTGGCCATTCGCTAATGGATAATACGCCCCATTGACCATTTGATAGTAACCTGTTCCAACCAGGATCAACACCGTTTTAGCTGGATCAGCATCCAACGTTGCTTGCACCGCCAGATCCATCGGATCGATCTCACCAAGCTCGATATAGGCAGACCGTTGAATCACAGGACGATTATCCAGATCCGTTCCTGAGAATTCCTGTAGCACCAAGCTGTACTGCACATGTGTCGCTCCTTTTAATTTAGCGATGTTCAGGTGAGGAACCAATCGCGAGCATTCCAATATTCCCAGACCCGAGGTCCGATCATAGTCCAACGTTAGCGGTTTCAGCGTGATGGTTCCCAAACTCGATCTACTGTTACACTCCAAGTCTTGCAGCAGCACCATATTCTCGGGCAACATAATCCGGCTACCCCGGACATTTACGGTATCCATTTGCACCACTTTCAATAGACGGCCCGCCAATCGGGTGCTGAACTTGTTGTCCGAATTTTGAAATAGCGCATCTCGAAGCAATTCGCGGAGTTTCTTGCCCAGTTGCTGCGCCCTTCCAAATTCCGCCCCATTCTCTCGGGTACGGGCAAATGCTGGATCATTTGCAATGCGATCACCTGAAACACCCGTTTTCATGCGTGCCTGGTAACCAATACCTTTTGTTTTGTAGAAGGAAAGGTCCCCGACCGTTCCATTCAATTTGATTAAACCTTCTGATCTTGCCATGACGTTAATTTTGTTTGACAATACGAAGATGGCTATCCATAAAAAATGATCGGGATCAAATGGGCTGATATGGGGAATAATGGGGAAATATGATACTGGAGAACCTATTATTTTTTGTATTTTCAACACTACATCACCGTTATCAGCATTCCCTGGAGAGGAATTGAAACCATTTTAACCAAAATAAATCAGGTGTATAACAAATTATTCAAGCACAGCTTATATGGGAATCCTTTGTTCATTAAGTAGGGATCAAGTAGGGACTAAGCAGGGATAAAGCGTACATAAAGCGTACATAGTGCGTTAAAAGCATAGCTGGAACACACTTACAACGCTCTTACCACCTCCAAATACTGTGCGTTCTTGAATAACGCCTTTGATATGTCTATACCCTGGAGTATCCCTGCTTAGCGACTGGATCAATAGCGGATGTTTGCTATCGGCAAGCAAACATGAATATCATATGAAAAATATTAATCGAATTTGTATATATCCCAAAGGAGCAACCATTTTATTGGGGAAGAGTGAAAAACAGACTTATCGTATTTTTCGGATCATACGGGATTGTTATGGGCTAACATCAAACCAGTATATCAGCATCAAAATTTTTGCTGCGTACACAGGTTTAGACGAGCAAGAGATACGGAATAAGATCTTATAAGATCAATACGTAGCAGAAACAGCTGGAGAGGACTGTTCTGCTAAAATAGCTTGATTGCGCTGCACATGTTCGATGATCCATTTTTGATATTTCCTTGTTGGCATTTTTTTATCGGCCCATTCGCCCCGCTGTCCTTGCGGGGCGTCTGAGCTGATACACTAAACATATAAACCGCATTTAACGCGATTATCATCAGGCATACCGCCATAGGCTGTAACCAATATCTTTTGATGGTGGTCACTCGGGATATCAAGTTTCCTTGGGGCATGTCCACCGACTGCCTTATTTTAGTAGGAGTAGAATTTTTCAATATGTTCGTTTTTTGGTCTGTTTTACGATGAAGACCTACTAATAACCCTCGGGTAGAGGCAGTTTTTTTCGTTGGGAATAGTGCATAGCTTTCCCCTTTGCATAATTTCTGCATTTTTTTAAGATTAAATAGAAAGGTGATCGGGAGCTATAACCTTGGCACTAAGCTCCCTGTTCAACCTTTCAACAGTTAAAAAATAAGTTGGAAAAAATGCAATTTTACTGCTTCGTCACTGGTTATAATTGGTCTTCGTGATTGCATTATTTTGTGTAAAATGAAAAACCGACTTGCCTTATTGCATCGCAATAAGCTTAATTCTACAACTGTTTTTTGATCGTATGCTTTTATTTGCTAGTTTTATGTGTCAAGATATCACAGCAGTCGGGCGTAACAAAAAACGGGGGAATTGTAAGGATTAAATACAAGCCGGTAAAACCTTATCAAAGTTTAGTCATATACAGTATACAGGTAGAATAAAATACTGCTCTATAACCGTTCTTTTTTAATTGGTTTTTAATGTCGTATCGTCATCAGCTTGGTGCACGACACTTGTTCTTTAATATGTTTGAATTGGAAAACGTGAGATGCAAATCCTGGATTTCATCTTGGGGTTCTTTGATAATCGTTTTTTTTGTTCTCATAATTTTAGTTGGTTATGAAAACGATGAAACTCTAAAGCAAGAAAGAAAGCTTAATTGGCAGGTAAAACCAATAGGGCGAACTTCAAAGCTTTGAGTGAGGTACCGTCAAGAACCTGCTTAACAAAAATGTTAATTTTCACAAAGTCTAACATGAGGTTCGCCCTATTGGCTTAGTATCGTAAAGATAGTAAAATCCAATAGATATGACGAACTCACGATCAACTCATGTGAAATTTTGACGGTTTCCACTCACGAGTGACATCGTTTAAAGTAAGGGGATATCCCCTACTTTATTAGTCGCTTAAATAACTGAAACAAATATAATAATAAGATTTAAATTTGGCAATAAAACCAAAAAATATTTATATGGTAGACATAAATTTTGAAAAGGATTATAAACTCATTGGCGAAAACATACGGAAAATAAGGAAATCTTTAAATCTTACACAAGAACAATTAGCTAAAAGAAGTGGTGAAAAATTTGATCACGCGAAAATAAGTGATATAGAAAGGGCTAAAGAAGATTTTCAATTTATAACGCTATTGAAGATATGTAAAGGTCTTGAAATTACATTGGCAGATTTAATTACTTATAAAGGGAAATAAAGGAAAATGAATATTATTAAGATAAGTATCAAATATTTTCTTTCCTTTCTTATACTTTTTCTACCAATCATTTGCTTTTGCGGAATTATTAAAGGTAAAGTTGTTCGAGTTTCAGATGGTGATACGATAACCATTCTTGATTCAACCAATACGCAAATCAGAGTTCGCTTTTATGGAATTGATTGTCCTGAAAAAGGACAAGATTTTGCAAATGTAGCGAGGCAGTTTACGTCAGACTTATGTTTTTCTAAAATGGTAACTGTTGATGTTAAAGATATCGATCGGTATGGAAGAAGAGTTGGCATCGTCTGGACGAGTGACTCTGTTGATGTCAATTTAGCATTACTAAAATCAGGTCTTGCTTGGCATTATAAGATGTTTGATAAATCGGATGAGTTTGCTCAGGCGGAACATTTGGCACAACTTAATAAATCTGGTTTGTGGAGACAACGTAACGCCGTAAGACCTTGGGAGTATAGGAGGAGTAAGAAGTTAAGACTTATATAGATAAGGGTAACGCTGGATGAAAATGAAAGCTATTTGCTAATTTCTAAAGAGATAAAAACCATAAAAGAATTTGAAAATCGAAAAATAGACATTAAAAAATATAATCCTAATTATGAAAAAGCTAACCTTAATTATTTTTCTGCTCTCCATGACCTCTATTGTTTTTGGACAGGAATTGACAACCAATACAACAAAAACAATCACCCAATCTGGCATTGGTTTAGGTTCGGTAATCGCTGTTGTTACTTCATGGGAGAGAAATAAATCAATACTATGGGCTATTTTCCACGGTATCTGCAGCTGGCTGTATGTGATCTATTTTGCTTTTACTAGGTAAGGATTTAGAGGTGTTTGCTCAGGCTGAACACTTAGCTAAATTCTTTTAATATGGGTTGGGAATAGTATCTAATACTCTAAGACCTTCAGGGTATAGGAGGATAAGAAATTGAGATTTACTAGACAAGTGTAATTCTGGACAAAAGTTAAAGCTATAGGATGATTTTTAAGGAGATTAAAGGCAATGAGTTGTATTTATATATCAATGGCGACCTCGTTTATAAACGTTGGTTAGATACTGGACAATCTAAAGTATTTGATGTGATGGCTTATGATAAATACACGCATTCGAGTATTTGTGATCTACAATATGAACATCAAAATAGATTAATTATATTCAAAGCTATTCTGCGACTAAAATCAACAGAAACTGGTGGTCGTAAAAATGGTATTATAAGCGGTTATCGTCCAAATCATGTTTTTGAATATACAATAGATGGAAAAATAGATCAAACATATATTGGTGATATTGTCTTTGAAAATGACAATGAGATTCAACCTGGTGAAGAGCGTTCTGTTACTGTACGATTCTTAATGTATCAACCTATTGAGAAATACTTGACAAAAGGTCGAATATGGTGGATTCATGAAGGTCCGCATCAAATCGGTGAAGCTGAAATTATTTAATGATAATGGTTTGCAAAATATCTTGATTAGTAGTACAGACTTTCCTCCTATTAAAAATTCTCGTTAATTAAATCACTGTTATTATTTATATAAAAAACAATAGATATCTTAGGATATATATTGCCTAAAAAATTCAAGTTTTATTAAATATTGAGTTTTACGGAAAACCGTAAGCTATAATATAAAATGATAAATAAATTTGCTGAAAGAAATGCTATCACTAAATCTTACAGAAGATATCTAGGGTGTGACTAAAGTATTTTACGATTATATATAGCCAAAATAATTAATCTGTTATTATTAAAATTTATTCTAAAATATTATGCCATTAGATTTATCAGATGTATTAGTGATTGGGGTTTCTAGTCGTGCCCTTTTTAATTTAGAAGTTGAAAATGAAATATTCAATCAACAAGGAATATCAGGATATAGAAAATATCAGCAAGATCACGAAAATGAAGCTTTAGAGCCTGGAACGGCCTTTCATTTAGTACAAAGTTTACTGCATCTTAATTCTAATGCAAAAAAAAGAATAGTTGAAGTAGTAGTAATGTCACGAAACAGCCCTGAAACAGGTGTGCGTATTATGAATTCTTTAAGAGATCATCATTTAGATATAACTCGAATTGCCTTGAGTGGAGGGGAACCATTAGCTGCCTATATTGATGCTTTTGATATCGATCTTTTTCTAAGCAAAGACGAAAAAGATGTACAAACTGTTATAGACTCAAAAACTTGTGCAGCTGCATACATATATGAACCCCCAACGGAATTTAAACCTTTAGATAATCGAGTGAAAATTGCATTTGATGCAGATGCTGTCATATTTTCTGACGAATCTGAAAACAGATATAAAAAAGAAGGAATAGAAGCTTTTCACAAACACGAACAAGAAAATGAAGATGTTCCTCTACAAGAAGGACCGTTTGCCAAATTATTGATTAAACTATCAAAAATTCAAGAACAGATTCCTGGTACTATTGAATTATCTCCATTAAGAATTGCTATTGTAACGGCAAGAAATGCACCCTCGCATATGAGAGTTATTAAAACGTTACGTAAATGGGGAGTATATGTTGATGAAGCCTACTTCCTAGGAGGGCTTTCTAAAGATAAAGTTTTAAAAGCTTTTGGAGCACATATTTTCTTTGATGATCAAGATGTACATCTGAAAGACTCGTCGAAGTTTGTTCCATCCGGACGAGTACCTTATGCATTTGATTCCCCATTGAATAATTTGGATACAACTACTTTAAAAGTAGAATAAAAGTAAAAAATGCTACTGTAAACGTTATTGAAATTTATAAAAACTATACATTCATGGAAAAGGCAAGCTCATCTTCACGATTAGCACCTATTATTCTATATCAACTATTTGATAAAAAAAAGAAATAGCTTCTTTTAAAAATCATAAAACTCTATTCATTCATTTCACTTAATGCATGGTTATCAAATAACCATCAAATAAAAACAAGGAATCTATTAAAGCTTTAGGCCCAAAAAGGAAAATACTGAGAAGTTTTTAGATCGATAAACGAAAAATGAAATGTGCTAGAGACTTACGGTTTCCCGTATTTTAAATACATAAATGAATTCTAATTTTGCATGGTTATCAAGAAAATTATAAATTACATTAGTCATTATCAACCTATCATGCAAAATCGCAGATTCTTAAAAGTAATCAATACTTGGGTATTTTTCATAATGATATTAACAGCAATATTCGGCGGATTAGAGATTGCTTTTATATGTTTCATTGTTTTCGTTGTAATGCTCTTGTTAATATATTTGGAATAAAAATTCCTAAAGTATCTGAACTGAGATAAAGCCAATGGACAAGCTGTATTTTATTTCTAATGTCACATGATTCCTCGGTTTGTCGGAAACATCGAAAATCCTAGAGATAGTGCGATATTGAATAAGGTAAGTTATTGAGAATTAATTCTACTCCAATTTTCTTCCTGAAACAAGTTCAATATTAAATAGACTTTTATTTATTCAAAAATTAATTAAGAAATATTGAGTAGCTTCTATATAGAATATCACGGTTCTTAACGTCAAAATCTACATTTCTTATTTAAGCAGAGTTAGGTATAATCATGCCATATAGGCATAATTACTTATAACATGACATAAAGGTAATGTCATAGTGGCGGAAATTAAAAATAATAGACCTGTTTATTGTAAAATAATAGACAGGCAACATTATTGTTAAATAGGTTTATTTAAACTTAAATACAATTATATGATATAAACAAAATAAATTTTCAAAGAGTTAACGAGGTAAAACTTTGAAACCGTTAGAATTATTTTAAATTAATGTTGTCGATGTGCAAAGATATAAACTAATTCTAATTCGTCAATAATTTTAACACTTTTTTTTAACAGGAGTGGTATAATCTACCACAATTCATAACTATAAATAAATAAAATATGGCTTTAAAATTTACAAAACATTTTGGAATAAGTAAAAATACACCAATCAGTTTCGTTGACATTCCTATTGATGACAATGATTTGGAAGCCTTTATATGCCCTTTTTTAATAGAGAAGCATAAAAAGGATAAACTTGAACTACAAGTCTCTCAGAGAATTAAAAATTTTTTAAGAGAGCTAAATACGACCTACATCAAAACAAATGATGTAAACAATGGAATTTCATTTCTTGACCACTTACATGAACCAAATGAATATCACTTAGGATATTCTTCAACCAACAAAGGTAAAGCTGTATCTAAATCTAAAGCCAATGATATCTTTAATGCTTTAAGAAACAATGCCTTTTCCAAACAAAACTCTTCTATTACTAACGAAGCACATAATGTTTTGTTACTTGTTGATGGTATTGGACAAGATATTATGTCTGATATCATTTCAAATGTCTGTAGAGATATTTTTGCTAATTTTACTAGTAAAGAATGTTTAAGATTAGGAATAAGTACTAAACCTATAGATATAGAATTTTACAACGATAAAGCAAACAAGTGGGAAACAACGATTGTTGATTTACCACAATTTGGAAGACACATAATTTTAGTCCCAACGACTATCTTATCTTCAAAGAGAGAATTCGCTAGTAGATATAATTGGTTTGTTTCCGCTAATTATATTTCCAAAGAGGTATTAAATATGTCCACCCCTCCATCTCAAAAAATGATTAGTAAAATGAAAGATGGGACTAAAAAAGCTATTATTAAAGAAATATACAAGCATTATAAAAAACCTAAAAAAAATCTTGTAGATTTCGTTATACAATATAGTAATTCTTTGGATGAGTTTATTGAATATGCTAAAATAAACTATCCAGAACTGAACCTCGAGAATTTAAATTAATATTTTTAATGTGAGCTATTTTAAATAGCTCACATTTTCTCAATAACATATTCTAGAACAATACAATTAAAGCAATAAAATCAAAAGTATCTGTTTATTATTGTTCACTTTTTTGATACATTCTTTATTAGAAAGTGTCAATTTTCTTAGTACTTGGTCTGAATTTGGAAATACATAAACAACGTAAGTTTATAATAGACCTCATAAATTATCTTTTTAACTATTTTAGATTTTCAGTTCCATTTATATTTCAACTCTTTAATCTGATAATGTTCAACAGAAATACATTCCAAATTATTGTCATTAAATACTGCTAGATTATATCCCCCATCTTTCATAGCACTTCTATATTCCACAGCATTAAAGTTCAAAGATTTTATATACTCGCACAGATACTGTGTCGGTAAATAATCTAAATTGACATCTTGCTTACGCACTGGTTTTGAAAGCTCTTCTTCCAATTTCAACAGATAAGGTCGAATGAGCATAAATTCCTCAATATCAAAACCTTTATCCTGAATCTCAAAAGGTCCAAAATCAACAATATTTTTTAGTGAGATGATTTGCAGAGGAGCCGTCAAAACGAAACTTCCGATACTGATAGATTCATGCAAAGAGATACGAGTTTCATAAAGTGTCGTTTCCTCTTGATCTGAAATGTAGAGATAAGGAATTCCAACAGGATTAGCTCGCCCAGGTGTTGTAACGGCTTTAGGAGGTTTACCTAATTGTTCTTTTGAAAGGGGGAGATCGCTGATGCGTGCACGATAAAAACGAGTTCCTGCCGGATAGGTCTTTGCAAACCGAGCAAATGTAGATTCTAATAGTTCCAAATCTAATTTCTTTGAAATAAAAAAGCGATTCTCTCCTTTTATCTCGCTGGCAAATGTGTCCCATTCTATCGTGTAGGAGTCATCTTCGGCTTCTCCATTGAGATAGATTTGCAATTCGACAGGTTGCTCAAATAATGGTTCGTTAAAACCAACCCAACCACGACCAATCTGATTAATCAATTGCTTTACACCTTTTGATTTTAGCTTCGTGGGATTAAATAAGCCGGGCCAATAACGAAGTATGTGCTCATGCATGGAGACCGCTTTGTTTTCCTTTAAAGAGGATACTGCGGTAGGATGGTTAACATAGAGTTCAAATAAAGCATCAAAAATATCGGATAGCTCTTCACAGGCGATTATACTAACTTCACTACTTTCACAAAAATCGCAATCACCTTTTCCATTAGTCTCAGCTTCTATCCTATTTTGCAACCCTTGGTCGGCAAAACAGTGGACACAGCAATTCATAAATAATTGAATTTAAATTAATCCCTGAATTAATTCGATATGATGCATAATGGAAAGCTTTTTGACGACTCCAAGTCCTGGAAATGCCTCGCGTGCATGCAGATCACGAAAAGATTTTATTGCCAAACTGTCCTTTAACTCTAGTTGGTTACAAAAGTTAACTAATTTTGTCAATGCTTCATAAAATTTACCTGCTACATCAAGCGTGTCATCATTCGTATTGGAAACAAAATGATGAATACGGATTTCATCTTGTCCTGGATCACGATAGGTTAAATGAATGACAACAGCTTTGGGTAACATTCCTCCTTCTATCCAGCTGTCTCCAATGGATTGATAATCTGAGAAAACTGCAAAGCCTTCATTTCGATAGTAAAAACAATCACTTGAAAATGATTCATCCAAATCATTGGCATAATCGGCGTTGACTCTTTGTTTTCTAAAATAATCACCTAAAATACCCAAAGTTTCTACTCTGAACTTACGCCTTAACGCAAATACATGATTGATATGAATCGTGTTATACAAGCAGGTAGTATCCTGCGAATATTTACTTAACTCCTCTAATTTCCGTACTGGAGCCATATGAATTAGTGCATAGCCCGTCTTATCAAAACCTTGATCCTGAGCAACATTTTGTAATAAAACCACGTCAGAATCTCCCTCAATCAAAAATGTTGGTATAATATTATCTATTCCTTGTGCAATTTGCTCACTAATAAAGGTTATAATCTCATCCGTCTTTCCTACTAATTGACCAACTTTGGGATTGACAATTAATTGTATTTTCACCTCGAATTGTTTCAACACTTTTAGAGCTGTTGAAATAGATTTTAAACCTATTTTCACAGGTTCAACAATAGGAATAATTTTATTAGGGTTTAAAGGCAAAGCCGCTAATTCGCGTAAAGCGATTAGTTCAAACTGCTTACCTCTAAGATAAGGGAAATACATAGGCAATTATAATAGGTTCTTACTTAGATTATTAATCATAGTAAGATACGCTTTTTTATTGTATTTCGCCTGATAAAAAGAGAAGTTCACAAAAGATGGTAGATCTCCTTGTGTCAGATACATATTCGTTTGCTTGTCGATACGATTCTTCAAGATGTGGCAATACATGCTTTGAACATCTTCAATAGGTAATTCATTCAGAACCGTTAAGCATGCTCGGTAATAAAATACAGGTGTTACTTCGGGTAGAAAGCCTACTAACTCCTTAACGAGTCTGCTATATTCGGGTTTACGCAAGGAAGCCATCATAAAGCTAGCATCTAGAAATTCTTTATTATTGATAGCTGGACGAAATTGAGCGACCTCTCCTTCTTCTGTATAGATCAATACACCTACATAGTTTGGGAGTATACTGAGATACTTGTCCAATAGGGAGATATGTGTAAACAAATAAACTTCGGTAAATGCTTTGTAATAGTCATTCAATTGACTTTCTAGACGTTCGGGTGTATCTAGTTCGGTCTTGATTTCAAAAACCTTGTTAGTACCATTAATGAGTACCGCATCGGCAATGGATTGACCGATACGAAATTCATTGAGTAGAATGGTATCATCCATGGCGTAATATTCCATGACAAAATCATTCAGCAATTTGTTTTTATAGATGTACTCATGTCTATATTGTTGCTCCAGTATTTGATAAGAATAGGATATCAAATCGCTCAGGCATCTTGGTTTTGCTGTCTCCGTATTATCCCAGCCAATAGACTTCTTCATACGACGGATATATGTCGACTGATTGGTGCTATTGCCTAGCTTCTTAAATGCCGCATGAGACACTAAAGAGGCCAATTCACGCAATTGTGCTTTATCATATGTGGGGCATGGTTGCATAGCACAAATCTAGGAATTTATAATGAGTAATCCATTTGGATAACATATGATAACAAACATTTGTTAATAATCTGAAGAAATCAAAAGTAAATCTTCCAGATAAAAGAGAGGAGATTACTGGATTTCAGCCTTAAGGGCGACTAGTAATGTACTCCTTGAGAATAAAAATGAGTGTATTCTCGAAAAAATCGATGAGCTCATTGATAAAATTGAAGAGGTTAAGACTCAGGTAATGAAAAACGTATTTCAGCGGAATATTAATATCCTTCTTAATTTTAAGGAATATAATCTTTAAAAAATTGAAGATAAGGTAACATAAATTGAAACCGCTTGCTGTTTATTTTTATTTCAAATCTTCCTTTCTATAACTCGAAAAAATCAAATACAACTCGTAATATCTACTATATTTTCTATTTAAAATCTCGCTTTCAATTAGTTTAAAAAAATACCAAAAAGAATATGAAAGAAGAAGAATAGCTGTACCCAGTTTCAATATATCAATATTTTCTGGCGCTATGGCATATAAACCAATTACAGCTGTTGTAACGATACTAGTAATAGTAAAGAAGGTCGGCCAAGAAAAGATATTGGTTTTATTGTCGAGAGCAAAATTTCTCAAGTGTTTTTTGTATGCTTCGAATTCTTCAAAATCAAGTTCTAATTCTTTTATTTTTTGATAAATTTCATATTTCAACTTATCATGCAAATTCATATAACCGAATTTATTAATATAATTAGCATCATCTAGTTTTTTCTTTAATAAATACATAATTATTGAAATAGTCAGAAAATAAATTATCCACCAATCAGCGTAAAATCGAGTATATATAAACGGGCTGTATGCACAAATTCCTATTAATATGAGTGCTAATATATATCTCTCAATTCTCCCCGATTTGGGAGATCGCTTTCCAAACATAGAATTGATGAGTGATTTCTGACTAATGATCTTGCTTAATTCTGTAAATGGGTTTCGAGTTATTTCTTTCATATTCTTAGCTTAAGGTTTATTATTGATAATCGAATAGAGAACAATTGTTAACAATATTAGTAATTAAAAATAATAAATGCTATTTTTTTTAGTTTTATATAGCTATTTTAAATAAATTTGTCCGAAACAGTACTCTTATGGAAACGGATTGTATAAAAATATCAAAGTCAAGAAAGTCAGTATGTTCATCATTTTCCAAAAAATCCCTATCTTGCGATGTGATGAAAGAGGCTGAAGAAAGAAGAGAAAAATATGGAATTCAAGGAAAAGATATCTTTAAAATATTTGACAGAAAGACGCAGTAAAGTAAATCCAATTGATCCTGATGATTATATGGAATCTGCTTTAACTCATTTTTTGCATAATGATAAAAACGGTGTATCTAGCTATTTTAAGGAGGGTGCTGTTACTTACACCCAAACATCATTGCAAGAGCGATTTGTAAAACAGAACATCACTATAGAAATAGCACAAAAGGCATTACAGACAGATCTTTTTGAAAAAATAAATGTACCATTTGTTCCTATAAAAAATCCTAAATTTCAATTTATCGATTTATTTGCAGGTATTGGAGGTTTTCGCCTGGCATTCCAAAATTTAGGTGGTAAATGCGTATTTACCAGTGAGTGGGATAAGGAGGCTAAAAGAACTTATTTGACAAATTTTGGAGAATTGCCCTTTGGAGATATCACCAAGGAAAAAACAAAGTCTTATATCCCGGATGGATTTGATGTACTATGTGCTGGATTTCCCTGTCAAGCTTTTTCGATTGCAGGCAAAAGAGGGGGCTTTGAAGATACCCGTGGGACACTATTCTTTGATGTAGCAGAAATTATTAAACGTAAACAGCCTAAGGCTTTCTTTTTGGAGAATGTAAAGGGATTGCGAAATCATGATAAGGGTAAAACCTTAGAAACAATTCTGAATGTTTTACGGAATGATTTAGGTTATTATGTGCCCGACCCGCAAATAATGAATGCTAAAGATTTTGGGGTTCCTCAAAATCGTGAACGTATATTTATTGTAGGTTTTCACCCAAGTACGGGAGTAACTTCTTTTATCTATCCTAAAGCATTGGACAGACCGGTTTCTTTTGCTGATGTCAAAGAAAGAGAGGTGGTTCCAACTAAATACTACTTGTCTACCCAGTACCTGAAAACATTGGTGGAACATAAGGCTCGTCATGCCAATAAGGGTAATGGATTTGGGTATATGGTCATTCCAGATGAAAACATTGCGAATGCTGTAGTGTGTGGTGGCATGGGAAGAGAAAGAAACTTAGTCTATGATGACCGTATAACGGATTTCAATCCTACCACCAAAATAAAAGGTGAAGTAAATCGTGAAGGTATCCGAAAAATGACGCCAAGAGAATGGGCTAGATTGCAGGGGTTTCCTGATGAATTTATCATATCGGTGGCCGATGCTTCTGCATATAAACAATTTGGCAATTCAGTAGCGGTGCCAGCGATTCAGGCAACAGCTAAACAAATTTTAAAAACACTAAATCTGATCTAAATTATGCTGACAGGAAACAAAGGAGAATGGAGTGAAATTTATGCATTGTTCAAACTGTTGGGTGATGGCAAAATGTATGCTGGCGATGGCGATCTAAATAGAGTCGCAAACCTTGTTTATCCGATAATCAGTATTTTAAGAAAAGAACCCGTTGACGATTTTTCATATACGATAGATAATACAAATGTTAATATCATCGATTCAAAAGGAAATTCAATAACTGTAGTTGCAGTTGAGTTTTTAAACAAAGCAAATGATTTGCTAAAGGCGATTAAAACAAATACCAAAACATTTGCGATACCTGAAATTGAATCGTTTATGAATACGATCAATTCTCATTCATTAAAAGCAAAATCTACTGCTAAAACAGATATTACGATTATTATACATGATCTAAGAACGGGTATCCAGCCTGTTTTGGGCTTTAGTATAAAATCAAGATTAGGTAGCCCTTCTACCCTATTAAACGCAGGGGAGACGACAAACTTTGTTTATAAAGTTGAAAATTCTAATCTTAGTTCAACTGAAATTGAGCGAATCAATAATATCGACAGTAGGCAAAAATTAAAGGATAGGATTACAGCCATAGGCAATACGGGATCAACACTAAGATTTGTCGGAACGCAAAAACAAGTTTTTCAAAATAATCTGATTTTGATAGATAGTATGCTTCCACAAATTCTTTCTTCTTTATTACTACTTTCAGCTGAATTGGGTGATTCAAACCTGGAAAGACTCTGTGAAAAACTAGAAGAGAGAAACCCCTTAAATTTTGACACAAGCACCGCTCATTTGTATTACAATTATAAATTAAAAAGACTGTTAGTTGACATTGCACTAGGAATGATGCCTGGTAAAATTTGGAATGGAATCTACGAAGCAAATGGTGGTTATCTTGTGGTAAAAGAAAACGGTGATGTACTTTGCTACCATGTATATAATAGAAATGAATTTGAAGATTACTTACTGAAAAACACCAAGTTAGAAACACCCAGTACAACTAAGCATAAATTTGGTCTGATTTATCAAGAGAATGGTGAAAATTTCTTCAAATTAAATCTCCAAATAAGATTTATCTAAACGAGTACTCTAATAGCTTAAGACATTCAGTATTTCAAATAAAATACACAGATTAATAATCCTGCTATAATTGATTTAGAGAAATAGAATAAATATATAGGGAGGGCAATATTATTCCGTAATTTTAGGATATGCGAACCTATGATGATGATTCGGAAAAAATCTATGTTCCTCGCTTCGAAGAAAAAGCAGGTTTTTACACCAGTCCGAAGCGCAGTTATAATATGTCAAGAATCAAGGCTAAGAACTCCAAGCCAGAACTGATCTTGCGGAAGGCGCTGTGGGCAGAGAATATCCGTTTCCGCTTGCATGATAAATCGCTTCCTGGCACTCCTGATATCGTGATTAAAAAGTATAAACTTGCCATCTTTGTAGATGGTGAATTTTGGCATGGATTCGACTGGAGAAACAACCGCAACCGTATTAAATCCAACCGCCTCTTCTGGATACCGAAGATTGAACGCAATATGCAAAAGGATGAACGTGTCAATAGAGCTCTTCGAGATATGGGCTATACAGTATTCCGCTTTTGGACACAGGATATCATCAAAAAACTACCTCTGGTGCTGAATCAGATTGAACTTTTCTTGGAGACGAGGAGGTTGTGGAAATAAACCTATGAGCTCATCTTAAAATTAGCTTTCTTTAAACACTTCACTCCTAGTGCCATTCTAGATTTTTTATTTATGGGTAGTACTGGTTGTACAAATATTCTTCTTCTGTACGGATCGTTATATATTTATACTTGACCTTAGGGCAATTAATATGGGAATATGAATTATAAGAAGGAGAAAAATCACGAAGTATAGTCCTCGTGATTTTTCTCCTTATATATTTATGAAATAATTGCTATAAATTACTGTTTCAAACTCGATTGCCTCATCATTTAAATAAGTTTATTTTTTCAAAAGTTTAATGGAGTAATTATAATCTTTGCTATCAAATCCTCCTTCAATCGCATTCTTTCCCAAACCTATCTTTGGTTTAGTAAAGACATCCAATGGTGGGTCTAAACTCTTCTCTTCCAATCGCACATCCATATGCCCCCCAAACACAGATACTCCACTAAAAATGTGCATACAACTGACCATCGGTCCTTTATAATGCTTATTGTTTGAAAGATCATAAACAGCTCGGATCAAAATACCTCCATAGCCAAACTCATTGTCCATTGCTATATCAAACCCGGAGTAATGAAAAAACAATTGACCTGCCTGCAAATTTTCAGTATGGTTACGAATGTAGGTGCTCTTGTCTTGATGATCTTTATTGTCATTCCAATAAAACTCGATTTCGGTAAGTCGATAGCTCTTTTCATTAACGGTCAACAAGGAATGATTGAGCAACAACTCTGCAATCTGAGCAAATGTATTATCCTGAAAATGGTTTTTCTGTAAAAGTTCTTTTAAATTATTCATAATTAAGTTACTAGGGTTAATATTGTAAAATACAGTATTAAAGTCATTGTTAAAGACACATTCAACTTCTTTCTTCTGATACTATAAACATTGTTATTATTTTAATAACTCATTGGATTTCACGTCTAGTTGCCATAATTTTTAGATTATATGTATAAAAGATTTAATTAATTATTGATGTTGCCAGCATTTCTCGTTTCCAGAGACTTTTCTTGTACAGGGTCTACCTTTTTGAGTTGGAGCTCCACAATAACTTGAACTTGTCGTTCCTTCACTAGCATTTCCACCACCCCCACTTCCTTTTGACGAAACTGTATAACTTGTAGCAGCTTCATTTATCCGTGAATGAGACGAAATAGGAGATCCATTTTTAGTGATAATAGAATCAAAATAACCTTGGATTTATCTCTTTTCAATGGCATTGCTGTTGATATTGAGGTGTAATTGGTATTTAAAAACAATAAATTAGATGTAATTGCAATTAATTTTTATGGAGAAAATGCGTTGCTATTTGATGCTCTTCTAATACCTCTCCTGTGGGTAAAAGTATCATTTTTGATCCATCAATAGGATGATCAAAAAGTTGGAATCCACCTCTGCAGTTGCTTATCCGATAATGAAGGGCCTTCAATCCGTCTATCAACCCTTTTTGTTTGCTCTGCTGATAAACATATTGGGAACAGCTGACTCGAAAGATACAGCATCTTCGTTTGTTGCGAGGAATAAGCTGCCAGTAGATTTTAATCAAAATAATCAACAGGTACTTCACAGGGATTTTCTACTAAAAACGACCATTTGATAAGCGGACATATATCCAGGTCTTGCCCCCAATCCAAAGCAACCTGAATTTGGACTTATATAGGTAGAGACGCTCTCTAATCTGACATAGTCCCACCCCTGGGAGCCATAATTTACGATGATCTGCGCTAATTGATCTGCAACATTGTCTGCTGTAATCAGTTTGGGATTTAAGATGGCTGTAAAGGGTACTACTCTGTATTCCATAATGTAATAACATGAATGTGATGAGTAAACACTATTGTTTGACTGGTTTCAAAGTTAATCCATAGGTATCACTCCTATTTACGGATTCCCGTAATGGGAACAATAAAAAAATATTGCTTTCATAAATCACAACTTTAACTATCATGTAATCAGCAAACTATTCGACAAGTAATTAATTTCTCAAGCGATATTTTTTATTTGATCGATTTATTTTATATTTTCATGAAAAATAAATAAAACCTAAATAAAATAAATGTTAAATGAAAATTAAGAACCAAATTGTTAGTTTATTTTTGATTCTTTTTGGAACGCTGCTTTTTATTGGCTGCAACAAAGACTTGTATGAAACCTCTTCTACGCCACTGCTACAAGAGGTGAAAAACAGCTATAACGACCAAGAGAGTAAAAAACAGAAAGACGCGAACTTTCTTACACAAATAAATTACGAGTTGGATTGGTCTAGAACTTTTAAGCAGTCTGACTCCTTACTGTACATTGGGATTAATGTGTTGGATTCTTTTGAGTATATCAAAGGTGATGATAATAGAGAGCATACTATGACCAATAGAATGTTTACAACGGCAACGTATAAATCTGGTTCGTGGCATTTCCAAACCAATCTATTGATCCCTAATGAAGGAAGTACGCAAGAAGCTTTTACGGGGACCTTGATTACTGCGGATGCATTCTCTCCTAAAATAGGTTATGCTGATTATAAGCTAAGGATCTATTTAGATAGGCCTACAAAACTGATGCGAACGGGTACAAAGGTAGCAGGAGTCTGGGTAACTACTAATTGCAGGTCAATAACCGCATCCTTAAATGGGTATAGCTATACCAATACGATTTGTGACTACATTTATATTGATTCTGGAAGTGGAACTGGAGGTGGTGGACAGCAAACAGGACCACTACCAAGCTTGGATCCAAGAATTCCTGCAGATGCGGGAGACGGTCCACCAAATACATACAAGCTTGTCAAAAAACCATCAAAAGACCCTTGTGCAGGACGCATGTCGATAAATGAACGCTCCACTCTCGATTCATCCAAGGTATATCTCAACAAAATAATCGCACTGACCGATACTGTAGAGTATGCCTATGAAACGGTAATGACGGATGTTACCAATAAGGTATTGGAGAATACTCCTATTCGGACAGATGGGGAGAAACAGGAGATACAGTGGAGGATGAAATGGGGAAGCAGCGGTGTAACTGTGGGATTTGTACATTCACACCCATTTGAAAGTGGTCCCACCCCGAGAGATCTTTTTAATGGATCAACTGGTTACAATCAGATACCCACATCGCAAAAGACCATATTTATAGACTATTTTAGTGCGACTATTGTGACTCCAAGTTATATATACATGGTGACAATAAAAGATGCCGATAAATGGATAGCAATGGGCACGAACTTTGAAGAGAAAATAAATACAAATACAACAGAATATAGAAGGTTATATAATGAATATTATGAAAAAAACCGAAACGTACCTTTCAATGAGGCACAAGAATATGCCTTATTAAAATTGTATGATGGTGTTGTCAATATATACCGCTCTGATAAGGTAGCAACATTAGATTTCAAACCTTTGATATTAGAGACAAGCACTAATAAACCAATTTTTAACAATTGCAACACACAGTAATCATGAAATACAGCACCTTATTTATACTTTTACTATTTACAGTTCTAAATATAAAGGCACAAACTTATATACAAGGTGAGAGTGTCACCCCCCTATCAGGCATCGCAACAAGTCAATTACTTCCTGCTTCAAAACGACTGTCAATGGAAGATGCATTTGGTATATATAAGACTCGTAACTCTGTCACAAGCTACAAACAATCCTTAGATCTAGTTGGAGAGTTTTGGCTAATCGATAATATGTTGATAAAAATAGTATCCCGAACTATACTTCTGGGTAAAAAAGAAGATTTTCAAAAACTTAGATATGCCTATCGTCCAGAGGGAGCTGGTGTAGGTAAAGCTTTTAAAGGCATATACTTTGATGAAGTAAAAAATGTCAATAACTATGAAACACTAGTATATTATTTTCGCACGGATAACAATAAATATTTTGAGATTCAAGATAAGCAGAATAGATACAAATTAATGGGTACCATTATTTCTACAAAAGAAGATAGTGCCAAAGCAGAAGCTTTTATAAATACCCTACTGAATAGTATTACTTTTAAATAGAAATAGAACGGGCTCAAGTACAGAACTATTTTTATTGTTTCTTTGTCAAGCACTTCGTACATTTAGGTTTTGACATTTATGTCTCATAACATAAACGTCAAAACCTTTTTTATGAATCAAAAAAAAGTTAAGACCAGTTTATTGTTAAGATTAGTTATGGAATTATTCAGTAATAATCATTTTATGAAAAGCACTATGATGGTGAAAAAATTATTTATCTTATTGATTTCACTCATTCCAACTATCCTATCTGCACAATCTTATAATAAGTTATTAAAAGACTGGAAAAGCAATCCCTTACCTAAGCATCAAAGTTATGAAGGACAGATTGATCTTTGGACTGTATACTTGGAGGATGATCAACCTAAAGTAACAGAGAAGAGTAAACCGATAGAATTACCAAAGTATATCCAACTCAAAGACTCAAAGGAATATGAAAGCTCTGATAAAATTCTGACACACGCAGATCCCAGTGATTTTCAAATTACTGATAATGGCTTTCTTATTAGTGTAAACCGAGGTGAATGGGGGGGAGAACTATACTGGTTTTCTAAAAATGGTAAAAAAAACTATCACGTTGATGCTGGAAACTACATTCAATTTATCACCAGAAGTAACGATATATTAGTATTAGAAGGCCTTGCTCATTTAGGAACAAGTGATGGAAGGATAATGCAACTGATAAAAAAAGAGGACATATGGACTGCCCAAAAATATTTAGAGTTACCATTTGCTCCGCAAACTGCCTGTCTAGATAAAGAAGATAATATTTTAATCGTCACTACCAAAAATATAGTTTCTGTTGATAAAAATAAACAGATAAAATCAATAGTCTCCTTTGATCTTTGGGAAGACCATTCAACGTCTTCTTCAATAATTATGCACAATAACATCCTATACGTAGGAATGTTATTTGGAGTATATAAATATGCACTGGATACTGGAAAAAGCGAATGGCTGACTCCTTATTAAAGTTATACAAGGTATTAAATACAATCATTTAGAGACGATAGCGCTGGAAATATAAAATACTTGAAGTGATAGATGTAACAATTTATATGTGCAGCTTAATGTTTCTCAATGGAGAGATTTGAAAGAATAATAAAACAATAAATTGTGGTTATATGAAAGATGCAATTGCAATAGAATTTGGAGAACTTATAAATAGAAACAAAGTCCCACAAATTATTGGAATCAACTATAATCTCGAGTCTTTGGTTGTTACAATTTCCTTTTATGATCCTAATGATGAAATTATAGAAGTAAAATTTACTTCTATAGAAGGGTTTAGAGTTTTAGATGAAGGCAATCTATTGGAGTTTTGGAATTCCTCAAGACCAGCAGGATGGATATGGGAAATTAAAGAGAACGGTTGGTTTGACCAAGAAAAAAAACGTGAGGGTTGTCTTTTGGGATACATGGCTGGTTACAATCTTAAAGAATATCTTATCTTAGGGCAAAGTGATTGTATAAGTATCTTGTGTTATAATGAACCCGAAATTGGCGAGGTAAAACATGGCGATAAATCAATAATAGAATGTTAAAAAATCTAATATTAACCATTACGCTTTCTTTACTTATAGTGACAGTATTTGGTCAAATCCGGTACACTCTGTTCCTTACTTGACAAAATTTACAATTAAAAGACTTCCAGTTTCTTGGTCAATTTCACAGATTAAATTGGTGATGTTCCTTTCAACTTCACACTTATCCTTCTTTAAATACTTCACCCTATGCCATCCTAGATTTTCTATTGATGGATAGTACTATTCATATTTAGGTAAAATAAGTTTTTTGCCCCTGAGCTGTTGTGAGCTTTAAGGATATTCCTTCCGATTCTCATATATGCTTAAAACAAAACACAATAATCTGCGTCCACTGCTACTAAACCACGATCAAAAGCGTGATCTAGATTGGGATAAAGTGGTTTGAATAAAACTTTCATTAAATTCGATCTTGCATTTGTACTAAGTGGTTTTACACTAACAAAAAGTTTTACCAAGTATTATGGCAAATAGAAATGTGATCAGAAAATTAAGTGATAAGGAACTTGAAAATTATATCAAGTCCGATACTACATTTGTTGCTGATGCGGTTCAATATGCTTATGAAATTTTGAAAGAAAGAGGAAGATCTTTTTCTGAGAGTGAAGCAGAACAGATTGAAAATTTAATTAAAACCAAAAGAGAAAATGACCCAACAGCAATGTATGGGTCAGGCAAAAACTCATTTCTGAAAACAAGAAAAATTGCATTGTATATTTCTTCAACTTATGTAGGTATAGGGACCTTAGCCGTTTGCTCAATTGCAGGAGGTGATCTTTTGTACGGCGAATGGTCAATCCCTGTTTTAATGTTTACAATCCCAGTAACATTTTTCAGTTTTATATATAGATTCTTTGAAGCCGATTATTTAATTCCTGTATTCATCATTCAATTTATCATGTTCCTTTTTACATTTTTTATAATAGCATTATTTATAAAAGACAAGCCAAAGAAAAATTGAATTATCAATACTGTAAGATGTCAGTAAAGTAAGCAGGTATTTTCCTATAATTATATTAAAACATTTTCTCGATGGAGACTTTTGAACTTAAAAAATCGATTTGGACAGAACAAGATTATGATAACATGGGATGGCATGATTGCAATATCTATGGAATGGTTTTTAAGGAAGTCAATAAGGAAACGGGGTTTTCGGATTTAGCATTTGATATCGACTATATATTTAAATGGATTAATCCTATTCGGCCTAAGATTAATTTCTTATTCTGGATTTCACCTTGTACATTGGTTTTTAAAAATACATATGGTTTGGTTATCAATATTGATCGAAGAGGTGGGTTAACTGATATGTTGGAAGTAGCCGACATAATTCTTGTTTCCAAACATGAAGAAGAGAAAAACAAATGGGTATATGAATGGCACATCGAACTTCAAGATGGATACATTAAATTCAAATCTTATGGATATACACAGTACGTCAGAAAATATCCGATTCTTACAGAATCTATCATGTTATCTTTGGAAGAACGTGGAGAGATTAGTTTTGAACCAATTTCTATGCAGTAATTCGTATTTGTTAGAAAGATTCTCAATATTTATGCAAAACGAAAATACTTTGGAAAACTAGTAACGATAGATTCAATTGGAGAATATATGAAGGTAAGATAATCATATACATTACCATTTCGTTTAAAATCGTCAAAAAAGAAAATGTTACTAAATCTTAAATATACCATCTTCATTTTATTCTTTATAGCTGGAATCAGCAATGGATATTGCCAAAAGAGTACTGAAATAGATGATGAACTTAAATCACTTGTAAAGGCTCATCTAAGTAAAGATGCCAAAGGACTTTTAGATTTAACTTTCCCTAGATTACTTGAGGCAATGGGAGGTAAAACTTATGCTATAAAAAAACTACAAGAATCATATAGTTCACTTGATAATGATGGAGTTTCAGTAGATACTGTATATTATTTCAATAGACTGAATCCACTGGAAAAACATGGAATAATTTTCACCCTCATCCCACAAGTATTAGTGATATCTCCTTCCGATACATCAAAAAAATTTATAAAGATAACGAATCTGATGGCGGTAAAATTAAATAAAAGTTCAAAATGGACTTTTCTAGAATATTCAGATTTCAACGAAAATCAAATTGATCAACTATTCCCAGAATTTAAAGGAAAGTTTAAATTGCCCTCAATCAATTGGCCTAAACCATTACTAATACCAAAAGAAGAAACGGAGGGTTCTTTAAAGGAAATATTTAAGCAGCTGGAAATTGGATTGGAAAAAATAATACAACAATAAATTGTAGTCATATGAAAGATACAATTGCAATAGAATTTGGGGAACTTATAAATAAAAGCAAGGTCCCACAAATTATTGAAATCAACTATGACCTAGAGTCTTTGATCGTTACAGTTTCATTTTATGATCCTGATGATGAAATTATTGAAGTAAAATTCACTTCGATAGTAGGATTTAGAGTTTTGGATGAAGGTAACTTATTGGAGTTTTGGAACTCCTCAAGACCAGCAGGATGGATTTGGGAAATTAAAGAGAACGGTTGGTACGATCAAGAAAAAAAACGCGAGGGCTTTCTTTTGGGATATATGGATGATTTCAACCCTAAAGAATATCTGATCTTAGGGCAAAATGATTGTATAAGTATCTTATGTTATAAAGAACCCAAGATCGGTGAGTTAAAACAGGGGAATAATCAAGAATAGAATGATAAAAAATCTATTATTAGCCATTACGCTTTCTCTATTTGTCGTGATATTATTTGGTCAAACCCAGTATGCCACGACAACAAATGGTCAAAAGGTAATCTTAAAGTCGGATGGTACATGGGAGTATGCTAAATCTAATGTGACATCTATCAATAGAGTATCCTCTGCACCTGGCAATTCTGGCTTGAAAGCAACATCTTTAAAGAATAAGAACTCTTCTTCTAGATCATATATACGAGGTCCTCGAGGAGGCTGTTACTATATCAATGGTAATGGCGGTAAGACCTACGTTGACAGAAGTATGTGTAATTGAGAAAAAAGACAAACATTCAGTCAAAAAAAACAGATGCTAATCCTACGCCATTCATGATTTGAACCCAACCATAAGCACCTAAACCTCTTGTTTCTGAACTTAAAAAGTTTGTTCCCGTATTATAAGCTAAGGTTTGTGGTATATTAAATTATTTAAAAATATTCATCTCCTCATCATAAATAGGACTTTGAATATTTAAAAAATTTAAAACACTATGAAATACATGGTTCTGAGACAATATTTTATTGGGTTTGACTTGTTTCGATCCATCAGATGTCCAAACGATAAAAGGAATCTCATATTGTTCCTTTGGTGCAATACTTATAGGTACTCCATGCATATAGAGATTTTTTTCTCCTAAAGATTCACCATGATCTGAAACAAAAATCATAGCACTTTTATACGCGTTTAATTCTTTTAAATCTTCAATTATCTGAGATAAAATATAATCCGTATAAACAATGGTATTGTCATAAGCATTGATTAGCTCTGTTTGAGAACATTTTCCTAATTCAACACTATTGCATACGGGTTTGAAAGTCTCAAATCGGGATGGATATTTAGTACTATATGTAGGTCCATGACTTGTACTTGTGTGCAATATGATCAATACTTTATTCTTTTTACTGGCTAATATTTGTTCTTTTAATCCTGTCAGAAGAACTTCATCATAATCACATCCTTCACCTTTACAATTTGGCAATAAAACATCTCTATTTTGATAATCTTTAATATGAACTGGTGGTTCCCCCCAATTTGAGGTTCTCCAAATAACGTCTACATTATTTCTATATAAATAATTGGGTAAGATTTCATATAACTTATCTGTATTTGTATGTTCTAAAATACATTTGACACCAGCCGTTGTATAAGTAGCACAAGAGGTAGCATCAAAATGAAATAAATGAGGTATTTTGGAAAGCAGTGGATTCGTATTTTTTTTGTATCCATATAAAGAAAAATTTTGGCTTCTTGCAGATTCCCCTATAACAAGAACGACAACCGATTTCTGATTATCTTTTATTGTCGCATCTGGCAGTAAAATTTCTTTTTCATTACTTTTATATTTGTCAGAATAAAAAAGTGACGTATTTACTAAATAAGACCAAGGCATAGCAAGCCCACCTAATTTTTTTGAATTTTTATCAATCCATAGCCAATTGCTTGCATTAACGAGTATTAAAATCAGCATAAATAATAGGGTGAGCGAGGAGGTTATTGCAGATTTTTTCCATGCTACATGTATTATTTTAACTTTAAAGATGTAAATGCTAGGAAGAATACCAAGTAGAATGATGTATAGTAATAATTTCATTGAAAAAAAACTACTAGACTCAGCATAATTGGTATTGAGGATATTACCGATCATCGTTTTATCTATGATAACACCGTAAGTATTAATAAAATAAACAGCAATGGCATTGGTAATAAAAAAAATGATTAATAAAAATTTTCCTACATTACGTGGCAGACAACAGATCAGATAAAAAACAAAAGCATTGGCAACCAACATCAGAATCATTACACTAATAATGATCGCAATACCGTTCAAACTTGTATAATCAACATTATTGAAGACAAAAACATAAAATGGGAAATGAAAGAATAAAAAATTAAGAAAACTCATTAATAAAGCAAAATGAGCAATTTTCAAATTATTTTTTAACATAAATATGAACGATTTTATAGAGTGAAATGAGTAAGCTGGTCAATGATAAATAAAATATAATTAAATGATCAATCATTATTTTGTTGATTAATGAAATACTGCAAATCAGAAAGAACAGCATAAAAATTAGATAGTAATTTTTATTATTGATCCAAGTCCAGATTTTATATTTTTCGTTGATAAAAATACCTAATAGTCCTGAGATATATCCAATAATTCCACCTATAATAACATCAAGCGGATAATGTGCTCCTATACCTACTCTTGTAAACCCAATTATCAATCCTATACTGATCATGAAAATAAACCATAAAATTTTATAGTTCATCTTTTTAGGTATGAATGCAAATAGCAAAACAGTTAGTACGGTAAAAACTGTAATGGAGTGCCCAGATGGTAAACTGTTATGTCCTGTCAATGTTTTGCCAATGATAACAAAACTAGTATGATCAAATACAGCAGCAGGTCTTGGTACAGCAAATGTTTTTTTTAGTAAAAAAGAGAATATACAGGAAACAAGAGAAGCGGATATTAAAGATTCCCAAATTTTAGGAACATAAAGAATAAAAGCGCTAAGGAAAGATAAAATAATTATCTCGTCTCCAAGTTGGGTGAGGTTAAATATTGTATTGGGGAATTGTGATAATTTTGAATTCAGAAAATAGAAACAATCCTTTTGAATCTGTATGTATTTATCAACATGTAACGAATCTTGTTTATAAAGGAATAAAACTATGGTAACTAAAAAAAACAGGGGGAAAAAAAATAAAGAACGCTTGAGTTTTGAATAATTACGAATAACAGATGTGTTCATCATGTTATTTGTTGGCAGATTTACTTTGATAAATTTATTTAACATATGTCATCATTTAATTATATGTTTTGTCTTTAACTTTCTCGGTTATCATCGTTGCTATAATTGAAACTCATTTTGTCTGCCTTTCTTCTAATTATTATCGTATCCTGCAAGTAGGTAGCATTGCCGATAATACCCATTTGTTTTTGAATGGATCTTTATAACGACATCAACGCAAGACAGAGTGGTTTTGTCAGCTTATTTTTTGCACTTTTTGAAAGCTGTAATCTCAACACACCTATATAAGAAATTAAATTACACGACAAAGCAATGAAGAGATTTAGAATAAATTTTGAATTATTCTCGGCTAGGTTGCTTATTATATTAATAAATTTTCAAATTCGCCCACAGCTTTTAGGAGATAATACTCAAATGAATCATAAAATACAGCACTTTACTTTTATCTTTATTTTACTGTCCTGAATATAAAGACACAGAATCATAGACAGGAAAGGAGAATGTAAAAGCGTATTTTGAAAATGAAAATTGTAATCTATCCAAGTAAAGGGATAATCAAAACAGCTGAGTAAAAAAATATGCATCTTTAAATATTAGACACAACAGAATAGTTTGAAGAATATTATGGGAGATAAAATAGAAATATACACAAGCAAGAAAAAAGCGTTTTTTCTGTTAATAGCGTCATTAATCTTTGTTATAGGAGGAATTTTCTTAGTCCTCTATCCTGAAGAATTTAAAGGATCTCCCCTAGTGACGATATTTATGGGAATAGTCTCGGCTCTATTCTTTGGACTTGGGGTCATTGTTTCTATTTATCAACTCTTAAAAAACAGACTGGCGTTGGTACTCACAAATCAAGGATTGTATGTAGGTATTAAGAACAAAACTTTTATACCATGGGAGAATATTAAAGGTTTTAGAGAAATCTCAATACACTCAAACTCCATTATTATTATCCAAATAAAAAACAGTCATGGGGTAATAGGGTTAGAGAAAAATAAAATTATAAAGAAAACAATGCAATTCAATAATAACAACTACGGTTCTCCCTATAACATAGCGGCCTCTACAATGGATATAAGTCACAATGATTTGATGCTAGTATTAAATGAATATTTAGATAAATACAAATTTGATCATAGAAAAGTTAAATAGAAACTATGATAACTATTTATAATGATATAAGTTAATCTATATCAAAAATAAAAAAGTATTCATGTACATACTGCCTTATATTATTTCTTAAAACAAAAAGTGGACACCCGTGTTTCTAGTTGTAGTAAATTCAATTAATACAAATTAATAAATTGAATATGAAAAAACTACTACTAACGCTATGTGTATTCCTATATGCACACGCATCTTTTAGCCAAGACACCACTATTATTTATGATACGGAAAGAATATCAAACGAAAAGTTTGATACCCTTAACAATGCCGTCAAAACATATCATAGACTACTGCACTACAACGATCCTATTTTATATGTAGGCATTCTCCCCTCTTTTAAATCTGCTAAAACGAGGGCTATTCCTTTACAAGATGGAGAAGGAAAAAAAGGATATTTATTAGAAGGAAATCTTATTCATCGTCTTCCGATATACAAAGCGCATTATTATAGTCCTAAATGGACGAGAAGGATGCGCATTACTTTTGATGCTGGCTTTACAATACGAATGACTAAAGACAATTCGAGTCCATTATTGCCAAGTAATAACCGATTTGGCCTAGGACTTGACTATCTTTTAAGCTCTATTGAAAATCAAGAAAATCCATTTAGAAAATTACACGTATGGACAACACTCCAAATACATCATTACTCAAATGGTCAAAGCGATAATGGTTTCTATGAAAGCACTAATCCCCTTAGAAATAAATATAAGAACGGTGATTTTAGCACAAACTACATTCGTTTATCTCTTTATGCTTCAAAAGAAGTATTTGAAAGAAGTTTATTTTCTGGTAGTTTAGGTTACCAGCGTGATTTAGGCATCGGTAGTCTTTTTAAATTAAGTCCTGAATTAAAAAACTCATACGGTCTGAATAACATGTTGTTAACTTTCCAATGGCTTCAAAGACCAAAATATAGGGTAGTAGAGATACCAATGGATAAAAAAAGATATATCGATCAAGCAAGGCATTTGGCTTTTAGATCTGAGATGTCATATATCTTAGATTCAAACTTAGGTTTATTTCCAGGGACAAACAAATATCGTTTTGGTGTACACAATTACTTAACCTATTATCCAATAGCAAAAGGTAATATCGGATTTATAGGGAAACATTACTTTGGACGTGACTATCTCAACATTCGTTATGATGATGTTGTCAATAGTTACCAACTTGGTCTGGTAATCGATATCGCGAGATAAACATTGATTTTTTGATAATATCTTTTACTAGATCAAGATTTTTTGGTTAGATACAGAAAAGCCAAGTATGAAAAGATGGGATGTTATTTTTTGCATGTTCCTACAAAAAAACATGTACTACGACCAATTTCTATCAACAATCAGGACAATGTAAACAGAAGTATCTTCACAAATTTTATAAGAGGGCAAAACTAAACAGTAAAAGACATTCTTAATATTAGCTGTGATGACTGTTATGATATTATTCTTCTTAAAACAGTAGACTAATGGCATAACACTAAGATCCATTTTTAAATCTAAACTTCGTACAAAGCGGACACAACATGTGTTTTGTACGAAGTTTAAACTATTATAAGTTAACTCTCTTGTTGACCAGAGACTATATCGGCTTCTAATTTAGTATTCAAAGTCGATTTAGTTGTATTAACTAAAGTTACTAGTTTATTATACTCACTAATTAAAGAATTGAAATCCGCCAGCAAGCCTCCAACATCACTTGCTGAGCTAAAATTAGCGTTCGGAATATCATTAATAATAATGTTTTCTATGCTTTTGGATTGTTTTACTAGCCCAAAGGTAGAAAAGTCAGCAACAGGATTTACATCTTGCCAACTTCCATTGTTAAACAACCAACCTATAGGAGTATTACTCATATTATTTTTAACAAAAGTTCCCTCATTATATATGGTCAATGTAGGTTTTATAGTCGACTTCAATCCTTTTGTAGGAAATTTATTTAATTTAGGAGCATAATATTCAAAAGATCCAATTGATAAACCTTGTAAATTTGCACCTCCAGTACCCGTTCCTCCCATTACAATAACATCTATATAAGCAACGCTCCTATCTAAAGTAAATGCAAAGAAGGAATTGTTAACGCCTGTATTCCAACTTTTAGTGGCGGGATTATATACTACACTTAGTGTTCCAGTACCTTTAACCATTTTATTTTCGCCACCTTCGATTAAAAGACCTGTTGTGTCATAACATTTGATATAAAATCTGAATCCACTTGTGACTGGACTATCACTTGATAAAATAGTAGATAGGAGGAATCTTTTTGACTGTCGGGTATCGATATAAATACCAATTCCTCTAGTAGAGTTGATATTTATAGAATTCGAATTTAATTTTACTCCTGATACATTATTGCTAGAGGTTCCTGCAGAAGTAAAGAAAAATAATCCATTACTTATATAGGTATTCGTTACGCTATATTCAGAACAGTTTTCCACAATATTATCATTCGAAAATACAGGATAATAATCTTGAAAAGAATACTGTAAAAAACCTAAGCTGTGACCTAATGCTCCACCAAAATTACCTTCTGACTTTACAGAATGAGTAAGTGAATTGTGGGGAGCAAAACCCACGATTACAAAATTTTCATCACTATCGTTTTTGGTTACTATGGAAACGTCTCCATAAGTTCCTTGATCATTAAATTCACTTCTCATCTCATAAAATGAATTAAAATTTCCATACTCAATTAAAATAGGAATAGTTGTGATATCTATATAGGATTGAAGTTCTATTGAAGGTTTCCAAAACTTATTATTGTTATTATAACGCATATTGTCTTTTGACGTGATGATAATACCTGTTCTAGATTTGTCAACATGATTGGTTGATGTCTGCTGTATTCTTCCTCCAAAGAAATTATTTTCATTGGTCCAACCATTATTTACATTTGTCAAAATAATGGATTCACGACAATTGATAATAGATCCAAAAGTAATATTATTATATACAACTCCTTTAGCTGTTGCTAAAAACACGACTCCTCTTGTAAATCCTTGAATTTTATCAATGAAAACCTCCGTAGATTCTATCAGATTGTGAACAAGTACACCAACTGAATCATAGTTCAGCCAATCTGATACTGTTTTTCTCACGACTTTAATGCGAAGCTTTGCTCCAAAATTATATGCTGTAGGATTACCTACTTCAAAAAAGGCAACATGATCAATTCCAGTATAAATAAGCTCTGATGTCATGTTAATGTTTGTACTTATTGGCAATAGAAATGGGCTTGATGTTTCAAAACCTTGTGAAGTACCGCTATTTATAATAATTGTTCTTTTACTATTTAAATTACAATAATTGGAAATATTCTGAAGGATGGCAGCATTATTATATCCAACTTCGGCTTTCCCTCCAAAGTAACGTATATCAATATCATCTTTAAATAAATGTATTAATTTTTTTCCCATTACTGTAATGACACTCCCCCCATCATCAACTGCACTAGTGGTTGATAAAGAATAAATAATCGGCATTGGGGTATCGTTCTTTTCGTAGTAGCCAAGTAACATTACTCCTGCAAACTCAGGGGTTAGTCCTTCCAATGAAGCAATTTCTGCTACAGACATATTTCTCATGTCATTCATTGTGTTTTTGATAATCAATTGATTGCTCATAGCTTTATAGTTTTAGTTTTTAAAAGTCCTGTTTCCAAGCTGTTAATCTGTTTTTCATTGTGCTTAGGAACTATGCTAAAGTAACAGCTAAAACAATCTTTTCTAGCACAAAAAAAGTTGTTTGTACGCGGTAAAAGCTAAATACCGAAAAGTAGGAAAGAGATTTTTATTAGACGAGAAATAAATTCTGAACAAAGAGAACTGTCCGATTTTCGATATATGAAGTTAGCACCTTCTAAATTTAAATCCTTTAGAGATTTAATATTTTCAATTGACAAAAAAATAAGGATTTTGCGGAAAAAAAGCACTATTGTCTCTTAAAATTATCATTTAAAAATAGTAAAATTGTCATTAAACTAAATGGGGAATCAATCTTAAAGATTGATTCCCCATTCATCATAGATAATTTTAGAATAACTGCTTAACCCACTCTTTGCATCTATGATTGCTCAACTGTTATTGTAATTAATACTGGAAATTTCACACCAATTTACCATTTTGTTAGTATTCATTTCTTGAACACTAATTTTTAATTATCCTTACTTGTCAAATAACTTCTATCAGGATTCTGCTTCCGTTGATTAACAATACTAAATTACTACCGTTCAATGCTCAAAAAAAGCATTGGAAATAGTTTTTATCAAATTAATATATTTCAGCTGAAATATATCTGATCTATTGATGGGTGAGTTGCTGGATATCAACTTTGATCTGAATAGAATATTCTCCTTCATAGTAATACGTATTCCTTGTTCGATCGTACTCCAATGGAGCGCCCATATCCTTCAAATACTCAACAATCCGCGCTAATCGAGAGACCGATAATCCCAAACGGCGTGCAAATTCGGTTTGTGTCCCTGTATGTCCTTGACGGATCAATCTATCCATTAAGTTAATGCGGTCAATGTACTTGAATAGCTGCATAATCCTGTATTTTACTATAATTAATATAAAAATTTGATACCTCCTGAAACATGATCATATAAAAAGTTTATAGCGAAATCATGTGCGTTTAATAAAGCTTGTGTATTGATTCAAATTTCTCTAATAAGAAGTTAAAGTACCACAACTACAGGTTGTATTTTAAAATTATTATGCTATATTGAAAACAATAAAGGATAAACGTAGATGCATTTTTTTGATATATTTCCAACTTTTGAAGAAGCTCCATATTCTTATATTATAGTGCCAATCATTATGATTAGTAGTGTCATTGGATTTTATTACAAACCCTATTTTCATGCATTGATCTTACATCCTTATGAAATAGCAAGAAGGAAGCGTATTCATACTTTGCTTACTTCTGCATGTATTCATCGAAATTTGCTACATCTGCTATTTAATGCTTTGATTATATACGGATTGGGGTATGATATGTTCGGAAATATTATGCAGGTATATGGTACTTTAACTGCATATGTACTGACTCCATTGTTGTTTTTCTTATTAATTTCTTTACCGAATCTTTTTCAGACTTTTCAAAAAAGAAACGATTTTTACTTTACATCAATGGGGGCTTCTGGTCTTGCCTTTGGTTTATATGGTTTCTCGGCACTATTCTTTCCTTTACAACCAATGAAAAGTACAATTTTCTCATTTGTAACCAACTCTGTACAGCTGTGGTTCTGTGGGCTATTGATATTAATTTTGTTAGCACAAATCAAAAAAACTAAAATTAATAAGTATTTGCACTTATCTGCATATTTAACAGGGGCAGTACTTTCCATCGTGATCCGCCCCCAATCTATAATTGAAGTCTATAATTTCATATTTAATTAAATCCTTAACCCGTAAATAGGTCCCAAAGTTTTTCAAACCATCCGGACTGTTTTGAATTCTCTCTTTCTGTTCCTCCATTTATCTCTTTTTTCTCCTCTAAGGTGAGTTCTATAACGTGACTATTTTTAATTTTTTCTTCCATGATTTTTGATTTTATTTATTTAAAATAAAATTCATATAAAAAAATAGATTACACCACAACCATAGGTTTTAAGCTACAACTTAAGGTTTTAACAGATATAATTTTATAACCACAAGTTATATTGTTAAATTTGTTATATTGAAATTATAATAATTTATTATGTCAAAGGCTGAAATTGGAACATTCATAAGACAAAAGAGAGAAAACTTAAGAATATCACAGGAGGCAGTTGCCTTTATCTTGGATATGTCGCAAGCAGCATATTCAAAAATTGAAAGAAATGAAACCAAGGTAAAGGTGGATCAGGTTTATAAAATAGCCAACTATTTTGGCATCAGCATTTATGAACTTTTACCACCGTCTTTAGCCAGTGATATTGCAGGTGAAAATATCTTTGGAGTGATAGCCCATTATATAAAAATTGGGTTTCAGAGAACAAGAGTTTTGTTCAAGTAGAAGATTGCATCATTGCTTTTAAAAGATAAGTTATTCTAATGATCGTTAGTTTTTTTTTATTTACAAAAAAGCTAGGTGTCTCGATTTGGCTTTTACTAAACAATAAATTACTTATAGGAATTAATCGACTTCGATACTTTCCAACTTTTCCCTTCGTTAACCAAAGTCACTAGATCGATCTTGGTAAAAATTGCATCGTTACTTTAGCCACCATATCATCTGCAGATTTCTCGATGATCATTGTAGTTGTCTTGCAATTCTGCTTCTTTCCTTTTTATTTTTTCAAGAATGCTAAACAACTGTGTTAATGGAATGGATGACAAGAGAACTAGCTAAAAATATATAAATGCGATATTCATGCCTATTTTATTTAAGCTATCTTTGTAATACAATTACTATTTTATAAAAATGCATCTTGAAAATTTATTGAAACAAATTGATTTCATCAAAGAAATCGATAAAGTCAAATACATACAAAGAAAAACCAAGTTATTCAATAGCAATCGAAATGAAAACGATGCGGAACACAGTTGGCATTTAGCTGTTATGGCAATTGTTTTGGCTGAACATTCTAATGCATCTATTGATATTCTGAAGGTGATAAAAATGGTTCTCATACATGATATTGTTGAGATTGACGCTGGGGATACCTTTATTTATGATACACAGAAAAATCATTCGAATACGGACGAGGAAAGGCTAGCTGCAAATCGGATTTTTGGTTTATTACCAAAGAAACAATCAGAAGAACTTATTGAAATTTGGGAAGAATTTGAGGCTGGGCTAACGGAAGAAGCTAAGTTTGCAAAAGCAATGGACCGGTTAGAACCTCTGTTGCAAAACTCGTCAAATAATGGTGGGACATGGAATGAATTTGATGTCAGCTATAGCAACGTGTACGAAAAAAAGAAAGTCATAGATGAAGGCTCCAAGATAATCTGGAAGTTTGCAGAAAAATTAATTAACGAGAGCGTAGATAAGGGAATTTTAAAAAAGGATTGAGGTGTAAATTAGATATAAATTAACGATCAACTCTACTTAAGTTTTGGATCGCTTTAAAGTAAGCACTGTAATTTCAGGCCATACACCTACCCTGCCTTTCAATCCATGAAAACCAAAACCTCTATTGACATACAGAAATTTTCCATCTCTTTGATACAATCCTGCCCATTGCTTATAAAAGTATTGGATGGGGCTCCATTTGAAACCAAAGAGTTCTATTCCAAACTGCATTCCGTGTGTGTGTCCTGCTAAAGTAAGATGTACATGTTTTTCATGATCGACCGTCACCGCATCCCAATGCGATGGGTCATGCGACATCAGGATCTTGAAAGAATCTGCAGGTATATCCATAGCTGCTTCACTAAGATTGCCAAATTGGTGAAAACCACCTTTGCCCCAATTCTCGACACCAATTAATGCAATGCGTTCGCCTTGTTTATGAAGTGTGACAGCCTCATTCAGTAGCAATTTAAAGCCCATTTCACGATGTATTTCTTTCAGACGCCTCAGGTTGGCTTCTTTCAATGATATGCTCGTCCATTTGACATAATCGCCATAATCATGATTGCCTAGAACTGAATACTTGCCATAAGGGGCTTTTAATACTGTAAAGATGTCGATCCATGGATCCATCTCCGAGGCCATATTATTGACCAAATCACCTGTAAATAATAATAGATCACTATTTTGAGCATTAGCCAAATCAATGCCTTTTTGTACACCTTTGCTATTGCTGAAGCTTCCAGAATGTATGTCGGACAATTGTGTAATCGTAAAACCATCGAATGCTTCTGGTAGATCTGAAAAATATAGAATTTCCTTTCTCACCCGATAAAAATGCCTGCCCCGTGTCAAACCGAAAACAATGGCTAAGAAGATCGCACCTGCAAAAATAACAACGACTTCACTTACATAAACACTCCTGGAGGGAAAACCACGGAACAATCGTCCGATATCTTCTACAAATAGAATCGGAAAAGCAAACAATTTTGGTATAAAGATGAGCAACATGGTTGTAATCAAAATTGAAGCAATACGTTGAATATCGCTAATCCTTTGCCGAAGAAATATAATACCTATGAGTGTAATAAGCAATAGCACATCAATAATCCAATAAAAAACAGGAATCAGTGAATTCGAAGAAAGTGTAACAACAGCTTGATAAAAGTAAATATCACCTACCAGAAAGAGCAATAAAATTAAAATAAGTCTTTGTGTCATATCAGATAACTATCATAGGCAATAGGCTAATGCCGTGCCAAAACATAAAAAAATCCTCCTTAGTAATATTATGCTAGCATTTTTGTGTAAAATTGCATTATATATAAAATTAAATTGAGATATTTTTTCCATATCGCCTATCAAGGTCAATATTATAGTGGTTGGCAAAGACAACCAGAAGTTAAAAGCGTACAAGAGGTTTTGGAAAATACGCTTTATAAAATTTTAAAGATACCGACTACTATATTTGGCTGTGGCCGTACAGATGCTCAGGTACACGCTAGTCAATATTTTTTTCATGCAGATATAGAAAAAGAATTTGATTTTGATTTACTTTATCGGTTAAATAAAGCGCTTCCTGTTACCATTGCTATTTACGATATCATAAAAATGGAAGGCAAACCACATGCTCGTTTCGATGCAGTACATCGAGAGTACGATTATTTTATTCATACGTATAAAGATCCATTTTTAAGCAATCAAAGTTCATTGTATCTATACCCCAACTTAGATTTTCAAAAAATGAGCGAAGCTGCAAAATTATTACTTAAATATAAAGATTTTCGGGCCTTTTGTACACATCCTGATAAAAACGAACATACAATTTGCAATGTAACGGCGGCTGGAATATTTGTAAATGCAAAAGGTGATAGAATTCGTTTTAATATTTCGAGTAATCGTTTTTTGGGTAAAATGATTCGTATTTTGATAGGTAAGCTTTTAAAAATAGGTAATGGAGAATTATCTATTGATGAATTTGAGTATCATTTAATTACGCTAGAATTACCAAAAATATTGAGACCTGCACATCCAATAGGATTATATTTATCTAAAGTTAATTATCCATACTTAAATCTCCCTCCACGTACTGATTTTTTAACGCCATCACAGAGTGCTGATTGGATCTTGATTTAAAAAATGCCACTTCTATGGATTGAATAATCATATCCTATCTTGAACTCTCCATTTCACCAGTATTTCGGTGATCAGAATCTATCGTTATAATTTCATGTTTTCCAAAAAAATCAAAATAGATAAAGAGTATGATATAACCCGTTGGGTGTAATTAAATTGTTTGATTTTTCCACCTTTTCGGGTGATTTCGCTTTTATTAGAGAATAGATGAAGTGTTATGGATGAACATCTCAACCTCGATAAACGGTTAGAGATATCCCAGGGATCAAATTAAAACCAAATTGGGACCAACTCAGGACTGTGAGTACCTTGCCTGTAGGGTGGGAGCGCCGTGTGAGTACAGTAAAAGGTGGACTCACGGTGCACGCACCGTGCTCTCACTGTGCTCACAGGTAGGAATTGGTCCTAATTTGGTCTCCAGTTAATCCCCGTCATTGTCTAGTTTGGGCGATTTATTTTACTTCAAATAATTACACCCAACGGGTTATGATATAATAATCATTTTTATTATTGGATTTCTTTCACGGTTTCATTCATCGCTTTTAAAAATCAAAGACACAAATTCTTCTAGTTCCAATTTTAATATAAATCCAGCAGGATATATACCATTCAACTAGCTTACTTATCAGATAATAAGTTAACTATTTTTTCCAAGGAATGGATGATTGCCTTACCATCTTTAATGGCGATAGGACGTTCTATGAGTATCGGATTTTCCAACATGATGTCGATCCATTTTTCGTCAGTTAATATAAGGTCTTGGAATTTTTCCTGAGATATCAATTCGTTCTATCGGATCAGTCCAAGCGGTTTAGGCTTGAGTAATGTCAGCAGTTCAATTAATTCATCTTTACTTGGCATATCGTGAATATAATCCTGTATCTGTAATTCTAGACCATTATCTTGCAACAAATCCAGTGCTGCACAACTTTTGCTACACATCTTGTTATGATATATTTTTATCATGATTACAATTTATTTATACTTAGCTTTTAAGCTAAAAATCTGTGTCGAGTATTCTTCCCAAAAAGAAGAAAAATAATCTTCAGAAGTTGCGATTCTATCCCCCCCCTTCCCTTATTAGAGTTAGTTTTTGTTTCATTGTAGAAAAGGCCTTGCTATCACCTCTTGTTTTCATGATCTCCCAAAAATAATAACCAATCGCATAAACATTATTGCTAAGTGCTGATCACAGTAGACCAACTACTCATTTACATGTACATTGGATATGATTATAATAGCTATGGAAAAAACTGTACCTTCGCATGCATTATGGGTTACGCAAAAGAAAGAAAAAAGCTTGAGAAGCTTTCTGAAAAAACAATTGGTCTTCAGCATTATGATGCTGCAAATTTAGCTATCATAACGGATATATTTGAACAATATTCCCACACGATACGAATACTAAAGAATAAAGATACAGTAACATTTAATGGGCTTTACCTAGATGAATTACAAGTTGTAAAAACATGTAAAACTGCTCTTAAATTGGCCGAAGAAGAAGATCGTCAGATTCAGTTCATCGCCTATCAAAAATCGTTATTGGATGCTATAACCAAGACCATTCAAGCGACAAATAATGTTGCATAAAAACAAGTAGTGGATCGAAAAATTTCGATCCACTACGCTAAACAACATTTGAGATAAAGCTCAACCGAACTTCTCTCTTTCCCATATAACAGCTATCTCCATTATTTAAGAATTGGCTTGATTGTCCAGTTCCAATGTGTAAACTGATTATTAATTCTGATGATCAAAGAGCAAAAGGAAGTGAATTAAAATGACCAACACGTTGAAGTGGCACCTTCTGGATCAAAACTGTAAAGGTCAAATATGTTCAATGATCTTTATTTGGAAGATTATATATACACGTAATTCATCTAATCAATTAACAGGTTAACTATTTTTTCTAGAGGACGGCCGATAACTGCCTTACCATCCTTTACGACGATAGGGCGTTCGATGAGTATCGGATGTTCCAACATGATGTCGATCCATTCTTCCTCAGTCAATAGGAGATCTTGGAATTTCTCCTGAAACAGAGGTTCTTTCTGTCGGATCAGTTCAAGCGGTTTGAGCTTAAGTAAAGTCAACAGTTCGATCAATTCATATTTACTTGGAACATGGTGAATATATTCCTGTATCTGTATTTCTAAACCTTTCTCTTGCAACAAATTCAGTGCAGCACAACTTTTGCTACACATCCTATTATGATATATTTTTATCATGATTATAATTTATTAATGCTCATCTTTTGTGAAAATAAGCTGTCTCAATTATTCTTTCCAAAAATAGGGAATAAAATAAATGTCATTTCTAATTTTTAGTATGTTGTTGAAGGTCTTCCATAGCTTCGATCTTTATTCTTAAATAAATACATTGTACTTGACATTATGCTGTCAGGCTGCTGTAGAATACTTTTTTCGAATCGTAAATAGTTCCTGCGAATTGTAAATGAATATTCAAATACGACGCATTACTTTTTATATTTGGATTATAAATGTTAACAAATAAAGTACAAAATTTAATTTTGAAGGGTTAATTGTAAAAAAAGACAACAAAATAGAATTGAATATACACGAGTTTTAGCGCACTACACAGTGAATTCAAACAAGTAATAACTCTGTTAAACACATAACCATGAGAAATATTAAAAATCGAAAAATTATGTTCCTCATTATCACATTATTTTTTTTCGTTCTTTTTATAATTAGATGTACTACTGTCAATCTTAATTTTGGAGTTTTCACACATACCAACATTCCTGATTTATCCTTGCCTTTGGAAAACGGTTCTTACAAAATAGAAAAAATAACCAACACTATTTGGTGCGAAATTGTTTATGATCCTGCTAATAATTTTTACTTGACTGCCGAAGAAAAAAAAGTAATAAAAATCAATAGTGAAGGGAAAGCTGTTTTCGAACTGAATCTAATGGAAAAATCGCCCAATAATATGCCAGATAATATGGATTATTACAATTCATCTCATTATGTGATTAGTTGGTCTGGAATTTACGATTTATCCAAAGAAAAACCTTACTTGGAAAAATTTAACACGTTGCTTAATGAAGACGAAGGTATGAACAAAGAAGATTGGATTAAACAATTTAATGACCTTTATGCAAGTTCTGAAGTTGTCCTTTTTGGTTATCGTAAATCGAACAATGGAGGAAAAACTAATCCACTATACTTCAAAAAACAGGGAAAATGGACTATTCTTTATACACATAAAAATATTCATGTTAATTCAGATGAAGGTCATGTAAAAATTCGTATTGGTGACAATTATATTAAAGACAAATTTGACAGATTGTATCTACTCAAAGATGTTAAACGCAAAGCATACAGCAACTATCTGAATGTTGACGATCAGTTTGACAACAGTAATTTGGCTGAAAATCAAATGTTGTATAACCAGCAGACAAGTATAGAAACGTTATCGTTTAAGAAAGAACAGCTTCAAGAAGCACCTTATACCATTATTCCTGTTCTATTTGGTGGAACAGTCATCAACAAACTGGTCATTAAAAACAGTCATTTTACCTTTAAAACAAAAGCCACAAAAGGAGCAGGATTTAATAATGAAAAAGTGAAAAATTACATTTATCTATTTGACATTCCGACAAAATTTCAAGATAAAAACGCCTTGAGTTTTATGTATTATAAATATCCGACAAATTGGAATTCTGATGAAAATCAAGGTGTATATGTAATAAAGAAAAATACAGAATGACGGAAATAAAGTAATGCATTTATTAACATCAGCTGGAACCTATCAAATACTTTATGTGTTTATCTTATTATAAATAAGATTATGGATTAAGTGGATGTTTTACTCCTTCAAAAGTCATTTTTACAGGTTTTATATAACCCTTTTTATCAAATGATAGTTCATCAATACAAGTTTCTCTTTCGTTGGCTCCAGTTTTGCCTAAGGGTCTTCTATGATAAACGATATAGTACTTATCTTCATTTGGAACTTTAATAATCGAATGATGGCCTGCACCAGTTGCAACTGCTGGATCTTGTTCTAAAACCGTCCCTATCCGTTTAAATGGACCAAATGGTGAATCGGATATGGCGTAGGCTACTTTATAATTTGGACCACCCCAACCACCCTCAGACCACATAAAGTAATATTTACTGTTTCGGATAAACATAAATGGTCCCTCTACATAGTTTTCTGGGGTAATCTCTTTATAAATTGTTCCATCTTCAAACGGGACTAAGCTTTTAAAATCATCGCTCAGTTTAACAATATTACAGTGTTGCCAACCACCATAAAACATATAGTATTGACCGTCTTTATCTTTAAAAATAAATTGATCAATTGGTTGAGCGCCATTGATGATTTCATTAATTAATGGTTTTCCCAGCAGGTCTTTATATGGACCTTCGGGTTTATCGGATACAGAAACACCTATTCCTCCTATTTCACCTTTATGAACATCATTTGCACCAAAGAAAAAATAATATTTGTCATCTTTCTGAATAACACTTGGAGCCCACATGGCTTTTTTCGCCCATTTTACTGCTGTAGTATCAATAATTCGCTCATGCTTTTTCCAGTTTACTAAATCTTTTGACGAGAATGCATCAAAGAAAATCTGATCTTCATAAGGTGCAGAGTATGTTGGAAAGATCCAATACTCATTGTTGTAAACAATTCCTTCGGGGTCAGCATACCAACCTGGAAATACGGGGTTTTTCTGTGCATATACAGATTGTGAAATCATTAAAGCTAAAGCAGTGAAGGAATAAAGTATACTTCTCATCATTAAAGGGTTTAAGTAACATTGAAAATAGTGAACTTTAACGATTTATACAACTGATAAGCAATAAAAAACTTGCTTTTTTAGGATTTTACAATCTGGTAACTATTATCCTTTTGATTCTATACACTTATGTGCTCTTCCCCAAGCGCCCAGTTCTTTTATTATTGGACTAAGCTTGTATCCGATGGATGTCAGTTCGTATTCAACTCGAGGAGGCATTTCTGCAAATACAGTACGTTTAACAATTTTATGCTGTTCGAGTTTACGTAACTGTAAAGTCAGCATACGTTCTGTAATATTCGGCAAACATTTTTTTAATTCTCCAAATCTGAGCTTGCCATTTATCAGATAACAACATATTGCCAATGTCCATTGACCTCCAATAATATTAGTGGCATATACTTCTGGGCATTCATCAGCCAAATTTTGTTTATTCTCAAAATTAGTCGATGTCACTTTAACTTTTGTCATTACTTACATTTTTTATAGTACCCTACAATAGGTAGCTAAATTACAAAACTAGAGTAAAGCTAATTAACTTTGTACAATTAAAATTGAAATATACTTCGTAATATGAACACATTGGTTATCATTGTTCATCCGAATATGGATGAATCAAAAATTAACAAAAGATGGCTCGAAGAGTTAAATAAACATCAAGATAAATTTACCGTCCACGATCTCTATCAAGTTTATCCTGATGAAAAGATTGATGTCGTTAAGGAACAGAAATTAATAGAATCCTTTGACTGTATCTTGTTCCAATTTCCATTTTATTGGTTTAATTGTACACCCTTGTTAAAAAAATGGTTGGATGTGGTGTTGAGCTATGGCTGGGCTTATGGAAGTAAGAGTGGTTATAAAATGGCGAATAAAAAAATTGGTCTTGCTATTTCTGTAGGAATAGATGAGGAGGAATACAGTCCTACTGGTAAATACAAGTATAGCTTGGAACACCTTTTGTCTCCTTTTGAATTAACATTTGAATACATTAAAGCTGATTATAAAGGATTTTTTGCTTACTATGGAATAGAACAAAGCTGTTCGGAGGAATGGATTGAGAAAAGTGTTTCTTCTTATTTGGATTTTGTAGGGAAAATATAACTATAAGCAGTGGATATATGGTATGGAATAAAATATTATTTTTTGGACATTTGTTTCCTTTCTAAATATTTATTGGTAAAGTAAAAGATACTTTCACGGGTATCCCTCTCCGTGTAGCTGGCTTCCATTTATCCATTGTTCGGATCACTTTAATAGATTCTTCTTTGGTACCAAACCCCAGATCATTTTTTATCTTGATATCTTGCACTTTTCCCTTTTCATCTACATTGAAGCTGATCACGATATGTCCGTGAACACCATTTCGCTGAGCTTCATCCGATAGTTTAAAATTGCGAGTGATGTGTTCTTGAATTCCTTGTACACCTCCTGGGTATTCAGGGTTTTGATCATAGGTATCGCTTGAATACGTAAAAACATTATTATCTGATCCATAAGATTTTCCTTCGAGAAGTTCTCCAGCTTTATAGTGTTCTTCAAATCTATATTGCCCATCGACCCCTTTCCAAATTCCATCTCGATTATTATTAATCAAAGACCCTTCCTCATAGCTAAGTGGATCATTTGCCACCAATCCATTTTGAAGATCAATACATACAAAACCATTTCCATTACTCATCAATAGATTTTGCGAGCTATCGAAATAAGCGATATATTCAATAGATTCTTTGCTAGCTAATTTATTATGTTCCATATCTCGATAAACAACTAATTTTAGTTGTCTATTAGGATAGAAATAATAAGCACTATCAATTTGAAGTCCTGAAATATCATATTCTCCAAAAGACTCAATATTCTGGTTTGGATAGAATGTTTGTAATTCTCCAACAAATCTTAATGGTGTTTTATCTGTACTACTATAGCCATAAGTTTTGGCATTATTCCCTTCTGAATAATACTCTTCTACCCGATAAATAGATTTACCATTAATTGTTGTGTCCACATACATATTTCGATAAAAATAGGACGATTCCAAAGTGCTTAATGAATCTCCATTTTTTTTGTGATATGTAGTCGTTACCTGTTGTGCAATTGCTATTTTTCCAATAGGGAATAAAAGGACAATGCTGAATAATAGTTTAGCGAATAGGGTCATTTTTGCTTACGAAGTATATTTAATTAGATCTATTTTTTGACTTTTATGGAAATGAATGTACATATTTTAAACGGATTATTAAAAGAATTAAAGATTGCTTTAAATCTTCTGTCTCAAACATAGAGAATGATATAAAACGTTCGTCTCATGTTATTCAACTAGCAAGCTGTTCTTCCTTTGTAGATTTATAAAGGCAAGTAAAGCCGCAATCACCACAAACATGCCTCCAATCCATGGAGCCACATGACGTGTAAGATAACTATTGGCGATCTGGTCACCTATAAACAGACCTTCAGTTGCCTCGGCTTCCTGGAGATTTACGCTCTGAAAGCTGCACATACAACAACTTGAATGCAGGAACGTTACTGTAGATAAAATCCGATAGTACTAAGGCAATAAAATAGCTTTACTCTTAATTACAAACGCTAAGAGAAATAGTATGATGACATAAAAAACAAATAAATAAACCACCAATACCTTTGTGTGATTTCTGTAGGAAATATGTTTTCCAATTATGTTTCCCAAAACTACAGCTGGAACACAAAATAGAGTAAGAATATATGGTATGATTATGATTAACAATTAATTGTAATTTGCATTATTATCAGCAACTTTGCTTTAACTAAAAACAGAACAATATGCTTACAGCTATCCACCCCAAATTGCCTATGCGAAACAAAGCAGCAACAAAGGATTTTTATTTGAACAAGTTAGGTTTTCAACAGTTTGGGGATGCAGATTATGATGACTACCTGATGGTACAGAAAGACAATATTCAGATTCATTTTTTTTTCTTTAAAGACCTTGACCTCAGTACAAACGACGGACAGGTTTATATCAGAACTGATGATATTGTTGGTTTTTACGAATCTTTGATTGAAAAACAAGTACCTATTCATCCAAATGGAAAATTAGCAATAAAACCATGGGGTCAAAAAGAATTTTCGATTCTGGATCCAGATAGTAACCTCTTGACTTTCGGACAAAGTATTTAATGATGAACAGAAGTGAATCTTCATCTACTTTATTTTTCTATTGTACTTCCACTTAGTATCATATTTTAAGATCGAATATGAATTATTATACAATATGACGGCTAGATCTTACTTGAGTATCCAGCCAGATGTGGTCATGTGTTTTCAGCAGTTTATCAGCCTCCACGTTATTTAATATAAACCCTTCATTATCTATTAACTGAACATCATCCTTTTGGGATATATGAATCATACTAAAGACAGCATCTGGATCTTCTCCATGAATATCCGATTGCAGAACTTTAACATTTTGCTTCACTAACCACTTTATACCCTCTTCCCTATCCATATATTTCAAATGCTGGAGATCTTCATCAAACTGCTTCAATTCTTTTGTGGCTCTATCTGGAAAGAAATCAAGCAAATATTTTTCATATACTTCCTTATCTTTATTTCGTAGTGCATAATTTCGTACAATCAGTCGGTGTGGATGATCTTCAAATTTGAACATCTTCGGGTTTTCCATAAAACCGTAATGCAGATTATATTGTAAGATGCGTGCATCCATATTGATTTTTTCGTTTTCCATGATTTGCAAAGTTTAGTAGTTAAAGAACGCTCTAAAGGTCAGATTGTTTAGTAAGTTGTTATTTTTTGCGCTATTTTCTGATTTTCTTTTTCACTAACTCACCCTAAAAGACGACACCGAAATATTTACTTCTGGAAGTATGGGCAAGAAAATATTTGATCTATCTGATAGTGACCTTATGCTGATAGATACCTTTTTTACAAAAGCAGAATCCGATCACTATTACCATACGTTGTTGAATACTACTGCATGGCGAGAGTATGAAATGGAAATCTTTGATAAAACTGTTAAGGCTCCACGCATGATTGCTTGGTATGAAGATAAAGACAACATCGGAGCGAACCAAAATGGTCCAGATTGGACTACCGAGTTATTGGCAATCAGACAGCGCGTGGAGCAGGAAACAACACTCACATTTAATGGTACTACTGAATCTTTATCGTAATGGAAAGGACAGGGTAGCTTGGCATAGCGACCGCATCGACACATCAGGGCACAATCCAGTGATCGCCTCAGTAAGCTTCGGAGAAACTCGTCTGTTTCGACTCCGTCATAAATTTAGAAACGAGATCCAACAGCTGGAAATCCCATTGCACGATGGTTCATTCTTGTTAATGGCAGGAACGACCAACAGCTTTTGGCAACATCAGGTACCCAAAACAGCTCGAGACATCTTACCTCGGATTAATCTGACATTCAGAAGGGTTAACCGATAGCAACTGCGTTGATATAGGTCAACCCATTGAGAAATGACACCTGATATTTAGGCGAGCTAAAAAGCATTCCTAAAGACTAAATATAATTAGCGAACACAATGTTACTAGACTTGATCAGCAAGCAAAAAGGAATGTCCGAACTCGCTAATATCCTAACATTATGTCTAATATAAAATCGTGTTAGCAACTTACGTTTACTGTTCCCAAGCTAAAGCACTAGCTCCAAGGATTGCTGCGTCAGCCTCATGAAGTTCACTAAAAACTAATCTTACTTTGTCTCTAAATATCGGTAACAGATTTCTTTCCATATGAAGTTTAGCTGGTTTTAGAATAAAATCTCCTGCTTTGATAACACCGCCAAATAAAAGAATAGCTTCAGGAGAAGAAAACATCACAAAGTTGGCTAAAGCTTCACCGAGTTTTTGCCCTGTATACCGAAATACTTCAATAGCAATTGGGTCTCCTTGAATCGCACACTCATAGACTGTTTTAGAATTGATTGCTTCTTCAGGATACTGATTAAGCATTGAGCTTGGAAATTCTGCTCTCATCTTCTTTGCTGTAATTGCGATACCTGTAGCAGAAGCGTATGCTTCCAAACTTCCTTCCGATCCCGTACTCCAGTGTTTTCTTCCTCCAGGTTTTACGATAGTATGTCCGAGTTCTCCAGCAAAACCATCATGTCCATAGATTAAGCTTCCATTGGCCACTATACCACTTCCTACACCTGTACCTAAGGTGATCATAATGAAATTTTTCATTCCTCGAGCCGCTCCAAAAAGCATTTCACCAAGAGCTGCAGCATTCGCATCATTGGTCACGGTACAACTCATACCAAATTTAGTTTTCATCATATCACCGATAGGAACCACACCCTTCCAAGGTAAGTTAGGTGCTTGTTCAGCCGTACCTTTGTAATAGTTCCCATTAGGAATCCCTACTCCCATCCCGTCAAAATTTTCCTCTGTACCGTATTTCTCAATTAAAGGATGAATTTTATGATATAACGCATCAATGAAATCTTCGACTTTTGGATATTCATCTGTTCTGATATCTCCTTTTTCAAGGACTTCTCCACGATGATTCACTACTCCAAATTTAGTATTCGTTCCACCAATATCTATTCCTAGTGCAACACGTTTTGACAAGTTTGTTAACGCCATTTCTTTATTTAAAATTCTAAATCGTTAAAATATAAAAAAAATTGTATTAATACTATATTAAAAAAGTTAAAACAGTTAAAATTATTTTGACTCATTAGATATTTACTCCATTTTCCCTATGATTTAGTTACATTATAAAGGTGAAAGTCACATACGATTTATATTTGTTTACTTGGAGGATTATAATCAATACTAAGACTCGTCATTAACACAATAGATATAAGAATAATCTTAAAGTAGTACGAAGGTTTGATATCACTTTCAACTTATATTCTCTTTCAAACACACTTGCTTCCAACTCAAGGTGAGATGCATTTTGTTAATAGAAAAGGGGTGCCAAAAGAACATAATCAGGATAGAAATGTTGTTTTGGCCCCCTTAGTTTGTACGATTTTGATCTAATGATTAACCTGATATTTTTTTATGATGTATGATAGAGTTCCCACTTACCATTTTTGTATACGTTGATTTTCTTGTGTCTTGGAGAATTGATTTTATAATTCACGATTTCACCCTCTTTCCAAGTCATCTCTAATGTACAATTTCCTTTCAGACGAATCCCTCTTATATTGCCTTCCTTCTTCCATGCCCTCGGTATAGCTGGCAAAAGATAAACACTATCTGCATGGGATTGTACCAACATTTCAGCAATACCTGCTGCTCCTCCAAAATTGCCATCGATTTGAAACGGTGGTCCCGCGGCCAAAAGATTAGAATAGACTCCTCCTCCTGCCCCGTAATTAATACGTGTATCCACTCGTGGGGTCATCAGTTGCTTAAATAGTTTATAAGCTCTTTCTCCATCGTGCAATCTGGACCAAAAGAGCATCTTGTGAGCAATAGCCCAACTTGGTCCATCATCTACTCTTACTTCCAAACTTTTTCTAGCGGCATCCGCCCACACTGGATTATTATCCTTTTGAATAAGATATCCTGGATACAAACCATATAAATGAGAAATATGTCTATGCTGAGGATCTACTTCTTCATAATCTTCTATCCATTCCATTATTCTTCCGTCTTTACCAATCTGTACTACAGGTGCTAGTTTTTTCAGTTTTTGTGTAACTTCAGTTATAAATGGATCTGATGATTTCTCCAGTATCTGTGATGCTTCAATCAAATTTTGGAATAGCTCCCGAACGATCTGATTATCAATAGTGGGGCCCATAGTCACATTTACCTGATGTCCATTCGGTAGTTTAAAAGAATTTTCTGGCGATACCGAAGGTGAAGTAACTAACCAACCTTTGCTGGGATAGGTTGTCAAAGCATTAGCATAAAATTGTGCAGCTCCATATAGGATAGGATAAATTCTATTGAGATAGGTCTTATCTTCAGAATAGAGATAATGTTCCCAAAGGTTATTACACAACCATCCTGATCCTGCATTGGTAATGCCCCATGATGCTGATTCTCCAGGTGCTGTATATCCCCAAACATTGGTAATGACGTGTGCTACCCAGCCATTAGCATGGTAATAAGCTTTGGCCGTTCTTTGACCAGGGATCATCAATCCTTCTACCAGATTCACCAAGGGTTCATTCAATTCACCTAAGTTTGCAGCACCTAAGTGCCAATGGTTCATCTGGACATTGATATCCAGGTGGTAATCGCTATTCCAAGGAGTTTGAATTTGATTTGCCCAAAGTCCTTGAAGATTGGGAGGTAATAAACCTATTCTGGTACTACTGATACTTAAATATCTTCCGTACTGATAAAATAAGACTGCTAAACCTGGATCTGCATCTGGCTCTTTGCCAAAAGAAACCAAACGCTGATCTGTTGGCAAATCTGTTTTTGATCTACCTAGTGTTAGTCTTAATCTGTCAAATTTTTCCGTATAATGCTTGATATGTTCGGCATATTGTTTTTCATAAGATTTCTTCATTGCTGCATCCAGGGTAGCACGACTGGTAGTTTCAAAATCCTTTCCTTTAAAATCTGTATCCGTAGCGAGATAGAGCAATACTTCATCAGCTCCCTTAATTTCTATATTTTGACTATTGATCTGCTGTATGCCTCCTTTGATCTTTGTTCTAATTCGTGTCTTAAACTGCATACCTTTCCCATCTACTCCATTATCCAGTTGACCAAATAAAATGAGCTCTCCATCTTTAGTAAAAGAAGTTGCTCGTTCGGAACGTTCAATTTTAATTTGGAGATTAATTTTTCCCCTTTTGCTACTTTTCAATTTGATTACAGCAACATCATCTGAAAAACTAGTCCAATATTCTCTACTATAGTTTATTCCGTCCAATTGATAGCTTGTCCTTACAATTGCATGCTCCAGATCCAATTCACGATGATAATTTTTGACTTTAGCTATATCCATCTTGTGATCAAAATTCAATGTTAAATTTCCTAGATTCTGATAGCATCCCCATTGCTTACCTCCCGAACCAGGACCTTTGCACACAAAGTGTTGGTCGATCAGTTGCTGTGCCAAATCATTTTTGCCTTTTTTGATCAACGATCTAATGCTATCCAAATAGTTGCCAGCTTCATCATTATTAGCATCTTGCGGACTTCCTGACCACAGGGTTATATCATTTAAAACCAACTGTTCAGTTTGCAATCCACCGTCTGGCATCATTCCAATCTTTCCATTTCCTAGCGGTAGTGTTTCCTCCCATTGTTTGGCTGGTTGACGATACCAGAGTTTTAAATCCGTATTCTGTCCGAATATTTTTCCAGAAGAAAGGAAAAGAAGCATACAAATAATGATGCGAAAGTGATTGAGATGATCGTGATTTATTCTTTTCATAATCGTTTATTAATTGTTCCAATTATCTGTCCGAAAAGGAGAAGCAGGAAGACCTGCATCATTATATAGGATAAGGTCAGGATTATCTGCCCATCCATATCTTACTGCTACAGGAGCGGACACTTCCTTAGCACTTAGTCGAATTTTACGCCCTATTTGTTTGATTTCTGCTGGATAAAACACCTGATCTTTTCCTGCAATGGTAAATCCTCCATTTGTTTTATCAAGACTTTTGAGTGCCAATTTCTTTCCCATGGGATCAAAATTAAGTTGGACTTCATGCCCTTTTATAGACCAATTCTTTAGTGAGGGGCCACTGAAAGCAATCGTTTTCCCATACAGTTTGTTCAGTGCTATAAAAGCAAGTCGCTTACCCACATCTTGTTTATTTTTTGGATGAATATCTCCAGCTTCTCCAATATCGGCAATCACAGCCATACCCGTGTGTGGTACTTTTAAGGTTGACAGTTGCGCATCTCTTAAGATTGCCCAAGATGAAGGTTCTGGATGTGCTATCTTATCTTTAAAATTGGCCAACTGTACATAGTAGAAAGGCATATTCTCATTGTTCCACTTTGTCCTCCAATCCTTGATCAACCCAGGTAACAACTCGTTATAAGGGCTATCCTTAGTCTCTGTATTGCTTTCACCCTGATACCAAATGACACCTTTGATCTTGAAGTCTACAAAAGGCTGGACCATGGCATTGTATAATACAGTTGGTCTATTCGGCCCCTCCATTGTATTAGGTTTCGGAGGTAATTGGTTCAAATCGTAGCCAACTTTGCATTTCCATTCTCCTACCAAGGAAAGGGTTTCTCCATTTGGTCCTTCCAATCTAGGTTGTTCTGATCCACTATAAATTCCACCTTCACCTCCACCATCAAATACCCGCATGGCAATATGTAGACTAGGCTGATCATTTATGACGCCTGAAATCGTATAGTTTCGATTGAGGTTATACCCATTTGTCTCTCCCACAAACTGTCCATTGACATAGGTTATATCGTTATCATCGACTGTTCCCAAAATCAATCTGATATTTCGACCTATCCAATGTTTAGGTAATTCGATGTCTTTCCGAAAATAGATAACACCATCCATGCCTGGAAATAGGTTTTTATCATAATAGCTAGGAATAGAAATATTGTCCCATGCACGAATATCGATGTTACGTGAAAGCCAGCTTCCTTCTGTTCCTGGCTTACCTTTATCTTGTTTATCTGCTAGTGTATTCCATACTTCCATCTCCTTATTAAATAGCTCTTGTGCATCTGGCCGTTGTATCTTTTCAATCATGGAAGTATAAGGTGTGAATGGAGCTAATCCCTGTCTACTCATCCAGGTTTCAATAATGGTACCACCCCAAGATGAATGGATCAGACCTATTGGAATACCTGTTTTTTCATAGATTTCACGAGCAAAGAAATAAGCAGTTGCTGAAAATTCGGCAATACTTTGTGGCGAAACGGAGTTCCAACCCCCTGTCTCCACTTTGCTGTCCGTTATCGGTAAGTTGCTCGTAGATTTGGGAATCTGTAATATTCGAATATTCGGAAAATTAGCCGAATTGATTTCTTGTTGGTAATGATTGATCTTTCCCCATCCAGCCAGAGGCATTTCCATATTGGATTGACCTGAACAGAACCAGACCTCGCCAATTAAGATATTGTTTAACGTCAATTTATCCCCATCATCTAGGGTAATTTGATAGGGCCCTCCATAAACTGGAGTTTCCAAATAAACTTCCCATTGCCCTTGCTGATTTATCTGTACTTGATACGTCTTATTATTCCAGCTGGTATTGACATTCAAATGTTGACCTGAGAACGTACTTGTGCCCCAAATCTTGACTTTTTCTTTTTGTTGCAACACCATATTATCGCCAATAAAATTGGACAACTGTACTTTGGCTTGCGCCACTGTCAATCCCGTCAATGCAAGAATCAATAGCATCATCACCTTTCTATAATCTTTGACTTTCATGAGTTATCTATTTTTTACTGGGCGCTAATTTTTAAAAGAACACTCGTCCGTTTGTTATTCAAATCTGGATTGACCCCAATTTTCATCAGATAATCCCCAGAATAGATCTGAGAATTTTCCAATGTTGAACTGATTTCGGGATATAGATTAATTTCTTGGACTTGATAACGTTTCTGAGGATCTAATCCTTGTAAACGTACAGGATCAGTACTACCAGCTCCATAGCGATTATTGACCAAATAATTGAATATAACAGCTTCAGACTTTTGATCATCGACATACATGATGGATGCATAGTCACCTACTCTCGGATCGGCCAATCGATATTGCTGACCGTGCCATACGATATCTTTGAAGGAATCATAAGTCTTGACTGCATTTTGGCAGAATAGAAGATCCTTATCATTTAAATGACTGACCACGATATCAAAGCCCAATTTTCCCATCATAGCTACATCTGTACGATATTTGAGGGGTTGTTTACCCCAATCGGTAACATGGTTTGAGGTACTTATTGCTGGAAAAAAATAAGAATATTCATACTGCATAAATACACGTTCTAAAGGATCTGTATTATCAGATGGCCAAAATTCCGTAAAATATTGTAGAGCAGCATAGTCAACTCGACCTCCTCCACCAGAACAAAGCATCATCGGAACTTTTGGATATTTAGCACGAATACGTTCCAATACGTTATACAAGCCTTGGACATAAGAAATATAAAATGCTCCTTGGTCCTTTAGAAAAGCTGAATGAGCATTGTAAATAACTGCGTTACAATCCCATTTGATATAAGCCAATGCTGGATTTTTAGTAAAGAGGTCATCCAAAACCTGAAACACAAAATCTTGAACCTTAGGATTGGCTAAGTCTAATACCAATTGGTTTCTAAAATAATGCTCCTCACGTTGGGGTTGTTTCACCACCCAGTCAGGATGCTTCTCATAAAGTTCCGATTTTGGACTTACCATTTCAGGTTCAACCCATATACCAAATTTTACGTCTTGTTTAGTTGCTTCTTCCACCAATGTAGTAATTCCATTAGGTAGTTTTTGGCGATTAGGTTCCCAATCTCCTAAACTGGAATGGTCACTGTTCCGTGGATATTTATTACCAAACCAACCATCATCTAATAGAAATAAATCTACTCCTAGTTTTTTCGTATCCTGAAGTAAACCTTTCAGCTTTTGCTCATTGAAATCAAAGTATGTTGCTTCCCAATTATTGAGCAAGGTCAATCGTTCACCATTACCATCCAATAATTTGTATTTACGAGCCCAATCATGCAGATTACGTGACGCTTTTCCTTTTCCTTCCGTGGACAATGTGTAAATTAATTTTGGAGTGATAAAGTCCTGATTAGATTGAAGCGTAACAGTGGAAGCATAATTATTAATGCCAGCAATGATTCTGAGATTGTTGAGGTAATCTACTTCGAGATCAATCTTGAAATTACCACTATAAGCCAAACTAGCCATCAATACAGTACCCTCATCCTCCGATGCTTTTTCTCCTAAAGAAACCATAAAAGAAGGTGGTTGGAATAAATTGGCTCGTGTACCTAATTTACTATCCAATACCTTAATCCCATGGGTCAAAGGAGCTTCCTCTACCTGCATTTCTCTCGCCCAATCACCATGATATTGTCGCAACCAATAGGCATTGGATTTTAAGGTTAAATTGGCTGAAGCAAATTTCTCCAAGGATATCGATTTTTTTTCTTTATTCTGTATCGTAGTCCATTGTTCGATCATATCCTCACTCAAAAACGATTTGTAATGCAGGACAACATAGATATCGTATACTGGATCCTTGAGCGTAATATCTAATTGATTACTATTGGGATCAATAGACTTAACCTCATGTTTGACATAGCGTAAATCCAACGATCTATTTCCATCAGCATGGATAACACTGATTGCGGGTTCAAGAAGATTTTTGGAACCCGAAGGGGTATACGCTGCATTGGACAATCCACTGTAATCGGTCATTTGTTTATAACCTTTGGAGATTGTGCTATATTCTTTTATATTACTCAGTTTCTCTCCATAGTACAACATACGTAATGTCTTGGTAGAGTCGTATTCCAATACCAATGCTTTGGATTTCGTTTCAATTGGTATTTGGCTTGATTGTGCTTGGACATCCAAGGAGATCAGTCCCTTAATGAGCAAAAATCCTATGAATAAATGTCTAAAATAAGGTTTTGGCATATCGCATAAATTTTTAACGTTTACGAACTAATTTGAGTTGTTTGTTTGCTTGTAGTTGTACTTGGTATAAGTATTTTCCTTTTATTTCTTTTTGTAATGGTGTATTTTGGAGCATTGTTGGGCTCAAAACTTGAATAATTTGAGTTTTAGGAGAAGAGAGCACAATGGATTCCAATTGATTACTTTTCCAAGATAGCTCATTGACAAGGACATTTCCTCTTGCTTTTAATCCTTTGATTTTTCCCTCTGTCCATACGTCTGGTAATGCAGGCAATAATTCAAGCGTATTGGTATGAGACTGCAACAGCATTTCACTTACCGCAGCAACGTAACCGAAGTTTCCATCAATTTGAAATGGAGGATGTGCACAAAGGAGATTTGCATAAACTCCTCCTCCATTGTTATAATCAATACCATCACCTCCCACTAAATTGATAAAATTGTTTAAGATCCGGTGCGCATGATTACCATCTTGTAATCTAGCCCAAAAGGCTATTTTCCAAGCCATAGACCATCCTGTGGATTCATCACCTCGTGCTGTTAGCGTTACTTCTGCAGCCTTGGTCAATTCTGGTGTTTGTAAAACAGAGATCTGATTACCCGGATAAAGAGCAAATAAATGCGAAACATGGCGATGCTTATCCTGTGGATCATCACGATCTGCTTCCCACTCTTGCAATTGACCCCATTTTCCAATCTTAGGTTTTAATAGTGCATCTCGAAGTCCTTTAATATGAAGTTTATAATTTTCATCTGTTTTCAAACTATCACATGCAGCAATATAATTGCTAAAGAGATTATAAATGATTTGGTGATCATAGCTCACGGCATCTTCTGTCGGTCCATGTTCAGGAGACCATCCCATAGGAGCCACAACTGTCCCATCAGTTCGACGTACAAGTCGATCATCCCAAAACTCACATATTTCTTTTAAAATAGGATAGGCAAATTCTCGTAAATAATTTTTATCCTGATTGAATGCATAATGTTCCCACAATGCTTGAGCATACCAAGCACTTCCTGGGGTATTCCAGTTAAAGCTCTCGCCTCCAAAAATATTGTTTTCGGTACGTACAGTCCATCCACGAACTCCAGGATATTCCTTCTGTGTGTGTTCTTTCTTTACCTCCCGCATACTATTGATGTAATCCAAATATGGCCAAGCAGATTCGCTCAAATTGGCAACCTCGGCAGGCCAGTAATTCATCTGTACATTGATGTTAGAATGGTAGTCTGATCGCCAAGGTGGTGTATTGCTATTGTTCCACAATCCTTGCAAATTGGCTGGTAGCCCACCTTTACGTGAAGAACTGATCAACAGATATCGACCGTACTGGTAGACAAGAGCTTCCAGTTCAGGAAATGGACCTTTCTTATATTGTATTAGAAGTTCCTTTGTTGTTAATTTCCTATCAAGCAGTTTTTGTCCCAATTGAAGTTGAACATTTCCAAATAAGGATGCATAATCTTTCGTATGGCGATTGAGTAGCTGTTCAAAACTATAGGCTTTGGCATGGTTAATAGTTTGTTCATTTACTTTTAATGGATTTTCATTTGTTTTCCAATGCGTAGATCGTGTATTGGCATAGTTCGTAGCTGCACTTAATAAAAGAATGATTTTGTCTGCTGCTTTAATTTGTAAAGTAACATGTCCATCTTTATCCTTTATTTCTTGCAGCGTACCACCTTCTGTTTTGATATGAAGTTGAGCGGCATATTGCATTCCATTCGACAATGTGCCACTGAAGACCAAATCTCCAGAAGCTAAGGTAGAATATTTACCATGTGCATCTTTAAGGTTGATCGTTGCCGTTAATGATTTTTTATGACTACCAACATACTCTAAAGCAATTACTTGATCAGGATTACTGGCAAAGTAACGCCGATGTAACTGTTGATTATTTTGTCGAAAGGAAATCGCATGTAACGCTTGGTCTAAATCAAGTGTTCGACTATAGTTTGAAAAAGGTTTAGCATTTACGGAGTCAAACTGGATAAACAGATCTCCAAAAGCTTGATATTCACCCGTCTCTTGCTCATCACCTGTCCATAAGCTGTTTTCGTTAAATTGAATATGTTCTTGATGTACATCTCCAAAGATCATCGCACCTAGACGACCATTACCAATTGGATATGCTTCAGTCATCCAATCTTTAGCTGGTCTATCATCCCAGAGAACATAATTTTGTCCATAAGTCTGCTTATAGAATAAGCCAATTAAAATGAAGATTAAGAGTTCAATTCTTTTTCGTATTAACATATACTTAAGCAGGTTTAACGGGCTAGGCCCAAAGGTGAAAAAATCAAATAAATACTGACCATCAAAAGAAGGAGGATAGTTCCTACCAGATATCTACCTTTCCAATAGGATGCACGATCTTGACCAGAAAATTCAAATTGAAACGTTGATAAATAATGAGGTTGTGTCCACTTACTTCCAATCCACATGATGAAGGCTATGGCTAAGAATAAAAGTGCAAATAAATGTAAATAGTGTAGGTCAAGCTTCCAGATAAAAACAAGTACAAAATAACTGATCATATACAAGAACAATCCAACTTGAGCCATACTTGAAGTGATCTTCCTTGAAAGTATCCCCATGATCATTATCGTAAAAATTGGCATATTAAAAAGACCCGATACCGTTTGTAAATAGGTATAAAATCCATCGTGAGCAAAAAGAATAAACGGTGCAATGAACATAGCCGACAATGAAATTATCAACTCAAAATATTTCCCCTTTTTTACTAATTGGATTTCACTGAGATCAATATTCTTATGTTTTAGATAAGGTTTATAAATATTAAAAATGAACAAGCTGCCACAACTTTGTAAGCCAGCAGTATAAGTTGTCATCGCCGCACCAAAAACCAGTGCCAGTGAAAAACCAATAAGAACGTCCGGGAAAATATGGAGGATCAATTTGGGAAATACTGATGCCGTGGGTTCAATATTGGGTAAAAGGTGAACCGCCAATAAACCTGGAAGATTGATAAGTAAAGGCATGAACAATTTTCCTCCTGCAGCCAAGGTCATCCCTTTTTGAGCTTCTGTCAAGTTTTTCGCACTTAATGCCTGTTGGGCGATATAGGGTTCCATCCCCCAGTAATAGAAATTGATCAATAACATTCCCGTGAACAAAGTGGAGAAAGGAATAGCATCATGTTTATTACCCACCGCATTCAAATGTTCCTTTTTAGATAGGAAAACCTGTTGCACACCTGACCAGATATCTCCACTACCTAAGTACCAAAATGCAAATATTGGAATTAGGAGTGCTAGCATAAATAAACACAGACCTAGGCTCAAATCTGACAGAGAGATTAATTTTAATCCACCAAGAATACTATAAAAACTTCCAATAATACCCAAAGCCCACACCAATAACCAGATACTCTGCCAGTAACTGATATGCAATAAGCCAGGTACATCAAACATCGTAGCAAGACTCAAAGCACCTCCATACAGCACTGGTGGTAATAAATTGACAATATAGCCTATCAGTATAAGCATGGACACAAGTATTTTGGTTTTGGGATCAAATCTTAAAGACAAGAAATCAGGTACGGTATGAAATCCATGTTTAAAATAGATAGGCAATAGAAATTCTGATACCAAAAGCATAGCGACTACGGAGCTTACACCCCAACCTATGACTGACAAGTTATTGATATAGACGGATTCGTTTTCACCAATAAATTGATTAGCACTTAAGTTAGTCAATAACAAACCAGCTCCAACCATCCAAAAGCTATTACTCTTTCCTGCCAAAAAGAATCCATTGAGCGTACTTGTATATTTAGTTCTAAACTTCCATAAGGACCATAAAGCAACTAAACCCGTAAAAAAGCAAAAACTTATAATGACCATACCTATCCCATTACATGAATTAAACTGAATTACGATCGGCCAAAGTGGTTGGCACAATCATTTTAACGAACTCTCTATCCAATACAAATTTTGCAGCTTCTTTACCGATTTCTGAAAAGCTTGTGGAGAAAGTCGTAATTCCACCGCTGATGATCTCTTTAATAACATCATCATTGTGGGAAAGAATACCTAAATCATCACCTAGTTCCCAGCCTTTTTGGAGTACCTCTTTGAGCATTTGATAGAGTTCAGGATTGTGAATCGTAAAATAGAGCTTTCCTTGTTGCAGTTCACCAGCATGATACTGTTTTTCTATATGACCTTTTATTTTATATTTTTTTAAGAATTTTAAAAATGCATTTTTAATTTCATTTGGTTCGGCTGTATGCTCCCTAAAGTAAAAGATGACATCCTCATATTTTTTGATCTTCGGGTACAACTGTTCAAATACCTGATAAGTTGACTTTTCAAATTCTTGAGCTACATATGAATATTCTTCTCCAAGATCCAATAATCGATCAATAATCAAAAGTTTGGAAGATGGTATGGACTGCAGCAATTGAATTGAAGGTTTATTTTCGATCGGAGCTACGATATAAACGGTATATCTGCCTTGAATACGATTGAAGATATCTTCAAACGTCTCCATATTATTGTGGTGAAAAAACAAATCTACCGACACTTCTTCTGGAAGATTAGCCCTCAGTTCTGACACAAGAGTATCTTGAAAAGTATCATAAGCATACAGCACAACAGCTACTTTTTGTTTCATTTGGGTATTGTTGCTCACTACAAAATAACCTTTTCTATTTTTAGACTCAACGACTCCATGAGCAATAAGATCCCGATACGCTTTGGCAAAAGTTTCTCTAGCGTAACCTAGATATTGAATCATATTATTTACGGAAGGTAGGCTAGCATGCACTTCCAGTTCATTCGCATCAATAGCATCTAAAACTCCTTGAACGATGCACTCGTGTTTGGACAATGCATTCAATGCTTCCAATCGCTTGATTCGATCGATTAAGGGTGTAAAATTTTCTTCTTTGGGTATTTTCATATGTATTAGTCTTGATTAAAGCGCGATCCGAAATAATTTACCACCAGCTTCTTCAAATGTGATGGGTAGTCCAGCTATTATATCCAGTTTTGTTTTTGCAAACAATTCCTCTGCTTTATATTTCTTGCTGCTATTCAATCCAAGTTGTTTAAAGTCTATATCAATCGTACGTTTTTCATTGCTAAAGTTAAATAAAGCAACGTAGAGATCCTTACCTGATTTTTTGAAATAATATTGATTTGCGGCCCTCCCTTCGACAAAACCTGCTGGTCTGAAGCTTTTACCATCTCGTATTACCTTTAAGATCTCAGGATTTTGGAGATAGGTATTCATGTTGATCTGCCAACTTTCTTTTTTAGAGAAATCATCTCCAAGGATAATCGTTCCTGTTACAATTCCAGAAAGTAATCTCGCTTTGTTTATTTCTGCAGTCTCATCATGAAAAACCAAATGATCAGCATCAATAAAATCATACATGTAGGTTTGCCACCATCCATAGCTGACACTGTTCAAGGTATATTGGGTTTGATCGATGGTTTTCCATGCATCACATGCAATGCGTCTCATATGTGCAAATTGGGAAGTTGCCAAGGATGGAGAAATGGCAGCATAGATCAACATCTTTCCTTGTAAAACATCCACAAGATGTTTCATCCCTAGTGCATAGGCTTGCATTCCTGTTGTACTATTTTTATCGTAGAAACCTGTAGATTCGATAGCAGCATGAGAAAGAAAATCTATTTTAATCATTTTGAAACCGCAATCAACCAGCTTTCCTAAAATAACATCCATACGCGCTAATGTACCGGGGTGGGTAGGATCCAAAGCACGCCCTCCATCCAGATTGTGATACCCACCTTTCGTTTTAGTCCACATTTGGCCAAAAGTATATAAACTTCCTTCCGCTTTTCTTTCCGGTCCACCGCCATGCCCCCAATCGGTGAATGGTGCCCAATACACACCAGGTTTTAGACCAAGAGAGTCACAATAGTGAACGAATTTTTTCAATTGGGTATAATCACCTGACATGACTCCTGGAGTCATATTGTCCCAGAAAGAATCTAAATCAATAAAAGCTTCACCATCAGCATTCCGAAAATAGGGAATGTCCTCTACAAAATAACGTGCTGTGGCAGTAGCATTGTGAAAATTAATTTTATCTTGGATGACTCCCCAGCTATTCCAACCTACAGGTGTAGCTCCTTTCCATTGCTGCACATATGGGGGAAGCAATTGACGATGGATCTTAGCATATTCCTCCATTCCAGCACGCCAATCGTTTACATACGAAATTAAATATTTAGGAGACAAAACACGATCTCCCTTCACAAAGCCATGCTCCATGGAGTCTCGCGTAATATTGACATCTGTGAACCCTGTTTTAACCGCGATAAAATTGCAATTTCCTTGATTACCTTTAATTGCTATACCTGACTTCCAAACCGATTGATCTAAAGACCCGATCAGTAAGCCATGTTGACTTTCTCTATCATAGATGACACCGATTTCAGCACTTACTTTATTCGTATTGGAAAGTGGTTCATTTTCGTAAGAGATAAAAGCATCATTATCAAACGGAACAGCTACTTGATACAAAGATTTTCCGAGCGAACTAACTGTGGACTCCATCCATAATGGAGCCATTTCATTGCTAGCGATATTCTTTCCATTAATTTCCAACTGAACCAAAATGATGGGTTTTTGATCGTATAGAAAAAAATGTTGTTTCATTTCTAATCCATTTTTAATTTTTGATAACACAGTATAGTGTGTTCCTCTCCCCAACTTGTCCTGAATAGGCTGTTCACTTATTTTTTTAATTCCTTTTATTTGATCAGAACTGATTCTTGTTCCGTCTGAAAGTACTGTATAAGCGATAGCATTCTTAATTGTCAAGTTATTGTTTTGGCTGATACTATAAGTACCAGCCTCTTTGTTGTAGCTCCATACAATACCATTTTTTTTAACCTGAAAAGGTTGAGCACTTAAGTAAATCGCAGTCACAAGTACTAAAAATATTCCCAAAATGTATCTCATGCTTGTATGATGTCTAAGTTATTGTAAAATGATTTGGAAAGCATTAATTTTCATATAATGATCTGGTTCAAAATTCACCAACATACCAATATTGACTGTAATCTTTTCCTTGATTTCGAAATAGACCCCATCCGATTTAACGGACGCGTAGGCCATTGCCTGTTCTATCTGTTCCCAATCAGGAATATTGGTATTGGTTTTACTTATTACCAAATAAGCAGGTGGTTGATCATAATTAGTCCATGATAAATTACAGAAAAATCGGTATTTTCCAGGAAGAAACGTGACCTTTTGTTCAATTTTACCATTTATAACAGCTGGAGCTCCCCATCCAGCCTCAATATTGACTACTCCTCCATCATCAGAACCAAATCCGCCATAGCCATTGTGGTTTTTTATGCTAGAGTTGGTGATCCAATTGTCCAAATTACCCCAACGATTTCCGTCATATTCGGTGGCTGTAAAAGGATTTTTATAGTTTTTCAAGTACCAAGCTGTAATATCTCCTTTTGGCAAAAGTTTAGTAGGTTGAACCATAAAAGTATCTATTGCATTACTGTCAGGTCTAAAAATAGTGCGATATGATAATTCACTATTTGGCAAATATCCTGGTAAGTGTATACTTTCATCTAGAGATTTTGTTTTCACCAAACTATCCACGGTTTTGCCACCATCATTTTTATAGATAACCCGCATAGCATCAACCCCTTGATTGGCTGCGACATCTTGAACAACCAGTTCTAGTTGTTTACCCGCAACAAAGTTTTGTTGGAGAACAGAACGTTGGAATAATCCTTCTCGATAACGGTCTCCATAGGCCGAACCGACTACAAAAGTAGGTATAGATAGGCGACCTTCATCATCCACTGTTCTGACTTCGAAGTTCATGGGCCCTTCTGGAAGGTGCTCAATCAAACAGCGGATCGTATCATTTCCATTGGTTAGCTTAACAGGAAATTTTAGAGAATCCTGTTTACTATTCCAATAGACACGAATTTCTGAAACACCAGAATTCACTCTAAAAACGCCTTCAACTTGTACCCTATATTTACCAGATCTGACTTTAATCGAATCCATTTTTGCAGGATAAACTTTCTCTTCTCCATTAGTATACTTGGTAAACTCATCCATTTTAGAACAAGCTACCAGCATCCAAAATCCCATTAGAGAAAGTAGGAATATATATAGTTTCATATTGTTAATTTTTAATTATTAATAAACACCCCAAACCTGAACCTGAGCAATCTGCATAAAATAGCTACCTCTCCAATTTCGAAGATTTCTAATCCGTAAATATTTGTATTTAGGTGCATCTTCTGGAAGATCAAAGGACCAGCCTGCAATACCATAAACTTCATCCGCATTGGTATTGGTTCCAGGAGGTGTCCCAGAAGGTTTTCGGACAGTACAAGTAGTCAACTTGGTCCAAGAATCCCAAGAACCATCTAGATTTGGATTATTACTTGCCCAAACTTCAAAATCTCGCAGATTCCCTTTATCATAGAAACCATCCTCTCTTCTCGGAAAGACCACGATTCGGCTTAGTTTAGCTTCTTTTCCAATAGAGAAAGTTAAAGACTGAGGGGCTCCAGCACTTTCAACGGTATAAAGAGCGGGCCATCTTGAAGGATTCATATTACCATCCCACATCATTTCCGAGGTCGTTCCATACATATATTGTGCATCGCCAGGTAAATGTAATGCAGAGAATAATTGTCTGTCAAACAGATTTTCTTCGAGTGGTACAAGAGAAGTATAAAGTGTATCCGATTTATTTAACCAACGATCCCGAACATAAAATGCAAATTTCATTTCTTTGGATTTTAAACCACGAATGTTGTATTGTATAAGCGAATCTTGACTATAGTAATTATCTAAGGGCAAGTACTCTCCATTATTTAAGGAATCTACTAGTGGAACAATGACAATATTACCTTTTTCCTTATTAATTGAAGTAATACGAACTCCTCCAAAAGTTGGTGAAACCTTCATTTGCTCGAAGACAAGATCAAAGATGGGAGTTTTTGGTTCAACCGTTACATCGACAGGATCTGAAGCTACTTCTGCTTTACTAACGGCATAAAGTTGCACCACATGCTTTTGGGTATCAGGAAATCCATCAATCAGGATTTCATTTTTATATTGGGAGGATTTGACCACACGTGTCTCACCATTGTCCATGACATATGTTGCTTTGACATATAGCACATTCTGGTTTTCTGGCAAATTATAATGGATAATCGCCTGTCCAAATCCATTTGTCACGGAAGTATTTTGAACAAGTCCAGGCTTAGCTTGATCATCCTCCAACAAATTCCATCCTTTTTCCTCTTTACAGCTACCCATTAAAATTAGCAAGGTTATTAGGAACGATATGTTTTTGAAATATTTTAGATTTTTCATGATTTCTAAAGGTTTAATCCAACAGTTTACCAACCTGGATTTTGTACTAAATTTGGATTAACTAACAAATTATTTTCTCGGATTGGCCAAAAATAATCGCGAGGTGCTACAAATCGTTGTTGAAAAAAGGTAAGCTCTTTGTAAAACAACTCCGGATGGTCTTTATCTTGATTTCTATCCCAACCCGTGATATTTTTGTTCAGTTCTTGAGCAGCCAATTTCCATCTTTTTAAATCCCAAAAACGCGATCCTTCAAAGCTCATTTCGATATTTCTTTCACGCTGTATAATTGTGCGTAACCCTTCTTTTGTATTTGGTTTATTGCTATTAAAAGCATATTTAACCCAAGACTCTTTGACTCCCTCTAATCCAGCTCTCGTTCTAATCTTGTCCAAATAAAGGAATACATCAGCTGTTGGTCCTTGACTTTCATTCAATGCTTCTGCATACATCAAATACAAATCTGCTAACCGTAGCATAGGCCATGGATATTCTTCGATATGCGAGCTATTTCCATCTTTAAAAGCAAATTTCCAATTGACCAATTTTTTCGGGTAATAAGTGGTAATAGGTATAGAAAGTCCGCTTCCAAAAAGTCCCAAACGAAGTTGAGTTGTCCAGGTATTTTCATCGCTGCGACTAGGGCTATTTTCCATAAACCAGATACCTCCATCAAATCCGACATTCGCATAAAACCGATTTTCCCGATCAAAGTGTAGCCGTGCAGTTTGATAATTTTCAATATTGTTGAATCGTTCTGCATGAGTTCCTGTACGCAGTTGATTTTTATTACTAAAATCCAAGGTTTTATCCTCTTCTATTGGGACACCATTTTTAGTGTAAAATTGTTCAATGATTTTTATCGATGGAGCCAGCGTTCCGTGAACACTATTGTTACCAGAATTATTCGGATCAATATGTGCCATAGCAGAATACTGCATCTGCCAAGCACGAGAAGTTGGATTGGCCCAAATAATCTCTTTGTTCCATTTTTCAGTAACAGCATTCCGAATACTCATTTGAATCATCGTGGTATCTGATAAAGGAAATACTGTCCCTGGAAATTGATACAAACCCATACCTAAATTCTCACAAGCTACAATTGCCTCTTTTGCCGCTTGAGCAGCTTTTTGCCATTTTTCAGTTTGAAAACTTTGATTGAAAAATAAAGTTCCGTCCACATTTTTGAAGGTAGCATAGTCTTTGTTACCATTAAACAATGGGCTAGCCGCATATAAGAGTACTTTGGCTTTGATTCCCATAGCAATTGGCTTGGTAATACGGCCCAAATCTGTAACAGGTGATTGAACGGTATTAGGAAGCTTAACGATCGCTTCATCCAACACCTTGACGATATAATCTACGATTTCGTCTATTGGCTGACGTTTTACTTTTGCATCTTCAATAGAGGTATTGACCAGCAAATTGACATCCATCGTAGGAATTGGTCCATAGTGTCGCATCAACATAAAATGGTAGTAAGCTTTTAGGAACAAAACCTCTCCTTCCCAAGTGGTCCGTTCATCCTGCGTCATATCGCGTACCTTCTCTGGATTGCGAATATTTTCCAAAAAGATATTACAGTCACGGATACCATTAAACATATAACCATCCCAATAATTAACATAAGGATTTGTGACATTCTGATTACCACGGGCAATATTCCAGTTTGTCCCATCTATACTGAGTGTTGGGTAATCCAACCAAAATTCATCTCCAGCCAAATAAGCGGGATTTCTAGTCGGATCACCATCTTGAGGTAGATAAGAATAGCAAGTAGCCAAATACTTAATCGCCTCACTGCGCATCGTAAAGGCATTATCGATTGTTGCGACATTGTCAGGTACGACATCTAAATAATTGCAGGATTGAAAAGACAATAAACCTGATACAACTATTAATTTAAATACAGTTAACTTTTTCATGATAAATTGCTTTTTTAAAATCCAACATTTATACCCACATTATAAACCGCTTGCACAGGATAACCCAGACCTTCTCCCCCCATTTCTGGATCCCACATTTTAAACTTGCTCCACACAGCTAAATTTAATGCATTCATATAAAAGCGGACATTAGACATTTTAAATCTGCTTAAGAATTTATCGGGTAAATTATAACCAAGTTCCACAGACTTCAAGCGAAGGAAAGCTCCATTTCGCATCCACCATGTAGAGAATTGATTGTTATTATTGTTGAAACCATCTGTTAACCGAGGCCAAAATGCCCGAATATCCTGATTATCTTCAGACCAATAACTATTTGCGACTTCTTGCAATAAACCATTTTGATAAGGCCCATTTATAGCAAAAGGGGTAATATTTCCAGGATCGATAAAGAAAGAAGATCTCGCAGAACCTTGTAAAAATGCACTGACATCAAATCCCTTGAAGCCCACTGAAAAACCCATACCATAAACAATCTCAGGATCAGTAGGATAACCAATTGGTACCTTATCCAAATCCGTTATCTTACCATCACCATTGACATCCCTGTATTTGATATCCCCACCCATCGTTTTAAAAGTTCCACCAAAATTTTGCAAAGGTGAATTTTCAGCCTCAATATCATCAACAAATAATCTTTCCGCAATCAAACCATATCCTTGTTTCACAGGAAGTCCTAAATGACTTAAATATTCTAAGTTGCTCGGATAATTAGGTTCTTCGTTGACCAACAGTTTATTCGTCGCATAGGTCATATTTGCCCGTAATTGTGTCCACCAAGTATTCTCAAAAGATTTATTATAATCCAAAGCGAGATCAAACCCTTTACTTTGTACTTTCCCGATATTCGCTTGGATATCCGCTTGGAATCCTGTGGTTGAAGGAATATTCGACCGAACCATCAAGATGTTATTCCGCTTAGAATCGTAGTAGTCAAAGACAACACCTAGACCATTCTTGAAATTCAAATCAAACCCTGCATCAAATGTTTGCGCTCGTTCCCAAGTGATATCTCGATTTTCGTAACGCGATATAGAGTAACCAGGCTTAGTATAGTCCCAATTGTTTCCCCAAGAGAAACCTTTCCCACCATTATTTGGGTTTACTTGTGACAAATAAAAGAAGCGATCATTTTCATCACCTATTTGATCGTTTCCAACCAAACCGTATGTTGCTCTCAACTTAAATCTAGATATAAGGGGAGTCATAAAAGCAAACATTTTTTCTTCATGGAGATTCCATCCGACACCAAAAGATGGGAAAAACCCAAACCGATGATTTTTGGAAAAACGTTCAGAGCCGTTATAACCAAAGTTAAATTCAAAGAGATATTTATTCTTATAAGCATACGTAGTACGACCAGATACACCTAGATTTCGAGCTGGTAGAGACGCCTGGAGATCGCCACCATTGGCTGTTTGATAATTACGGATAATACCAATCAGCATGGCCGTAACATCATGATCTTCGGCTATCGTCCGATTGTAATTGACTGCGAATTCTCCATAAGTCGTTGTATTCAAGATTTTATTTCCTTGATTATAATCTAAGTATTCTGTTCCTTCATTCTCGTTCAATAAACTCAGTACGGAATTGTCCGTCCCTGGAATCTTCACTAAATTATAATAGAAAGGTTTGAAACTTCTCATCACTGAAAAATAAGAATAGCGTTGCGTATATGCCATTAATCGAGCTGATAAACCTTTGGTAAGGAAATCAAAATTTTGTTTTAGTTCTAACTGAACATTGACTGTTGAACTATTATATTCTTGAAAACCGTTCACCATATTAGCATATGGATTATTGTACAAAGTCTTGGTTGTTGGAATGTAATTATTACCAAATAATGGATGCGTAGCATATGGAGAATATGATGATGGATATATGGCAGGAAACATAACTGGGTTAGACCAAATCGCTTCTCTAAATATACGTTGTCCACCGTTGATTAGATTTCCCCATTTATCATATCCTCCTAATGGACCCGTGTAATCATCAAATTGTGCTGAGGTACGGATAATACCCGTTGTAGTTGGTGTTATATTTAAAGTAATGTTGGAACGTAAAGAATAATTCTTCAGATTGATATTATTATCAAAACTATTTCCATTTTCCGATCTTAAAATACCTTTATCATTATTAAAAGTACCAGCTACATAATATTGCGCTAGATTGCCCCCACCTGTAACATTGAAATTAAATCGTTGATTGTCTGTATGATCTTTTATCAATTGATCTATCCAATTGTTGTTGGGATAAAGAAGCGGATCGTCACCTCTTTCCGTATGGTCGATCTTGTTCTGGCTATATGGAAGCGTACCTTTAGGATCTCGAGTCAAAACAGCCTCATTCGCCATTCTCATGTAAGTAATATTATCTCCGAATTTGAAATTCCGTGTATTGGTTGAAATTGAATTTTCAAATCGAGCATTAAATTTAGCCTTACCTATAATACCACTTTTCGTATTGACCAATACGACACCATTTGCTCCTCTTGCCCCATATAGAGAAGCTGCTGCTGCATCTTTTAACACAGAGAATCCGGCAATATCATCAGGCTGCAATCTAGCCAAAGCTGTCGTATTGGATTCCATTCCATCTATCAAGATCAACGGATCCTTTTTTCCGGCACCAAATGTTCCTACACCTCGAATAAAAAAAGAGGCATTGTCATTTCCAGGTTCTCCGCTCCGTTGATAGGCAATCAAACCTGCAACACGCCCTGCCAGCATCGAAGTTAAGTTAGAAGTGGGACCTTTAATTTCTTTCGGATTGATCGAAGTGATCGAAGCAACCATACTTGTCTTCTTTTGAGTTCCATAGGCAACTACCGTCACCTCCTCCAGATTAGAACTCGAAGATGCTAAATAAACAGTCAATCGATTTCCATTGTCAACCTGAATAGATTTTCGTTCAAATCCCACGGAAGTAAATTGTAGCACATCTCCCGCATGGACTTCCTTTAATAAAAATTGACCTTGAGCATCTGTTGACGCCATAGCACTCTTCCCTTTTGTAGAAATTGTGACATTTGCAATAGGCAAGTGACCAACACTGTCCAACACAATTCCTCTTAGCTCAAATGATTGAGACTGCGCAGACGCAAAACTGGAGATTAGTAAGAAAAGGAAGACAATACCTAATCGTTGCCATTTACAGAATTGATGATACAAATAATCGTTCATAATTAGCTATTATTTTATAATTGGTTATTTTGAGTATGAAGTAGCAGTAGATAAGCTATACTATTCTATACTATAGCAATACTATAAACAATTTTTCATATCTACAAATATTTTTTTTATTAACTGACAGTATACTTGATATTTGGAGGTTATTTTGATCAGATTTTCCAATCAGAATATGAAACGAAAATCGTATAATATCCTTATTTCTTTAATTAGAACTCAATTTATGATGGATACACTAACCTTTTTGGGAATGATTTTTTGAGTATAGCTGATTCGAAAAAAAACTTGGAATTGTAACCTAAATATCGGAGACTTGTCTTAAAATGGGAAAATTTTTTAAGTGGGTATTCATAAGTCTGATCTTGTAGATAAGATAATCATTGAAAAAATGATGGGCTAAGAAATTAGAGAGAAAAGATGCTATCCGACAAATTACACACTCAAAAAAAATAAATTACTTCTTAAAAAAATATTATTTTTTCTTTTAGTGTAACTTTTTTGAAAAACTAATGATTAAATGGCAAAAAATATTTAAAATAAACTTGCATTATTGAATATACTGATCTCCAACATATCCGATTACTATACATAAAACCGATCCAATCAAGCATAAAATCCACCACAAAGAATACTGTTGCTTAAACAAGAGTTTGTATATACTAAAGCCAAAGACATATACTAAAGCCAAAGACAAATAATACGTATAAAATCACTGGGATAGTGAATAGATTACCAAAAATACTCATCAAAGTTTGACACCAATGTGGAATATTGTCATAAAAAGAAAATGAAATAATCAAAAAAAGTAAATATACATGGCTACAAATTACACCGAGGAATAATTTCAGTGCTAAGAGGGTTGTATTTTTCATTTGGTAGTTATCTTTAATTTAAGTACTTAACTTATTGGGAGTTATTAGGTACCCACTGGTTTTTCCTTCTAAATGTACCATTATTTTTTCAGGAAGTCAAATGGTGAACTCATCGCTTAAAATTGAAGAAAAATTCAACTGTCATCAACTTAACTCCAAATTAGGACTACGTTGTAAAAGCTCTCGTTGAAGTAATTGAACCATACTATGCTCTCCCAATCCAAAGAAATATTTACGACCGTCAACGGTCATAATAATATAATAACCACGACGTATAGCACCACGAATTTCAACCTTAGTTATAGCTGTCCACGAAAAAACAAGGACAGTGCCCAATTTAAATACATAAAGATGCGATTTACTAACGATGAATGGAGGCATCATGAAATACCTGTCCAACATGCTCAGATTCCTCAAGCAGACATTTAACAGGTATACTGCTTCAATGTAGCACTAGAAGCATATACAGGAATAACAGATGAAAAAATAGGATAGCATCTTATTACCCATGATGGTTGTGAAAAAACATAGAAACCTGCCAGATTATTGTTAGGAAAATACATTGTATTTTTAGTGATATACAATTACTTCTTCAATTTTTACAGAAAAAACGAGTGAAAAATATACTACAAGCCTATTTAGTTATTTTTAGTCTGATCGGGTACTTCAATGGTTGTTTCTTCTGGTGTTAATGGTGCGGGGGGGATTTCATCAACCGTTCGTTCAATTTCTTGAATTTCTACATGAACGGCATATTGAGATGGTTTAATGGGTATGCCCATAAGGGTGGCATATTCTCTCGTGAATATAGCTCCAAAATATAGAATAGCTGCTGTATAATACACCCAAAGCAATATAAGCACAAAGGATCCTGCCGCGCCATAAGTATCTTGTGTGGCCGAATTTTCTAGGTAAATACCAATTAGATAACGTCCAAATAAAAATAATATCGCCGTAAACAATGCACCCGCCCGTACTGTCTTCCAGTGTATATCGACATCCGGTAATGTTTTAAAGATCACGCTAAAGAGGACGAAAATAATACCAAATGATAGAACAAAATTTATGGCATTCATCAAGAAGACTGTTATATCAGGAAAGTATCGTTGCAATTGTCCTGTTAACGCCAATACTACTCCGTTAATAATGAGTGTTACCACCAATAGAAATCCCAAACCAATGACCAAAGAAGAAGACAATAGTCGATCCTCAATCAATTTAAGCCATCCTTTTTTTGGTTTGGCTCGCACATGCCATATTTTATTAATGGAATTTTGGATGTCACCAAATACGGTAGTAGCACTTAAGATTAAGGTTACAGCACTTATGATTAAGGCCATATTGGATTTACCCGACAATTGCAAATTCTGTATTACCTCTTGAATCTGTCTGGCGGCACTGTTACCAATTAACTCTCTTAATTCTAAAAATACTTTTCCTTCAATGGCATCCTCCCCGTAAAAAATTCCTGCTAGCGCAATGATCAAGACCAAGATAGGTCCAATTGAAAAGACCGTATAATAGGATAAAGACGCACTATATTTCATAGTATCTTCATTAATAAAGCCCATCACAGAATTTTTCAGTATGTTCCAAAATGTTTTTAACATTATTTTATTTTAAAATCCTCTATCCAATTTTCTATTCTTTATAACATATAGGATCATTACGCATTAAAATATCCAACTATTTAAAAATAATGAAATAGAACTTATAACGAAGCCATTCATAAAATAACACGGAACTGTTCAAAAAGTTCATACCATAACCATTTTTAAGTAGCAACTCTTTTGATAAATCGAACTCAAATCATAAAAGAAAAACCTGATAAACAGCTATCTATCGGAGATTAACACAAGACAACATATCAACAAAGATCTAAAACGAGGATCTCTTAGCTGACTACACGGTTATTCAAGCATGATTTAGAGCTGTAATTGACAATCAAAACAGTAAAAATTGAAAAAATAACTGCATAAAGAAGAAATAATTAATTGTATTTTTTTGAATATTAAAAAAAATGCTGATCTTATTCGGGCGGATCAATTAAATTACCAAACTGAATTTCAACTATTTTCCCAAAAAATCATGAGTGATACAAAAGTTAGAAGGTTAAAAAGATTTACAACATTACCTGTATTATTAGATTTTCTTCAACGAAAAAAATTGGTTTTACTCGATCCTAAATTATGGGATGATCGAAATGATTCTGAAGTTATACTTGAATATAAGGCTAGGAAAGGTATCAAAAATCTTTTTGCCCTTTGTTTCACTTATGGAGATGAGACCGTACATCATTGGAAAACATTCTCAAATGGCCCAAGTGGTTGTGTCATTGAGTTTAATGCAAGTAAACTCTTTGAAATCATAGATGCGATACCCAATTTAAGACACAAAAAAGTAACCTATAAAAAATTACGAGAGGTAGAGAATAAAGATTACAATTTTGAAGTCGAAGAAATGCCCTTCATCAAAAGATGGCCATATCGATGTGAAGAAGAATATCGATTCATTGCTGAAAGCGATCAACAAAATCAATCATTTTTTGAAATTGATGTCCCTTTATCCATCATTAATAAAATCATCATCAGCCAACAAATGCCCAAACAAATTTACGATACCATAAAAAAATACTTGAACGCGATTGAAGGTCACGAATCAAAAAGAATCAATAGATCAACTTTATATGAAAATTCAAGATGGCTAAAACAGTTTAAAAACAAATAGACTGCAATTAGCAATATACTCTATAATTATATAGCGTTTTTATTTATCTACTGACCAAACAATAGTACAAAAGATATTTAGAAAGGGGCTAAAAAGTATCCAACTGATCTTGATCTACTGATGAAATCGAACTGAATCCTAAAGGAACCCCTTTCTCCATTTATACTGTCACTGGCATTTGCGTACTAATTGCAATACGATTCCAAGCATTAATAATGACAACAGTCATAATGATCTGTGCAATTACTTCTTCTGAAAAAAATATTTTTGCTTTTTCGTAAGTTGATGTCGTCAATCCCTCCTTATTTATTAATGTCACCTCTTCGGTTATAGCAAGAAGTATTTTTTCTTCCTCTGAGAACAAGCCCGTTTCCTTCCATGCATTCAGTAAAAAAATACGTTGAGCAGTTTCACCATTTTTTAATGCATCTTTGCTATGCATATCAATACAAAAGGCACAACCATTAATTTGTGAAGCTCTAATTTTGATAAGCTCCAGTTGAGACTTGGTTAATTGTACAGTATTTAAGTAATTTGACAAACCATACATTGCTTTCCATGCTGTAGGTTGTACTTCCTGGATTTTAATTCGATTTTCCATTTTTGTAAGTGTTCAATTGTTATCAATTATGACACAACAAAATTCAGAATTGTTTCGACCAAAAAACTTAAGCTCGTTTAAGAAATCTTTTATTCTTTTACAGTTATATTCTTTTTTCGAAGCTCACTCAAATATTCGGGAGTAAATCCTAAAAAAGATGCCAATAATTTCTGAGGTATACGTTGTATAAAATCAGGATATTGAGCACAGAAGAAATGATAAAACTCTTCTTTAGGTAATCTAAAATACTTCATTCGAGATAAGAAAGCTGAATAAGCCCTTTCATAAATCATCCTAAAATATTTTTCCAAACCAGAATACCTTTCGAGCAGAAGATCAAAATCCGTTTTACGTATTCTTATTAAAGTTGCTCTTTCTACAGCTTGAATAGAGACCGTTGCTTTGCCCTTTCTATTGAAGGCATCGATATCGGTCATCCACCAATTTTCAAGGGCTAGCTGTATTGTTTGTTCCGTTCCCTTTTCATCCAAATAAAACATACGTAAACATCCCTTTGCAACAAAATAAATATAATGACATACCTCTACTGCTGTCAACACAAGTTTTCGCTTTGGTAAATCAAAGCTATCAAACGATTTTACAATTTGTTCGACAGTCTCCTTGTCAAGTTTTATGTACTTTCTTATATGGTTCAGTAATTGTTCAGCCATTGCCACGCTATGTAAGCTTAAATCTTTGCTTTACGAAATTAAACATTCTAACCACCTTAACCAAAGAGTTCTAGATCAATTTTGCTAGATTTTTGAAAACAGAGAATTACACATCAACAAGACAGAAATACAAAAACTACCTTACAAAAAATGTTCATCTAAAATTACAGACTCAGATCAGTATATATTCGGATTACAAAGAATAAAATGAACGCATTCAAATTTCTAAATCCATTAAGTGCCACTTTTGTTTTTTTTCATTTACTGCACTATTTTCAGCTGCCCTTTCATTACTGCTCCATTTCTGATTTCTTCGGTTGCATTGGAAATAAGGGTATCTTGTAAGGACAGTGAGCTGAAAATGCTAATTCTATCACCAGAAGAAATACCCGTTTGTACAGGAACCCAAATCGTTTTGCCTTTCTCCACTTTAATAATAAAAGTTCCTTGGCTAGAACGCAGCAATGCCGATTGTGGAACAACAAATGTATTTTTTGTGGAGGCCTGTAGAACTAATTGTACTTCAGGAATCATACCTGGCAATAAGTTATTATCCTTATTAATAACGTCCATCTCAATCCGCTGTGCACGTAACCTATTATCCAAAGCCCCTGAAAGCCTTGCAGCTTTTGACGTAAAAATCTGTTCAGGAATAGATCTGACGGTAAAATCTACACGCTGTCCTAACTGGATTGCACCAGCATTGCTTTCAGGAACTTGAATAATTAAACGTAGTTTATCTTGCTCTTGTAAAGTAAACAACGGAACAGCTCCAGCTCCAACACCGACAAATGCACCCTGGCTTACATTTCTACTGGTGATAACACCTGAAAACGGCGCTCTTATTTCCAGATAACTCCTATTATTTTTTGACTCTCGTAACATCGCTTTTGATGCTTGTAATTGTCCATAATCGGCATTCTTGCGCGCTTCGGCCTGCTCTAGATCATTTTGTGATATCGTACCTGGTGTTTTGCTGGTTTCCAATAGCCGATCATAGGTCGCTTTACTAGCCATATAAATGGCTTCTTGGGATTGCATTCGCGATGATACGACATCTTGCTGTGCATTCATCTCAGGAGCATCCATCACGGCAAGTAGCTGACCTTTATTCACTTTTGAACCGACATCAACTGTTAACTGTCGTACAAAACTGTTCATTTTTGCATAAAGATCTACTTGTTGAAACGCGAGCAATTCTCCTGCTATCGTTAAAGTATCAGATAATGGTTCCTGTTGCAACAAAAATGCGTTAACAGTAGAGATTTCTTCTTTCGTTTCCTTTTCTGCTTTTGAGTTTGAACAACTGTGTAGACCCATCGCAACAATCAGGATGGTACTGTAAAGGATAACGGATTTATTAAATGCTTTCATAATGAAGATCAATCAATTTTTGATGTATTATTTATTGTAGGGATATAATGTTTACTTTCTTTGTCCTCGGGATCAAGCGAAGGACTTTGAGTTGTTGATTTTCCTTGTCCCCATGCAAATACCAACGGAAGGATAAAAAGTGTCGCAAAGGTAGAGGCAATCAAGCCTCCGATCACGGCTCTTCCTAAAGGAGCAGACTGGTCTCCAGCTTCACCAATACCCAATGCCATAGGTATCATGCCCATAATCATTGCCAATGCGGTCATTAGGATAGGTCTTAAACGTAAGGCCGCAGCTTCTTTTACTGATAGTAAAGCATTGCCATTGTGTTTACGGATTTGTTCTGCATTGGTAATTAATAGAACAGCGTTCGAAATGGATACCCCTACCGACATAATCATTCCCATATAAGATTGTAGATTCAAGGTTGAGCCAGACAACATCAAAAGCCCAAGAGAGCCGACCAATACAGCAGGAACAGTCGCCAAAACAATTAGTGAAACTTTGAAGGATTGGAAATTCGCCGCAAGCATCAAGAAAATAACCACAATCGCAACCATCAATCCTCCTTCTAAGCTACCCATAGTATCATTCAACGTTTGGCTCAACCCGATCATTTGTACATCCAAACCTCTAGGCAATTCACCTAGTCCATTCAAAGCTTTTTGTACTGCTTCTGATGCAGTACCCAAATCTTCGTTATGAATATTGGCTGTCACAGTCAACATAGGTACAGCTCCTAAATTATAAGCTTCACCGTAAGTGGTTCCTTCTGAAATTTTAGCCACATCAGCGATTGAGGGACGAACCCCATTCGGTACCAACGGTATACTACCAATATCACTTTTGCTTTTCATCTCACTTTCCGGAACCTGTATTTGCACACTATAGGTTTGGTTACTTATAGGGTCGATCCATATATTTTTTTCCGTCATCCGTGAAGAAGAAGTCGATACAGTTAATGAACGTGAAATCGCACTGATATCTGTACCCAATTGCGCTGCACGTTCCCTATCAATATTAATATCCAATTGAGGATACCTAATGGACTGTCCCAGTTGCACATCCCGTAGATAAGGGATTTGTTTCAATTTTTCGATTACTTTCATGGCATATTCTTCATTCAATCCCTTATTCCTTCCTGAAAGACGGACTTCTATAGGTGTAGGAGAACCTTGACTCAGGATTTTGTCCGTAAGTTCTATGGGTTCGAATGATAGTTTAGCTTCTGGAATAGCCAGTTTTGCACGTTTACGGATTTCATCTTTAAGGGGTTCTAATTTAAAATCGGCTTCAGGTTTCAGAGCCACCTGAAATACAGATTCATGGGGACCTCCCATAAAAAGGAAAAGTGAAGCCGTGGAATATAGTTGCGGATGATTTCCCACAAAAGTCGAAGTGACTGATATATTTTCCTTACCTACAATATCATTGATAATGTTGAGCAATTCAATAGCTTTTAACTCCGTTTTTTCAATACGTGTACCATCGGCAATTTTCATTCGGATTTGGAATTGTCCACTATCCACTTTTGGCAATACATCCCGTCCAATACTCCTAAATAGTAAAGCGACAACAGCACCAATCACAAGAATATAGCCATAAACCATATACTTTCGATAAGGCAACATGCGATTAATAAAACGCATATAACGGCTTCGCAATTTCTCAAAATAGTCTTGTTTTTCTTGTGTATCGTTTTGTAATAAATGTTCTTTTTGCTGAGAAAAATCCTCTTCTGCTTCTGTCTTTTGGTTTTCTTTACCGTGTTTAGCCTTCATTATCCAGTTCGCCAAAACTGGAACAAAAGTTTGGGACAAAAAATAAGAAGCGATCATACTGAAGCCAATAGCCAGCGCAAGTGGAAGAAACAGTGATCCCGGAATACCACCCATAGTGAATGCAGGAGCAAATACGGCGAGAATACAAAATAGAATCAGTAATTTTGGCAATGCGATTTCCTTACAAGCATCCCATATCGCTAACGCTTTGGACTTACCCATGTCCAAATGTTGATGTATGTTTTCTATCGTTACCGTACTTTCATCAACAAGAATTCCAATGGCCAAAGCAAGACCACTTAACGTCATAATATTAATGGTCTGCCCAAATAAATTTAAAAAGAGAATACCCGTAATGATTGACGTAGGAATAGTCAAAATCACAATCAACGCACCACGTGCGTCACGTAGAAACAAGAATACCATCAAACCCGTTAACATGGCTCCAATGATACCTTCATGAATTAATCCTTTTACAGAATTCATCACATAGGAAGATTGATCAAATTCATAACTCAATTTCACATCACTTGGTAGTTGTGACTGAATTTTGGGTAAGGATTTTTTGAGGTTCTGAACAACATCCCATGTCGAGGCATCTGCAGATTTGGCGATATTGAGATAAACAGAACGTCTCCCATTAATCAGTGCATAGCCTGCATTAATATCCGCCGCATCTTCCACTGTTGCCACATCCTTCAGGTAAATATTGGATGCCCCTGTGCCAGTGAGCAGCGGTATATTTTCAAAATCCTTTACAGTCTTGATAATCGTATTTGCTGGTGTAAGATAATTTTTATCGCCAATACGAACATTCCCCGCTGGTGAAGGTTGATTATTGATTCGGAGTGCTGCCACCAGCTGATCAGGTGTAAGATTATGGCTTCGAAGTTGATCAGGATTAGCCTTAATGACTACTGTGCGGACATTTCCACCAAAGGGAACTGACCCTACAAGTCCAGGTATAGACGTAAAAGATGAACGGACATACACATTGGCCATATCCAACAATTCATTATTGCTACGTTTTTCGCTGCTCAGCACCAATTGTCCTACAGGCAAAGTAGACACATCAAATCGAATAATAAACGGTGGAGCCGAACCAGGTGGAAATCCCACTTGTGCACGGTTGGAAAATGCGGTCACCTCAGCTGCAGCTTGTGCCATATCTGTTCCTGGATAGAAACTGATCTTAATGAAGGTCAATCCCTGAATATTTTTGGTTTCAATGCTTTTGATACCGTTTACCATAAGCAATGAGGAAACATATTGCTTCCCGAAATAAGCTTCCATCTGTTCTGGTGTATAACCGCCAAATGGATGAGAAATGTATATTACAGGCAAGTCTAATTTTGGAAACAGATCAATTTTGATTGTACTGACCGCCTTTATTCCAAAAAAGAATAATGCCGCAACGACTACCATAATAGAAATCGGTTTCCTGAGGGCAAAACGTATGAGGTTCATGTATTATCTTGATGCTAAATATGTAAAGTTTGTATAAATTGCTTTAAAGTTGATTTTCAAACAAGCTGAAATCTCCTTTTGAGGCTGCTTGTAGAAGAAGAGCCTGCCAAACGTTGTTGTTGGCGATATCTCGATCTGTTTCTGCCCGGATTAGGGTATTTGCCACTTGCATGACCTCTACCATATTGGTGAGTCCGTTCTTGTATAGTACAGATTTTTGAATAAAAGCTTCTCTTGCTGCTGCAACTTGAATAGGAGCTTCATGGTAATTGAGCATTGATGCGTCCAGTCTGTCATCCGAAATACGCAGCTGAGTTTTCATGGATAGTTCAGCCTCTTTATACTCCTGCTGTACAGCCTGTACAGCATATTGCTGCGCAGCGATCTGTTTGCTTAAACGAAACGGTGTTGTCAGGTTCCAATTGATACTAATACCCATCAGATAATTAGCCCGTGTAGGCTCTATTCCCGACCAATAGTTTGTGGAATATGCAGATTGATCTACAGCATAAGTGGAAGAAAATCCAGATCCCCGTCCTTGAAATAGTCCCAATAAAGAAACACGAGGAAAGTATTGCGTCTTCAACAGTTTTGTCTGTTCTTCCCCTACAGCAATGAGACTTCTATAATAATTCAATCGAGGATGATTTGAAATATCTGATAAGCTATCCTTTAGGATATGAGGAATATGATCAATGAAATCGCTAACAATAGAGAAATTGTTATCCTCTCGTCCAATCAATTGCGTTAATATATTTTTTTGTTCCCTTTCTTTATTCTTCGCGTTGGTAAAAAGCATTCGAGCATTGGATCGTTCGGCATTTGCAAAGGTTGAATCTACTCCAGCTACCAGACCGCTCTTTACACGGGCGATGATCAATGCTCGGAGTGAATCAGCTCGCAAGAAGTTCTTTTCATAAGACTGGGCTATCTGTTGACTTGCAATCAGGTTCAGATAGGCTGCCGCTACTTTGATTTTATGCTCAAATAAAGCTTGCTCGAAATCCTGTCTATTACGAACCAATTCCTGTTTTGCGACACGTGTCCGTTGTTGGTTTCTGCCGAATGTGAAAAATTCCCAGTTAATCCCCGCGACATACAGGGCTCCAAAAGCAGCATTCCAATTCTGTTCAGTTAAAGTTGGTCCAGAGGAGCCAACACTTCCTTCAAGCCCTGACATAGGCCCAGTAATACCATTAACAGTGCCATAAGATTGCTGGATTCCTATATTGAAGTTTGGCAAACGTTCCAACATGGTGCCTTTTACGAGTTGTTCTGCTGATCGTATTTGCATCTGTTTGGCTTCTAGAGAAGGATATTGTTGTTCCGCAATAGCTAAAGCTTCTTTCAACGAAAGGACAGATTGTCCATGAACAAGAGCCGGGAAGAAACATAAACAGCTAATACCTATTAGCAAGTAGCTTAAAATTATACGCATATATATATATATTGTAATTCTCAATGTTATCTGTGTCAGATCAGGATTATTTTTTTTATCCTTCGTTAGTGTGAAAAACTCTTAATCTAAATTACAAAATTGCAAATGATTTCATAAGAGATAGGTATACAGATTACGGAATGTAATACCATTATTACTGATTATAAGTCCATCACTATTATGCTTACAGTGGAATGTTTAATTTTGTTTAAGTAAAAAGGTTAAAAATTATGGAACAAGCGTATAAATTTGATACCGTGAGCCAATACAATGCGTTCAATAATCATGAGACATTACATCCTTTGGTGAGTGTTGTGGATTTCTCAAAAGCAAACGAAAGAACAGGCTCTCGCATGACTTTTGGACTTTACTGCATTTTTCTAAAGGCAGTGAACTGTGGTGATCTAAAATACGGATGTAATTATTACGATTATCAGGAAGGTACCTTGGTATTTATTTCCCCTGGGCAGGTTATCGATGTGGAAAATAAAGTTGATGTATATCAACCGATGGGACATGGTCTTGTTTTTCATCCAGACTTGATAAAAGGGACATCTCTGGCTAAGAGCATAAACGAATATAGCTTTTTCAATTATAAGACAAATGAAGCCTTGCATCTATCTGAAAGAGAAAGAAAAATTGTTTTCGATTGCTTTTCTAAGATTGAATACGAATTAAGTCAATCCGTAGATAAACATAGTAAGAAATTGATTGCCTCTAATATTGAGCTATTTCTCAACTATTGCGAACGCTTCTATGACCGTCAATTCATTACCCGCGAAAATGCGAATAAAGGAATCTTGGAACATTTTGAGGAATTTTTGAATGGTTATTTTTTATCCGATAATCCAACAGAATTAGGGGTTCCCTCGGTCGCTTATTTTGCAGATAAAATGAATCTATCGGCCAATTATTTTGGTGATCTCATCAAGAAAGAAACAGGGAAGTCTGCTCAGGAATATATCCAGAATAAAATAATCGACGAGGCAAAAAATAAGATTTTTGATGGAGATAAAACGATCAATGAAATTGCATACGAATTAGGATTTAAATACCCACAACATTTTTCTCGTTTTTTCAAGAAAATCGTTGGACAAAGTCCCAATGAGTTTAGAACCATAAATATGAACTAAGTGTAAATGGTCAACAGAATCAATAAAAATTGAATCATTAAGAGATTAGAAACCGTGTCTAACAAAAAGATTTTTTTAAAAAGAGTGAGGAAAAAGATAGATGGGTCATCTGATAATTGAATATTTGAATACCTAGGAAGCTACGGATAAACAAGACAAAGAGAAGAGGCTACAAATTGCAGCCTCTTTCTCATGTTTAATTATACGATGTCCAGTATCATATAGACGTTGTTTACAACGTAAGTCTAAGATGCTGGTTGTGCTCTTACACAACGGATGTTAAACCCTAAATTTTTGCTAAATGTGGATACACTTCTCGTCCCTGTTGATTGCACAATTGAGCCCGATATTTGTCCTTGTGGCCCAGTTTCATCAAGTGTTTGGTAAAGAACGGTGAGCGACTGTCCCATTGCATAAGCGCTCGCACCGGACTCTTCTGAAGACCAGTACCGCAGCTGTGTCGTTACATCTCGGTCTCCACCAGTTGGTCCCCAATCATAGAGTACGTCTCTTGATTCCTTTAGTGCACCGCTCTGGCGGTAACCATTGAACATCAATATGAAATTTGTCATATAGTCAGAATAATCTCCGAAAGTAGCTGGAGATCCTGCATCTGCATCCCAAGCTTGGTTTACCCCTGCATAACCGTAGACAGCATTGATGTATTCGTCTGCAGAACCTGGCCACTGATACAAATGGGATGTCATTGCACTAATTGTAGTAATTTCAGCTCGTGTTGGCATCCGCCATAAACCTGCCGGATAAACCAGTGTGCAAGGATCTCCGCTTCCAGCTGTTCCTGTAGGTGTCAAAGATTTCCAGTTCCAGTACGATCTTGTTTGCGTGTCTTCATCCGTTGTTTCCCAATACCAATGGAGAGAAGCTGCATCTGGTCTAAATTTATAACGATCTAACTGTCCTGAACGGGTATCATAGAATAAGTCCGCACGGGCCCAAGAAATACCGCCTACTTTGATAGCAGCTTCGATCATCTGCGTACCAATTTTGTAAAGCTCACCGTTAACAGGAGTAAAACTTGCATTATTTACCTTAAGATAAATACTGCTATTACCATAGGTCCGTGACGTAGGATTAGTATTGGTCGGCTGATAATAAACGTTAGGTTCCATTTTGATATCAAAGATGGGCCTAACCGTTAAACTGTTCGCCGCAACAACTGTTCCGGTAGGAATCACAGTATAAAGTGATACCGTCTTCACATGGTTACCTGTACTTACAGCTTTGTTTGTGATATAGGTTACATTCTGAGTAGGCGTCACAGTAGTGAAGTTTGTACGGTTTCCTGTCAGGATATCCAGATCTGCCGTTTTCATCAGGCTCTGAAAACCAGTCCCTGTTCCAGTTCCTAGGTCCAGCGATTTGAATGATGTAATTTCACCAAATAAACCTCTTGTATCTACATCTACCTGTATTCTAGTGGATTTTCGGATCAACGTAATGTTCAGGTAGTTTTCTCCTTTCTTAGCAGAAACAACACCAGAAGCATACAGGACATCTTCATTGGCTAAGTCGCTTGCCAAAATTTTACCATTACTTACATTAGGTACAGAAGTGGTGTTGATCGAGACAGCAACCCATTTGTACTGGATTCCCCCATCCACCTGGATATTCGGGTTAGTTCCCGATGTCGCGATAACATTTTTTAACAAGGTCGTACCAGCAGCGTTATAAAGCAGGAGTCTATACTTGATTCCTGCAGGCATCAAGGTAGCCATAGCGGCTGAAGTTGCTTGAGTTGATCCCATAGTAGCTTTCAGTGTCTTTTGTTTAGGTGCAGGACCTTCTACACTGACCAAGGCGTCAAAGTCCTGTGTAGATGCCAGGGTTTTCTCCGCAATGATCGTCTGGGGAGCTACAGTAAAACTGCCTGTACTTTTCGCTGTGGAAGCAAGCTTAGTGGGCATGTCCATATCTTCTTCTATTCCTGCAATATTGACAGTAAGAACAGTGCCTGTCACCTCTTCCGAAACATCGGCATCACTATCCTTTGCACATGAAGAGAAAACCGCAGTAATAAGACCTATGACAAGTAGGGAATTTATAAGATTCTTTATTTTTTTATTTAGTGTATACATTTTATTAGATTCGTTTTAAAAGATTCAACAACTTTTTTACTACGGCTTAAAGATCAAAAGCACCATTACCATAATTTCCTTTATCTACCCAGTCAGCTGTAACAGGTTGATCAGGATTTGTGACATCACCTGGTCTTAACGAAGCTGAACCTGTTGTTATTCCATCTTCCATTTGGATGATAGTCATTTCGATTTTAGGAGGCACGTAGAGTTGTAGCTTTTTTTTCATTTCTTTTCTGTTTTATATTTTTTAATTTATTTATTACCAATGGTTATGGTTAGAAAATCACCAGGGTTATCTTATTCAGCTGAAGTTAAATTTTATCGTAATTATGTGTTGCAACACTAATTTTTAAATCATGCCGCAAAAGTAAATGTCCGCAGAAATTTCAAAGAATAAAACCCTACCACACCAATACCACACACTCATATTAATCTTATTTACAAATACTTATCGCCAAAAAAAAAGAATATTAAAATTTAGTATTTCTTTAAAAAATGAGTTTTTTAAAGAAACACATCTTTGAGTGAGTATTCGATATTTCTCAAAAACAAACGAAAAGATAAGCTCTCGCATCACTTTTGGAATTTACTGTATTTTGTTAAAGGCAGTAAACTGTAGAGATCTAAAATACAGATGTAATTATTACGATTGTTAAGAAGAGACTTTGGTACTTATTTCTCCTGGATAGGTTATCAATTTAGAAAATAAAGTTGATGTATATCAACCGATGGGAAATGGCTTGATGTTTCATCCAAACTTGATAAAAGAGACATCTCTTGTCAAGAGCATAAACGAATATAGTTTTTCAATTACAATACGAATGAGACTTTACACTTATCTCAATAGAGAATGAAAATTGTTTTCGACTGTTTTTCTAAGAGTGAATACGGATGAAGTTCATCCATAGATAACATAGTAAGAAGTTACTTTTCTCAAATATTAAGCTATTCCTCAATGATTACGAACATTTTATGATCGTTAATTCATCATCGTGAAAATACAAACAAAGAATTCTAGAAACATCATGATTGGCTAAATGTTAATAGATCGTATAGCTCTATATAAAAAAATAGCTTAAAAACCATGATATCTTCTCTAAAGTATCATGGTTTTTAAGCTTAGTCTTTGTTAAATGATACGAGTTATTTGATATCCTGTATCATACAGACATTGTTTACGACCATAGGCCTAAGATGCTGGTTGTGCCCTCAAGCAGCGGATATTGAAACCTAAATTTTTATCGAATGTGGATACAGTTCTAGGTCCCGTTGACATTAAATCGGAAGAGGATATTGGTCCGCCCAGTTGAGGTGGGTTACGTGTATAATAGTTAACCACAGCTGATTGTGCGATTGCATATGCGGTAGAACCGGACTCTTCAGAAGACCAGTAGCGCATCTGTGTCGTTACATTTCGGTCACCACCGGTTGCTTTCCAATAATCAAGTATGGCTCTAGATTCCGTTAGTACACCGCTTTGGCGGTAACCATTAAATAGCAACATGAAATTTGTCATATAATCCGAATAATCTCCGAAAGTAGCTGGAGCTCCAGCATCAGTATTCCATGTCTGGTTTACACCTGCATATCTATAAACAGAATTGATGTATGCGCCTGTAGAACCTGGCCACTGATACGGATGGGACGGCATTGCAGCAAGTAGGGCAAGTTCAGGTCTTGTTGGCATCCGCCACAGACCGGCCGGATAAACCAGAGCACAGGGGTCTCCGCTTCCTGCTGTTCCTGCAGGTGTCAGGGATTTCCAGTTCCAGTACGATCTTCTTTGAACATCCTCATTAGTCGTATTATTAAACCAATGAATGGAAACTGCATCAGGTCTAAATTTATAGCGGTCCAACTGTCCAGCTCGGGTATCATAGAATAAGTCCGCACGTGCCCAAGAAATATTACCTACTTTAATAGCAGACTCGATCATCTGCGTACCGATCTTGTAAAGCTCACCATCTAAGGGAGTAAAACTTGTATTATTTACCTTAAGATAAATACTGCTATTGCCATAAGTACGTGATGTAGGATTTGTATTGGTCGGCTGATGATAAACATTAGGCTCCATTTTGATATCAAAGATAGGTCTAACCGTTAAATTATTGGCCGCAACAACAGTTCCGGTAGGAATTACGGTGTAAAGTGACACCGTCTTCACGTGGTTACCCGTGCTTACGTCTTTATTGGTGATATACTTTACATTTTGGGTAATCGCTACAGCAGTGCTATTTGTGCGGTTTCCTGTCAGGATATCCAGATCTGCCGTTTTCATCAGGCTTTGAAAGCCAGTTCCCGTTCCCGTTCCCAAGTCTAAAGATCTAAATAAAGTAATTTCACCAAATAAACCTCTTGTATCCACATCTACCTGTATCCTGGTGGATTTGCGGGTCAACATAATATTCAGGTAATTCTGACCTGCTGTAGCTGAGACAACACCTGAAGCGTACAAAACATCTTCATTTGCTAGGGCACTCGCTAAAATTTTACCACTGGATACAGTAGGTACAGTAGTAGTACTGTTGATCGAAACAGCAACCCATTTGTACTGGGTTCCTCCATCAACCTGGATATTTGGGTTCGTTCCCGATGTAGCGAGAACATCTCTTAATAATGTTGTACCTGCAGCATTATAAAGCAGGATGCGGTATTTAATACCCGCAGGCATTAATGTAGCCATAGCAGCTGAAGTTGTTTGAGTTGATCCCATAGCAGCTTTCAGAGCCTTTTGTTTAGGTGCAGGACCTTCTACGTTGACCAATGCATCAAAGTCCTGTGTAGAAATCAATTTTTTATCGGTAATCATAGTGCGGGGAGCCGTAGCAGAACTTCCTGTATTTTTCCCAGTTGAGGCAAGCTTGGTTGGAACGCCCATGTCTTCTTCTATTCCAGCGATATTAACTGTAAGAGCAGTTCCCGTTTGCTCTTCTGAGACAACGGCATCACTTTCCTTTGCACATGAAGAGAAAACTGCGGCTATAAGACCTATGGCAATTAGAGAATGTATAAGATTCTTTATTTTTTTATTTAGTGTATACATTGGGTTAAATTGGTTTTAAAAGATTCAAAAACTTTTGCCACAATCACTTAAAAATCGAAAGCACCATTACCATAATTTCCTTTATCTACCCAGTCTGCTGTAGCAGGCTGATCGGGATTTGTAGTATCACCTGGTCTTAAGAAAGCTGAACCTGTTGCTAGTCCATTTTCCATTTTCAGGGTATTCATTTCGATTTTAGGAGGCACGTAGAGTTGTGACTTTTTTTTCATTTTTTCTCTGTTTTACTTTTCAATTTATTTATTACCAATGGCTAGAAAATCACTGAAGGTCGTCTGATTCAGCTAAAGTTGAATTTTACCTTAACTACCTGTTATGCACCTAGTTTTAATCACAAAGTAAAAGTAAATGCTCGGGACACGCCGTCGGAGCCGATACTATCGGGTCAGGGTTTTAATCACAAAGTAAAAGTAAATGCTCACAGAAATTTGAAAGAATAAAATGCTACCACATCAATACCATAAATAATTAAATAATTGATTTTCAGATTATTATCACTAAAAAATGTAAATTAACAACTACACTTCTGATAAACAAAAAAATAGACTGTTAACAAGCATAATAAATGTTACAAATCAGTACTCCTCCCCTCTTATTTAAAAACAAGAGTAGCTGATTTTAAAGCCACAAATACGAACTGAGGACAAGGGATGTCAACCGCATCAATATAATGGAATAATTAAGCGACTAGAATCTTTATCTCACAAAAAGATCTTTAAAAAAGAATGTGGATAAAAAGGTCGATGGGTCATCTAAGAATTGAATAGTTGAATAGTAGGAAACTACGGATAAACAACACAAAGATAAAGAGGCTACAGCCTCTTTATCTTTATTGAATCATACGTGTTATCCAATGTTCTTTATCATACAGACATTGCTTTCTATGTAGATCTAAGATACTGGTTGTGCTCTCACGCAGCGGATATTAAACCCTAAATTTTTGCTAAATGTGGATACACTTCTAGCGGCTGTTGATTGCACATAGGAATCCGATATTTCTCCCTGTGGTCCAGTTTGACTACGCGTTTGATAAAAAACTGTGATCGTCTGTCCTATTGCATAGGCGTTAGCACCAGTTTCTTCTGAAGACCAATAGCGCATCTGTGTCGTTACAGCTCTGTCCCCACCAGTTGCCTGCCAATAATCGAGTACGGCTCTAGAACCCACTAATGCACCACTTTGGCGATAACCGTTGAACAGCAACATGAAATTTGTCATATAATCAGAATAATCTCCGAAAGTAGCTGGAGATCCAGCATCTGTATTCCATGCCTGGTTAACACCTCCATAACCATAGACAGAATTGACGTATTGACCTGTGGTACCCGACCACTGATACAAATGGGATGTCATTGCACTAACGGTAGTAAGTTCTGCTCTTGTTGGCATCCGCCATAAACCAGCTGGATACACCAGGGCACAGGGGTCTCCGCTTCCAGCTGTTCCTGTAGGTGTCAGAGATTTCCAATTCCAGTACGATCTTTTATCCGTGTCTTCATTCGTACTAAAATCAAACCAATGGATGGCTCCTGCATCAGGTCTAAATTTATAACGGTCCAACTGTCCAGTCCGGGTATCATAGAATAAATCTGCACGTGCCCAAGAGATACCGCCTACTTTGATGGCAGCTTCGATCATCTGTGTGCCGATTTTGTAAAGCTCACCATTTACAGGAGTAAAACTTGCATTATTTACCTTAAGATAAATATTGCTATTGCCATAGGTACGTGATGACACATTCGTATTATTGGGTTGATAATAAACATTAGGCTCCATTTTCACGTCAAAGATGGGTCTAACCGTTAAGGTATTGGGCGCAACAACTGTTCCAGTAGGAATCACAGTATAAAGTGATACCGTCTTGACCAGGTTACCCGTACTTACATCTTTATTGGTAATATACTTTACATTTTGGGTAGCCGCTACCGTAGTGATATTTGTACGATTTCCTGTCAGAATATCAAGATCAGCCGTTTTCATCAGGCTTTGAAAACCAGTTCCTGTTCCAGTTCCTAAGTCCAGTGATTTGAACGTCGTGATCTCATTAAATAATCCTCTAGTATCTACATCTACCTGTATCCTGGTGGATTTTCGGGTCAACGTAATATTCAGATAGTTTTGGCCTTTTACCGCTGAGACAACACCTGAAGCGTATAAAACATCTTCATTTGCCAGGGCGCTCGCTAAAATTTTACCACTGGATACAGTAGGTACAGTAGTGGTATTGATCGAGACAGCAACCCATTTGTACTGGGTTCCTCCATCCACCTGGATATTTGGATTTGTTCCCGATGTCGCGACAACATTTTTTAATAATGTTGTACCTGCGGCGTTATAAAGCAGGATGCGGTATTTAATACCTGCTGGCATCAATGTAGCCATAGCGGCTGAAGATGTTTGAGTTGATCCCATTGCAGCTTTCAGTGCCTTTTGTTTAGGTGTCGGGCCTTCCACGCTAACCAAGGCATCAAAGCCCTGTGTAGAAACCAGTGTTTTCTCGGCAATCATGGTCCGAGGAGCCGTATAACTGCTTGTATTTTTCGCAGCTGAAGCAAGTTTAGTTGGCATCGCCATATCTTCTTCTATTCCCGCGATATTGACAGTAAGAACAGTTCCAGTTTGCTCATCTGAGATTACGGCATCACTATCCTTTGCACATGAAGAGAATATTACGGAGATAAGACCTATGACAATTAGAGAGTTTATAAAATTCTTTATTTTTTTATTTATTGTATACATGGATTACATTCGTTTTAAAAGATTCAAAAAATTTTGCTACAACGGTTTAAAGATCGAAAGCACCATTACCATAATTTCCTTTATCTACCCAGTCCGCTGTAGCAGGCTGATCAGGATTCGTCACGTCACCCGGTCTTAAAGAAGCTGAACCTGTTGCTATTCCATCTTCCATTTGCAGAATATTCATTTCGATTTTAGGAGGCACGTAGAGTTGTGTCTTTTTTTTCATTTTTTCCAGTTTATTATATTTTTTAATTTTCCTATTTATTACCACTGGCTATGAATAAAAATCCCGAAGGTCATCTGATTCATCTGAAGTTAAATTTTATCAGAATCGCCTGTTTTACATGGTGCTGCAAAAGTAAAGGCCTGCAGAAGTTTGGAAGAATATAACACTACCACATCAATACCATATATAGTTAAATAACTGATTTTCAAAAATTTAACACTGAAAAAATGTAGATTACAAGCTACATTTATGATAGACGTAAAAATAGAGGGTTAATTAAGAATAATAAATGATAGAAATGACAATCCTCTTCTCTTATTTAAAGAACATAAAAGCTGATTTTCTGAATTTAAACTCATCAACAGCATATATAGTTAATTGAAAATTTCGATAATATGTTTGGGGGTGCTATATGAAGGTTGTGAAATGAAAAAGGAGAAAAAATGATTGCTTTTTATAATCTTTACTTGTTGCTCCAGACACATATATTATTATCACAATAAATACGATTTTTCTCATTTTATACCACAGAGGGTAAAAATATGTAGGTTGAGATTGCTTTAGGAGCATTGAGCTGGAGATCAGTGCAAAAAAACAATGATGCTTCCTATACTGTTTAAAGAGGATAAATAATGGATTTTAATCTCATCTATAGTGGCATGGCAAAATCAAAAAATCGACAATAAGTCGTAAGAAGCGATGAGATGAATAGGAAGAAATTATTTCTTTTTATGATCCTAAATCACTGATCCAAATATAGATATTGCCATCAGAGGGAATGTTAAGTCTTTTCCGTATGCGATTTTTTCTATTTTGTACCGCAGAGGGGGTAATGAACATATAGGTTGCGATTACTTTGGTTGAAAAGTTGAGTTTAAGATAAGCGCAAAAAATAAGCTCTGAAGGTTGAAGCTCTGGATTTATTGTTAGAAGAGCATTTATAAAACTTGGATACTTTTCGCTAAATCTATATAAAAAATCGGGAGAGTTTTTCGCAGCTAATTCAACGATCTTTTCGTAAGTGTCTGTATGCACCTTACCTTCTAACGTACGCATTTCGACATCTTTCATTTTCAATAACTGTCTCTTTTTCCTTATCTGAATAGCCAGAACCCCCAATGCACCTATAACGAGCAGCACAAGCGCCAACAGCATATAGGTATTTTTGAGTTGTTTTTTTGAAAATGATGTTAATCTACTATTTGCGATAATTTCTACAGCTATTTGTGTATTCTTCTGTTTCAGCACATACATACTGTCCCATTTTTTTTTATATAGGTCTAGATATAGCGCTTGTTTAGATAGATTTTTTAACCCTTTATAGTTATCAGCCGTTACATTATATACACTAAATATAAAGTTATTTCTTTTCTCAGCTTCCGCAATTGGTAAGACCTTAAAACACATATCCAACGACTCTTGATACCTTTTTTGCTTGTTCAGAATAATTGCTGATTGCATTAAACCCATTAAATAATACTTGGACTTATTGATGCTATCTAAAAGTTTCCCTTTCTGATTATACCATGTCGCAGAATCTAAGTTCCCAGTAGTCGCTAGATGAAAGCGCGCAACGCTGTAATAGAACACGGTCTGTTCTGATTTAGATATCAAAGGAACCAACGATCTTGCCATATTCAAATAATAAGATGAGCTATCTGCATGATTATTACTTTGATGAGCCGCCTTAACCGAAAGATACGCGCGAAATAAAAGAAGATTTCGTACGGAGTCCTGTTTTATATCTTTCGCGATATGTAACATCTCCAAAAACATCTTGTCAGCTTGATCGGTAAAACCGAGTGACAAATAATTATTTCCAAATAAGCTCTTCACATTCGCCAGCATTTCTTGATTCTTTTCTAGGTATGGTTCATACTGAGTCTCTATCTTTTTTAATATTTCCAGACTTTCCTTATACATTTCCAGTCCCTTAAAGGAATACGCAATTCTGAAATAGCTTTTCACAATCCCTTCCGTATTTTTATCCTTTTCAGCATACTGTAATGCTTTTTGCGATAGCGCTATTGCCTTCTCATAATGATTATTCTCATTCTCTTCTTGCGCAAGCTGCAATATCTCATTCATCTTCTTGTTCTGACCTTGACTACAAATTGGGTAGCTTAGGAGAACTAAAAAGATGAGCAGATAAAAAGAAAAGCAATATCGTATCATTAGCGTACTTTTATAGTATCAACAGTAGTAATTATTATTTTGTTTACACTTTTATTGTAAAGTCTAGTTTTTTCATTTGGTTGAAACAAATGCATGAACTCTTACATAATTGCATTTGTTATCTATAGCGTTTAGGCTTAAAAAGCTCTGCAAAGGAAGAAGGTTTTCTTTACAAAAAGAATAATTTCACTTCACTTGTAGCGCAACCACTACAAGATAATACATATGTTACAATAGCGTTACACAATGATTCAAACACCATAAATATGTATTAAATAGCAGAAATAAGGAAATAAAATGGAGCCCAGAGAGAATTATCCTCTTAACATCGTCAAACAATCGATTGATTGCTAAAAATAAAAAGCCGTGTCTCTCGACAGGGCTCTCTCTTTAGATAAACATATGATTTTTGTTGTGATCTTACTATATTTAGATCAAACTCACTTGTCTTAGTCTGAAGCTATATTTCAAAAGAACACGACAACTATTGATAAGAATTTACAGAACTTGATACTTTCCAAGCACCGCCTTCATTGACTAACATAACCAAATCTATCTTGGTAAAATCTTCAAATTTCATCGTCACTCTAGCGATCATATAATGAGCAGACTCGTCCATAATTGTTGTTGTTGTCTGACAGTTCATCTTTTTCCCTTTTTGTTTTTTCAAAAAGTCAAGCACTTCTTCACGATTATAGTTTTGCAATTTTGGTCCTTGTACTTTCAGGTTGAAATCAGAAGCAAACAATTGCTCCACTCCTTTTGATTCCCCCTCAGTCATTACATCGATATAATGATCGATCGCCAAGTTTGCACTGGACAGATTAACAATTTCTTTTTTTGGTTTGCTTGCAGCCATTGTCCATGTCGATAAGGAGATCAAAGCTGTCATTGCGAATGTTTTTACTAACGTTTTCATGTTATCTTTATTTTAAAGGTTCGTTTTCTCTTGTTTATATGTAGAAGTCGCTTAACTATTGTTTTTGTTGCAACAATTCCTTCAACTTACTTATTCAAAATTAAGACAAACAACAGGATGAGTTTATTACATTTAGATGAACAATATCAAAAACTCGGTAAATAGTAACTATTGGGAGGTGAGTTTGGTGACAATAAAAAAAGCCGCATCTCACGACGGGGCTCTCTCCTTAGATAAACATATGATTTTTTGTTTTGATCTTGATATCCTTGCATCAAGATAATATGTCCAACATAGTATCACTCTCGAAAGAATTTTCATATGAAATACGTCATACTATTGATAAGCATTCACGGAACTTGATACTTTCCAAGTGCCGTCTTCGTTGATCAACGTAATGATATCTGTCTTCGTAAAATCTTCAAATTTCAGTGTAATCTTAGCCACCATATAATCCGCTGACTTTTCCAAAATATTTGTTATTGTTTCACAGTTCATCTTCTCTCCCTTTTGTTTTTTCAAAAAGTTAATCACTTCAGAACGACTGTTTGTTTTCGCATTTACACCTTGTACTTTCTGGCTAAAGTCGGATGCAAACAATTGCTCCAGCCCTATTGATTGTCCTTCGGTCATTACGTTTACATAATGATCGATCGCTAAGACTGCCGTAGAAAGATTAATGATTTTTTTTTCGGGTTTGTTAGCAGCCATCGTGTATATGGATACAACAATTAAGGCTATCGTTGTTAATGTTTTCACTAAAGTTCTCATAGGTCTTTATTTTATATGTTCACTTTATTAACCTCATCCCTAAATATTTAGGTCCTTAAATCAAAGAATGTATGAAGTAAAGTTGAAATAGAAAGGAGGATAAAGAAAAGACTGAAGTATATACTGCAACATATACGTGCTTGCTATAAGCATTTTTAACGACGCTACGACAATATTTCTGATTAAGCAACCAAAGCTTTCAAAATGACCTTTTTAGATATTCTGGAATTGCAAGTATTCATAGATATCATATTTAGCTATATATCCTGCATCGAAGAATAACAACTATAATAAAAAAAGCCGCGTCTCACGACGGGGCTATCTACTTAATAAACATATGATTTTTTGCTGTGCTCTTGATGTCCTATACTAGGTCTACTCTAAATGTATTCTTTTTCGAACGTATACTGACACCAAATAACAAGGTATTATTGATAAGAATTTACAGAACTTGATACTTTCCAAATGCCACCTTCATTGATCAAAGTAATTAAATCCGTCTTGGTAAAATCTGTAAATTTCATCGTCACTCGAGCAACTCTATATTGTGCAGATTCTTCAATAATTTTTATACTCGTTTCGCAGTTCAGTTTCTCTCCTTTTTGTTTTTTCAATAAATCGATCACTTCCGAACGGCTATGATTTAGTAATGTATCGATTCCTTGTACTTTCTGACTAAAATCTGTAGCAAACAATTGCTCTACTCCTGCTGACTGTCCTTCTGTCATGACCGCAATATAGTTGTCAATAGCATAATCTGCTGTAGAAAGATTAATAATTCCTTTTTCTGGTTTAACCGCAGCTATTGTACATGTCGATATGGCAATTAAAGCTGCTGCTGTGAATGTTTTTACTAGAGTTTTCATAATATCTTTATTTTTTTGTTAGTTTTTTTATTGTGTTTGTTATATAGTCGCTCAAATTTTATTTTTGTTACACTATTTTTAACTTTCTTATTCAAAATTAACACAAGACACCTATTTCGTTTATTATCTTTAGATGAACAATAAGGAAAACTCGGTAAACAGTGGGGATCGAAAGGTAAACCGCTATCATTGTTTTTATTTTTAGGAGGTGATAGAACATCTTTCGGGCAATTTTTATAAAAAAGATTTGAAATGACGGATAATAATGAACTACTAGCATTCGAGGCTACACTCGAAATCATCGGGATCAATCCTTTTGTCTTTTTACCAAAACCAATTCTAACTGAAATTTTAAAGAGAGCAGAAAAAGACAAAGGAAAAATTGCTGTAAAAGGCTGTATAAACGATCATACGAATTATAGACAAACACTTCTCAAATACAAAGGAGAATGGCGACTGTATATAAATACCACTATGTTGAAAAATTCACCGAAAAGAATTGGAGAATTACTACGTATCCTGATCGGAATAGATCAAGAGGAAAGAATAATACCGATACACCCTAAATTTAAAAATGCATTAAAAGAAAATCCACTTGCTGAAGAAGTATTCAATCAGCTCCGTCCATCCTTAAAATTGGAAATTGTAAAATATATTTCATTTCTAAAAACCGATAGCAGCGTTGACAGGAATGTGGAGAAAGCGATTAATTTTTTATTGGGAACTGGCGAGTTTATCGGTAGAAAGAATTTAAATTCCAAAAGTAAGCAAGAATCTGAATAAAAAGAGAATCAAGTATGTTGGTTCTCTTTTCCCAAATGATCTGTCCAATAAATGATGTGGTTTACATTTATTTAGCATTTTTTTATCCCAAAATCGATGATAATTAAACTGTACCGTAGAAGATAAGAATACAAAAAGTCGAATTTCCATTCGACTTTTTATGATTAATGATACATGGCCTAAAATTATCCTTGTTTACTTCAGTTTCTTATCAATTTTATTTTCATTCATTCACTAACGATATCGTCATTATACAGGTATCTTTCTGTCCTGTTCCCTTTCCCATATACGGTGCCCCTTCATCACCTGGATAAAATCTTCCACTAGGTTGTTTTTAGACTCTAAAATCACCCCTTTATCTACCTTATCGTCTTTAATATAGGTATTCTGCAACAACTCTTCGGCGCCTTTAGCAAACGCTAGTGCTTTACAATGACGGTATCCCTCATTGATAAATTGATAATAGTCAGGTTCATTCTTAAGGATTGAAATTGAGTCTCCTTCTGGCGTATAAAAGGCATCGTAGCACACGGAAGCCTCTGTCAGATAGCTGAATTGTACAAGCGCTTCCCCTCCTTCTTTAAATTTGACAGGACCAACTTTTGTCGCTATTAACACCGCTTTGGCACCTTCTTCTTCCAATCCATTTTTCATTTTATCGATAGATGATTTACTAACCCCATCTGCGATTAAAAATGCAACTTTCCTTGTCCTGATATTTCCTTCGCCCAACTTAACCTCCATACTTAATGCTGCCGACTTTTCTATCTCTGGTTTTGGAGCTTTAATTGGATATTCGGGATGGTTCTGTCTCGCAAACTGCAAAGTCAGGTCATCCAAATTCGTAGACGGCTTCAATCCTAAGTGATCACCAACCTTTTTAGCCAACGTACTATCTATCTGATTTAGAATGGCCAATTCCCTTCTGCGAACATCCTCAGACTTCACCTTAGACAATTCAAAACTCAATGCAGAGATGAGATGGTTTTTCTCTGAATCAGACTGCGAATTGAAAAATAATCTTGCTTGGGTAAAATGATCTGCAAAGGACTGAGATCTATTTCTGATTTTTTTTCCGTCAACTTTTTCAGCGTGTGATTCAAAACCCTTTTCCCCTTTTAACATGGCATGATAAGGACATCCATTTCCTAAACTATTGGGGAAATAACTAACATTCCCTTTTAGAATTTCTTGCCTACCAAATCCGTCTTTTTGATTATTATATTTACCATTCACCGGTCTATTTATGGGAAGTTCATGGAAATTAGGTCCCCCTAAACGGTAATTCTGCGTATCCGCATAAGAGAATATACGACCTTGGAGTAAAGGATCATTACTAAAATCTATACCAGGAACCAACCTTCCGGGATCAAATGCAACTTGTTCTGTTTCAGCAAAAAAGTTCTCTGGGTTACGATTTAAAGTCATGGTACCGATGATTTGTACTGGCACTAATTCTTCAGGGATAAGTTTAGTAGGATCTAAAATATCAAAAGAAAATTTAAATTCATCCTCTTCTGGTATCAGTTGTATCCCTAGATCCCATTGCGGAAAATCACCTCCATCAATTGCTTCCCAAAGGTCTCGTCGATGAAAATCGCTATCGTAACCAGAAATTTTTTGTGCTTCTTGCCACGCCACTTGATGTACACCCAATTTAGGTTTCCAATGAAATTTCACAAAAGTACCTTTACCTTCTGTATTCACAAATTTGAACGTATGCACACCAAAACCTTCCATCATCCGTAAAGAACGAGGTATCGCCCGATCCGACATCGTCCACATCGTCATATGGGCAGCTTCAGGCATCAACGAAATAAAATCCCAAAAGGTATCATGAGCAGATCCTGCCTGTGGCATTTCATTATTAGGTTCTGGCTTGACAGCGTGAACAACATCAGGAAATTGCATGGCATCCTGAATGAAAAATACAGGAATATTATTCCCGACTAAATCATAATTACCCTCTTCCGTATAAAACTTTACCGAAAATCCACGTACATCCCGAGCTAAATCCGTAGATCCTTTAAACCCGGCAACAGTAGAAAATCGGACAAAAACTGGCGTTTGAGTTCCTTTTTTTAAAAATTGTGCTCGTGTAATCGAAGAAATATCTACCGTAGACTCGAATACTCCATGAGCACCAGAACCCCGTGCATGAACGACACGTTCAGGAATACGTTCTCGATCAAAATGTGCCAACTTATCTAAATAAATAAAATCTTCTAATAAAGATGGCCCCCTTTCCCCTGCTTTAAGTGTATTATTATTATCTGTAATAAATACACCATCGTTGGTTGTCATACCTTTATTGGTATTATCGATGACATGATTGTCTATTTGCTGTGTTTTTTTATTTTTAGCCATGTTTCTGAGAAGTTAAGATAAGAGATAAAACTAGATGCTATAAGAATGAACAAGCTTATCTCCATTTTGTTCATAATGTGGAAGATTTTTCTATTTATCCACCAATTTTACAGCACGATTTCTCTATCCATTTCAATAGTCGAATAAATGACCGTCTTTATTTCGAGAAAATAAAATCAAGAAAACGATTCAAGATCACAGACTAAAAATATAAAGCAAAAAAAGGCAGGTATTTACGCGTAAATACCTGCCTTTTTTACTGTTCAATAATTCTTTTAAAATAACGATACAGAGGCTGAAAGATTTGGCCCAGTATTCACATTACCATCTTTAACCACTTTACCACCTTGAAGAATTTGGCATTTTAATGTTGAGTTATTCGCTGGTCCTGAAGCATTCGCAGTAACCATCGCATATGCCTTCTCTACGGTTACTTCTTTACTTGTCCAAGTTGTTCCTGTCTTATCAGAAGTATCTGAAGTAAAATCACCATTTTCACCAAATACAACAACACTGATCTTAACACCTGCAGATCCAATAACACGATATTGAACTTTTACTGTTCCATCTGTTGGAGTGGTAGTATCATCATCACTCTTACTGCAAGCACTGAACATGAATACTGAAGCTAATAAAAGCGTGCATCCAACTACTAATTTTCCAATTTTAGATCTTTTCATAGTTTAATCTTTGATTATATAATTTATTTTAGTTTAGTTTTGAATTTTAAACAAGAAACGTACCAGTTAAAGCCTAATTTGATTCTATTTTTAAATTTTACTTAATAAATATTGACTATTAAGATACAAAACAACTACAAAAATCTAATCTAGATAACATCTCACTATATTTTCAACCAGATTTATAATTATTTTTAAAAGTATTTTTTTTTAAAATATGGTAGCTTAATAACTACAGTAAAATAATTAGATTGCTATATTTTCGAGAAAAGATATAAAGTTATTGATCATTTTAAACAAAAATAGTCCTATCTCTCGATAGGACTTTATTCATCAGAGCTTAATCTGTTAAAACCCAAGAACCTTCATGATCTTTCCGAAATTTAGATTTTAGGTTAATTAATCAAGACTATACTAAGCTATTCAATACTTATGTACTGCAATAGGATGAAAGTGCTTTTGCTTTAATTCTTATGGTCGATTTGCTGATAATGAGCGATCGTCTCCATAATCTGTTCTGAATACGTGTAGATATCATCTAATTGTGCTAAGTCGTATTTGGTCTCCTTTTTCTCTTGATCAAATAGACCTATTCTCAGCTTATTTGGTGTAAAATAAAACCGACATATTGGCTTACGATTATTATCGTCTAGCAAGACACCACAATACGATTGATTATCACGCATAAAGATTCGTCCAACCTCGACATCCTTGCGTAGGATAGATTTTACGATCAGAAATCCATCAATTTCTTCCTCAGTCGTCACAATCAAGGATTCGGGTTCTGCAGGAGTAAGTATTTGCTGCGCCTCATTTTCTGTTTCTTTTTTGAGCGCACTTTTTAGCCGTTCCGCAATTTGATCATTAACGATTTGTGAGAATACTCGTTTCACCAAAGGTGTAAATTGCTCCAATATTTTTACCGTCACAACACTGGGGTATACCTGTCTTGTAAAATAACGAACAAACTCATCACTTGGATTCTGCATTTCACCATTGGCTAGGATCGTTAATTCATTAAAATATTTGAGCTCACTCGCCGCACTGGATATGCTATCCAGATCAAATACCGATTTATGAAATTTACGCAATTCAGCAAGCTCATTATCTTTTATATCAGAAATCTTGAATTCGAAGAACGGTTTTTCATCCATCTTATTTGGAGTAACCAGATCGGTATAAAAACGATACTCCACACCGTTGGTCAATAAACTAAATTTGGCTTCACTCGTGTGGAAATAACGGAAGAGTTGTGAATTATGTGGGTCGAGGCCATCGGCATAATGTTTACACTCGATTAGGATAATAGGTTTACCTTCCCGAAGAATAGCATAGTCTACTTTCTCACCTTTTTTGATACCAATGTCAGCAATAAACTCTGGCTGTACCTCGAACGGATCAAATACATCGTATCCTAATATTTTAAGGAAAGGCATAATCAGTGAAGTTTTGGTTGCCTCTTCAGTTTTGATTTGTGGTAGCAATCTATCCACGCGGCTGGCAAACTGACGAATTTCGTCTTTAAAATCCATAATATAAATCAGTTAATTTATGAGCATTCGGTTATTTTATCTTTTAATCTTCCCATCCACAAAGCGTCTTTCCTTCTTTTCTTGCTTCTTCCAGTGTTACTTTCAACGTTTGAGCACTACAATTCCTCAACCCTCTACAACTTTCTGTCAGGTGATAACGTTTTCCTTTACCACTGCCACAAATGTAAACGGTGTTTTTATTTACTTTTTTATAGACGTTCATCTGTAAGCCCGTGCAATCGTAATGAAGCAGGAATATGAATACTATGCTGATTATTTTCATCATATAACAAAGCTAAAGAGTTGTAGAAAGGGTATTTTATGGGAAACCGTAAAAGGGAAAAATAATTCAATCATTCTATCCAAACTCCGAGTTTCTGTTCCTGTGCGTGATGTTGTAGTTTGATAAACAGATCCACATATTTAACATTCGGAGGATAGGTATCAACCACTGCATACCCCCCTTCGACCAAACTGGCATTCAGGAATGTTCCATCTGCCAAATAAACGTAAGCAAGCAACCGTTGATATCTATCCATTTGCTGTATATCCATATCCAATCTAACCCATTGATATTCGGCAAGTTTTTTCACATAAGCCTTCGCTTCTGCAGCGAATTGGCTTTTATGTTTCCAACGTGAATTGCGGGTTTCTGGTGCATCGACACCAATAAAACGTACCTTAAATTTCTTATCCCCATTATCTACCCAGAAGGTATCGCCATCGATCACTTTAGTAACATAAACGAATCCTTCTTCCCATTTTTGACGCTTTTCGTTATGTGTCGAATTTTCTTTATCAGACTTTTTAGTGGTGCTGAATAATTGGTAAGTTTGAATACCAGCTTCAGAGTGATGATTACAACTCGAAATAAAAAGGACGATTAACAAGAAAATGAACCTATAATCTTGATGAACAATATTCTTCATCGGAGACCAGACAAAATATATCTACTGATTACAGGATCAAGATTGGTCGGTAAATCTGCTAATATCGGAGCTGTAATAGGTTCCTTGACGTTCATATCCTGTAGCCAGTTTTTCCAATATTCGTCAATGACATCACCTTCAAATGGGCTATTCTTTACTGGATTAATGCCTAAGACTACAACTTCCAATTCTGTTAATCCATCAGTCGCCTTAATAAATCCGCAATTCTGTTTCTGCATAACATCTTTGTAAGCAGATGTTTTCAGTCCTAGTGCTTTGACCAACTGAGGAGTTAGGTACGAGCTTCTATTTTCTTCCATAAATTTAGAATTTTCATGGAATACATATCCATCCGTCAGAATAAAAAGAATATTGCGATAATTTGGTTTAATACAATAATCTTTTACCTTGGTTTTAAAGAAACCCCAGATATCAGCTCCTAAATATTTTTTATCATGAATGGCTTGCATATATATCTTTTCAGAGATGGATGCAAATTGAGGTGAAATTCTCGCAATAGCTTCCTTGGATACAGTCTCTTTATTGAAAGACATTCTTAATTCTTTTGCTAAGCTATTGATTTCAGTACTTGATGGTTCTGGATCAAAATAAACTTGAATTTGATCGTTGATTTGCCTGATCGGTTTTTTTCTTAAATGTGCCTCAAAAGCCTTACTTATCGACTCAATATAGCCTAAATCCCGTTTGTAAAATTCCATTGCTGGACTTGCATTTTTAATGGGATCAATACGATCTGACAAATCTAATAATATACTAATATTCAAATTTTCCTTGATCCCTTTTTTAGCAATAATTTCTTTCTGTTTGCCTTCGGTTCCATTACTGGAATCAGGAACATTGGAACAACTACTACAATAAAGTAAACAGATGATTAAAGCTGACCATAAATTTTTATTTTTCATCATTATGATACTTTTGTGTAAACAATATTTTGAAAATCAGGATCGGACAAATTAAGCTTCACAAGATGTTCATTTGCAACTGATTCGCACTCCAACAGCAATTTCGATTGTGTTGCCTGTGCAAGTGCTATTTCAGATGTTACTGCTTGAAACCAACCTTCTTTATACTGGTTATGGTAAAGAAGATATTGTTTTAGATTCATGATAAAACCGTCAATAACAGCCTGTAATTCAGTAATTTTTCCAGTGATCTCCACAACTCTTTTTCTCAAGTTATTAATCTCTTCTACTATTTCTGTTCTCGTAACTTCGAGTTGTTTCAACTCTTCTAGCTTGGTCTTGATAAATCCTCTAATCTTATCTAGATTTTCATGTTCCTTCATGGTGATGTCAAATACTAATCCCCAAATGATGTAAACGACAAATCCTGCAAAAATAATCATCCAAAATTCGGCTTCTCCTACAGCAGTACGAAGATTATAAGAAGAAGATTCAAGGGTTTTATGAAACTCGTATATTTTCTTTTCAATTTGATACGCCAGTAAACCGTCAAACAAGAAGGTGATGATGTATAAAACCATCAACCGCAAAGTATTCTTTATGCCTTTTCCTTTTTGAATCATGTGGATGACATACCCTAACCCTAAGAATACGGAAGGAATAGTTAATACCAAAACACCTTCTAACCATCCTGCCTGGAGGGCATTATTAAGTGCTTGTGCATCAAATATTGCAGCAGTTAAGCTATCATCTGAGAAAGTTTTAAAAAAAGCAGAATAAGAAGCTGAAATGTAAAAAACGAACAAATAGAGTGTAATGGGAGCTAATAAGATCAATCCAATATAAAATTGTGCTTGAGGTTTTTTAGTTGAATCCACACCATATTTTTCTGGCTGATATTTTACATTTTCTATATCACGTTGTACGCTATTTATTTTTTCGACAATTTGATCCTTCTTCTCTTCAAAAATAGAGACAGCTGCTTCCGTATTTTTCAATTCACTTTGCTTGCGATTTTTTTCCTCAATGTAAGGTTGTTTCAATTTTTGTTGGTGAATTTCTTGATCTCGACATTGCTGTTCAAAACTGGTGTATACATTTTCTAGACAAGCCCTAAAATTCAATGGACTTCCCATTGCTTTTAATGCGGCCCCGTAACCGCTTTGGTAGTAAGTGATTCGAATCCGCTGTTCGTCTTGTTCATCATATTCAGAAGGAATCACTGATGGAACATCTCGCTCCTTGATTGCAAATAGTTTTTTAATTTCCATATTTCTAATTCATTAAATCTAATACTTCATGTAATTGTTTTTGCTGTTTAGCACAATCGATGAGATAATCGCATAACTCTTCAACATTCTCCTCCAAAAATTCAAATGTCCGACAGTATTTTCTCAATAGATTATGCTCATCTAGGGTGACTTGTTTATCTGCCCATATCATCACTGCCAAATCGTATAAATACTCAATTCGTTTTTCAGTTGACTCGGGTAATTCCATTTGTTGAATAGGGTTTGTCAATATGTTGTTTAATCGTTCGGTACTCACCCCTCTATTTTCCGCGAATTTGTAAAGGAGCTTCATTTCTAACATATCAAAGTTCTCATCTGAACAAGCCATTTGATAGAGTCTCAAGAAGTGGCTTTGTAAAGCCGTACTAATTATAATTTCCATAAGAATAGTATCTAAAAAAGATATAGGTCACATAATGTGACCTATACGTTAAAATTTAAGCGTAACTGATCAATTCCCATGTCACTCCTTGACCACTATACGGAGGCATTTTATTCCCCGCAGCAATTGGCGCCGTGGTTGATGGTGTTCCAATTACTTTCCACACACCTGATTCTGGACAAGTCTCTCCTGTCTTCGCTTTTGTTCCTAATGGTTTCTTTGCCATGATTTTATAATTTAATTTAACTTGTTAAAATTCGTTAAGCTTTGTGCTTAAATCTTACGGAAAACCGTAAAGTACGCTGTTATCTTGTATAACTTTTAGAAGGTTATTTTTCTAAACCATCAATTGTCTCACAAAAGCTTGATATTCCTGAAATGCCTTAGCAAAAGATTCACTAGCTTCATAGTTGCTGAACTCATATTCTTCATGGAGGCCAGTATTCGTCTTCAACCGTATTTCCCCATACCTGACAACGGGGATTTGATAATTACCTTTAAACCTTCTATCGGGTGTGCCATTTTTGTTTACCTTTGTCCAAGTTTGATCAATGATCTTCGAATCAGCTGGAACAGGCTCTGTTTCCGTAAACCTGACAAAGCTTTGCTGTAAATCAATTTCGTCCAAACCAATAATTCCAAAGTCGGATAAACCAGCCTGCATCATGACGATAAAGCTGGGATAGATATACAGATCTGCGCCATTCGCATTCTGGAAATATAGTGCCTTTATATCTGACTTAAAATCAGGAATGGACTTAAAACTAAACCCAACATTTTTCCTCGTTACAACAGTACCAGCTGAAGATCGTGTAATCGCTCTGTCTTCATAATGAGCACTAGTGACATCCCAAATGCGATGACATCTAGTTAAATCCATAAAAGTTCGAATTAATGTCTCATATCTTATTTGTATTTCAGTTTGTATTTCAGGATCAAAATCAATCTCCAATTTCACATACGACTCATTGATTTGTTCCTTTGTTTGCTTAATCGCTTCGCTTTGAGCCAAGATATCATGAGTTAAGTTAGCTGGAATTGATTTTTGAATCAGTCCATATAGCAATAGGTAACTCATTGTTTTCTTCAGCTTTGTAGTTCTTTGTGTCTGTTGGATTTTTGACAAGTCTTTCGTTAATGATAACCGCTGTTGCCTAGCGAGCAGGATTGCTTCTTTAACGCCTTGCATATCTTGACTGGTTATCTCATGAATATCAGCACTAAAAATATTGCCTCTAGCGTCTATTATTGGAGTCGTGTGTTGAGGAGAAGGAGGTACTGTTGCATGCTCACCTGTAAATTTCTGTCTATTGTATATCCCTAGTGCTGGTATACCTGCATTCAGATACGTTCCTGACGGACCAAATGTCATACTTGCTCCTTTTACTCCAATGGAAGTCGAAACTCCATTCTTACTAAAGTTCAAATGAACGCCAGGTATAATTTTTACGCGTCTCCTAAAATTCCAAGCCATGTTTTTTATTTTTGGTTGTTTTCAGTTAATTAATATGACAAAAGTATATTTACTTAACACTTTATTTTTACGGATTCCCGTAAAGTGAATGTTATTTTTAAAAAATTTATCAAACTGATTTACAACAAGAAACAAAATAAAAAAGGAGATTACTAAGTAATCTCCGACACGTTTATAATGAAGTTAATATATATAGTTTTAATGAATAGAAATGACACTCCCTTGAACGGATTTTGAAACTCTCTTTCACCTTTTAAAAGTCATGACATACAGGTTTCAAAAGGTAAAATGAAAAATAAAGCGAATACGATGATCTTTTAGATCAGATTATTCTCTCTACAATAAGCTACCAACTGTTCATTATTAGTAAAATTTTGCACTTCTTTCATCAGATTCAAACGTTTCTCAATGCTGCTCAGACTAGAAGGCTTAATGTCTCTTTGCTGCAGGTAATCTGGCATATTCTTTTGTGGTATTCCCTCATAAAGCATTTTGACAATATGAAGATCCAAAGAGGTAAACTCGTGAGAATTCTTTTCCTGAAATATTTTTTTCAGATCTGGAGATTGATACCTTTTATTATGATAAGTTGCATGAAGAGCTTCCTTAAGATGTTGACCATCTCGTCTAGCTTTACGAACAAATCCATCTACTTCATTTGTTTTAAACATTTGGTTGATCGTACCGGAAAGGTCATTTGCCGTTAGGATAATCACTTTGATATCGGGTTGTATGACTTTGATGGCTTTGATCAGTTCTATACCATCTGCTATTTGTTGCGGGCTGTCGTCATCCTCGAATTCAATATCCGTGATCAACAGGTCATAAGGTTCGCCATCTCGGAGGGCATTTCTGATCCAAGTTAATGCATGGTCGCAGTAATAGACATATTTAGTATCTTGAATACCTAAATCTTGAAGTGTTTTTTGTACGGAAATGTTTGCGATCTCATGATCTTCGGCAATGAGTACTTTTTTAAACATACGTTATCGTCTTTTTTAGCATAGTGGGATGATGACTTCTACTTTAAGTCCTTTTCCCAACTCACCAGCAAAGTTAATTTTGCCACCTAAGCTTTCAATACGGTTTCCCGTATTTGTCAATCCATTTCCATATAATTTATCTTTTTCCATGCCTACGCCATTGTCACTAAAATAAATATGCAACTGATTGTTACTCTTTTCAAAGCGAACAACAACATTGTCGGCCTGGCTATGTTTCTTCATATTGACCATCAATTCTTGCAACACGTGGGCGATCTCTTCTTTAGCCTGTTTGTCAACAGATTGCCAAAGATCGACTTCATTTCCTGCAATCAGCACCTTATGGCTATCGCTTGCGAACGATTTGAGCAACTCGGCAATATATTCATTATAAGGTCTGTCGGTTTCCTTTTGCTCTTCTCCTTCATAGGAGATATCCCGTGATTTATCATACATCTCTTCCAGTCTATCGAGTATACCAGTGCGATCAATATCGTCGCGATTTTCAATCTCAATCATCACCCGATAAAGGCCATTGGCTACCACATCGTGAACTTTGCGAGATGTTTTGAGCTGACTAGCCTTAATCTTATTTTGAGCTTCTAACTCTAAGCGTTGTTTACGTTTTTTATAATAGATGCTTCCTCCCCCAAGAAGGACAATCGAAAGTAGTGTTATCCCTCCTGTTACTACCCGTTGCCTTGTCAGGCGATTGGCTTTCTCTGCATTATCTTTCTGTAGCATTAAGTTGTCAGATTTATTCTTTTCCACTTCATAACGGATCACAGCGAATTGGTTTTTGGCAGCAGATCTTGCTTGTTGGATGCTATCGCTCAGTTGTTGATAAATTTTAAAATAATTTCTTGCAGAGTCTGGAGAACTTACGTAAGCTAATCTTTCTACTGCTTTCATTTCGTCTTCTGTATTTTTCAGTTGTTTTGCAACAGTATATAGCTTTCTTGCATAAAATAAAGCTGAATCAGGTTTATTATCCATATAATAATCTGTTAGATGTGTATAACTAGAATTAAGTCCCATTATATCATCATCATCTTTACGTATATTTAGTGCTATTAAAAGATCATGAGTTGGATTATAATTATGATTCTGCTGCCAACGTGATAATGCTATATTGGTTAAAAAACGCGCATACTCCTTTCTATTTTTACCTGTTTCATTTAAAATTTTAGTATAAATTGTTATCGCTTCACTATAATTACCATTATCATGATAAACTTTTGCCTTATTATTTAAATATATCTGATTACTCAAAGAGTCGTTAGAATATTTAATTGCTAAGTCGTAAAAATATAAAGCCTTATCATAATCTTTTAGTTGATATGTAGCAACACCTAAATTATTGTAATTATGACTCAAATAAGTGCGGTTTTGAGAGTTGTTTTTATCTAGATAGTCTATAGCTTGTAATGCCGTTTCTTGTGCACCAAAATAATCTCCTTCATCCTTTTGTATGATAGCCATAATAATTAAACAATTCGCTGTGTTTAAACTATCGTTTGCTTCACTAAATATATCTTTGGCTTGACTAAAATTTAAAAATGCACTGTCAGCTTTTCTTTCATTGAAAAATTCATAGGCTTTATCGTAATAAGGATTATCTACTGATGTTCTCTTCTCAACTGCTTTTTTTGAGCAGGATAAAAAAATAAAGAAAAATAGAAATATGATTACTGATCTCAAGGTTATTGGTTTTATTCGAAACTACTGAAAATTAAATGCAAAAACAATGAGAACTAAAAGAAAAAGGCAGCTCTCGCTACCTTTTTATTATAAAATCCTAATTATGGTCTTGTTGGACGTGGAGGAATTGGTGTGCTTGTGTCACCAGTTGTTCCACCATCTCCATCGCGAGTTGTTTGAGTTGTTGTTTGTCCACTGTTCGTATTAGAACCAGATGGATTACCAAATAAAAGCATGAAAATTAAATACCACATGTTTCAAAAAATTAAAAGTCAAAAACTGGGTAGGTCCACGTGCCCTATGCACGGGATTACTACAAAAGTTTTCAGAAGGCCTTCTGAATTTTTTGGGAAGTGTGAGTGTCCATCACGGGAGGCTAAAGCTGCTTCCCAAACCGGCTAAATACTACCGCGATATCTTCTCTTTGTGAAATCTCTTTTGTATCTTTCCTCGAAAGAACCAATCGATATATGAACTGATTTCGAAAACAAATTTATAGCGGATAAAACCCTTAACATCAGATATTTCCGATGTTTCCGATACTATTCCAGGATTTCCTTTGTTCATCCAGAATTTCCTATGGAATTCCGTCATTTTTGGTAAAAGAAAGATTGAAAAAAGGTTAATTTATTTACGGAAAACCGTAAATTCCGATGCTGTGAATAATTTAATTTTGTGATAATGTTTGAAATTGATCTATTTAATGAAGAGGTGATAAAGTTTTATTTTGGAAAAAAAATCCAAAAAGAATTACCACTAGAAATCGAGAAACCTTCTCGAGCAAAACTTATGAATTACTGTTTAACTCTTTTGGCAAGAGGAAAACTAAAAAAAGATATACCTACGTTGATCAGTATTTTCGATCCGCATCATAAATATGAAAATATAGAAGCTGCTATAAAAAAAGTTGGTGCAGATAAATTTCGACCGCTTCAAGATTTTATAATACAAAAAACAACCAAACCAACAGATAATAGCATAAAGCTACTCTCCATATTAATTGATTTTCAACCCAGACCCTTTGATGAATGGAGAAGATTATATGATTTAAAAACTTCATTACTTGAAGATTCAAAAGACTATCAACATGACGATATAAAAACTGATGCTGATATAATTAATAATGGCGAAATTTCAGAGGATAAGAAAAATGAAGAGATTTCTCCTAAAGAAACCGTAGTAGAAGTGAGTAAGGAAGAAGTTTTTGAAGAAACTTGTGAAGAAGATACAACTGATCTCGATAAAAAGAATATTATTCTCCCTTCGGGTTCGGAACAAGTTTCATCTCAGATCAATGAAAATACCCCATATGAAGAGAATATAGATAATGATGAGGTAATCAGTAAGCATAATGAAATACAAAAACCTAAGAGTTTCATTTCACTTTCAGAAGAGAAAGTAAAACCAAAATCAAAATGGTTTTTTATATTATTTAGGAATAGACATGCTCTTCGTGCTCTAGGAGGAACTACATTCGTAATTGGTCTGTTTATCAGTACCTATTACCTAACACCAAAACAATGTATGTGCTGGGTCGGGGATCATTATATTGCTGTTGACTGTCAGAATAACAATATAAAGGGTGAAATCATTGCTTTGGATGAGCAAAAATTAAATGAATTTAAGAAAATCACCAAACCAGATACGCTTACAGCTAAGGATGTCAATCAGGTTTGGTATTCTAAAATAAACAATAACGTAGAATTCTTCACCGCACCTGGATTTCATCCGATACATGGACAAAGATCATTAAAGGTAGCAACTGAACATATTATCGAACAGTATGCTATAAAAGGAGATGCACAAATAGAAAAGCACAGTGTAAAAACATTTTATAAATGACGTGCAAAAAATAAGGGTGTAAAGATTATCCTTTGGGAGGACGTACTTGACCTGTATCTCCCCCATCGCCATCACGAGCCGTTTGAATTGTTGTTTGTCCACTGTTTGTATTTGCATCCGAAGGATTACCAAATAAAAGCGCTAAAATAAAATACCACATCGTTTAAATAATTTAAATGTTTCAATATCTGTTTCTTCTTTTTATCCCATAGATAGGACAATTATTATTTGAATATAGAAAAGATAATTTATTATAACTAAAATTAAAAAAATTATTTATAGAACTAGAGATATATCTCTTAATCAACTCATCACCTGTCTAAACAATTTCTTGATATGATTGATCTCTTCTTTGAAACTGGTGTTTTTGCGGGTTCCAAAGTACAGTGTGTTTTTAAGGGGGTTCTCCCCTTCCCATATCAGTTGGATTTCTTTCGCATCAATTTCTTTTTTACATAAAAAATCAGGAATAACTGCTAAACCATTTCCACCTTTTAAACAGCGAACAATGGAATTGAGATTGGGAACAATATAGTTTGGACGAAAATCAGGTTTATGTCCGAAATTCAAGCCCCAGAACTGAAACAAATGCTCCATATCTCCCGTTGTACCATACCACTTCTCTTGCTTTAACCAGTTCTCTACGGTTTCCTTTTCTCCACTTTCAAGCACTTTGTTAAATGCGCCCATATCCACTTTTTCACCGCCTACCAATACGATTTGTTCCGATGAAAAAGCTTCGTGATCGATATTGGTTGAAGAACCCTTTTTAGGTGTAATGATCAGATCCAAAATTCCCTTATCCAATTGATCCAACATCTCCGGATAGTTTCCAAAATTGATAATCAAGTTAAAAGGTAAGGTCGAGACATACTGTTCTAAAGTCGTTTGAAAGGTTTCAAAGCACATCCCGATACTGATGGTCGGTGTATTTTTCTCTGTTGATTTCTGGAAGTTCTTTTCTACGTTTTCTAATTTTTGCACAGGCTCTAAGATCGCATTGTACAAAACCTTTCCCCTTTCTGTTGGAACCATTTTACGACCTGTCCGATCAAATAATTTATACCCAACATAGGACTCCAGCGAACTCAAATGAAGACTTACGCCTGGTTGAGAAATAAACAACGCTTCAGCAGCTCCCGTTAATGTTCCTGTTTTATAAATTTCCTTAAACGTGCGGTACCATTCCAGATTGACCATATTGTTCTCTTCTAAATTGACAAAAATTTAAATGAATAAGCCAATGTACATGCAGGAATGATTGATGCTATAGTTTCATTCACTTCTTCCATTGATTATCGCATACAAAGATACTAATTATTATAATTATAATAGTTATCTATAATTTATCCTATTTTTATAATAACAAAAGCTACCGTAATTTTGTGCTATACAAATAGCAAAAAACAAAATGAAAAAGATATTTATTATTAATGCAGGTCAAAACTTCGGACATTCCGGAGGTCTTTACAATCAAACAATAACAGAAGAAACATTAAAATTTTTCAAAAACAACCCTGATTTTGAGGTGCAGATGACGCATATCGAAGAAGGATATGACGAGCAGGAAGAAGTCAGTAAATTCGTTTGGGCAGATTATGTCATTTACCATACCCCGATATGGTGGTTTCAATTGCCACATGGTTTTAAAAAATATATTGACGAGGTGTTTACAGCTGGGCACAAAACAGGTATTTATCGTAGCGATGGTCGTCGATCTGACAATCCAGAAATCAACTATGGAACTGGCGGGATGTTAGCAGGAACCAAATATTTATTGACTACAAGTTGGAATGCTCCACAAACAGCCTTTACACTTCCAGGAGAGTTCTTCCAAGAAACCAGTGTGGATGACGGTCCTTTATTTGGTTTCCATCGTATGAATGCTTTTGCTGCTATAGAAAAAATGGATAGTTTTCATTTTCATGACGTAGAAAAAAATGCAAATATCGAACGTGACATGGAGATTTACAGGAATCATCTTCAACAGGTATTTGAAAAAGAAATGGCACTTGAAATTCAGTAATTTAATAATAATAGCATATGAAAATATATCTTACTGTCGTTGTACGTGCAAAGGATGCCTATCGTGAACAGGTCAAGAAAACTTTGTTGAATATGGTCGCAGAAACTCGAAAAGAAGTTGTTGTTGAATTATACAACCTGCATCAAAGTACAGAGGATAAAAATGTGTTTACGTTCTACGAAATCTGGAAAGATCAGGCGAGTCTAGATATGCACAATGAACAACCTTATATAAAAGATTTTCAATCGATTATCGAAGAGCAATTGGCAGAAGCGCCGCTTATCGTAAAAACAGTATTAATTTAAAAATTCAAAGAAAATGGAATATCGGAAATTAGGAAATACAAATCTATCGTTATCAGCTATTACACATGGTGCATTTGCCATCGGTGGAAATATGTGGGGAGGAAATGCAAAAAAGGATTCGATCGATTCCATCCATTCTTCTTTGGATTATGGTGTCACTTCTATTGATACAGCTCCTTTCTATGGATTTGGATTAAGTGAAGAAATGATTGGTGAAGCCATTAAAGGTAAAGATCGTTCTAAGATCCAACTCTTGACTAAATTTGGTTTGGTTTGGGATGGTAGCAACCAGGGTAAAGGAGAGTTTTTCTTTGATGCCGAAGAAAATGGTAAAACCATTCCTGTATACAAATATGCAGCTAAAGCGAGCATCATCCGTGAAGTCGAAGCCAGTTTAAAACGTTTAGGAACAGATTACATCGATCTTTTGCAATTGCATTGGCCAGATAATTCTACCCCAATAAACGAAACAATGGAAACCTTAGAACTTTTAATTCAACAAGGAAAAATCCGTGCTGCAGGGGTAAGTAATTATAGTGTAGTGCAGTTACAAGAAGCTGAGAGAACACTGTCATTGGCGAGCAATCAAGTTTCATACAGCATGTTGAACAGAGCTATTGAAAAAGATTTAGTGCCATATGCGTTAGAAAATGATCTTGGAATTATTGTTTATAGTCCCATGGAAAGAGGACTGTTAACGGGTAAATATTTTAAAGAAGCACAATTGAAAGCAGATGATCACCGTAATGGCTACTTCGCGCAATTCGAGTTGGAAAAAGTAAAAACCTTATTAGCAGATCTAGAAAAAATTGCCGTAGAAAAGAACGTCAGTATGTCGCAATTGGTTTTACGTTGGACGACTTTACAACCAGCTATTCGTGTTGTATTAGCTGGAGCGCGTAATACAGAACAAGCGATTGAAAATGCGGAGGCCTTACGTATTCAACTTTCTTCAGAAGAATTGAATACCATCCAATTGGCATTGTCCAAATTTTAAATTATACTTCTTTGGATATACGGAAAAGGTCTATTTGAAATAGACCTTTTCCGTATATGTTGTTTTATATAAAATATACTTGCTGCTATTCTAGTACTTATATTGTGTAGGCAATTGCGTATATTACAGATGAAAATAAGTTTTGTTTTTTCATCATCTATTGAATAGTGATTTTTAAAACAGAAAAATTAACATCCGTACATCAAGCTTGACTCCCTAAAAGAAAAACAATGATTACAGTAAAAGTTACCTATACCGTTAAAAAGGAATATGTTGAATCTAACAAAAAAAGAATTCAAGCCTTTCTGAATGCATTTAAAACATTAGACAATAGTCAATTTGTGTATTCGATATTTCAATTACAAGATAGCGACACTTTCATCCATCTATCGCAATACAAAAATGAATCTATTCAACAGGAGCTCTTACATGTACCTTCCTTTTTAGCATTTCAACAACAACGAGACCTTCATCTTATATCCGATCCTACTATTGAATTTTTAACCTGTATTGGATCATCCAAAAACATATTATGATGAAATCGTATCTCATGATATTGAAATGAGTCCGCTTAACGCTATTAGAATCGTTCTTTTGTCAACTCCATATTGACCATTGCACCTGTTAGATTTCCACTACTCACGGCACTCGCGACAGAGCGCATCATAATGACACTATCCCCACAAGCATAGATACCTGGAATGGTTGTTTTTTGAAAACCATCCACCTTAATATGTCCTTGTTCAGTTAGTTCGCACCCCAAAGCAGCAGGAATATCCGAATGCTGCACAAATGGAATCACCGCATAGACCGCATCGAAATTTTGTCTAGCGCCATCCTCGAAGATCACTTCTTGGACATGACCCGCTTCATGCACGATTTCTGCTATTTTAGTCGTTATTACTTCAATACCATTTTTTTTCAATTTCAAAAATTGTTCTTCCTGAAAATCAGCTTTTCCAGTTGTCAAAATGCACAGGCTATCCGTCAGATTATGAACTAAAGAAGCTAGGTGCATAGCCCTATCCCCATTGGCGATTAGTCCTGTTTTTTGATGTCGGAATTCATATCCATGACAATAAGGACAATGAATAACGGATATCCCCCAACAGGCAGAAAACCCCTTTATATCAGGCATAATGTCCCGAATCCCTGTTGCAAAAATCAATTTTTTAGCAGTAAAATTTGCTCCTGCTTTCGTTTGGAGTGCAAAACTCTCCTGTACAATTTCTCCAACTATAACAAAGTCATCACAAAACTCCACTGTTTTATATTGAGCGACCTGTTGTTTAGCTAAGGTTGCAATCTCGAATGGTGTTTTTCCATCCTGTGTCAAGAAATTATGGGAATGAGGAGTTTGCCAATTACAGGGCATTCCACTATCGATGATCAACACATTTCTTAAGGAACGTCCTAATGTCATTGCTGCTGAAAGTCCAGCATAGCTTCCTCCAATAACAATTGCATCATAAATTTTAGCTTTTCTCATCCTACATCTATTGTTAACAGATCATGTAAACAACTACAGATCTTATTTTGATAAAGATAATGATAATCTCATTTATTGCAACAATATTGCAACAACTCTCATTTCCTTATCTGATTCTTTACTGTTTTATGACTCGTGACAGTTGTTCTTCTTAAAATCTGCAATACATTATCGAAATCCTATACCATATTTTAGCTGAATGCGTTTTTTTTATCCAAGCTTAATCCGCTGATTTAAACATTTGAGAGCAGGATCAGCAGCTAGATATCTTATCGCTCATCGATTGCTTAAACTTATACAAAAAGAGAGCCTCTAAATATCGTAGCCATTCATGAGATTATCTCCTTTTTTTGGCAAAAGGATTAAAAGACAAACCTGCATTAAAATATAAAGAGGGATTTGGAGAAGCCTCAAAAATATAATCTTCTTGTTTTTCATTTTTCTCAAATATGCGTGCTCTTGGAATTGTTTTCATCCCTGTCTTAAAAGACACAATAAAAGACCCTCCTAAATTATGCTCATAGATAAGTCCTGAGTTGATCTCCATCTGATTAAAGGAATATACGTGATCTGATCCAGCGAAGTTATGGAGATAAAAAAACGTACTCGTAATATCTGCTCCTAATGAAAGTCGACTATTAGGAAAGATTGTCTTACGAACATAGGCACTTCTTGGCAATACCATGTCGAGCATCCATCCATTAGCGTATTGTTCTTTATAGATAAACGTTGGCAGAACAGGTACTATTGCAGCAGGATCCAACAGAGCTACCAGTCCGATGGACATCTGCACTTTTTTTGTAGCTTTCAATACAAGCGTTCCTGTCACGATACCTTTTGCACGTTCGATCCCCTTTTCACTTCCATCCACCATCACACGACCAGAGTAGATGATCATCTTTCCAAACAGCTTGGAATAATAGGTGAAATTCAGCGATTCATGATGATAGTGAAAATAATCAGCTTCATGTTTTATTTGTTCTGGAAAAAGATCTGAGTTTTGAGATGCTATAGAAATAAAGCGATAACCTACGTTTGCACCCAAAGTCCACTTACTCTTTTTCACCAAATTGATATTGATGCTGCCACTCACTTGATGTAAGGCTGTCACTTCTCCTTTCGGTAAATCATTTCCAAGGTATTTCGACGAAAACTTGTAACTACCCGTAGACTGATATTCTAAGTTCATGACACGTGTTGCAGGAAATTTGTCCGCAACTACCGCCATTACTTTTTGTGGGATGCTATCCTGATTTTGAGCGTAGGTATCAAATTTCAATACAACAATACCACATATTAGCACAATTTTTTTTAACATTTCAATCATCTATTTGAACTTAAAACTTAACTGCAAACCACAGTAGGCTGATTTCCATCAGTTGTAGACGAAACCTATGCAGTAAACTTTACAAGGATAATTCAAACGAAGACACGAAAAATTGTTTTTATACCAAGTGGTTATATTACTATACGAAAGCCCCTTTTACAGGTGAGTATATGAAGCTTCTTTATACTTATTTCGTATTTTGGTATAAAAAAAGACGACATTCGTATAAAAGAAAAAAAACTTGCAGCAAAAAAAATTATTTTTGTTGACATACAGCGTAGTAACAGATATGACTTATGCAAGATTTTAACAATCGGCTGATCTTAAGATATTTAACAGAAAAGAAATTCAGGCTTTTGCGGCATGTTGTGTTTCTAATCGGACTTTTTCTTCTTTTTACCAATTCCACGGTCAATATACAATTTTCATACCCCTACAAAACATATTTTTCCTTAGCTATGTGGATTGTTTTCGTTGGTATGTTTTATATCAATATGTATGTCTTACTTCCTCGTTTCTTTTTCAAAGGAAAGTATGAAATCTATATTTTACTTTTGATCCTGTTGGTAACTTCCTGTTTATTTGTCGTGGTGCAAATGGTCAATTATATCTATACGGTCCAAACCCCAACTATTGAAACACAACGTTATCATATCATGAACTTTGTTAACGGTATATTTGTTTGTATCTCCATCATATTGACCACCACTACATTAAAACTTTTTAATCGTTGGATACAGGATAACAAAAGGATTTCTGAATTAAAAAATCTAGCATTGAAGACCGAACTGGCATCTTTAAAGAACCAGATTCAACCGCATTTCCTATTCAATATGTTGAACAATGTCAAAGCGTTGATTCGGAAAGACTCCGAAATGGCCACGGAAGTTATTATGAAACTATCCGATTTTTTGCGGTATCAATTGTACGAAAATAACGGTGACAAAACGCTATTAATATCCGAAATAAACTTTATTTCCAATTTTTTAAAGCTTGAAGAGATTCGTAGAGATCACCTGATCACAACCCTGCAATATGATCCTGAAATAGCTAAAAAAAATATATTTCTTCCTCCCCATCTATTTACAGCTTTTGTCGAAAATGCAATCAAACACAGTTTAAGTGCAACCGAAGAGCCGACCTTTATCCATATCAGCTTTACGACGACAGAACGTCAACTGTCTTTTGAATGCAAAAACTCCACGAACCCAAGTCTTCAGTTTCCCAAAAGTCAATATGGAGGATTGGGGTTGACTAATGCCAAACGAAGATTAGAATTACTATACCAAAACGAGTATCATTTGGATATTGCAGCGAGTGATACCGATTACATCGTGAAATTAACCATTCCCATATGAAGTGTATGATCGTTGATGACGAACCTCTAGCGAGAGAGGAAATGCGTAATCTGCTTAAAGAAATCTCTTCACTCGAAATCGTCGGAGAGTTTTCCAATGCTATTTCAGCATTAGATTTTATAAAAACCAACCCAGTAGATCTTCTTTTCCTGGATATCATGATGCCAGCTGTTAATGGTTTGGATTTTGCACAATCGCTACCTGATGACAAGTTGGTGATTCTAACAACTGCTTATACACAATATGCACTGAGGGGTTATGAAGTGGACGCGATTGATTATCTGCTCAAACCCATCAAAAAAGATCGATTGATAAAAGCAATCGATAAAGCGATTACATACAAAAAATTGCTGTCCCTAAAAGACAATAAAAATACATTTGAAACCAGCAATGAAGATGCATTGTTTATAAAATCTGAAAGGAAATATTATAAAATCGCATTCAAGGATATTAAATTTATTGAAGCGTTAAAAGACTACGTAGTGATCTATACACCTACCAATAAGTTGATTACGGCCATGAACCTAAAAACTATACATCAAAAACTGCTTTCCGATGTATTTATTCGAGTGAGCAAATCCTATTTGATCAACATTTCATTTATTGATTCCTTTGACAACCATACGATTTATATAGATGAGTTTGAAATCCCCATTGGTGAAGTATACCGAGATTCCTTCTTTCAAAAATATACAGCAGGACACTTATAGCATCCGTTATGAAAAATTAGGCGACTACAAAACGGTCTAAAAAATCAACTTTGATATCATGCTTTTGCAACAAGTTAATTAACAAGTCTACCGAACATCCCTCTGTTTCAACTCGAAATATAGCATCTTCATCGTCCAGATCCACAGTGGCAGATTGTACTTCGGGCATATGAATCTTCAAGATTTGCATCAAAAACATTTTCTTCCCTATTGTTTTTACGGAACTTTTAAAAATCAATACCTGCTTAATCATTATTTCTTCGTTTTAAAATTTAACCAATTAGCACCGCTAATTATCATAGCCAAAAACAGCTGTTAAACAAATTTAAACTTTCAGCAACTAACAGTTTCATCTATTATACGAAACCATGTAGTTTTTATACAAAAAACCAAAGAAGTCCCACGAAATCGATCTAGGTACCCAAAAACCAACATTAAACCTTTCGTAAAACAGTTTCCTGATATCGGGTTCGATTGGGCGCAAGTATTACAACAAATCGTCTCAAAGTACTGCTATATTTTCTCATGATGATTGTTCAACGTCAGAAAATTCTAAATTTAGAATAACCAACTAAACCAATTATATGTACAATCAACTGACTTACTATCTTTTGAGCTATGCTATTTTTGAGTACAAAATCAACTCCTATATCGGTTATTTAAGTTGATTGCTACTCATCATTCCATTTATAAAAAAACCAAACCCTTTAATAAACACACTAGCTTATGAAAGTTAACATCAACACTTTTAAAGTGGCTACTAAATTATTGCTGTTCAGCACAAACCTTTATGCAGTTACCGCTCTTGCTTCGTCATCGACACATCATGTCAAAGAAGCACAGTCCGTACTTTCGGGTACAGTAACTGATCAGGATGGCGCTCCACTAGTCGGTGCTACGATATCGATCAAAGGAAGCAGTAATAGTACTTCGTCTGATCAAAATGGGCGTTTTAAACTGGCCAATGTTCCAACAAACGCCACAGTGGTCGTCAGTATGATCGGGTATGTCTCCAAAGAAATCCGGTACACTGGCGAATCTACATTAACCGTAAAAATGGAATCCAGCACGCAAGATCTGGAGGAAGCCGTTGTAGTCGGTTATGGTTCTATTAACAAAAAAGATATGACAAGTGCCGTATCTACCATTAAGCAAAAGGATATGATCGCTGGAGCCACATCTCCCCTGCTTGCCATTCAAGGTAAGGTCTCAGGGTTGAGTGTCATCTCTACCAATGGTACAGATCCTAATGCGGGTGTTTCGCTTCAACTGCGTGGCGTCAATTCGGTCAATGCCTCACAGGGTCCTTTGGTCGTTATTGATGGCGTACCTGGTGGTGATATCAATTCGGTTGTGAAAGAAGATATCGAATCCATAAACATACTAAAAGATGCATCCGCAGCGGCCATTTATGGCACAAGAGCTTCTGGTGGTGTTATTTTAATTACGACCAAGCGACCTCAAATAGGTAAAGCCCAGGTCAATTTTACATCCGAATATTTTGTCGAGACCATACGCAAGCGACCTGAAGTACTTTCTGCCGAAAAATTTGTGGAATATGGTCTCGGTGAAGATTTAGGCCATCGCACCGATTGGTATGATGAAGTCACCAATAACAATCCTTTCAGTCATAGACAGGTGGTGAACATCAATGGTGGTTCTGAAAACGCCAATGTCTATGCCACCTTTACAAAAAGAGATGCCACAGGTATGGCTATTACTTCCAAAAGAAATGAAATTGGAGGTCGTATCAATACCTCTTTCAAGTTCTTTGACGGATTTGCCGAATTAAACAGCAATGTGAGCTATAATGAGGCGAAAGCATACGGTGCAAATGGCGACATTTTCAATAATAACGACATCTTCAATATGGCTATGGTGTTGAATCCTACCGAGACGCCGTATAATGCCGCAGATGTGAGTGGATACAATGTATTAGTAGGTGGATACGAATATTGGAATCCCGTTGCTGAAGCAAGACTCCGATCAGATGAAAAGCAGTACAAATATTTGTTAGCCAATAGTACATTAAAACTCAATCTAACGGAACATTTAACAACCAGCGCTACTATAGGCATAAAAAATAATACCGAGCATGGAAATTACTATCGGTCGGCACAACATCGGATATCGAGACAGGATGGTGTAGACGGATATGCACAACAATATTATAACAAGTCCAATGATCGCATATTTGAATGGACAGTAAATTATAACAATCGATGGGATAACCATACAATTAATGCTGTTGCTGGGTATAGCTACCAAGATTTCAATGGTCAGGGATTTTCAGCGAGCAACTCAGACTTCCCCGTAGATGGTATTCGGGAGAACGATATGGGAACTGGAAGTTATCTGGTGGAAGGTAGAGCGGGTATAGGTTCGTGGAAAAATCCTTGGGTTAAACTAGCTGCTTTCTTTGGACGTGTCAATTACTCCTATTTAGATCGCTATATTGTGACCGCAACCGCACGTTATGAAGGTTCAAGTAAGTTTGCTCCCGAAAATAGATGGGGTTTTTTCCCAGGGATCTCTGCCGCTTGGCGCGTATCCCAAGAATCCTTCTTAAAAGATGTCAGCTTTGTTAACGATCTGAAGTTAAGAGGGGGGTATGGAGAAACTGGAAACGAAGGTTTCGATGCCAAAGTTGCATCCCGTATGTACAGCGCAGACACTTGGTTTTTGCAAGATGGCAATTGGTTCAGAACTTATGGGGTAATGCATAACCAAAATCCAGACATCAAATGGGAAGTAAAAAAGGAATACAATCTAGGTCTAGATTTTTCTATTCTCTCAAATCGATTGAGTGGACGATTTGATGTTTATAAACGAAAAATCGATGATCTTATTTATGACATCAGCGTATCACAACCTCCAGCAATTCATGATAAAACAACGATGAACGTCGGCAGTATGCAGAATACAGGCTACGAGTTTGAATTAAATTTCAAGGCAGTTGATAAGGAGAATTTCACTTATACAACAGGAATTGTCGCTTCGCATAACAACAGTAGACTCAATTCACTTTGGGGCAGTCAAACATTCTCCGATCGAAAAGGATTTCCAGCACCAGGTTCACCAGGTTCAGCAGTACGGCTTTACCCAGGAGAAGATATTGGACGTTTTTTCATATGGAAATTTGCAGGATTTACAGACGATGGGTATTGGAAGCTTTATGATCAGGATGGAAATGCTTTTGATGTCAGAGATCGTAGCAAAACCGTTGGAGACAAAGCTTTTGTTGGAAATGCGATCCCAAAACTTCAGTTATCTTGGAATAATCAATTTACTTATAAAAACTGGGACGCAAGTATTTATATGCGAAGCTGGATTGGACATGATGTTTTCAACATGATCAACATGTATTACAGTTTACCGAATGTAAAAGGACAGAACGTACTGGAGGAAGCCTTTGAGAAACACAAAGACATCAAAGGAGAAAAAGAGTTGAGTGATTATTGGTTAGAAAAAGGAACATTCCTCAAAGTTGATGCTTTCAATATTGGTTATGCTTTTAAGCAAAATTGGATCAAACCGCTTAAATCGTTACGTGTATATGCGACAGCAAGAGACTTGTTTGTGTTCACCAAGTATACTGGTTTGGATCCTGAAGTCAATATCAATGGGCTTGAACCCGGATTTGAAGAAAGAAATGTCTATCCTAAGACCAGAACATTTATGATGGGACTTCAAGTAAACTTTTAATTTCTAGCATTATGAAAAAATACATTTCTATATTGACCCTATCCATTGGATTATTATTTCAAGGTTGCACAAAACTGGATCAAGAATTTTACAGTTCGGTTACCCCTGAAACATTTTTTAAGAGTGAGAAAGATATTAAAGCTGCACTTTTCAGACCATTTACACATGCGAAATGGTATCTTGGAGAGGATCGTTGGCGTTTGCAAGAATATACCGCGGATAATTTTGCCATCACCACTAAAGGCAGACATTGGTATAACGGTGGTGAGAACGAACGTTACCATTATCACAGATGGACCGCTGATGATGGGTGGATTTGGGGTAGCTGGCGTGGTACACTAATGGGTGTCGCTTTAGCATTGGATGCCAAAAATGATCTCTCCAAATTGGATTATACAAAATTTGCTTTAACTCCTGAACGCCAGGCTGCAGATCTTGCGCAGCTGGACGCACTTATCGCTTATTTCTACCTCAGAGGTCTGGACTACTTTGGTGGAATGCCTGTCTTCGAATCTCTGGATCAAGAATCTTTGCCCCGAAATACGGATCAAGAGCTTTTTGCACATATTGAAAAGCTACTAAAAGCGGCGATGAATAATCTTCCTGCCAAAAAAGCTGGAGACAAGGAAGAGGGAGCTATACGCAAAGCTGCAGCTGCAGCTATGTTGGCGCAATTATATTTTAACGCAGAGGCCTATATCGGAAAACCCATGTATGAAGAAAGTCGAAAACTAGCGCAGTCAATCGTCAACAAAGAATATGGCGAATACCAAATTGATTCCCGCTGGAATGGTGTGCATGGCTTCAAAAATAATGAATCTCCAGAAATTGTCTGGTCGATGCCTTCTGAATTCAAAATGCTGGAATACAGTTGGTTCTATGCAGATTTTTATCATTATAATACCCGAAGTTATTTCGATCAGGATATGGGGGGAAATAATGGGGCACATTTAACTCCTTCTAGAAAACCTGATGGAACACTTTATAAGCCAGATTTCAAATTGGGTTCGCCCTTTGAAACATTTGATGATGGTGATTTCCGAAAAGCACCCTACAAGTATCTGGGAACCGACCAATACACGGGGATGTTTATTATTGGCCCACATTTATCGCCTACTGGTCAAGCCATTTTGGGTGGAGAGGAATATAAGGACTTGCCTTTAACTTTTGTCGATCAAGTGGGACGTTTTTCAGAAGTTGGACCTGGAAAAAAATACAGCTCCATTGCTCAGTTACCGTCTAAAATGTCCGAAGGAGAAGAAAACACAGGAATTCGTCTCGTGAAAGTTCCTATTCCTAATCTGGCGAATAACACGTTGCGATGGGGAGCAGATATGCCTGTCATTCGGTTATCAGAAATCTATTATATGTTGGCTGAATGTGAATTCCGCATCGGAGACAAACAAAAGGCTGCAAATCTTTTTAATGAAGTAAGAAAAAGAAATTTCAAGGATAATATCGATCCAAATCCAGTAACAGTGGCCAATCTCGACAAATATCGGATATTGAATGAATGGAGTATTGAATTTATTGGTGAAGGAAGACGGAGAACTGATCTCATTCGATGGAAAGCATTTACCACGGAGAAATGGTGGGATCACACAGCTTCTAATTCAGCACATTTAAACCGCTTCCCTGTTCCTAACGAAGCGATTGCAGGTAATAATAAACTGGAACAAAATCCTGGATATTAAACCGATTAATCAGTCGTGTAACCCGTGCGGATTACGCGACTGATTTTAAAATTTATAAATAGGACAAAGTCATCTTATTTAAAAAAAAATTGGACACCAAAAGTATAAGACAGAGGGTTCAACTGGTAAACTAATAGGGAGCTGGTTCGTACCTCATTCGTACCTTAGTCGTACCTCGTTCGAACAAAAACGAACAAGGTACGTTTGAGGTTTGAATAAAGTCCGTTTAAAGTACTAGGTAAACTAGAAGTAAGTCTTGCATTAGTGTAGATTAAATTTCCAATCTTCAGAATGCGCTATAGGCACCAGTACCATAACCCAAATGCTATCCACGCTTTTTCTACATAGAGCGGGAGTCTTGGTTTTCAGCATACTCAATGAAAGATTAAAAAAGCGATAGCCTGCGGTGTGGCTTTCTATCAATAAATAATCATTTATGTGTGCAATAAATTCATTTTTGAAAGTTTTTGTTTTTTTAGGATTAGAATTCATAGTCAAACTAATTTTACTAACTTAGTTCTTAATAAGTATTGACCCAACTATGTTAAACAATCTATCTGAAATGAAGAAATTTCTTTATTTTTTGCTTTGTATATTTCTGTTTCCATTATCTTCTGTTTGTCAGGAAACTGATTTAACTGCTGATAGCCTCTTTATAAAAGCACGCAAACAGGCTTTTGAATTAAAAGATTATACTCAAGCAATAAAAACTAGTAAACAAGCTTTGCAAAAGGCTCCTAAATATACAGATATCAGTATTTTTTTGGGCAGGTTGTACGCTTGGTCAAACCAGATTGATTCAGCACGGCAAATATTCGAACAGCTGAACAGTCAGAATATACAGGATGAAGATTTCTACTTAGCTTATGGTTCTTTAGAGTATTGGAACGACCAACCGTTAAAAGCAACTGCACTTGTCGACAAGGGGATCTTATTACACCCAACATCTCAAGACCTACTCTTGCTAAAATCTAAAATAGATTACAGTAATGATGCTTATGAAAGTGCAGAAAAATCGGTAGATAGATTACTGAAACTGAATCCTAAACATACGGAAGCAAGAGCGTTATCTAAAAGTATACAAGAATATGTTGCCAAAAATGCTTTAGGTATCAATTATAATTTTGTTCACTTTGATAAACAGTTCGAAAATAACTGGCATATTGTGGGACTAAGTTATAAAAGAGTAACTCCAATAGGATCAATAATCTTTAAGACAAACTATGCGAATAAATTTGCAGATAATGGTTTGCAATTTGAATTGGAAGCTTATCCTAGACTATCTAAAATATTTTATCTATACGTAGGTACGGGATATTCAAACAATGTTGGTATTTTTCCAAGATATAGAACTGGAGTATCTTTATATGCTAATTTACCATTTAGTTTCGAAGGCGAATTAGGATACAGACAATTATACTTTAGTAAAAACATATGGATGTATACGGCTTCCATAGGAAAATACTATCAAAACTTCTGGTTCAATCTCAAAACTTATTTAACTCCGAATCAAGAAAACATTTCACAATCTTATACTGGAACAATCCGATATTATACAAAAGGTGCTAATGACTATTTAGGATTTGTTATTGGTACTGGTTTAAGCCCTGAAGAAAACCGGAGCAACCTATTGGATAATGCTACTTACAAGTTAAAAACATTTAAGGTTGGTGCCGAATATAATTTATCCATCAACCGTACAAACCTCTTTTCTCTATCTACTACCTATTACAATCAAGAGTTTAAACCCAAAGAAAAGGGGAATCAACTAGACATTACCTTTGGTTATATCAAAACCTTCTAATGTTTTGATATAACTTGGTTGAAATAGTTGCTATAAGTACTATCTGGCAGCAATTGTTTTTTATTATAGAATTGTCTATTTTTCTGTTTAAATATTTCAAAATGTTGTGAAAGTAATGCTTTTGCAGAACTATTGGAAATAGGTTCTTCATTAAGATGTAGATCGATTTTATAAAGCTGTCCATCTACAAAATGATAATCTTTGTATACGAAATCTATTAATTGATTCTTACTCTGCATCATCGCTATACCCATATTCCTAACGGATGATCCCTCACTCAAGCCCCTTCCAATCCAAGTCACTTGATCAGGTGTACGCAGTTGATAATTTTCACGATAAAAAGCTAAAAGAGTAGGTGCTACATCGAAATGACTCACAGTATACTGAAAAGTATGAGCTGTCTTCAGTAAAGGAGAATAGATTATTAATGGGACATGATAGCGATCGATTTTATTTTGCAAAGGAATCTCCGGCATCGCATGATCACCAGTAATCACAAATAATGTATTATGGAAATCTGATCTTTTTTCATAAGCCTTGAAAAACTGATGTAATGCATCATCCAAATTTAACACAGATACCAATTGTTTCCGATTTTCTAAAACCCATTTTTTATGATCTGGAGGTAATGCTAAATTGGCCACATGTTGATCAAAAAGTTTTTCGTAATAATTTGCATTATTAATCAGAAAAGGATTATGAGTAGATAAGGTCAACAAAAGATGAAAATAAGGTTGTGTTTGTGGATGTTGTACTTCTAGTAATTTACTAAATACGGCTTGATCCTCGTATCCCCAACTTTCCCCTCCTTTTTTTGGAAGTTTTTTATAGGGTATGGTAAAAGATCTTTGGTCAATAAGCGTATCTACTCGACTATACCTCATGAATTTTTCCATAAAATCAAAATGAGAATCCCCTCCATAGAAAAAACCCGTACTAAAGCCATTTTTCTTCAAAACATTAAAGAGATTGAAATGTTGGGGCAAACTATCTTGTTCCAAAAAACCGTGAGTAGCAAAGGGTAATGATCCTGTCAATGTAGGTAGTACAGAAAATGTTCTACCGGAAGAACTGAGATTATTTTCCCAGTATAAGGATTTTTTTGACAAGGAGTCTATAAAAGGAGTGAAATTTCCAATATAACCTGCAGGTGAGCTATAGGCGTGACCTAGTCCCTCTACAACAATAATTACCAAATTTGGAGGAGCGATTGTTTTTTTTAAATATGTACCTAGAATATCTTTTGTATCCTCATTTCGAAGAAAGGGAAAACCATCTTTTTGACCTATAGAGTCGCTTCCTTCATTTCCCCATGCTGTCCATATTCCAGGATGTTCTTCGATATAATTTGAAACATTAGAACTTAGAAAGTAACGCCATTTGCTACGTCCTGCATTTTGAACAAACTCATCCTTTTCTTCTAAAGAATTTTTTTGATTATCAATCGGTAGAATATTAGCAAAAATACCGATCAAGAATACAGCTAAGCTTATATAAATTGTATGAAGTGGTCTTTTGGAGGCAATCCATATTGGAATATAAGTGATTAACAATAATACGATCAATAAAACTATATTAGTCAGACTCATTATTCCACTGGCTTCTAAGATATGCGTCATCTCATCAGCACTGTAATAGAACATATCCGCGCCAAGTAAATTACGAGATTCGGCAAAGTATGAAAACAGAATGTATTGCATAACCACAATAAAGGTATACAGAATGATAACCTGTATTTTTGCCAACGAACAACTGATTAAATACAAAATGAGATACACTAAGCCTCCTCCAGTTAGTATTTGAAAAGCAAAGTACAAATTATCAAAAAACAACTCTCTCCCATTGTTGGATACGGTTAACTGCGTAAATTGTTGTTTATACCACCACCACTCGACTCCAATGGAAAACATATAAAGAATCAGAAATACCATCGCTATGGTTCCAAAGTTTTTCAAAGCGATGCTGAGCTTTATACTTAACCGCTTAAAAAATGACTTCTCCAAAGCAGTCTGCTGAAACCCCTGTCTTGTCATCTCGCCCCAGCTGTGTTTTTTTCGAAAGAAATCTATCGTACCGCTTACACTGGCGCCAACAACAATTGGATGAAAATAAAGTGGTTCTAAAATAGCTGTCACAATCAATTTTGAAAGGTCTTGCTTTTTACTATAAACTTGGTGACTTACTAAATCTGTTAATATAGCATAAATAGAATACAGAATACCTGATGAAATAACCAGTGCAAATAATGCAAAGAAAAAAGACCAATTGATTATGCCTAGAATAAGAAAAATAACAAAAAAGATGTATCCTGCGAATTCGACTAGGGGTCCAAGAAATTCAAATAAAAACCAATAAGGAATACTTATCATCCCTAATCTGCCATACTTAGGGTTAAACATAAGTGTACGATGTTTCCATAATGTTTCCATCGTGCCCCTCATCCATCTATTTCGTTGTTTTTTTAACACTTCTTTTGATTCAGGAGCTTCTGTCCAACATAATGGATCGGGAATATTAACCACTTCGTATGGAAGTCGTTGTTCTTCCATGTAACGTCTCATTCGAACGACTAATTCCATATCCTCGCCAACCGTATTCTTATCGTATCCACCACAAGCCAACACAATTTGCTTGTCGAATGCACCAAATGCACCTGAAATCAAGATCAAACCAGAAGCTCTCGACCAAGCCATCCTTCCTAAGATAAAAGCGCGAATATACTCTAACGCTTGTGTACGACCTAGCCAAGATTTTGGTAAATTGATGTCAACAACCTTTCCGTTTTCAATTTTACAATTATTGGCCAAACGAATAACTCCTCCACAAGCGATAACGCGCTTATCCGTTTGTTCCAGAAATGGTTTTGCCAACTTAAGAAGCGCATCTTGCTCCAGAATACAGTCAACATCTATACATACGATATAATCCCCTGAAGAAATATTAACACCTACATTTAACGCATCTGCTTTACCACCATTTTCTTTATCAACAACAATGAGTTTTTTAAATGCCGAATTTTTGCTCTTATAAATACCTCGAATTTCTTTAGTCTCAATATCTCCCTGTACAAAAAATGGGACTGATTCAAGTGCATAAGCTTTAATGAGCTGCTGCATAGAGTCATCACGACTTCCGTCATTGACAATAATAATTTCCAAATGATAATAATAAAGAGAAAGTAACGATCGTACATTGTCTACGATAGTCATACCTTCGTTAAATGCGGGAGCAACAAGACTAAAGCTAGGTGCATTAATATTGGTTGCTATAAGCGTATAGTCTGTAAAAGTATTATCATTTTTATAATGTGTTATTGCTCCATAGGCATATATGCCAACCCATAAGTAAATAAGCAATATGGCAACTGAATATATCAGGAATATCCAAATAATTATTTCGTATACAAGATGCGCAAACTCTAACATATTTTTTCTTGCAAAGCATGGTTGATAATCTGTTTAAACTGAGCTGGGGTAGAGATCTCCCAAGCCATATCTCGTAAATACTGCCGTTGACCTAAACAAACTAACACTTCGGCAGAAGCAATCTTAATAGAATTTGCAGGATGCTGCCATAACTGTTCTTTTAAAAATTGTTCTGTCTGCAAATTCTTCGACACCTTCAACGCTTTTAAGATCTCTATCTGAATACTTTGTGGCTGATGGGGAAATGATCCCATTAATTGATTGACCGTATCGATATTTTCTAGCGCCTGTAACGTGCGAACAACTTCTATCTTTACTGTTAACATCGAGTGATTTAAAAGTTTCAGTACAGCCTCATAAAATGACAAAAGTTGAAACTTACGGATAAGACGAAGTGTAAAAATAGTGACCGAGGCATTAGAACTTTCTAACCAGCTATATATTCGGAATATCTGTAAGTTAGGAATATCAGTGATCGATCGTAATAGACGGAGTTGTTGCCAATCAGATAAAGGTTGAACGAGGGTCTCTAAAAAATTTAATCCCTCAAAGCCTTTAAAACTAACAATTGCATATTGAGCTTCTTGATAAACATGTTGCTGTGGATGAGCAAGTAGCGATATAAACATTGGTAAAGCACGTTCCACGCGCATAGCGGTTAATTCTTGAATACCTCCTGCTATAAGATATGATTTCTTTTTATGCAGGTTGCGCCAAGCCTCATCTTCCAATTGAAATAATTGAAAAATATGAGTAATCTGCTCATGAGCTACTCCAGAAAATTTCTGTTCAGATTTCACCAAAAGATCTAAAAAAAGACTTCGGAATGCGGGCACCTGAAGATGGTTTAAAAAGGATTCATCTGTATCTAAAAAGTTTTGATCTTCAACAATAAACGATGTAATCTTACTTTCAATAATATGCGTCCAAATTTGTCTATTGTGCAAGACTCGGTACTTATATACACTATAAAGTAAGACTATTATGATCAATAGTAAAACCAGGATAAATACAATGGTAATTGCTAGTACGAGTTCATGAATGGTGATAAACTGCAACATAGGTTATAAACTTATTTGCTGGTCAAGCGTTTAATACGTAGAAGAAGTTCATTTGGGCTGAATGGTTTAACCATAAAATCTGAAGCTCCCAAACCGAATGCATCAATCACAACTTCTTCCTGTCCCATACTGGAAAGAACAATCACGGGTGTTTTTTTACCCAAGCTAAGTATAGCGGATAGAATCTCTATACCTGAAGCAAATGGCATCATGATATCAGTTACGACCAAATCTAAATCCAACTCGCTAATTTTTTCGATCGCGTCCTTACCATTTCTGGTCAAAATCACAGTATGTCCTTCCTTTACTAATTTATGTTCAATTGTACGTAATATTAATTCGTCATCTTCTGCAATCAAAATCAACATGCTATTGAGTGTTTAAAAGTTTACTAATTAGGTTTATTCCAATTTCAATTTCTCGTTCAATATTGTCGAGTAATGGTATCGAATCGGTTGATGATAATTCGTCTTCCATATCTGCTGTTAACTTGGATAGTTTAATAAGTCCTGCAGTGGATGAAGTTCCACGTAATTTGTGAAGAACAATTTTCATGCTATTGAAATCTTGTGACTCCCTTGCATTTCTTAGATGACTGGCTGCCTGTTTAATTTCCTTTACAACTAAATCTAAGAAAAATGACGTAAAGCTAGGGTCGTCTCCAATCTGTTCTTTCAAAGTAGCCATATCCAAATGTTCGTTCAACGATTCATGACTTTCTTCTATACACGCTATCTGTAAAAATTTCTGCAGTACAGTATACAGCTCATGCTGACGTATGGGTTTAGAAAGAAAATCGGACATCCCTGCAGCTAAACATTTTTCCTTTTCACCCTGAACATTGCCAGCTGTTATACCTATAATTGGTATATTTTGATAAAAAGGAAGCATACGTATTTTTTTAGTAGCTTCAATACCATCCACTTCTGGCATCTGTACATCCATCAATATCAAATCAAAAGCTATACGAGTACATTGACGTATAGCATCTTGTCCATTGGCAACCTCCACAAGTTGTGCATTAGGCATAATTGACTTCATCATTTGGAGGTTAAGCGCCATATTTACTGAATTATCGTCCGCCAGAAGTACGTGAGCATATTGTTGGTAAATATTTGATGTGGATGATGTCAAATCTTGAGTCACGATTTCATTATCAGACTTATTCTGTTGTATAGCTCGACAAAGCGTGAAATATAACTCGTCAGATTTAATTGGTTTTAATAAGCAAAATGATCGTTCTTCTTGACGAAAAGATGATATAACCTCATGTTCTTCTGATGAGGTATGTAATATAATAAGGGGTATACTTTCATTCTGTGTACAGAAGAGTTCTTTTATTTTCTCAATGGTTTCTAATCCTGAAAAAATAGGCATATGATAATCCATTAAGATTACATCAAAACGTTCCCGGTTCATGAGTAATTGCAGAGCCGCCAAACCATTTTCAGCTAACACTGACCTACACCTTTGTAAGCTAGCATATGTTGAATGATCAAACGATTATTGGCATTATCATCAACAATAAGCACTCGATTCAAAGGTAAATCGACTTCTTCCTGCCCCCCTTCTTCATATAGGAATTCAAGATCAAAATAAAATACAGATCCTTTGTTAACTTCACTATCCAAATGGAGCTTGCTTCCCATATATTTCAACAAATTATTGGATATTGTAAGTCCCAAACCCGTACCCCCATATCGTTTACTCACAGAACTATCTTCTTGCGTAAAAGCATCAAAAATACGTTGTTGTTTTTCAACTGGTATACCTATACCTGTATCGCGAACAGAAAACCGCAATTTGATTTTGTCATTTTCAAAGCATAATTTCTCAATTTTGAATTCGATTTCACCACTTTCCGTAAACTTAATAGCGTTACCCAGTAAATTGATTAGAACTTGTTTAATACGAGCCTCATCTATCCATACATAAGGAGGTAGACCTTGTTCGATATTCAGGAGTAGTTCGATGTCTTTACGCTGAGCCTGATATAACACAACATTAATTACCTGATGCGCCAAATCATAGATATTAAATTTGTCAATGTACAGCTCTAGTTTCCCAGATTCAATCTTTGAGAAATCTAATATATCATTTATGATATTCAATAAACTATTTCCAGACTCGTTAATATAGTTTAAGTATTGTTTCTGAACATCATTCAGAGGTGTCTTCAACAAAAGATCCGAAAACCCGATTACTCCGTTCAGTGGTGTTCGGATCTCGTGGCTCATGTTTGCCAAAAACTCAGATTTTGCTTGACTAGCCAAATCGGCCAATTCTTTAGCCTTTTTCAGTTCAAGATTCACTTTAACTGATTCGCTAATATTTTGAGTAAAAATAATAATTCCTCCAATACTGCCATCAGAAAGATGCCAAGGTCTCACTTCCCAGTTAAAATGTTGAGATTTAGGAAGTCCTTCTATCTCTATTATCTCATCCACATTCTTATATGATTTACCTTGAAGAGCATCAAAGTAAATTTTTTTACGTCTCTCAGGAATATTCGGAAACAATCCAAACAAATTCTGATCTAAAATATCCGTCTTTCCTTGGTGAAAGTCATCCATCCATTGATGGCTAACAGAGACATAACGGAAATTATTATCGAACATCGCTACAGATGCAGGAACATAATCTACAAAGGCTTGTAACATCGCTTCTTTACGCTCCAGTTCCAAATAAAGGTTTTTACTAAAATCAATATTTTGTATAATACCAAAAACCCGTTTGCAAATTCCATTTTCAAACTCTGGAATTCCCTTCACACGTACCCAAATTAATTCGCCACTTTGTTGTTGCTGAAGTCTTAATTCAATATCGTATGGACATGCCTCAAGGATTGCTTGCTCAAAAACCTTTTTTAATTTTTCTTGACTTTCTTCCTCATAAAATCCAATTGCATGTTCAAAATCGGGAATAAAATCTTTATCTACGCCATGAATTAATTTCGCTGAATCTGACCAATAGACTTTACTCTCTTCCAGATTAACTTCCCATCCCCCAACTTGTGCAACAGTATTGGTATGTTCTAATATCTGTTTAGTATGCAGTAGATCATTTTCTAGCTGGATTCTTTCTGTCATATTTAGAGAAGTGCTTACTACATAGGTTTTCCCATCGATGTCTGTCTCTAACATATTATGATACATCCAATAAGTCTTTTGACCATCTTTGGAATTAAGAATCATCATACCTGAATCCTCTTTATTCTCATAAATACGCTTTAAATATTTATTAAGTGGATCTAAATGATGTTCAGGAACCAATTGCTTAAGATTGAGACCTCTGATCTCCTCTTCTGAATATTTTAGAAGATTTCGTCCTTTCTCATTTACAGCAAGAATGTTTCCATTCATGTCATGCATACTCATGAGGCCCATCGCATTCTCAAAGAAATTGCGAAAGCGACGTTCTGAATTTTCAAGCTTTAATTTTTCTTCTATCTCTGTTGTCACATTTCGACCAAATGCAAACACTTCATGCGTAGTATAATCATATTTAAAATGCCACTCGATAATGATATCATGACTGTCAGGTTGAGGCATGGTGGTCGTATACTGGATCCCTTGGTCTATTTCAGCTATTTTCTTTAATTTATCTCGCAAAGCTTGATCATCATGATCTAGGAAAGTAAAAAAAGATGCTCCCATTGCTTTAGATTTTGAGATCTTTAGAATTTCAGTAAAAGCGGGATTAAGTTCCTTGATGCGGTATTGATCATCCAATACACAGATCATATTATTCGTGAGCTGAAAGATCTCTTCAAAATATCCAGCTTGCACTTTTCTTCTTTTACCTAAAAGAATTTTAGTAACAGCTTTTCCCAATTGCTGCAAGGAATCTATTTGGTTTGCACTAAGAGATTTGACTTTAAAGTCGATCACACATATGGTTCCTAAAGGATTGTCATCTTCATCTAATAATGGTACTCCTGCGTAGAAGCGAATATTTCCTTCCTGAATCAATGGATTAGTCGATGATCTCGGATCTTGGAAGGTGTCTTCTATAACAAGGATCTCTTTATTCATAATGGTATACTGACATACTGTATGGCGTCTTTCCACAGTTTCCAATTTCAATCCCACACAGCTTTGAATCCGTTGAGTATCCTCTTCCATCATCGCGATAAGGGAAGCAGGGCAATCTGTAATAAGACACGCAGCCTGAGCGAATACGTCAAGATCGGGATCCTTACCCAGTCCCAAAAGTTCATAGGACTTTAATCGCTGGATACGTTCCAATTCGTTTTCTGGAATTGGGTAGTTTTCCATACCTTAATATTTTAAGTAGATTTAGTTTATAATAGTATGTGAAGTTAACAAAAACATTTATGTCTTCCTATAGAAATTCATCTAGAAAATCTAAGTTTTTCTAATATTCTATAACTTAAACATTCAAAAAAGAAATACGTCTCCAAGTCATCTGATTAACATTAAAAATAGATTCATTATTTTTGTAAAATAGTATTATTCAAGAGTGTTTCGAATAAGGTGGAAAGTTAGAGTGTAAGCTTTCTGTTCAGTTTCATTAAAAAATAAATGTAGTAGTATATATGATAAACAAAATTAATATGCCATTATTTACACACTTTGTTTTAGTAACGATTTACTTATACTTAGCATTATTTGAAAATGATTGGTTAGCTTTTATTACTAAAAGCAACAGATTTAATTTAATCATATTTGGGCTTCAGGCAGGCATATTTCCATATTTTGGTTTTGTTTTACAACGTATGAGTAGAAATCAAAATAACATGAGATCCTAGGTAATCTACTTCGATTGTTAACCTAGCAAATGCCATAGAAGGAAAGAATAATTTATTAACTTCAATATATGTGGACACCAATTTTAATTGAAGAATTAGAACAGTATATACTAACAAGTGAGATCAACTAAAATTTTACAATGAAAATACCGAACATCCATGGATTTATCGAGAGGCGTATGCTCATCAACTATACCGTTGATCCCATGTATATAGAAAGGATCTTGCCTCTACCCTTTCGCCCCAAATTGTATCAGGGTAAAGCCATCGTAGGCATATGTCTTATTCGTCTGAAAAATATCAAACCTAAGGGTTTTCCAAGTTTTCCAGGCGTGAATTCGGAAAATGCAGCGCATAGAATTACAGTAGAATGGGACGAAAATGGAGAAACAAAAGAAGGTGTGTACATTCCTAGGAGAGATACTTCTTTAAAACTAAATGCATTAGTGGGAGGAAAGCTCTTTCCAGGGAAGCATCATTTAGCAAAATTTAATGTAGCTGAAAAAGATGGATGCTATCATTTGGACTTTAAAAGTTCCGACAATACCAGCATCTTAGTTGACGCAAAGATAACGGACAAGTTAAATAAGAATTCGATATTTGAAAACTTGGATAATGTATCTTCATTCTTTAAAAAGGGGGCCATTGGCTATTCACCAAATGGCAGAGACTTTGATGGTCTCAAGCTAGAAACTTACCAATGGCAAATAAAACCACTCCATGTGGAACAAATAAAATCTAGTTTTTTTGAAAATCGGGACTTATTTCCTGAAGGTACCATTCAATTCGATAATGCTATACTCATGGAAAATATTGAACATGAATGGAAATCTTTAGAATCTATTGCATACTGTCCAAAATAGATAATACACTAGTCTTTTAGTTACAATGATTGTTTATCTCATTTATCGCAACAACGATTTTAAATTTTTCTCTGCTTGTAATAAAAAATAGCTATTTGTTCGCTAATATCCATAAAGTTGACTATATAGTCTGGATCGACTAAATCTTATACCGTATAATCTAGAAAAAGATACACCATGTAAAGAATGTTTCAGTTAACAAAAAAAGCCACATCTCTCGATGTGACTTTCCCTTAACATATGATATTATAACATTAAACTACTTATAGGAATTAATAGATTTAGACACCTTCCAGTTTCCACCTTCATTAATCAACGTTACAAGATCTGTTTTGGTGAAACCTTCAAACTGCATGGTTACTTTAGCTAGCATATAATCTGCAGATTCTTCGATGATCGTTGTGGTTGTTTTACAGTTCAGCTTCTCTCCTTTTTGTCTTTTCAAGAAGTTGATCACTTCTGAACGGCTATTAGTCTTTGCATTTTCTGTTTGTACTTTTTGGTTGAAATCGGAAGCAAACAATTGCTCTACTCCTACGGATTGTCCTTCGGTCATAACCGCGACGTAATTATCAATAGCGAAGTCTGCTGTAGAAAGATTAACAATTCCTTTCTCTGGTTTTTCTGCTGCCATTGTACATGTAGATACTACGATCAAGGCTGCTGCTGTGAATGTTTTTACTAAAGTTTTCATAATGTCTTTATTTTAATTGTGTTAGTTTTTTGTTCTTATTTGTTGACTCAAAAGTACAGCATGAATCATCTCTAGCCTATGGACTTTAGACCAGTTATAGGAAAAACTCGGTAAGTGTAGGAAATGAGAGGGTGAGTTTGTAATACCCAGAGAAAGATTTATCAAAGTCTTCTATGTGCAATTCTATTGATGTCTCCAACGGCATCAAAAAAGTTAATATTTCCTTGACATTCAGGTAATATTCGACGAGTACTTTTATTGTAGATGAACAAAATATTGCTTTTAATAAAAATAATTATCCCGCACCTTTCTAGGAGACAAAATAATAATGAGCCCTTAAGTTACGGGCTACACCATATTAAGATTATTCAGTGTTTCTTAAATCAATTTCAAAAAATGAAATCTACTGGAGTGAAACCATTTTCTATTGCTGATGTTACATTCAACATACCCAAATATGATTCAATTTATCAACTCAGTCAAGGGTTGAAGCGAACAGTTTATAATGAACAGATAAAAATTTAAATAACCTATGACTTAAATCTATGTAATAAAATGGTATACGATAAGTGTCCACAAATGATAGACTTAATATTATAAAAAAATAAAAAGAACACTATGCATTTCTGCAAAATTATTCCCTTTTTAGGTGAAACTGATTTGACCACTGGTCTTATAATTGTCTTTGGGCTATGCTTGTTTGCAGTAGTTGCATTTGAATTTGTAAATGGTTTTCATGATACCGCAAATGCGGTAGCAACCGTGATTTATACCAAAGCACTTAAGCCCATTATCGCCATTCCTTGGTCGGGGTTTTGGAATTTTTTAGGTGTTTTTACTGGCGGTATTGCTGTCGCTATGGGGATCTTAAAACTTGTTCCTATGGATACATTGATGACCTTGCCCGTGGAAGTTGGAGCATGTCTGGTACTCTCTGTTTTACTTGCTGCTATTATCTGGAATCTCGGAACATGGTATCTCGGAATTCCATGTTCAAGTTCCCACACGCTTATTGGTGCATTAATCGGAGCAGGATTAGGTTTTACATGGTATTATGGTGGTAGTGGTGTCAATTGGCATAAAGTTGAAGAAATTGGCCTATCGCTTATCCTCTCTCCGCTAATCGGATTTGGGCTGGCAGTATTGTTGATGTATTTTTTAAAACGTGTCATTCGGTATCCTGCGCTTTTCCATATTCCACAAGGTGAAAATGATAGACCTCCACTGCTCATAAGGGGGATATTGATCATAACTTGTACTCTAGTTAGTTTTTTTCATGGCAGTAACGATGGTCAGAAGGGTGTTGGACTTTTTATGTTGATCTTGATTGCGTTTTTACCTGCACGTTTTGCAATTAATCATCATATCTCGGATGGACACATCGTATCGATACTTGATGAAACTAAAAGTATTATACAGACAGTCTCTACTTCCAATAGTCTTAGAAATGCAACATTCGTGAAGTTATATGATGATATAGAAACAGTAAAAACAAATTTGTCCGATAGAAGCAAAACAGATAAAAAAAGCACTTATAAATTTAGAAGACAGGTGGAAAATCTAGTTAAATCTATTGTTGCTTTGGAGGCTAATAAATCAATAATAATTGACCATACAGACCAGAATAAACTCGATCATCAACTCAGCGAACTTAAAAAAATAACAGATTTTGCCCCTATCTGGGTTATATTGACGATCTCTTTTGCACTGGGATTAGGTACGATGATCGGATGGAAAAGGATCGTGGTCACCATTGGTGAGAAAATAGGTAATGAGCATTTAAGTTATGCTCAAGGAGCCTCGAGCGAAATTGTTGCCGCTTCCACCATTGGTATTAGTACACTCTTGGGTTTGCCAGTAAGTACTACGCATGTTTTATCGAGCGGCATTGCTGGTTCAATGGTTGCGTCGGGAGGAAAGAGCAATTTAAATAAAGGTACCTTGAAGAATATTGGTCTGGCTTGGGTATTGACCCTACCTGTTTCTATATTATTATCTTTATTATTATTTGTAGTCTTTCATCTATTTATTTAATAAGTCAGATTTATAACTGATTTGCATTCAAACTAAAAAAAATGAAACAAATACTGGTTGCCTCAGATTTTTCAAACAGTGCAAGTAATGCCTTTAGATATGCTTTGTCTTTAGCCCAGGTACTGCAAATGGAAATTACCGTTATTCATGCTATACACCCCACCGAGGGTATAAATAACAGTACATATAATGCAATTTTTATAGAAGATTATTATGCTAGAAAAAGAATAGCATTACATGAATGGGTGGATCAATTAGTTCAAAAAAGTGGATTTGAACATATAAAGATTACAACTGTGTGTGATGTTGGTTTTTTGCGAACTGTGATTTCCAAGTACGTAGAATACAATGCGGTGTCATTTTTGATCATGGGGATTACGGGCGCAACAGGTATAAAAGGCCTTGTAGGGAGCAATGCCAGTATGGCGGTGACAAAAATGCGTATCCCTACACTTATCGTACCATTAGAAAGTACTTTGTCCGCTAAGCCTATTGTGACTTTGGCCACGGACTACAAAACGACCAAGCTCTCGATACGAGACGTCAAAGCATTAAATGAGATATTGAAAATTTCTAATCCCAAAAAACTGGAGGTACTTCATATTTCTGAAAAAGATATGGAAGTCAAAGTGATCAGGAATGGCGAAAAGAAAATGAAAAGTCTGCTTCCTTCAGTAGAGATTCACTTTAATTATGTCGATGATGATGTAAAAGCTTCAAATGGAATTATTGATTTTATTGGAGAGAACGAAACTGATATTCTATGTTTGGTGAAACGTAATCATAATATCATCTACCGATTATTTGCTAGTAGTACTGTTAATGAAATCTTGAATAAATCGGTCAAAGCTGTATTGGTTTTGCATGAATAAATTTTTTTATAAAAGACCTATTCAAGATCCCTTTATGCTACGAAAAATTATTTGATCAATCATCCTAAAGTAGTTGGTTTATGAGGAACTGAGAAATCTCTAGTTAATATGTATAAATATGACCCGCTAGCATACACGATTGTTAAACTGAATTTATACAGAAGATCACAGGTAAGAGTTTAAAGAGCTTGTGTATTTTTTTAGAAAATTAGTAGTAAAAAAAGCCACATCTCTCGATGTGACTTTCCCTTAACATATGATATTATAACACTAAACTACTTATAGGAATTAATAGATTTAGACACCTTCCAGCTTCCACCTTCATTGATTAACGTCACTAGATCTGTCTTAGTAAAACCTTCAAACTGCATGGTTACTTTAGCTAGCATATAATCTGCAGATTCTTCGATGATCGTTGTGGTTGTTTTACAGTTCAACTTCTCTCCTTTTTGTCTTTTTAAAAAGTTGATCACTTCTGAACGGCTATTGGTCTTTGCATTTTCTGTTTGTACTTTTTGGTTGAAATCGGAAGCAAACAATTGCTCTACTCCTACGGATTGTCCTTCGGTCATAACCGCGACGTAATTATCAATAGCGAAGTCTGCTGTAGAAAGATTAACGATTCCTTTCTCTGGTTTCTCTGCTGCCGTTGTCCATGTAGATACTGCGATCAAGGCTGCTGCTGCGAATGTTTTTATTAAAGTGTTCATAATTTCTTTATTTTAATTGTGTTAGTTTTTTTGTTCTTATTTGTTGATTCAAAAGTACAGTATACATCACCTCTAGCCTATGACCTTTAGACCAGTAATAGGAAAAACTCGGTAAGTGGCGGAAATGAGAGGGTGAGTTTGTAAGCGTCAACTGAAATCTGTAAATTCATCAGGAATAAAGTGGATTATATTCTAAGATCACTTATATAATCTATGTATTTATGGAAGAAAAAATTAAAGTTATAAATGAAGAAATAAATTGGTTTATTGAAAAGTATCAAATAAAAAATGCTATTCAAAACAATTTCATTCATGTATTGAAAAAAAACTCAAAGGATGAATTGAATCTTAAAAGTAAAGATGTAACAATTAGATTGTATAGTTTGAGTCATCATAAAACTGATTTGGGTTTACATTCTTTTCAAGTTTATATTTTTCATAAAGAAGTTAAAATTGGGTATTATGCTTTATCTTATTCCATAAAGGGTGAGTTGATAGATGATTTTTTTGTTGTAGACTACAAGTAACCTTATAAACCTATTGATCCCAGATCAGAAATAAATAGAACCTAAATATTTAAATTTCACAAAACCAAGAAAGATGTACGTACATGAAATATCTTTAGAAATAAAGTCAAATGTCGATAAAGACACGCTTGTTGATGATTTCAATCTATTGATGGCATTTTATCGAAGTAACGGACAAACACAAGGAAAAATAGAATCTCAATTTTTGCAAAATAATCGGATATCTTCCCTGCCATTTTCGCTTGAGAAGGATTCTCTCAAAGCAAAGAATAACAATAAGTACGTCAATAATCAAATTGAGAAAATTCAGCTATTGGCGAAATCAACTATTTCAATTGAAACTAAAGGTAAAACCTATAAGAATTATACTGGAGCTTGTCGCTGTAAAAAACCAGAGTTTTATATACTGATAACCAATTATATCACGATCGAATCTCCACTTACTTGTGGGACTTGCAACAATTCGGTTCCTCTATATACTCTTCCAAAATATAAAGATGATGGTTATATGCCCATTTTAGGTTGGGAAACAAATTATCAATCTTGTGATAGTCTACAAATGAACTGTGAAGTCGGAGAGCGTTGGGCATTAAATCAAATGCAAGAGTTATCTTCTCAACTTTCGAAACAAGGAGTTGTCATATGTAAACAAATTGAAGAGCAAACTGCTGTTCCTACCTTTTATTATTTGTTCAATTATAAAAAGTACAAAGGAGATGAACAAAATAGACCATGTCCAAACTGTGGAAAAAAATGGAATTTAAAAACCCAATTACATGGTTTATACGATTTCAAATGTGAAAATTGCAAGATAGTTTCGAACTTATCTTCTTATTCTTGATCCTATATTTATTCAGAATTCCAATAAAGTTTTTCAATTTTGGTTAAAAGCAAATTACGAGAATATAACTAACACCAATAAAACACAAATAAAGACTTCTACATGGAAAATACGGATCATACAGACCTGATAACATTTCTTCAACGAATACCTGGAATAAAAAGTAATATCGGTTTTGGTGATTATAATAAAGGATTATGGTGGGTTGAATGGTGGGCGTCGCGATTTTATATCATGGCTCATTGAAAATACTGATTCTGATTTTTCACCAAGTGATCTAAAAAAATTGGACGAAGAATAAAACCATATTACATAGAGAAGGATTTATCATTATAATTTTGACAATTGAAAATAAAATAAAATTTTTTAAACTTTTTTAAATGACAACTGTTCTTATTACACAAACCAGATACAAAACATCCTTTCCATTGAAAGGACGCCAAATATAAATGACGTCGTACAGCAAAAAATCCAAATGTCTTTATCAACTTTGGATGACGAAACAAAAAAGAGGAAACGATAGGAAACAAAAAATTTACTGTACAGCAAAACGCCAGAATAAGGGGTCTAATGAAAATTAGGCCCTTTTTGATTTTTTGAACAAAAATTTATCTCCCGATATGGCTTTCCTTCATGTAGCCCCTTAACCAGTAAACTACTTGTATGATTTAAAATCGTTTATTTATATCTTAAAGTGTTTATACAATTTTCAGGCGCTCTTCTTCCAAATCTAGCTGATACAGTTGCTGACGGATAATTTCTTCATCAATTTTCGGGTCTTTGTTCAATTCGGTCAGGTATGCTCTCTGGCTTTCGAGTAATTCAATAAAAATGAGTTTTGTCTTTTCATTCATCCAATTATCATCGGTGGCTTCCGACCGTTCTTCCCAATGTTTTAGGAATTTTTCCATGATGGCATTAGCGTTGAATTCATTGTCATATTTATCTTTCAGAAAAGTATAAACATGCTTTTTCAATCCTTGCTTCATTTTTAAACGGGTGATTTCTTCGGCTTCCTCATTAAAAATATCATCAAACAATCGGCTACGCTTAATGATATAAGGAAGCGTAAGTCCCTGTATTAATAGAGTAAGTAAAATAGCAACAAATGTAATGAGTAAAATCAGTTCCCGATGTGGGAATGCTGAACCGTCATCCAAAGTAACAGGAATGGACAAAGCTGCTGCCAAGGATACCACCCCACGCATTCCCGTCCAACCTAATATGAGAGGCATTAGAAAGCGTCTTTTCCTATTCGCCGCATGAGGGAGTGCATTTCGTCTAAAAATGAGTGTCGTAATCAATGCGGCATAACTGCTGATCATTCTAGCGGCAATTAACACGACGGTTACGATCACACCATACCCAATAGCTGTACCCAATGGAATGCCTTTGGCGCGAACACCTGCTACAATTTCAGGAAGTTCGAGACCGATGATAAGGAAAACAATACCATTTAGAATAAATACAAAACTTTCCCATACACTATATGCTCGGATACGGCTTGAACTATTTAAAAAGACAAGTCGTTTGGAAGACAGATACAGTCCACCAGCAACGACAGCCAATACACCTGAACTGTGCACCTGTTCAGCCAACCAATACATAATATAAGGTTGTATGAATGAAATAGCAATATCTGAGCGTGCATCTGTCGGAAGGCGTTTCTGAACCTGCACAAAGATCCATCCTAATAACAGACCAATTCCTACACCTCCCAACACCATCCATATGAAACTAGTCGCAGCTTCAGCCCATATAAATTGCCCAGTACCAATCGTGACCAATGCAAAACGCAAAATAATGAGGGATGATGCATCGTTCAATAAACTTTCGCCTTCTAAAATAGTCGAGGTCGATTTTGGGATTTTCACAAATTTGGTAATGGCGCCTGTACTTACGGCATCTGGCGGAGAAACAATCCCCCCAAGCAAAAAACCCAATACAATGGTAAAACCAGGAATGAAATAATTGCTGACTACTGCCACAGATAATGCGGTGAAAAACACGACTAAAAAAGCAAAACTGGTGATAATACGGTACCATTTTTTCATTTCTTTAAATGAAATGGTCCAGCTGGCTTCAAATAAAAGCGGTGGTAGAAATATGAAAAAAATGAGGTTAGGATCAATTTTTACAGGTGGTAAACCAGGAATAAAACTGACCAGCAATCCAGCTACAACTAATACGATTGGATAAGCAATTTTCAGTTTGGTCGCTAGCATATTCAGCAACACAATGGCGGCAATCATGGCCAGGAAAAAGGGTAATAAAGTGTGCATTAATTTATCTTAATAGGTTATTTACCAAAAAATATAATCTAGTTAGTGTTTGAAACATAGTAATTAACAAAAATTTTTAGATTATTCCAATTCATCTTAACACGTCATCCACTAACTTTATTGGCTTGAGAATATCGGTTTTCCTTAACAGCTACGATACATCAATTGCTATAGTCCGACAAATGGAGCATAAGCGCATAGCTGTCCCCAATCTTTCAAAAAGGTTTTCAATAATCTCTAATCAATTCTATCTCAACGTAAATCTAAAGTTCGTTCCTGCTAAATCAGGTGATGATAAAAAAATAAAACTGTAGCTTCTTAATATATTTCTCTACTTTTGCATGGCAATTTTGGTAGCTGTTTCATTCATCTCTGGAATCAAATTAACGGAAGAGAAACGACAAAAAGTAACTGAAATTTAGTTCTAAATTGTAGATATTTAACTACACGTGAAGAATTAACATATTCTTAATATTAAATTAACATTCAGCAACTACTTTTATTTCCGATGAAAAAAATATTGCTTTTATTAATAATTATTCCGCTCCTTTCTCGGGGACAAAATAATAACGCACCCTCCAGTTATGATCCACATGACATCAAGATTACTGGGTACCTCCAGACTCAATTTCAAAAAGTGCAATCCCCTGGAGTAACTTCATTTTCTGGTGGTGATTTTTCCACCAATGCTGACCACCGTTTTATGATCAGGAGAGGTCGATTAAAAATTGATCGGGTGGATAAATATACAAGTGTTGTCTTTCAACTTGATGCGACACAGGATGGTGTACAACTGATGGATGCTTTTATCCAATTGCGTCATCCCAAGTATAAATCCGTCAATCTTACTGCAGGTTTGTTCAACAGACCATTTGGATATTCGATCGTATATTCATCTGGGTATAGAGATTTTCCAGAACGTCCACGGGTTTTTCAGACCATCATGCCACGGGAGCGCGATATAGGCGCAATGGTCGGTTTTCATCCTGTCAATGGGCTCAAATTTTTAAATGCCGAATTTGCAGTTGTCAATGGAAGTGGACAGTCTGCCAAGGACTATGACTCCAAGGCTGATTATATTGGTAATCTATTCTTCAAATTTGATAGTCTAGCTGCAAAAAAACTATATCTGGCTTTTGGAGGATCTGTCTACAAAGGATCTGTACGTAATAATACTAAAACCTATTATACAGCCACCGATTTGGGATATAACGCGCATACTGGTGATGAGTTTATTGGGAAAAATATAGATAGGAGTTATTATGGTGCAAATTTGCAGGTGCAATATGACAACGACTTTGGCTCAACCAGTTTAAAAACGGAGTATGTAACGGGTAATCAGCCTGGAGTTGCCAGTTCTGCTGATATCAAGGGTCCATATGCGAGTCGAAGTTTTACATCTCAACCTGCCACCGATCTCTATAGAAGGCCCTTTAATGGTTATTATGTTTGGTTCACGCAGGTATTGGGTAAAACTGGACTAACCGCACTATTGGCGTATGATGTGTACGATCCAAACACAAAAGCTAGTGGTCAAACAATAGGTGCTTTGGATAACTTTACGAATGATGGCGATGTTAAATTCAATACACTCGGATATGGTCTAACTTATCAAGTCAGCCAACGTTTGAAGTTAACCGTTTACAACGAACAGGTAAAGAATGAGAAGACAAGTCTTAAAAACTATCTAGCTGATATCAAGGATAATGTCTTTACAACTAGACTACAATACCGCTGGTAATAGGCTTGAGTTCAGAATGATGTGTGGTTTAAATCTATACCATAAAATCGTATAGAATAATATGTCCACAAACTATAGATCGCATATAAAAATGACAGATTTTTCTCTTATCTGAGTTATACTTACTATATTTCTTATGGTATGGGATTGGATCTGATGGAAAAAGATCATGATCACCATTAATAGCTATTAAACAATTAGATCCTTCTGATTGACAAGAAAGCCACATCTTCCGATGTGGCTTTCTTGTAAGCATATGATTATGTATTAAATTTCAAATATGCTGTGGATATGTATCGCTGCTCATAAGCAGTTCCCAAAATGCAACAACATACATAGGATATTTAGACTATAAACTGAGTTCAGCAGTAACTGCTAAAGCCTCTTCTTTCATCAAGTCTTCCTTTTCAATTGTTTGTCCCACTAAGCTTGTCAGTGGCTTTAAACCTTTGTTTTTTCTTCTTTGATTCATTCTGTTTAATTGTTGTTCTTGTTGTGCAACACGTAAAGCGGTAAATTTATCCTGATCCAATACATACGTTTTTTGATCCATCACTTCTTTCAGCTTCTGCACATCTTCTAATAGAAAGCGATAATCTAAATTGTTTTTCATCCGACCATCATGCTCGCTTTTAAGTTTTGTTATCGTTTTATGAAGGTCAGCTACAGGAGTATATTTTGAAACTTCAATTTCATCATATTTGAGTGCGTTTGGCAAGGTTCTCTCTCCTATTGAAAGAGATAAGGTTGGGAATAAAATATCAGGACTCACACCTAAATTTTGCGTGCTGCGACCATTTATCCGATAAAACTTAGAAAAAGTCATATTCAATTGCCCTAGATTTTGGTTCGGCTCTTTCAGGAGCTGACTAAGTGGATAGGTATTTTGAGCAGTTCCTTTGCCGTAAGTTTCTTCTCCAATAATAACGCCTCGACCATAATCTTGCATCGCTGCTGCAAATATTTCAGAAGAGGATGCACTAAAGTGATTCACCAATACGGTTAACGGCCCTGAATATGCAACTGTGCTATCTTGATCAGAAAAAACAGTGGTCTGTTTTTTAGCATCTTGCAATTGAACGACTGGACCACGGGATATGAATAAACCTGAGAGGTCTATGGCTTCTGTCATAGAACCACCTCCATTATTTCGAAGGTCGACCATCACGGCATCAACATGTTGTTTTTTTAATTCTTCCAGTATTCTCCTCACATCCTTAGATGTTGAAGCATAGTTGGGATCTCCCTTACGTTGCGCTGCTATGTCCAAGTAAAAGTTAGGAATGGTAATAACTCCTATTTTTTTTGTCCGCTTTCCTGTTCCAATCGATACAACTTCACTTTTAGCTTTCTGATCTTCTAAAACAATTTTATCTCGAACAATACGGATTTCCTGAGGTTGCGTAGCCAATGATGCGGTATTGGGTAAAACCCGCAAACGTAATGTGGAACCTTTTTCTCCTCTTATTTTATCTGCCACTTCTGTCAGATCCCAACCCACCACATCGTTGTATTCACCTTGTTCTCCATCCGCCAAAGCAACGATACGATCATTGACGGCAAGAGTTCCACTTCTTTCCGCAGGTCCGCCTTTTATAAGAGCTTTGATTGTCGGATATTCATCCTGAACCATCAGCTCCACACCAATACCCACCAAGGCTTTATTCATATTGGCATTGAACCCATCCGCAACTGTGGGTGACAGATAATTGGTATGCGGGTCGATAGCTCCCGTAAATGCATTTAAAAATAAGGAAAACGCATGTTCGTTATTGAGTCGCGCCACACGTTTTTTTACTTTATCATAACGTTGCACCAAAAGTTTCCTCGCTTCCTCTTTGCTTTTTTGACTACTCATCAGTAATAGCATCTCGTAGTGTAGTTGCTGTGCCCAATACTGTTGTGCCTCTTGTAAAGACGTAAATCTGGGCATGTCTTCACGGGTACGCATAAAGGACTCTCCTGTTTGGGAAAGCTCATTGGTCTTCAACAAGTTCAAACAATAGTCCATTTTACCTGTCAATCTATTGGCATAAATAGAAAATAGATCAAAGGCTGGTTTAGGATCACCATTACGTAGCGCATCATCCAGTGTTCGTTTATACTGCTCGGCTTCTTTGATATCTGAAACTAAAAATAGGGTTTTCGCCTTGTCTACATTGCTGAAGTATTGATCTAGAATTTTCGTCGACATCGCATCATCAATCGTTACTTTTTCATAATGATAATTGGCGATCATATCAGCAATGGTTTTCGTTACTACAGCATGTTGCGGTGCGGGCTCAAAATGAAACCCTTCGGGCAACAATGCTATTGCCTGTCCGTAAGAGGAAAGGGAAATTCCATTCAGTAGAAGCAGGGTTCCAAAAAGGGGGGTACACAGCTTTTTTAGTGTTGACTTCATGGTGCTTCTATTTCAAAAGTTGCTGAATCTGTGCTTCTATTTTTGAGATATCTTCTAAACCCAATACCTTAACCACATCCCCTTTGACAGGAGCAAAGTATAAGAGCGGGATAGCGTTAATACCAAACACTTGTCTCAATTCACCTTCTTTATCAATGTTGACTTTACAAAAAATCACCTTATCCTTATATTTAGCAGCCAAGGCTTCCATAGCAGGCATCAATTTCATACATGGAGCACACCATGTCGCCCAGAAGTCAATAACAACGGGTTTATCTCCTTTGAATTTCCATTCTTTATCTTGCTTATAATCATAAATATGTTCACGGAAATACGTTTTATCAATGCTATTCACTTTACCGGGAACAATAACTATGGAAGCATCCTTTGTGATTGGAGCAACTTGTTCTTCGCCTTGTCCAAAGGGTTGGAAATAATATTTGCTACGCTGTACATCAAAAGAGATCACACCTTTGTTGAGCAGACTTTTTCCAATGATCGAGTACTGTTGTTTATCAGTACCTTTTATTACCGTGATTTTTTCAAAAGATTGATTGATCAATTTAACCGTTGCTGATTTTGTTCCTACGGTTTCAAAATCTGTTGCAGCAAGAATAAGTGGCTTATCCTCATAAAAATCAGTCAGTGCCATGATTTCTTTACCATTGACGTTTATCTTTACAAACAATCCACCTACCGTTAGTTTAGCGTCTGACCGATTAGCCAAATTCATATATGCAGGCTTATAAGGTTCTGATAATGTAATGGTTTTTGCATGACTATTGATGGTCAATACCGAATTTGTAAACGCATTAAAACCAATTACACCGTCAACTTTTAATTTTTGAAGTAAGGCATTGGCTTTAAGGATCATCACATTAACCTTCTCTTTATACACGGTTTTACCAATAAAGAAACCCTGTGCAGTTCCTTTTCCAGCCAATTGATAGTCATCTGTACGGGCATATTCTCCTTTTACTGCGTCAATCTTTATTGCTCTATCAGTAGCCGCTTCTTCTGTTAGCGCAACAGCTCCTCTTGAATCTAACAGAAAGTCACCTTCTGTTCCCCCAACATTTGCGCGTATAATCATGTACCCATTTTCTTCACGATAAGGTAAAACCTCGTCTTTATTTCCTTGTGCAAAAGCTTGTCTAACATTAGTAGAAAGCATGATGGTACAAAAGAGCAACATATATAATCCTATTTTCTTCATCTTTTCTGATTTTTAGCTGTGTACTTCACCTATTCTTCGAAAATAAATGAAATACACAGCTGTTTATTTTTATCTTATTTACCTGCGCTTAATCGATCGGCAGCTTGAATAGCTTGGTAGGTATTGAGAATTCCGCCCGATGTACATAATTGACTAAAAAGATATTGGTCAATATTTTTACCGACTTGTTTTTCTACTTCTACATTTTTTCGATCCGTAACCGTTTTCAAGATAATATCTCGTATTTGAACGGCTGTTAAATTCGGATAGTAAGCTTTGATCATTGCTGCTGTAGCAGCTACAGTTGCACCTGCAAACAAGGAGCTATTTCCAGACCGATAAGTGGTCCCCATATAGGTCGTTTGAATACCTACACCTGGAGCAAATAGATGTACTTGTTTTTCACCAATATTAGCTGTCGCGAATGGCATACCCAGGCTATCGGAAGCGGCTACTTGAATAAAATTTTTAAGTTCTTTTCCTTTGATAAATTGATTTGGGTAAAAAGCTTGCTTAGCAAGGTCACGAGACAGATCCCAGACAGAAGAAACAACCAAAATACCTTTTTGTTCAGCATACAGTAACGCGTCATTTACCCACTTAGCTTCATATTCAGGATAAAGGGTATTCGATGGACCTAACATAATCACATCAGCCTGATTGTCTACCGCATAACGAATCGCCAAAGCAATATCTTTGTAATAAGCTTCTCCTTCTCTTGGATATGCACGCAGAGACATCAATTGTGCCTCAGGCATAATACCATCAATACCAATTCCATTGTTACGCTCGGCAGCAATAATTCCTGAAATCATGGTACCTGAAAATGATCCGTTACTGTATAAATTATTATTACCATAATTTTTTTGATTGATATCGTCGTAATGGTTACCCGTTATTTCTTCCGCACGAATGCTGTTGGCAAGAAGCTTTTTATAATTATCTTCTGCCTTTGTATTATTTAAAGTCAGATCTCGGATCGATTCATAGGTGACAGAGTCGCGTTTTCCTTTAATGGCCATTCCATTGTTAACCCCTATATTGATCAAGAAGAAGTAACGCGACATAAAGGCTAATGAATCGGTTTGTGCTCCAGCTAAACCAATGTATTCCGTCGCTTTGGTAAACTCCTTTTGTCCTGCTTTTGCTAAGTTCGGGTAACTTTTTTTCATGATCGGGTCAAACTCATTTTTCAGGTAATATTTCAGAAACTTATTGACATAATAGGACATACATGTCGTAGCCAACTCAGATTCTTTCTGAAGACCATATCGAAAAAATCGATATTCAGCTTCATTGGCAGGAGTTGCTACTTTCACAGGTTTTTGCAAATTGTCATCAAATTTCACATAATCTTTACCATTGAAAAATATGCCTTCGTATAGCGGTTTAAGACGTAAAAATTCCCGATCACCTTCTTTATTGACCTTTTCCACCATTTCCCCTTCTGCATTACCTAAAAAGTTCCACCCATGCATATCATCTACCCATCCATTACCATCGTTGTCTTTGCCATCCTCTTTCTCCTTCGGGTTGATCCATTGCTTGCCCACTAAATCCTCGTGCTCAGCATCTAGACCATAACCAATCACTGCAACGATGGGTTTCTTCTTTAATTTTTTCCCTTTTAAAAACTCATAAGTACGGTTGACTTCTGATCCGTATATCCCGTCTTTCTCGAATGATGCATTATACCAATCGTTTGTTTTTTCTTTCTTTTGTGTTCTTTGCACTAATTGCGCTGTTCCAGTAAGTACAGCGGTACTGAAAGCTACTGTGAGTAATAGTGTTATGTTTTTCATTGTTTTAATTTTATTTAGCTTTTCGTAATGGTTATATCTTTTATTCCAGTTTTTGTTTTTACAGTCAATACCACTTGATCATTTTCCTTTAGGACAGGCATTCCCTGGGTGATGCTTTCGCAAAAATCCATAGGTTTTACTTGTTTTCCGTTGATGTGGGTGACGATGTCCCCTACTTCAGCTTTTCCTTTTACGTTATCCCAGACCGTTGCAATCACTAACTTGTTATCGATAACTGCCAATTGTAAGTCCCAGATCTTTTTAGGTTCAAGTGTCACTTGTCCTTTGTTAAAAGGTTCGAAACGTAACAGTTGGTTGACATAGTCAATGGTAACCTTTCCGTAGGTTAGGGATTGATACCCAAATAATGTTTCTGGTGAATTGCTCACTTTCGCTCGACCAGCGACAAAGTGAGTGCCTCCTAGCACAATCTCAGGAACTCCAACTTCAATCTGTTTACCAGCATTTCCTCTTCCAGATGCAGCAATGGCACCTCCACCCTGACCTTCTCGAGTAATCTGTAAAGCTCCTTCCTGATGTAGTCGTGTAAATTCGCTTGTTTTGAACGTTAACAATCCATCTGAACCCGTATCAAATAACACACGGGCTTCATGCGTAGATCCGATATTCAAATTGATAATGGGCATCCCTTTCGCATCAGGCAAAAAAGAAAGCGTTTGTCTATTACTTCTCAAAGAAGGAGTTCCTCCTTTTTTTATCGTGATCTGTTTGGTTTGATCATTGATCTCGATGGTGTTTTGTTGCAAGAGATCACTGCCAATAAATCCTTCTACACCCAAACAATCAAACAATTCACTATCAAAAACAAAGAAGGAGATGTTGTTGAAACTTGCAAAACCATCTATTGTCTTCACCTGATCGACAGTTACCTCTTCTACCATCATCTTATTATTATTGGCATCTGTGAGCTCGCGTGATTGAAGTAATGGGGTTTGCAATTCTTTTTTTAGTCGTGTGCTGATAGAATTTCTTCCTCCAGTATCAAAAATCATCGGAACTTCCTTCCCATTCAAGACAACTTCGACAATCATTTTATTTGCAACAACTTTGTATGGAAGGACAGTAGTCTCTTGTGCATAAGCATTACTCAAAAAAAAGCAAAAGCAGCTGATTAAACAGATTTTACAAAACCATTTGTAATTGTTTGAATTTCTCATCATATTAATCTTTTACAACTTCAATCTCTTTAATCCCATCCTTGGTTTTGATGGTTAATACCAGACGTTCACTTTCCTCCAGAATCGGGTATCCCCCCTTTAGATTTTCACAAAAGCTCAACGGAATAATTTTCTTGCCATTGATATGTGTAATTTCGTCACCTACTGCTACTTCACCTTTTAATTTTTCCCAAACTGTTGTTACAATCATCTTATCATCAGCTGGTCCCATTTCCAGTTCCCAGAAAGTCTGTGCCCCTTTTACTTTTTCTGTTGTAAAAGGTTCGAATAAAAACAGTTTATTGACATAATCGATCGTTATATTACCATAAGTTAACAATTGATATCCCAAGAGTGATTCGGTTGAGTTAGTGACTCCAAATCTAAATTTTGAAAAGCTTCCTTGCCCAATAAAGATTTCTCTCGCTTCTAATAAGTAACGATTTCCATTTGCTCCTCTACCCAGCACACCCAATGAACCACTCGCCTCTCCTTGACGAATCATGTACAAGGCTCCCAGTCCCTCCAAACGTGGATATTCAGGTACTTTAAGTGTTAGAAAGCCAGCTGCTCCACTATCAAAAAGAACGCGTGCTTTATCAAATCGTCCAATCTTGATTTCAAAAATGGGACTTCCCTGACCATTATCAATAAAAGGAAGTGCCTGCGGATTATTTTTTAAAGAGGCTAATCCTCCTGATCTTATTTTTATTACTTTGGCTTTGTCATCAATCTCTATCGTTGAGTTTTGCCACAGATCACTTCCGATTAAACCTTGTGGACCATCTTCGCACTCGAAAAGCTCGTTATCCAATACCAAAACGGGTACTTTTTGAAAAGAAGTCTTATGATCTGGTGTTTCTATACTGTTGACTTGTACGATATCTACATGTTGTTTCTGTCCAGAAACATCTATGACTTCTTTGGAGTTAATTGTCGATAATCCTAGTTTTTCTTTTAATTTGACTTTAATGAGGTTCTTGCCGCCAGTATCAAATACCATTGGAGTCAATTCACCATTGATCAACATCTTTACAATCATTTTTTCACCGATCATTTCATAGGGCAAAACGGTAACCTCTTGTGCATAGCTATGCATGCCGAATAGAGTGAAAAAGACGATTAGGAGTACGCGGTTATATCTATTTTTCATATGCTATATGTTACTAATTCAACGCTATTTTTTGATAATCCGATGAAGTGCCTCTTTTAACGCTTCACCATGTAAATTACCTCGTTCTAATACGACACCGTTTTGATCAATAATGACAAGGAATGGGATGGATTTAAAACCGTAGAAAGGTCTAATCTTTGAATTATAAAAACCTGAATTCTTAGTTTTTTCAGTTGAGATACCCGTGTTATCCCAAAGGTTCACCCAAGGAATTTCCATTTCTTTTTGTCCTTGTTGATAGCTTTCGCTATTGTCATCCATAGAGATGCTAATGAATTGAACATCGGGTTGGAACTCGCGATAGAAGGTTTTAAATTCTTGCATTGCTCTTCGACAAGGTCCACACCAAGAAGCCCAAAAATCCAGTACAACAATCTTTCCTCTAAAATCTTTTAAGGTGATCATCTTTCCGTCTTGATTGGGCAGCGTAAAGTCGGGAGCAATTAAACCGCGTTCGAAATTTTTTAGGCTATCAACCGTTTTTGCTAACCATTTTCCAGTTATTGTATTAAGGTCTGCAGGTGGTACCTTTTCCAATAGCTGCTTATTGAGTTGATATTGATCGGAGTGAAAAAGATAAGCGAGCGCTGTGAGTTGAGCAGGATTCAGTACCTGAAGTGCTTTAGGATTGAGCACGGTATCCGCAATTCGCTTAGGTCCATACTCACTTAATTTGAAAAAGTCATCTAGACCAGTAAATGTCAAACTACTGGACTCACTGTTCATATCATCATAATAGCCATTGATCGTCACAGCATTATTGACAAAATATACATGTTGCTTTGTCTTTCCTATGGAAAGCACATAGAGATCGGGGATAATCTGAACAGGGCCCAATGAAAATTTTCCCACATTCTTATCAATAGCGGTTTTAAAAACCGACTGTCCAGAAAGTGATTGCAGGGAAATCTCAACTGGTGTAATGGTTTTTATGGTACCTGACAGGGTCAATCCTTCTTGCGCTAACGCTTGAAAAATCGACAAAACCAATCCCAATACAATAATTATTTTGTGTTTCATGATCATAATTTTCCGTAATGTTTACATACCGTTTCCTATACGTTGAATATCGATACCGTATTGATCTTTGTAATGCTTCACAAGCGCATCATACTTTTTCCGAATCAATCCATTGACATCTTTTACTGGACTCAATATTCCTTTAGCTGTAGCATCATTAGCATCTGTATTCACATCTGTCAAATAACTGTATGGATAAGCCGTAATGGCTTGAATATAGGATTGCCAATCTTGCGCTTGATCAGAAAATCCTGACGTAGAGGCTAAAAAACCTCGCTTATATCGATCAGCTACCGTGGTTCCAACAATGGCATTAACATAATCAGTTAGACTGAGAAAAACTGGTGATTTTGTCATTTTAGATTCCAGATCCATCATTTTCAAAAAGCTAAAATTTACATTTGCCCGATAGGTTACTTTATTGATGTTGGAAATAGCGCTATTTCCCCCATTTACTGCAAAACTTTGATAGCCTCCAAAACGACCATTGCTCATTGTCAAAAGGTAAGCATCTATTTGCTGACTCGATGTCCCTGCTTGTAAAGAGCTACATAAAAACAATTTCACAGGCAGGTACTTCTGTAAAGTTGAATCCGCATAGTATTGAAAAAAGGTTTCATTCAATAGATCTAACTGCTGATCGACAAAAGCTTCTTCGGCGGGTGCTGATTTGTAATAAGTATCATAACCGGTAACCTTCCAATTGATTTGTGCAGGTGTAAATTGATAGAGGATATAAGTACCCCATCGCTCAAAATATGCTTTGATACGTATATCGTAACTATTATTTCCCTGAGCCAGTTGATAACCTGGCTCGGGGATATCTGAAGGTGTTAAGGGTTCTTCTGTCTTTTTACAGGCAACAAATCCGAGGATTATGGTCAGTCCTATACAGAGAACAGTTTTATATATGGTCTTGAAATTTTTCATTTTAAACATCTTTAATCAATAAATTAAACCTCTTATGGATTAGGAATAATAAGTCCGTTACGATCCAATACTGCTTGCGGAATCGGTAATGTATACCGACTGTCCTTATCTGAAAGCGTAAACGTTTCACCAGCTCCAACTTGCTCTTCATAGTAATGAGTAATAGCAGGCATGCCATAACGTCTCAAGTCAAACCAACGATGTCCATCAAATGGGAATTCTCTCCGACGCTCATCTTTGTAAAAACTTAATAATTGTTCTTTATCTGTGATATCAATTGCTACATAAGGTTTACGTGTATCGTATCTGGATGCTCTTAAAGTGTTGATGTCTTTTAGAGCAGCTATTCGTTGTGCGTCATCTCCAGTTTGCATATATTTTCGAACATTGGCTTCAGCACGATTTAAATATAATTCAGCCACACGAAATCCTGCTCCACCCATACCACCATCAAAAGGTTTATAGTCTCGAATAACTGTATTTGGGGGAATGAATGAAAGAATTACAGGACTGTATTTAAAGTAAATACGCGGTCGTAGATCACCGATATAAATTTCATTCTGGCTGTCTCCCTGGCTATCATATAGCTTCAGTAAATCTGCGGATACACGATAAGGAGGATTTCTGACAGCATTATATCCAGGAATCAGTGAAGAGCGGAAAATTTCATTCTCTCCTCCGCTTAATGGTACATAAGCCCAAATAATTTCTCTACTGACGGCTGGATCATAGATACGGTTCAAATTATTCGTATTGGTATTGACATTAAATAAATAATAATCAACTGCATTAAAGGTTGATAATTGGCTCAGTATTGATTTTTTTGCTAGGGCTTTATTGGCATATAAAATTGCTTGATCCCATTTTTCCTCATAAAGGGAAACACGAGATAACAACGTGTAAACCGCTGTTTCATTCATTTTATAAACCCCTTTTTCTACAGGGTAAGCGCTAAAATAGCCTATTGCATCTTGTAAATCTTTTTCAATTTGTGCGTAAACTTCGGCAACGGAATTTCGTTTAAAAAGTTCATCTTTTACAGCCATTTCCAACTTCAATGGCACTCCTAAATTGTCCTTAGGATCTAAACCTGCTGTATTGTAGGGTTGACCAAACATGTTGACCAACAAAAAGTAATAATAAGCGCGAAGTGCTAATGCTTCTCCTTTCATATTCGCTTTTTCAGCGTCTGTTCCACTGACTTGATCTGCATATTCCAGTGCAACATTGCAACCTGCAATTTTTTGATAGATCACTTCCCAAGAGTTGATATAGGCAGTATTGGAAAAACCCGTTGGCAATAAGAGTTCTTCGAACATCTGTTTAGACCAAGAAAAGACTGGTCTTCCTTTTTTCATGACATCTTGATAATTGAGTTGATCCTGGCCTCCATTAGCGCTAACATCGTCCGTAATCAGATTTAAAATTGGAGATAGGTTTGTTTGATAAGGATAAGCTTCTCCAGCCATCAAACTGGATAAGTCTTTAGCCGTTGTCGGCTTTACTTCATCCAAGCTCTTTTCCTCTAGGAATTTCTTACATCCTATACTGGTAAAAGAAATCGTTGCAATTAATATATAAACTATACGTTTCATTTTCAAATTTTTAGAAGGTAACGGATAAATTAAGTACATGAGTTTGTGGTAAAGGTTGACCTCCAGAAGCTACTTCTGGATCTACATCCTTAAAATCCTTACTCACAAAAGTATAGAGGTTGCTCATGGTATAACCTAATGTCAAGCTCTTGGTATGTATCCGTCTTGCGATATAGTCTGGAAGTGTATAGGACAAGTTGACATTATTGATCCGCAGATAGGAGGCATTCACTAAACGTGCAGTACTGTAATTATACAAGGTATAAGGAGACGAACTGCCTGGTTGCAGAGAAGTTGAACCAGAAGGGATACTAACAAATGGAACACCAAAGTATGGTAGACCAGGAATGTTGGTGAATGCTTCATCTCCTGGTTTTCTCCAGCGATCCACAAGATCCTTTGAAAGATTATTGTACTCGTTAGGGGTATTATTCACCATGTCTGTCGTATACAATGGAGCCAATAGCTTATGTCCTCCAAGTGATGCATATAGATTGGTTGAAACGGTAAGTTGCTTATAGCGTAATGAGGTATTAAAGCCAGCCGTAAAATCAGCGTTCAATTTCCCTGCGTATTTCATAAATGAGGCTGCATTAAATTTCGCATCCGGATTTTCTTCAGTGGTCGGAATATTAAACTCTGGTAAACCAGTTTCTGGATTAGGTCCTTTATAATCAAACACCCAGAAAGAAGAAACAGCATAGCCGTCGACAAAGTAATTACCAGACACTGCATTCGCCCAGGTAGGATTTGGTAATAGTTTATTCGTTACTTTACTGATATTTTTCGAACTATTCACGGATATCCCCCAGTTCCAGTCTTTTTTTCTAATCGGGAAGAAACTTACTTGTGCTTCATAACCGGTATTGGTCAGTGTTCCACCATTCATCGGCATCTGACGAGCACCATTCTCATAAGGAATGTCTTTTAGCACAATCAGATCTTTACTCGCTTTATTGTAGTAATCTAAACTAGCGACAACTCTATTGTTAAAAAAACCAAAATCAAGCCCTAGGTTAACCGTTTGTGTTTTTTCCCATCGTAAATTAGCATAAGGCAAAGATTTGATATTCAAAATCGGTTCACCTGTTTGTGGACTGATGACCGATGCTCCACCACCCGTTGGAATACGTGCAATCAAGTCAGGTCCATAGTTTTCTGCAACGTTTCCTTGATAGCCATAGCTACCGCGCAGGCTAAAATCATTAAACCAGGTGCTTTTATTAAAAAAGTTTTCTCTAGCAACATTCCATCGACCTCCTAAAGCCCAGATGGGGTTAAATCTATTTTTAGTATCTTGTCCAAAACGATTAGAGGCATCTCCTCGTAAGCTAGCACTAAAAATATAACGATTGTCATAACTATACGAACCACTATAATAATATGATACATAGTTAGCTGTGCGATCGGTGACTAAAAATTTGAAACTATCTCCTGCACCTGGATCATAAATAGAGTTCGGGTAGTTCACTCCACCATTGATAATTGTAGCTGGGGGATTACTAATCGCTTTACCTCTCTCAGGTAAATATCCAAATACGGTATTGGACATTCCTTTGTAGACATTACTGCGTAGTTCTAGTCCAAGCATACTGGATATGCTGTGCTTATGATTGAAAACTTTACCGTAAGTAATCGCATTTCTCCAGGTGTAATTTGTATTTCGATCATCAGCGGTTGCCAACTCACCTCCAATGGGTAGTCGAGACATTTTATACTCATTTGATACGGGAGTAAACTGACCATATTCATAACCTCTTAGGCTGCTAATCCGATTGGTAAGTTCAGTCGCATAAGATTCTGCATGTGCATTGGTAAAGGCTATCCCGAAAGTGGATTCAAAACGAAGATTATAGGGAAGCTCGTACCTCAGATTGACCGCTGCATTTAAATTTGTTTTTATATTTTCATTTCCAGTGTTATTTAACTCATTCAAAACATTATAACGATACCCCCCTAATGTATAGTAAGATAGGCTACCATCAGGAAGAGTGGCAGGAATAACTCGACTTGTATTTCTGGCATACGAATAGGGATCTACTCTAAAATAACCACTGGTATTGGAGTAGTTTCCAGACAATCGCGTCGAAATAGTGAGCTTACTGGAAATTATGCTCGTAAAGTTAAGGTTGGCCAAATAACTATCCATCCCGTTGCCTTTAGCTTCTCCTTGTTGATTGTTATATCCCAATGATCCATAATAAGTACTACCAGTACCGCCTCCACTAATACTGACATTGTGGTTGTGACTAAACGGCTGATGAAAAAGTAAATCAAACCAATCGGTATTATTCACCTCCAATTGTTTTGCTTTGGCATTAAACTCGTCGTATGAAAGCTTTTCCGTCAAATATTCTTTTAAAATTTTTGAATAACCGATGTCGTCTAAACCGAACTGTGAAACCAATCCTTTTTCCCAAATTTCTCGGGATACATCCACACGTTCTTTGGAATTCATTAAGTTCATCTTATCATAAGTTCTTCCCTGTTGGGAGGAAAGACTGGTACTATAACTCACAGATGGGGCTCGTCCAGTTACTCCACGTTTTGTATTGATTACAATAACGCCATTAGCTGCTTTTACACCGTATATTGCCGTTGATGCGGCATCTTTTAAAACCGTTATGTCTTGGATATCGTAAGGGTTAAGCCAGGAGATTGCACTTCCGATAAAATTTTTCAAGGCATCTGCATTGGCTGGATCTTGATTAAACGCATTTAATTCGGAAGCTTTGAATGGAAGTGGATCTTCTTGTATGATGCCATCCACAACCCAAACTGGTTCTTGGTTACCTAGTAACGTAGAGGTTCCTCTAACGCGGACTGTTTGCCGCTTCCCAACCATCCCTGAATTATTAACGACTTCCACACCTGCAAGTTTTCCTTGCAGCATTTGCTCAATTGTAGTCGCCCCATTAATGACTAAATCTTGCGCCTTAACTCTCGCTACAGATCCTGTATTTTGTGATTGAGCAATGTTTTGATAGCCCGTAGAAATAATGACCACATCTGCCAGAATATTTGATGCCTTCTGCATTTTAATCGTTCCTATTTCTATCTTCGGGCTAATCTCTAAGGGTTGATAGCCGATATAAGAAACCAGTAATATCCCTTTGGAATCAACTCCTGGTAACGAGAAATCACCTTCACTATTAGATTTTGTACCGATTTTGGTGCCCTTAACACTGATCGAAGCACCGCCTAACGGTTTCCCATCAGGATCTAGAATCTTTCCTTTAACATCTATCTTGGATACCTGAAGGCTTATAGGTTGATTTTTGTTGTTTATCGTGATTTTGGATTTACTTTTAATCACAATCACTTTATCCTCTATCACATAACTCACAGAAAGATTTGTCAAACATTTGTTGAGGACTTCATTCAACTCAACATTAACAAAGTCTGCATTCAATTTTTTAGAAAAATCTAACTTTTGATTTGCGTAGAGTACTTCATAACCCGTTTGCTTTTTAATCTGTTGAAATACTTCTCCAATTGTTGTGTTCTTTTTCACAAAATTGACTTTTTGTGCAAACACAGAGGCATTCGCTTGTAAAAAAGCTCCTGTCATCAGCACCATGGCCAGGTTGGTCATACGCCTTTTCCCCCTATTCAATCCGAAACCGAGCGTATTGAAGGTGCAATCTTTAATTTTCATAATTCGGTGTAATGTTTGTTGTTTTAAAATAGTTCTCCCTGTTTTTACCTCAGCGATATCCTTGTACTACATAGCTGCTGAAATTTATTATCAGAGCATTCCAGCAATCATTATTTTACAATAATTGATGACTAAAATGATTTGTTAATGGTTAGTGTTAGTTAGTTAGTTAGTTTTAAAATAATCTTTAGGAGATTAACCGTTTCGTTACATGCTAATTTGAGTTGACAACAATTGTATTTTTTTGTATGCTAAATTTTACTTCTTCGGTCAGTGCTAATTTTGAAAGTACCTTTTCAATACGATCATACTTCGCTATAGTACCCGTAAAAGCCACCTTTTTAAGTTCTTCATTTTGGTAATCAATATCGACATCATACCATCTGGAAATCTTTTGCATAATACTTTCCATGGACTCTTGATGAAAAACAAACTTGCCATTTTTCCATGCTACAGCATCTAACCCGTCTACATCCTGCACACTTAACTGATGATTATAATTGCTGATTTGTTGATTGGGTCGAAGTATCCGTTTTTCACGTCCGCTCTTAACAGCAACTTGTCCCTCCAATAATGTTGTTCTCACCACTTTATCTTCTGGATAGGCATCCACATTAAAATGCGTGCCGAGTACTTCAACTTCTTGATTTTCACTTTGAACAATAAATGGATGAAGTGCATCTTTGGAAACTTCAAAATAGGCCTCTCCTTCTATTTTAACTTTTCTTTTGCCCTCCGTATATAACAGGGTAGAATAAGTCAACGACGATGAAGCGTTTAGCCAGACTTTAGTTCCATCAAGAAGTACAACGGAATAGGTCTCCCCACGCTGCGTACTTAAGGTGTTATCTCCTTTTGCAGATTGCTGATTTTCAAGAACACGATAAACCAATTGTCCGTTACTCTCTTTCACGATTTCCACCCCAGCATCTGTCAGTACTTGACCATCACTTTGATTATTTAAAACTATTTTTTTGCCATTGGCTAGCGTTAATGTTGCCTTTTGTTGTCCTGGTTTTATAGTAGAGGCTTGGATATTTTCTTTTGAATAGTTGGTTGATTGAAGAGATTTATAGAACATGATGGAGCATGTACCTATCGCAAGAAGCATGGCTGCCGCGGCAATCCATTTTGTTTTTTTATAAAAAGGAATGCTCTTTTTTGTTTGAAATTGTTGTGATAAATTGAGTCTAATGCTTTCTTGAAAGCTGGTCTTATCCATAAGTGGCACCTCATTCCATAATGAACTATGTTGGGCAGACCAATCTAAATAGTAAATATATTGCGCAATCTCCTCTGGTGTTGCAACACCATCTGCGACTCGGCTGGCGATTTGTATAAATTTTTCTTTCTCCATATTATCCCCTTATATTATAGTAAAGCGATAATAACACTCTCATCCCCTAAGAAATTATATGTTTTATTTTAAAAAAAACATAATCAATTGATTATCAAATCAAAAAAAATAAAATATAATTGTATTTACCCAATGTTAAGCGTAGTTTTTTTAATGCGATGGTAATTTGTGCTTCAACTGTTTTTTCAGATATACCCAACTCTTTTGCAATTTCCTTATTCGAACGATGAGAAAACCGACTCAATTTAAATATCTCTTTGCAGCGGCTTGGTAAATCATCAACTAAAGATTCGATAAGTTCTTGAAGTTGTTTGACTTCGAGTTGCAGGCTATCATCCTGATGAAGTGGGGGAACTTCTTTCAACTTATCGTAAAAACTTTCCTGAGCCTTACTGGATCTGAAATAGCTTGCTGTTTTGAACTTTACTGCTGTTAATAAATAGCCCTTACAAGATTCTAATTTCCATTGATCTCTATTCGCCCAAAACCAAGTAAAAATATCCTGAATAATATCCCGAGTTATATCTAAATCACGTACAATATTATAAGCGTAACCAAAAAGTAAATCAAAATATCTAGCATACAATTCTTCAAAAGCAATGTAATTACCATCCTTTATCATCTGCAATAAGTTCTCTTCTCTACAAAAATGGTACTCGTTCATTAGTTTTTGGGACTCACTAAAATGGTTTGATCGCGAGAGCAATTATAACAAAAAAACACATTAGGTTAAAATATTTTTCAAGATTACAGGCTTATTGTTCAAAAAAAACTTAAATAACAGAGCTGACTATCAATAAATTAGGATTAGTTAGATTCAATTGACTTATTTTTCTTTTTAAGTAACCAAGGAATTATACATTTGACATCTAAAATGATTCTATATCATCGGGTTATAGTCATAATTCAAAAATTATAATTACTTTTTTACCTTCGATTATATTCGAATGCTTAGCTAGCATAAACAATAAAGTACTATATAATAAGACAATGAGCATGATTTAAAGGAATAAGTTTTATCTTACCCTAACAAACTTCAACGAAGTATTAACCTTTAAGTAAGATCTATAATGACCAGAATTTCGCTTATAAGAAGACGGTTTCTCAAGTCACTGAAATGTGGAACCGGGGAGGCATATCTAATCGCCAAAAAGAATCCTGAAATCGATTTTTCTGATGAAATTATTCAAGGTGCTCTGAATAATTACGCCTACCATGGACAAGTTGAAGGTGATAGAGCACAATATATTTATGATTTAATTGTAATCTCAAACCAAAAAGAAAAAATTCGAAAAGCGGTATTAAATGGTCTTGCAACAGAAACAGAAGATACTTGGAATTTGACTCATCTTTTTGCGATAACAAAACTATTTTCAGAACAAGATGATGTCGAAGCCAAGCAGGCAATATATAATCGATTTCTACAGAATCCAATAGCATCTAGTGATTGGGCAGGATATGACGAAATTCTTCAACTTGATGGATTTGATGGACTATTATTTATAGCTAAAAAATTTGGAAAACTCCTGGAACAAAATCCTGATGATTGGCAGGATGATAGCATCATTAGACAATTTCAAGAAGAAAATCCAAACATCAAAGTACAAGAAGACCTTCTAAAAGCTTCAAAAACTGACAAATATATTCGCATATATCTTGACTCCGTTAAAGAAAACCAAGAAATTAGAAAAAAATATAAACCTAAGACTATTCAATACCATAATATTGTCGATGAGGTAATAAATAGCAAGCCCTACATGACAGCTCGTCGAAGAAAAAAATTGACAAAAGAAGAAGTGAATGAGATTGCAAAACAGCTTACTATAGAAACAGACAATACAAAAATTGCAAAACTTTTGAATATTTTTATTTTTCATAAATTCCCTTACGACAGTACATTAATTTTGAAGTTTGCCCAACAAAAACAATCCTTTAATTATAAAATTGTTCAATATGCGACAGAAGCGCTCCAGCATTTAGAAAGTGACAACATCAGAACTTTTGCTTTAGAACAAATAAACAATTCAAAAAATCCAATTGATTACCTTCAGATTTTAATCTCCAATTATCGGGTCGGCGATCATAAAATGTTAACGGATATTGCCAAGAAGACAAGAAGTGGATTTAAGATTGAACAATTAGCTATAATTTTTTCAGACATTTTCAAAGCAAACAAAACGAAAGCGTGTAAAGAGCCTATTGAGGTCCTTTATAGTAAGATGAATTGTGCTATTCACAGAAAAGAGTTAATTGAAATTTTGATCGAAAACAGTGCATTGTCCAAAAAGATAATACAAGAGATTCAATTTGATTCTTATTTAGAAACCAGACAACTACACGAAGAGATCAAAAATAGTCTTCAATAAACAACTAGTTTAAGCGGTCTATTAGGAAAAATTCTTGCTAATTTATTCTGAAGCAGCTTTTCTAATAGGTAGAAGTATTTATCTTCAATAAAAAAAACAGACAAGTCTGTCTGTTTTAAAATATTTATTGTAATTTTGGATCATTATACATGATATTCATATAATGAGTAATCCAAAAGAACGTATTCTAACAATTGCATTATCTCTTTTTCATCAACAGGGATATAATAGAACAGGTATCAATCAGATCATTGCCGATGCAAAAGTAGCTAAAGCTAGTTTTTATCAGCACTTCAAATCGAAGGATGAGCTTTGTGTTGCCTACCTGAACCATAGACATATGTATTGGTTTTCTGAACTACATCTTTTTACTGAAAAGTTCCATTCAAGTAAGGAAAAGATTATAGCTTCTTTTGATTTCTTGATTCACATGAATGATCAAGAAGATTTCAGAGGCTGTAGTTTCTTAAATATTTTATCAGAGATCAGTAAAGATCAGCCAGAGATTCTGCATGAAATTCAAAGTCATAAAAAAGATTTGAGAATGTTTTTTCAACAACTTACCTCAAAAATTGAACTTTCAGAACAGGTCTATCTTTTATTCGAAGCTGCCTTAATTGAGAGTCAACTGTTTCGTTCGAATGAACTGATCGAACGTAGTAAATCCATTATCAATAAACTAATCAAAAATTAATCATGGAAAAAAGATATCCTCTTCCTCCTTTTACCGTTGAATCTGCTATGGAAAAAATTCAAAAAGCAGAAGATGCATGGAATACACAAAATCCAGAATTAGTTGCTCAGGCTTATACTGTGGATAGCGAATGGCGCAATAGAGATCTGTTTATCAACGGTCGATCAGCAATCATTTCTTTTCTGACAGATAAATGGAAAAAAGAACATAATTACAAATTAAAGAAATCCTATTGGGCACATACCGACAACCGCATCGCTGTACGGTTTGAATATGAGTATCAAACATCCGAAGGTAACTGGTATAGAGCTTATGGCAATGAAAATTGGGAATTTGATGAAAATGGCTATATGACTAAACGATTTGCCAGTATCAACGATCTTCATATCCAGGAAAATGAACGAAAATTGTAAGCTAAATGGAGAGTGATTTGTAAGTATTGAATTTACCAAATATCTACTTTTCACTCAAATTGGGGCGTATTAATCGAAAAATCGTAGAGAAACAGAATGTCTTAAATCTTAATTAAATACTGAGGGATTATATAGAAATATGAAGAATTTTAAAAAAAATAAAAAAATTTTAAACTTTTTTAAACGACAACTGTTCTTATTATAGAAAAACAGATACAAAATCTCCTTTCAATGGAAAGGATGCTAAGTATAAATGACGTCGTACAGTAAAAAATCCAAATGTCTTCATCAACTTTGGATGACGAAACAAAAAAGAGGAAACGATAAGAAACAAAAAAATTTACTGTGCAGCAAAACGCCAAGATAAAGGGTCTAATGAAAATTAGGCCCTTTTGATTTACAAGAAAACCACATCTCCCGATATGGCTTTCTATAAACATATGATAATTAAACAGTAAACGGATCAAGCGGAATTGTTGGGAGGAATACTTTTAGGCACACAATTTCATTCTAATTTCAGATACCTCGAAAAAACTTACAAAGTATTGTCAAGTAGCTTTATAAATCATACAATCTTAATACTTTTTTCCATTTTAGATAGAAAATATAGCTATCTGAGAGAAAAGCATCCAATAGATCTTCTGTCTTCTTCAATCATTAATGGATTTTATCTGAGTTTAAAATCCATGATTGTACCAATCAAGCTGATTATTCTTGTAAAATCATACTTCTGAGCCGCGGATAAAGCAGGGACTAGGCAGGGATAAAGCGTATGCTAGGCGTTGTAAAAGCGTTTCCTCGAGAAGAACCATCATAGCATATGATTTGCACAGATAAATTGTAGGTTAAGCATGTTGAATCGATACGCGTGTACCTTGATGGTTATCTGTAGTACGCTCATAGGATGAGTCTAGAACAACTGTCGATCAACTGTTTTTTAAGTATGTTTCAGTTATTGTTCAAGTTGGTTCTGAAAGTGTTTCAAAACTGACTTGACTATGCTTTGATTGGGGAAAGAGTCTTACTTGCCTTGTTTTTGAAGATATATGGAATAGAGGCCTTACAACTACCACAGGTCGGGTAAGACACAACTGTAGCTGTATCGTAGTATGTACGGATCAGTATCGAACATTGTTGGCACTTCTATGGACTTTAAAGGACTTGCATGGACTTTCAAGGACTTTTGATATGCGAAGAGAGGGTAGAAAACCTCTTGATTCCAATTCGATATTTTCATATTCGGATGGAACGATATTCTTTGATGAAGCTAAATTAAGAATTATTTAAATATCTCCCAACAATTTCACTTGATCCCAGTAAACTACTTATAAGAGTTGATCGATTTAGACACCTTCCAGCTTCCACCTTCGTTAACCAAGGTCACAAGATCTGTTTTGGTAAAATCTTCAAACTGCATCGTTACTTTAGCGATCATATAATCAGCAGATGTTTCAATAATCTGGATATTCGTTTTACAATTCATCTTCTCTCCTTTTTGTTTTTTCAAGAATGCGATGACTTCTGAGCGGCTATTCGTTTTTCCGTTTTCACCTTGTATCTTTTGGCTAAAATCAGATCCAAACAATTGTTCTACTCCTGCTGACTGTCCCTCTGTCATAACCGAAACATAGCTGTCAATAGCCAAGTTTGCTGTGGATAGCTTAAGCATACCTTTTTCTGGTTTCTCTGCGGCCATTGTACATGTTGATACTGCGATTAAAGCTGCTGTGAATGTTTTTACTAAAGTTTTCATAATGCTTTTATTTTTATGTTCGTTTTGTTCTTATTTGTTGATTCAAAATTAGAACAAGTAACGTCCTTAGCCTACAGACTTTAGACGAATACAAATAAAAACTCGGTAAATAGTGGATATCGACAGGTAAATTACTTTTTTTATTAACTTGAAAACTAAATATATTAAATATGCTTTTTGGAAAGATTAAAATCGTTCTCACGTTAGTGCTTACTACATTTTCTCTATTGATTTTTGCCCAAGACATTTATACCAAAACTTATGGCGATAAAAATAAACCTGCCATCATTTACATACATGGCGGCCCAAGAGGTAATGCTACGCTATTTGAGGGTACGACTGCTCAAACACTTGCAGATAAGGGTTACTTTGTAATTGTTTATGACAGACGAGGTGAAGGAAGATCGAGCGATCCGAATGCGAAACTTACTTTCGAAGAAGCTTTTAATGATTTAAATGGAGTGATTTTGAAATATGGTTTAAAAAAAGTGACTATAATCGGACATAGTTTTGGAGGTCTTGTTTCCACATTGTACACCAATAAATATCCTGAAAAAGTTGATCGCTTAATTTTAGTGGGTGCTTTGTTTGCTCAACAGGAAAGTTATGACCATATCTTGAAAACCGGACTTAAAAAAGCACAACAAAATCACGATAAGCAAACGATTCAAAGAATAAATACTATAAATAAATTAGATAAAAAAAGTGCTGCCTATAGAAAACAAGTTTATGAAGTTGCCTCTTATTTCGGATATTTTAATATGCCAAACCCAACGACTGAGTCCAAATTGATCAATAAAAGTTATACAGAAAGTGAATACTCAAAATCCAACATCAGAAATGACGAAGCTCCACTTCTTTTTTATAAAAATGAAAAGCAGGTGAATATCGATACCAAGGCTATTCTGAAAAAAATTAAAGTGAAAAAGGTAAAATTATCTGCTATATATGGGAAGCAAGACGGAATTTTTTCGGAGAAGCAAATTTTATCCTTAAGAAAGATCGTGGGTGAGGCTAATTTTTACAGCATTGAAAATTGTTCCCATTATCCATTTGTGGATCAACAACATGAATTTCTTGAGGATTTACAGGTGATTCTCGTTCGCTAAGTATTAGACATCTCAAACAAGAATCATTAATCTGCTGTGGCTAATAAAGAAACCCTATTTTTTCCAGATAATAATGATCATCAATGTTTAAGTTAAAAAAGGAAGACCGAAAGTCTTCCTTTTTTAACAATCTATAATTTGATTAGATAATAGACTTTCAACAATAGAAATTCCATTATTATATTATTTTATTCAGCTTTTGCTAGACATACACCAATGACTATGCTTAAGATTTTTATTAATTATAATTGTTGACCCAAATGTACATTTGGGTTTTCGCCCAAGCAAGGGAATCTTCTAAGCTCCATCCATTTGACATCGCATAATTAAATGCTTGATTGTAGACCTTAAATGGATTTGTAGGCACAAGCTGTGAAGCAGCTACTTTTCTTTGCTCACGAGATGAAGAAGATGTAAATCTTACACATGACATAAGCGTAATTACTGATGACATCATTTTTTTCATAACTGTATTTTTTTATTTAAAATCATATATCTATCATAGATAGAAATCTACATACATTGTACTTTCAAAAAACAACCGATTCATATTTGTATACCAGGCGTAAATATTTACCAGATATTCTTAATCCTACAATTCTTCATCATGTTGTGTTCTATCCAAACCAAGTTCTTCTTCGTTTTCATGTACACGAAGCGGCGTAATCATATCTGTTATTTTAATAAGTAGTAAGGATCCAAAAAAAGCAAAAATAGATACTGCAATAAGAGCCACAAGGTGAGCAATAAACAGCTTAGTTTCTCCAAAATATAATCCATTGGTGGTGACTACACTATTCACATTACTATTCGCAAAAACTCCAGTCAGTACCATACCAACCATTCCTCCTACACCATGGCACGGAAAGACATCTAGCGTATCGTCGATGCGCGTTTTACTGCGGAGAAATACAACCAGATTGCTGACAAGAGCTGCTATCAGACCGATGACGATTGAATGCGGGATACTGACAAATCCAGCTCCTGGCGTAATGGCAACCAGCCCAACTACCGCCCCAATACAAGCACCCATTGCAGATGGTTTTTTCCCACGGATGATATCCACAAATATCCAAGCGATGGAAGCCACTGCAGAAGCGATAGTGGTCGTTGCAAATGCGTATGCTGCCAAACTATTTGCACCACCTGCTGAACCCGCATTGAAACCAAACCATCCAAACCATAGAAGTGCTGTCCCTAAAATCACGTAACTAATACGGGCTGGTGAATGCGTAGGTGTTTTACGTCCTTTAAGGTATATTGCTGAAGCCAAAGCTGCCCATCCTGCCGACATATGAACAACAGTTCCTCCTGCAAAGTCTAAAACTCCAAATTTTGCCAAAATACCTTCTGGATGCCAAGTTGCATGCGCCAGTGGCATGTAGATAAATATGCTGAACAAGATAATGAACACCATAAAGGAGTTGAACCGAACGCGCTCAGCAAAAGCTCCTGTAATCAGTGCGGGTGTGATGATGGCAAACTTGAGCTGAAACATCGCAAAAAGTACGAGTGGGATTGTCGGTAAGGCCGACCAAGTCACGTTACCTAACATCCCTTTCATCATATAGAATGTTCGAGGATCTCCAATAATACCTCCAATATCATCTCCAAAAGCTAAGCTAAAGCCAAAGATCACCCAAAGAACAGAAATAAGACACATACAGATAAAACTCTGCATCATCGTGGAAATCACATTCTTCTTACTGACCATCCCTCCATAAAAGAATGCCAAACCTGGCGTCATAATTAAAACTAAAGCAGATGATGTGAGCAACCAAGCTGTATCTCCGGAGTCAATCTTCACCCCTTCCAAGTTGACAACTTCTAGGGATGGTGTGAGTAAGCCGATGATAGCCAAAAAAATCAAAATAACAAGTGGAACAAATTTTTTCATAGGTTTTTATTTTAAATTTTAACAAACAACAACTGTTTTACATACAAATTAATCAATAAGACTTTAAAATATTTTAATATGATTCAAATATAGTATCAAAAAATTGAAAAATCAATAAAAATTAAAATAAAATCATATATTTACAATATAATATCTACAAAAACACTAAAAATACACTAAACAAATATCAAAAACAGTAAATTTTATTATTAAAAAACGAAAAACAACAAACTAAAAAATAAAAAATAGAATATTTTAATGTTTTTTAAATAAAAAACAATCAATTCACCTGTTTAAAACTTAAAAAATGAAAAAATCAACCCTTACCACAATCATTTTGCTGTTAATTACGATTACAATCTATGCACAAACTGAAAAAAGTCAGCTATTAGGTCTGGAAATATCAGGTTCTGTAGACACCTATTGGAAGTATGACTTTCAAAAACAACCAAATATCAACACCTATTTTACAGAGGATAATAACTCTGTATCGATTGGAATGGTTGACCTTGCCCTTAAAAAAACTACTGGAAAAGCTTCTTTCGTTGGGGAATTATCGTTTGGACCAAGAGGACAGTACCGTTCTATTCTTAATGGAGACGGGCAAAGTGGCGATGATAAAAATAGTTTTCATATTCAGAATCTTTATATATCCTATGCATTAACAGAAAAACTGACCATGACAGCCGGATTCATGGGCACGTTTGTCGGTTATGAGGTTATCAACCCGTCATTCAACTTTCACTATTCTACTTCTTATCTATTTGGAGCAGGTCCGTTTCAAGACGCCGGATTAAAAGCACAATATGCCTTTTCTGATCAAGTAGGTCTTATGGTTGGGATCTTTAATGATTGGAATGTATATCAAGATCTCAATGGAGTGTCCCACTTTGGCTCACAGTTATCTATAACTCCTAATGACAAATCAAGTTTTTATCTTAATTTTTTAACAGGTTCTTCACAAGGGGGTGCCAGCAATTACAGTTCAGGAACTTTAATTGATTTTGTAGGTAACCATTCCTTTTCTCCAATGTTTTCTCTAGGCGCAAATGCGACTGAATACAATAGAAAAGGAGAAGGTGGCTATTCGGGAATCTCTCTTTACCCAAAGGTCAATATAAATGAAAATATAGGAATAGGTATCCGTGGAGAATACTTTAAAACAAAAGATGCTCCTTCCCAAGAAATTGTTGGTAATGAAATCATCTCAACAACATTGACAGCCAACTTTAAACATCATGGGTTTACTTTTATTCCTGAAATCAGATTGGATAATAGTGACGAACAGATGTTTGTAAAACAAGATCTCTCACCATCAAAAAATGCTGGCCAATTTTCACTTGCACTAGTATATGCTTTCTAATAGCAAGTTATTAATTAAAAACATGTATATCGTTTAAGTCTAAGAGAAGCTTGATCGCAATTATCAAACAGTTTTGCGACTATTGGACTTTTATGTTAAATTTGATTAACAAGTTATCCTTACACATAATATTAGATTTCTAGATGTTGCATGTGAATCTAAATTTGAAAAGAAAAACAACATCTTAATGAGCAATAATAATTTCAATTATTTTAAGTATCCTAAGCAGATTTGTTGGTCAAGAATTGTATACATAAGCTTCAATCAAAATTAACTGTCGAAAGCAAGGAGTCGCAAAAATAACTGTTTATATACATTTTAAGGAGTAAGAGCATGATCTGTATAGTAAGCCAATTACTTTAAATTAAAGCATCATGGAAGAAAATATACATCATTATCAGCAAGATCTTTTAGGGGAATCTTATGAACGAACCACACTTCATCTCAAGCATGACGATGAAGGTCCAGTTGTGGCGACCTTGGTTCGCAAAAAGAATTTCGAAAAAACAAGGAAAGCTGCATTATATGTGCATGGTTATATTGATTATTTCTTTCAAACAGAAATGGCTGAGCAATTTAATCTTCATGGTTATGATTTCTATGCATTAGATCTCCGAAAATATGGTCGTTCCTACCTCCCGCATCAATCCCTTTTTCATGTAAAGGATATAAAGGAATATGATGAAGAGATTTCCTTATCATTGGACATGATTGAAAAGGAAGGACATGATTGTGTTGTGATGTGCGGACATTCAACTGGAGGACTGACAATGACGTATTATACGATTCGCCATCCCCATCATTCTTTAATAAAAGCACTATGGTTAAACAGTCCATTTTATGATTTCAACACGGATATGTTAACAAAAAAAATCGGTCTCCCGTTGGTTGGTGTATTAGCCAAGCTATTCCCTAACCTACGCATGCCAAATGGTTTAAATAAGCATTATGCCCGAAGCTTGCACAAAGATCATTTAGGGGAATGGGATTTTAATTTGGATTGGAAACCCTTGGATTTCCCCTATTCATCAATCAGTTTCATCAGGGCGGTTCATCAAGTTCATCAGGTATTAGCTAGTGGCTCAAAGATCAATGTACCCACGCTAGTCATGTACAGTAAACAAAGTAAAAATCCAAAAGAATGGAGCGAAGATATAGCAAAAAGTGACTTGGTATTAAATGTAAAAGATATTGAAGAAAAGGCTAAAAAGCTATATGGGGATATTACAACGATGTCTATTGAAAATGGTATCCATGATTTAGTTTTGTCTTCAAAGGATGTTCGAAATCAGGTTTATCAATCTTTATTTTCTTGGTTACAAGAAAAGGGTGTATAATTTAAAGATATGACTCATCATTTTAATTTTTCAAATTTACAAGCTATAAATCCGTGTCACACGACGTTAGTTGGTGATAAAATGATACTACGCTCCCAATCTAAAGTAGACTTCTTTAGAAAATATAAAGGAACCCCAATTGACAATGCAGCGTTCTTTTATCAAATGGTTAGTGGCAATTTTTCTTTTCATGCTCAAGTCAAAATAGATGCGCATGCAACTTATGACGCCATCTTTTTGATGGTCCGTGCTAAAGAAGAACAATGGATTAAATTAGCCCTAGAACTTGGATCTGACAGGCAGTATAACGTCGTGTCTGTCATCACCAATAAATGGTCTGATGATGCAAACGGAGAGCTTATAACCACACAATCACCTTGGCTAAGAATTACAAGAGTTAACAACATCTGGGGATTGCATTATTCCTTAGATGGTATTTATTGGCGATTTGTTAGAACTTTTGGTTTTGAGCTTGATGAGGAAGTCATGGTAGGTTATGGTGTACAATCTCCTCGTGGAGAAGGATTTGAGTCTGAAATCAGCCATCTACAGCTAAATCCAGAACCTATATTAGATTTTAGAAGTGGAAAATAAAAAAATGCCTTTCCAAATTTGAAAGGCATTTTTAGTCTTTACAAAAGAGAAAAACAATATATCGTTATGGAAAAATCCCTAATTGTTCATATGCTGCACCCACTTTATTAATAGCACAAATGAAGGCTGCTGTTCGGAGATCTTCTACTCCGTCAGTTTTGGCATACACCTCTCTAATCTCTTGATATGATCCGATCATTGTATCCTCAAGACCCGAATAAATGAGATCGATCTCATCAGGTCCACGTAAGATAATCTTACGTTCAAGTTCGGAGACATTTTTTGATGTTAGCGATTCAATAATGTTTACAAGTTCTGCATACATATTCTCACTGAATCTTTTTTCAAGACGTCCATAGCGCACATGGCTTAGATTTTTCAACCACTCAAAATAAGAAACGGTAACTCCTCCAGCATTGAGGTACATATCTGGTATGATCCAAACTCCTTTTTTCAATAGAATCTCATCTGCATCAGGTGTCAACGGTCCATTAGCCGCTTCTCCAATAATCTTTGCTTGTATACGGCCTGCATTGCCTGCATGGATCACAGATTCTAAAGCCGCAGGAATCAAAATATCACAAGGCTGCTCTAGTCCAGCTTCACCATTTTCTAGATCTCTAGCTCCAGGATAGTGTAAAATTGAACCTGTTGATTTTCGGTGCGCAACAACAGCATCTACATCAAGTCCGCCTTCGCTATAGATGGCGCCTTCATACTCTATCAACCCGACAATAATGGCTCCATTATCTTGAAAAAACTTGGCAGCATGGTATCCAACATTACCCAATCCTTGTACAATTACTTTCTTATTTTCAATACCGACAGGCAATCCTAAACGTTGCATATCTTCGGTTACAGAGCAAACTTCGCGAATTCCGAAATACACCCCTAGACCTGTTGCTTCTGTCCGACCATGAACACCACCTTGAGATATGGGTTTACCTGTAACGCACGCTTGTGCATTGACATCATTCGGATTCAACGACGAATAGGTATCCAATATCCAACTCATTTCTTGAGCTCCTGTACCATAATCTGGTGCTGGAACGTCAATCCCTGGTCCAATGAAATTTTTCTTGACCAATTCGGATGTATATCGCCGAGTAATTTTTTCCAATTCAAATTCTGTATACTTACTTTTATCAATTTTAATTCCCCCTTTTGCCCCTCCAAAAGGAACATTTACAATTGCGCATTTGTAAGTCATTAATGCAGCCAGCGCCATTACTTCTTCTTGATCTACTCCCATACTAAACCGTATACCTCCTTTACAAGGAAGCTTGTGATGTGAATGCTGTACGCGATAAGCCTCGATGACTTCTACAGTATCACCTATCTTTACTGGAAACTTCACACGCAAAATAGAGTTGCACGCTTTGATTTGCTCTAAAATTCCTGATGAAAATCGAGTAAATTTCGACGCTTTATCAAAATTTTGACCAACACCTTTTAAAAAGCTATAATTTTCTTGTGATGAATTAGACATAAAATATAAGTTAGTTTATACTTGTTTTTCTTTGGCAGTAAATACCTCGTTTGGCATTTATATTACATAATAAAGTTAGGGAATTTGTGAATTAAAAAAGGTTAATTATATTGAAAATCAGATTTTTAGCATAATTTCTATGTTTATAGGTATTTGATGAAAATCGGTGAATAAAAGTGTGATATAAATGAAAAAAAACGTCTTTTTTACAACAAAAAATAGTAATATTATCTATTTATATTCATCCTCTAAAAGTGATTTTTTTGATTCCTAATTGGAATCATAGCATTAGGATTAAATTATTGTTGCTTTTAGTGCAATGATGAACATAAAATAGTAACTTACATCATCACAACCTGTATCACTTAGAAGAGTGTCGAGGATTTAAAAAAGTATTCCATATGTTGTCAGATCATACTTATTCTGTAATCATTGGTAGCGGTAGCTATCTTCCCACAAAGGTCGTAGGAAACGACGCTTTTTTATCGCACACTTTTTACGACAGCAATGGCCAGAAGCTTTCAAAAACGAATCAACAGATTGTTGATCAGCTGGTGCAGATTACGGGTATACACGAGAGGCGCTATGTAGAAGATGATCTGGTTGCTTCGGATATCGCGACTTTAGCTGCAGTTGAAGCTATCCGAACAAGTGGTATCGACCCTGAATCTTTGGATCATATCATTGTGTCTCATAACTTTGGCGATATCCGACATGATAATAGAAGAAGTGATTTGGTTCCAAGCCTAGCCTCCCGGGTGAAATATAATCTTGGGATCAATAATCCTGAAACGGTTGCCTATGATTTACCATTTGGCTGCGCTGGCTGGTTACAGGGTGTGATTCAAGCAGATCAATATATAAAGTCTGGAACTTCAAAACGTGTATTGATTATTGGAGCTGAAACACTATCTCGTATATGTGACCCACATGACCGGGACAGCATGATATACTCGGATGGAGCTGGCGCTGTGATATTAGAAGCGCAACAGAGTGATGTCCCTATTGGTATTATTACTCATGTGAGTAAGACCTATGCGAGTCCATTTGCCTATTTCCTACGTCTAGACAAATCGTACAATCCTACTTATGCTGGGGATGATTTATTTTTAAAAATGGATGGACGCAAACTTTATGAACAGGTATTAAAAAATGTTCCTACCATCATCAGTGAATGTATAGAGAAAGCCAATCTTTCAATTTCAGCTATCTCCCGATTTTTAATTCATCAGGCAAATCAAAAAATGGATGAAGCTGTCATTGCCCGTCTTTTTGAACAATATGGAATTGCCGAAGTGCCAAAAGATAAAATGCCTATGACAATTTCATTTTTAGGGAATAGCTCTGTAGCAACCATACCTACTCTGTTTGACCTTATTGCAAACCATAACTTAAAATCTCATACCTTTAAGAAAGGTGAACATATTGTAATGGCTGCCATGGGAGCCGGTATTAATATTAATAGTCTTGTGTATACTTTCCCAACAGATTTTCCGATTTCAGATAACTTATAATTATTTTCGATACAATAAATAATGCTTTATTGTATTTATAATTTATACGAGCAATATTCAAAACAGAAATACCCTAAGGGATATTTGTTTGTTTTACCCCCACTTTATTAAACTTTTTAAACTTAAGGGCACCTGATCAGGTGCCCTTAAAAATTCATGTTATCTACTCTTAAACTTAGAACCTTTAAAAACACGGATAGGATCTCCACGTTTGATCTCATGATGGTTTTGCCATTGTTCTTTTATCAATTGTCCAGCCATTTTGTTGTCCTTTTCTGTGATTTTTTGTATTAAACGTTCCGTTGCAATTTTTTTATTTTGCAATTGTGAACGACTATCCATTGCTATAGCCATTATGCCAGTTGGTATATGGATAGCACGTACAGCGGAACTCACTTTATTCACATGTTGACCTCCTGCACCAGAACTACGCATTACTTGATAGCTTATATCATCTTCAGAAATAGTAAGCTTGTCTTCTTTTGTTATCTCAAATAATTCAATAAACCAATTTTTACGTGGATGAAAAGGTCGGAATGGGCTTTCACAGATCCATAATAATGAACCCTTCCAAGTAGTTAAAAATCGATGAACATCTGTCCCAACAAGCCTACAAATCACTGAACTCAACAAGTGGTATTGATTTTGATCTTGTTTTATGATGGTCACTGTAATTTGTGCTGCAAGTGCCTCTTCTTTAAAAATATCGAGCACTTGGGTCAGGAAAAAGTCACACTCTCGGGGACCTCTTCCTGCACTTAATTGAATACATATTTCCATTGCTTTACTTATCCATACGCACAAACTTGGGTCTAAAAATTCCCAATACTTTCACCAAATCATTTTGCACATGCATCACTTTCTCAATGTCTTTATAGGCCATTGGTGCTTCATCAAGATTCCCTCCAATGACTTGGACTTGGGCATCGTGTAATGCTTTTTTCACATCAGATTTACTGAAACTAACTTTAGCTGTTGCTCTCGAAAATAATCGTCCAGCGCCATGGGAAGCTGAATGCAAACTTTCAGCGTTTCCTAAACCCTCAACAATATACCCTGGAGCTGTCATTGAGCCAGGAATAATGCCCAACCTACCTTTGTCCGCAGGTGTTGCTCCTTTCCGATGTACGATACATTCTTTTCCTCCAACAAGTTCTTTCCACGCAAAATTGTGATGATTTTCAATGGTCAAAACAATACGCTTACCTAAAGCTTTTGCAATGCGCTGATGGATATTTTCATGACAGGCTTTTGCATAATCACCAGCTAGATTCATCGCCATCCAGTATTCTTGTCCGTCATGTGTATTCAAATCTAACCAAGCCAAATGTTGGACTTGTTTAGGTAAAGGACATTGTTTTTGTGCCAAATAAGTATAGTGTTTGGCAATATTTGCTCCTAATCCACGAGATCCACTATGTGATAGTATCGCTAAATATGAACCTGCTTCCAGTTTCCAATCTGCTTTTGTTTCCTGCAAATCCACTATGCCGAACTCGACAAAATGATTCCCTCCTCCAGAAGTTCCCAACTGTTTATAAGCCTTACCTAGCAAGCTTTTTAACAATGGAATATCCTGAAATTCTGTTCTAGAAAATAATGCATGATCCGCTTTATTCTGATGTGTTTCATACATCCCAAACTTCGTTTGCTCCGCTAGTATTTTTAATAACATAGCATCTTTTCCTTTTATAAAGGATGCAGGTAAATCAAAAATGGACATGCTCATTCGACATCCAATATCAACGCCTACTCCATAGGGTATGACAGCCTGATCTGTTGCTAACACACCTCCTATTGGTAATCCATATCCGGCATGTGCATCTGGCATTAATGCTCCTGCAACGGAGACAGGTAATTTCAATGCATCATAGAGTTGAAATTTCGCCCGTTCATCAATCAAATCTTCTCCAAAAATGGAAAATGGAACACGTTGGTTTAGCAATTCATGTCTTCTTACTTCTACAGGTTTTATCAAACCTTCGGCCAATTTACCCCATACACCATGTCCTGCAAATTTTGCAGGATCTACTAAAACTTCCTGCGCTTCTTGCAGGATACGTTCTTTTTTTTCACGCTTTCTATAGCGTTGTATTTGCCCTAAGGCAATATTTATACTATTATTTTGTGGAAAACCTAATTTTATCAAGTCTTTCCCTGAGAGTTTACTTCCCATTATTGTATTTTTAAATTGAAAATCAAGTGTTAAAAAAATAACACAGTTATGTGGGTTGGAATTAATTCCAACGGTTTTCAATTCGGGAAAATTTGAAAGGGTCCGGAATAAACAAAAAAGCCCGAATTGTCTTCGGGCTTTCTATATATTGATTAATCTAATCCGTTATATTTGGGCACGAAGAAACAAGATCGCAACTGTTGCAGCTATGTTAAATGGAGATATACGAGATACGAACATTTTATTCTTCGATTAAAGGGTTTTTATTATTTATCGATGCAAAAGTAGAAAATATTTTGTAATTATCAAAAAAATTAATTCTCCAATAACCTCTATTGTTTATTTCTTTTCTGACATACCTATTACTGTTTGCGGAACAGCGCTTTCCTCTTCTGAGTTTTCAATACCTTCATAATGATAAGACTTTTTGGAACCTTCGTCACAAGCGGTAAAGAAAATGCTTGAATTAGTAATCTCATTTTTCGAAAATCCAGTTGTATCTTTTATTTTCGGTAGTAGCTTGACATATTTTCGCAGATAACGATCATCATCATACTGATTATTGCGAAAATAGCCTTCATTCTCCAAAGCTTGCTTATTAATATATTGGTTTGATGATTTTTCGTATGTATAATCAGCCGAATCGGGAAGAAACGTATTGTAATGTTTATTAGCAAAGATTACGTTTTCCTGTATTGAATCTGAATGATAGTATTCGTTTTTCCATTCCCGTGCTTTTTCCCATTGTTCTTTATCATCTTTGTTCATTTTTTGTTTTGGGTATCCTCCCTCTCCTCCATAATTGGACAATTTTAGAACAGTAATATTTTCAGTTGTAGAGATACTCCCAAAGAAGTTTTGATATTCTCGCCGCGGTTTATTATATATCAGTATAAAATCATTATAGCCTTTATCATTTGTATAATACCATGAGTTTTCAGGTTCACGGTTATACCAGATCAAATCTCCTAACGCATTAGCAAGTCTAAAAGTTTGCGGAATAGCATTTTTCATGTATACAAAAGGACCATTAAAGCAATTCGCATGTTCATTAAAAACCCGATATACAGTATCCTTATCAAATTGCACGAAGGTTTTACCCCCTCTGTCAAAGCCAACAAAATTAATTTTTGTGCTATCACCCAGGGTATTGTTATGATGGGCAAATACTTGAAATAATTCCTGTTCTTCTGGGAAAAAAACTAAGTAATCTTTTTCAAATCCGTAACTACCGAAGACCATAGTAGCGTATCCATATAACATAAACTTTCCATCATCAAAAAGGCACACACCCGAATTCCCTCCATATCGTCCTGTATACTGTTTATATCGAGGGTCTTTATTCATTTGTTGAGCAGATGTTGTTATCGAAAAAAGCATTGCTACTACTAATATGATTCGTCCCATTTGTTTAATTCCTTTTTTGACAGTACTGCTAATATGATAACAAATAGTTGATGTTCTAAAATTGTTTACAATTCGTTTAGATAGATTTACAATCCGTGAATCTATGCATAGACAAGTGGAATATGCATAACAACAATTGTACCTCCATGATCAGTGGACTGAGTTGTAATGCTTGCCTTTTTCCCCAACAAGTGTACACGCTCTTGACTAATGGTTCTGGACAAGGAACGATGCATGGGTTCGTCTTGGGTAATTTTTTCTTTACCACTATCTGTAATGGTAACCCGCAAGATATCTTCTTTAAGTTCAAAACTGATATCAACGTTTCCAAGACCATTATCAAGATCTATACCATGTAGCAGCGCATTTTCCACAAAAGGCTGTATCAACATGGGTGGCACCATGATTTCCGAAAAATCATGTTCATGAGGGTACAGGATATGATAAGAAAATACATTTTCAAACCGCATCTGTTGGAGAACCAAATAGTTTTCCAACATTTCTATCTCGTCATCTAGCGATACGAAATTTTCACGGCTAAGTTCAAGGCTGCTGCGTAATAGCTGACTAAACCGATTGAGATATTTGATTGCATTTTCTTTATTATCTAATCGAATAAAACTTTGCACGGCAGACAAGGTATTGAAAATAAAATGTGGTTCCATTTGCGTACGAAGTAATTGATGCTGCAACAACACTTTTTCCTTCTCCTGTCCTTCACGTCGCAATTTATTGGTGTAATAGAGAAACAGCAAAGTGATTCCCAATAATACGATTGTTAAAATAGATAGAGCCAACCATAGGCGATTTTGTTGTAATTGTAACTGGTTGATTTTTACATTTTCATTTAGTGTTTGTATGGAGCGATCTTTTGCTTGCAACTGGTATAATGCGTTCATTTCCGCAACTGCCTGTGTATTTTCAGTTTGATAATTGTTTTTTTGCAAATCAAAAGCTTGATACATTAAGTGTAAAGCTTCAGCGCTTTTACCTTGAAGTTCGTATAATGCAGCAAGATTATTTTTATAAATGATGGAGTGTTCTTCCGAGATTATATTCTTATTTTTTTCCAGTAATTCTTTTGCCTTTTGCAGGTTTTTTTGCGCCATATCACCCTTTTTAAGGAGAATATAAGTGCCCGCTATATTGGTATAAGAAATAAATAGATTATTAATTCTAGTTTGCATCAATGGATATTGCAGATATGCTTCTTCATCCATTTTACACTTCAGGATTAGGTAATGCAACAGGGAATCGTTCTGATTGATACTTTTAAAATATTTATTTTTACATTCATATAGAAACCCAATTTCATAATCATCGGGATTCTCTCGATGTAATGCTTCAATTTTATTGAGATATACCTTCATGCTATCCGGAGACTCATGTAGCGCGCTCATTGTCTGGATAATTTGTACAAGAGGTCGTTGTCGATTAATATGTCCAGGAGGAAGCTGAGGTACCAGTGCCAATGCTGCTTTGTTCATTTGCTGCGCAAGATCGTACTGAAAAAGACTACTGTTACTTTGAGCAGCAGAAAGTAGCATAATTGTTTTTGACAATGGGGATAGCGTCAGCGTACTATCTGATAGAACAATCGTAGCAGCCTTGTTATAGTAATAATTTGCTTGATGTTCTTTGGATTTTTCACTCCAAATATTACCCATACCATTATAGTTACGAGCTTTATCTTCCAGATTTCCCTTGGTCGGCTCGAGCAGTTCCATGGCATCTTCTACATAAAATTTTGCTGAATCCTTTCCTGCCATTCCATATAGCCGACCAATATTATACTTTACCCTTGCTGCAAGCAAGGTATCATTTTTTATAATAGGGTTTGTATCGAGCGCTTTCCAATTTTTTAATAAAGAATCGCCATTTGCTGGTGTAGATACTATTTGTCTCAATTGTTCTACTTGTTGAGCTACTTCATTATATTGAGAACCGTTCAACGATTTTTCTTGACAAGAAAACAGCGACATCAATAATATAAAGAACAAGGCATTTGATATCTTTTTTTTCATATTATGGAAGAAGTTGGTTAAGAATAAAGCTTTTCCGGCGGGATGATATCGGAATTTCTTCCTTATTTACAAGTACAATGTACTCAGAATGGATAACTCCTGAAACATATTTGCGATTGACTAGATATGACTGGTGCGTTCTTAGAAAACAGGGTGCCTTCAGCAATTCTTCATAATACTTAAGCGGTTTAGAAACGAGTTCTTTTTCTCCATTGTTGAGATAGAAAAAGGTATAAGGTCCGTCACCTTTGCAATACACAATATCTTGCACAGCAATAATACGCACATTATTCAATGAAGCGAGTGCAATACTTTCTGGTAGCTCGTCCCCTTTCTCTAGCGATTGCTGTACCAACGAGAGTTGTTGCATCCATTGTGGATTATTATCACGTCGTCGTCGATAACGTTCCAATGCTTCTTTCAGCTCACTTTGATCAATAGGTTTTAATAAATAATCAAGCGCTCCGTACTTGATACATCTGACAGCAAACTGATTATGTGCTGTGATAAATATAATATTCTCCGGGATAGAACTAAGTTTTTTTAAGATATCGAAAGCTGTTCCATCCCGCAATTGAATATCCATTAAGAGTAGATCCGGCTTCTTTTCATTTATTAATTCCAAAGCATTTTGTACATTATCACTCCAACCGACAAGTTCTGTTCCAACTTCCTGTTGCACAAGGTAACTGATTTCCTTACGTACTGCAGGTTCATCTTCAATAATGGCTATGGTTATCATGCTTCGGGTTATTTTTATGTAAATTTATCAAATTTTAAATGGATGATTGTTATTCATTTAAAATTTATAGTTGATATCTGACAAATTGTAAAAAAAATAAATTATGCGTGACAATTAATCTGCTTGATTTTATTTTTTTAAAGTTTTTTGATCTGAAAAACAAAAATCCGCAGATCACATTGATTTACGGATTTTTGATACTTACATTATTTCCAACACCTTAAAGCTTTCTTAAATCAAGTTCAACCATTTCATCAACTTTTATAACTATCGTACAATAATAACATAAAAAACTGCTCCTTTGAGTAGCCCTTTAGCCTTATTAAAAAATACAATCATATCGTTGCTCGATAAGAAATTTGCCAAATTCATGAGATGGTTTCTCTTCTGTCAATGTAATGCCGTATTTCTTATATAAGCGATGAGCAGTATCTAAATCATTAGTAGTCCACAGATAAGCATCTTTATATTGACAGTCTTTAGCAAACTCCATAAACTTTTGCATCAAACGATTGCCCAATCCCAATCCTCGATATTCGGGTGCTAAAACAAAATATCTTAATTGAGCTGTTTCTCCACGGTTTTTCAAGAGAAGGCATCCTACTATTTTACTATTATCTTCAATAATCCATATCCGTTCCTTTTCAGGATTATACGAATTATAGAATTCACTCAATCCTGTAGCCACAATTGATTCAAAAGAAATACCGTAATTGTATTCATCTTTATATAAAATACCATGCAAGTAAATAATCGTTCCTAAATCTCCAGGACAGATATCCGTTCTAATTGTAATTCCGTTTGTTTCTTCCATTTCTATTTGCTGACTTTTTAACTTTTTTGTTTTAGTTATATATTTTGTTAATTGCTTGTAAATAAAAGTTGATTATATTTCCTGATCTGAATTTTAGCAATCACCTTCTTTTTTACATTAAATGGATAGATCTATTCGTTTTCCAAAATGGTTGCAAGTTAATGCATACCCCTTGTTAAAATAAAGCCTGTGTGCATCAGATAATTCATAGCCGCTATCCAGATGAACAGATTGGATACCCGCTTCTGTTGCCTGTTGATCAACATAATCAAGCAAGGCACCAGCATACCCCCTACCTCTGTGCTCCGGATCAGTGTATAGATCGTCAACGTAAATCATCCAACTTGTTCTGAGGGTGTGCATGACTCTGTAACCGATAAAGGCCACAGCCCTCATATTATCATCTGCTGGTATATATACCAGCTTGAACCGTTCATCTTCGATCATTTTCATTAACAGGTCCATATAGGTCGTGTCATTAAGATTAGTTCTGAATGCAAAAAGTATATCTTTACAAAATGCAATTTGTTCCTTCGTTTTAGCTACTATAAAATTCATACGATTATTCTTCATGTTGGTTATTTATTAACTGTTCAACTTTTTGCCTAGCTAATAGCAATGCTTCTTCTTTTAGCCCTACGCCATTCAGTGCAACGTGCTCAATATCTTCTATGCCCATAATACGAAATACTGTCTTCAGATAATTGGTCTGAAAATCCATATGTTCATAGAATTCACCAGGTTCATATCCAATGTTGCTACGAACCATCAATAGAAAAACCTTTTTATCTTTCAACAATCCCTTATATGGATTTTTTGGATCCTCTTTACTAATCAGAATCGTTTCATTTACCCGCAATACTTGATCTATATACGCTTTTAGTGCACTAGGTATTGACCAATTATACATTGGTGTCCCCAGTACAATAATATCGGCACCCTTCAGTTCTGCAACTAGCTTATCGCTCACACGCAGTGCCTCAACATCTTCAGCATTCCTTAATTCAGATGGTTTAAAGGCTCCAACGATCCATTTTTCAGTGACGTGAGGAATATCCTCTTGTCCAACCTCTCGATAGACGATGATATCATTTGAGTGCATTTCTTTCCAGCAATCAACGAATACACTCGTCATATATCTGCTTATAGAGCGTTCATTACGGGCACTTGCATTTATAATTAATATTTTGCTCATTTTTTGTTTTTATATCGTTTATAATTTAAAAAGGATGCATACTTAAAGAAAGACCAATACGGTTCAGTGCATTTATATTGATCACCGCCATTATCAATTTAGCCGTCATTTCCTCTCCAAAAAGTGTCGTTGCCTCCTCATAGGTTTGATCGCTCAAACCACCAGCAGCGATTAAAGTAATTTCTTCTGTCAATTTCAAAATAACCTGATCTTCTTTACTGAACCAATTCTTGGCTTCTCTCCATGCACTTAAAACATGTAATCTTTTAGGGTCTTCGCCACATTTCAGGGCTTCTTCGCTATGCATACTCATGCAATATGCACATCCATTGATTTGAGAAGCTCGTATTTTGATAAGCTCCTGTTGTAATTTATCGATTCCAGCATTTGCCACAAATTGCGATAATTCTGTTATAATTTGATAGGAATTAGGAATCAGTTCCTTAATATTTAATCTATTTGACATCACTATACTATTTAAAAATGTAACACATCAATTATTTATTTTATTTATGCTACGAAACACCCTATCTATTGCTAGATAAAGTCTTTTCGTACTGCTTTTTATTTTAACTATACAAAGGTATCTTCCCTTGAAACCTGTTTGACATACCAGATAAATATATATAGGTAGTCCAGTGTTTTTCCTATATTTGTTCTTCAGAATCTGTCAATATCTTATTATGCTTCCTTATAAAAATCTATTCATTATAGATAAAAACAGTCCTATAGCTATTTTTAAACAAATTGCTACGCAGTTTATTCGTCTTATACAGGAAGGGAAGCTTTTGCCAGGCACAGCATTACCAAGCACTCGAACACTCGCATTTGATCTGGAATTACATCGAAAAACTATTGTCGCTGCTTATGAACTATTAGTTTCAGAAGATTGGGTAGTCAGCTTGTTACGCAAAGGCTTTATCGTATCTCCCCATTTACCTATTGTAAAGCCACGATCCTACCATTCCAACCGGATGGCAGCATACGAAGCCGATCCAGGGTTTCAGTATAAAAAACTTACTGATATTATTTATCCTTCATCGTCCTCAAAAAAAACGGACATTGTGATAGACGATGGTCTTCCTGATATTGCATTACTTCCAACAGAAGCAATGTTTAGGCAATACAAAAGAACATTGGATTACCCTTCTTTAAAAAGAATGAGTTTAGGTTGGGACCTAGAAGGAACAACAAACTTTAAAAATGCTCTTTGCGGTTTTTTAAACCAGACACGTGGAATTGATATTCGGACGGAGAACCTACTTACGACAAGAGGGGCACAGATGGCGATCTACGTTGCAGCTTCACTCATTATTCAACCAGGGGATAAAGTGATTGTTAGCGAGCCTAGTTATATGTTCGCCAATATGATCTTTGAAAATTTTGGAGCTGAATTGATTCGTGTTCCCGTAGACGATCATGGCATGTGTACCCATATGGTAGAAGAATTGCTTATCAAACATGACATCAAATTACTTTATGTCATTCCACACCATCATCATCCGACTACTGTGACCATGAGCGTAGAACGGCGAAATCATTTGCTAAAGTTAATCCGAGATAATAAGCTTGCAGTAATTGAAGATGATTATGACTATGATTGCCAGTTTCAATACGATCCTTACTTACCCTTAGCCAGTGGCAATCACGAAGGCAATATAATTTACATTGGATCATTAACGAAAGTACTTGGCACCCCTTTCCGTCTAGGCTACCTGATTGCTGCTGAAAGATTCATACATGCCGCAGCTAAGAAGCGGTTACTAATCGACTTAAGAGGTGATGTTTTTACTGAACAAGTGGTTTCTGGTCTAATAGAAAGCGGTGATCTAACAAGATTGATCCAAAAGGCAAATAGACTTTATCGTCAACGCTGTCACTTTTTAGCAGATTTATTAACTTCACAACTAGGTGAAGTTACTGAATTCAAGAGACCAAATGGAGGAATGGCAGTGTGGCTGCGATTCCATCCAAATGTTCAATTGACAAAGATTATTGAAAAAACTTCTTCCAAGGGATTAAAGATCAGTGGTAGCGTATACAATCAAGGTAGCCATGCACAATACAATGCTTTCAGATTTGGTTTTGCCTCTCTTCATGAAGAGCAATTGGAGAAAGCTGTAGATATCTTAAGAACATCCATTAACAAATTAAAATAACGGAAATCATGTGCTAGGTAAAATTTTCTTGCTATGAAATAATCATACTAAGTAATACAGCTGACAGATACAATCCAATTCCATAAATAGTATGGGCTTTCAAGCTTCTGAACCTAGCCTGTGAGGGATTGGGTGTTTTGGAAGCGGCAATCCCAAAACCAAATGCCGGTTGCATCATGAACCATGGTGCTATGGTCGTTAAAACACCAATAGCTAAGGCAGGTAAAAAGGTTGGTTTGTATACCCATGCTACACCCCAGATCAGTAAAAGTAGGAAAGCAAAAGAAATCCCGATCAAATAATGAGCGATCCATCCAATGATCCGTTCACCCTTAATGTTTTCTGCTTGTAAAATGGTTCTATGAGAAAATACGCCATGCTTAAAATGACCAATCCATCTACCTACAAGCCCCATATCTAAAGGTGGTATGTTAAACAAAAGCCGCATGATCAAACCATAGACGTCCATAACTATAGTGGCTCCAATGCCTATTACTATTGAAAAAATGATCAGTTCAAAAAAGGTATTCATATGTGTTATTTAAAATTAAAAATTTCTGTTGATAGCGCCATATTAATAGTAGCACCTGCCTGCGAACCAGACGAAACAGCTGTTGCAATAGAGCGGAATGCTGAATTATCACCACACGCATATATCCCAGGAACTGTAGTTTGCTGAAAGTTGTCTAGTTTTAATAATCCCTGATCTGTAAGTTCACAGCTCAATTCAATGGGAATTTTACAATGTTGCTCAACAGAGGGTCTGGCATAGAGTGCTTTCAATTGATTTACGGAACCATCTTTTAAAAGAATACTAGAAAGCTGTCCGTTATGATGTTCTATGGCAAGTACTTCTTGTTCTATAATCCGGATTTTATTTCTTTGGATCAACTGATACTGCTCTGCACTGAATACGGACTTTCCATTGGTAAAAATGGTTAACTTATCGGTGAGATTTGATACGAGCTGTGCATAATGAAAGGCCAAATTACTATTTCCTAAAATACCTGTTTCCTGATTTTTAACTTCATAACCATGACAGTATGGACAATGTAAAATAGATTTTGCCCAGCAGTCAGAAAATCCAGGGATAGGCGGCATAATATCTTTTAAGCCTGTGGCAAATAACATTTTTTTCGTTGAAAATGTCTTTCCCAATTGCGTCATAAGTTCAAATGTATCTCCGCTCCTTCTTACTTGAATAGCAATATCTTCGTGAAAGGTAACCGTTTCGTAATTCAGCACCTGTGTTTTAGCTTTATTCGCAATATTTTTTGGCATCTCTCCATCCTGAGTGATGAAATTATGCGCGTGTGGGGCTTGTCTGTTACACGGCAATCCACTATCAATAAGGAGAACTTTACGCAAAGAACGACCTAAAGCCATTGCAGCAGAAAGACCTGCATAGCTACCACCAATAATGATGACATCAAAAGTCTGATTTTCAATCCCTTTATTTAAAGCTGAAAAGGACATAACTGTTCCAGATATAGCTAGTGCAGAAGTAAGTAAACCGCTTTGTGCAATAAATTTTCTTCGTGTAATCATTGATAAATACAGTTGATACCATCCTTAGAGATAATAGTTGAAATTTCGATATTGGACGCTACACAGAAAATACCGTTTTTATTGACTCTGGTAGATAGATAGTGTGTCGCATCCATTGCAGCGATACATCCTGAACCAGCTGCAGTGATAGCTTGTCGATATTCACGATCTTGTACATCTCCGCAAGCGAATACACCTGAAATATTGGTCTTTGATGTGCCAGGTATAGTTTTTATATAGCCCAAATCATCTAGTAAAATATCTTTTTCAAAAATCTTGGTATTTGGGGTATGACCAATAGCAATAAATATACCTTCTACTCGTAGGATGGCTTCTGTATCTGTACTGCTATCATATATTTTAGCCCCATTTATACTATCACCATCACCAAGAATATGGATGAGTTGTGTATTAAACAACACCTCAACATTATCTAAATTTTTCAGGCGTTCCTGCATTATTTTAGAGGCTTTGAACTTATCCTTCCGAACCAGTAAATATACTTTCTTAACTAAATTAGCCAAGAAAATAGCTTCCTCCATGGCGGTATCTCCACCACCTACTACAACGACCTCTTTACCTCTGTAAAAAAAACCATCACAAGTAGCACAGGCCGAGACTCCTCTTCCATTATATTCAGCTTCATTATGCAGTCCTAACCATTTTGCGGTTGCCCCTGTTGCTATAATAATTGTTTCTGATAAAAATTGTTCACCAGTGCCTGTTGTTACTTTAAATGGACGTTCGTTAAAATTGATATTCTGGATTTCTTCATTTACAATTCTGGTTCCAAATCTTTCCGATTGAAGTTTCAGATCTTCCATAAGTGCTCCTCCCTGAACACCTTGAGGATACCCCGGGAAATTGTCTACATCCGTCGTTTGTATTAATTGTCCTCCAATTTGAAGTCCAGAAAATAATATCGGGTATAATGCTGATCTTGAAGCATAAATGGCTGCAGTATACCCTGCAGGACCCGACCCAATAATTAAACATTTTGTTGTTTCCATTGATTTCTGCTTTGTTAATTCACATTTCTTCTTTCACAGCTTCTAAAAATGATCTTATTTCAGACGCTCAATTTGTTGTATGAGATCTTGTTCTGATATCAATCCGGTGTGTCTCCAAAAGATAGTACCATTTTTATCTAAAAGCACGAGCGTAGGAACCGCCCGTATAGAAAATTTAATTGATAGCTCGCCTTCTTCATCAACATCTATTCGTCTTACATCTGCTAAATCATTTATTTTTTGTTCTACTTGATTTACGATAGGGGTTAACATCTTGCACGGACCGCACCATGCCGCAGAAAATTGTAGTAGTAGTGGTCTTTCAATATTTTTGAAAGTATTTGAATCATTCATAAGTATACGATTGAATTTGATAATTTAAATAATGGGTGAGAAATATCTATCTTAATAAGAATAACATTGCAGAGAAAGAACTTGCTGATAGCATTCCCATTTTTTTCCACAATCCTTGTTGTTTTTGAGTACGACAAAATTTGGAATATCATATATATGATATTGACTGGAACTTATTTGTTCTCTGTTAACGGCGATTTGCTTGGTCGCTAACCAATCAAGCCACTTTTGGATGATCGTTTCCAAAATTGGTTTCATCATCATACTCGATTGACACCGCTTTGTATAAAATTGTAAAAGATTTAGATCTTCAACACTCTGAATTTTATTTTCTGAATTTACCATGTCCTAAAATTTGATAGTACAAAATTAACGGACATGATAGAGAATAGCCTGACACTTACAGGAGGGAAAATGGCACAAATCACATATTAGTGATGTTTGTGTTGTTTGCGAAATTGTAAAGGACTAAGTCCGGTGAGTTTTTTAAAAAAGCGTCCAAAATAAGAGTCGTCTACGAAATTAAGCTCTGAAGCAATCATAGATACTGTACTATTGGTTTGCAACAAACGAGATTTTGCTTCTTGTATGAGCTGTTTGTGAATAAAATAACTTGCTGAAAATCCAGAAATCTCTTTTACTACATCATTTAAGTAATGGGGATGAACATTCAACATTTCGGCATATGCTGTCACTTGTTTTTTTTCAAGAAAGTGCCGATTGACCAAAAGTTGAAATTGAGCGACCAATTGCTCTTTACGAGAAAGATTAAATGTTTCTGCTATACTTTTATCGTTATAAATACGCTCAGCTTCCAAAAGGATAATATTTAAAAACATTCTGACAAGCAGATCATCGTTAAACGTCTTTTTCTGGCATTTTTCAAGATTCAACTTCCAAAACAGATGCTGCATCATTTGTGTTTCCCGATCAGAAAGATTTACAAAGGGAACTTTATCCAGTTGAAAGAATGGAAATTGGTTAAGCTTGATCTGATGTTTAATGCAAAGCAGGAAATAATCTGCATCAAACATACAGAGCATTCCTTTTAGGTCTTCACTCCACGATTCAATGGAATGAATCTGATTTTCAGGAATAAAATACATGCTTTGCGGACCAAAATGATAGTGTTGATGTCCGATATTTTCTGCTACCTCACCCGAAGTCAAGAGAATAATGCTGTAAAATTTTCTCCGAACCTGATGCCCGACATGTTGGTTTTGTAATTTCTGAATATCTTCTAAAGCGACAATTTCAAGAAAACCACTACCGTGTGCATATTCAATATCATTACATTCGGCACAATAGGAATAATGAACATCCTCAAGATAAAATTTCTTGAATTCCTGAGCATTATTAATTTCTTTGATTTTAGAAGGGTTGTTCATCATGGTCCATTTCAAACATCTTTGCCTAGTAAAATTACGTAATCTGCCTACTAATGATGAACATATCCTGGTATTTTACATTCAAATTGTAATCTATTGTTTTCAAAAGAACTCTATTCTTCAATAGACAATCTTAAGCCGCAATTCTCCGCATTAAGCTTTCCAAAGGACCACGTTGATATTTCTTGGTCCAATAGATACTAAAATAGAAGCTAGCCACAAAGAACAACGAAGAAACTAGAAGCACAAAAAGTGGTGAGCTCCATCCTGTATGTTCACCCCGCCATATTGAAATTAATAATAGTCCCACTGTCAGATGGATCACATAATGGGTAAGGGTCATTTGTCCTGTTTTTGCAAGATTTATTGCCCATTTTTTATTGGCATAGCGCTCTCCTATCAACATAAAAAAACCAATAATTACCAGACCAAAACCGGTAGTGCTCAATAAAAATGGAAAAAGTGGTGGGATATAATCTGCAGTAAAAAATTCAATAACTTGGGGATTGGTTGCTGTATTTTCTACTACATATTGCATAATTTCTATCGTTATATAGAGTGCTGCTCCAGTAATAATTACCTTCTTATGCAATGCTACATCGGTCCAGTGTAAACGACCCAAAAACATGCCTATGGCAAAATAAGAGAACCATGGAAATATGGGGTTCCAGCCATTATAGAATGTATTTCGTAAGAAGCCTTTAAACGTCCATAAATCTAGATAAGTTAAATTATTAAGATTCCAACCTGTTTCATAAGGAATGAGCATCAACAGTACATGGAAAACGGTTATTGTGATTATTGCAATAATCAGGAAGAGTTTTTTATCAAGAAAAAGGATAGCAGAAGCGATCAATATATAACATCCATACAGGTGCAATATATCTGCTGACCACCAAAATGAAAATAACAAGCCAAAAACAAATAAAAAAGCAGCTCTTTTTATAAGTGTAAGTCGAAGATGGCTACGATCTTCAGCACTATACTCCTTGATACGATTACTCATTAAAGCAACCCCCATACCTGCAAGCATGACAAACACCGTACTGGAATTACCACTAAATAGCCCCAAAAACTTTCCTAAAAAACTATCATCCTTAGCGTTACCAAAGACAATGTTAAAATTGACGATAAACATTCCAAAAATGGCGTAAGCACGCGCTAGATCGAAACCGATAATTCTTTGCTTCATATTGTTTAAAAACTGTTTAGCAAAGTTGATGAAACCAAGCAGGATTACATTTGACCTAAGTCAAAAAATCAGATCCTGGAACGAATCCTACTTAAGGTTTCGAGAGAAATGCCTAGATAAGAAGCAATATGAGTAAGTTTAATTTGATGAAAATACTTCGGAGACATTTGAATTAATTTTGTGTAGCGCTCAGTAGCACTCAACACATTAAAATCAAACAATCTTTCCTCAAGCCATGCGGCATACATTTCGGTAAATAACAAATCATACTCGACCAATTTAGGAAATGACTGCTTAACTTTTTGAAAATTATCACGAGAAATACATTTCACACGGAGGTCCGTCACACATTCAATTACCTCTTCACTTGGTTTTTGCAATAGATAACTATTAAAAGAAAGTGCTACATCATCTGCAAAGTAAAATTCTGTGGTCATCTCTTTTTTATCTCCATTGTAGAATTTTCTTGCAACCCCATCTATTATGGTAAAGCTAAATTTACATATGTCTCCCTGTTTTAAAATGAAATCACCCTTTTTAAAGGTCTTTTCAATGGATATATCTTCCACAGCTCGTAAAGTCTGTTCATCTAGTGTTTCTATAAATTGTTCGAGCTTTTGGTAGTACAAGTTCATTTTACGAAATTAATAAATATAGCTATGTATTTTAACAGGGCTGAACTATAAATTTATCATTTCAATTTCTACATGTTAATTAAAAGACAAACCTTTTTCATTACCATACTATCTTTACTCATTACCTGAAACATATACTTTTCTTATACTACCATTTATGAGTCCTAAACACTTGAATATCAAATAAATTTGATTCACCTTATTCACAAAAAAAAAGTCCTCCACATAGCGGAGGACTTCAATTTTACTGTCGATTTCACAGTACAATTTTCGAACTATTTTTTTGAGGATTTAAGGAAATTGGTATCCGTAAATGATGATTATTTAGTTTTTAAAAATAAATTTTTGAATGAAAAGAAACAAATAGACAGAGGTGTATATCGAATTACAATGTTTAATGCGCCTTACAAAGCGCAAGTATGAGCAGAGTTGTTGAAAGAATGTGGGTTTAATAATGTTGATTATACATTTAGGGAGGGCAATATCCCCACTCCTCACATAATTACATTGATGTTACGCCGAAAAAAAACAAATCATAGATGAAGCGCATGAATTAAAAAGATATACAATCCAATTAAGCGTAAATGATAAAACATGACCGTATTTCGTACGTTTTACAGAATCGTATTTTACTTACCGTTCAATTTCTTTAATCGCTCTTTTGCTAGAGGGATAACATCATCATCTCCTTCATAATTTTCAATCACACTTTCCAACGTGCTCTTCGCCTGAAATTTATCGCCTTTGCCAACATAGGCATCCGCAAGCAGGATGAAGCTCTTGGCCACCCAATAGTCTTGTGATCCCATGTTGTTGATCACATCGAAGGCTGTTTTCTCAGCTTTATCATATTGTTTGTTTTCATACTGTAATTGTCCTAGGCGGTACCGCGCTTCTGCACCGACTGCCTTTTGGCTCTTTTGTGCCGCTAGATTTAGCTCCTTCATGGCAGACTCCACGTTCCCTTCCTTCAACATGAGTCGTGCGTCGTACAAATGTGCTATAGCAATTTCCTCCTCAGTTGCCTGATCATAAGTCTTTACCAACATCGAATACTTGGCAGCCTGCTCTAAATCACCGATTTCGAAATAACACTTCATCAGGTTCGTTACCGCATAGCCATAACGTTCTTTGTATTCTGAAGTGAGCTCTAGTTTTTTGAGGTGCACGATGGCCTCGTTGTATTCCTTCAAATCCAGATATAAGGCTGCTACCGTCAGCAAGGTGTTCTCTGTATACTGACTCGTCCAGTCGTTTAGGATAATATTCAGGTCATGCAGCGCTTCCTTGGGGCGCCCACTATTGTACAAACTCACCCCACGGATATAACGGGCATATTTTTCCTGTCTGGGTTTCGGAAATTTATCAAAATACGCATTGATCGCTTCCACGGCGGCCCCATATGCCTTTTTAGAAAACAAGGAATTGGCTACCTGGAAAGCCATGTTATCCTGTTCTGCGGGACTCAGATCACTGATATTAACGTTGGTCGCGTAATTAATATAACTCTTAGCATCACCCTGATCCAGGTATATATTTTCAATGGAACGCATAGCCTGCTGTGCCTCGGCAGTCGCGCTATGTTCCTCTATCACCTTTTGAAAAGTGGCTTTCGCAGCTTCGGTTTCATCTTTATTGTACTGAACCAATCCGATGGTCATCAATGCCCGGGGAACATAGCTGCTACGCGGGTATTGTTCTATCATCTTCTGCAAGCCTTCAATAGCGATATCGTAATCTCCTTTAGTGAAATACGTATATGGTATCTCAAAGGCTACGTCATCTGCGTAGTTCGAATTTGGAAATTGTTCGATAACAGACCTCAGGATACTGAGCTTGGTTTTATTGTCGCCCTGTAATCCATGAAGAATACCACGCTGGAACAGTGCATAGTCCTGATTAGGAGCTTTGCTGTTGATCAACTCATCGTAATATTGATTAGCTCGGTCGTAATTGCGCACGGCTAGATACGAATCACCCAAACGTGCGATCACGTCATAACGTACTTTATCCTCCATTGAACTTCCCTCAAGAGACATAAAGCGTTCAAAATATCCGGCTGCCATATCAAAGCTGTTATTACGGAACGCCGCATAAGCCAAGCCATAGTTCGCGTAATTGTATACATCCGTGTTTCGTGCAGCGGGCAACCGAAGGAACCGTGAAAAGTTATCAACAGCTTCCCCGTACTTGCGCACTTCATACATCGCCTCCGCTTTCCAATACGTGGCCAACGCCGCCATTTCCGCATCGATTGGGAATTTTTCGGATCGCATGAACATGGATATGCTGTTTTCAAAAGCACGCTCATTATAAAACTCCAATCCGCGATAATACGTTGCTTTTTGATAGATTATATCGTCTTCCCGCTCCCTATTGTCGAACATTTCTAACAGACTTACCCCTGCATGTAAATTACTCGTACCCAACAAGATATCAGCCGACAGTGTTTCTTCAGTCTCTGATTCTCTAGTCTTCGGACCATGATCCCTATATTTCTGAGCAATATATTCCTGTGCGACTTTCAAGGTAGCTGGGGTGGAGTCCAATTCATATAAGATTTTAGCATAGTTAAACAGCCCATCCTCTTTCAGTATCGGATCGAAATCCAATTTGGACGCTTGGGCAAATGCATTGCTAGCACCTTGCTTATCCCCGGTTTCTAGGGCGATATGGCCTAAAGTAATCAGCGAGCTTTGATAAAAGGCATCCGAAGCTGTCAACTTCTTCATAATAGAGGCCGCTCTTTCGTATTCGCGTGCTTGGTAGGCCAGGTAGCCGATCCGGTAATTATCGATATTGTTTTGCGAAGCATCAGGGTGCCGTTTCAGTACGATACTGTAATAAGCTTGTTTGAATTTGTTTTTTGCAAAATATCTGTCAGCGGCGATCTTGCGAAGCTCAACCTCTAGCGCTTGACGATCAAAATTCATATCCGGAGTTCGGCGCATCTTGACGGCATCGGCCAATATCGGCCGATATTCGCGTACGACATCCATAGAATCTATAATCGCAGGTTGATTTTCGCCTTGTTGCTCACTAGGTTGTCGCTTTTCTTTCTGTTTTTTCTCCTCTTCCTGTGCATATCCCATAACCAGCACTGCTAAAAAGACCCCGGTAAGCAGGTATTTCAGGTAGTTATAGCCATTCCTTTCTTTCAGTATCATTCTTTTTCCGTATTCGTTCTTATCCATATACCTATTTCAACTCTGACTTACTGTCAAAATTCATTCCATAGACGCCCATAAAGCAAATATACGCATACAAATCATGCAGGAACTTATGTATCCCATTCTTACCGCCTACACTTTTTTGGAAATTGTATTTTCTCTGATACGCTGTTCAGTAAAGTCAAGGCACTCTATAAGATACGATTTCATTTAACTGTCGTATCCATCAGTCACACATTCAATTATCTCTTCACTTGGTTTCTGCAATAGATAACTATTAAAAGAAAGTGCCACATCATCGGCAAAGTAAAATTCTGTGGTCATCTCTTTTTGATCTCCGCTGTAGAATTTTCTTACAACTCCATCTATTATGGTAAAGCTGAATTTACATATATCTCCCTGCTTTAAAAGGAAATTACCCTTTTTAAAGGTCTTTTCAACGGATATACCTTCAACAGATCGTAAAGTCTGTTCATCTCGTGTTTCTATAAATTGTTCGAACTTCTGGTAGTACAAGTTCATTTTACGAAATGAATAAATATACCCATGTGTCCTAACAGGGCTGAACTATAAACTTACCTTTTCAACATCTGCAAGTTTAATTAAGATGATTTTTTTCCACTACCATAATGTCTTTTACGCAATACCTGAAAAAATTTGTTTTTTCTATGCTACCATTTATGCGATCTAAATACTTGAATTTTGTCTAATATTTTAGCATTATACATGGCAAAATCCTTATACTCTGGCATGGTTGATATTTCCTTTACTACATTTCCAAATTCTATCGCGGTAACAGTATCATATTCCTTTTCACATGCATCAAACTTTGTTTTATCTGTTTCATTTATGGCCTTTTCAAACTTTTTTTCTAACGCCTCTAATTTATCTAAATATTTGTTTGCCAAATCATTATCCAAACTTGGTTTTTCCGTATTCATAATTTCGTCTTGTGTTTTCTTTTGACCTTCTTCTATACTTGCCTTTATATCCTCAATTGAAGTAGATTTACTGCTTGTAGAAAAAATTATTCCGTAAAAACCCAAAACTGCAATCACTAAAAACACAAGTAAATACATGGATTTACCTTCGTTTTTAGTGAATTTTTTGTAAGCAAAATACATTAAACCTGCGCCTAAAATCAACATTCCTACTGCTAAACCTATGTTACCAAAGATTTCATAAACTGGTAATAAAATTCTTGGTACACGATAAGATGCCTGTTCTGAAAAATAAGTGCTACCCATACTAAAAATACCTGCCCCTACCAAAGCGATAGCAAAAGATTTGATTTTTTCTATGGTTACTAGTGTTGAATTTTTTTCTATCATAATTTTAAAATTTAACATTTATTTGGTACTAAAGTTCAATCGAAGAACAGATGTCGAATTTTGAAATACAGCCTACCTGACGCCACCGTGAATAGCACTGTAAGAAACCCTTGTTTGGCAGTACTATTTTAAAGGATCTATTCTTAGTTGTTCCCACTCCCAAGCATATTCACCTGTATTGGGGTCTTTCTCTGGTTCTGCTTCTTTAATTCTTTTTAATGTAAAGGAAATTTTAATTTTTTCATTATAACGATGCTCCTTTCCTTCATTATCGTAAACTTTTAAGTCTTTAGGAGTGAATGTAGTCGGTAAAGAAAACTCATTTTTTCCATTTCCGTTCCAGACCTTAAAAAAGTCAATATGGTTGTTGTTTTCATCTTCAAACATCAAACTTGTAGGTTGTCCCAAATTTATTGTAATATCAGAATTAGACACGGAAAAAGTTCCTATTAACGCGATACGTTTGCCGTCGCTTTCAGTCTGTTTCTTCATCTCTTTAAATACATTTGGAGAAACAACTTCCGCTTCTGTTTTTGAAGCAAAAGGATTATATCCAGTTTGCCATAGTACAATAGCTGCGACTCCTAAAATTGTTAGTCCGTATTGCAGTATCTTTTTCATATAATTTCAATATTTATGTATAGTAATACTATTGAGGTCGTATTAGAAAATCGATTTATGACCATCTTCTTGTATTGCAAAATAAATTATGCAAGTTGAAGTGTTTTTGAAATTGCTAATTATCCCTTAAAATGAAATATCAACTTTTAGATTTGCATATTTAGCACCTATTTTTTTCAAGAAATCTGTTGCAATGATAATTTCTTCTAAGTTTTTTTGCGTATTTAATGAAAACGCGCTGGCACCGGAAGTAGCATAAGTAAATACCAACGCAGAAAAAATAATTAATTCAATCGGATTTCCATCTGTGGCTAACGAAATTTTATAAGCTTTTACATTATCGCCCTTTTGTTTAGCAAATGCTTTTATCATACCTTCTAAAGGAATTTCACTTATCGTCGATTTTTCTAAACGAGAGGCATTAAAAATCAAATGGTTTGAGATTTCTCCTTCTGTATCGGTATCTAAAAGGTGTAAATCGCTTCCGCTTAAGATAAGATATTTTGGAGTTTGAACGGTATGAAATTTTACTGTACCTAGGGTTGCCATACTTTTTAATCCGTCTTTAAGGCCATCTTTTACAGAATCCTTTGTAGAGTAGTCTAAATTACCATAATTAAAGGCATCAATGGACCTACCTTCCATCTGTTTTGTTAGGAAAGAAAGTTCAGCATTCAAAAATTTAGTTTTATAGTTCTCGGCATTATTCATTTCAGCAACAAAATCTGTACTTTGAAACATTTCTTTCTGTTTCTTCTTTTTTAACTGCATAAAATATACCTGCATAAAATACAACCATAAAAACAATAACAAAAATAACTGTGGAACTCATAATTTTAAATTTTTAGTAAATAAATATAATTAAACTTGTTTGGGTTCTATTTTATGTTTTTTTGAAGGGATACTACCCCAAATTAAAAAGCCAATGATCAATACAGCAACCAGTTTTCCACCAAATTTTGTGTAAAATGGCAATTGGTTAATGCTTTCTTTGTTCAGTTTTTGCGATACCAAAATCGCATTTAATTCATTTTCGGGAATATCAAAAAACTCTTTTGTTTTTTCATTGTACCCAACTAACTTTGAATCTTTGGTTATATATAGCGGTAGTATGTAAGCTATATTAAATTCTGTATGGAGTGTGGCTAAATCTAAATAATCACCATTTTCTAATTTAAATTCATCCGTATTAGGCAAATCATAGACTTTATTTAAAACTTCTCTCTCTCCAATAGGAATTTTTAACCTTGCAAACGAAAAATTTGAGGCTGTTACAAAAATTACTATGATTAATAATATTTGTTTAAGTGACATCAGAATGAAATTTATTAATAAATATTATGTGTTACAAATTCACAATACTATAAAAATACAAGTGGCAATTAAATTGTTTCAAATCATTTACAATTCGTTGAGACAGAATTACAATTCGTTAAAATTTAAAAATTAGCATAGCGATATCATAAGAACTGTTTTCCCATTTTTAATCTTTCAATATTTGTTCTGTTTCTGATAAAAATTCATCAATTCTATTTCTATATACTGGCGAATACGATTGAAATTTAATCATTCCCTTGTCCGTTTGAATGAATATATCATTCCCAATATTACTACCTTTTTTAAGGTTGGTTATCACTTCTGTTTTTAATGGCTTGTTTATTTTATATTTCTGGGTATAGATACCGAATAGATACTTAATGGCAAACAAATTTTCTTTTGGATAGATGACCATCTGTTTTACGCCTACTGCCATAAAATAAATTGATAAAAGTATCCAGACAGGTGATAATAATTTTATGTAGTCATTAAAAACTACAGGCGTTATCAATTCATAGTTGATTATTACTCTCAAACTTAGCGCAAATACGATAAGACCTATCATACACATGATTGTATTTATATCGTAAAAGCTGTAATTATTGTTTTTTTTATTGTAGTGTTTCATCGTTTAGTTTAAAAATTTGTTTAAAATTGGCAGTGTTTCTTTTTCAAATGTATCTGCGTGCTTTTGAATGTTAGTTGTCAGTTTTGGAGGAAAAGATATTTGAATGGGTTTACCATATTTGTCTTTTTTTAAAACAATGCCGTACCAATCGCCATAAGAAGCAGAATTAACTCTTTGAAAATACAATATCTCGTCTTTTGCTATTATCTTTTTGAAAATTAAATCCTTAATTATAACCTCTTTAGAAGCAAGGTTAAAGATTATTTTTTTTGTGCATTTTAAAACAGTAAAAAATAATCCGATGGAAGCTATTGGTATTAAAAGCCGAAATGTTTTAAACGTTTCTTTGTCTAACAATGTAAGGATACTTGCCACAAACAATATTGTCCAAAAGACTAACAAAAGATTATCAATTGGTTTATGTGTTTTAATAGTTATTGAATCTGTTTTATTCATTTGTATTTTTTTAGTATGGTTGCAAAACATAGCACAACGTTTTGAGTGCTTGGCGATAGTCGGTATTTTATTTTGTCAGTGGAACCTGGGTACAATATTTTAAAAACAGCAAAATCACAAAAGTCCTTTTACTGTTTTATTCTTTTGTGTTTCAAAATATTTAGTTATTCCAAATCTAACAACCAACCACACTAACATCAAAACCGTTTACAATTCGTAAGACTTGGTTTACAATTTGTAAAAAACTATATCATAAATCATTTTTGGGCATTTGAGTCAAACTAAGATTTGTGAGTTATTTGTTATAATAGAAAAGACCAAAATTCAATTAAATTTTGGTCTTTTCTATAAATGTGCGTAGTGATTAAGTTTATTTTTTAATTCTATTTTATAGTTAAACTTAAGAACCCTTTGACGCCAAAGTGTTAATGTTTGTTCAGCGGTAATGTATTCATTTTCTGTACCTATTATTAATCGGTCATGAAAAGAATTTATGAATTGAGACCAATAGTTTCCTTTCGAATCATTTAATAAAAAGTAAAAGCCAGCGTCACCAAATTTTTTTCCTGATGATTCTAGAATTAGTTCACCATTTATTCCAACACTAGGAGACATGATAACAGTTGCATTACCTTTTGGCAAAGGAAATACAGCTTTGATACATGTTTTACCTGAAGGCAATTTACATACTCCATAGACACCTGAATAAATTATTTGACTATTTGACTTAATCGTTCTAAGCCAAATGGTATATTTTACTTGATTAGACGTAGGATCAAAAAGAGTGATTATTTCGCTTTTTATCGATTCTGTGTTTTTTATATTTTTCGTTGGAATGTTCAATTGGTTTATTCTGTTGCTGAATAATTTGTTCACTAAAACTCCGAAAAGTTTAAAAAAAGGATTCCATTTTACGGTAAAGTCCAAGTTATACTTAGCTGTGTTTTCATAAAATCCAATAACTTGTTGGGATAAATTGGATAATTCCATGCCTGATAGATTTAGCATATCCATCGAAGGAATTAAGCCTTGTGATTTTGTATTCCTTTCGATGATTAAATTTTCTTTTTCAGCCAATTGATTAATAAAATCTTCACCAATTCCACTAAATATACTCATGTTCAAGTACTAATGACAAATTCTCTTTTTGGTGGTTCCGATTGATTTAAGTTACATATAACCTTTTGAAACTTTGCGTTTGGCAGATTTTTAGTACTAAATTTTATTCAAATTCCTAATGTTGATGTTGTTATTTATTTTTAGCGTTCCTGATTAGAAAGTAAATTGAAAATATAAACGCAATCCCATAAACAATTGCTAACCCAGTTTTCTCAAATTTTAAATTTTCAAAGTCGAATTGCTTAAACAATGTCACGCCTAAAATAATTGCTATAATAATAAAAGTAAAGGATAGTGCTTTTTTCTTTTCCATATTTTTCAATGTTTATTATTAAATCTGTTTGATTCCTAAAAGAATTGCTGTTAGTTATAAAGGTTATTATTCCAAATGTAATAATCAACGATTCAAATACCGAAATTATTTACAACTCTTGGGGAGCAGCTTACAATTTTGTAAAAATGGTTCGTAAAATCAATGTCTAATAGAATTACTACACTTGATTTTTGTAATCAAGGCACCCGCGATCACAAAATAGCACCGTAAGTAACGTATTGTTAGCGGTAGTTTTATTTGGCATAGATTTCTACACTTTTCATTTTTTCAAAATTAAGCGTCTTATCTTTTGAACGCAATTCAATTGTCACTTGAGTTAAATTCGAGTTTATATTCAATACAATATCAAAAAACTCACTTGAATTGTTTGCTGCAAGTTTTTCAAAATGGTTGAATATTTCATTTTCGTCAAACGCTAAATATGCCTTGTATTTTTTTTGATTTTTTATGAATTTATAAATCAGATAATCAGGTAAAACTTGTTTTTGGTATTTCATTTTACTGATATCTTCATTGTATAATTCGTACCTTTCTCCAGTAAAAAAACTAAAATCCAGTTCTGATTTTGTTTGACCAAAACTATTGATCGTTACTTTCCAATTATATTTTTTTCGGTATTTATTGGTCCAAATCCCAAAAGGGATAGGTTTGCCATTATTTACTATTTTTCTGAATTGAATATTATCCTCACAGGTGCAGGTATCACTCAAAACTTCTTTTATCTCATCCTCTTTTACTACATCATACTCCTTAAGTTGTTTGACATTCATTAAGTCAGCTTTGAAAATTTCTAATTCCTTAGTATCATTAGCGCTCGAAATCCACAAGACAACATCGCCACCTGGAGCAATGCCTGCAATCAATTCGTCATAATTAGCTTGTATTATATGATCTAATTTTCCACTTATATCCCACTTATATCCTTTTTTGAAATATTCAGATATTTGAGTTTTGTTTAATTTTGTAGTTAATCCATAATATTTATTTTCTAAAAAAGAATACCAATAAAGTTTCAAACTATCTGGTAATACAATACCTCCTTCATCAGATGATTTAAAAGTGGTACCTCCATTTCCCCAATTTTCTGAATAAACTTTACTGGTTTCTAAAAGTGTAACCGGATTGCGGTCTCCTTTCACGGCAACAGTAAATTCACTTTCTGAAAGTAATTTTATAGGGTAACCTTCTGGTGTGGAAATTCCTTGTTCATAATCATATTTTTCTGTTCTATTATAAACTCGTTCGTTGTTATATCTTTGCCTTTCTTCAATAGATGTGAACCAAAGCAGGAAAAAGCAAACCACAATGAATAATCCTGAAGTAATTTTAATTGCCAATTGATTTCTTTTAAAAATAAATGCAACTAAAAATAATATAAGAGCTTGTACGGGAATTGCTACTAAAATTAGAAAAATAGTAAAAGCCTCTTGAGGTACGTATCCACTATTGTGAATAATTTGAAATGGTAATAAAAATAAAAAAACCAGAACATTAATTATTCCAATGACCACCGAAAGGAGAAAAATTTTAAAATAGTATTTCATTGTTTGGTTTCTTTATTATTGAATTTTACAATCAGTCTGCCTGAAACAACCATGAAGTAGCACTATAGGTAAACTCATATTAACAGTAGCTCTTTTTTATTTCTTCTAAACTTCTTCTAAATTTATCAAAAACAATTTGTTCGTCTTCAATATCACTTGGTTTCCATTTTTCAATGGTTGTAATTTTATTCTTACTTTGATAAGTTTGACTTGAAAGCAATGTGCCTTTCATCGGGTCTTTAAACCCGATATCTACTTTTGAATTAAGGAATTTCTCTACCATTTTTGGTATTTCACAAAAGTGTTTTGTTTTATTATCAATATCAATTATTTTACTTTGAGAATCTTTCGGGAATAATTTATTTAACCACCATTGTTTTTCATATTTTGTATAAATAGGAATTGTATTCAAATACAGTTTATAACCTTCATAATACTCCGTAAAATCACTACTGATAATATAATTATAGTAAATAATAGCCTCAATAGATTGCCAACTTATAAAACAATTTTTATCAAATAATGGCATTTCAATTGTAATTCCTTGTTCATCAGAAAGCAACTTCATTTGCCTTTCCTCTATTTGTCTTTGTTGTTTTTCGGAAATTGAAAATCCAAAAACAAAACCATAGATTATTATTAATGGTATAATGGCAAATATTGCAATAGTAATCCAACCATATACAGGTACATTTTCTGGGAATTTAATTGCAAAATAAAATGCAATAAAACCAATTAATGAAAAAATAGATAGTGGTAAAATAAAAAAAATAAACTTGGCATTTCTTTCAATTAGTTTTTTCATTATATGCTATTATAAGTATTTAATATGCTTTTACTTTAGGATATTTCATTCAAGTCAATATTATTCCTATATCTAATTTACTATTATGTTTTGTTTCATTTATTTCTTTTAGGGATTCCGTTGAAAATAGGCATAAGAAAGTTGAAGTTTTTTAATGTTTCTATAATCTGTTGTCATTTAATAACTATTACAACTTCTCTTTTCCATACGCCATCACCATTTCCAAAGCCTTACTAATACAATGCGTTCTTTTCCTTCTGCTGTATTAATATCTATGCCTCCAAAATAAAGAGAAACCAAACGTCTGTCTACCTTTGCAACTTTAGTAATATTAGCAATAATTACTATTAAAACCTTACTATTTTAGTCTGTATGTAATGTAGCGAATGTTTAGATGGTTAGCTATACATTTAAAAATATTCCTACATAAAGGAACAAAAAATTGCGTAAATGTAAAAAATTTATTTCCTTTGTTAAGCCAATATAAACAACATAAACAAATGCGAACCAATAAAGCAAACAGCACGCTCATTAATTGATAAAAGTATAAAGCAAGGAAAACAAAAGCAACTATTGAGCAATCGAAAAAAACAAAATGTTCATCAACAATAAACCGACAACAAACGCTCCTCTTGATAGGTGTAAAATATTTGCCGATGGCATCAACTATATCAACACCTCTCAATGGCTGTTGGCATACACAGCTTTTGCGCATTTATGTCAGGGTGAAAGAAACAAGTCGGTTACATTGCTGTACAATATGGCATTGTGCCATTGTTCTGCAAAAGAAAACTCAAAAGCTATTGAAGTATTAAACGAGGCACTAACGCAAATTAGTATTCCTTCGGTTTCACATCATGCGATAAACCATTTGTCAAGCAATTTATTCATATACGAATATGAGAACAGCTATTATCGCCTTGCGTTAAATGAAACAGCCGTTGTGCTATGTACCAATAGTATAAAGTTGCGTATACGCAGACTTTTGGTAGATGTGTACCTGGAACTTGAAAACTGGCAAGAAATATTACGCCTTGCATTATTGCCAGAAATGAACAAATGCCAAAACGTACAAGAAGCGCTGGCAATTGCAAAATCTAAAACAAATACCTAAAAGGAAATATGAATTTATATCAGATTGAACAGGCTTATTTGCAAGGAAAAGAAAACTCAGAGATAAACGAGCTTTACAAAAATTTATTGGAAGATGAAACAGAGAACGAGCAAATAGAAATCTGGAAACAAGTATGCAGTTTTGCCAATGTAGAAATGATTGATTATTTGATTGCGAAAGGTTGGCGTACCACTGGCGTAGAAGATCAAGACGGAAATACGTTGTTGCATCTTTTGGCTCAACCTAAGCATGGCTATAATTATTTTATTGCCGAACAAAGAGTTTATGAGTGCACAAAAAAATTATTGGAAACAAAAGTTAGTCCATTGCGCAAAAACAATGATGGCGACACTGCCCTACTGCTTAGTTCTAGAGTTGGATATACTGAAATGTTACAGGCTTACGCAGAAATAGGTGCAAAAACAGATTTTACAGATCGTAATGGCAATACCTTGTTACACATTATCGCACAATACTCGTCTCATGCAGTTTCAGCTTACCAAACTGCAATGGAACGCTTACTTATTCATCAAAACGATTCAAATTTTGATGCTGAAAACCCACGTCAGGCGCAAGAAAGAGCCGAATTGGAATGGCATTTCAATGTAAATAAAGCAAGGTTCAATCAATTTATTACTTATGCTATAACAGCGATGGAATTTAATGCCGATCCATATCAAAAAAACAATGAAGGTGAAACAGCTATTGATGTGGCCATTTATTATCAATCGAAAGCTATAGGGGCTATTTTAAAAGGTGTCGATTTCTCTAATCAGGAAACCGTACCACTGTATTTTGAGGCGGGCGGAATGAATATTTATCAGGCTTGCGCCAAAAATGACCTTGAAGCATTGAATGCTCTCATCCAAATAGGAGAAGATTTAAATGAGGCTTACGATAAAGAAGGTGATAAGTTTAATGGAATGACCCCTTTGGCTATCGCAATGACGCAACATTATTTTGAGGTTACAGATGTGTTATTGAAAAACGGAGCCGATGCAACACTTCGTGATAGTAAAGCTTGGCATCCGTTTAGGTATTTGTATACACCAGTTTCAGGAGTAAATACCAATTTCGACCAATTTCAAAATAAGGTTTTTCCGAAGATTTTAAACGCTTATCTCGATGCAGGTTTCGATATCAATTCTCTTTTAGATGATGATGAAAACACGCTTTTAACGGTATCTGCTAAATATGCTGACGACCTGCAACTTTACAACGGTAATTCCATTACAACAGTGTTGATTGATGAAGTAGTTTATTCGAATGCTGATGTTAACAAAACCAATCGTGATGGCATTTCGGCATTGATGTATTTGTGTTTAGCTGATACCAAAAGAGGTGAAAAAAACCTAATTACCCTTTTAGAGCAAAGTGCATCTACCGAATTGCGCGATAAAAACGGAAAAACAGCACTGATTTATGCCGTAAATAATTCGGATAAATCGGCAGCAAAAACCTATTGCGAATTATTGGTAGAATTTGGAAATCTGCTTATTGATGCTAAAGATAATGCTGGAAAATCTGCTTTGGATTATGCTGTTGTGCAAAATAATGAGCCATTAGTTGCTTGGTTGGTAGAGAGAATGTAAATCAAAAAAATAGAATAATAAACATTTACTTATACATAAAATGGATAATATTTTTTTAAACGCTTGTAAAAACAACCAAAAAGCAATTGTGCAAACTTTGCTTAAAAAAGGCGACATCAATCTCAATAAGCGCGACGCGATGGGCAATACGCCATTGTTCTATTCGTGCCAAAAAGGTGCAAGAGACATCGTTAAAATTTTAGTAGAGGCTGGAGCCGATATCAATCTGGCAAATAACCAAAGTGCTACACCTTTACATATTGTTTCACAAAGCGGAAATAAAGAAATAGCGACTATTTTGCTAAATAATGGTGCCGATATTAATGTAACCGATAAAGCAGGCAAAACCGCACTGATTTATTCGTTGGCCGAAGGAAGGACTGAATTTACCAAATTTCTCTTATCAAAAGGTGCTGATAAAACCATTAAAGATAACGACGGACATAGTGCTTTAGATTATGCCACCAGCAGAGGTTTACGAGATACCGTTGCATTGTTGGTTGGTGAGGCAGATGATAAAAATAGCACTGGAAACACAGCGCTTCATCAAGCTGTTTGGAACAATGAAGCCGAGGTGGTTAGCGAATTATTGAAAATAAATACCATTAACATTAATGCTATAAACGACCAAGGCGATAGTGCATTGGTTTTGGCCTGTATGCAAAATAATTTACGAATTACAGAGCAATTGCTCAACGCCGACGCCGATATGTTATTGAAACGCTTGGATGGCAACTCGGTTTTGCATTATAGCAGTGGCCGTGGAAACAAGGAAATTGCCAAGTTACTTATCGAAAAAGGAATGGACATGAACAGCAAAAACAATGAAGGCGAAACCCCGTTAATTGTGGCTTCCATTTGTGGGTTTAATGAAATTACCGCCTTACTTGTTGATCATGGTGCCAGTGTAAACGAAAAAGACAACGACGAGCATTCAGCATTGCATTATGCTTCAGAAAAGGGCTACAATGAGATTGTAGAGCAGCTGATCATAGCTGGAGCTAGTTCATAAAAAATGATTATTAAAGCTTCATTTTATAAATTAAAATTCATAACTAATGAAAACAATCTAAAAACGAAAAATTTTAGTCTTGGCACTCATTGCCACATTAACCATCGATTCTCTAACGTAGTAATTAGCAAAGAAAGCTATAATGATGTAATGAAATAACAACAACAATAAGATTACTGGATAAAATAAAAAATTTAACACTTACAAATACAGAACAATATGATCATTTTTGGAACAAGAAATAAGTTTTTAACCGCATTCAATACTGAGCAAACTTGCGGTCATTGCAACACTGGCAAATTAAATTTAGCTTACACCATTAGCTATTTCCATATCTTTTGGATACCCATGTTTCCATTTGGCAAAAAAGGGATGACCCAATGCCCACATTGTAAACAAATATTAAACGCGTATGAGCTTGCTCCAGAAAGTCGTAATTACATCAACGCTCAAAAAAGTAATGTTAAAACACCTTTAACATATTTCGCTGGACTTATTTTAATTGGCGCTTTAATATTGTTTGTGGTTGTAGTTAATATGTTGAAATAAACAGGTTGCAACTTTTGAACATGATCTAGGGCAATCACAAATAAATTTGGTCTATCCTATCCACAAAAAAAGCCTTCCGCTATGCGGAGGGCTTCAATTTTATTGTCGGGGTGGCAGGATTCGAACCTACGACCTCCACATCCCAAATGTGGCGCGATACCGGGCTACGCTACACCCCGAAAAAGGTATCACCTTTTGTTTTACTGTGATGCAAATATACAGTGATTTTTATATTTATCAAGGATAAAAATCACTTTATTCAATAAACCTCTGATTTAATGAGAAATAAAATTATTACCTCTAACTATTATCATAATTACATGAATATCCTCCTATTATGATGTGTAAAACTTTTTAAAATATATCTAGAGTAGCCTCTATAAAATCAAAAGGGATTGTCTATCTTTGCAACAAACTAAGACGGCATAAAACTTTTTGAAAAAAGTATTTCTTAAAGTAAAAAAAAAGCTGTAATATTGCATTCCGATTTTTACAGGCTAATAATCGTATTTAATACTCAAAATCATGGATTTAGTAAAATTTGTAGAAGAACAAGCGGTAATCATAAATGAAGTTCCCGCATTTAAAGCTGGAGACACCATAAGCGTTCATTATAAAATTCGCGAAGGAAATAAAGAGCGTATCCAAATTTACCAAGGTGTGGTTCTCCAATTGAACAGCGAAGGTGTTAATTCAACTTTCACTGTACGCAAAATTTCAAATGGCATTGGTGTGGAACGTATTTTCCCTGTAAATTCGCCTAACATTGAAAAAATTGTAGTAAACAGCTACGGTAAAGTACGTCGCGCTAAATTATTTTATTTACGTGGTCTTACTGGTAAAGCTGCTCGTATTAAGTCTAAAAGAATCTAATTACGACTACGCAAGCATAAAAAAAGGCTTTGATTCATTTCAAAAGCCTTTTTTTATTTTAAAATTTTCAAAACAAAGCCGCATTGCATCTCTTGGACACAAAGCTTTGTAACTTATAAGCTTACCTTATTTCCTAATAGTGATTTATAATACGCTTCTATATCCTTCCAATGGTAATAGGGCAAAATATCACTCTTTACTGGAGGTATCAGTTTTTCATTCTCGTTAAGTAAGAATTTTACGATAATATCTGAGGAACCTGGCTTTCTAAAGAAAACAATCTGAATATTAGCGGCCATAGGTGCGATCTTGAAATTACTCCACGCCTTATAAAATTCTGATGGTTCGGAAACACTGTTATACGTATCTTCCAAATGCAAAAGCATAGCTAATGGGATAATGTTTCCATCGTGAGCAAATCGAAATGCGGCGCCATTTGAATGGGTGGAGATAGTTTTTTCAGCTCTTTCCAGAATATCCCGTAAAATTGGTTTAGCATTCTCAAACATTATCCCCCCATTTAATGCAGAATTTGCATCACTTACATAATTTTTATAATTGCGACATTGCCATAAATCAAAAAGCTCTTGTTTCTCAAACACATCATAAAAATTTAGTTTAGTTTCAATATTCTGCATATCACCAGCAATTTCGTACATCCCTTCAAACAGCTGCTTTTGATTTACATGCTGTTGTATATAAACGCTATCCGTAAAAAGAGCGTGTACCATTCGACTTGGGTTGATATGGTTATTTTCAAATTTATCATAATCTGCTCTCCAGTCAGATTTTGAAGAATTAAACATATTCGCTTCATTGGTATGAAAGTTAAGATAACGTTGGTATTTCATACTCGCATCTCTTGAAATAAGCAACTTCGGGTTAAGTTCCTTCAGTCGTTCGCTAAAGGCATCCATACTTAATGCACAACGGAGAACAGTTGTAGATTGAGCCGAAATTTCGGCCTTATCAACGAAAATCTGAGGGTATCTAGTATACATACGTTCGGCTATACCCCTATGCTGTCTGACTCCCAAAGGAGAAAGATCTCCTCCCCTGAATTCAGCTTCCTGCCATACTTTTTTCAACCGTTCGAATACATCTTTTCCTAACGCGGACAATGTATGGTTATTAGCGGCATCCTGCAACAGATCCAGTACCACTTTATATTGATCGTCACTAACTAAATAACGGGAGCCATGGCGACTAAAATGACTGATATAAAATGGCTCATATCCCTTTGGTACAGGTGCTTGAGGTGAAATTTCCTTTTCTGGATAAGCATAGTACACACCTGCGGTTTTTTCAGGATTGTCAAACATTTCCTGTTTTGAAGTTTGGGCACTACCTACTTGAATACTGATGTATAATGCACTTAAGAAAATGGTTATATTTTTCATTATTTATAATTTGTGAATAAGGTATTTTAAACTTTAATTTATGTGGTCTGCATGAACTATTTAATTAGAATACCTCTTAGTTAGACCGTTAAAATAGTTTGCCAAATAATGTTTAGGTTTTTTAGATTTAGTTATTTAGGTTTTATTTTATGTTGTATACATAATCAACCATATTTAACTTTGATATTGGCATTATAAATATCAAAGGATTGGTTAGATAAGCGTTTTATATTTTTTAACCAATGTAAATGAAATATTTCAGGCGTGCAAATTATTTTATTGCGCTAAATGTAAAGTTGTGTTCGTATAACTTTTTATACTTACAAGGATTTAACCGTTTAACTATCCGAATCTTGCAAGGATAATTCAGTAATTAAGACATGGATGAAAGGATACCTTTTTCTAACCTTCTTCGTACTTTCTTCGAACCATCTTCTAAGTTTCAATACACCTGGAACGCTCTTTTACCGCTGTTGCACCGCCTTTTCCCCGAGTCAACTGTGGTAAAAAGGCGGAGAAAGGACGGTAGAAGAGTACTGGAAGTTAGAAGAGAGTCCGAAGTTGGTTAGAAGTTGGTTAGAAGTTGATATAGATTTTAGGCAATAGTAAAAGCTGACATACCTTCGCCCTCTTTAGCAACATTTTCTTTACAAGGCAAAATATACTTTAATGCTAAATCTTTTTAGTTTATCTTAATGGGCTGAAAAGTTATTTTTATGAACAAATCTATTTTTATCTTTATATTATCATGCTGCTATACGATCAGCTATGGTCAAAATTCTATCAAAGAATTTTTAGCGCTGCAATCGATACCAAAAACCTACGCTGTTCTTAAAACGAATGAAACCTTGCAAATTGATGGAAAGGATAATGAAAATAGCTGGGCACAAGCAAAGACAATCACTAATTTTGAAGATATCCAAGGCAAAAACTTCAAACAACCTGCTTATAAAACAGAACTGAAAATGTTATGGGATTCGACTTATTTATATGTTTATGCGAAACTTTATGATCCTCATATTTGGGCAGATATTAAGAAACATGATGAAATTGTCTATTTGAACAACGACTTTGAGATTTTCCTAAAACCAAATTTGCATCAAGCTGAATATTACGAAGTCGAAGTTAATGCCCTTCAAACCATATTCGACCTTATGCTTACAAAACCTTACCGATTTGGTGGAGAAGCAATCACACATTGGGATCTAAAAAATCTTAAATCGGCAGTCTATGTTAATGGCTCACTCAACAACCCACAAGATACCGACTCGTTCTGGTCTGTTGAGTTTGCAATACCACATCAATCTATTTATGCATTTGGAAAACCTATGATGCCTAAACCTAATGACTACTGGCTTTGCAACTTCTCCCGTGTACAATGGCAACATGAAGTCATCAACGATCAATACCGCAGAAAAACAAAGAATAACAAGATTTTAGAAGAGGACAATTGGGTATGGTCTCCAATAGGCCTAATCAACATGCATTATCCTGAAAGATGGGGTTATATACAATTTGTAGAACATGCACAGGAACAACCTCCTGCTTTACCAGAGACGTATGAAATAACAAAATTGGCTTGGAATATTCATTATTTACAACGATTATTTTATAAAGAGAATCGTATGTACACGAACCAGCTATCAAAACTTTCTCTGTTTAAAGAAAATATAAATCCAATTCTAAAAAATTATCAGATCACGTTGAACTTAAGTCAGGATAAAAAGAATTATAATATGCAAATCGTTGATCATCGATCAAAGAAAATGTATGTATACTTAGACAATAAGGGTAATTTTGAGATCAATCCGTAGATTAAGGTTTTATGATTAACTAAAATTAAAAGCTGATTATTTATCAAGTAGCTCATAAAAGAGGAGATTATTTATAGATGGGTTCGGATATTCATTTTAATAACCATAGTCATTTGAAATGATATTCAATCTTCAACAAAACACCCAAAGAAAATAGAACTAATATTATTACTTTTACAAGCAATAATGTATAAGAATATATCCTTTTTTCCCAATCTGAATGCGTTAAGATTTGTTGCTGCATTACTGGTCATCTTTCATCATGGAGAGGTAATTCGAGCGAAAAATGATTTTATTAGTTATGAACATTTAAGTTTTTTTCAAAACGGGAGTACTGCTGTTAAATTTTTCTTTGTTCTAAGTGGTTTTCTAATTAGCTATCTGTTGCTAAAAGAGAAAGCTGAGAAAAAGACGATATCTATTCCAAATTTCTATTTGAAAAGAGTAATCCGTATATGGCCTCTTTATTTTTTATTAGTTACTATTGGCATCCTGCTATTTCCTTTTTTATTTGAGGTATTACATATCAAGTATACTTTTCCCTATAAGGTTGATCAAGTATGGCTTTTATTCTTGCTATTCTTACCTAGTGTAGTAACCTTTAAATTTGGCTCCCATTTATTGGAACCGCTTTGGTCAATTGGCGTAGAAGAGTGGTTTTATATTATCTGGGCACCTCTATTCAAATGGATAGATAATAAACTGGCATTTATTATCGGTATATTTTTGATCAAAATAATCCTGTTAACACTTTGTTTTAACAACATGATTGTGAACGATCTACTTGTACACCTGATTAAAACATTTGCATTTGAATCCATGGCTATTGGTGGACTTGGAGCTTATTTTCTATACAATACCTCTATGGATATACATCAATTGTATAAAAAGTATGCACCTCTAAATTACTTATTGTCAACTGTACTGTTTGTTTATTTCTTTTTCAGAGCATATGCTCATGCATTACTTGGATTTGATATTTTTGAAAGTTGGCTATTTTCTTATATCATCTTAAATTTTCTCTTTTTAAATCTGATTTTATTTTCCAGTGTTATACTAAGTTCAGAGTCATTTTTTAATAGATCATTTCTTGACTATGCAGGTAAAATCTCTTATGGTATTTACATGTACCATATGATTGTGATATTTGCGGTTATCCATCTTGGAAAAAAATATTTATTAAATCTGGATCCTTGGCTCAGTTTTACTATTTTTTATGTCCTTGTCATTGTGGGCACATGCATCACAGCGCATCTGTCTAAAAAATATTTTGAAGATTTTTTCATGAAATTCAGATCAAAATTGAATTAACTGAAGTCGCAATTAAATATCTTATGCTTCAAAAATTTTAAATCGTAAAAATTAAAAACAAAAAAAAACTTAGTCTTCCACAAATATTCTTATCTTTGTATCCCGTACATAAAGCAGATATTTAGGTCACTTTAGACCTTATATTTTGAAATCCATTATTGTTATGACTAAATATATTTTTGTTACGGGCGGCGTTACTTCGTCGTTAGGGAAGGGTATTATTGCATCTTCTCTTGCTAAACTTCTCCAAGCACGTGGCTACAAAGTAACCATTCAAAAATTCGACCCCTACATTAACATCGACCCAGGAACATTGAATCCCTATGAACATGGTGAGTGTTATGTTACTGAAGATGGCGCTGAAACGGATCTTGATTTGGGTTATTATGAACGTTTCTTAAATGTTCCAACTTCTCAAGCCAATAATGTAACTACAGGTCGTATTTATCAATCTGTTATCCAAAAAGAGCGTGAAGGTGCTTATTTAGGAAAAACTGTTCAAGTTGTTCCCCATATCACAGATGAGATTAAGAACCGGATGCAATTGTTAGGTCAAACGGGTCAATATGATATTGTCATTACAGAATTAGGTGGTACTGTTGGTGATATTGAATCATTGCCTTTCATTGAGGCTGTGCGTCAATTGAGATGGGAATTAGGCACAAATGATTCTGTAGTTATCCACTTAACATTAGTTCCTTATTTAGCTGCTGCAGGTGAATTGAAAACTAAACCTACACAACACTCTGTTAAAACATTATTGGAATACGGTATTCAACCTGATATTTTAGTTTGTCGTACGGAACATAAATTAACGCAGGAAATTCGTAAGAAATTGGCTTTGTTTTGCAATGTCAACCTGAATGCAGTAGTAGAATCAATTGATGCTCCTACCATTTACGATGTTCCTTTAAATATGTTGAAAGAGCAGTTAGACAAAACTGTATTGGCTAAATTGAAACTTTCGAATAAAAACGAACCTGATTTAGACAGCTGGAAAGCTTTCTTAGGTAAATTAAAAAATCCGACAAATGAAGTTAACATTGGTTTAGTGGGTAAATATGTAGAATTACCTGATGCTTATAAATCAATTGTTGAAAGTTTTATTCACGCTGGCGCTACTAATGAATGTAAAGTAAAATTAGCATACATTGCTGCTGAGAGTGTGAACGATGATAATGTTCAAGATAAATTGAAAGAAATGGATGGTGTACTTGTTGCACCTGGATTTGGTGAACGTGGCTTAGAAGGAAAATTGGCTTCTATTAAATATGTTCGCGAAAATAATATTCCTTTCTTTGGTATCTGTTTGGGAATGCAATGTTCAGTTATCGAATTTGGGCGTAACGTATTAGGTTTAAAAGATGCAAATAGTGTTGAAATGAATGCTGATACCCTAAATCCAGTAATCAATTTGATGGAGGATCAAAAAAATATTACCAATATGGGAGGTACTATGCGTTTAGGTGCTTATGACTGCGATGTCAAAAAAGGTACAAAAGCATATAGTATTTATGGAAAGACTAGAATTACGGAGCGTCATCGTCATCGTTATGAATTCAATAATGACTATTTAAAGCAGTATGAAGCCGCTGGTATGATTGCTTCAGGAATCAATCCAACTTCAGGTTTAGTGGAAATTGTGGAATTAAAAAACCATCCTTTTTTCGTTGCAGGACAATTTCATCCAGAATTAAAGTCAACTGTTGCAAATCCTCACCCACTTTTTGTTAGCTTTGTAGCCGCTGCTCTGTCAAATAAGAAAAATAAGATACAAAAGCAGGAAACAATTAAGTAAGTTTAATTTTTAAAAATGGATAGAAATACCCTTATTGGTTTACTTCTGATGTTCGGAATCATAGCTGGTTCATTTTATTTAATGAAACCATCCGACGTAGAAATAAAGAAAGAACAAGCTCTACAGGATTCGTTAGCGCGTGTTAAAAAAGGTTTAGCACCTTTAACTGACTCGACGAAAACAAATGGACAGATCGTAACAACGCAACCAGCACAGACTGCTGATTCTGCGACTTTAAAACTTCCTTTTGGAGCGACAAAATTTGGAACTGAGAAAATTATCACGTTAGAAAATGATAAGATCATTGCTAAAATAAGTTCTAAAGGTGGTCGTGTAAAATCTGTACAATTAAAAGGTGAGACAAATTTTAATGGTAAGCCATTACTGTTATTTGAAGGAGACGATAACAAATTTGGATTAAAATTTAATGTTGCTGGTCAAGCGATCAATACGAACGATTTATATTTCACATCTGAAGACGCTGATGTCAAAATCACAGGTGAAGATTCAAAATCAATCAAATTGAAATTGAATTATGGAGCTGATCAGTATATTGAATATGTTTACACTTTAAAAGGTCATGGGTACAATCTTGGACTGGATATCAATACAAAAGGTATCCAAAATAAAATTGATCAGAAATCAATTGATTTAGATTGGGAAACTATCTTACTTCAAAAGGAACAAAACATAGCCTCTGAACGTCAGAAATCTACCATTTATTATAAAGAAGGTGATAATGTTGATCATTTATCCGAAGCTAAGGATGAGGAAAAAGAATTGAAAGAAAAGGTAGTATGGATTGCATTTAAACAACACTATTTTTCTAATATTCTTTCTAGCAAAACTGGCTTTACCTCCACTAAAGTTGATGTAAAATCAACAAAGGAAGAGGGTGTTATTAAGCTTTATAGCTCTACTGCTCAGTTAGATTATGCAACACAAAGAGATAACAATTATTCTTTAAGCTTCTTTTTTGGACCGAATCAATACAAAACGTTAAAAGCTGAAGGTCATGATTTCCATAAGATTATCAATATGGGATGGGGTCCAATGCGTTGGATCAACCAGTTCATTACGGTACCTGTATTTGATTTCTTAGATGGATTTAATATGAGTTATGGTATTGTCATCCTAATTTTAACGTTATTGTTAAAATTAGTATTGTCACCATTGACATATAAATCATATCTATCTATGGCTAAAATGCGTGTTTTAAAACCTCAGTTAGATGAAATCAAAGCTAAAGTTGGGGAAGACAATGCTGTATTGCTTCAACAGGAACAAATGAAATTGTATAAAACGGCTGGTGTAAACCCCCTTGGAGGTTGTCTTCCTTTGGTTTTGCAAATGCCATTTACAATTGCCTTTTTCTATTTCTTTCCGAATTTATTCGAATTGAGAGGCGAAAGTTTCTTGTTCATGAAGGATATGTCCACGTATGATACTTTATTTTCTTTTGCTCCAATTTTTGGTGTGTTGAATCACGTATCATTAATGTGTGTGTTGATGACTTTGACAACATTGCTAACAACTTGGTATAATAATTCGACTTCAGGTGCTACAGGACAAATGAAATACATCGGTTATATTATGCCTTTAATTTTCTTCTTTGTCTTGAACAGCTTCCCTGCTGGTTTGAACTACTATTACTTCCTAAGTGCTATCCTAACATTCTTGACACAATTGATCATCCGCTCAATGGTTAATGATGATAAGATTTTAGCAAAATTGGAAAGCAATAAAAAGAATCCTAAAGTGCAGAAGAAATCGACTTTCCAATCTAGAATGGAAGAGGCGATGCGTCAAGCACAACAAAATAAAAAATAATATATACTATAATTAAGAACTTGAAAAAGAGGAAATCAGCGATTGGTTTCCTCTTTTTTCGTATGCTACTGTAGCAATCCGTTAAACAATACGTTAGATTTAGTGTTTAACAGTTACATTAAAATAAGATAAAAATGAAATTTAGCCAGACTTTAATAATAGCAACTCTTTTAGTAGGATTGAGCAGTTGCTCAATTTTCAGAAAGAAAGCAGACATGCATGATACCTCCAATACAACAAAAACAATCGAGATTACGGGTAAGAAATGGCAATTAATTGAATTAAATGGAAAAGCAATAGCTGAAAAGATAAATGGTCGTATACCATATTTGCAATTGGACGATAAAAACTACCTTGCCAATGCGGGCTGCAATACAATGGGTGGTGCGGTAAGTATTACAGGAAAAAATAAAATTAAATTTTCTCAAGGTATGTCAACGATGATGGCTTGTCCTGATCTGGATATTGAACATTCATTATCAAAAGCACTAATCGCTGCTGATGGATATATTATAAAAGAAGGTATTTTAAACCTAAATAAAGGCGCATCTACTTCTTTAGCTAAATTCAAATTGATGCCAGAAGCAACCACAGCAAATGCATTATCAGGAACTTGGGAATTGGACTATATATCGGGTCCTCGCATTGCTTTCAACGGTTTGTATCCAAATTCAAAACCAACCATTACTTTTGATCTAGCGTCAAATAAAGTTTCAGGTAACGGAAGTTGCAATACTTACAATACTAATTTCAAAACTGACGATCATAAAATCAATTTTGGCCCTATCATGTCTACAAAAATGGGGTGTGGAGGTTCTGGAGAACAGGTTTACTTCAGTACTTTGGAAAAAATTAATACCTATAGTGTTGACGGGCAAACACTAACGTTCATTATGGGTGATATTGCGATGATGCGTTTTCATAAAAAATAGGGATTAATTTAATACCATAAAAAAAGGATTCCAAATCAATTTGGAATCCTTTTTTTATGGTTAGTCAATGACCTTTTTAGACAAAGGCACTAAAACCTGTTATGCTTCTACCCACAATTAAAGAATTGATTTCTTTCGTGCCTTCGTATGAATAAATAGCTTCAGCATCAGCTAAGAACCGGGCAACATTATATTCCAACAAGATTCCATTCCCTCCCATTACTTCACGTGCTTTAGAGACGATATCCCGTGTACGTAATGAACAAAACACTTTTGCCAAAGAGGCATGTTCATCTTTCAATTCACCATTATCCTGAAGTTCAGATAACCGATACACCAGCGTCTGCATAGCCGTTAAATTAGATAACATTTCCACCAGGTGGTTTTGGATCAACTGAAAAGCAGCAATTGGTTTTCCAAATTGCTTCCGTTTTCTTGTATAATCTAGCGCATTTTCATAGGCTCCTCGCGCACAACCTACTGCCATCCATGCGACACCTGCCCTAGTCATTTGCAAAACCTTTGCCGTGTCTTTAAAACTATTTGCATTTTGTAAACGATCTGATTCTGGAATTAAGCAATCTGTTAATGTGATTAATCCATTTTGAACAATCCGCAAAGCCATCTTCCCTTTTATTTTTTCTACTTTAAAAGCAGGATTATCTTTACGAACAATAAAACCCTTTACTTCTCCATCATCTAAATCTCTTGCCCAAATAATCGTGATATCAGAAAAGGTTGAATTTCCAATCCATTTCTTTTGGCCATTAAGCACCCATCCCTCATCTGTTTTTTTGCATGTCGTGGTCAATCCCCCTGCTGCACCAGATCCTACCTCGGGCTCCGTAAGACCAAAAGCTCCTATAACTTTCATCTGTTGCATACGCGGCAGCCATTCTTCTTTTTGAGCATCAGAACCACAAATATAAATTGAGCCCATAGCCAAACCACTTTGAACACCAAAAAATGTTGCGATAGAGGCATCAACTCGCGCTATTTCAGCTGCAATTACCCCCTCCATTAGGGAACTTCCTCCAGCACATCCATAACCATCATAGGTGTAACCACAAATATTTAAAGCAGCAAATTTTTCTATAATTTCAAAGGGAAACTCATCTTTCAACCAATAACTATTAACTAAGGGGCTAATTTCCTTTTCCATAAAATCGCGAACTTTCAACTGAATAGCTCTATCTTCTGTTGATAGTTTAGCATCAATATTATAAAAATCACCATTAATGGGAGGGAGTTCTCTTTTTTTACTTTCTCCTGAAAGCAGTTTCATCACTCCTTTTAATTGATTATCATCCATTTTTGATACAGCATCCAATACTTGACCCAAATCAACCTTTTGAGAAATCTGTTGCAACTTCTCCAAATCGACTGTTTTTATTAGATCCAATATGCCTTTCATTTTATCAAACATAATCTCCTTTTTTAGTTAATACCTATCTCTTGTATGATCAATATACAGTATTTATGGCAGAAAGTTTTTGTTATTTGAGATAAAAACGCTCAGATTTACAAAAAAATAAATTTTATAAATCTGAAAATCAGCATATTAAAATTATTTTAAAAAAAATAACATTTTGTAGGTTACCTTTTTCCTTTAAGGGTATTAATGATAAATAAACAATTTTGTTTCAATTAATTTAGAAAAATCAAAATGAAAAATTCATTAAAATTCGCTTTCTTAGGATTAGCTTTAACTGTAGCTTTCGCTTCTTGTGGTGGTGCTGAAACTAAAACTAATGCTGCTGCTGATTCAGCTGCTGCTTTAGTTGATTCTGCTGCTACTGTATTAGATTCAGCTGCTAACAAAGTTGACTCTGCTGCTGCAAAAGTTGATTCTGCTGCTGCGAAAGTTGATTCAGCAGTTACTAAATAATTTTAGTACTGTTTAAAGAATAAAAGCTTGCATTGTTATGATGCAAGCTTTCTTCAAAAAAAATAAAATAAATGGGTTACCTTTTCTTATTTAAGGTATAAACATATATAAATAAAGAAATTTAATAAAATTAAAAAAATATCAAAATGAAAAATTCATTCAAATTCGCTTTCTTAGGATTAGCTTTAACTGTAGCTTTCGCTTCTTGTAATGGTACTGCAAACAAAACAGAAACTGCTACTGATTCAGCTGCTGTTGACTCAGCTAAAACTGTTATTGATTCAGCTAATGTTGCTATTGACTCAGCTAAAGCTGTTGTTGATTCAGCTAAAGTTGCTATTGATTCAGCAAAAGCTGCTCACTAATTTCAGGGAACTGATTTTAAAAATATTAAAAGCTCCACATGATGTGGGGCTTTTTTTTGTTATATACCTCTGATTTAAATTGATAAGCTCCTATCAATTTTTTACCTTTGCACAAACAAAAAAGTATTATGGCCTTATCATCACTTACCGCCGTATCTCCAGTAGACGGTCGTTATCATAACGCAACACAAGAATTAGCAGCTTATTTTTCTGAATTTGCCTTAATTAAATACCGTGTATTAGTAGAAGTAGAGTATTTTATTGCTCTTTCTGAATCGGGGATTGAACAATTGAATCATTTTGATGGTTCTTTGAACGAAAAACTACGTGATCTATATAGAAACTTTACAGAAGAAGATGCAACTTGGATTAAGAATACAGAGAAAGTAACGAATCATGATGTAAAAGCTGTTGAATACTTTTTGAAAGATCGATTTGAAAAACTAGGTCTCCATGACTCTTTAGAATTCATCCATTTTGGTTTAACTTCTCAGGACATCAATAACACCGCTATTCCTTATTCTTGGAAGGATGCTATAAAAAATGTCTATACACCAGCAATCAATGAATTGGTTCAAGAATTAACATCGTTATCTCAGAATTGGTCACATGTATCCATGTTAGCACGTACACATGGACAACCAGCCTCTCCGACTCGACTAGGTAAAGAGATAAAAGTTTTTGTTGAACGTATTGAACGTCAATTGGAACAATTATCTGCTGTACCATACTCAGCAAAATTTGGTGGTGCTACTGGAAACTTCAATGCGCATCACGTTGCTTATCCACAAACAGATTGGGTAGCTTTTGGAAATAAATTTGTCAATGAATCATTAGGTTTGAGTCGTTCACAAACGACTACACAAATCGAACATTATGATAATTTTGCAGCGAGTTGTGATGCTTTCAAACGCATTAACAATATTATCATCGATCTATGTCGTGATATTTGGACTTATGTATCCATGGAATATTTTAAGCAAAAAATTACTGCTGGTCAAATTGGATCATCGGCAATGCCGCATAAAGTAAACCCAATTGATTTTGAAAATGCGGAAGGTAATTTAGGAATTGCGAATGCTATTTTTGAACACTTAGCAGCAAAATTACCTATTTCTCGTCTGCAACGTGATTTAACAGATTCAACCGTTTTACGTAATATTGGTGTTCCATTTGCACATACGTTAATTGCTATTAAATCTACATTAAGAGGTTTACGTAAATTGATCTTAAATGAAAATGCTTTGCAAGCTGATTTAAATAATAACTGGGCTGTAGTTGCAGAAGCTATTCAAACTATTTTGAGACGCGAAGGTTATCCAAAACCATATGAAGCGTTGAAAGATTTGACGCGGACAAACACACATGTGACAGCAGAAACAATTGCAGTATTTGTTGATGGTTTAAATGTTACAGAAGAAGTAAAGGCAGAATTAAAATTGATCAGTCCTTCTAGCTATACGGGTGTTAGTCTATAAGCTTTTACGCTTTAATGACGAACTTCACTTTATATTTAGCTTATATTTGTTTTTCAAATAGACACAGATTAATATGGCAACAATAAACGTATATACAGAATCTACTCCAAATCCAGCTACAATGAAATTTTTGGTCAATAAGCTATTGATCAATGGTAGTTTGGATTATCCAGATAAAGAGAAAGCACAAGAATCAGTTTTTGCAAAGGAATTATTTAAATTCAACTTTGTAAACGGTGTATTTTTTGCTAGTAATTTCGTCACCATTACGAAGACTGAAGATGCTGAATGGAGTGATATCGAAACGCTTTTAAAAGATTTTGTAAAAGGTGCTGTGGAGTCAGAACTTGCTGTAAAACCAATTGAACATACAGAAGATGTAAACTTTGAAGGTTCGGAGGTAGAGATTAAAATCCAACAAGTATTACATGATTACGTACGTCCTGCTGTAGAACAAGACGGTGGAGCGATTGCTTATAAATCTTTCAATGAAGGTGTTGTGACAGTAGAATTACGTGGATCATGCAGTGGCTGCCCTTCTTCTACCATCACGTTAAAATCTGGAATTGAAGGTTTATTAAAACGTATGGTTCCTGAAGTTGAAGAAGTTGTAGCTGAAGCGATGTAAGTCTATACATAGAGATTATAAAAGAAAAGCCGTTCTAAATGAACGGCTTTTCTTTTGCAACGTATTTTTCCCATTGTGGATAAATTATCTTTTAATAACAAAGGCTATACAATACTGCCAACTTATTGCTACAACATGACAATTTTTATAAGTCCCATTGGCAAAAACATTCCGTAGATTCTATTGTTACACCAGCTATTCTACTGCACAGAAAATTTTGTCTTCAATGGTAAATTTTGAGATGAATTACCAATAAAAATTTCAAAATCACCTGGCTCAACTGTCCAATTCATGTGCTCATCTAATAATATCAAATCTTGAGGTCTGATTTTAAATGTAATGGTTTTAACTTCATTGGGGTTTAACCGAACCCGTTCAAATCCTCTTAAATCCATTTCATAAGTAGTGACTGAAGAGACCACATCTTTAATATAGAGTTGAACAACTTCATCACCTATTCTATCTCCAGTATTTTTCACATCAACACGAACAGTAAGACTATCTGTACTCGTGATATTTTTTTTATCAACAACAAGATTTGATAGCTCGAAAGAGGTATAACTTAAACCATAGCCAAATGGATAAAGGAATCCCTCGACCCTACTATTCCCCCAACCATTCGGTCCTACTCCTGGTTGCCCTGCTTGAGCAGCTGGCTTGGTCGGAAAATTCATTTCAATCTGTCCAATTGATTTTGGAAAAGAGATTGATAATTTTCCGCCAGGGTTATTATCTCCAAATAGTGTTTCGGCAACTATACGACCACTTTGGGGGCCTAAAAACCAAGTTTCTAAGATGGCTGGCAAATATTTATTTTCCCAATTAATGGTAAGGGGTCTGCCATTTACCAAAACTAATACGATTGGTTTACCTAATTTTTGCAGTTCCATTAGATAATTTCGTTGCTTACCTGGTAAATCTAAACTTGTTCTTGAACGACTTTCTCCAACTTCACGATCAGATTCTCCCATTACAGCTATAATGACATCACTTTGAGCCGCCAATGACAACCCTGCTTTCATATCCTTTCTTTCATCGTCGTCGATTTCCGTAGGTATAATTTCAGTTTCAGGCCAGCCCTTATCTATCGTATTTACTCCTTTTGCATATTGGGATGAAATACCGTTGGCTAAGGCATAGTCCTCAATACCTTTTCTAATCGTCGTAACATCATTATTTGAAGGCCCATAGCGACTCGTTGTATATCTTTTTTCTTCAGCCATTGGCCCTGTAATAAACAATGATTTTATTTTTGTTTTATCCAATGGCAATAACTTATTTTCATTTTTCAATAATACGATAGATTCGCGGTTCATTTCTAAAGAAATTTTTTCATCCTCTGCAGTATGCATTTCTTTATCAACAGACTTGTTTACCTGGACTACTTTAGGATCAAATAAACCCAACTTAAACTTTGTTTTTAAAATCTCCCGAACGCGATCGTCAATGACAGTAATATCAATTTCTTTATTTTGAACTAATTCACGTAAAGGATTCAAATAGACATCTGGTTCTGTAAAAGTAGTCCTAACATTTAATCCAGCTTCTAATGCTTTTTTAATGGCCATTTTATATGAATCGACAACGGAGTGTTTATTATAAATAAATTCTAATGCATCACTATCAGAAACGACGTATCCTTCAAAACCATAATCTTTACGAAGCAAATCATACAGAAAATATCGACTTCCTGAAACTGGAATTCCGTCATAATCATTATAACTGCTCATCACCCCTAATGGATGCGCCTCTTTTATGACTCTTCTAAATGGATACAAATGCATCATATGCAATTCTCTAAAAGCGACATGAGGATCAGTTCGTGCATTTCCATCGCGACCTCCTTTAGGGACAGAATATACTGCAAAGTGCTTTAAAGTGGAAGCAACTCCTTGAGATTGAATCCCAAGTACCACTTGTTTTCCTAGTTCAGCAATATGAAACGGATCCTCACCATATGTTTCGACGACTCTCCCCCAACGCGGATCTCTTGAAACATCCAAAATTGGTGAATAAACATTGGTATAGCCTAAATTTCGCGCTTCTCTCCCAATCATCTCGGCAGATTGGTGTACCAGCGCTCTATTCCAAGTACTTCCAATATTGATAGGGGCAGGCAATGCTGTTGCACGATCATGGTTAAGACCGTGGATTCCTTCATTGGTAAAATCTACTGGAATACCTAATCTTGTTTCTTCAATAAACCATTTTTGTATTTTATTTAATGCCTGTGCATGTTTACTGAAAGGATAAGAATATACTGTTTGAGCAGATTTATTATAGGCTAAACCATTTAACATCTCATCTATATTTCCTAGCCCATGAACCCAAACCTTATTTTTCCATTCAGCAGTGGGAAGTTCATCCTGAAGGACTCGTCCATATCCATACAGTGTAACTGTTTGATTTATTTTCTCATCGTCGTTCATCTGCGCTAGTAAATCTGCAACACGGAGATCAATAGCTTGTTTCGGATCTTCAAATGGATCCATTTTTCCATTTTTATTAAAATCAATCCAATTTCTATGATAAATGTTCGTGTTATTTTGGGCTAAAACACAATTTGCACAGCTCAACAAAAGAAAGGTAATGGTATATTTAAATTTAATCATAATCAGACACTAAACTTGGTTCTAAACTTACAAAAATATTTAGCATTATTTTAAATAATGTCCTTAAAACGTCCCATTTATAATGACCACAATAGCAGTACTTAATATAGGATATAATCCTGAAAAATAAACGAATGTATAAATTCTTCTATCGACGATGGTGAATCACGATAAATTTGCATTTTATGTCCCCTACTCTCCTAAAAATGACTAACTTTACGGCTAATTGTGAAATCAATATATTAAAATGAGTGCAGATATCAATAAACTAGAACAAATTGCATCACAAGTAAGACGTGACATCGTACGCATGGTACATGCTTGTCAATCTGGCCACCCAGGTGGTTCATTAGGTTGTACGGATTACTTTGTAGCTCTTTATTTCAATGCGATGAAACATGATCCATCTTTCCATATGGATGGCATCGGAGAAGATTTATTTTTCTTATCAAATGGTCACATTTCACCTGTTTTCTACAGTACACTTGCACGTGCAGGATACTTTGAAATAAGTGAATTGGCGACATTCAGAAAAATCAATTCACGCCTTCAAGGACACCCTACTACGCACGAGCATTTACCGGGAATTCGCATTGCATCTGGTTCATTAGGTCAAGGTCTTTCTGCTGCAATTGGTGCTGCTCAAGCTAAAAAACTAAATAAGGATACGAATCTTGTTTATGTTTTAATGGGAGATGGTGAATTGCAAGAAGGTCAAGTTTGGGAGGCAGCCATGTACGCTCCTCACAATAAAGTTGACAACTTAATTGCTGCAGTTGATTACAATGGTGCTCAAATCGATGGTTCAACAGAACAAGTCCTTTCATTAGGAAATCTTCGCGCGAAATGGGAAGCTTTCGGATGGGATGTATTAGAAATCGCAAAAGGTAACAATATGGCGTCTGTTGTAGCTGGACTTGAAGAAGCTAAATCACACACAGGAAAAGGTAAACCAGTTGTTATATTATTGCATACTGAAATGGGTAATGGTGTAGATTTCATGATGGGATCTCACAAATGGCATGGTGTTGCTCCTAACAATGATCAATTAGTATCTGCTCTAGGTCAATTATCAGAAACTTTAGGCGATTATTAATTTTTAGATAATAGATATTAGATCTAAATACTATCTACTAATATCTAAATACTAGTAAAAATGAAAAAATATACTTTCACAGAATCAAAAGATACCCGTTCAGGATTTGGAGCCGGATTATTAGAAGCAGGTAAACAAAACGAAAATGTTGTTGCATTATGTGCTGACTTAATCGGTTCATTAAAAATGAACGATTTTATAAATGAGTTTCCAGAACGCTTTTTCCAAATTGGTATTGCTGAAGCAAACATGATGGGAATTGCCGCAGGATTAACAATTGGTGGTAAAATTCCTTTCACTGGTACATTTGCAAATTTCTCAACGGGTCGTGTTTATGATCAGATCCGTCAATCCATTGCTTATTCTAACAAAAATGTTAAAATAGCAGCTTCACACGCTGGTTTGACTTTAGGAGAAGATGGTGCTACTCACCAAATTTTAGAGGACATCGGTTTGATGAAAATGTTACCAGGAATGACGGTTATCAATCCTTGTGATTTCAACCAAACGAAAGCAGCTACTATTGCTGCTGCAAAATATGAAGGTCCTGTTTATTTACGTTTCGGACGTCCTGTTGTTCCTAATTTTACTCCTGCAGATCAAGAATTTGTTATTGGTAAAGCAATCACATTAAATGAAGGAACGGATGTAACCATTATCGCTACTGGTCATTTAGTATGGGAAGCGATTCAAGCGGGTGAAAAATTAGCTGAATTAGGTATCAATGCTGAAATCATTAATATTCACACGATAAAACCATTGGATGAAGAGGCTATCTTAGCATCAGTTGGTAAGACGAAGTGCGTTGTTACTGCCGAAGAACATAATCGTCTTGGTGGTCTAGGTGATAGTGTTGCACAAGTATTAGCGAAACATTTACCAAGTCCTCAAGAATATGTCGCAGTAGACGATAGCTTCGGTGAGTCTGGTACTCCTGCTCAGTTAATGGAAAAATATGGTTTGAATGCTGCTGCAATTGTAGCTGCTGCTCAACGTGTTATTAATAGAAAATAAAATATAGATCACAACGTCAATATAATGGAAGATGCTTTAATCATTTCAAAATTTGCTAACGAAAGTACGCGTGAAGAAGCATTTAATCTTTTGTTGAAGAAATACCAGCAAAAAATCTATTGGCATGTGAGAAGAATGGTCATTGATCATGACGATGCAGATGATGTTGTTCAAGACATATTCATCAAGGTATGGCGCAATTTGGCAAACTTTAGAGAGGATTCTCAACTGTATACCTGGCTTTACCGCATCGCAACGAATGAGTGTATAACATTCTTGAATAAGAAAAAACTAAAGCAGAACGTGTCATTGGATGATGACAGTTCTGCTTATTTAGCGGAATCTTTATCAAGTGGTAGTTATTTTAATGGTGATAAAGCACAGATGAAATTGCAACAGGCTTTATTGACATTACCAGAAAAGCAAAAACTTGTGTTCAACATGAAATACTTTGATGATATGAAATATGATGAAATTTCTGATGTCTTAGGGACTAGTGTTGGTGCTCTAAAAGCGTCATATCATTTGGCTGTAAAAAAAATAGAGGCCTTTTTTCACAACAATGATTAAACCTTTTTCAACTTAAGCACTCTATAGTATTACTATGAAGGAAAATAGCACATATCATGAAGGAATGGATGCAAATAATCTTCCAAACTCTTTACGTGTAAATCCTTTTGGCACTCCCGAAAATTATTTTAATGATTTAACATCATCGTTAATTTCGAAGGTCAAATTGGAATCGCGGAAAGAGGAGGAGAATTTTGACATTCCCACTGATTATTTTGCAAGCCTTCAAGAAAAAATCTTCGCTAGAATAGCTGAGGAGAAAATAAAAGAACAAGTTCAGACAGATGGATTTTATGTTCCTGAAGATTATTTTCCTCAATTGCAAAACGATACCTTAACGAAGGTCTTCGAAGATAAATTAAAGTCACAAGTAGATCAAGATGGATTTGATGTTCCTTCAGCATATTTTGCAGATCTTAATGCTCAAATCTCATCGAAAATATCGGAAAGTAATTTAAAACAACTTGCTGCATTAGACGGATTTGAAGTTCCAAAAGATTATTTTGATGGATTGGCTTCAAAAATTACTAAATCGATTCAAGTGGAATCGGGTACAGTTGTTAAAAAAGAAGTTGTTATTCGCTCCATCACTAAACAAAGGTCTTGGGCTAGATATGGTGCAGCAGCATCTTTAGCTATTGTACTAGGTATTGGTGGATATTTTGGATATCAAAACAGCAATGCTCAAAAGCAGCAAAGTAATCTTGCTCAAGTATCTGACCAAGAAATTATCAATTATCTTGCGCAAACAGGAGGTGGAGATGATCTATTCTATGTAGCAAAATATATGGATAGCGATGATATAGAAAAGGTGGGTACAAATGGTAAAATTAAAGACGAGGATATTGAAGAATATCTTAAATACACGTTATAATGATGTCAAAAGTTAAGAATATACTAGTCGTATTTTGTTTCTGTATAATAGGTTTATCATCAACTTATGCACAAGACAATGAGCGTTTTCAAATGATTGAAAATGAAAAAGTAGCTTTTATCACCAGGGAATTGAACTTATCTAGAAATGAGGCACAGCAATTCTTCCCCATATACAATGAATATTCAAAGCAAATGTGGAGTGTTAAGAAAGCTAAAACTGGTAATGGATCACCTAAAAACAGTTTAAGAGGAGGTGGTTCTCGTGATGTCATCGCTTACGACGCCAAAGAAGTGGAGATCAAAAAAAGCTATCGAGAAAAATTCGCAAAAGTCATTGGCAATGCGCGTGCTTCTCAATTCTTTCAAGTGGAACAAGAATTTCGAGAGTACTTGATTAAATCCCTCAATAACAGAAGATAATAAATAATTGAATCAAAATACAGGAAGAAGTCCAAAAGACTTCTTCTTTTTTTTAAAGTAACTATAACATGTTAAGTAATCGTGAACTTTTCCTATTGAATACTGCCCAAACATCTCACTCACCACGGATGATTGAAATTGCAAAAGCAGAAGGAGTTTATCTATATGGTCCCAACGGTGAGGAGTATATGGATTTAGTTTCTGGATTTAACGTGAGCAATATCGGCCATAGAAATCCTAAAGTCATTCAAGCCATTCAAGATCAACTTGAAAAATATCTGCATGTCACGGTATATGGTGAATTTGTACAAGCTCCTCAGGTGCAATTTGCCAGTGATTTATTAGCTGTACTGCCCGATCATTTTCAATCTGTTTATTTTACCAATTCTGGTGCGGAAGCGGTAGAAGGTAGTATGAAAATAGCCAAACGGTTTACTGGAAGAAGACAAATTATTGCGACAAAAAAAGCGTATCATGGAAGCACGCAAGGCGCCTTAAGTCTTATTGGGAATGAAGAATACCATACTGCATACGCACCCCTACTACCAGAAATTGAATTTATCGAATTTAACAAGATAGAAGACTTATCATTAATTAGTGAAAAAACCGCAGCTGTTATCCTAGAAGCTATTCAAGGAGAGGCTGGTGTTCGGGTACCAGATACTGCTTATATGCAAGCCCTACGCAAACGTTGCGATGAAACAGGCACACTGTTAGTTGTTGATGAAATTCAAACGGGCTTTGGTCGTACAGGAAAATTATTCGCTTTTGAACACTATGGCATCGTACCGGATATCTTGATGTTAGCAAAAGGTATTGGTGGAGGTATGCCATTAGGGGCATTCGTAGCCGCTAAGGAAGTTATGGATGTCATCAAAGATAATCCAATGCTCGGTCATATTACAACCTTCGGAGGTCATCCTGTTAGTTGTGCTGCCGCAAAAGCTTCTTTGGAAGTAATTCTAGAGAACAAACTGGTCGAACAGGTTGCTGAAAAAGAACAGTTGTTTAGAACGCTCCTCAACCATCCTAAAATCAAAGAGATTAGAGGTAAAGGATTGATGATGTGTTTGCAACTTGAAAATTTTGAACAAGTGTATAATGTCAGCAATTATTGCGCGAAACAAGGAATCATGATTGACTGGTATTTGCATTGTGAAACAGCACTACGCGTAGCTCCTCCGTTAACGATTTCACATGCAGAAATTGAGAAGGCTTGTAGCATTATTCTGATGGGTATTGAAAAGTATTGTTAATTTTTTTTATATTTAAGCTACTAATCAATAGCTTATATGAAAACAAATCGCAGATCATTTATTACAAAAAGTATTATTGGCGCTGGTTTATTGACCAACGCCAATTTATTTTCGTCTCAAGCTGAAACGATTACAAGTACAAAAAAATCGAAAAAGATAAGCATCAATAACAATGATATTATTTTATTTCAAGGTGACTCCATCACCGACAACGGTCGGGATCGAAATAATAACAATGCGAATGACAGTGGTGCGCTAGGGACTGGATATGCCCATCTCGCTGCAGCTATGTTACTTGAAGAATATGCTGACAAAAATATCAAGATTTACAATCGTGGAATTAGTGGAAATCGTGTACCAGATCTACAAAATAGATGGCAACAAGACACTATTGATCTCAAACCTACTATTTTAAGTATCCTTATTGGTGTCAATGATTTTTGGAGAACAAAAGATAGTGGCGCAATAAACACACCTGAACAGTTCAAAAAACAGTATCAAGTGTTACTACAAAAAACATTAGACCAACTTCCACAAGTGAAATTGATTATTGGGGAACCATTTGGTGTTAAAAATGTGAAACACGTTACAGATAGTTGGTTCCCAGATTTTCCAGGCTATCAACAAGTATGTATTGAAATCGCAAAAGAGTTCAATGCTGCAATTATTCCTTATCAATCCATTTTTGACGATGCTCAAAAGCGTGCTTCAGGTTCCTATTGGACAACAGATGGTATACACACCTCTTTGGCAGGAGCGAGTCTTATGTCCGAATCTTGGCTAGATGTTATAAAATAAATAAAGCGCTCTTCTAGAGCGCTTTATTTATTTTATAACATCGTGAGAGAAGTTTATTGTACTTCTTTGTAAAGCGTGTTCTGTAAATTGGGTAAGAAATAGGCTACTACGCCAATTAATGGTAAATAGGAACAGACATGATAAATAAACTCAATGGATGTATGATCTGCTTGCCAGCCTAATAAAGCTGAACCAAGCCCGCCCATACCAAAGGCAAATCCATAAAATAATCCAGAAACCATTCCCAGTTTTTTAGGTAATAATTCTTGTGCATAGACAATAATAGCCGGGAATGCGGATGATAGAATCAAACCTATAACGACAACCAAAACTCCAGTCATCGTATAACTTGCATAAGGCAATGCTAAAGTGAAGGGAGCGACTCCTAATACTGAAAACCAAATCACATATTTTCTTCCAAAACGATCTCCAAAAATTCCGCCTAACAATGTCCCTGCGGCAACAGCTATCAAAAAGTAAAAAAGATAAACCTGTGCTTGAATTTCTGAAATACCAAATTTTTTCATGGTATAAAATTGAAAGTAATTCGTAATACTCGCGATATAAAAGTATTTGGAGATAATCAATAACATCAATATAAAGATTGTCATCATAACACGTGTTTCTGACAAGTCAGGAATTTTAACAGTTGTTTTTCCATTCTTACTTCTATTTTTAAGTTTCTGACTGTACCAATTTCCGATATAACTAGAAACAATTTGTCCTGTAATTCCAACTAGACAAAACCAAGCAATGGCAGATTGGCCTCTCGGTAACACCAAATAGGCAACAATAATCGGAGCTAATGCTGTCCCTCCATTCCCCCCTATTTGGAAGATTGATTGCGCCATGCTTCGTTTACCTCCTGAAGCCATATAAGCAACTCGAGAGGATTCTGGGTGGAATATGGATGATCCAATACCAACTAGAAAAACCGAACATAAGATAATTGAATAACTAGGAGCATATGCAAATAATGCCATCCCAGTTATTGAAAAACTCATTCCAATGATTTGAGAATAAGGTATCGGTTTTCGATCTGTGTACGAACCAACCACAGGTTGAAAAATAGATGCTGCTAATTGATAGACGAAAGTTATAAGTCCAATTTGAGAAAAGCTTAAATGATGTTCTTCTTTTAACAAAGGGTATACGGAAGGTATCACTCCTTGCATAAAATCATTCAATAAATGTGCAAAACTAACGGCAAGTAAAACAGAAAATTCGGGTCTTATTTTATTTTTTTGTTCTTCCATATCCACATAAAAAAGAGGTTACTTTTTGATTAGCAACCTCTCCTATTTTTTAAATAACTCTTACTAATAATCCTTTTAAATATTCCCCCTCTGGAAAGGATGCTCTTACGGGGTGGTCTTCGGGTTGATGAAACTGTTTAATAAATTGGATCTCTTTACCAGCATCCAATGCTGCCCATGCCAACACTTGTTTAAAGGTATCAATATCCATAGCAGCGGAACAAGAGAATGTGGCCAGTAATCCACCAGATTCCAACAGCAGCAAACCTCTTCTATTTAAATCTTTATAGGCACGAGACGCTCTTTCTAAAGCAGATCTTGATGGTGCATATTTAGGTGGATCTAAAATAATGACATCGAACTTTTCATTTGTAGTTACAAATTCTTTCAATTGCTTATTGACATCCGATTGAATGGCAATATGGTTATCCTGATCATAACCATTCAGCACTATATTGCTTCTCAAAGTTTCAATTGCCAAAGCAGAACTATCTACGGAAGTCACACTAGCCGCTCCCTCTTGAAAAGCATTCAATGTAAAACCTCCTGAATAGCAAAAGCAATCCAAGACCTTCTTGTCTTTTACATAGTGTGCCGTCAGAGCTCTGTTTTCACGTTGATCACAATAGAAGCCTGATTTTTGACCATCTATAATGTTCACTTGATAGCGAATTCCATTTTCGATAATTTCTACAAACTCTGGAGGTAATTCGCCGGAAAGCAATCCATTTGTATCCGGTAAGCCTTCATGTTCGCGAGATTTAAGGTCAGAACGTTCATAAATACCTTTGGGACTCAAAAGTTTGTTAAGTTCATCGATAACAATATCTTTTATTTTCTCTATACCTGCAGCATGTACCTGAATAGATATATAATCCGCATATTTATCAACGATTAATCCTGGTATAAAATCCGCTTCGGCAAAAATCAAGCGAGCTGTATCGTTATTTCCTTCAATAAACAAATGTTGACGTGCTTTTATAGCTTTTTGAATGCGTGTTCTCCACCATTGATCATCAACCTGTTGATCAGGATGCCATTCTAGCAATCGAACAGCAACACGAGATGAGTCGTGATAAAGTCCATAGGCAATAAATTCGTTCCCTGCATTATAAACACTGACAACATCCCCGTTATCTGGTGATCCTTCTACCCTATTTATTGCCCCCGAAAAGACCCATGGATGAAGTTGCCATGCTGCCTTATCTTTTCCTTTATTCAGAATAATTTTTTTCATCGACACAAAAGTACTCGTTTTTCACTAATTTGACTAGAATCTTACTGCGAATTAAAGATGACTTTGGTAATTATCACCAACAAATCAACATATACAGACTTAACAAAGATATTTTGATGCTACTATTTAATATTCATTTTTTGACAATGTAGTAAGCACACAAGCACGTTATGCCTGCCATGTATGGGAAACGCTTTAAGTTTTCATAAAAAAGAGTGTTTGTCCAAATAAGCTGGACAAACACTCTTTATATGGATATCTGCTAGAGAAAACCTGCTTACAGTCGATTTCCTTTTTCAAACAGCTATCTTTTTTATTTATGGTTTAATAAGTAATGCTTAAAAGCATCGTAGTCTACAGCTAATGCGACTACCTCTTTATTCTTAGCGTCTAGTTTTTCTGCACCTGCTGGTAATTTAATTTTAGCAAATACTTCTTCAGAAATCGCATCAGGAAATTTACATGGATGAGCTGTCGATAAGAACACTGATCCATATTGACCAGGATGTTCACCCTTGTATGCTTGAGAAGCTAACCAAGCAATTGCTGTATGTGGACAAGCAATATAATGATAAGAATGATACAATTGTTCCATAGCTGCTTTTGTTTCTTGATCCTGATAAGTATACGTCGTAATTATCTTTTTCAATTCCTCAATATCCTTTCCGAATAAATCTTGGATACGAACCCAATTACTTGGATCACCTACATCCATTGCATTTGCTAATGTTTGTACGGAAGGTTTCGGTTCATAATGACCAGACTTAAGAAAACGGGGAACGGTATCATTTGCATTTGTAGCGGCAACAAACTGCTCTACAGGAAGTCCCATTTTAAAAGCCAACAAGCCTGCACCAATATTTCCAAAATTACCGCTTGGAACAGTAAAAACAACGCGATCTACTCCTTGTGCTTTTAATTGCGCATAAGCATAAAAATAATAAAATGTTTGCGGAATTAACCGTGCGATATTGATCGAATTAGCGGAAGTCAACCGTAATTGTTGATTCAACTCTTGATCATTAAAAGCACGTTTAACTAATGCTTGACAATCATCAAAAGTACCATCAACTTCAATAGCTCTGATATTCTGTCCATTCGTTGTCAATTGTAACTCTTGAACTTCAGAAACCTTTCCTTTTGGATAAAGAATCGTTACACGTGTACCTTCAACGCCCAAAAACCCTAATGCCACAGCCCCTCCTGTATCGCCAGAGGTGGCAACTAATACATCAAGCAGTTGATCATCCGCTGCCGAGAAATAACCCATCACACGACTCATAAAACGAGCTCCAAAGTCTTTAAAGGCATAAGATGGTCCATGAAATAATTCCAAAACTGCAGTATCAGCAGCTAAAAATTTTACTGGAGCGTCAAAATCAATGGCATCTTTAATGATTTTTTTCAAGTCATTTACTGGAATATCCGCTCCAATCAGTGTATTCGCTATTGTAAAAGCAATTTCCTGCAAAGAATATTGCTGTATATTTCTCAAGAATAAAGGATCCAATTGTGGGATCACTTCTGGCATATAAAGTCCCTTATCTTCAGGCAATGAATTAAAAACAGCCTCTTTAAATGACACTCTTAACGCTTTATTATTTGTACTGTATAATTTCATAATATGTTAATTTAATACTTTAGGTCCTTCAACATTTACTGCAGATACATATCCAAAACTCTCGATTTCAGATACAGAAAGATGCGCTTGAATCAAATCTGTAATGTGTCTAGCTTTATCTCTATCCTTTGTAATTGCAACGACAGAAGGTCCTGAGCCAGATATTCCAAAACTTAACGCTCCATTTTCTAAAGCGATTTTTTTCATCTCGTAAAACTGTGGAATTAAAATCGCTCTAGTTGGCTCAATCAATACATCTTGCATACTTCTAGCGATCAAATCGTAATCTTCTTTAAATAAACCAGCGACCAAACCAGCAATATTACCCCATTGTGTTACTGCATCTTTCAGGAAAACTTTTTCTTTAATCAATTGACGAGCATCTCGTGTTGGAACATCCACCTGCGGAAATACCACCGATGCAATCAATTCCTGAGGAACCGGCAAAGGGATAAGATCCAAAGGATCATTTCCACGAATCAAGGTAATACCACCGAATAAGGAAGGAGCTACATTATCAGCATGCCCATGTCCGCATGCAAGTCTTTCACCCTCTACACAGAAGGGGAGTAACTCTTCTTTAGATAAGGGATCTCCCAACATTTTGTTGATGGCATATAAACCTGCAACTGTGCTTGCTGCGCTTGAACCTAATCCAGAACCAATGGGCATATGTTTATGTAATTCGATCTCGACCCCTACATCATGTTGTAAGCCTAGATGTTGTAACAGGAACTGAACACAAGCGGATACTGTATTTTTATCTGCATCTAAAGGAAGACGCCCATCATCACCCGTGATTTTAGTAATAATCACTCCAGGGGAACTAGTTTTTCGCATAATAACCTCATCACCTGGCTCTTCTAATGCAAATCCTAGAATATCAAAACCACAAATCATATTGGCTACAGTAGCAGGAGCAAAAACTCTCACCTCTGTTAACATACTGCTTAAATTTATTTTTTTCTTCAATAGAGAAGTTTCCATATTTAATTTTTATAGCTATCACCCCATCAATAACAGATAGGATTTAAATGTTAATTATGCTCCGACGTTTACTAAATCTGCGAACACCCCGGCAGCAGTTACTTCAGCTCCAGCACCAGGACCTTTCACAACCAATGGTCTATCTTTATAGCGTTGTGTAGTAAATGAAATAATATTGTCACTTCCTGATAAAGCATAAAAAGGATGTTTATCATCTACCAATTGAACAGAAATAGTGACTTTGCCATCTTCCAATTTTCCAATATAACGGATCACTTTGTTTTCACGTTGAGCCTTTTCTTTCAATGCTTCGAAATACGCATTTTCATTTTTCAATTCTTCATAGAACGACTCTACTGAAGTAGCTTTTAAACACGCTTCTGGTAAAATTGCACCTAAGTCTACATCTTCCGCTTCTACGGTGTATCCCGCATCACGAGCCAAGATTAACATTTTACGCATAAAGTCTATTCCTCCTAAATCATCGCGAGGATCTGGCTCCGTATATCCCAATTCTTGTGCTTGCTTCACGACATCATAGAAGGATGTACTCTCTTTAAAATTATTAAAGATATAGGAGATTGTTCCAGAAAGAATAGCCTCTATTTTTACAATTCTATCTCCACTCAGCATCAAATCTTTTAACACACGCACAATTGGAAGTCCAGCGCCAACATTTGTTTCGTAAAAAAAATCCACACCATGTTTACGGGCTGTATCACGTAGGGTTTTATATTGTTCATATTTCCCTGAATTCGCAATTTTATTACAAGTAACAATGGAAATATTAGCTTTGAAAATACCCTCGTAGTAAGTTGATGGTAGTTTACTTGCCGTATTATCTATAAATACACAATTTGGAAGATTAAAACCTTTCATACGTTCAATGAAAATAGATAGATCTGCATCTTCTCCATCTTCCTGAAGTGTCGTTTCCCAGTTTGCTAAGTCAACACCATCCAGATTGAATAACATTTTTCGGCTATTTGAAACACCAACCACTTTGATTTCAATATCATTTTTTTCCAACAAGAAATTGTGTTGGCTTTCCAATTGCTTGAATAAAGTCGAACCGATATTCCCTGTTCCCAAGTTGAATACGTATAACGTCTTTTTCAATTCAGCAAAAAATGCATCATGAACAGCATTAAGTGCTTTTGATAAATCATTTTTAGCAATAATAACAGAAATATTGTATTCCGAGGAACCTTGTGCTATAGCACGCACGTTGATGCCATTACGTCCCAATGCCGCAAATAACTGTCCTGACATTCCAGGTGTTTTTTTCATATTTTCTCCAACAATTGCCAGTACTGATAAATGATCTTCAATATCTGGTGTTGCTAATTTATTAGCTTGCAATTCAAGTTCAAACTCATTTTCGATTAACATTTTCGCTCTTACTGCATCATCAGGATTGACTGCAAAAGTGATACTGTGCTCTGAAGAAGATTGTGTAATTAAGATAACATTAATCTGCTCCCTCGCTAACAGCGTAAATAATCGACCACTGAATCCAGATTTACCAATCATACCTGAACCACTCAAATTAATAATGGAGATATCTCCAATAGAGGAAATACCCTTTATTGGCAAGGTTGTATTTCCACTATCAAACTGAATAACAGTACCTGAAAAATCAGGTTCAAAAGTGTTTCGGATAATAATTGGTATCTTCTTCAAAAAAGCAGGAATCATGGTTGGTGGATAAATAACCTTTGCTCCAAAGTAAGATAACTCCATGGCTTCTGTATAAGAAAGGATTGGCAAAGAGAATGCTTTTTTAACAATACGAGGATCTGCTGTTAACATACCATTTACATCTGTCCATATTTCGATGGCTGAAGCATTCAAAATAGACCCAAAAATAGCCGCTGTATAATCTGATCCTCCTCTTCCTAAAGTCGTCATACGCCCCTTTTCATTTGAAGCAATGAAACCTGTCACAAAAAGCAATTTATCACTGTTTGTTAAATATAAGGATTGAACCAGTTGCTCGGTCAAAGCATCATTGACATGGGCATGTCCAAAATGTGAATCTGTTTTTATATAATGCGAAGCATCGACAAACATAGATTCTGGTAAATATTGTTCAGAAATTTTTGAAACCATAAACGTAGAACAACGTTCGCCATAGCTAACGACTAAATCTTTACTTTGCTCACTTAATTCCTTTAAAGCATATATACCTTGTAATAATTCTTCTATTTCATTAAAAAACAACTTGAGTTTCGTGAATACTGGGTTTTGATATTTGATCGAGATCAGTGCTTTAATGATCTCAAAGTGTTTTGCTTCTAATGTTTTCAGCCCCTCATCAAAGGTTTTTCCTTCTGCAGCATCTTCTGCCATTTTTGTTAACAAGTTTGTCACTCCTGACATTGCTGATAAAACAATTAATGGGCGCTCTTGCGCTTCATATGATTTCTTAACGATGTTGAGCACTGCTTTAATGCTTTCTGCAGAACCTACTGATGTCCCTCCAAATTTCAAAATTTTCATAATATACGATACTGTTTAGTTGTTTTAAACTCAAAAAAAACGCCTTCACTCTGGGAGGAAGGCGTTTATAAAATATTTTGTCTACATTTCTATACAACGAAACTACCTCCTCCTAAGTTTTATCCCGGTGGTAATAATAATCGACGTAATGGTTGTAGTAATTTTCATTATTATTGCTTTGTTTCTGTAAATATAGTATAATATTTATTATTAATCAAAATAAAATATTCTTTTTTTTAATATTTATTAAAGAAATCAGTATTTAAATATCAATTATGCATTACAGGATTATTGATTTTATGTGAACACCTATTCCGTTAATACAAGATGATTGATTGAATTTCAATAAAAAAAGTGTTAAAAACGTTAAAAATTCGTTAAATAGTTGTCATATTTTTTGCATCGTAAGCACAGTTGTATTATATTCGCAACAGTGATGTCCAAAATAACTGACATCCTACAACAAAAAAGAATAAGTTAACGTTGTATAAATAAAGCGAATGAAAACAAAGAAAATATTAGCTTCCATGCTATTTATAGGCTTATGTCTAGTGTCGCAGGCACAATCAACCAAAACCCAATCTAAACCAGAATCTGACCCTGATAATCTAGCTAAAGAATACTTTTCACAAATCATGGGCGTTGCAGTTTCAGCAACAACAAACACAAAATTATATCAATTTGTTTACGAATGGTTAGGAACTCCCTACCGCTTAGGAGGAGACTCTAAAAGAGGTATTGATTGTTCTAAGTTCTCGTTTGAGCTTTATGACAAAGTGTTTAATACAACATTAGGTTATAATAGCCGTAATCAATATTCTCAAATTCAGACGGTCAAAAAAAATGATTTAAAAGCTGGAGATTTAGTGTTTTTCAAGATTAGAAGCAAAAGTATAACGCATGTAGGCGTTTATATTGGAGATAACAAATTCGCGCATGCATCCTCAAGTAAAGGTGTTATGATTAGCAATTTAGATGAAGCTTATTGGAGACGTTATTATTATGACGGAGGAAGACTTCCGGATGATAACAAATCATTGACAGCTGAAATATTAAAAGGAGATAAATCAGACAAATTCAATTAATATTGAATCCTATTAAAAAATAATTTTAAGTCCGAATGTCATGACATTCGGACTTTTTTTTAGCGAAGAATTTAGTACTTTTACCAGTAAATAAATTTAGTAGCATTATGTCGTCAAAGAAAACGCTCATATTAGATAAAGAACAAATTAAGCAAAAATCAATACGTATTGCCTATCAAATCTTAGAAGATAACTTTGAGGAAGATACATTAGTACTTGTAGGTATTGCGGACAGAGGGTATGTTTTTGCACAACGCTTACAGAAAATATTAACCGAAATATCAAGTAAAAACATTGAGCTAATAAAGGTGACGATGAATAAAACAAGTCGTTCATTAAAAGCTGAAGCAGATCAACCTGTTGAAAGTGTCAAGAATAAGACCTTAATATTAGTGGATGATGTATTAAATAGTGGAAGAACATTAGCATATGGCTTAGGAGTCTTTTTAAATGTTCCGCTCAAAAAAATGAGAACAGCCGTATTGATTGACAGAAGTCATCCAAAATTTCCAATTGTCAGTGACTATTATGGATTGAAGCTTTCAACCATATTAAAAGAACATGTGGAAGTAAATCTTGAAGGTTTTCAAGAAGAGAACGATGCCGCTTGGTTGGTTTAATTTAAACCCCAAAAAATAAAGAAGCATACCGATAAACTTGTTCCTGTTTCTTCATTATACAAAAACGAGTCGAATTTTTAATAAGTCCGACTCGTTTTTTTAGCGATATAGCTGCTAAGCTTTTTAACTTCTATTAATCTTAAGCTTCATGCCTGGTTTCAGTTTCGAATGAGACAAGTCATTATCAGCTTTCAACCTGGATAAGGATATCCCCTTTCGGTTTGCAATCTCAGAAAGTGTATCTCCTTTTTTCACTGTATAAACAAGACTATCTGATTTTTTTGTTGCACTTGTATTCGCTTTTTGAGCCAATCGGCTATTGACGCCATTACTATTAACGACCAGCGAAGTACCAGTCTCAACGGTAGATCTTCTTAAGTTATTCCAAGCTTTCAAATTTTGCACACTAATATCATATGTATTGGCGATAGTCGCTAAACTCTCTCCTCGCTTTACTACGTGTCTTTTAGTATTGGCAACCTTCTTAACGCGGTCATCGTCATCTTCAAGTACAGGAACTTGAGTTGGAACTTGAACGACTGTGTTTAAAGCAGCATAAAGTTTATCCGGATTCATATCATCACTTAGCGCTGGAATAATTAAACGGCGATGTATTTCAGACGAACCATTTACTATTCCTTTCTTATAAGCTGGATTTAGCTTCTTTAAGCCTTCCTCTGGAACGTTTATCGCTTTAGCTACATCAGCAATCGAAATAAATTTATCGATTTCCAAGGCACGTGTATTCAAGGCCATTTCACTATTCTCAGCCTCTATCCCGTGTTCTTGCGCATATCCAAGTGTATAGGTCATTGCGATATAAGCTGGGATGTAATTCCTGGTTTCTTTGGGAAGAAAGGAAGCTATCTCCCAAAATGAAGGTTGAATTTTTCCTGATTTTAGAATCGCTCTTTTAATGCCTCCCTTTCCACAGTTATAAGAGGCTATTGCTAACAACCAATCTCCAAATTCAGTATAAGCCTCTTTTAGATATTTAGCTGCAGCATAACTAGATGCAACAGGATCCTTACGTTCATCAACATAATTATCCATTGACAAATTATAAATCTTCGCTGTTCCATACATGAACTGCCATGGGCCAGTTGCGCCCACGCGGGAAACATCATGAGGATTTAAAGCAGATTCTATTATGGAGAGGTATTTGATTTCTTTCGGAACGCCCATTTCTGAGAAAATACGGTCATAAATTGGGAAGTAATACTGAGCTAGTCCCAACATCCGAGACATGTGTCCTGAATAATTTTTAGAACCATACAAATCAATATATTTTCGAACAGATTGATTATAATGGAGTGGAACCTCACGTTGTAATGCATTTAACTTTCGAACGATGTTAACATCTTCTACATCAAATATGACTCCCTTGATATCCTTTTCACCTGAATTTACGAATTTAATACTATCAAGTTGTTGTAGAATAGATGTATTCTCACGATCAATAGCTGCTGACATAACATTTTGAGTAGAATTTCTCATTTCATTCACAGCTATTTCTTGAGCAGATAAACTATATACGCTCAAAATAAAACCAAAAGCTAGTAAAGTTCTCTTTTTTCCAATCATATTTTTAGTTTAGGGTCAGCAAAAAAAACTTCCACAATTCTCTTGAATTAAATCAGAAGTTTTAGTAAATCCCTTGAGAGCAATTTTCAATATAAATTGCCAAAAATGAAATAAGATTTTACTTTTCGTAAAATCTTATTTCTAACGAATAAATAAAACTATTTATTCTCTGTTGTTTTCTCTTTAGTATCCTCTGTCGAATCCTCTTTTTGTCCGTCCTTAAATTCTTTCATGCCTTTACCTAATCCACGCATCAATTCAGGAATTTTTTTACCGCCAAATAATAATAATAATATTACAACGATTACAATTAATTCCTGACCTCCAATACCCATTATTAATAACCCTGATGTCAACATAATTTATAATTTACTGTTTTTCAATATTCACTTAAAGTACATGTTATATACCTGATAAACAAATGTACATAATAATTTTTATTTCTATATTTTTTAATTCGCTAACCATGATTGCGGATTCATTGGTGTTTGCCCTTGCCAAATTTGGAAATCCAATACAGGAGCATCCAAATCAGGATCATTCGCAACAGTACCTATTGCCTGTCCTGCAGAGACTTTTTGACCTTTTGAAACACTGAAGCTCGCCAAGTTACTGTATACAGAGAAGAATTCACCATGTGAAATAATGATAACTTTCAATCCATTTAGAGTCAATGTACTGGTTACAGTACCCGAGAATACAGCTTTAACCGTCGCACCACTAGAAGTTTCTAATTTCAATGATTCATGACTTACCGACACATTTCTACCTGTTCTATCCGTACCAAAACTTTGTAAAATTTTAGCATTTGAAACTGGCCATGGTAGTCGGCCACGGTTTGATCTAAAATCTGCTGACAGACGAGCTGCTTCAGGTGTAGCACGTAATACCTCAGAATCCGATTTTCTTGTTGTAGATTTAGAAGAACCTTTATCGTCTTTAGGTTCATTTTTCTTTGCATTTCTTGCAGCAGCAGCTTCAGCAGCTCTACGTGCAGCTTCTTGTCTCCTACGCTCTGCTTCAATTTCTCGCTTAATAATCGCTTGAATAGCAGATTTTAACTTACGCTCTTCTTTTTGTTTTTGGGTAATATCCCTTTTCACACCTCTTTCTGTCGTGATAAGTGAACTCAGCTCATTAGAAAAAACAGAACGTTGCTGTGCGATCGTTTTCTTTTCCTGTTCTTGTTCATTCAATAATTGTTTATGCTTATTACGGTCAGCTTGCAGTTGTGCTATTTTTTGCTCTATCTGCTTTTTCGTACCTTCTATTTCGCCAGCCTTCAATTTTCTTGAATCATTGAATTGTTGTAAATATTTTACACGACGAAACCCCTGATTAAAATCCTTTGAGGCAAAGATGAACATCAATTTATTGTAAGCATTACGATTGCGAAATGCAAACATGATCATCTTTTCATAATCTTTACGCATTTTCTCCAACTCTGCTTTCAATTTATCAACCGCATTTGTATTTACACCAATCTGGCGATTGATTAAACTCATTTCGGAGCTAATGGTTGTGATTTTTTCTTCACGAAGATTAATCTGACTACTTAATGCAGTAACTTGCTTCTGCGTCAATATTTTCTCCGTTGTCGTTTCTTTCAGCGTTTTTTGCAATTCCGCTATTTCACGATTTATTTTTTCACGTTTTTTTTCTAATTCAGCTCTTGTCTGCGAAAAACCCACACCAAGCATCAAAAAAAACGCAATTATACTAAATGTTACTTTTTTTAAATTCATCTATAGTAATCTTTTACTAGCAGTTGATTTCCGTTTAATATATTTCAATTAAAACACGTCTCAAATGCGAAAGTAATAAATCTTAAGGATTATCGGACAAACATTAATTAATTACTTTATATTTATTAGATATAGTGAAAGGCATTTCTATCGCTTCATTAAACGAAACTCTACTATAGTTAATATTTGCCGTTATACTTGTTACACCTCCTGATATAAGTAAATCAAGTCCCATTGGAAATAATTGTCCAGCATTATCAGCATATGTTGTATAGTTTGCTTCTAATTTCTGTCCCTTACTTATCTGTTCCAAACGAAATAAATTAGGTCTATTTTGCTGATTAATCGTATACAAATAATTCAATTCATTCTTTTTGCCCCGTAACTCGATGATAGAGTCTGGTTGACCAATTTCCAAGTCATCTAAATTGAATAAGTTTGTCGATAAATTTGCTAAAAACAAATCCTGAACATTCTCAAAAGTGAGATCCTTACTCGCATATTGATATAAATAACTAAATGGTTTCGCCATATATTCACCCTGAAATTTATTTAGAATCTGAACACTATCAGGCGTGATTAAGACACGGCCAACTTCAAGACCTAATATTGCACTAATAGAAATCCAAATTTTCTTATCTTTTTCTATTCGAATATTCGTAGTTACATCGTAAGAAGATTTTCCAAAACCTATTTTGCTTTTAGCCTTTCCTGAAAAAGTAGTGAACTGTAGATTGGACGATAAAAATTTTTGAACAGCTTCTTTTTTTGAATCCGATTTCACAACCACGTCTACTTCGTTTTTATTTCCAACAGCAGTTATTTTCTTTTTTGTACTACAGGAAGCCAATAGCACTACCAAAAACACTGCAGTAGCAAATTTATTCCACATAAGTTTTTTTATTTATTTTTTCTTTTAACTTCTCTTCATTTTCACCCGATACTTCTTTTTTTTCTAATGCAAGTTTCCATTGTTTCAATGCATCTGAAGTTTTTTGATTTTTAATCAAAATATCACCATAATGCTCTAACAACACTGTAGAGGCTGTTTGTGAATTTTCAATTGCCTTTTCAATCCATATTAACGCATCTGTATATTTTTCCTGTTTAAACAAAACCCAGGCATACGTATCTTCTAGGGTTGCATCATTTGGACGCAATGTAGTCGCTGTTTTTGAAAAATGAGCGGCATCTTCCAAATCCTGCTTTCTTAACGATAAATAGTAAGCTAAATTGTTCATTGCGCTGACATTTGTACTATCTAGCTTAATCGCTTCTCTATAGGCAACATCCGATGCAGACTCCATATTTAGCGTATGATAAATATCACCCAATCCGCTGTAAATATTCGATTGGAAGATAGCATTCTCATTTTGTCCATTATTTAATGCCGCCTCCATCAAATTACGGGCTCGTGTATGATCTCCTTTCATCGTATAAGCTACTGAAGAGAAATAAAGGATTACTGGGTTATTGGGTATATTTTGCAATGCTTCACCCCCATGCTCTATCGCCTGATCATATTGCTCCAATGCTAAATCAACATTCATTAACATACGCCATGCATCGATCTGATAAGGATTGATCCCAACTGCAATAGAAAATGATGATTGGGCTCCAACCAAATCATTACGTAACCAATTTACTTGGCCTTTCGCTACGTGACTTTCAGCAACTCGAGGATGTGTGTCAACTAAAACATTCGCCAAATCTTGTAATTGCTGTAAAGAAAATCCACTATTAGGACCTAATAATGACAAAATAATTCTATTCTTATCCGCAAAATCTATCTTTTTTGACAGAAATGCTTGCTTGAGATAGTCGAATGAAAACTTGCTTTTCCCAGATAAACGATACTCATCTGCTAGATCTAAAAATAGATAATCATCATTTGTATTTAGAATACCTGTATTTAATATGGAAATGGCTTTCTTTGGATCCTTAATTCCTCGGTAGGCTTGCGCCAATTGACTATACACCTGTGCTAAGGGTGATTTTTGGGATGCCCAAGGTTCCAATAGCGTGATGACAGCAGGAAAATCATCTTTTGATAATAACAACGTAGCACCTACAACATCTAACGTATCTGAAGCTGTTGATGACTTACGAATATCTTGATATAAGGTAAAGGCTTCATCTTTCTTATCACTGTTGAATAACAGCATAATTTTCTCACGATTTAAAGCCGCTTTATTGACCTTTTTCTTTTCAATCAAGATATCCAATGTGCGAATAGCACTAGGAATATCACCTTTACCCTTATTCACATCAATATTGAAACTCAGGTATTCTTCTTTAGGATCAATTGCTATCGCTTTGTTCACCTCTTCCAGTGCTTGATCTGCATTTCGCATTTGACCAAACAAGACTGCTTTTGTAAAGTAAACATCATCCGCCTTGGGATAACGTTCCGTAATTGCATTCAACGAATCTAAAGCTTGATTGTAATCCCCTTTTCTTAAAAAAACTTCTATATTTTTTAATTGTTGTGAATATGGTTTCTCCTTTATATTACTTTGAGCTGATACCAACTGTCCTACCCCTGTGAACATAGTTACCAATACAGCGTATTTCAAATATTTCTTAAGCATAAATAATTCTCTTCTTGCACCTATATCAGTGTTAATTATGTTGCAATATACTAATAAACCACAATTGTAGATATAATGTTATCCTAACTTATATACTATTTTTACGATTATGTTTTGGTCAATAAAAAAATAAAAACAAATTCCTTCGTTCGGGAAGAATGGAATGCATTAAAATAAAGTGAAATAGATTTCCATAATCCGAAAAATAAAAGTACCTTTGCAGACCTTTGTGATAAAGGAAAAAGAAGTAAATATCATTTTATTAATTATTTAATTAAAAGCAAGTGAATACGTTAAGTTACAAAACTGTCTCTGCCAACAAGAACACCGTCAACAAAGAATGGATTGTTGTTGATGCTGAAGGCGAGATTTTGGGGCGCTTGGCAAGCGAAATTGCGAAAGTAATTCGTGGAAAACACAAGCCATCATTTACCCCTCACGTAGATTGTGGAGATAACGTCATTGTTATCAATGCAGACAAAATTAGATTGACAGGTAATAAATTAGGTGACAAAACCTACGTTCGCTACACGGGATACCCAGGTGGTCAACGTTTCATCACTCCTAAAGAATTATTGGCTAAACACCCTGAGCGCATCATTGAGAAGGCTGTTCGTGGTATGCTTCCTAAAAACCGTTTAGGTCGTCAATTGTTTAAAAACCTTTATGTTTATGCAGGAACAGAGCACAAACAAGAGGCACAAAATCCAAAACCAGTTAAATTTTAAGGAGAATCGACATGTCAACAACTAATACTTCAGGAAGAAGAAAAACTGCTGTTGCCCGCATTTACTTAACTGCTGGTAGCGGAGTCCTTACTATTAATGGTAAAGACTACAAAGAATATTTCCCAACATTGCCTTTGCAATACATTGTTACTCAATCATTAGAAGTAGCAGGTCAAGCAGGGAATTTTGATGCGAAAGTGAACGTTAATGGAGGTGGTGTAAAAGGACAAGCTGAGGCTGTTCGTTTGGCTATTGCGAAAGCATTAGTTGAATTAGACCCAGAGGCAAAACCAGCTTTACGCGCTAAAGGTTTGGTAACACGTGATGACCGTATGGTTGAACGTAAAAAACCAGGACGCAAGAAAGCTCGTAAAAGATTCCAATTCAGTAAACGTTAATCAAAGGAGGATCAAAAAATGGCAAGAACAACTTATCAAGACTTATTGGATGCAGGTGTGCACTTTGGTCACCTTACTCGTAAATGGGATCCGAAAATGGCTAAGTACATTTTCATGGAACGTAACGGTATCCACATCATTGACTTGAACAAAACGCTTACGAAATTAGAAGAAGCTGCTTCAGCTATCAAACAAATCGTAAAGTCAGGTCGTAAGGTTTTATTCGTAGCAACGAAAAAACAAGCAAAAGAAATCATCGCGCAACAAGCGAAAGCAGTTAACATGCCTTTCGTTACTGAAAGATGGTTAGGTGGTATGCTTACAAACTTCACAACAGTGCGTAAGTCCATCAAAAAAATGTCTACTATTGACAAAATGCAAAAAGATGGTACATACGATGTATTGTCTAAAAAAGAGAAGTTGATGATTCAACGTGAGCGTATCAAATTGGAATCTCTATTAGGAGGTATCGCTGATTTGAACCGTTTACCGGCTGCTTTATTCATCATCGATGTGAAAAAAGAACACATCGCTGTAACAGAGGCAATCAAATTGAACATCCCTACTTTTGCAATGGTTGATACAAACTCTAACCCTTCAAACATTGACTTCCCAATCCCTGCAAATGATGACGCTAGTAAATCTATTAGCTTAATCGCTGGTATCATTGGTCAAGCAATCCAAGAAGGTTTAGACGAACGTAAACGTGATAAAGAAGACGAAGCAGAAAAAGAAGCAGCGGCAGCAAAAGCTAAAGTTGATACTACTCCTGAAGCTTCAGAAGCTAAACGTCCGCGTAAAGCGAAAGACGGAGAATAATATTTTTTATTCCAAACCGGATAGTGTAGCGTTGGTTTCTGGAAAAGAATTCTTTTCTTGGACTAACCTATCTGTCCGGTTTTTTGGTTTATTCTTTCTGTAATAAGAAATGATAAACTTTATATTAGCTTAACATAAGTTAAGTTAATATTGTCAAGAAAATAATAAGTCAAAAATTTAAAAAAGAATATATCATGTCAGTACAAATTTCTGCATCAGATGTAAACAAATTGCGTCAACAAACAGGCGCAGGTATGATGGATTGTAAAAAAGCATTAGTGGAAGCAAACGGTGATTTCGAAGCTGCTGTTGATTACTTACGTAAAAAAGGAGCTAAAGTTGCTGCTAGCCGTCAAGACCGTGATTCTAACGAAGGTGTTATCATCGCTAAAGCTGCTGCTAATGGTAAATCAGGTATCGTAGTTGAAGTAAACTGTGAAACAGATTTCGTAGCTAAAAACGCAGATTTCGTAGCTTTCGCCGAGTCAGTTGCTGACGTCGCTTTAGCAAACAATCCTGCTACTTTAGAAGACCTAAAAGCTTTAGAAATTGGTGGTGTTAAAATCGCTGATTTATTGATCGATCAAACTGGTAAAATCGGTGAGAAAATTGAAGTTTCTAAATACGAAACTATTTCAGCTGAAAAAGTTGTTGCTTATATCCACGCTAACTACCGTTTAGGTGTATTAGTAGGTTTATCTGCAGATGTTGCTGGTGTTGAAGAAGCAGGTAAAGATGTGGCTATGCAAATCGCTGCTATGAACCCGATCGCTATCGATAAAGATGGTGTAGATGCACATACTATCGAACGCGAAATCGCTATCGCTAAAGAACAAATCATGGCAGAAGGTAAACCAGCTGAAATGGCTGAGAAAATCGCTGCTGGTAAATTGAACAAATTCTTCAAAGAAACTACTTTGTTGAACCAAGAATTCGTGAAAGATAACTCTAAATCTATCGCTCAATTCTTAGATTCAGTTGCTAAAGGTTTAACCGTTACGGCATTCAAACGTGTTCAATTAGGCGCGTAATTGAAATAAGAACAAGAAAGATCTTTCTGTTCTTACATTCGACTATAAAAGAGACCTATCTTCACAAAAGATAGGTCTCTTTCTTTACCCTCTTACCTCTTTTAATATTTAGCCTTATTTCATAGCATTTTCGTTTTGCTTCATTTGACAGAACAATAGATATATTACAATAAAAAGATTTTTGAACACCTACTACTTACCTAGCCTGAAGTAAATAACGAGATGCAATCATCATGTAATCTGTTTAAATAAAAATGCGTGTCATTGTAGGTATTGCGACAAATAACACGCATCTATTTTATTCTTATTATTTTAGATTACTTTGGATATCCTCGAGAGATTTACCTTTAGTCTCTGGAATAAACAGAATGAATACAAAGGATAAAACGACCATGATAGCATAAAATAAAAAGATGTAATATCCACCATCTTTTACACTTTCAACAACAATCGGGAAGATCCAGGAAATTGCAGCAGCAAATACCCAATGTGTCGTACTTCCTAAAGAAGACCCTTTAGCTCGCACCTCGTTCGGAAATATTTCAGCCAGAAACACCCATATAACAGCTCCTTGAGACAAAGCAAAGCTTGCAATAAAACCTATAATATAAAATAATAAAAAGGAGGAGTTTTGACCTTTAAGATCAAATGCAGTAAGTAAGAGAAATACAAACATACCTACAGCTCCAACCAATAGCAGCTTCTTGCGCCCGAACTTATCAATGATACTCATTCCCAAAAAAGTAAACAACACATTAGTTCCCCCTATAAAAATAGGTTGCATGAAAGCCAATTTTGAATCAAATCCTGCCATTTCAAAAATACGAGGAGCATAATACAAAATCGCGTTAATCCCCGTCAGTTGATTGAAGAATGCCAGAAGCACTGCAAAGATGATTGGTTTAATATATTTGGACTGAAATAGAGCTACGCTCTCCGTCTTTTCGTCATCCGCCACCGTTATAATAGAAAAGGGTTGTTGAAGCTGATCAAAAACCTCTTTTGCAGCATCCATTTTATGATGTAAAGCCAACCATCTCGGACTTTCAGGGATCTGCTTGAGCAAGAAATAAAATAATAAAGCTGGTAAAGCCATAATACCCAACATATAACGCCATGAATCGTCACCAATACCCATAAACATATAATTGGTGAGATAAGCTATAAAAATTCCAGACACAATCATGATCTGAAACAATCCAGTAAGCTTACCACGATCTTTGGCAGGTGAGATTTCAGAAATATACACCGGTCCTACAACTGAGCTGATTCCGACAGCCAAACCACCCAGGAACCTAAAGAGTAAGAACATCTCCCAAACAGGTGCAACTCCACAGCCTATAGCGGAGAATACATACAATAAGGCGATAAAGAGCAACACCAACTTACGACCGTACTTTTCAGAAATACGACCTGCAACTATTGCTCCCACTATTGTTCCGATCAAGGAAATAGACACCGTAAGGCCATGCCAGAAAGAGTTTAAGTGCCATAATTTTTGAATCGTCTGCTCTGCTCCAGAGATTACGGCAGTTTCAAAACCGAACAAGAAACCTCCTAAAGAGGCTATTAACGAATATTTCCAAACATGTTTCATATTTCAACACTTGATGTTAAACCAAAAAATAAATTGCGCTCATCAAAAGAAGCTATCTGTATAGGAATAGCAATAGCCTGTTGAATCTGCGGTAAAAATAAACGACTAGCCTGAGCAATACTTCCTCCTAATACGATACAATCCGGATTCAGCAAAATAATGTATTGCTCAATAAAGTCTATCAAAGCTTTCGAAAGATAATCGAACACTTGTCGACATTCATCTTCCAATCCTTTGGTTTCAATTAGCGCTTTCACATGAGGGATATGATGTACTCCTAGACCATTCAAGAAAGATATCATACCTCTCGTTGAGATATAGTCTTCCGCTATTCCATTACGAAAAGAGGCAGAACCATAGTTAAGATCACGAATCTGATGGGAATGATATTCCGCAGATCCCAGGCCTGTACCCAACGTCAGCCCGACGACCTTCTTGTCAGACAAGTTATAATAAAATACCTCTCCCATTAAAAAGGACAATGCATCATTAAAAAACCAGATATGTTCAGTTGGTAGATTATACTGTTGAGAAAAATAGTTCTTCAAATCGGCATGTAGCAATGCCTGATACTTGTGCATACCATCCATAAGACACACTCCTTTCTCATAATCAAATGGGCCAGGAATGGAAACGATCATTCCTTCCACTGTTGCACCTGCTGTATGGAGGACCTCACTAATCACCAGACCCCATTCCTGCAAAATAGCTGATCGATCTCCCAGACTATCAACTGCTCCCACCCTGTGGGAATCATTCCACAGGGTAAGATCCTTTGTATTAACAATACCCGCAGAGATATGCGTTCCACCGATATCCAAACAAATTACGAATCTATTTTCCATATGATGATGGTAGGGGGTCAAAAGCTGTTGAATCAGTAGGATCAAATACAGATACCCCTACCTTAGAATCAGCACATCCATAATACAAGAACCATTTAGAGTGGAAATAAACAAGTCCTTGAATAAAGACAGTTCCATCCACGTATTGTCCACTTTTTTCAAAGTCTTCCATTGGTCGCATAAACGGCACATCCAATCGTTTCAATACCCGAGTAGGATCATTCTTGTCAAATAAGACCTGCCCTGCACTATAAGTACCTAAGGTGAAACGCTTATCACCTTGTTTTTTATGGTTTTTCCCGTTATACAGTAGTAAAATACCTTTATCTGTTAGAATTGCTGGAGGACCACACTCGGTCAGTTCACTATCGAAGAACCCAGGACGTGGCATGATGAATTTAGCAATCTCTCCTTTATCATCCAATATAGGTTCCCAATCCACCAAATTTTCAGAGGTAGCTCCTGATACCCCGTGCTCTCCCCAATACATCCAGTACTTCCCTTTCCATTTGGTGATAACTAATCGATCATTCTTGACCGTTGTCAGGATGGAAGCTGACTTATGAGGCGTATCCACTAATTTAGTATAATGCGCATTTTTGAAGATTGGCCCATGCTTTTTCCAGGTCACTAAATCTTTAGATGTCGCGATCCCTAAACGCGGTACATCCCTATTCCATTGTGTATAGATCACGACATAAGTGCCATCCTCTGTCACTGCTAAACGAGGATCTTCCACACCTCCTGGCCATTCATAAGATTTTTGTGCATCATTGTCTGGATAGAGTACTGGAGTTTTGCTACGTTCAAAATGAATACCATCCAAGCTGCTAGCAAGACCTAGTCGAGAAGTTCTGAAACCAATTCCTACACCAAATTTATCTTCCGCGCGATACAATAGGCACACTTTGCCATCCTTCACAACAGCCCCTGGATTGAAGGTATCATTTTCCTCCCAACGCACCATCTTTCCACTCATTGGATCTAGAAATGAAGCCGTAGAATCTGGTTCTATAATAGGGTTGACCTTTTCAGGACGGGTAAAACCACCAAGTGTCCAATCCGGAACAATCTGTTTGTTTTCATCTTTCTGATGTTTACAAGATAGCGTAAGCGCTAAAAAAAAGAAAGGTAAGAGCTTTAAATTCTTCATCATTAATATCCAGTGTTTTGTACTATTTTACCTGCGGTCTTATCTACTTCAGCTTGTGGTATTGGATACAAGTTATGTTTATCCGCATAAGGTTTACCCAATGCATTCAACGTCTGTTTTGCAATGTTCCATCGACGTAAGTCACTCATTCGATGACATTCCAGCCCTAATTCCACTCGACGTTCGTGTTGCAACCATTGCATAGCCTGATTGGCATCTGTAGTGTTGACATTTCTATCGGGCAGCACGCCAGCTTGTCCTGCTCTAGCACGCTGTCTTATTTGATTAATTATTGTAACCCCTGCACTTAATTGGTTAGTACGAATTAAAGCTTCAGCTTTCCATAATAACACATCCGAATAACGAATAAAAATCTTGTTTACTGGTGAGTCATCATTTCCTTTAAATACGGTATTTTGTGCACCTAATAATTTATAGATCGCCTGATCCGTCACATTTACCGTCAATTCTTTTCTTGGATCATTCGTTTCGAATTCAGACAAGAAATTTGTAGAAGGAGCATAAAATCCCCAACCCATCAATGCTGTCAATCCATTACCATGCAAAGGTTGTTGTCCATTTTGGTGATCATAAATAAAAATATTCTCATTTTCATTGTAGGCCTTACTTTCATCAAAAGCATCAAAATAACGAGTATTTAAACTGTAGAATCCAAGTTGATCTAACGCACCCACTTGATTGATTACTCCTTGCCAATCTTCATTAAACAAAGCAACCTTAGCCATTAAGGCTATAGCTGCACCTTTGGATACACGCCATTTGTCGGTTGTGTGGCTGTACTTAGTAGTAGGTATACCTGTTATCGCTACTTGTAGGTCGGTCTTGATCTGTTCATAAACATCCTTTTTAGGAACCCGAACAGCCACCTCATAGGCTTCATTAAAACTACTCAATGGTTTCAACACCATGGGTACATCGCCAAAATACTTAACCAAGTCAAAATAGAAAAATGCTCTTAAAAAAGAACTTTCTCCAAGTAATTGCATCCTTTTTTCTTCATTGAAGTTAAGTTTCTTTAAGATCGCTGGGTCCGTCAGTTGAAAGATTGCCATATTACACCTGGCGATACCCTCATAGTCATACTTCCAGATCCCTGCAAATGCACCGTTCTCAGCCGTAAAATTAAAATTGGCCACATCATCCATCCAAGCCTGATCTCCATCTGGCGACCATTTTTTGTTCGCATCACCAGAAGCAAAATCTTCGAGGATAAAATCAGGACGAACAACCAAACCTCCGTTCCAATCCCAGTTTCCAAAAATATTCAATGTATAAGCTAAAGGTCTATAAGCATTATTGATACCTGTCATCACCGTACCTTCAGTCGGATCTCCTTGTACCTGTTCTTCTGTGAGAATACCAATAGGCTCCTTATCAAGCCATTTAGAACAGCCTGTTAATGTCAACATTCCCAAACTATATAGAATAATCTTTTTCATATTGCTAAAAATTAAAGTTAATACCTAATAATACTGATTTAGACTGAGGGTAGGTTCCCCTATCAATCAGGTCTGTAGTCTCTGGATCCAACCCCTTGTAATTGGTCCAAGTAAACAAATTCTGACAAGAAACATATACACGCGCCTGATTGATTTTATATTTAGACAAGAGCTTTCCGAAGGAATACCCCAACTCAATATTCTTAAGACGTAGATAGGAGGCATCTTCAATATAAAGAGAAGAGAACTTGCTGATACCGGTATCTTCAAATGCTACCCTTGGTAAACTATTGCTACTACCCTCTCCATCCCATGCATCCAGCATACGGGTCGAATAATTGAACGGACGTGTATCAAAATCAACAATACGCATGGCATCGTTGTAACGATCCACATCACCTACTCCTTGAAAAAACACATTAAGATCAAACCCTTTCACATTTACCTGTCCAAAGAAACCATAGCTCCATTTAGGAATTGAATTACCAATATACGTACGGTCAGAATCGTTAATCACACCATCATTATTCAGATCTTTAAACTTAACATCCCCTGGTTTGTTCAAAGGATTACTAATTCCAAAAAGGTGACTTGTGATCTCATTTTCATTTTGGTAGATTCCTTCCATCACATATCCATAATACGTGTCCATAGATTGTCCGACCTCTACACGAGATACAGTCCCAGTGATTCGTGGTAGATTCTCATGCAGTGCAACCACTTTATTGCTTATACCTGTTACATTTCCCCCTAAGGCATATCCAAAATCAGAACCGATTTTATCCGCGAACTTAAGATTTAGCTCAAAACCTTTGTTATCCACTTGTCCCGCATTGACATAGGTTGGACTCACATCACCTACTAAACTAGGCAAACTTAACTCCAACAAGATATCATTCGTTTTTTTCTGAAATAGATCTGCATTAAGTTCCAGTTTGTTTTGGAACAAACGCATATCGATCCCTATATTATTTTGACGAGTGGATTCCCATTTGTACTTGGAGTTACCATATCGTGTAATATCTCCTTCTCTACTAAACAAAGTTAAATAGGCATAGTTAGGAATGTTCTGATTACCCAATGCACCCGAGCTGGCTCTCAGTTTTAAATAAGAAACAATATCGTTTTTGGGAAAGAAATCCTCATTCGTCACTGTCCATCCTGCTGCTACAGAAGGAAAATATCCCCATTTATTATCCGAACCAAATCGAGACGAAGCATCTGCACGGATATTACCCGTTAAACTATATCGATCCTTGTAGATATAAGTCATCGAACTGAACAAGGAGAACAATGCCCATTCCTGTGCAAAGCCCCCATTCCAAAGATCCTGGGTAGTACCTCCTAAGTTCATATATTGAAAACGATCTGATTCATATTCATATCGACGTCTGGAAGCATTGATCGAACTTCCATTATTCGTAATAAATTCAGTCCCCGCCAGTGCATTGATCTGGTGGTCTCCTATGGTTTTGTTGTAATTAAATACATTATTCCAAGTCAATGTATAATCATCTCCACGATCTTCATTCAATCCGTTTGGTCTATTTATCCTTCCCAATCCCGCATCAATAGGGTTTCCTGCCCCATCATCATCTCCATAGTTTTGCATGAATGCTTTATTGTGATTAAAGTTCATCTCTATCCCTAAAGAGCTTCTAAATGTCAAAGACTTATCCTTTAAAACGTCTACACTTCCCTCCACATTTCCAAAGAGTTTATACTGCTTTTGGTTGTTATTGGAAAAATAAGCAAGAGCTATAGGATTTTGGCTCCACTCATAGAGATTGGATTGAAAGTTTGAAGGACTGACATAAAAGGGTAAATCAGTAAAAGGATCTTCGGCCGAATAGGTTGGATCTCCAGTATCTTTGTAAACAGAAAGAACTGGAGGCCTCAAAAAAGCATGACGAATGATGCCTGGTACATCTCCTTTGGAAGAAACTACAAATTTATCTTGATGGTTTAATAAGATATTCGATTTGATCTGAATACGATCTGTCAGTTTTGCAGTCACATTGCTACGGAACTCCAAACGTTTGTATCGATCATTATCGAAGCGGAGGATGCCATCTTGATTAAAGTAACCAGAAGAAAACATGTAAGTTACCTTTTCGTTACCTCCAGAAGCACTTAATTGAAAACTTTGAGTATGGCCATTCTCAAAAAGCTCATTCATCCAATTCGTATTTGCCAGATCTGTACGCCCTTTCTGTAGCGTATAGGGATTTGTCCCCGTTGAATTGGAGTTATTCCAAGCTTTTTCAACAGTATTTAAATACTGTTCCGTATTCATCATGACTGGTAGATTGGTCACCTGTTGTATACCGCTATACAGATTGACGTCAAACTTAGTCTTGCCAGCTGTGCCTTTTTTGGTCGTCACGATGATCACCCCTGCCGCAGCCCTTGAACCATAGATAGAGGCAGCTGACGCATCTTTTAATACTGAAATAGAGGCTACATCTGCTGGATTGATAAAACTAAAGTTAGTCGTAGGAATTCCATCTACGATAAACAGAGGTGAATTATTGCCTAATGTACCTACACCTCGTACGCGGATATCAATATCATCTCCAGGTTGACCTGTAGATTGAGTAACGTTAATACCTGTAGCCTGGCCTTGCAAAAGTTGAGAGATATCTTGTACGCGGCGTTTGTCAGCAATAGACATATCGACCCGACTTATGGCACCATTGATGTTGGACTTTTTCAGCGAATTATAGCCGACCACTACCACTTCGTCAACCTGTAGACTATGACTAGTCAAGGTTACAGTTATAGCTGTATTCGATGACAACGTGATCTGTTGTTTATCAAATCCTGTAAATGTTATCTCTAGCACATCATTTGGCTTTCCTTGTATACTGAATATACCACCTGGGTCGGTAGCCGTCATTAAATTGGAGGTAAGATTACGCACAGATGCACCCAATAAGGCACGACCTGTATCATCCAATACTTTACCTGTGTACGTTTGTTGTACAGATGTTGTGGCATCGATCGATTTTGTTTTTGCACGACCTGCATACGGTAGTGCAATCGATAATATACCACATACAATAAGTTTACTTACTGTCCCCAACGGATTGGAAAATTGTGATTTTATCATAATAAGTTTATAAATTGGTTACTTAAATCAACTGAAAAACCGGTTTTGCAGTTAAAGTAAAGCTATGCTATTTAAAATTAATCTCCAAATTTTTTTTAACAGGAGCTATTTCTAACGATAAGGTTGGAAGGAATTATGATTTTGGAAATAGGGCTACTTCCATCATTAATCTGCTGTAAAAGTAAGTCTACTGTATGTTTAGCCAAAAGTTCCAGCGGCTGATGTATACACGATATTGGAGGATTCATAAGGTCAAAGAGATCATGATCATCAAAAGCAATGACACCATACTGTTTGTTCTGTGTTTTGCACATCTCAATAGCTTTGAGTCCTGCAATACATAGATAATTGGTTGTAAAATAGATGGCATCCAGATCTGGATTTTTCTTAAGCCATGCTCGTATTTCGGTTATCGCTTGTGATTTATAATTTTCAAAAGGTACCGAAAGTATCTTGGTTGATATCCTCTTCTCTTTCAACAAATCCTCATATGCTTTACGGCGCTCCGCCATTTGGGGTTGTACGGAATTGATCGTTACCATACCTACATTCTTGAAATCACGCCCTAATAAGTGCAGGCATGCCTCACGACTCGCCTCATAGTTATTAGTTCCCACATAATTAACCTCTACTTCAGGAATATTGCGATCAAAAATGACCAACGGTACCTGACTATTGACAATCTTATTGACACTTTCCACCAAGTCTTGTGTCGGTGCTAGGATAATTCCCTCGACCTTCTTCTCTAGCATCGTATCAATAATTGTAGACGCTACGCGACTGTCTCCCATCGTACTGCTGTACAGGACATGGTAATCAAACACACGGAGATACGCTTCAATATACAATGCAATAGGTCCAAAAAAAGAATCTCCAATATTCTCTACAATCAAACCAATCGTGTGTGATTTTCCTGTAGCCAAACTTTTGGCTAAAGCATTGGGTTTGTATCCGATTTGCTCAACATAATCCAATATCCGCTTCTCCAGAGTTTTGCTAATACGCCCCTGCTCTGCTTTTCCGTTAATGACCAATGAAACGGTAGATTTGGATACTTTTAAATATTTTGCGATTTCATTAATAGACATACTCCACCAAAATACGTATTTCTAATCATTTTATTATGCTAAACAACATAATAATTCTTCTGAAAATCTTTATTTAGAATTTAGCTTCGTCTTTATCCGAATGACGAATCCACTTATTGCCATAACATAAATTAGGTTAAACAAACCGTATAGCTTGGAAATAAATACTGCGATGTAAGTAGCTGTTTTGAAAAATGATTAGTCTTAACATCAATACAAGCTTTTAGATAAAGATCTTATTTCATACTATTGTCGTTTTGCTTCATTTGACAGTATGTAGACAGAACAGTCGATATATTACAATACATTTATCTAACAATAAGAGATTTTATTCATTTCGAGTTCATAGCATGAAAATAAGCATATTAGATCAAGCTCCTATATCAAAAGGAATATCACCTGCACAAGCCCTAAAAAATATGGAAGCAGGAGCGATCTTTGCAGATAAATTAGGGTATCATCGTTTTTGGATAGCGGAACATCATAATTCTTATAGTCTTGCCAGTTCTGCTCCTGAGATATCGATGGCCTATTTATCAGGTAAAACAGAGCGCATAAGATTCGGTTCTGGAGGCACAATGATGATGCATTACTCTCCTTATAAAATGGCAGAAGTATTTAAAACGTTGAGCGCCTTTGCCCCTGGGAGAATCGATTTTGGTGGTGGTCGAGCTCCTGGAGGAGATGGAAAAGCAATCTATGCGCTATCAGAAGGTAGAGACAGTATGCATCAAGAATTATACAGCAAATTTTATAATACCTTGCAACTGATTCAAGATCAGCCAGGCTTGGAGGCAACGTATCAAAATATTATTGCTCACCCACAACAAATCGTATTACCCGAACCATTTATGCTTGGCTCCAGTGGCAATAGTGCTGCACAAGCAGGACATATGGGTGTTGGATATGCCTATGTTCAATTTTTCAATGGTAAAATGGATCCAACTACATTTGACACCTATAAACAGTATTTTCAACCATCAGCATATTTCGAAAAACCTTATTCTTTAGTTTGTTATTTTGTAACCGTAGGAAATACAAAAGAAGAAGCTGAATACCAGGGATTACCTGCTGACATTGCGAGGATGCTATTACATCGTGGGCAAAATGTCTTACGACTCTCTCCTGAAGATGCGCAGAATTTCCCCTTATCTGAAATGGATAAAGCGAACATAAAGGAAAACTCTTCTTGGCATATAAAAGGAACCGTAAAAGAAGTGACTGATCACCTCCTACGAGAGCAAGAACTTTACGGATTTGACGAAATCATGATCTGTACAATTCCTTATGATCATCAATACAAACTTTGGGAATATGAAATGATAGCAAAAGCTCTTCTATAAATCTCGATTTCATATCAACTTGATTAGAGTAATGCTATTTCTTTTTTATAATAACATCAAGGCTCATTTTCTCCATTCAAATGTGACAATTTTGATATTTCCAATATTTTCTCGTCTAGATTTCTAGAAAGGAATATCGAATAAATGACAAAACCATTTCCTTAAAAAATTAGGTTTATGAATAGGATCAGTGCTATATTCAAGATTACTACAGCGGAGTGCTTTTTATTCATTCTCCTGTATCATTTTAGTTTTAGGACAAACACGAAATATTATTTCCATAACTGAAAAAAATAAATTACTTTGATCTCTGAAAATGAGCATGTTTATTTATTCCACTGACCAAAAAGAAGAAGATCACATCTTGGTTGACCGTTATCGGAAATCAGGAGATTTGGCCATTTTGGGAGATTTATATCAAAGACATACCGAAATGGTGTATTATGTCTGCTTACGTTATCTTCAAGACCAGGAGATGAGTAAAGATGCTGTCATGAATATCTTTGAAGAACTCATCCATAAAATCAACAAGCAGGAGATTAAAGACTTTCCACGTTGGTTATATGTAGTCAGCAAAAATCATTGTTTAATGTATTTAAGGGCTCAAAAAAATAAATCATCAGTTTCTTTAGACGAATTTGTGAAATTCCCTTCCGAATTGCATCAGGTAGAATATGATGATGAAAAGGAACAACAATTGACAGCGATGGAAGGCTGTATGGAGCGATTACCAGAAAAACAAAAAGAAACAATACATTTATTTTTCCTTCAGGAAAAATGTTATCAAGAAATCAGCGTATATACAGGGTATAGTCTTCCTGAAGTAAAAAGTTATATCCAAAATGGGAAGAGGAATTTAAAAAATTGTATGGAAACTTGGCATGAAAAACAGTAACTACGATATTGCATATCTTCGAAAATATCTTCGTGGCGAACTGAATGCTAAGGAGATGCATGCTGTTGAAAGATCCGCACAGGATGATCCGATGCTGATGGATATCTTATTGGGTATGGAGTTTGAAAACGAATTCACCCAGGATATCCCTCTACGGCATATTCAGCAACGCATTCAAGAAAGGACAGCGCAGGTACCAAACAAAACACGTCCTATCAACTGGCGTTATATGTCTATAGCGGCAACGTTTCTCTTCTTATCTGGTGTTGCGCTATTTTATTTTCAACAAAATCAAAAAATTGAAAACCAAACAGCAAGTGTTGACAAAGTTGCTCCTCAGATAAAAGGTGAATCAAAATATGATTCATCAGAGCAGCATAATGAGTCGAGTGCAAATGTAGCAGCTCCATCTGCATCGGAAACCTTACCCAATACAAAACGAACAGAGGTAAAAATAGCACAAGCACAACCAAAAGCAGAAAGTATAAGAAGAGATCAGATCGAAACGGAGGAGCTCTCCAACACCTATCCTTCTATTAATAAAGAAATTACACTAGATAGTTTTCAAGTCTTAGCCAATACAGAGTTAGCTGGAAAAGTTAGTGGATTGTATATTTCACCAAATCGTTTTGAAAAAAACGAAAATAAAAAAGGCAAATCAATATTAGGAGCAGTTAATACCGTGACGGATGATGCTCTTCATCCAAGTACAATCTCGCAAGGGACAATTATTGACTCCAGAAGTGGCTCACCAATTGAAGGTGCTTCTATTCAATTAAAAAAGAGTAAATATACAACCGTATCCGATCTACAGGGTAAGTTTACGATCCCTATTATTCCAAAAGATTCTATCATTGATGTATTTGCCATTGGATATAATGCAGCGCATCTCAACTACATCTCTATGCATAACAATATGATCCAGCTTGCTCCTGATAATGCTACGCTAAATGAAATTGTTGTATCAGGGTATCGCAAAAAAATAGAATTAAAAAAATCGGCACCTATTGGAGGACGCCAATCTTTTGATGAATATATAAAAAGGGAAATTCAACAACTACAGTTAAAAGGTAAGGTTAAACTTATCTTTGCACTGGATATAGATGGTTCTCCTTCTCGTATCCAGATCATGGAAAGTACAAATACAGTATTGGATCAAAATTTAATAAGAATTCTTAGAAATGGGCCTAAATGGGAAAGAGGAAAAGATGCCAATCAAATTCAGATTACATTTAAATTTTAAGAATTAAACAATCATTTAAATACATAACGATGAGAATTATACTAACAGGGGCAACAGGAATGGTTGGTGAAGGCGTTCTATTTGAATGCATACAAAATCCCGATGTACAAGAAATATTGATGGTCAATCGCAAACACTATTCAATGGAATCTCCCAAGTTGAAAGAATTAATTATTCCAAATTTCATGAAATTGGAAGATTATCAACAAGAACTAGCTGGTTATGATGCTTGCTTTTATTGTGCTGGTATCAGCTCCATCGGGATGGACGAAAAAAAATACACCGAGATTACCTACGACACCACCACCCATTTCGCTACACAACTTACCCAATTGAATCCCAATATGGTTTTTACGTTTGTATCCGGAGCGCAAACGGACAGTACTGAAACCGGTAAAACCATGTGGGCACGAGTAAAAGGTAAAACAGAAAATGCTTTGCTGAAGCTACCATTAAAATCAGTCTATAACTTTAGACCAGGGTTTATGAAACCGTTTAAAGGACAGAAAAATGTGAAGTCGATTCTTAAAGTTGTTATCGCCATCTTCCCTTATTTATTCCCTAAGAAATCGCTTACCATGGAGCAAGTAGGGAAAGCCATGATAAACGTTGTAAAACAGGGATATGCAAAAGCGATTTTAGAAATTGAAGATATCAAAACAGTCTCTTCTAGATAAAATAGTACAAAAACGAAGTTTCTTTTTTGTAAATTGGGTTACAATTTTGATTATAAACCACTAAATGGTATAGAGATGAGTATAACACAAGGTATGCTTCGTGATGATGCACTAAAAGGTAAAAATATATTAATTACAGGAGGTGGTACAGGTCTTGGAAAGGCGATGACGCGATACTTTTTGCAATTAGGAGCACAATGTATCATCACGAGTCGTAAAGAAGAGGTCATCAAGAAAACAGCCCTCGAGCTAAGCGAGGAAACAAATGGTAAGTGTATCGCGATCGCTTGTGATGTTCGCGATTATGAACAAGTCGAAACAGTCATTGCATATGGCATTCAAGAACTCGGTTCTATTGATGTATTAGTTAACAATGCTGCAGGTAACTTCATCTCTCCTACTGAACGTCTTAGTCACCGCGCTTTTGAATCCGTTTTAGGAATTGTGTTACAAGGAACGATTAACTGTACATTGGCACTCGGAAAAATCTGGATCGCAAATAAAGATAAAGACAAAGCGGTATTAAATATTGTCACAACTTACGCAAGTACAGGTTCAGGCTATGTCGTTCCTTCTGCTTCCGCAAAAGCTGGCGTGCTGGCAATGACTCGATCATTGGCTGTAGAATGGGGACGCAAAGGCATTCGTCTGAATGCGATTGCCCCTGGTCCTTTTCACACCACAGGAGCCTTTGATCGTTTGTTCCCAAGCAACCTCAGTAACACCCTCAATCCTGTCAATAGAATCCCGCTAGGACGAACAGGAGACCTACAAGAATTAGCCAATCTAGCAGCATATCTAGTATCTGACTATTCCGCTTATATCAACGGAGATGTTATTACCATTGATGGTGGTGAATGGCTAAAAGGTGCTGGTGAATTTAATGCTCTTGATGCCGTTTCAGAAGAACAATGGGACATGGTTGAAAAACTGACTCGAGGAGCCAAAAGCACATAAGAAATTACTTGCGGTAAGATGAAAATTTTACCGCTTTTTTATGTTCATACAAAACATATACTGTTTTATTCAGATATTTGAGGAACAATAACGAATGGATGAAAAAAATTGCCCTCATAACCCTTCTTTTCCTTAATGGATCTTCTTTATTATTTGCACAAAATATAAAAGAAAGTACCGTAGACTCTTTGGTGCAACAAACCTTATCTACATTCAACGTACCTGGTATTGCAGTAGGTATCGTAAAAGATAATCAAGTTATCCTGGCAAAAGGTTATGGTATTGCCGATCTCAATAAGATGAACAAAGTGCGATCTTCCACAAATTTTGGAATAGCATCTAATTCAAAAGCATTTACGACTTCAGCCTTGGCTATGTTGGTCGATGAAGGAAAATTAAATTGGGACGATCCCGTTCGAAAATACATTCCTGAGTTTAAAATGTATACGGATTATGTTAGTGAAAATTTTACTATCCGTGATTTATTGACACACAGAAGTGGTCTAGGTTTAGGAGCCGGCGATTTGATGATTTGGCCAGATGGACATGACTTTACTCCTGAAGACATCATCCATAATATTCAATTTCTAAAACCCACTTCAGGCTTTCGTACAAAATATGATTATGACAACCTGCTTTACATTATCGCAGGAGAAGTACTCGAGCGAGTAACAGGACAAACTTGGCAAGCATTTATTCAAGAACGGATTTTTAATCCCTTAGCGATGAATCATTCAGCCGCTAATTGGAATTTACTGCAAGATCGCGAGGATGTTATTGCTCCCCATGTACCTATATCGGGCAAAGTACAAGTTAGTAATCGGTACACAAATACCATCTTGGACGCTGCTGGTGGGATTTACTCCAATGTTGATGATCTGAACAAATGGATGATTTTCCATCTCAATACAGGAAGTATCAATGGGAAACAGTTGATTTCTAAAAAGCAGATGAAAGAATTAACGACAGCCCAAACCATTATCCCTGGCACTACCTCAGCACCGTATTATTCATTATTTAGAGCTTATGGATTAGGGTTTCGTCTGACAGATGTAGCTGGTAAATTAGAAGTGTCACATACCGGTGGCCTAGAAGGTATTGTGACGCAAATTGTTATGCTTCCGCAATTAAATCTAGGTATAGTTGTCTTAACAAATCAACAAGAAGGTGTTGCCTTTAATGCCATTAGTAATAGCATTAAAGATTTTTATTTAGGTATATCCGATCAAAAATGGATTTCAACTTATCAAAAAAGTTTAACGCAAAATACGGCTCAAGCGGATAGTATCACACAAAACACATGGCGCATCGTTGAAGAGAATAAAAAAACCAAAGACGTACATCACCAAGCAATTCAAGGTCACTATGTCGATAATTGGTTGGGAGATGTAGCCATTCAGGTTAAAAAAAATAAGTTAGAATTTGCCTCTAAGCGTTCCCCGCAACTCACAGGTGAGTTATTCTATTATCAAGATAATACCTATGTTGTAAAATGGAACAATCGTTTTATGTATGCCGATGCGTTTGTTAATTTTGATATTCAAAAGAACGAAGTTATTGGATTTACCATGAAGCCCATCTCACCATTGACAGATTTCAGCTTTGACTTTCAAGATTTAAATTTTAAAAAACAAAAATAATGGAACAACAGAATAATCCACTACACGGAAAAAGATTGGATGCTATACTAGAATATCTAGTCACGTATTTCGGCGGTTGGGAAGAATTGGGTCAACGGATCAATATTCGCTGTTTCAATGAAAATCCAAGTATAAAATCATCTTTAGTTTTTTTACGCAAAACGCCATGGGCTCGTAAAAAAGTAGAAGAACTTTACCTTAAAATTTATTTGTACGAAAACAAATAATTCGAACTTGAAAAAGCTCTTTTATTGTATCTTTATAAGATGAAAGAGCAATTCAGACCATCTTTAATTGTTGAAGAAATTGAAGAAAAATCAAAGTTAAAATCAACATCAAACGGTTATAACCACCTTATTTTTATTTTCAAAGGAAAGGGTAATCTACATTGCTCTTCTTTTAAACATAAGTATGGCGAAGATGATCTTTTCCTATTTTCTACAGAAGATATTTTTGTTTTTGAGGTCAAGAAAAATAGCAGAATGGTATCCATTCAATTTGATCCAACATATTTCAAAAACCAGAATACATTCTTAGATGATTTTAGATTAACCTACTCCCCCAATCATCTTGTTCAATTGGATCAATTCAAGAGAGAAAAACTAAGCTTCTCCAATAAATCTCTTCTTTTCCTTCGCAATACCCTAGAAAATCTATTACTCATTCAAAAGAAAGATGAATTGAACAGCAATTCATTAGCCTATTTTCAACTACTTTCTCTTTTTGCTATTCTGGAGAAAACACAAAAAATCATTCCTCCGGGAGATGAGAAAGAGACCTTGAAAGATGAACTCGTCGCTTATATTGAACAAAACATCTATAGCCCACAACAAACTCAAATTAAAACGGTCGCAGCCTCGTTTCATATCTCGATCAATTATTTCAGTGCTTTTTTCAAAAGAACTTTTGATATGACTTACAAGAACTATATTGATAGCTATCGATTAGAAATCATTGAATCAAGAATTCGAACAGGCTTATATACAATGAAGCAAATTGCTGAAGAATTGGGTTTTATCGATGATAGTCATTTAACACATTTCTTTAAAAAGAAAAAAAATATGACCCCAACAGCATATAAAAACCAACTCAAAAAATAGTTGTTATATTTAGTAATAAATTCAGAGATATGCATAGTAAAAAAATCGGTTGGATTGGGTTAGGAAACATGGGACTTCCGATGGCGAAGAACCTCGAAAATGCTGGATTTTCCTTATCCGTTTACAACAGAACCGTAACCAAAGCAGAACCCTTTATCGATCAATCAGAAGTCTATATCAGTGCGATAGAATTGGTTAAAAATTGTGATATCATCTTCACAATGGTGACAAACGACCAAGCAATTACTGACCTTTTTCAGCAAATATTTACACTTGAGGATCTTTCAGAGAAATTATTCATTGATATGAGTACCATTTCCAAAGGACTATCTTTAAAAATTGCACAAGAAATACAAGAACGACAGGCGCGATTTATTGACGCTCCAGTAGCAGGAAGTACAGCCCCTGCAAAAGAAGGAACGCTGATTATTATGGCTGGAGGAGAAGAAAAGGATATAGAAGAAGCGTTACCCTATTTACAAAAACTGGGTAAAGCGATTAAACATTTGGGTCCTGTAGGAAGTGGTATTGCTGCAAAGCTTGCTATTAACTACTTCCTATCCATCATTTATCAAGGACTAGCAGAAACCGTTTTATTTGCAGAAAAAAGTGGTATTGCAAGAGAAGATATGTTAGCCATTATCAATGAAAGTGCAAGTGGTAGTGGAGCCACCAAAGTTAAAACCCCACTCCTATTACAAGACGACTATCGACCAGCTTTTGCGTTAGATCTGATGCTGAAAGATATCAACCTCGCTAAAAAAGAGGGTGTCAATACTCCGATGAGCGCTGTTTTAATCGATAGCTATCAAAAAGCACATAATGCTGGTTTTGGAGAATCAGATGTGATTGGTATCATTAATTATTTAAAACAAATTCAATAGTATACCCCCATGGAAAATAAACTATATGTAGAAGCACAAATGCTAATTAGAAAACCTGCTTCAGAAGTTTTTCAAGCATTTATTGATCCTGAGATCACCATTCATTTTTGGTTTACCAAAAGTTCAGGGAAACTGGAATTAGGCAAAACCAGTATTTGGGAGTGGGAAATGTATGGGGTCAAAAGCCCGGCTACTGTTCAAGATATTATTCCAAATGAAAAAATTGTCGTGCTTTGGGGAGAACCTGCAACAGAAGTCGAATTCAATTTTAAATCTCTTTCTCCAGAGAGCACCTATGTTGTCATTAAACAGAAGGGATTCTCAGAATCAGGTGACGAATTGACGAAGATATTAATGGATTCAACAGGTGGATTCACAACAGTCTTAGACGGATGTAAAGCCTATCTTGAACATGGGATAAACTTAAATTTAATTGCTGATAAATTTCCAAAAGAAGTATTATCTTAGATTAAATAAACTTTAAATTATGAAAATTTTAAAAAGAATCCTAATTGGGTTACTCGTTCTTGTAGCAATCCTGTTAGTAACAGCTTTATTCATTAAAAAAGATTATGCTGTTAAACGAGAAATCACCATCAACAAACCAAATCAAGAAGTATTTGATTACATTAAATACTTACGTAATCAAGATTTTTTCAGTAAATGGGCAATGATGGATCCCAATATGCAAAAAACGTACTCGGGGACCGATGGTACAGTTGGATTTATCTCTGCTTGGGACAGTAAATTGGATAGTGTGGGAAAAGGGGAACAAGAGATCTTAAAAATCGATAATGGAAAACGTATTGACTTTGAGATCAGATTCATCAAACCTTTTGAATCAAAAGATAAAGCCTACATGATTACCGAACCAGTATCTCCAACGGCGACAAAAGTAAGCTGGGGATTTGATGGTCACATGAATTATCCAATGAACCTCATGTTACTCTGCATGGATTTTGACAAAATGCTAGGTGGTGATCTGGAAGTAGGATTACAACGATTAAAAACAAATTTAGAAACTAACAAATAATAAATCATGACAACAATTAATCCCTATTTGACATTTGACGGAAATTGCGAAGAAGCATTTAATTTCTATAAAGGTGTTTTCAAAAAAGAATTCCAATATGTTGGTAGATTTGGTGAAATGCCACCTGCAGAAGGCCAAGAGGCTTTATCGCCAGAACAAGCAAATAGAATCATGCATGTTTCTTTACCTATTGATGGAGAAAGCGTTTTGATGGGCAGTGACAGCATGGATGAATCTTGTGGCGGTGGTCCCTTTGTAAAAGGTACAAACATTACACTATCAATCAATAGCACTGAAACTACAGAAGCTGATCGATTATATGCAGCTCTATCAACAAATGGTGCGCAAACAATGCCTATGAGTCAAACGTTCTGGGGAGCTTATTTCGGTATGCTGACAGATCAATTTGGCATCCATTGGATGATCAATGTTGATGTTAACCCACATAAATAAAGATTTTAAATTCGTAAATTACAAAAGCTAAACGGGATACGTTTAGCTTTTTGTATTTTTTTAATTATGGCAAAAGAACATCACTATCAGCAAAAACTAATTTGGACAGGTAATATGGGTAAGGACACCTTATCTTACCAAGATTATAAAAGGGATTTTGAAATCAAGCTACCCTCGAAAGCGACAATCTTAGGTTCATCAGACCCTGCATTTTTAGGTGATCCAACCAGGCATAATCCCGAAGATTTATTCTTAAGCGCAGTATCAAGCTGTCATATGCTTTGGTATTTACATTTTTGTGCAGTATCAGGCATTCTCGTAGAACGATACGAAGATCAACCTATTGGAATACTAACAGAGGAAAAATCTGGCGCTGGCCAATTCACAAAGATTACACTTCACCCAACAGTTTGGATTAGAGGATCCGAACATGTAACACTAGCTAAAGAATTACATGCCAAAGCAAATAGTTTTTGTTTTATCGCAAAGTCAATAAATATTCCTGTCGATCATCTTCCCGTAATTATTGTTGTTGAATAACATCTGGCAATTTGTTTAAAACTTGCTAAATATTGAAGGTCTCTCAACCACTAACATTTACTGTATTCTTGAGTATAAAATCTAGAATTAGAGAAGCAACTTTCCGTATATTCTTGATTTAAATTCTTTACTTTTGAATATGACTACTGGATATTATGAGAGCGAAAAATTCAGCTCTATCGATTATAAAAAGAATATTTTCGAACAAGCAGAATATGACAATTGTACTTTTGAAAGCTGTGATTTCTCAAATTGTAAATTAAACAATAGTATTTTTGCAGATTGCACCTTCATTGATTGCAATTTTTCATTAGCAGAATTGTTAGGAACATCCTTTCAGCAGGTGCTCTTCCAGAACTGTAAATTATTAGGATTACAGTTCAATCAATGCAATAGTTTTGGTCTCTCCTTTACTTTCCAAAATTGTAATATCGATCATGCATCTTTTTACCAGTTGAAAATCAAAAACACAAACTTTACAAATTGCCAATTGCGAGAAGTAGATTTTTCAGAATCAGATTTGACGAATTCATCTTTTAATTCTTCTGATTTGAATCAAGCAATCTTTGATCAAACAAACCTCGAACAAGTGGATTTTCGAAATGCACTAAATGTGGTCATCTCCCCCAATAGAAATAAACTAAAAAAAGCAAAATTTTCTTTGTCCAGTCTACCAGGCTTATTAACTGAATATGGCATCAAAATCGAAGCATAATTTTTTAAACTTTTCTTCTCCTCCTTTGTTTTTTCTTATATAGAAAAGGAGAGATAAAAATGTCAAAACAAAATAAGAAAAACGAAGAGGATAACGAATTTAAAACTTCAAATCCGGATCAATTGGCATACGATGCTGATAAAAAGTCTTTCGAATTAGACGTAGACGATGATGACCCAGATTACGATCATCCAAGTGATTATGAAACTGTTGCAGAAGGAGCCATTGATGACGATTCAACATACGACAATTCAAACCCGTATGTTGGGGATGAATATGCGGATTTGGATGATCTGATAGAGGATGATTTGGATGGGGATGGCATGCGCATAGAAGGAGAAGTCAAATTGAATCCGCTGGACAAATTACTATCAGAAACTCCAGAAGATCTACAAGATGATCTCGATGAAGAAGGCTATCCGATCAACTACGATTAAGTATATAAAACAAATCAACTCCTTCAAACAAACTACATAAGCGTCATCTCCTATTCCGTTTGAGATGACGCTTATTTCGTTTTCTAAGAATTAGCTACCTATTATTAGCGCTGATTTCCTATTTATAAAATTTCACTAAATAAGCTTTCAAATTTTATATCTTTAGCTTATAATATTATAGTGTATGGAAATCAACAAACCTACCATTAGAATTTCTAATCTTCGAAAATCTTATGGTACAAAAGAAATATTAAAAGGAATTAATTTAGATGTCTATCCAGGTCAAGTTATTGGTTATATCGGACCAAATGGGGCGGGAAAATCAACTACCGTAAAGGTTTTAACGGGCTTAATTAATGATTTCGAAGGTGAAGTGTATATCAACGATATTGATATCAAAGAAAATCCGTTAGCGGTGAAAAGTCAAATTGGATATGTTCCTGAAAATGCAGAACTCTATGATGTACTTACTCCAATGGAATACCTAGACTTTGTCGGCAAATTATACGGGATGGAAGATACACTCATTCAACAAAGAGCTCAACAATTATTGACCGCTTTTGGTTTAGAAGCAAATATAAACAACAGGATGGATACCTTTTCCAAAGGTATGCGTCAAAAAGTACTCCTCATATCAGGTATTATCCACAATCCACAAATCATCATTTTAGATGAACCTTTATCAGGATTAGATGCGAATGCGGTTATCATTGTTAAAGAATTGATTTCTTTATTGGCAAAAGAGGGTAAGACAATCTTTTATTGTTCCCACATGATGGATGTCGTCGAAAAAGTATCCGACCGAATTTTGTTAATTTCAGAAGGAAACATCATTGCTGATGGTAGTTTTGAACAATTAAAAACAAATCAATCAGACTCTTTGGAACAGATCTTTTCAAAACTCACCGGAAAAGAAAATGGACTCGTCGATGCCTCCAACATTATTTCAGCCATTCGTTAATTGTAATTAGATAACATGCAAAAACTAACGTTGAAATTTATTTTGCTTTTCAGCAAACTATGGGCAAGTATGGGTATTGATGTCGCACAATTGAGATTAATATTGCAAACAAAATTAACCCTGGACGATCGTCGTCCTTTAACCTCATTTTCAAGAAAACAAAATAGAAAACCATCTCAATATTCTACCTGGTTTCAATTCTTTATATTTTCCTTGATGGGTTTGATGTTCCTAGCATTTGTCACTGTGCCAGACAAATTCTTAGCAACCTCTTTATTCCTGACACTAACATTGGGGATGCTATCCCTTTCATTAATCTCTGATTTTTCGAACATTTTATTGGATACGAAAGATCAATATATTATCCTTCCTAGACCAGTTTCGGATAAAACGGTTGCATTTTCGAGAATACTCTATATGATGGTTAAGATTTCAACGCAATTGATAGCGATCACATTACCGAGTATTATCTATGTTTTCATCAGCTGGGATATCTTATCCTCCATCTTTTTTCTCATTCAAATTATAATAGCTGCACTTGTAGCTGTTTTTTTTGTCAATATTTTTTATTCCCTATGTCTCCGATTTTTATCCATCCAAAAATTCAAGGATACCATAGGTTATATGCAAATATTCTTTTCCATTTTTGTTTTTTTAGGCTATCAAATAGGCCCGAGAGTTATGCAAAGTGTTACAGAAGGAAAAACCAAAGTCCATGATCTAAAATTACTTTGGTTATCTCCTGGAACATGGATAGCTTCTTTTCAAGCGTTGCTAGTAAAAGATTTCAGTATGTTAATCTGGTTATTTTTTGCGCTTACCATCATCTTGCTTATTATTGCCTTTTTTGGTTCGTCACAATTATTCTCAAAGGATTTTAACACTAAAATAGCACAACTCGCAGGCGGTGATCTTCCAACCGAAAAGATGGCAACATATGATGCCAGAAAGATTCCATTCTATAAAAAGATTGAAAAGATATTTACCAGTGGCCCCATAGAAAAAGCTGGCTTTTCAATCATTTGGCTCATCACAGCACGTTCCAGAGAATTTAAAATGCAACTGTATCCTACGATGGCTTATTTACCCATCTATTGTGTTTTTCTGTTATTGCAAGGTAAAGATAGTACATTGGCTGAACGCTTAGATCATATGAATGCAACTGGAAACTACATTTTAATTTTCTACTTGTCGTTATTAACCGTACTGAGCGTTTTTCAATTAATCACCAAAAGTGAAAAATATAAAGCTGCATGGATTTATTATGCAGCACCCATTCAGCAAACAGGCGAATTGATGTCGGGAGTATTGAAATCTGCCTTTTTAAAATATTTTATTCCTTTCAATCTCATTTTCTTGATCATCTGTGTGCCCCTTTTTGGACCACATGTCACCAATGACATTCTATTAGCGACAGCAATTGGTGGGATCGAAAGTGTTTTGGTCATGCTCTTTTTAGTAAAATCATTTCCATTTTCTCAAGCAACAGAAAATGGAAAAAGTAGAGTGCTCATCAATATATTAGTTTTCGGACTATTAGCATTAATTGGATACTTACATATCATCATTCGTGATTATGAAATGATCATTTGGGCGCTTGCTATTATCGCTTGGATTATTTTCTTACTCATGATCAAATATCTTAAAAAAGAAAACTGGAAGAGTTTAGCTTTTGATGACAATTAAAAAATCAATTACCTTTATAAATATTCATTTATTACACATATCCTTATGTCAACAATAACGATTAGTACTGATATTCATGCCCCATTAGCATTTGTGTGGGAGCTATTTACACTTCCTGAACATATTGTCAAATGGAATGCAGCAAGTGATGATTGGGAAACTACTTCAGCAACCAATGACCTCACTCCTGGGGGCAAATTCAGCTTTCATATGGCTGCAAAAGATAAAAGTTTTGGGTTTGACTTTGGAGGAACATATGATGAAATTAAACCATTAGAGCACATCGCCTATACCTTACAAGATCATAGAGAAGTAAGTACAAAATTTTTAGAAAATAATAATACCGTTACGATCGTTCAAAGTTTTGAGATTGAGACAACGCATACCGAAGAAATGCAACGTGCAGGTTGGCAAGCGATACTAGATAATTTTAAAAAATATGTGGAACTGCAACCATAACTTATAGCAGTGTATCGGACTTATCAATGAAAAAAAATCTATATCGTATATTGTTATTCTCGCTGTTAGGAATCTTTCTTTCCTGCGGTGAACAAGTAGATCCCTTATCACAGAATTACTATCTCAAAAGCGGTGAAATATGCTATACCCCTGGAGGAAATTGGTTTGAAAGAGGATCCGTTAAAACAGATGCTGATAAAAACACGTTTCAGGTATTATCTGAAGATGTAGGAAAAGACAAATCTCATATCTATTACAAAGGTTATAAACAACCTCAAGTAGATTACCATTCCTTTTCTATAGCGCATGGTATTTTTAAGGATAAGAACCATGTATATCACGACAATAGCTATGACATCGCTTATAATTCTCCTCATAGTCACGAATGGAGCATCATTCCATTAGCAGATCCACAGACTTATGTCAAGCTCACAAAACCGTATTACGAGTTTGCTAAAGACAAGAACAGGTATTTTTATAATAACGAACCGCTAGAAGTAGATTACCAGTCCTTTAAAATTATCAACAAACGGTTTTCTAAAGACAAAAATAGCGTGTATATACATGATGGTAATACATGTACACCGACCAAATTTACGGCTACAACTGTGGACTCACTAACAGATTCCTATATTTTGCTTGACAATAAAACATTACTTTACTATCAAAACAGCCTATTTGACCAGCATTTTGATATAATAAAAAATATACGCGTACTCGATAACACAGTTGTATGTATCAATGATGCCGTGATTGTAGATGGACAACCTTTTAGAACCAAAGATGCGGATGCTACATCCTTTGAAATACTCTTCCTGTCCAGCACATTTTTTATAGCAAAAGATAAAAATCAGGTGTACTATCAGGAGGAAATTATCAAAGATGCCGACCCTGCAACATATCAACATATGCATCTATCGATAGGCAAAGACAAAAACCACGTATATAATGGTACCGAAATCATACAGGTTCCCGATGTCGCAACGTTTCGGAGAACTAGTAAAAGTGATAAGAACTATGATTTTGAAGACAATAAGGGAAATAAGTTCGACTATATATTCAGAGATGGAAAAGTAAAGCTTAAGAATCAATCTGGGGATTTTCTATAATTACTCATAAGAGAAGCCATACTTACTAACCAGCGACTTCTTTAGGTTGGCAAGCGCTATTAGACAGTTTCAAAAAATATGTAGAACATCAGCCTTAGCTTATAGCAGCATGTCTAATTTATTAATAACCTAAATTCGATTTTAAAATAATGTTACTTGAGTGGAGCAATTGCTTAAAAATTTAATAACAAATTTTAACCAATGTAATCTTACTTAAAAAGGATTTAAGTGATCCGTTGGAACACTTAAAACAGGTGGGGATAAATAATTACAGTAATTTTAATAAATTAGGAAAATTACAAAAGCAATCTTCGAACGCTGTCATCTTATGTATATTTTGGGAATATCTAATACCAAGAGCTATTTCAGAAATACGTTTTTGATGAACTCAAAGGCGAAGAAGCTAGGCATCTTTCGGCTAATAGTCGTGAGGATACGGAATGCTAATTTAAGTGCTAAAATTAAAGAATGAACGTAAACATGATTAAACGTATTGGCATAACGGTGGCTATTGTTGCCGTCACGTTTTCATTGTTACTTATAGCATCCTTGTTGCTATCGGACTCCAAAGGTCCGAATAGTATGGATATCGATCGTAACGGACAGGATATAGGGGGTATATTTAAGAAGTACAACAACCAGATATATGCATCCGTACCAAGTAATGGTAATTATCTGATCAAGGGGGCTGACCCTAGCAGTTTTAGGTTGTTGGATGACAACTACCAAAACCGTCAGTTCGGTGTAGATAAACATCACGCCTACTGCGGAAACCTAATTGTCGAAGATCTCAATCCCTCTACAGCTAAAGCAATTGGCAATGATTACTTTAGTGATGGCAAGCAAACGTGTTACTGTGCGATGATGAGTGTCAACAATGATGCATTATCCATCGTTTCAGAATTAAACCAGCGGATGCAGTATGGTTTAGGAATTACGGATGATAAGCCCCAGACCTATATTTATCCCTTCTTTAAGCTGAAAACCACTGCAACTCCTTATCGTGCAATCTTGAATACAGATATTGCTACGAATGGTCCCTTATCTTACTACGAAGGAAAAATTCTGCCCCAAGCAAATTCGGAACATCTTAGACAGATTCCAAAATTATACAACGATGGTGATATCCGTGACAGTGAAATCTATCTAGCTGATGGTCAACACGTATATTATAAAAATACCCGACTACCACTCCAAGATAATGCGGATCTATACGCGATCGTTATTGATGCGCAAAATCAAGAAAATTATCTCATCGACCCTAAACAGGGTATGGCATATGTCAATGATATTGCTTTCGAAAAGCAGCATGCCCCCTATCATGTATTGTCTTTACATGGCGGACATGTTTATCATACGTTATTTCTAAGCAAAGATGGGATATTCTACTTTGATAAGGAGGAAAATAAGGTTTTGAGAGTCAAAGACAATCCGTTTAACAGTGGAAAATTTAAAGAAATCGCACCGTTGATTTTTTCTGATGGTCAGCAAATTCTCTATACAGAGACAAGTGACTTTTGGGGAGGTAGAAGAAATCCTGGACTTAAATCCAAATCAACGCATATCTATAGGCTAGATGAACCCACGACAGGAACATGGGAAAAGATAGGTATGGTCAATTATAATTATGGATCGGTTTGGAAAAATGGAAGTAACTATTATTACTTTGATCAACTTGGCGATACACAGCTGGTTGGTCAAACCATTTATCGTATTACCGATAAAGCTACGGTTGATGCCCTTCTATCACCAAAAATCCAGACAGAAGAAATTCGAAAACTCGTTCGTACAGATCATATGGCAACGATCAAAAAAACAGAATTGGTGAATGCCAAGACCTCCTACTCCACCAATTATTGGTTTTTATGGGCTGTTATACTTTTTGCTGTAGGTATTCAACTATTCCTATGGATTTTAAGGAAATCAGGTGTCAATCCAAAGCCTTTTAGTATCGAAAACAAGCGCTTTAAAGTAAATAGTTTATGGACCAAGTCTTATTCGTTATCAGATATTGATCTGGTTGTTTTCTCCATAGAAACTGCCGCTCGGCAAAATGGTTATACTGGACGTTTTCAAATTCAAACAAAAGATGGAAAACTGTCCCGTAAATATATGTTTGCAACTCAACTGCGGTTAAGTGCAGATACGAAGCAAGAACTGGAACTTTATATTGCTGACCTACAACATACGCTGAATCAGTATCAGGTTCATAGTGTTGTAAAATAAGGTCAACTTTCTAAGTATATAAAATTCAAAATCTTCAAACTGATTTCTCGTTGCTACTCTCCAAAAAGTAACATCCAACGGAATGCTGTTCAATCCTAAACGTGATAGTATTACGCAATATATTGATAACTAAACTAAAATAAATTCACGCACGATAAATTGCTGATGCTTCATTTGATTGTGATATATATATTCGAGCATTACAAATCTTATAATGGACATGCAATGTAGCATGATCAATCAGGGTAAATTATTGATGAAACGAATATCACTTAAAAGTATGCGAAAGTCTATAAATACCTATCGAATATTTATTACCCAAAAAGACACTTGACTTATTGATTAATTTTAAGAAACACGAGTATTAAGGTATTCAATTTGTTAATTATAATTTTTAAAAAATGAAAAAATTAAACGGAATGAAGAGTTTCTCTTCTTTAGAAAACAAAAAACTAGACTTAGAAAATTCTAAAGCTGTGTTGGGTAGTTTAGCTGGTGGCCCTCAGTTTATTCAGTCTAATTTTCTCGATGAAAATGGATGTCAAGATGTCGATTATTATTATGATGGTAAATGGCGTGCTAGACATTTTGATTGTTCAGGTTGCTAATCTTAAATTTTAAGAAAATGAAAAAGTTAATAGGAATGAAGGATTTTTCTACTTTGGAAAAGAAGAAAGTCGATATGAATATCATCGGTGGGTTAGCGATGTCCGGTGGCGGAGGTTTTTATGAAATACAATCAAACTTCGTTGATGCGCATGGTTGCTATGATGTAGATGTTTATGATGGAAATGGAGGCGCATACTTGTCAAGAGTATGGATCAGAGAAGGAGGATTTCCCCACTTAGATTAAGCTGAACTTCAATTTTAATCAAATACTTTTCTAAAACACAAGCTGCTTTTGTTTGCAAAAGCAGCTTGTGTTTTAGAAAAAGGTTGCTATTCTCAAAAAGTACGATACCATTCAAATTTATGATTTTAATAATCTCTAAAAACAATGAAATCACGACTACAACGGTCATAAAGTGGCTTATTGCCATGAATAAGCCATTTATTCGCATTCATGAAGATGAGGTGTTTGAAATCAAAGCTGTAAAAAAAAGAATCCTTTTAAAAAGTCATCGCAATCAATTTTTTCTTGATGAGATAAGGGCTGTTTGGTATCGAAGAGGAGGTATAGCATTTGATACGTTAAAGTATCAGAATCCAGCTATAGATCGCTATATGTTTGAGGTACAACACTGGTTAATGGATTATGTGATCAAGTCTTTGGAAGGAAAAAAACATATCAACAAGGAAAGTAACAGCCATGTAAACAAACTATTGGTTTTAGAAAAAGCAAAAGAAGTAGGACTGGATGTACCACCCTATTTTTTGGCTGAGGATATGGAAGATGTGATCATCAATCAAACCATAGTAAAACCCATCTCTGGAACGCCAATAATAGATCAGATCCAAGAAAACCAAAATGGAATTATGTATACATCGGTTATTGAACAAAAGAAAGCGTCGAACTTCTTTATTTCTTTTTTTCAAGATAAGATCGAAAAAGATTTTGAGATCCGAAGTTTCTATTTAAATGGAAAAATTTACTCGACAGCCATTATTTCACAAAACGATGAAAAAACCAAGATTGATCATAGAAGATACAACAGCAAAATCCCCAATAGAAATGTGCGGTATAACCTTCCTCTGGAAGTAGAGCATAAAATTGATGTATTGATGCAGGCATTAGATTTAAACTCGGGCTCTTTGGATTTTATCAAATCCGGTGATACGTTTTATTTTTTAGAAATTAATGCAATCGGCCAATTCTTAGGGATGTCAAATACCTGCAACTATGGATTAGAAAGAGAAATAGCAGCATACTTGTAATATGGAAGAAAAAGTAAAAGACCTGATCATAAAAGAAAAGAACAAACTTCCATTGACCTTTGAATACATGGAGTTGTATGGTGGTAAAAGTTCGAATAATTCAAGTTCATCACATTATCTGAAATGTTCAACCTATCAAACAGATTATTTGTTACGGACAAAACCATTTAAACGATTGACGAGACTGATATGAGATTCTTTAATTTGTACAGTGATATCTTTATAACTAAGGGATATAATCGTATACTGATTTCCGATTTAGGAAGAAATATTTCTAAATTATATCCTTTGGAATTACATGAGCTTATAGCAGAATTAAAATCTACTTCCATTGAATCGGTACTTGAAAATTATGATTCCGAATCCAAAATTATTGTCCAAGAATATGTAGATTATTTATTGGAAAAAGAATATGGTTTTATAACTGAAGGTGATTGGGACAAAAATTTTCCACCCTTATCTTATGCATACCACGATTATCAATTGATCTCCAATTTATTTATAGAAGTTGAAAAATTAGCGCTATCAGAAACGTTAATACACTCTATAGTCAACCTAAATATTAAGCATTTGGTTGTTTTTTGTAGAAGTGCAGCATCTTCACAGGACTTGATCGATTTTGACGGCACTTTTGAAAATACACCTTTAGAAGGTTTAGAAATATATTCGGCTTATTCCACGGCAATCAATGCCGATTTTCTTCAAGCTGTTCAAGATCAAAGCCAGCGCATTTATCATTTGGTATTTTATCAATGTGAAGAGGTTCCTGTGATTGCGAATACCAGCTACAAATTTATGCTAGATTTTACGGAAGATATACTATCAATTAATTCCTGTGGAAAAGTAAACGTGGATGACTTCAGTACGAATATGCCTAAGGTTTTGGAGGCTATAAACCACAATTCCTGTCTTCACAAAAAGCTTGGGATTGATATCAATGGCAATATTAAAAATTGTCCAGCAATGCCACAGTCTTTTGGTAATATAAACGAAATGACTTTAGAACAGGTTTTACAACAAGATGCTGTTCAGCAATATTGGCACCTGACGAAAGATGAAGTTATGGTCTGTAAAGATTGTGAGTTTAGAAATGTGTGTACCGATTGCAGAGCTTTTACAGAACGTTCACATGATAATAAATTAGGTTTAGATATCTCAAAACCCTTGAAATGTGGCTATGATCCGTACAGCAATGAATGGTCAGACTGGTCATTGAATCCGCTGAAGCAGCAAGCAATAGCACATTATGGTTTTGAACAATTGACAGTGAAAGAATAAATATGGCAAAATTTCCATTCTATAAACAGCCAGATTCCAAAGATTGTGGACCGACCTGTCTCCGTATTATCAGCAAATATTATGGAAAAATTTTACCACTTCAAATGCTTCGCGATTTGGCCGAAACAACACGTGAAGGTTCAAGTCTTTTGGGATTAAGTAAAGCTGCTGAATCCATCGGATTTAAAACCCTTTCTGTAAAAATAGATTTTAAGACACTTGTTGAAGATGCCCCACTTCCATGTGTTGTGTTTTGGATGAAACAACACTTTGTTGTTGTCTATAAGATTGAAAAAAAACGTCAAGGCTATCGCATACATGTTTCAGACCCAAGTTATGGCTTGATCAGTTATTCAGAAGAAGAGTTTTTAAATCACTGGATAGGCAAAGGTGCTACCGATACAACAGAAGAAGGGATTGCACTCGTCGTAGAAACAACAACACGTTTTGACCAACAACAAAATGTTTCTGACAAAACCTTTTCGATAACAAGCTATCTGAAGCACTATTTTTTCAAGTATAAATCCTTTATCATTCAATTGGCTTTTGGGTTGATCGGAGGAAGTTTACTATCCTTGGTTTTCCCATTTCTAACACAGAGTATAGTAGATATAGGGATTCAGAATCAGGACTTAAATTTTATCTATCTGGTGCTATTTGCTCAGATTATGCTCTATATCGGACAAATGGGGATAGAGGTCATCCGAGGATGGATTTTGTTACACCTTTCCTCGCGGATTAATATATCCATCGTATCTGATTTCTTCATTAAACTGATGCGCCTGCCTATTAATTTTTTTGATTCCAGGGTGACAGCAGATATCATGCAGCGCATCGCTGATCATGGTCGAATCGAACAATTACTGACCAATAATTCTTTACAGACGATCTTTTCACTCATCAACTTTTTAGTTTTTGGTGTTGTTCTTCTTCTTTATAGCTATAAGCTTTTTCTACTTTACTTGGTTGGTGCTATTCTTTACTTCTTTTGGATTGCATTTTTTCTGAAAAAGAGAAGAGAATTAGACTATAAGCAATTCTCCCAATTAGCCGAAGAGCAAGGACAGGTCATGGAACTGATCAATGGTATGCAGGAAATCAAAATGAATAATGCCGAAACCAATAAACGCTGGCAATGGGAAGGAATTCAGATAAAAGTTTTCCGAATTAAAATTAAAGCCCTTAAGCTGGAACAGGTACAGACAATCGGCGGGAATATTATCAATCAACTCAAAGATGTATTCATCAGTTTTGTTGCGGCAAGCTTAGTGGTAGAAGGTCAGTTGACTTTAGGGATGATGCTTTCTGTCCAATACATTATTGGACAATTAAATAGTCCATTAATACAGTTTATGAACTTTATCCGACAATCTCAAGATGCTAAAATTGCATTGGAGCGATTGAACGAAATCCATGGAAAGGATGATGAGGAACGGATGGATAATAGCTATGCGTCCGAGATACCAGCGCAGGATATTTCCGTGTCCAATTTGACATTTCGCTATAAAGGATCAACTAATCCTGTATTTGAAGAGTTAAACCTGATAATTCCTTATGAAAAAACAACGGCTATTGTAGGCGCAAGCGGTTCTGGAAAAACGACTCTCATGAAACTCTTAACAAAGTTTTACGATGCAGATGAAGGTGAAATTAAGATCGGTCAGACTGATATCCGTCATATTGCTCCAAGCATGTGGCGTGCTACCTGCGGTGTGGTGATGCAAGATGGTTACATTTTCAATGAAAGTATAGCGAATAATATCGCGATGGGTAATATTACCGTAGATAAACACAAATTAAAGCACGCGGTTGAGATCGCACATATTAAAGATTTTATTGAGTCATTGCCCATAAGTTATAATACCAAAATAGGTTATGAGGGACTCGGTATTAGTGGAGGCCAGCGCCAAAGGATGTTAATCGCGCGGGCAGTGTATAAATCACCGCAGTATGTGTTTTTTGATGAAGCTACTTCTGCGCTAGATGCAAATACAGAAAAAGTAATAACAGATAATTTGAATCAGTTTCTAAAAGGACGTACAGCTGTTATTATAGCCCATCGGTTATCAACGGTAAAAAACGCAGATAAAATAATCGTACTGGATAAAGGTAAAGTGGTAGAGGAAGGCAATCATGAACACCTTGTGTCCCTAAAAGGAGAATATTATCGATTAGTAAAAAATCAATTGGAACTTGGAAACTAAAGACAACATATTGGACAATATTAATCTGCGTTCTGAGCAGGTACAAGAGGTTTTGGAGACACCACCAAATTGGCTTATCCGCTGGGGGAGCTTAGTTGTTTTGGGTATAATTCTTTTGTTTTTTTTACTGGCCTGCATCATTAAATATCCAGAATTCATTCCATCAACCATTATTATATCTTCTCAAAATCCACCAGAAAAAATTGAGATTAGGATAGATTCACGGATTGAAAAGCTGATTGCAAAGGATCAAAAAACAGTAAAAAAGGGAGATTTACTAATGGTATTGGAGTCATCGGCAGACGATGAAGATATCCATCAATTGAAGGGAATTCTCGATTCAATCTCTACAAAGCAGCTTTCCAAATTTCCATTGCAGCTTGTGTCAAGTTTTAGATTGGGAGAAGTGCAGGAAGATTATAATGCTTTTGCCAAGGCGCTGGAAGAAGAGATCTTATTTACCAGTTTGCAACCGTATGCTGCAGAAGAAATTACGGCCTTAAAAGGTATTACAGATTATAAAGAACGTATCGCTAATCTGAAGCAACAGCATATATTGGAATCAAGCAAGCTTCAGCTGACCGAAAAAAATTATAAACGCTCTGAATCGCTGCAGCATGAAGGTGTGATATCTCCTCTGGAACTTGAAAACGAAAAAGTAAAATTATTGGAGGCACAAAAGAACTTTAAAAACACAGAAATTTCTATTGCCCAGCTGGAAGAGACCATTTTAAATTTTAAAAAATTGAAATCTGGTGCAGATGTGAATATTGTTAAAGAGAAAACTTCCTATTCATCCGCATCTATCTTATTGCTTGAAAAACTTAAGAAAGCGCTACGTCAATGGGAAAAAAATTACCTGATCTATGCGTCCATAGATGGAACATTAAGTTACCTGCAGTTTTTAGGAGAGAAACAATTTGTAAAAGCGGGAAGTACGTTGCTCAGTATACTGCCGAATAATAGACAGGTAACGGTAGGGCAAATGCATATAGGAGCCCAAAATCAAGGAAAGATAAAAATAAATCAAAAGGTGTTGATTAAGCTAGATAACTACAAGTATCAGGAATATGGAATAGTACAAGGGAAAATCAAGTCCATCGCTTCGTTGCAGGATAAAGATAGTAAATACTATGTCGAGGTAGGTTTGCCAAATGGATTGCAAACTTCGTATCATAAAACGATTGCATTTGACAAAGAGTTGAGTGGAACAGCCGATATCGTCACAGAAGAATTGACCCTTGCTGAAAGAATATTGAGTCAATTGAGGAGTTTACTTAGATACCAGGATAATTAATGTTTGTATACTTTCGATATATATTGCTAACGCTTGTGATCACATTTATGACAGACAAGGTTTTGTTAGCACAGCAGACTTTCGATTTAAATCAATGTATTGCCATTGCACTTGAAAAAAACATCACTGTAGATAAAGCTGAGTTAGACCTGGACAACAAAAACTTGGATGTAAAAAGTTATAAAAATGAGCGCCTACCTAATGTAAATGGATTTACAAATCTATATAGCAATTTTGGACAATCACAGGATATTTTTGGTAATAATGCACGAAATGACAACTTTAACGGTACCTTAGGTTTATCCTCATCTTATTCCATTCTAAATAATGGGAAACTGCGAAATTCCATTAAAAAGGCAAAAATGGAGTTGGAAGCCAGTGGACAAGATTTAGCGTTGTTGAAAAGAGAAATAACCCTGAAAACTATTCAAGGTTACTTAAACGTATTGTTGCAAAAGGAGATCTGTAAGTCTGTCGATACAGCTTTGCTATTTGCTCAGCATCAGCTTCAAAAGATACAGAAGTCAACCGATCTTGGTGCCACTTCACTCACGATATTATATGAAGCAAAGGCGAATTATGAACGTGAAAATGAAAAGAATAGGCAAGCGCACTACACCATAGATAAAGCCATGTTGGAACTTGAACAAATCATGGCTATTGAACCGGATCAAAATTTTGAAATCAATACGGAGCTCCAAGCTTTATCATCGTTACCAGAATCGAATTATAAAAGTTCAGATTTATATGCATCCTTTTTACAGCAACACCCTGGTTTGAAAAAATATGCATTGTTGAACGAAGCACTCCAATTTGATCAAAAAGCAATTAAAGCGCAACTGTATCCAACGATAGATGCCAATCTGACGCTGGGGAGTTTTTATTTCAATAATTTGACCACTAGTTTTGGCAGGCTTCCTTTGTTTAATCAACTTCAAAATAATTTTTCTCAGCAGATAGGTTTGACCATCAATGTGCCGATATTCAATAAGAACGCAGTCAAGATAGCCGTTCAAAAGAATAAAATTCAACAGGCAGAAAATGTAAAACAGCTGGAACTAGAACAACTTACGATCAAACAGGATTTAGCAAAACAGTTATTGGATCTGGATAATTATCAGAAGCAATATAAATTAGCTACTAATATTTTAGAAGTAACCAAAAAAGCATTTGAATTAAGTCTAAAGAGTTATGAGGCAGGAAAAATCAGTATATACGACCTGAACACATCACGATCAAATCTGCTTACGGCGGAAAGTGAGCTTATCCAGACGAAATACAATACTTTATTTACACAAATCGTGGTTCAGTATCTAAGTACTGGCGACATAAAACTTTAAACATGCTCAAATATTTAAATTAGTCGTTGAAATCACTGAATTTTCGACATCTCGAGTTTATATAACCGATAGTGGAGAACTACAGTCTGCCAGCTGGTGTTATGAATCTTAGCCAAAAACCTATAAAATGACAAAAGCTTCAAGTTTCCTTGAAGCTTTTTAGTAGCGGGGAGCAGGATCGAACTGCCGACCTCAGGGTTATGAATCCTGCGCTCTAACCATCTGAGCTACCCCGCCGTTTTTCGGTATGCAAATATAGCAATAACCCTTCAAATAAAAAGCTTTTTTTAATTTTTTTTCACCGTTTAGATGTCTTTCAGGGCTTAAAAAATGCAATTCCTTTATAATGAAATAAATACTAATTTCATTAACGAACGAATACTTGAAATAGAGAAACTTGCTAAACATGTTGCAAACATTTAGAAATATATTTAGCACAAAAGTTTTCACTAAAATAATTGCAAAAACAAAATAAATATGTATTATTACAAATAATACTATGAAAGTATAGCCAATACGCAATGCTAGTGGAAGGGAGGTTTTAGTAGCGGGGAGCAGGATCGAACTGCCGACCTCAGGGTTATGAATCCTGCGCTCTAACCATCTGAGCTACCCCGCCGTTTTTGGGAATGCAAATATAGATTTTTTGATTTAAAGAAAAAATAATTATTCATGTAATATGGCAGAAAAAATAAAATTAAACCTAGAATATATTGTAAATTCTTCACCAAGAATTTTATTTCCCTATTTAGAGGAACCGAATGCCCTATCACAATGGTTTGCCGATGATGTTAATTTTCGCGAATCTATCTATGACTTTATTTGGGATGACGAAAGTTACAAGGCCAAAATTGTCAGCATTAAAGAAAACAAACTCATTCGATATAAATGGCTTGAAGACGAACCCTATTACTTCGAATTAGAAATCGATCAAGACGAATTAACAAATGATGTGGCGCTACGTATCACAGATTTTGCTAAAGAAGAAGATGTCGAAAATCGTAAAATGATCTGGAATAATTCAATTGAATATCTTCAAAGTGTAATTGGAGGATAAAAAAGTATATCTTTGCATCTAAATAAAGGTCTATGAAAATAGACCTCTAAAGCTTCAAAAAAATCAAGGCTTTAGAAAGGAACACGTGAGCGGATGAAAAAGATTTATTTACTTATTCTTAAATCCTTTATAAAGCCATTCTTTGTCACTTTTTGTATCGTGATGTTTGTGCTTTTGATGCTTTTCTTATTTAAATACATCGATGATTTAATAGGAAAAGGTTTTGAATGGTATGTCATACTGAAATTAATCGGCTATCAATGTGCCGTCCAGATTTCTATGGCTATGCCCCTTTCTATGCTATTATCTTCCATCATGACTTTTGGTAATCTAGGTGAAAGCTATGAACTTGTTGCCATCAAAGCAGCAGGAGTTTCCCTCAGAAAAGCAATGACACCCTTATTTATTTTGGTTGGTTTTTTTAGCTTGAGCTCCTTTTTATTTTCAGATTACATCCTACCTATCGTCAATCTCAAAATGGGATCGCTCTTATACGATGTAAGAAATAAGAAAGCCGATTTCCTCATTAAACCAGGGATTTTCAATAACACCATTCCAGGCTATTCTATCCGTGCAAAAGGTAAAAATGACAATGGTACCATCTTGTACGATTTGATGATTTATGATAATCAAGGTGGAAATGCAGGAAACACGGTATTGATTGCTAAAGAAGGCTTTATTTACAATTCACCTGACAATAGCTATATGATCTTAAAACTAAAAGATGGTATTCGCTATGAAGATGCACGTGTAAAAAGCTCAAAAAGTTACGACCCTCGACAACAATTTACACGATTCAAGTTTAAAGAGACGGAACAAAAATTTGATATGGAATGGAATAAAATGCAACGAACAGATGAAAATCTGTTCAAGAGCCACCAAGCCATGTTGAATTTAAAACAGTTAAAGATATATACCGATTCAAATAAAATGAGATTAGATAGCGTAAGGACTATCCTATCTAAAACGTTGGATCATCGTTTTAATTTGTATTCCACTTATTTTAATGATAAACAAGAAAAAATAAAACCTGCGAAAATAAAACCCTTTGACAATTTAGTAGAAGATCTTGTTATTCCAGAACAAAGAGCTCAAATTGCGGCAAATGCATTGAGTCAAGTAACCTACATGAAAGATGAGCTGAGTAATCGATTACCTGATTATAAAGATTTGAATGGAAAAGATATCCGTTATCGGATCGAGTTTCATCGAAAATTTACATTAGCTGTTTCTTGTCTTTTGCTATTTGCTATTGGGGCACCCTTAGGGGCCATTATCCGAAAAGGAGGATTGGGTCTACCCGTTATCATGGCTATTATTTTCTTTTTGATCTATCACATTATTTCTACCGTAGCAGAAAAATCTGCTAAAGATGGTGGTATCTCCCCTATTTTAGGAATGTGGATGGCTATTATCGTGCTATCACCATTGGCAGCATTCCTAACCTATAAGTCAACCACAGATTCAGCCTTATTCGATATTGATCAATATAAAATAAAAGCAGAAGCAGGTTGGAACTGGATCAAGAATAAATTTGGACAAAAGAAAGCGAAAACGCAATAAAAAGCTCATTTTGACTTATACATTATAAATAAAATAGAATTCTACACTAACTTTGTATAATACATTTAAGATATCAATGGATTTCAAATTAAATACGATTGAAGAAGCAATCGAAGATATAAAAGCTGGCAAAGTGATCATCGTAGTGGATGATGAAGACCGCGAAAACGAAGGTGATTTTATCACTGCAGCAAGAAATGCAACTCCAGAAATTATCAATTTCATGGCAACTCACGGAAGAGGATTAGTATGTGCTCCTTTAACAAGAGAACGTTGTGATGAATTGCAATTAGAATTAATGGTTGGAAAAAATACAGCTGTTTATGAAACGAACTTTACTGTTTCAGTCGATTTACAAGGATATGGCTGTACAACAGGTATTTCCGCTTCAGATCGCTCAAAAACAATTAAAGCATTAATTGATCCGAATATTCGTCCTGAAGAATTAGGTCGTCCAGGACATATTTTCCCTTTAATTGCCAAAGACGGTGGTGTACTCAGACGCACAGGCCACACAGAGGCTTCAGTAGACTTAGCTCGTCTTGCTGGGTTTGAACCTGCAGGGGTATTGGTTGAAATTTTGAAAGAAGATGGTGAAATGGCTAGACTCCCCGAATTGATGGAAGTAGCAAAACGCTTTGATCTAAAAATTGTCAGCATCGAGGATTTAATTGAATACCGTTTAAAACATGATTCACTGATCACCGAAGAAGTTAAAGTCAACATGCCAACGACCTATGGTGACTTCCAATTAAAAGCCTACACTCAAAAAGATACTGGAGAACACCATTTAGCACTCTATAAAGGAGAATGGACAGAAGATGAACCTGTACTCGTTCGCGTACACAGTTCATGTATCACAGGAGATATTTTTGGTTCTTGTCGTTGTGATTGTGGCCCTCAGTTACACAAAGCGATGGACATGATTCAAAAAGAAGGAAAAGGTGTTATCGTATATATGAATCAAGAAGGTCGTGGAATAGGCCTTGTTAATAAATTGCATGCATACAAATTGCAAGAAAACGGTGTAGATACCGTGGATGCGAATTTAGAATTAGGTTTTAAGGCAGATTTACGTGATTATGGCGTAGGTGCTCAAATCTTACGGAATCTAGGCATTACTAAAATGCGTTTGATGTCCAACAACCCTACAAAACGCGCAGGTTTAATCGGTTATGGATTAGAAATTGTTGAAAATGTTCCAATTGAAATCGATTCAAATCCTTATAATGAAGAATATTTAAAAACAAAAAGAGATCGAATGGGTCATACCATTATGAAAAATCTTTAATCATATCAGGGAGTTCGCAAGTGCTCCCTTTTTATTTGTAGTTTTAGATGATACAAGAAGACATGCAGCAGCTCGTTATATTTGATGGCGTTTGCAATTTATGCAACGGAACTGTGAATTTTATCATCAAAAAAGATAAAAAGGACAAGTTTCGATTTACCTCCCTACAATCCGAAATTGGGCAGTCGTATCTCCGTGCTATACCTTCAAAATCCGATTCTATTTTCTACATCAGAAATAAGCAAGTCTTAACAAAAAGTACCGCAGCCTTATTTATTGCCAAAGATCTAGGCTTTCCCTATTCATTACTGACTATTTTTCGATTTCTGCCAACAACTTGGAGAGACAATTGTTATGATTATATCGCAAGAAATAGATATCGTTGGTTTGGAAAAAGAGAAACATGCGAAGTACCTTCTGAACAAATCCGTAAAAAATTTATTTAAAAAAATTTACAAGCTATGAAAAATCCTTTATTGCTCAATCAAGCATATATGAATGGAAAATTCATTTCCTCTAAAAAGACGTTTGAAGTCATCAATCCTGCAACAGGAAAAGTCATTGATACAGTCCCTGATTTAGACATCGAAGCCTGTCAAAAAGCAATACAATCGGCAGAAAAAGCTTGGCTTACTTGGCGAAAAGTATCTTCAGGAGCACGAAGCATATTTGTCAGAAAATGGTACGAACTCATCTTAGAGAACAAAGATCATTTAGCCGAAATTATGACTCTTGAAAGTGGAAAACCCTTACAAGAATCATTAACTGAAGTTGATTACGGTAATTCCTTTGTCGAGTGGTTTGCTGAAGAAGGAAAACGGGCTTATGGAGAAACTATACCCTCTTCACAAAATGGCATGCACTTGATGACGATCAAGCAAGGTATCGGCGTCGTAGCGGCTATCACCCCATGGAATTTCCCTTTGGCCATGATCACCCGAAAAGTAGCACCAGCACTTGTATCTGGCTGTACAGTGGTCTTAAAACCTGCCTCACAAACCCCATTCACCGCATTGGCTTTAGTCAAACTAGCAGAAGAGGCAGGAATACCAAAAGGTGTCTTTAACGTATTAACAAGTAAAAATAGCGCTGCTTTTGGTCAAGAACTAGCAACCAACCCTATTGTAAGAAAATTATCGTTTACAGGTTCAACTGAAGTTGGAAGAACTTTAATGCAACAAGCAGCTTCAAATATCAAAAAAGTATCCATGGAATTAGGAGGGAATGCTCCCTTCATTGTTTTTGAAGATGCTGATATTGATGCTGCTGTAAAAGGTGCTATAGCAGGTAAATTTCGTAACTCAGGACAAACCTGTGTATCCATTAATCGATTTTATGTGCAAGAGAATATCTATGATTCATTTGCACAAAAACTAACAGCAGCTGTTAAAAAGCTGAAGGTAGGCAATGGTCTGGAGAAAGGCGTACAGGTTGGTCCCCTCATTAATAGCAAGGGTCTGGAGAAAGTTCAAAAACATCTGGATGATGCGCTAAAACATGGCGCGACAATTACAACAGGTGGTAAACCGATGTCTGGTTTGTTTTTTGAGCCTACAGTACTGACAAACTTAACCCACGATGCACTAATCGCCAAAGAAGAAACCTTTGGCCCTGTATGCGCCTTATTCAAATTCAAAACAGAAGAGGAAGTTCTTACACTGGCAAACGATACCCCATTTGGATTAGCATCTTACTTCTATAGCCAAAATGTCAACCGTTGTTTTCGTGTTGCTGAGCAATTAGAAGCAGGTATGGTCGGTATTAATACCGGGTTAATATCCAATGCAGCTGCTCCATTTGGAGGGGTCAAAGAATCGGGTGTCGGACGGGAAGGATCCAAACATGGTCTGGATGAATACATGGAATTGAAATATTTGTGCTTTGCCGAATAATGTAGAACACTTTTTATAATGTCCAAATTCATCATTGTATTGAATTTTAACATTATAAAAATGCCCCCAGAAAGTGTTTAACTTTTTGGGGGTAATCAATATGTTGTACTTTATTTTTAGATTAAAGATCTTTATTTTGTCCTGTTTAAAAACTATTTCGCATAGCTAGCAGGTACATAAGATGCTGCTTTAAGATAATCTATACTTTGCTGTAAACCAACTTCCAAATCTCCAGAAACTTCTTCCAGTTCAACAAATATTTGTTGCACACCTGCCTTTTTTGCATTTTTGAAGATAGCGTCAAAACCAACCATTCCACTTTGTCCAACTTCTCTGTGATCTTTGATATGAAGTGCTAAAAATCTACCTGGATATTTATTGAAATAATCTACTGGGCTTGATTTACCGATAACTGTCCAATATACATCCATTTCAAAAAATACATTTTGAGGATCCGTATGTTCGATCATATAGTCAAACATGATCACTTTGTCTTCTACTTTTTGAAATTCATGCGCATGGTTATGATACCCATATTTAATCCCCTTTTGACGACATAACTTCCCTACTTCATTTAAGTACTTACATTGTGTTTCCAAATCTTTGACTGTTTTCGGAACTTCAAGCCATGGTGTTACAATGTATTTCATACCAGCGGCTTTATGTGCATCGATCGCTTTCTCCCACCATGCCAACGCATTTGAAAAATCACCTGATGCTAACTCTTCCTTTGTCAACGTTCTAGTTACATGTGAAGAAATAACTTTCATTCCTGCTTTTTCAACTTTACTTTTAAAATCTTGCGGGCTTGTATTGTAGAATAGACCATCATTAAAGCCTGCAGCTTCAACACCTGTATAGCCCATACCTGCCAATCTTTTTAAAACTGGAAAATAATCTGTGTCATTGTGGATTAAACTTTTAACAGAGTACAATTGCAATCCAATTTCTTTCTTTTTAACTTTCTGTTGCGCAAGACTTTTAAATCCTAAAAGACTAGTCCCGGTTATTAATAATGCGGTTACTAAAAATTTTAATTTCATCATTGTTTGTTTTATTATGAGATTAAGACATTCTTTTCTATTCTCGGTTTAGGTTTTTATTGAATATCCCGGAATGCTTATATGTAATATTATACATAATTTCAAAAAATAGCAAGAATAGACTTAAAAGATCGAATAACATTTTAGGTACAATATACACGATCTAGGGAAAAATCTGTATTTTAGAGATTAGGAGTAGGAAAACCCCACTTCATTAAAAAGGAAAGAAATGAAAGTTTATTTAACCGTTGTATTACGTACGAAAGAAGCTTATCGCGAACAAGTAAAACAAACCCTGCTGGATATGGTTCGTCAGACGCGTCTTGAACCTGCTGCCGAACTGTATAATCTACATCAAGGTACCGAAGACCCGAATGTATTTACATTTTATGAAACATGGTCAGATCAAGCAGGTCTCGACGCACATAATGAACAACCTTATATCAAAAATTTTGGAACAGTTGCTCAAGAATATTTAGCTGATGCCCCTCTTATCATCAAAACGAATTTGATATAAGTATCCTTCAGATAAAAATAGTTGCTAAGGATGGTAAATCATCAAGTAGAGAACTAAAGACACCTGATCAATAGAATTATATATTTTTGCGACAAGAAAATCAGTAAAGCATGCAAAACATATTATTCATTTGTAGTAGAAATAGGTGGAGAAGTTTAACAGCGGAAACAATTTATAAAAACCATCCCTCGATTAAAGTCAAATCTGCCGGAACCGAAAGTAATGCAAGAATAAAAGTAAACGCAAAGCACTTAACTTGGGCCGATAGGGTATTTGTAATGGAAAAGCATCATAAAGAAAAATTAATAACGCAATTTCCTGTTGAAACTAAAGCGTTAGAAATAGTCACCTTGGAAATCCCTGATCAATACAAATTCATGGATAAAGACTTAATTGAAGAGCTTGAGAGCTCTGTTTCCTGGTATTTCGAGGAACAATAACTGCTTAAAGCCTTTAATTATAGAAAATGATTTTTAATTACGTTTTTAAATATTTTTACCTGCCCACCCTAGTCATGCTGTTGAGCTGCAGCTCTGCGGAAAATGATGCCACACCAAAATACTATCAAGCAATTGCTAATCGAGATACCGCATTTCTTAAAATCACCAAACGTAAGAATTTTTTCTATGGTCAGTATATCATTCAATATGGGTTGAGTTCAAAGGATTCTGGTGAAGTTCAAGGTAAGATTTCAGGGGACACACTCATAGGCGATTATTTCTATATTCCTAGAAATGGAGGTACAAAAAAAAGAACCGCATTTGCACTCTTGCAAAAAGGAAAGACATTAAGATTAGGGACGGGTGCAGTGATGAGTTTCTTGGATATCCCCTATTACGCACCCGATGTTCCCATCAACTATGATCAGAGCAAATTTGTTTTTGAGGAAATAAAAGCCCCAAAATAGATCCTATTGAATAAAAAGTATGATAGGGATAATAAAAGATGATTTACATCAAAATATGAGGAACAAGAATAAACAGAACCTGCTAATAACCATGTAAATTGATATCCGTCGTAGGTTTTATTTCAACAGTTTTACCCATTTTCTTTTGAATAACACCAAAGTGATGCATGTCCTCATCTGTTAATAAAGTAATAGCAGATCCAGCATCATGTGCACGACCAGTTCGACCAATACGGTGAACATAATCCAATGGAGAACGTGGGAGTTCAAAATTAATAACAACTGGTAAAGCATCAATATGGATACCACGACCGATTAAATCTGTAGCAACTAAAACTTGCACATCCCCTTTTTTAAAATAATCCAGATGATCTCTTCTACTCCCTTGTGATTTTTCACCATGAATAGAAATAGCCCTAATTTTATTTTTCAGTAGCTTCTCCACGAGTTTATCAGCCGTACGTGTAGAAGATACAAATACCAGAACCTGATTCATTTTATTTTCTTTGATCAGATAGCGCAAGAATGGCCCCTTCGTTTCTGCAGTCACATGATAAGCTACCTGATCTATTTTATCAATATCAAGAGCATCTTTTGCAATCTCTACAACAACAGGTTGAATCGCTAGAATATTCTTTATTTCAGAAATTTTATCATTTAAAGTTGCTGAAAATAATGTCGTTTGTTTTTTCTTAGGCAACAAAGCAAAAATTTGCTTTAATTCATCCTCAAATCCTAACTGAAACATTTTATCAGCCTCATCAATAACTAAATGTTGAATTTGACTAATGCTTAATGCTTTGTTATGGATTAAGTCGAGCAGACGACCTGGAGTTGCGGTTAACACTTCCACCCCTAACATCCCTTTCATTTGCGGATTGATAGAAACACCTCCATAGACCGCCATCGTTTTGATTTCACGTTTTAGATGGCCTGTAAAAGCCCTAAAAACTTCATCGATTTGAATAGCTAATTCACGCGTGGGAACAAGAACTAATACCTGAATATTTCGATCACGCTTAACCTCCTGCTGCTGTAGTTTCTCTAGAATAGGCATCACAAAACAAGCTGTCTTTCCCGATCCTGTTTGTGCAATTCCCATTAAATCTTTTCCCGACAAGATAACCGGAATGGTTTGTTCTTGTATTGGAAAAGGTTTTAGATAACCCAATTGTTTAACAGAATGAATAATATGGTGTGATAATCCTAAAGATTCAAATGACATAAGCATGTTTTATTTACGACAAAAGTACATAATTCTTCCCCCACTTCTCCTAAAATAAGTCTGTTTACTTTTTCTCGTTTTTATAAAAGGGAAGAGTTGGTTTTTATTTCTTGGAAAGATGAAGATAAATTAGATCTTACTTATTACCTTTTGATAGTCTGTATTTTTTATACGCCTTAATCAATAACATTAACAAAATGGCTAAAGATAAAAGACCAAGTACACCATAGATCCAATTTAATGCAGATTTTAAAATAACGGTAAATACAATGGCAAATAATAGAATGGTTGCTACTTCATTCCACATGCGGAGTTTGGAAGAACTTAATGTTGATTTTTCATCACGGAGGTTGAACATCATACGCTGACTGATGAAATGATAAGTGATCATACCTGCTACAAATAACAGCTTCACTTGCATCCAGCCCATTTGTAATAATTCGGGATTGATATACAACATGACCAATGCAGAGATAACCGTAATATACATGGATGGTGTCGTAATCACCCACCACAAACGGTTTTCCATGATCGAGAATTGTTTATGTAAAACAGTATAGGCTTCTTTAGATTGATCCTTAGCTTCCGTATGATAAATAAATAATCGAGGCATATAAAATAAACCTGCCATCCAACAAATAACAAATATAATATGTACAGCCTTAGCGTAGAGATAAACCATGAGTATAATGAATTAGGACAAAGATAGCCGAATATTTTTTTAATTAGAAGAGATTGATAGAAGATCTGAAAACAAGACAAGGAACATAAAGTATATGCTCCTTGTTTTATTTCATACTTATTAAGTTATTAATACCTGAATTCTTTTACAACTTCAATGGCGTATTTTACGTTATCGAAAGGAATATCAGGCATGATTCCATGTCCTAAATTAAAAATAAATCCGTTTTCTCCGCGCATGCGTTCAAACAATTGGATTATTTTATCTTTGATTACTTTTTTGTCCGCATATAAAACGAAAGGATCTAAATTACCCTGAACAGCAATCCCTGAAGGCAACGATTGCTTAATATTTTTTAAATCAGCATTCCAATCTACTGAAATTACATCGGGTTTTGCCTCTGCCATAATAGGAGCAAAAACAGAAGAACCCTTACAAAATGAAATCACTGGAATATCCTGCCGATTCAATTTAGCTATAATCTGCTGATTGTAATAATGCGAGAACTCTTGATAATCATTCCAAGATAATGCCAATGCCCAGCTATCAAATAATTGAATAGCATTTACCCCTGCAGCGATCTGCATATTCAAATATTCCACGGTAACATCCGCGATTTTCTGAAGAATAGTATGCGCCAGCTTAGGCTCATTATTCAACATCAATTTAGTCAATTTGAAATCTTTTGAAGAAGCCCCTTCCACTAAGTAACTCAAGATGGTAAAAGGTGCACCAGCAAAACCAATTAAAGGAATACTGCCATTCAAACGTTGTTGAATAACTTTTATCGCATCAGCAACATATTCCAATTTGGGAAGACAATCTGTTGTCAATTTATCAGCATCCGCAAAAGAGCGCACTGGATTTGCAAAACGAGGACCTACCCCTTGTTCAAAACTCAAATCCCCACCCATAGCTTCTGCAGTTACCAAAATATCGGAAAACAAAATTGCAGCATCAATTCCTAATAAATCAACAGGCAACATGGTTACATCGGCTGCAATTTCTGGAGTTTTGCACATTTCCAAAAAGGAATATTTATTTTTTATCTCCCAATACTGAGGCATAAATCTTCCAGCTTGGCGCATCATCCACACAGGTGGACGTTCTGTCTGCTGCGAAAATGCAGCTCTAATCAATAAGTCGTTTTGTAAAGTAGTACTCACTATATATGTTTTGAAATTTCGTTTTGTATTTTTCCAATTATACTCATCTGACGTTCCGTTAGGGTTAGCTTCTTAGTCACGTCAATATACGTCTGAGCACGTTCATACGCTTCTTTTCGTAAACTAATATTGGCCAAGTTGATCAAGATCATCCCTCTTTCATTATCCTTTTTCCAAGGTAATCGAGAGGCTAATTGGAAATGGTATTCTGCTTCATCGATGCGATCCTCATGGAGAGAAATAGTACCCATCATATATTCATAAATATTACGACGGCCTTTTCTCAGACGATCAGGATTCTTCACCTCCGCCAACAGTAATTTTGCTTTTGTGTAGTTTTGTTTATGGAACGCGTCACTAGCCATCGCTACTGAGCTCTCTCGGAGATGACTCCAAACTAAATAACAAACTCCACCCGCAATCAGGATGGAAGTCTGATAATGACCCCCATAAACCCCATACCCAATCAATAATAATGCAATAATAATAACAGCTACACGAGCCTTAAATGTCATCATAAAATATTACTATGCGTTGTTATCTGTAAACTTATAGCCTACCCCACGAATAGAGTGGAAATAAATAGGATGCTTTTGATCAGGTTCAAAATATTTACGGAAAGTCAATATAAAATTATCAATCGTACGTGTCGAAGGATAAACATCATAGTTCCATACCGTTTCTAAAATTTGTTCACGAGAAACAGCCTCATTACGACGCTCAATAAGCAACTTCAACAACATTGTCTCCTTCTTTGTCAAAGATGTAATGGTACCATCAGCGTGATGCAATTCGTAAGAATTAAAATAAATTGTCTTGTCGCCAATCTGATACGAGTTGAGCTCTTTCAAATCATCCGGTTTCAAACTTCTACGAACCAAGTTACCTACCCGAAGAATAAGTTCTTCTAAATTGAAGGGTTTTATTAAATAATCATCAGCTCCTTTTTTAAGTCCAGTAATACGATCTTCACTGCTATTTTTAGCCGTTAAAAACATAATCGGAACTTCAGTATTTTGAAGACGAATGGTTTCTGCTACTTGAAATCCATCAATTTCTGGAATCATGACATCCAAAATGATTAAGTTGAAGCGTTCTTCCTTGAAGATTTTCAAAGCCTTTTTACCGTCTGTCGCTGTTGTGACACGGTAGCCTTCTAACTCCAAATTTAACTTGATAGCCTCTAACAAGTGTTCTTCGTCCTCTACGAGTAGTATGCGTTGTTTACTTTGCATTTTTATCAAATGTTACTTCAAAAATACTCCCCGAAGGAGTGTTATCTTTTACTTTAATAGACGCGTTATGTTTCTGCAAAACCGTCTTCACTATATACAACCCCAAACCTGTTCCTTTAGTTTTACGAGTTGCCTCACTTCCTACACGATAAAATTTATTAAAGATAAGTTTTTTCTCTTCATCACGGATACCAATTCCATGATCCGCAACGGAAAAAATAATTCCATTGCCTTCATTTGCCAATTTAACAACAACATTTGCACATGGAGGTGAATATTTAATGGCATTCTCAATCAAATTGGTCACCACATTACTAATGGCAAACTTATCGGCATATAGCATGATATTCTCCTGTAAATTGGGTTTCAAAACCTGTGTACGGCATGCATTCTTTTGCAGACGATCAACGATTTGTTCCACCAATTCTGTCAAATTAAACTCTTCCTTTGGTAAATTAAAATTGCGATTTTCAAGTTTGGTGGTCATCAATACATTCTCCACCAAATCATCTAACCGTTCAATATCTTTCAATGAATTTTTAAGAAAAACCTGTTGCTGTTCTTTATCCAGATCTCTTTTTAAGATGGTTTGGATATACAATTTCACAGAAGCCAATGGAGATTTTAACTCATGTGTTATGGCAAGCAAAAAATTCTGTTGCTGTTGTTGTAATTTTTGTTCCCGGACAAATAGTTTTTTTAACCGCATCGCCCCCCACATAAAGATCAGTAAGAAAAATATACCTTCCCCGATGATCATCGGTTTCCGTTGAGGTTGAAATTGTACCAGCATAACTCCCCACCAAATCAATTGAGAGGTAGCATAAAAAACAAGAAAATAAAATAAAACAAGTGCTTTTTTCATACCATATATCGCAACAGAACAAAAATAACGATAAACAGAGGTATAAAAAAATGTGTTGGACTTTATGACACAAAGAGGAAAATTCAACAGACAAGAATACTTTTCCATCCTTGAGATTACCCTTATATTTGCACTATGTTTAAAAACAAAAAAAAGGATATATTCTTCGATTTGGACCATACCATTTGGGATTTTGACAAAAATGCAGAAGAGACATTGCATGAATTATACTATCAATATCAATTTGATCAATTATTCCAACAGCCAACTTCTGAACTCTTCATTCAAACCTATACCGTTAATAATCACCGTCTTTGGAATCTGTACCATCATGGTAAAATAGATAAAACAGAATTACGTCGAGCCCGTTTTGCAGATACCTTTACACAACTAGGGGTCGATCCGATACTTTTTCCAAAGAATTTTGAAGAAGAATATTTATTCATTTGTCCACAAAAGACAAATTTATTTCCACATGCACATGAAACATTAACTTATCTGTATGATCAGTATAATTTACATTTGATTTCCAATGGATTTAAAGAAGCTTGCGAGACCAAATTAGCGACAAGCGATTTGAATAAATATTTCAAAAATGTCTTTATATCTGAAGTTGTTGGTGTCAATAAACCAGATCCTCGAATATTCCATTTCGCCATCAATCAAGCGGATGCACGGGCATATACTTCCATGATGATTGGCGATAATTTGGATGCCGATGTTCGTGGCGCTATGCAGGTAGGAATGGATGCTATATTTTTTAATCCTACATGGGCAGAAAAACCACAAGATATACCGCACATGATCACGAATTTAAAAGAACTACAATCTATTTTATAAAGGTATTTATTGTACATAACTATTTTCCTGTTCAGAGCAGATCACCGATACCGTTTGAACGCGATACTTCTCGAAAACAATCGAACCAGTTGACTTTACCATAATAGCTATAGCGGCATACAAGAAAAAACAGAGCATAAAAAAAGCGAGCTTGAAAAGAATCAAGCTCGCTTTTTTTATCCATTAAGATGCTGTTACAATTTTTTAACCGTGACATTTTTGAACCAAACATCATTACCATGATCTTGGAAACCAATAACACCAGATTTCGACTTACCACCTACATTTTTCAACAACTCATAAGCCAATGGCCATTTTGTTTCGCTGAATTTACTTTTTTGTAATAAATCAATCCAAGATTGATCCCAAAGCGTGTATTCAACAACTTTTACACCATTTTGCCATTGTTCAACTTTGCCATTATTCACCACGATCTTCACTTTATTCCATTCGCCATAAGGTTTAGCATTTTGAGGTTTAGCCGGAATCATATCATACAATGAAGTCGACTTACGATTACCATCTACTCCCATTTTAGCATCCGGATGATTTTCATTATCCAACACCTGACATTCTGGGCTAGAAATATAAATCGGTTGCCCTTCAACTTCCTTCGCTAAAAAGAAAATACCCGAGTTCGATCCTTTAGCAACTTTCCATTCCAATTCCAATTCAAAATTTTTGAAATCATACGCAAAAATTAAATCACCCCCTTCATCTTTTCCTACATTAGCTTGGCTGTCAAACTTGATGGCTCCATCATCAAGAACCCATTTTTTAGGAACGACAGTTTTATCATATCCACGCCATCCTTCTAAAGATGTACCATCAAAAAGGATATAGGCTCCTTGTTTATTTTTCTTAAATTTTTTCAAATTTACTCTCGGCAGATCTAAGATTTTATAAGCTGGAACTTCTTTTTTCTCTTGGGCAAATGACCCACTGATATTGGATGTGCAAGCGACTATTGCCGCTGCTAAAACGATTGCATTTAATTTCATGTCTATAGTTTAGTTTATTAAATTTAAAAAATTTGAATCACAATGAAGAATTTTTTTTAATATTCTTCGCCCCCGCTAACTTCATTTGGATTATTTTCTTTTTTCTTGAGCTTCGATAAATCCTGACTTCCGAATCTATACGAGAAAGAAAGTGTAAACATCCGTTTCATCCAGCGTCTTTCAAAATCAGAGATTAGCTGAGGAGTTTCCATATAACCCTCCATTTTCCTCGAGTTAAATAGATCACGCGCGTTAAACATAATCGAAGCTTTTTTATTCAATATATCTTTTTTCAAAGCAACATCAACACCCGTCATCGCATTCATATTTCCTTGTGCGACCACACGAGAAGAATTATAATCTCCTTTTACTTGCGCGGTAAAAGTTGGGGTAAGCCGATAATTCACGGTCAGATTCGAATTGTAAGCAAAGCCATTAGAACCCTTTAACTTGTAAGCTTCATTTGCTTTATAATTGATATTGATCAGGTTCAGATTGAACGTAAAATCGAAGTCCTTTGTTGCATTGACTTTCGAAATAAGTTCCAAACCAGATAAACTACGACTTGTTAAATTTTCCCATCTACTATAAGTTACACTATTGGTATTGTCTACACGAAAAACATAAGGCTGTATAACATCATTCGTATAGTTAAAATATGCGGAGCTAACCAAATTCACTTTACCAAAAGTTTTCGCGAAACTCAATTCAACAGCATGAACATCTTCAGGTTTTAAATTGGGATTACCCTGACGACGATTCATATCATCCGACACATCCAAAAATGGATTCACCTGCCAGCCTTGCGCACGTTGTACACGACGAGAATAACTCAACTGTACCTTATCACCAGCATCACCCACATCATAGGTCAAGAAAACTGTCGGATATAATCGAAAAAAATCTTGATTAGCATGTGTTTCTTTATCTACGACTGCAGGGTCTTTGGAAAAATAGGTAGATTTTAATTCAAATTGTTCTGCACGTAATCCCAATTGGTAGCCAATCTTTTTACTCAATCTGTTTTGATAATTTGCATATACTGCATGTACTGTACTGGTGAAATCAAAATCATTACTGATCAAATAATCGGGGAAATAATGACCATTGTTGACATTTAAAGTATCCGAGAATTGTGTGTCAAAAGATTTTCTAATTTGCGTACGATACCCCGCTTCAAACTTACTCGTTTCCGAAAACGGAAGTATATAGTCTGCCTGTAAATTAATCACTTTTCCATTTTCAGAAGTCACATTCTTCCGTCCACTATCTGGATTATCATCTGTATACTGTTGTACAAAATCATTTGTACCATCTTCTTTATCGTTTCCATAACTCGCAGTGGCAGTCAATTCCTCACCGGATCTTTTAAATTGATGTCTGAAATCAAAATTTAAATCATAGCCAAGATCATCTTCAAATTGTCTCGAATTACGATTACTTGTGCCTGATAATTTAGGATGATTAAAATATTGATAATTCAAATCTTCAGAACGATCACTGTTTCGAACACTTATATTCGCAGACAGTCCTAAAGTTGTTTTATCGGTTACAGAATAATCAACTCCAGCTTTAACGGTATGTCCCTTCCCTTTACGTGATGATTCGGACTCATTATAAATCCGACTATTATTATCCAAAAAGGTATTATCACTTTTCCCACTTCCAACCATATTTCGATGATTGAAATTATAGCTACCAAAATAATTAAACTTCTTATCCCGGTAATTCAACGTCAGCCCAGCCATATAATTATCATAAGATCCAACAGAAGCATTTACAGATCCATTCAGTCCTGTACGGATATTTTTCTTCATCACAATATTCACAATACCCGTCTGTCCCTCTGCATCATATTTCGATGAGGGATTCGTAATGATTTCGACCTTTTCAATTGAATTTGCAGGTAAACTTTGCAATAAAGCGGTCACGTTACTTCCTGCCATAGCAGACTCTTTCCCATCGATTAAAATCTTAACATTAGAGCCTCTCAGACTAACCGTACCATCTTGATCTACCTGTAGCGTAGGCACATTTGCCAGTAGATCTGTTGCGGTACCACCTGCACTCACTAAGCTTTCGCCTACATTAAAAACCTTGCGATCAATCCCGATCTGCATGGCAGGGACTTTTCCCTCCACAACAACTTCGTTTAATACTTCACCAGAAGGTTTCAATGTGAGTTTACCAAGATTGACAGAAGAAGAATTAGCGATTGTAACATTCGTTTTTAAGAAATCCAAATAGCCGACATAAGTAACTCGAAGTGTGAAAGTCCCATTTGGAACATCATTAAAAGTTATTACTCCTTTATCGTCAGATTGGGTTCCTTTTAAATAGGTTTGACTAGCACCAGTGAGTAAAGCTGCACTGGCATAATTGACTGTAGCACCAGTTTTTTCATCTACAAGTACGGCGGATATCTTTCCTGATTGTGCTAAAGCTAGCATTGGAAAGAACAAGGTTGTAATTAAAAAAGTAACAAGTAAAGATTGATTTTTTGATAACATACTGTCGTTATAAGCTATAATTTCACAAAAATGTATTTTTTTGTTGAACTAAAACTACTCGTAACCACTTTATTACCAAAAAGAAAAAGCGTGTTTAAGATAAATATACGCTTATATATTATTCTACAGAAACAGTCAAACCTTCTGCTTTCAAGATTTTCCGATAGATTTCCACTTCGGTCAATGAGCCTTCTAATATCGCACACTTACCTTCATTGTGAACCTTAAAGGCAATTCTTTCGGCTTCAGATTCTGAATACTGAAGATGATGCATCATACAAAAGATGACATGATCAAAAGTATTGATATCATCGTTCCAGAGAATCAATCGATTAGACTCTTTAACTGAAGCCAAAATTTCGGATAAGGAATAGGTCTCTTGCGCTGTTTCTGTACTCATAAGACAAAAGTAGTTTTAATTTTCAAAAAATACGTAATTTTACTGAATTTGAAAACTTAAACACTAACAAATCAGTATGTTTCAATCCAAAATCGCAGGTATCGGGTATTATGTCCCTAAGAATATCTATACAAATCAAGATCTAACTCGTTTTATGGATACGAGTGATGAGTGGATTCAAGAACGAACAGGGATCAAAGAGCGTCGATATGCGGATCGAATTGGTGAGACCACTACAACAATGGCTGTAGAAGCCTCTAAAATAGCCATAGAACGTGCCAATACAACTGCACAAGAAATAGATTTCATCATTTTTGCAACATTATCTCCAGACTACTATTTCCCAGGTTGTGGTGTACTCCTGCAAAGAGAGATGGGAATGAAAGAAGTTGGAGCTTTGGATATCAGAAATCAATGCTCGGGTTTTGTATACGCCTTATCTGTCGCGGACCAGTTTATCAAAACTGGTATGTACAAAAATATTTTAGTCGTAGGCTCAGAGAAGCATTCATTTGCCTTAGACTATTCGACAAGAGGTCGAGGCGTATCCGTTATCTTTGGAGATGGTGCTGGAGCTGTCGTTCTGCAACCGACTATAGAGGAGGGAAAAGGGATATTAAGCACCCATTTGCATTCAGATGGAGCAGATGCTGAAAAATTAGCCATGTATTTCCCTGGTGCTTCTGGTGGTATATGGCTCGATGAAAAACCAAAATGGCCAGAACAAGAACTTGGAGGGATGTTAATGACAAAAGAAATGCTTGATGATGGATCTGCCTTCCCTGTTATGGATGGTCAAGCTGTTTTCAAAAAAGCAGTAGTCAAATTCCCAGAAGTAATCGGAGAAGCATTAGCGAAAAATAAGTTAACAACAGCGGATATTAGCTTATTGGTACCACACCAAGCAAATCTAAGAATCTCACAATTTATCCAAAAAACACTAAGACTACGTGACGATCAGGTGTTCAACAATATTCAAAAATATGGAAATACCACTGCCGCTTCCGTACCAATCGCATTATGTGAGGCTTGGGAAGCAGGAAAAATAAAAGATGGTGACTTGGTTTGTTTAGCGGCTTTCGGAGCTGGATTTACTTGGGGATCTGCCTTAATCAGATGGTAATACAAAAAGGGGATTTAGAAAGATCCCCTTTTAATCATCCACGAATTCTTCTAATATTACTGGACTTTTATTAGATAATTGGGGTCTATTAATAAAATAGATAATTTTTCCGAATCTTTCATTTTTTGATAGCTGAATAAAATCAAACTCGCCAACTTGTGATTTTTCTAGTATATGAAGATTAAGCAAATTACAAAAGACATACTCATCACTTTCATTCATAATGTGGAAACCTTGATCTGGAGATTTCCCATCTCCTGAACTAGCTATTACCTTGATTAAACCAATAAGTGGTACCTGTAATTTTCTAACGAACGCATCATCTTGAAACTTATATGCTAATATATAGGCATTTTGTAGCGATCTCAAGTCAAGAGGATATTGATCTTTTGTTTTTAAATATGCTGTTTTAAAATCAGTATAATTCTCTGCAGTTACTTTTTGTGCTAATTTTTGAATGCTTTCATTTCCCTTGCTCAGTGGATTGTAATTATCCTGCAAACATTGTCCATAATAAATCACATAATACTGCTCTTCGGTTAAAGTCGAATCCATTTCCAAAAACCTTTTTAATAATTTGGGATAATGATTGTCAGATTGGTTATCTGAAATAACTTTTTTAATATCCGCATATACAGGAGCAAAGCTTTTCACAATTTGAGCTTGTACAGACACTGTAAAAACTACCATACAACTTAAAGAGGTAAAAATTTTATATAGATTCATTTGAATAAGAATAACGATAATCAATAATACCAAAATTTAACAGAATAAAAAAAGCAATAATAAATCATTATCTAGTGATAATGCTACAATAGCTTTATCCAGCGTCTTTCCAACATAGTTATTAACACAATGTGGATAACTATGTTAATAATTGATTTCCTTCCTGTAGATAGAATTCTAAATATTTACGACCTATTCCCTTTCCTAACACCAAACCTATTTTTATTAGATTAAATTAGGCAAAGAAATCCTACAATTTTTCACTAGATTTAGTAATGAAAAAAATTAATCGCGAAGATATATATATGACAAGCAAACATAGTGATTTGTCTAAGGAGGAAATAGGATACCTTTTAGAACAAAATAGCTATGCAGATAAGAAAGATTGGCAAAAATTCATCAATCTATTTGTGCTGACCTTAGGTATAGGATTTGTCACAACCGGTATCGTATTCTTCTTTGCATACAATTGGGCAGAGCTAAACAAGTTTCTTAAAATTGGTATTATCGGTATCCTACTTATTGCAACCACCGCAGGTAGTCTACTCGTAAAAAAGGAAGTTTATAAAAACTTAATCCTCACTGCAGCAGCTATGCTTGTTGGTGTATTATTTGCCGTATTTGGTCAAATTTACCAGACAGGTGCCAATGCTTATGACTTCTTTCTTGCTTGGACGTTGTTTATAACGCTGTGGGTAATCATTGCAAATTTTTACCCTCTTTGGTTATTATACTTACTCCTGATCAATACCACCATTGTGCTGTATAATGAACAAGTATTGACCAATCTGAATGATGTAGGTATCGTCACGTTACTTTTTTTCATCAATGGCTTGACACTCATTTTATTGCTACTCATTAATGAACGTCGAAAAACCTTGATTCCGTTATGGTTCAGAAACACATTAGCACTTGCCGTAACAACGATGTCCACCTTAGGTATTTGCTATTTCATATTTGATGATTACACTATTTCTGGCATATTATTAATTATTGGCACTCTCTGTTACTATCTATATGCGATCAAATATGCACTATCGAATAAAAGTATATTTTTGATTGCCTCAGTATCCTTTAGTGTCATGATCATTTTCTGTGCGTTATTGATAAAGGCATTTGAAGATGAAGCCGTTTTGTTTATCATCAGCCTTTTCGTACTCGTTGCAGTTACAGCTATTATTAAACTATTGTTGAATCTCCAAAAAAAATGGAACAATGAAATTAGCATCAGCACACCACCCACAAATCATGATGTATATTAATTGTTTATGCTAGCTTCATTACTGTTAAAAATTATTTTATGAAAACGAACGAAGAGATACAACACATAATAGCGGAAGTCAGCAAAGCTCGTCCTACAGCTATTCAAATAAATACAGAAAAAATAGTGGAAGAATATAGATTCTTATCCACAAACAAATCCAATATCGCCATAAAAGTATTGTCTATAGTCGGCGTCATCCTAAGTGTTTTCGCTTTTATTGCAGCTTTATATTTTCTACATCTATTGGATGAAAATATAAATTTACTTGTCTTTGGTTTCCTTTTACTGACCGTATCTATATTTTTTATAAAAAAATACAATACCATTATCATCGATACATCCAGCTTAGCCTTATATGCTTTGGGAGGGTGGATGCTGATCTATGGTATGGACATGGACAATACGAATCTTATACTGATCATCGTCATAGCCATTAGCATCGGCACGTTATTGATCGTACAACGCTATCTGCTATCCCTGTTCAACATACTATGCATTCTAATTGGTATAATAGGCTTGCTGATCCATAACTTCGAAAACTATCTTTTACTCTCCATTATGGCGGCCTTAGTCGCTATTGGTCTTATCTATCTTTTATCCAATGAAGCAACAATCCTAGCGAAAAGAAATTTGATTAGTACCCTATATGATTCCTTGAGAGATGCATTTACACTTACCTCGATTGGGATTACCGGATATATTATTTCTTCATCACATCATTTATTCTTGAATAACAGTGAAACCAATTGGAAAAATGCCTTATATCTCCTATCCGTAGCATATGGTATCGGTGTCCTATTCATGATCTATAAAATCATGCATAAATTAAACGTTAAAAAATCAGTATTGATGTTGAGCATCTATGTGTTAAGTATATTGATTTTAGCACCTACCATCATCAATCCAGGCATATCAGGAAGTATATTACTCCTATTCATCTGCTTTTATTATCAATATAAAATTGGCTTATCCCTAGCTATTATTGCATTCTTGTATTGTTTATGGCGATTTTACTATGACCTCAACTTCAGTTTACTGACAAAATCGATAGCGCTTATGCTTTCTGGTGTACTATTTTTAATCATATACTTCGTGATCAATATTAATAAATCTTCCAATGAAAAAATATAAAAACTGGATCATCATCGCCAATCTACTGATCATCATTGCTTATTTTAGCTTTACGATCGTTCAAAAAGAAAAAATCCTAAAAGATGGTCAAGTTATACTATTGCAATTGGCACCTGTTGATCCAAGATCGCTGATGCAAGGAGATTACATGACATTGCGCTATGCACTTGCTCAAAAATTCACGTTGAACGATGTCTCCAGAAGAGGCTATTTAGTGGTCAAATTAAACCGTTCAGGAGTAGCCGAAGCACTTCGAATTCAATCCAACATGACACCTTTAAATAAAGAAGAAATAGTCATTAAATATACCATGCCAAACAAGTATACACTCCTAATCGGTGCTGAATCTTACTTCTTTCAAGAAGGAGAAGCAGCGAAATATGACAAAGCAAAATTTGGAGGGATACAGGTTGATGACAAAGGAAACAGCTTGCTGATCGGTCTTTACGATGAAAACAGGAAAATGATTAAATAACATATAGGTGTAAAGAAAAAGGCGATGAAAGTTAAACTTTCATCGCCTTTTTTATATGGATATGAATCTTTATTTAGCCATTTGACAGTGCCGCTGCACCAGATACAATCTCCGTTAACTCTGTTGTAATAGCCGCCTGACGAGCTTGGTTGTAAGATAGTTTCAATGATTTTAACAAATCACCTGCATTATCCGTTGCTTTATCCATAGCTGTCATACGCGCTCCATGCTCAGAAGCATGGGAATCCAAAATAGCTTTGTATAATTGAATTTTAATCGCTTTTGGAATTAACTCCTCAATGATCTTCTCTTTAGAAGGTTCGATGATATAATCCACTTCAGCTGTTTTTTCCTTAGTAGCTTGATGATCTTCAGAAGGAAGCAATGGCAATATTTGTTCAGAAGTTAAGATTTGTACCGCAGCATTTCTGAATTGGTTATAGACCACTTCCACACGATCAAAATTACCCACCTTAAACTGTTCCATCACAAATTCAGTGATTTTTGAAGTGTTCGCAAAGTTCAAGTCAGCAAATAACTCACTATGATTAGCAATTATGTTATATGCAGGTTTTTTAACATAAAAATCATACCCTTTTTTACCTACCGTAATAATGCTTACATCACCTTTACGTAACTGATCAGCATACTTCTCAGCGACTAATTTATTCGCAGTTTTGATTGCGTTAGCATTGAAAGCACCAGCCAAACCTCTATTGGAAGAAACAACAATAATCAACACTTTATTCGGTTCGCGATCTACCGTATAAGGAGAGTTACTACCTTCTACGCTTGCAGATACATTAGCCAAAATATCACGAAGTTTATTCGCATACGGACGCAATTGAATAATCGCATTAGTAGCACGTTTTAATTTCGCCGCAGATACCATTTTCATCGCTTTGGTGATCTGCTGAGTTGATGTTACCGATGCAATACGGATTCTTACTTCTTTTAAATTTGCCATATCGAGATTGGAGATCAGAGATAGGAGACATGAGATTTGAGATATGAGATGCTGTATGGTTGAATAAACGATACGCAATCTACTGCCTCTTATCTCAAATCTAATATCTCAAACCTAAATTAATATTTTGATGCTAAATCTTTAGCTACTGTTTCTAATACTGAAGTTAACTCATCAGAGAATTTATTGGCTTTAAAAGCAGCTAAAACTTCTGGATGACGTTGCTCTAACAACGTTAAGTATTCTTCTTCAAATTCTCTTACTTTATTTACTGGAACAGAACGGAATAAACCTTTTGTACCTGCATAAATAATAGCGACCTGTTTTTCAACAGATACCGGAGAATATTGTGCTTGTTTCAAGATTTCAACGTTACGAATACCTTTGTCCAAAACACCTTTAGTTGCAGCATCTAAATCAGAACCAAATTTCGCGAAAGCCTCTAGCTCACGGTATTGTGCTTGGTCTAATTTCAATGTACCTGCTACTTTTTTCATCGGTTTGATTTGTGCATTACCACCCACACGTGATACCGAGATACCCACGTTGATCGCTGGACGAATACCTGCGTTAAACAAGTTAGACTCCAAGAAAATCTGACCATCGGTAATGGAAATTACGTTTGTAGGGATATAAGCAGAAACGTCACCTGCTTGCGTCTCGATGATAGGAAGAGCTGTTAATGAACCACCACCTTTTACTAAATGTCTGATCGACTCAGGAAGGTCATTCATATTTTTAGCAATCTCATCAGAAGCATTGATTTTCGCAGCTCTTTCTAATAAACGACTGTGCAAATAGAATACGTCACCTGGGTATGCTTCACGTCCTGGAGGTCTTTTCAATAATAAAGACACCTCACGGTAAGCTACCGCTTGTTTTGATAAATCATCATATACGATCAATGCTGGACGACCAGTATCACGGAAAAACTCTCCGATAGCAGCTCCTGCCATTGGTGCGTAGAATTGTAATGGAGCTGGATCTGCAGCAGAAGCAGCAACTACAACAGTATAAGCCATAGCACCACGTTCTTCTAACGTACGAACGATATTCGCAACAGTAGAGTTCTTTTGACCAACAGCAACATAGATACAAAATACAGGTTCACCTGCATCATAAAATTCTTTTTGGTTTAAGATGGTATCGATACACACAGCAGTTTTACCTGTTTGACGGTCACCGATAACCAACTCACGTTGTCCACGACCAACTGGAATCATCGCATCGATCGCTTTGATACCTGTTTGTAATGGCTCCGTTACGGGTTGACGGAACAAGACACCTGGAGCTTTACGCTCGATAGGCATTTCGTATGTCTCACCAGTGATAGGTCCTTTACCATCAATTGGCTGACCCAATGTATTCACAACACGACCACACATACCTTCACCTACTTTAATAGATGCGATACGGTTGGTACGTTTGATGGTATCACCTTCTTTCACGATATCGGAAGGGCCTAAAAGTACAACACCAACGTTATCTTCTTCTAAGTTTAATACGATACCTTGTAATCCGTTATCAAATTCAACCAATTCACCGGACTGAACTTTAGTTAAGCCGTAAATACGAGCAATACCGTCACCAATACTTAGTACGGTACCAACTTCCTCTAGTTCGGCTTCTGATTTAAAGCCCGACAATTGTTCTCTTAAAACTGCCGAAACTTCATCTGGTCTTACCTCTATCATTGTTATTATTATAAGGGGTTTTTGATTTTGTTAAATGCTAAAATCAACGTTATACACGTTGACCTTCAAAATATCTTTCTAATCTGTTTAATTTACCTGCAATGCTTGCATCATATTGTTTATTACCAATAGTGATTACAAAACCGCCGATCAGACTTTGATCAACTTTATTGGTAATGACTACCTGTGCATTGATTTGATTGGCAATCGTTGCTTTCAATTCTGATAAATTAGTATCAGAAAGTGGTGCTGCAGATGTTACTGTAGCCTTTACAATTCCTTTTACCTCATTGTACTCACGAACAAACTCATGAGCAGCAGCTTCAATAACTTCAGCACGACCTTTCGTGATCATGATGTTAAAGAATGATAAGATAGCAGGATTGATTTTATCTTTAAATAATGCCGCTAAGATATTTACTTTCTTATCCAATTTAACAATCGGATTAGACAATACTGCACGTAGCTCAGGGTTAGCTTTCAAAACAGCGATAAATTGATCCATATCGGTTTTGATAGCGTCCAAACTACCTTGTTCTTTTCCTAAATCAATTAATGATTTGGCGTATCTTGATGCTACTTTAAATACTGACATACTTCTTTAAATGATAAAATTTGAATGACCAATTAGTTAACTTTCACGTCTTTAAGCAAATCTGCTACTAATGCTTCTTGCTTATTTTGGTCTTCAAATTCCTTACTTAATACTTTACGCGCAATATCCAATGCTAAAGTAGAAACTTGACTTTTTACTTCTGCCATCGCTTTATTCTTTTGCTCGTTGATTTCGATTGATGCCTGCGCAATCATTTTTGCACCTTCTGCATGTGCATGATTTTTAGCTTCAGCAACAATTTTATCTTTCATTTCTTTTGCTTCTTTCAAGATTAAATCACGCTCTACTCTCGCTTCTTTTAATAATGCCTCATTTTCGTTTGTCAAACGAGCCATTTCTAATTTCGCTTTCTCTGCAGCATCTAATGCATCAGAAATACCTTGCTCACGCTCAGCTAATGCATTTACAATTGGTTTCCAAGCAAATTTACCTAATAAAAAGATAATGATTACTAAGATAATGACTTGCCAGAAAAACAAACCAAATGAAAACTGTTCTATTAATTTCTCCATTATGAATGATAATATTTTTTGTATTTCGTCTAATTGAAAGTATTATTTACGACCAACCGTCGCAAATAATACTTTTAAATTCATTGGGTGATTATTTACCTAACAATAACGCACCGAAAGCTAAACCTTCTAATAAGGCTCCGATAATGATCATCGCAGTTTGGATTTTACTAGCTGCTTCTGGTTGACGAGCGATTGCTTCCATTGCTGACCCACCGATTTTACCTAGACCTAATCCTGCTCCGATAACGATTAAACCTGCTCCAATTAAATTGTACATAATAAATGATTTAAATATAATTAAACAAAAAATTTCTTTTAGTGATGTGCTTCATTATGTTCCTCAACCGCCATACCAATGAAAAGGGATGACATCATCGTGAAAATAAATGCTTGCAAAAACGCAACTAATAATTCAATAACCATCAGGAAGGTTGTCAATAACATCGACACACCAATACTTCCTCCTAATGTTAACTGATTTTGCAATAGATAAACAACAGCAATCAATCCCATGATAACCGTGTGACCCGCTGTAATATTGGCAAATAAACGAACCATTAAAGAGAATGGTTTAGTAAACATACCTAAAACTTCAATTGGTGCCAACACTACTTTAAAAGGAACCGGTACACCTGGCATCCAAAAAATATGTTTCCAATAATCTTTATTCGCTTTAATATTGACGAATAAAAATGTAAAGATTGCTAAACAAAAGGTAATCGTGATATTACCGGTAACATTGAATCCCAGTGGAGTCAACCCTAATAAGTTTAATACCAGAATTAAGAAGAATACCGACAATAGATAAGGCATAAATTCTTTATAACGATGACCAATATTTGGGATAGCCATCTCATCACGAACATACAAGACCAATGGTTCTAAAACTCGGCCTACCCCTTTTGGTAAATTATTAGCCCCTTTTTTATACGTATTTGCTAAACTGATAAAACCCCAGAATAACAAAATAGCTGTTAAAATTAATCCCAAAACATTTTTGGTAATGGAGAAATCCAATGCTTTTGCATTTGTAGGATGAAAATCATGTGCTTCATGAAGTTCGTGAGAGTTGATTTTGTAAGATGCTTCAAACTCTTGATTTTGCTCCTTACCGTTAGCATCTTTTAGCGTGATATATTTTCCGGTCTCATCTTTATGATACTCATATCCATTCAACGTACCTTCAGCATCTGTTTTATAAATTTTACCGTGGTGTAAAGCATAGTACTGACCATCTTTTTCAACAACGGCATGACCATGATCAAACGCTCCTGATAAAAATACTTTCAAACCTCCATCGATTAAGATAACAGGTAACGAGAATCCATACGTTTTACCCGCTTCTTTATCTGTATACAAAGAGAAGTAATGATCATCTTGCAAGTGATGCTCAATGTATGACTTGATCTCTTTGTCTTGAGAATCAGGCGCTACGCTTGCTTCATTAGCCTTAGCCAAAAATGGATTAACAGCAAATAAAATCACTGTAAAAAAAAGAAATGCTTTCTTAACGCTCCCCATGTTCTGTTTTTATTTTTGCGCAAAAATACAATATTATTTGTCAAGTTTTGCGATTAATTTAAACTTTTTATTAAAACAACTTTTTGGTTGATTCTACTTCTTTATTAATGACCTTAAAAGCCACAAATACGTCGAAAAATAAGAATAGAAAAAACACAATTAAAAAATTATACTCGAAAATATCATCCAACGAATAGTTAAATCCATTTTTAAAAAAAAGATAACTCGCTGCCGCTTTTAGTGTAATTAATCCCAAAAAAATAAAACCTATGTTTTTAGGCATCACTGCGTCTGTAGCCAGTACGATGATCAGAATAATTAAAGATGCTATCGCTTCAAATAAATACAAACTATATAATTGAAATCCTGTAAGACTTTTAAAATCCTCCATTCCGAATGATGGTAAAGCGAAATAATGACCTCCAAATAGGATAATAGTGAAAATTAAAAGTATTGCAATAAATTTTATATAATTATTCATCTCTATTCAATCGATTAGCTTCTCGTATAAAATGGTATAGTGAGGCGAAAATACCAATAAAAGTACAGACTTTCATGGCAACATCATTAGAAAAATGATATTTCTCATCCAACCATGTCCCTAATAGATACATCAAATAAATCGTGGCTCCCATTTGCACAGGCAATGAGACAAAAACCATCCATTTATTGGGATTCTTATTAGACTTTCCCATGGCTATTTATAGCTAATGTTACAAACATACACATATTTTGAAAAATCTTAATCATGAACGGGGGTTTCTAGCACTTTTTGTCCAATTTTAATGTCGGGATAATCGATATCTGCCCCTAAAATCATTTTTAATTCTGATGATGATTTTCCAGGATTGGTTTTAATCGCATTCACAATAATCTCCAACTTACTCTGTGCGATCAATTCTGTCGCTTCGACTTCAGTCCCCACAAAATGAATGAGATGACCATAGATCGTTCCTGCCACCATGCCTCTTTTTACAGCAATTTCTTCAATAGTAGCCCCATCTTTATACAATTCCAATGTCACCTGTTTTGTATCCAGCTTCCCAGGAGATGCTCCCTCCTCTTTTTGTACGACAAGGTCTTCCTTCTCTTTCGTCTTCGATTGTTCCTGTACTTGCTCTAAAGCCGTTTGAAAATCATCTTTCTTGGACAATGCATCTGCAATGATCAGACATTGTTGCAATTGTTCCCTTTTACGCTTAAAATCCAACAACAACTCTTTCGCCTCATCGATATATTTTTTTGTACGCTTTTTAATCTGCCATTCTTTGATGTGTTTATCTAAGGCTTCAACTAGGTCTTTGTCCATTTTGGGCAGAAACCAGCTAACAGCAGAAGTTGTGCGCTCACAGATTAACACGTAATCAACATGTTCATCCGTCTTTTTCAACAATTCATACAATTGACCAATAAATTTATGCGCTACTTTTTCTTGTGTTGCTAAATTGGATTGCACAGTTGCCCAAAAAGCTTCCGCTTCTATTTTGCTATCAATATTTCGATCAGCCAATGCCGTTACCTGATCTTGACAAGCACCCGTCAAAGCATCCCAACGGAAACAATTGATCAGATTCTGAGCCAGGTAGCTTCTTTGACACTGTTCCAATATTTCTTTGATATCAGTTTGAAAAGAAGAACGCAAGGCAAATTCGACAACCTGTGCATCGGTACGAATAGCATAACTCGGGATAATGGATTTTAATACCAAGCCTTTTAGACTTGTTAATCTACTGAGTGCGACATACACCTGCCCAGCAGCAAAAGAGGTTCCTGCATCGATAATAGCCTTATCAAAGGTCAAACCTTGGCTTTTGTGAATCGTAATAGCCCACGCTAACCGCAACGGAAATTGTGAAAAAGTTCCCAGCACCTCTTCTTTGATCTGATCTTGCCCTTTATCATAATTATATTTAATATTCTCCCAAGTCTCCCGTTTGGCAACGACATCTTCACTCCCATCCGGAAATGAAACTGTTACGCTTTCTGCTTGCAGATTGATTTCTTTTACAGTACCGATTTTTCCATTGTAATACTTCCGATCGTCACCCGTATCATTACGAATGAACATCACTTGAGCACCAACCTTCAACGATAAAATCTCTTCTGCAGGATACGATCCTTGTGCAAAATCATCCTTCACGACAGCTTTCAGATTGAGCATTTTACCCGATAAACTGGCTAATGCTTTGCCGTTTATATCATCCGCATTACGGTTATGGGAAGTCAGTGTAATAAATTGATCTCCTTCTTTAGGTTCAAAATCAGGATGATAATATCCATTGAGCTGTTGCAACATCTCTGTGTCGCAATTATTGTTGCGAATAGCATTCAGAATAGAAATAAAACCTTCATCCTGTTGTCGATAGATTTTATCCAGTTCCAACAAAATTGGAGGATTGTCCCGTAGCACCTTTGCATTAAAGAAAAATATCGAACTATAATGATTACGAAGCACCTGCCATTCATGGTCACGTACCACAGGAGGCAATTGATATAAATCTCCAATAAAAAGTAATTGTAAACCTCCAAAAGGTCGCATATCACGACGGACAGATTGCAGGATGACATTGATGGCATCCAGCGTATCTGCACGAACCATCGATACCTCATCGATAACCAACAATTCCAATTCCTGAAGGATCGTACGGCGTTGTTTTGTCAGTTTAATGGTGCTAAACAATCGACTCTTATTATAAATATGGCCGTCTTGCTCATCCCATTTTAATTCATAGTCTTCTATAAAAGTTCCAAAAGGCAACCAAAACAAAGAGTGTAAGGTTGTCCCCCCAGCATTCATAGCTGCCACACCAGTGGGGGCAGTAATCGCCATTTTTTTATAACTATGATCACGTATGTATTTCAGAAATGTCGTTTTACCCGTTCCTGCTTTTCCCGTAAGAAAAATATGTTGATTTGTCTGGTTGACAAAAGCAACAGCTTGCATAAAAGATGTATTCTCACGATCGATCTTAATTTCTGACATATTGATAATTTAAATAGGAATACAAAACTAATCAAATATTTTGAGAGGAGATAATGATAGCCCTAGTGTAATCATGCTCAATATCATCTATGATGTCTGTACAGGAAGCTATATCGATTCAATAAATTTTAAAAAGAACAATTTCATTATAGAAGAAAATAATTTTAGCTAAATCGGTTGTGCAATTTTTATTTAAAAGATTTTTTTTATATTTAGCAATAAAAATAAACGTACATTCTTATTAAGTATATAATATTATGGTAACTGATAAATCGACGCTATTTGAGGAATTAGATAAAGCGTTAAAAGAAAAAGGATTTGAAATTGAAAAATCTGACCAAACAAGACCTTGGGGTGGTTTTTTTGTTATCAATGAAGATCAAGCGCAGAAATTTGCGAATGAATATTTCGATGGCCTAGACGTCAAAGATTTAAAAATTTCAGATAAACTAAGTCCAAAAATTTTAGTTGTAGCACCACAAAAAAGATTATCATGGCAATATCACCACCGTCGTGCTGAAATCTGGAAAGTAATCCATGGAACAGTTGGTGTGATGGTTTCGGATACAGATGATGAATCTGTTGTTCAGACCTTAAGTGCAGGTAGTATTATCAAACTTCGCCAAGGTCAACGCCACCGTCTAATTGGATTAGACGGATACGGTATCTTAGCGGAGATTTGGCAACATACAGATAGCGAAAATCCATCTAACGAAGATGATATTGTTCGCGTTCAGGATGATTTTGGCAGATAATATAGCTTTGTAATCAGATACAATTCATTTCAACAAAATAAAAAATCACGGAAGCTTTAAGTTTTCGTGATTTTTTATTTTAAGTTTTCAGGAAAAAGCTAAACCTAAATAATTTTATTTTTCTGTTCATTCAATTGTTCATTTCTTGTGTATTACGTGCCCAGCTTGTTAAGCAGAAACCTAAAAACTTGAAGTTATGTTATTGATGATATTGTTTTCTAGAAAAACGGTGTCTTGATTTAAAAATGCAGTTAAGCAATCAATAACGAACGGTTTATTGCATTCTTCCATTTCCAATTCTCTTAAAACAGTTTTTGTTTTTGATGCACCCAAGCCCAAAAAGCCTCTGCTTGTTTTTTCGATAGGTCTTATGTAGCGAACGTAAAAGTGTGGCCCATCATTGATTAAGGTATTGCCGTAAGTATATTGACCGCTAATGTTAAGGCAATGCTTAAAATTGAGGCTATCTGTAAATTCAATATCGAAAAAATAGTAATCCTGTATAGCCTCATCGTGTTTTTCGTAACTATCAATATTTAACTGTTCCCAATTTATATCTAAAAATGATTTGATTGTTTGCTCCTTATTGATGTAATTAATCGACCTAATGTTTTCTTCAAAAGGGTTTTGGAACGTTATTGTCATATTGTTCATTAATTTGGTTTAAAATAGTCGGAAATTTCATCAATCCAATCGCCTCCCTTATAAAATAACATGGAAACAATAACTAAAATTAGCAAATAAGCCAGTAGCCTTTTTGCAAAAAGTTTGTAACGATTTTCATCTTTCAAAACTCTGGCGTTAACAATTAAAAATAGTAAGCCTGAAATGATACCCGTTACAGTTCCCATAAAAAGAGCAGCAAAATTTACAAACACAGTTAAAATAACGACAATTAGCGCCAGAAACCCAGAGCTAGATTCCGTTAACTCGTCAGTTGGCAATAAAAAGAACCAACAAAAAACGCTAAAAGCGGCACTACAAAAGATAAAAAGTAGGCCTTTGAAAAAGTTTTTGCCCATTAAGCCATACATGGCAATGATGACTGCCGTAACCAAGGTTATATATGTGTAAATATAATCTGCGATAAAATCACTTTTACTACTTTCTATAGGGAAAATGATGCACAAGCTAATCAGCAGTACAACCGCAGCGGCAATAAGAAACCATTTTTTATTTTTCATGATCTGTTTTATTCTTGTAAAACCATTGCTATCTGACATCTTTTAATTGTTTATATCGGTTTCTAATATGTTTTATCCTTTCAAGGTTCTCTTTTTCTTATGTCTATCGATTTAATCTTAATATCCTGTAACCAATAAATTTCTCGATGCTTTTAAACTACATTTTTGGAATTTGGTATAAGCCATAGCACTTTTAGTACGAATTTCTTCTGCCGTTCCGCCAGCAATGTAACGACTCAAAGCATCGTGTAAAGTGTAAGCTTCGGGTGCCATTAAACCAGTTGTCCATACAAGTGGATTTGCTTTTGTCTGTGTTAAATGTGGAGCAAAATATTTTTTACTGATGCAGGCCAAAATTATGGCATCGCGTTGTTGTCCATCAGCATTGGTAAAATTTTCGTTCAGCTGAAAATCCATTAAACCATCATGCCCAATGTAAGCCACTAATTTTGCATTGCCGTTTATACCAATTGTTGTCTTATTTATGTTGATAGTATCTTTTAGTTGCCCAGCAGCGCTATATAAAAAATCTGTCGTTGTTTTTTTGATGTATTGCCCATCATAAGCATCGGCAACGAGATAATAATTTTGTGTGGTATGCTTAAATATTAAACGCTCCATTCGTACTTTATCAAGTTTTTCGGACCGTAGTAATTTCCACTCTTTACTCTTTTTAAAATAGCTTTTCACGCCATAAGAACAGCCCCAATATAAATTATTGTTTGGATCTTGTCCGTTGCCTATTAACTTGGGTACGGGTACAATACCTTGGTATTTATTATCGCAAAGTGCAACAAAAACATGAATGGTTTTGGTTGATGTATCGTAATTGGATACATTTTTCACTTGCGTTTTAGGCGTTCCAGTACTTTTTGTTTGCCCTTGGCAACTCGTAGCCAAGACGATAAATATTAGGCAGGTTAGTATATTTTTCATCCGTATACAATTTATTTTTTATTGGTAATCTTGATAACTTGTAATGCTACTCGAAAGTATTTTTGTCCAATCGTTTGCGGTGATTTTTTTCTGTGCCAACACAACATTTGAAATACAACATAAAACCATTAAAAGAAGTGATATTTTTTTCATAATTTGCTAATTGAGTTGTTTTACTGATTGTTTTTTTTGCGGATTAAATACATTTTTTGGCTGTCGGAAGAATAAAATGCAAAACCATTAGCTGAAATATAAAACGATGGTCTGAAAATTATTGCCCCAGAATCTCGGTCTCTTACTTTGTAAAATCGATTTTTAAAGTCATCAAATTTTTCATTTTCCACAACGATATTGGGTGCAAAAAAATTAAAATCTTTGCCGCCAATTTGTGTTTTAAAGAAAGCTTTTCCGCGCCAATTGGTTACACTATACCCAGGATTTCCTCCGCCAATATGGTGGTCATAGCTTAATTTTTCTTCAGGATGAAAATGTAAAAAATTAACATTGTCTGGTAGATCAAAATCTTCTTCGCCTGTCCAAAAAACATCTATACAGTAGCGATCCGCTGTTTCACTACGATCAAGGCTTCTGTATGCTGGCAATTTTTGCCACAACATCTGCCATTGTCTGTCTTGATAAAAGAAAAACTGCATGTAATAATTATCATTATTGGTCACATTTTTAAAAAACCAATATTTTCCATCTTTTTTTGCATTTTCAATTTTTTGATTTACTTTTTCTTCAGCCCAATTCAAATCTTCATTTAAAACCTTAATGGCTTGTTTGGTTGTGTCGCCGTTTTGAGGCCAAGTGGTATAATAGGCTTCGTCATAATTGGTGAAAACCATAAAATCATCTATGAATTCTGGCGAATACTCGTCTTGAGGCAAATACAAAGTATCTACTCGCGCTCCATCGCTATTTATTTTATAATAAATTTGATCGCCTTGGGTTTTCTCATTTTTTTCTGCATCACAAGACACAATCAAATGGTTGTTTACCGATGGAAAAACACGAATTGGGTGGGGCGAAGCGGAGCTCAACGCTTGGGTTTCACAAAACAACTTTACCTCGAAGTTTTCGGAACGGTATTTTTCGTTGATTTCTTGAAAATGTGCATATGCTGAAGCCAATGGTTTTTTATTACGTCCCAAAATGCCATCACAAGAGGAAAAGCAAGAAGCTAAAAGGATTGTAGTAAGGAAGATGATAACATAAAAGGTTGTTTTTTTCATTGTGCTAGACAAAAAATTAGAATTAATTATTTCATTTTTTTCTATTTATAATCCTTTTCAAACAAGGAAAACTCAATCTTCGGGAAATACAAAAATCTTATTTTTCATTATCAATGATTTTAGGGAATTCCCAATTTTTATTGAGTTTTTCTTTTAATTGCGTAATATTTCGTCTCCTCTAAATAATTTTCCTTCTAAAGATATACATCTCTATTGTAGAAATGTAAAATCATTTACAATTTGACGAGCATAGTTTACAATTCGTTGAAAAAGATTCGTGCTTTTAAAAAAAGTTGTGAAGTACCTCAAATGTTTTCGACAGTTGGTATATCTTTGTAGTCAGATACAATGTCATTTCAACAAAATAAAAAAATCAAGTTGTACAGACTAACAAAAAGTCTACTTTAAAAATCAGCAACTTAATCAAACCGCAACAGTCAATCCAAAAAAACAAGAAACCAAAGTTGGGATTATATGCCAGTATTCGGCAACTGAACGCCAAATAAAGTCACTGGAAGCAACATTAGGGATGCTTATTGGAATAGGCTTTTATTTCCGAGGTATAAATGACGTAACATGGAAATAACGGTTTTAGACATTCAGATTTTAAAAACATTGCATAGGGAAGTCAAGGAAGTTTCCAAATTGATTGAGAAAATTACTTCACCTTACAAGGCACTGCAACAGGCAACAAAATGACTAGATCAACAAGAAGTTTGTCAAGTAAAAGGACGTTACAAACGTACAAGGTAAAGAGCATGCTTGGGGTAACGCACATCAATCGGAAGACTTATATTTCAGATTGTCTGAAGTGGAACTACTGATGTAGGGAGAGCGGCCATTAAAAAAGCAAAAGAGATGAAACAGGTTGGAAATTCAAACGAACATATGCTTGCCTTGCTCGAAGCTGTGGTAGGTATCAAAAATGAACTGCTGTATATCAAGGAATATTTTCACTCACTCTTAAAAAAGGAAATCTACCTGACAGGAGGACAGGTTTGCGAGATGCTTCACATCAGCAAACGGACGTTACAATAGTACAGGGATAACAGACTGATACCCTTCATCAAACTCAAAAGGAAAATTATTTTCATAAAAAGTAATATTATTAAGATGTTGAAAGATAACTATCAGCGTTAGCGAGACTGTAACGAGAACTGTGTCAACGGAATAATTTAATAAGATTTTTTATATTTAATTATTCAAACGACATGGTCATGAAAGAAAAGACCCCATTCGACTTTGACCGCTTCAAACAGGAAGCCATGCAAGGTCTCTACAACGGCAAGAGTCTATCTCCCAACGACGGCGTTCTAGCGCCCTTAATGAAACATTTACTGGAGTCTATGATGGATGGAGAGCTAGAGAATCATCTTCAAGAGGAGAAGGCCTCTGGCAGCTCTAATCGTCGTAATGGAAAGACAAAAAAGACAGTTCGAGGTCTTAATACAGGTACTTTTGAACTAGAATCAGGGCGTGATAGATCTGGCACATTCGAACCTAAAGTAGTTCCCAAGCGTCAGCTTATTATTACAGAACAGCTAGAAGGGCATGTTCTTGGTATGTATGCCAAAGGCATGAGTACGCGTGCTATCAGCGATTTTATTCGTGAGATGTACGCTATGGATATTTCTGCTACTGAAATATCCCGTATCACAGAAAGTGTCATGCCAGCAGTAAATGAGTGGAGAAGTCGTCCATTGGAAGCAGTATATCCCTTTGTGTTCTTAGACTGCATGCACTATAAAATACGTCAGAATGGTACAGTTGAATCTAGGGCTATTTATAATATATTAGGTGTAGGGATGGATGGACGTAAAGATCTGATAGGTCTTTATAGCTCAGAGAATGAAGGTGCAAAGTTTTGGTTATCTGTTCTCACAGACCTAAAACAGCGTGGTGTCGAAGATATTCTAATTGCCTGTATCGATGGTTTGAAAGGCTTCCCCGAAGCTATTGAAGCTATTTTCCCTAAAACTAAAGTTCAGTTATGTATTGTCCACCAGATCAGATCAAGTATGCGCTATGTTACAGAAAAAGATAAAAAAGCAGTCATTGAAGATCTAAAACCTGTTTATAAAGCGATTAACGAAGAAATGGGCTACGAAAACTTACTCGCCTTTGAGGAGAAATGGGGTAAGAAATATCCAATTGCTGCTAAATCCTGGCTGGACAATTGGATCAACTTATCTACTTTTTTCGAATACGATGAACAGGTTCGCAAGGCTATTTACACCACTAATCCTATTGAAGGCATGCACCGTCAGATCCGTAAAATTACGAAGTCTAAAGGTGCATTCAGTTCTGAGCAAGCTCTTATGAAGTTAATGTTCCTGATAATTAAGGATATCTCTAAAAAGTGGACAATGCCGATGCACAACTGGGGCTTGACGATATCTCAACTTTATATTAAATTTGGAGATAGGCTCAAGCTGGATAGAGGATTTTAGCATTAGATAATTATCCAATGACACAGTTTGAGTTACACTCCCATATGGTTTTTAGTATTGTTTTCGGAGTTATTTATGGGACGATTCTTCAAGTTGTAAATTTTGCTAAAATTAAAAATTCGAAAGGCATATTTATCTCTATAGTATATGGGGTTGTTTTCGTAATATTTCAAATTTATATAACATATTATATTCATGAAAATTATCTGAAAGATAATCAAGGTCTTTTCTACGTAACATTTTTTATTTCTGGAGTTGGAGCATCAGGATTATTTTACATTAGAGACCTCATGTTTCCAAAAGATCTAAAATATAGAGCTAGATCGTTTGTTGCTCCTCTAATTATTTCGATACTAGCATGGATAGCTCTGCATATAAATATTTTTATAGGTTAAATTATACAGAATATCTTCCAAGGAATTAAGCCAAACGAACTTGTAATCTCCATGTATGATCTCTTGGTGTTTCCAGATACAAAAACTTAAATTCAAGTCGTGTTTCATAAAATTGATTGTTATACTTGTTATAAATCTAGTGATTGTTGATGATATCAAAAAAGGTATGAACTTTCGTCCATCCCTTTTAAAAATATTCAAAAGAAATTCTTACTTTGATAAGAAAAACTCATAGTTTTTATTATTTAGCTCAATTGTAATGGTATCACGACGTAGCTTATCTTTCTTCTTACTATACCACTTTTTATCTCTGATTTTTAATGTTGCTTGATAAACATTGACAGAATCATTGTGATACATATGAAAAGGTAACTCATTAATTCGTTCACCACTCACCTTCTTTAGATACAAAATGCTACCATCATTTTTTGTTAATTTTACAGAATCGTCAACAGATAAATCAGTACTTAAACACACTGATTTCCAACGTGTTGAATGAACCCATAAATTTAGAATACTGTACTGATCTTTATAGACATAGCCATACTTCGCAGAAGAATCACTATTTGTTACGTTTTTCATATAGTAATGATCATACCTTGGTGACATAGGCATTATACAACTGTTCAGCATAAATAAGCTCAATAAAAAAACTATTACTTTCATATTATATTCAATTATCTTTGGATTTCGAGCCTTTTTTGTTCAGCATCAAATTCATTATAAGGAGCTCCATTCTTTCTTTCAGTTTCATAAGGAACAATACCCATAAATATAGCTACAACTATCTGTTCCCAAATTCCTTTTGCTTGAAAGTTTGCCCATCCTTGTTCTTGGACTAAGTTGAAAAATATTATTGAATTTTCTATTAAAATATTTATCTCCATAAATATGGATGATAATATCAAAAATAGCACGGACTATACGTTCGTGCTATCCATCCATTTAAAGTTCTAAAAGAATATTATTATGAAAACTTCTCATATTTTTCATTCTTCTTCATCGTCTAAATCAGGAGTATAAATTTCAACATCAAAGATGGCATTCACTTCTCTGATAAAAGCATTATATCTCTTATCAAGATAAATTCGAGGAGCACTTTCTTCCTTATTATTGATAAAAATAGCGCAAGAAAATTCACAATGATATTTTTCTGCGTATTCTCGTAAAATAGGAATTTTAGGTTCGAGAGCATCCAATATTTTATCCATTTGTGTTACAAAATCATCTGGGTTGTTGTAAGGAGTTCCATATATCCATCCACTGTCTTTTGCTAATCTTTCATATTGAGGATATACGTGTTCTCCTTTTACATATACCTTATAAGGAAGTAAGCCAAGCGTACTTGTAATCTCTTCATGTGTGACATCTTCGTATTGCCAGATACAAAACCTTAAACTTAAATCGTGTTTCATAAGTCCATAAGAAAATGTTATATAGTTTCAAATGAATAGTGGAAACTCTAATGAGTTCCCACTATTCATTTATTATACTTAAATAAATGAAATTTATATTATCTTATTTGGACTTACTCTTCATTAAAGAAACTGGATAAAATAACGCTAGTGAAATTAAAGCTACTGCAATAGTAATCTTCTTTTCCAAGTCTATTTTCTTTTTTAATTCCTTTGCTTCTTTAATCTGTTGTTCAGTTGGGCCTAAACCCTCTAGTTGGGTCTCATATTTTTCTGAAACCAATAAATTTAAATAACTGTTACAAGATCCCACTAGAATAATAATTAATCCTGCTATTAATATTGTTTTTAATTTCATATCAAATTATTTTGGTCTTTTATGACTTTCCTGCTAACTTATGCATGATATGATTCAGCCCTATCCGCAAGTAGACGAGGAAGATAAATCTATTGTAGTTAAAATTGTACAAACAATACTCACAAAGAAAAAATTTAAAAACTTCTTTAATAAAAATGTCGCCGTTTTATAAAAAAATCCCGCCTTTCGGCGGGATTATTATTAAGATATAGATTATTATATTTCTTCTATCTTTTTCTTGAGCTCATCAGCTTTTTTAACATCTTTCTCGACACCAATTCCATTTCTGTAAATTTCGGCAAGCATTAATATGGACTCAATATCATTCAACAAAGCCCCTTTTTTCAAATATTTCAAAGCTGTGGATTTATCTTTTTCATTAAGTCTCAATAAGGCATTAATATCAAAATCATTGTTATTATTGATTGCAACTATATCTACAAAAACCTGATTACAACCTGCTCCATTATTGTATTTATCTGCCATAATCAATGCATATTTGTGCAATTCTTTATAATTAGAAAGATTGTCATAATGAATTAAAAGTCTGCTAAACGAGCCTACATCTCCTTTATTAATTACATTTTTTTGATATTCTTCTATTTGATTATTCGTAAATACTGAAGCAGTATCAATTACTGTTACTACAGTATCTGAATTATTAACGGGTTGTGTCAAATCTTTTTTCACAACATTATTTCTATTACAGCCTATTGTAAAAAATAAAACTGTCAAAAGTTTACCTATATTTCTCATTATTTTCCGTATCCCAATTGTAAATTTATAGTAGTCATATTTTGACCATTAACAAAATTATACCATCTTCCAGGATTAATTAAGTTATTTCGACCCGATACAGTTCCCCAAGAAACATTCCTTTTTGTAATTGCAACATAATAATTATTAGGTGCCATAACTGAAGAAAATCTAAAAGCCTTTGAAATCATACTGGCAAATCCATTACCTGTATTGCAAGACATTAATTCTATTTTTATGCTTCCTCCGTTTTCTCTGTAATTTCTCCAAGTTGGGCTTCTTTCCATAAGGGCTTTATCAAATTGTTCTGCATTCTTAATAGACACTCCATCAGGACCAACTATCAAATTTTTATTTCCGTGAGCATATATCCTAACTGTTCCTTCAGGAACATTGTTATCATTGTTAGCAACGGTATAAAGACCGCCATCTTCGTCCTCATTAAACCAATTCAATTTATCTCCTTGTGCATCATTTGTGGCTTTTGCGGAACGACCTTTTCCTTTTTCATCCCCTGGGCCTGCTAACTTATGCATCGCATGATTCAATCCAGCGACAACACCTCCTACGATTGCACCTTGCCAGAAGTTACCACCAGTAAGTTCCGCTCCGATACCACCAGATAAGGCTCCAAAACCAATCATTCCATAGGTACTTTGAGAAAATTGAGCTAATCCTACACCGTTCATCATTTGGCCCCAACCGTAAGCACCTAAACTTCCTAACAAACCTCCAGCTGCTGAACTTAAGAAATTTGCTCCTTGGACCAGCCCCAGAACGCCTTGGGCAACACCATGTACCCCCGCTTGCAAGAGTGCATTGCCAAAAGTTTGTGCCGCGGTACTAAATAGTTCCCCAATACCAGCTGTAACAGCACCAGAAACAGCACCAAATAAAGTTGCTCTGAGTGCTCCTCCAACACTCCATTGGCCTATATTTCCAGAAACCGCTAGGCCAAGCGTATAACTTGCTAGTCCAATACCTGCTCCAATAATCGCTCCTGTCGCTACAGTTGCCCATAAGGCGCTTAACCCCCAAGCTGCTAAGAATGCAAAGAAGAACACCTCTCCATTTGGATCATTGTGCATCAATGGATTGTTCAGCACATACCCATATTTATTGTAATTTTGGGTATTGAATATATCCTGAATATGCTCATCAGCATTTAAGAATCTCCTCAACGATGGGTCATATAAACGACCATTCATATGGACAATCCCTATCTCGTCAAAATGTTCATGAGAAGTATATCCTCTATCTAGCAGATCCATTGTTCCATGGGTCAGATTGCCCCAGGCATCAAAATGACGCTCTTCTAACAAAGTACCGTCTTCGCTACTGATGGCTAAGATACTGCCTAAATAATCCTTGTGCAAGAATCTATAAGAACCACTACTCCCTATCTGGTTTAAGTGTTCGCTTTTCCAGCGGCCACTTAAATCCAACATAAAATCCAAGACTCTGTCTGGAAATGGAACAGACGATTAAGTATTTGTAGCGCTATATTTCGGGTTTGGAGACCGTACTTCAAAAGAGAGAATTGAAGAGACCCTTTGGAACAATAAACCGGAGGAGGTTTCTAATGGAATGAGCCCGATGGAATATCGAGCTCATTATAACAAATCTAATAACTAAATTTGTCCAACTTTTTAGGAACAGTTTAACTGACAACCTCTATACAAATTATTTATTGTTAAGAGCATGATTTATAAATTCCTCAATAAAACTACTAAAAGAAACATGTGTTTTTATAAAATAAACTTCATCTCCATTTTCATTTGTATAAATCTTACTCTCATCATATCCATAGACAGGTGGATTTTCACCTTCATCCAAAAAGAAAAAGAGACAATTGCTTCCGTTAAAATCAGCAAAAGCAAAATATGGTCTTAGCTTCAAATTTACACTTTCCATACTCTCCTTTATATTTTGTTGTCGCCAATTTAGATATTTTGCTTCTGAACTCCAACCATCAATAATCTGCTCAGTTTCTCCTCCTAAATATAAAAATTCTTTATAGGCCTGAGGAAATTTGATAGTGAACCATTGTTCTAATTTATCAATTTCTACCTCAGATATCCCTTCGTTTTCAAATCTTCCTACTTTAGGATTATTTTTCATTTTGGTTAAATATTGTATTTCCATCATATTAATTTTTAAGGTTAGCTACTTTAAATTTTAGATAAAATTTATTTAGTTCTCTGGCATACAAAACTTTAAGATAATTATACAAAAACAGCACAGTTTAAATCCACGCTACTTTATTTATTTGACTCTAATGGATAGTTATTTATCATTCAACGCCTCATCAATACATCTATCAATATATTCATTAAAAGAGTTTCTAAATTTTAAATACGAAACAGGCTCATTCTTATCATTTAATAGTCCTTTTTCTGCTATAAAGCTATAAACAGCAGGATTTTCACCATCATTTAATAAAAAGAACATAAAAGAATCAAAATCACCATATTCTGCAAAACACCAAAAATTTTTTAAATCTAGATTTTCTGTCTCTACTTTTTCTTTTGCTAATTTTTGCATAGATTCCAAACCATCAAAATCCAATTCAAAATTATTAATGATATTATCATATCTTCCACCTAAAAGCAAGAACTCTTTATATGCTTTGGGTAAAGTTACATTGAGTTTATTTTCCAGCCGCGAAATTTCTTCCTCGGATACTCCTTCATTTTCTCTTTTACCAATCTTAGGTGTATTTTTCATTTTGGTTAAATATTCTATTTGCATCATATTAATTTTTAAGGTTAGCTACTTTAAATTTTAGATAAAATTTATTTAGTTCTCTAGGAGAACTAAAACTCTAAAATAAAAGAAAACAGCATGGATTAAATCCATGCTGTTTTCTTTTATTAGCCATAACAGTCCGTTATTTATTGGTCAACATTTCATTAATGCATCTATCAATATATTCGCTGAAAGAATTTCTAAACTTAATATAAAAAACTTCTTTACCGTTTTCTTCTATTCTTTCTTCATAATAAGCATAAACTGAGGGATTTTCCCCTTCATTTAAAAAGAAAAATAAGGCTTGATCTCTACTATATTCTGCAAAGACAAAAAAAGGTTTTAAGTGTAAGTTTACATCTGTCATACTCTCTTTTATTTCTTCTTGTATCCAACTTAATTGGTCGAATCCTCTATTCCAATCACCTAAAAGATTATCTCTATCTCCCGCTAGGTTTAGAAATTCTTTATATGCTTTAGGTAATTCAATACTCAGCTCTTTTTCTAATTTTTCAATTTGTTGTTCAGATATACCAATTCTAGATATCTTAGGATTATTGATATAATAATTTTCTAAATTTTTCAAATATGTTAAGTCCATGATTATTCCTTATTTAAACTTAGGGTATAGTTCTATTAATTTTTGTGTATTGTTTGCGCCACTACTATAGATATTAATTTTTGCATTATACTTTGCCTGAAAAACATTCATTTGCCCTTGACATACATTACAAGGATCTAATAAGGTTAATAATTCTGCTTCAATCTTTAGTTCATTTACTGACTTAACCCCCAGCTGATTTATAACTTTCTTTAAATGCGAATCTTCAAACTCTCGAAATAATTTACTTTCAGTATCTTGAAACCTTCGAGTCAAACCTTTTTCTGTAATCTCTTCAAATTGAGTTAATTTTTCCCCGCTTCTTATATTAGCAGTTTTAGCAAAACCTGAATTATTTAATTCTTTAATAGTATGTCCAGAATATGCTTTTAGTTCTATATTAATTACTTTCCCTTTGTAGCTAACCTTAAATTTGACAACCGCTATATTGGCTGATCTTAATCTTTTTTGCACAATCAGTATTTCTTCCTTAGTAAGTCCACGCAAAAGAAGTCCTTCTGCCTTTTTAATCTTAATTAGGTTTTCTAATCTTTTCAAAGAAAGATTTTTCAATACGAATTTAGGATTTTTCTTTGTTACTTCTGCAATGTGTTCTATCCTTTTCAACACCTTTTCTTTTGTTCCTTTAAAAAGTGTTGCTTTTTCAGAAATTAATGCCCATTCATCTGCTGTCCTCTCTATTCGGAGGCCCAGTCTATACGCCAGTAGTAGGAGTTCGCTTTTCAATGAAAGTTGAGCTAAAGCAGTAGAGAAGAATTCAAATGTAGAAGGTGCTGTTATACCTTTTGCAGCTTTAGGCAAAGGTAACAACAGACTAAGTATCATAGCGACTTCGTAGCTTTGCTGATAACAATATCTATAAATAGAACCATTGCTATTTTCGTAATCATATTGTGTAATAATGTCTTTAATCTTAGAAAATTTTTCAAAAATACTGATGATCAATCTGATAAAACTCTTTAAGTTTGCTCTATCGGTCAGTATTTCGTATAAACCGGGAAGTAAGAGATATAAGCCTTCTATAGAATCGATAAAAGCATTCCAAAAGCCACAGAATTCGGCATTAAAGGCATATACCCAATTCACCTCCTTTTCCTTGATTTTATAATATTCTAGTTCCTCTTTGGAAACTGTATATCTTTCAATCAACGTTGTAGGATTTATACCAAAAGCTTTCAAAAAACTATCATTTATCAAAGGATCAAAATTGGGTAGATAGGGCAGATAGTTAAAATCCTCTACTTTATTTTTCCGAATATCTCCTGCATAGTTATTTAGTCCATCCATAAAATATTTGAATGTTGTTGTAATTTCAATTTTATTAAAAATCCAATCGACCATACTTACGTAATGAGCTTCAGCTTTAAATTCTAGATCCAGAGCTTTATTAATTTGATATGCTTCAAGTCTATATTTATTAAACTCTTTTCTGTATAATTCTAAAATGTTTATAGTGAGATCTTCTTTAAATGTATCCAGTTCAGGATTTACAGTTTTTACTCCATTAGATTCTATAACGTAACCTCCAGTAGCAAAAACGCTGGTATTCAGTTTTATACAATCAAAAATATCACTTCCCAAATTGCAGATCACATATTCTACATCACCAGTTTTACGATTTGAGAAAAGGTGAAATAATATTAGATTTGAATCATTTCCTTCAAGAAACCAAAAAGCATTATTAACTGTATTTTTTGTTTGCTCATAAGCAGCTTTTAAAAAAGTGGAATATATATCCGATTCAAAAGTCGTTTCAATGACTCTTATTTGTCTAACAGAACATAAGTCTTCCATATTATTTGTATTTAATGTTAATAATTGTTGAAATTTCTTGATATGAAATTTTTTCAAAATCAATATCTGGAAAGTTTCCAGCTATAGCAGGATATTTCGCTTTTTTTTCTAGAAAATTTCGGTACGAGTTTCCTGCAAAAGCAGTATCCTTCAACCCTAAGGCCTTTACCTTAGAGATCCCCAATCTTTTTATAGCACTCATTTTATTTTGTTTAAGATTAAGTAATAGAAATGGTGGCAGTTATACCACCATTTCCTTCAATTAATTTAGCCTAATGTACTTGTCGTACCTGGCAGAGACAGCATAACTGCATCTACAGGTGCTCCAAAAGCACTTACGGTTTCCAATTCCTTCGGATTTTCACAGTTCTCCGGATTATCTTCAGGGAAAATCGGTAATGCATCTTCCACTTCAAGACCCGCAGATTTTGCCTGCAGTATGGTCAAAGTGGTTGGTACACGTGTAATCCAGAATTTTCCTTGCGGAACACCTGTAGGTTCACGCATTTCATCCACAATCGATAGGTATAACGGATCACCAATAACAGGCACTATCCCGCCGTTCCAGATTCTTCCGGTATTCATAAAGAACTGTACTGCATCTTCAAAGCCTGGTTTTACAGTGACAATGACACGTGCCATACCCGCCTGTAAGAAACTACGGAACAATGGATTCAGTTCTTCTGACATATACAGATCCTGCCAGTGATTTTTATTTGCCCAATAGTAGGGATAGAAAGTATAATCCATCACAGTCCATTCAAAAGCCTGCTCCATAAATTTAGCAAGAGCAGTGTATTGATCCAGATTGTCACCAAACTTCATATTAAAGCTCTGCATGTTTTGACCGTCATCTACAGACATTTCCAAGCCTATGGCGTTGTAATTCTGCAGGAGATAAGCAATACAGTTGTGCTTTAAGATATTGGACTCTGTACTGCGGTAGAAGATTGCAGCTTTTTCATTGTTCTCTTTTTCCTGTTCTGCAGCCTGTTCATTAATAGCACTTTGTGCTTCACGGAATTTCTCATATGCAGCTTCATAAGCCGCAACTAACAAATTAAATGATTTGATTTTCCACATTTCTAAGAACGCAGGTACAATGGAACAGCTTAAAACCATAGAATAGTTAATCGATCCAATATCCCAAGAATTATTAGTCACTTGGATATTGCCTGTTATTTCACCTCCGCCAATATAATTTAAGTCAATAGGCCAATCATTTCTGTAACCTCCTGTATGTATTATTTGGCCTGCAACGTATGTATCAGACCACATATTCCCGAAACAAGCTTGGCTCTTACCTTCGCCCACTCTTACAATACCTTTGATGGTATCTAATTTATAATTCTCAGGCAAGTTAATATCAAATTCTGCGGCATGAGATTCTCTTCCGTCATTACTCCATTGCTCGATCGATTTGGTTAACGGAATAACAGCTGTTAATGGGTGAAATTCTAAGTCCAGTTCCGGATAGAATTTTAACCAGTATTTCAGTTTATCCTCCGTTACCTCACTATATGATCTTAAAGCAACCAAATCATTGGCTTTTCTAGGATCTAAAGGCTCAGTAAGTGTTGCTTTTACTGATTTTGTTGCCAAGGTATGAAGTCTTGCCGGCTCAGGAATCATAAATTCAAACATCATCCTCTTACCATAATTGAATATCTGATTTTTCATTTTCTTATCTACCCAGCGGTAGACTCCAGAAATATGCTGCGGACGGGTATCAGGAGTATTCGTTCCGATCACTTTACCACGGTTATCATATTCATGGACATTGGTCTCTGTATATTCTTTGATGATCTTTTCTACACGCTCTTCTGAAATCTTTGTTAGCACACTTTCCAGCGCCCGCTCGGTAATTTCCTGGGATTTCGCAACAGCTTGTCTGGTGCTGTCCTGCTGCGCGCTGTTACTTGCATAACTGCCGCCAGCTTCAAAATACCAGGTTCCCGATTTACCAAATCTGGTATGCGCGTCATAGCTTTGTTCTTTTTCCAATTGACGTGCCACTTCCGTCTGCATATCCGCTCTGGATGTTTTAGTGGTATCGGAAAGTTTTTCCGTTTCCTGACTTTTGGATGTACTGGTTGTAATTTCCGAATATTCTCTGGATGTGGAGGATTTATGGCGCAGCTCGCTGGCCATCACATTTTCGATATTGGAAATTTCTCCTGGTACATAAGCATGAATGCTCTGCTCTACTTTTAGATAATCGGCAATCCCCAGACGTTTAACGCCAAAATGTTTAGGCTGGAAAACAGACGGTGTATCTCCAGAAGCTGATGATTTTGTTATATTTAAAATACCGTTCATGTCTGTATTGACTGCTAAAGAAGCATAATCTAATGTGCTTTCACATCCGTTGTCAAACCAGATATGTATGCTTAAACTACCTATATCCTCAAATCTTTCAATCAGCATTGGCGGAATTGTTATGCTGCCATCGGTAACCGCAATATTATATTGTGTTTCCTCCTGAGAAAGATCACCAGTACCTACGGAAATTTTTATGGACGAAACAGACCAGGAGCTATCTTCAGTGGTGAAACCAAATTGCAGATAACCAGTGTTTGTCACAAATAAACTATTCTCGGAAGTTAAGCGCAAATAATAACTATTTGGAAATACTTTCGCACTTTCTGCAACAGGAATCAATACCCCTCCAATATTTGCAAACTGTCTTTGTGGCAGCACCTTAAGCGATGATGCTTTTGAAAAATTTTCAGAAATTCCGCTGTTTAATTTTGTTATTACAGCTTCAAAAGTTGAATATATAGCATTCAATGACAGGGTAAAACCGTTGATCTCCGCCAATGTGGGTGAAATCACCTGAATATCAATTTCGACAGCTGGATTTTGGGAGATATACATTTTTAAATCTTCACCATAATTGGTGAATAATTCCACAAATACAGCAAAGGAGGTACCTGACAGTTTATTCTTTAATACTGTCAGATCAATTTCCTTATTGAAAATAAATTCAAACGGAGGAATATTAACCGGAATAACATTTTGATATGCCGCGGTTTTTTCAGCGTCTGTCGTCTGATCCGTAAAGCCCGCTTCTACCGCTCTGACCTCGCCTTCGTATCTATCCTTTTCTGGCTGTATACTAACCTGATATGCTGCATACTGCGTATTATACGAGGCATTGTAGGCAATAGTATACTCTTTTCGAGCATTTTCCAGCTCGCTTTTAAGTACTTCAAGTGCATCTTTCCGCAACAAACTCTCTGAAACTCCTACTTCGATATTTGCCATATTGGTCAGCTGATTTTGCTCCGATACAGATAAAGTTCTGCTGTTAGCATATTTTATGCTCGCACCCCCAACGGCACTTTGATTCACAGTAAATGGAATTCCATTATTCTCTGTTGTGGTACGCAGCACTAAAGCATCAGGAAAGACAATTGCTGCTGTTGCTGCTTTTGCTCGAAAATCTTCCCCATTGATTTTGATGGTCTCTTCGGTTCTCTCCAATGAATCGGCATCCAGGTAGTGAATAGCTTTGAGGATCTGAATGATCACTTCTTTTACTTGAAAATCATGCTGTGTTACAGTCTGATAGATCATATTGTCCCAAAGGATCTTCTGCTGTGCAATAGTCTCATCTGCATTCAGACCTGAAGTTTTGGCACTCCACTCTGCTGTAGCCTTATTGATAGCACTCGCTGTAATTTCTTCTCTTTTACAGAGGCTTTTCCCCAGACTGGACAATGCAGGATATAGGTTTTCCAGTTTTATATCTGATTTAAAATCTTCTGGAACTGTAAAATCCTTAGAAGCTATTTCTAATGCTGTAAATTTTGTAATACCATCAGTTGTAGCTCCCGCTTCTAAAATGGCATCAAAAAAGCCTTTTATTCCTTCTACATCCGGACGGTGGATAAAGCCCAGATTTTCTTTTCTTGTTTCTGTTAATTGCGGGCTTCGTAAACCTGCTAAACGAAAAAGTGTCTGTGATGCGTTATTATTATTTGTACTCATTTTTTTATTTTTTTAAATTTTTAGACATAGTTTTACCTGTTGACCTGATTGCAGATCAATTTTTAAGGGTAAAAATTTATTTGTTAATGTGCGTGGATCAAGAGGAACTCTCTTGTCTCTAAAAGCTTAATATGGAATCGCGTTGTTGAAAACAAGTGCTGGCAAAGTTGCCTTGTCCGTGATTCTGGTATCCTGATTCAGCAGATAGAACACACCGTTACGGCCATCATTCTTCTCATCTGTTGTTCCTCCCGACTGTCCAAGCATCTGTTTAGCATAAGCATCTACACTTCCTGCTTTCGCATTTGGAAATTTAGCCAGGAAGTCTGCAGCATTGAAACTTTGGTTGATGGTGACCGGACTAGCACTAGCAGTATAGTTCAGATCATGATTAAATCCATATGTCGCTCCTGTAGCAGCTGCCGTAAACGCACCGTTTAAAGTCAGGATATTCGGATAACTCGCATCCGGGAACATCACATTTAAATCATAGGTTAAGCCATTTCCTGCCATTTCAAATGGTTGTCCCCCATCATTGGAACGAATGGAAGTCGTCTCATTCTTGGCAATAGGAATCATTCCTCCCCAGCTAATCGCATGGGACACATGATTGGTCTGCGTAAACATACCGCCGATATGTTTCATATTGGGCGCATATTTCAGGAAGTTCGCTTCACATAGGATCCGATTGTTTTTAGCAAATAGGTAGAATGCATTTTCGATCGTACCCGTTGCATTACCCACTGATTTTCCGTTCCAGAACAGTTCTCTACGCACAATATTAAACGCCAGGTATCCTGAAGTCAGGTTACCAAATCCACCTTCGCCGATATAGTTAAAACAATGCGATACATCTTTTAATTTCGGATTCTTCCAGAATAAGGATACCGGTATAAAATCATAGGATGAGTTTATACTGTGTTTATCTCTATAATTTCCTGCTGTGATTCCATTGTAGTATCCTTTTCCAAGTTTCGAGTTTTTAAAACATTCAAAAACACTCACCAGATCAGCGAAACTGTCCAATAGTCCAGGAAGAATCTTTTTAAGCCCTGCTTTAAAGAATGTACCCATTAATATCGTTGGTTTGGTAATCTGCGCAAGCATGTCTGCAGGAAAACTGTCAAACTCCCTGCTTACCCCAAAACCGTAAAATGTGGCGTTCATGCTGGTTACTTGCGGTGTTTCCAATTTAAAACTTGTACTGACATTTGCCTGGGATAAACCAGCAAAGGTATAATCCAGATTCGCTAACGAATCAGACCTGAACTTCGAAATCTCCTGTACATAATTGTTGATGGTTGGAGATAGATATCCTGCCCCGCTTGTCAAACCTTCACAGAATCGTACATAGCTGACGTTGGATCCAGCATTTATGGTGACTACATAGTCTCCAATATTATCGAAGACATGATAAAAAGTATTACCATTGTCTACATAATGAATATTTCCTTCATTATCCGTCCAGGACTGGGAACCATTGAAAGGAGGCACCGAAACCAGGTCTTCTTTTCCATCGCCATAGTTAATCTTAGCGAGTGTCTGGGTGTCCGAAGTCCGCAAAAGTGCGATAGGCACCTGCTCATTTAGTTGGGTAGTTCTTACTGTGAATGTGATCTCGGTATTCGACAGATCTGGTTCGAGTGCAACATCGATCGTCATGTCTTCTGTAACCGTCACCGTTGCTGTTTTTGGAAAATACCCCGGTCTTTCTACCGTATAGCTCACCGTTGTTCCTATGGTCATATTGCTGGTATTTCCTACAACATCATTGATCTTAACCGTCGCATCGACAGGTGTTGTGGTGATCGTCAATGTACGTTTTGTCTTTCCGTAGAAAATTAAATCTAATAAATCCTTAATAGGCATTTGGTCGAATGTTGTCCCAACAGGTACTCCTCCTACCGGGTAAATGCTCGGAAGCGGATTGGTATACTGCATCGATGCAGCATCCATCATTTCTTCCTTGTGCCAGTAGCTCTCCAGCCATGCCCAAAATTGTTCTTGATCAGGGACATCCCCATTTTCAAAAAACCTTTTTAATTCTGATTTTGTTGTCATAATAAATTTTAAATACTTTGTGGTAATGATGCTGACATGATCCTAATGTCCGACATCACCTTGTGATCAAGAATTGAGGCCAAATACTTTTTATTTTAGCTTCTAGAATACCAATAATCTGTATGATCAACCGTCAATTATCTTTGATTACTATACAAAAGTAGCGGGTTTAAGAGCGGAATAACCCTAAAATCTGCTGTTTCTAAGCGGTATCTCCGAAATACCGAAAACTATGAAAATTAGCTAGTGGAACGTATCCTAAAATTTGTGGAGAGAACTTCTATGATGACAAATTTATCATGCTTAAAGAGTCAAATTCAGCTATAAACGATGGTTTGTGGATGTTAGATTGATAGAAACGCTTAGTCAAACAATCAAAAGTAAAGTTGTCAGCATATCGGATAGTGATACGATAACAATCCTTGATTCAATAAATACTCAAATTAGAGATGGTTTTTATGGATTGACTGTTCAGAAAAAAGACAGGACTTTGCGAATGTAGCAAAGCAATTTACCGTGGATCTATGTTTTTCAAAGATTATAATTGGTTGACGTCAGAGATACCGATCGTTATGAAAGAAGAGCTGGTATTGTATGGACAAGTGCTACAATTAGTATCAATCTAAAATTATTACTAGCAGGTACTTGCTGGGCATTATATAGCTGCTCAATAAATCCGATGAGTTTGCTTAGGCTGAGCATTTGGCTCAACGTTATAAATATGGGTTGTGGGAACAACCCAATACTGTAAGATTTTCGGAATATTAGGAGGAGTAAAAAGTTGCGCTTTTAAAAATAAACCTTGACAGTTAAAACTATTTTAAATTAACTTCATTGGAAAAAATCACCATTCTTCCGTTTGGATAATCGCCATCCCAACCACAAGGCCAACCAGAATGAAGATAAACATATCGAATGGTCTTCCATATTGGGGGCGCATCCATCTCCATACAACAGAAGTCAAACATTCTACAAAAATCTGATATCATGTTATCTTGCAGATTTTCTGCTGCATCATTTGCATTATGATATTTCTTATTTTTAGATAAAAAATTATCTGAAACATACTTGAGATTTTCAGAGTCAAATTCGGTAGATGGGACATCATCAATATCCCAATCCCCTGAATTTTGAATATCTTCCCAATCCCCAGCATCGGTAATGTTATTAAAGTATGCATCCGCCACTTTAGGATCAGTTATTATTAAAAAATTATCTTTTAAGCCATGGTAAGGTTTTTCAAAATATTCTTCCTTTTGAAGGAAATTGACCAAATCTGGTTCAAGTCTCAAAACTTCTTTAAAATTTCTCATCAATACCTCTCTTAATCAAATCAGCCCAATCTCATTGCTTGAGAAACACCATATTCGCCCCAGTAAGCGATACTAAATGCACTTTTTGATGATACTCTTAGCATATGGTTTGTGCAAAAATCTGGTTCAATTAAAACTCCACATCATCACCGATATTTCCACCCTGTTCAGAAGCAAATTTTTGAGCATACTCCGCTTGCTTCTGTTGTTGAAAACTTGACCAATAATGTACTTGCTCCACATCTTCACCGATAGCCTCTGCGGTCGAAACCTCTGCCCATTGCATCGCTACGTTCTGAAATTCACCTAAGGTGATACCGTAATTATCCAGTATCCATTGTGATCCATCATAGCCATACTGGTAAGCAGCTATTCTTGCTCCGCAAAGCTCCTCATAGAAATGACGGTCCGATTTTAGTTTTTCAAGATTCTGAGCACCTTCAGCACTAACCTCTGGTTTTAAATCTTTTAATTTAGGATGATTATCTGTGTTAGCGTAATGTTTACCAAATTCGGTTATAATCACAAAATCCTTATCTTCCTGCATTCGGGTAATCCACAATGCTGAAGCTTCTTCATAAATGGCATTTTCAATACCCAAAGCTTTTAAAATGGCTTCTTGCTCTATTCCTGATGCTATTTTAGCGGACACGGTCGCATAATCGTAAAGCGAAACACCGTGAATTGGTTCTAATAATGGATTACTCATTTTTTCTTTATTTGTCGTTTATATTAATCTTTTAATCTAGTTTCCATATAGTCATTCAGCATACGGTTATAAAAACGTTCATGTTCTGAACGGAGTGCTGGGTTTATCTTGTTCCACTCATCAAACATGCCGCGCAGATAATTTTCATAACGGTTTATAGAATCTTCTCTTGCTTTTTCCCAATGCTGCACAATTGCCCTGAATTCAATACTTTTATTGTTTTTTTCTAATTCATCTCTTTCAAAACTCATTTCCATTTCCAGATGATGTTTTTGCTGAAAGAGTCTTCCTTCCGTATCCAAGGCTTCTTGGTAATGTTGTAATAAAGGTAGACTTCGCTGTTCAGCCAATGAACGTCCAAGATATTCCAATGATTTTGCCTGTGAACTGGGCTCAAAGGTGTTTTGGGTCTGACAATATGAGCAGGCTATGTAAGTCGTGGTGAAATAGATCTTATCAATGGTCAGATTTCCTCCGCATTGTGTACAACTGAATTTGTCTTTTATGTTTTCAAATTCATCCAAAATAGATTGGTACTGTGCCTCCAGATCCTCCGAAAATGTAGCCTCTATTTCTCTTCGATAATGTTGTACGAGTTCATCTAATCCATTATAAGCATCACGACAGATCCTTCTCATTTCATAGTATTGATCTCGAAGATCAGGATCATTCAAAGGAAAAGTGTAATTGGATATTTTTTCTTCCAATACGTCGTAAGCTTTCTTTCGGATGCTTTCAACCTGTCCCAGTACGGCAGATCTCATCCGATGATAAGAATCTTCATCATCTTTATTCGCATTCATTTCACGAAGTTCCGGAATCGAAGCTTCTGCAAATTCCTGAAGTTTGGTCTTTAATTTATCAACGAAAACCAGAAATCGTTGTTGGGTATCCTGCATATCGGTCTTGATAACAGATGGATTGTACTGCATGGTTAGTTACTAATTATTAGAATTGTCTTCTTTTTTAATATGGATACCATCGGTCAGTTTTACTGTCATGAATTTAAAGCCACAGAAAGCACAATGTGTCAATCCATCATCCTGAGCGCGACCTGCTCCGCAATTGGGACAATCTTTGGCTTTCATATTCGCAGGCCTGTCTTCCTGTTTTCCACCGTAGGTCTGTTGTTCTTGGGCTTTTTGTTTCATGCGCTCCAAAATGGAAAGCGGTTTACTGTTTTCTGTTCCCATCGTTTTACAGTTGTTTAATAAGATCTGCTTTTTTGGTTTTATATTCTTCTTCGTCAATCAATCCACTTTCAAAAAGTGTTTTGAGCTTTTGCAATTTTACCGTTATGTCATCGCTATTATTTGGTGGCTGATGTTGCTGCATTTGGTTCATCATCATTCCCGCCATCATCCCGTTTACAGTTGCCTGATTTGATACCGTTCCCTGTTGTGAGATCGCATTGGCGGTATTGAACTGGGTATATTTATCCATATCATTTACCATATTCATATTGGTGATCTTATCAAAATGAGCCGATACCTCTTCTGGAAGTGTTACACTGCTGATCGTAAAAGTTATCAGTTCAATTCCGAACTGCTCAAAATACGGTTTCAGAAATGGCTCTACTTGCTTACTCAATTCGGTAAGATTACCAGCGACGTCTTTTACGGACATATTCTGCTGTGCCAATACTTCAACGAATTTCGGAGCAATAAAATCCCGTAATTCGTGCTGTAACTCAAAAATGTTGAAGGTCTCAAAACTCCCAGCATATTGACGAAAAAAAACGCCCATATGGCGGATCTGTATATCAAATGTTCCAAATGCACGAATGCGTACTTGTCCGAATTCGGGATCCCGCATCATAATTGGGGCGCGAGTTCCCCATTTGTTGTTTACAAACTGACGTGTATTTACAAAATAAATATCTGCTTTAAATGGACTATTGAAGCCATATTTCCAACCTTTGAGTTTACTTAACACTGGAATGTTCTCCGTACTCAACGTATGCAGTCCAGGAGCAAAAATATCAGCAAGCTGTCCTTCATTGAGAAATATGGCGGACTGAGATTCCCTTACAGTAAGCTTTGCGCCGTTTTTAATCTCTTTATCTTCGTCTTTGTATTTCCATAGCAACAGATTAGGATCTGGCGTTGTGGCTTCGATTATTTCTATAAAAGGTAAGTTCATGGTTTAGGGTTTTGCGTATTAAATTCATTTACATGTATGCTGCATGAATAAACAATAAGATTATGTATATTCGAAACAGACAACCGCTTTCCGAAGTTCTTTATTGTAAAATAGATAGGCGTGATCAGCACCAAAGCATTGGAATAAATAGCCGGTAAAAGTTCCGACGTACTCAAATATATTTCCATCCTGATCACGTGGCACTTCTGTTAAATTCGTGTTTTCAAAGCTTTTCATTTTTTCTAAAGGAATAGTATACTCTTTCATTAAGCTTACACAGCCTTTAGAGTGAAATTGAATGTCATCCAAAATGCCATACATTTCGGGATATTTAACGTAATGCCGATCTTTTTTAACATTCTCTTCGAGTTTTTCAAGCGTGAACACTTCGTCAAAATAATTGCCGATCGTAAAAGGATAAATACGATTGTGTTTCTTATAATAATTTTTAGCGAGATCGTAGGTTGCTTGGTTCAATCTATAGGCGCCTGCGAGGCTATCGCTATCCGCTTGAATGGCTTGTTTCTGGAATCTGTCTAGCATAGCATTTACAAAACCTTTATCTTCTGAAGTAGCAAAGAGTTTGTACTTCGCCTTTAATTTGTCGGCGGTAACTGTAGACAATCTTTTTCCAAAAGAATCGACCCATTCTTCAGCGGCTTCCTGTGACACAAAATCAGATAGTTTGTCCCGGTATAACTTTACGATTTCTTCATTTGCCAGTTGATATTCTTCAGGCCCATGTTCGATGACGAAATACTTCCAATCTGCTTCAAATTCATACTTGTCGCCAATGACATTAAAACCGACCATATCTTCTTTACAATAATCGGTATGATAATCCTGGGTTTCCTGTCCCACACATCCGTCGTATATTTCATTCACGGAAACAAAGTGAAGCCATTGGTTTTCCTCGGGATAAATTGCCTGCAAATTGATTGAACAAATTGGCAGAAAGTGTTTGCGATATTGATCCATATCTCCAATGAATACTTCTTCGCACTCGGGAAAATATTTTATATATTTTTTGTCTAAATCCATAAGCCGGATATTTTTTATTTTTCTAAACACTCCATGATCAGCAACAACATTTCTTGTTTATATCTGCTTCCTTAACATACTTCATTTTTTCAGTAATTAACAGGTTTGGGCATATCCAGAATTTTGTATTCTACACCATGTTTATCGGCATAAGGCATAATGAGATCGTGAACTTTATTAAATTTTTCATCCACAATAGGTCCTTTTATCTCATCCAGTTCTTCGATAGCTGCATTGATCTCTTCGTCAGACTTGCCGTCATCAATCATTTTGGCAATTCTTGGAAAATCGGTCTTATAGATCTCATCTACGTATTGAAACATTTCCAGAGAGACTTTTAATATTGGTGCTGTTTCGTCATCAGGTTTTATACCCTTTACATCCTCGATATCTTTGTCGAACATATGGACATAGTGATTCTGTACATATTCTGAAGCATTCACATTTTTCACCTCATTCTCTTGGGTTACGATTTTAAGGCTTCCTGCTTTGAGCTGTCCTCTTATTTCATTAAAGTGCTGTTTAAATCCATTTGGTATTTTATTACTATTCAGTTTTACCTTTTGAAATACCTCTTCTGAATAACTTTTTTCTCCCAAACTACATGATGTTACAGATAGCATTAAAGTAAAAAATATAAGGATTAATGATTTCTGATTCATTTTTTTATTTGTTTTGTTGTTAATTAAGCCCTTCAGGAATCAATATTGTCAATACCGTTTTAACATGCTATCAGCTAGTTTTAGCTCTCCCATGTCATATCGTTAAACGCTCCATTTTCACTGGTTTTTAGCACTATAATCTGGTCAGTTATTGTTCTTCTACCGTCTACATAAATATTTCCTTCGAAAGTGTAGTCAAAAACAGCAAAAGATTCGGTGTTGTAGGCTCCATCAGGATATAAACCAATGCGTTCAAGCTTCAACTTGCCTAACATTTGCTTTTCTGGAGACACCTTTTGATTTTTGACATCTATCAATTGTTCAAGTTGGTTCTTTGGTAATTCTTCAAGGTGAAAATCAATATACTCTCTTACTAAACTGTTTTTTTCATCGTAATTATTGATGATCTGATTCAGGTTTGACTTATCAAATGCGTCCATACCATTAAGAAAAGTTTCTACTTTAGCCAATGTTGGTATGTCAATTTCTTTGTTTCTAAAATTGAGGTCAAGATTAAGTTTTCCACCATTAAAATCTATAGTAACTCGATAATACTCGTTTAAATTCTCTGTTACAATAGCTCCAAAATGAGCTAACGTGTAATTTTCCATCATTATTTTTATTTATTTCAATCAGGTATCAACCTACAACTTCTCTTTAAAAATTTCGTTCAATTTATTATATCGTGTCTACATTTTCTTTTTGTTCAGTAAAAAGAGTAGAGCGTGTTTCGAAAAAATATATCATTTCTGTTATTGATTTATTACAATTCAAAATTCCGACACCCAAGTCCGATAAAAAAGAAAACATCCGCTACAAAAGGACTACTTTTCTAATTAAAAATTACTACAAAACGTCTACAGATTTTAACTAAGCAACAGATTGGAAGTGTGCTCAAAAAATTAAGTGATAAAGGACGTTTTGAAAGAAGGAGGAGGGAATTTCTAAAGCTGAAACGGAATAGATTTAAAATCTGATTAGAACCAAGAGCAATGAACAAGAACCTACCCCATTTGAGTTAATAAAAAGATAATGATAAGTCCTAATAGCACAACAAATGCGATTTTCCAAAAACTATAAGGTCGCTGACCGTAAACGGTACCATTAAATGCATTGACCATAATCTGATAACTCTTATCCTTGTATTGGTAAGCCGATAGCCAAACGGGTAATAAAATATATTTCAATTTAATCGCATGATAAGTAGAGTCTATGTTATCTACCTGTTGCGTATCACCGCCGATATCACGTCGTACTGTATGCTCAATTTCATTGGCCATGATTGTTTTTGCAGTCTGCGCCGCAGCAACATGATCAATGGTGAAGGTTTCTGCAATAAAACCACTCAAATATTGATCATTATATGGTTTCAGATAGGCCGTATTCCAGGGACCTATCTTGGATGCAAAATTATTAGGCAACGATGTGGAAGCACTAATCAAAACATCTTTAAAACTATTATGTACCTGACCAGATGCATAATACCATCTTGTCCGTTGTTCTTCATAGCTTTCGGATTTACCGTCAGAAGTTTTACGCGTTCTCGTCACGTAGTAGTATTCTCCCCTTTGACCTTGATAAGAAGAATCCGCTTCCGCATCATAACTCCAAAATGGAATATAGACGCCTTTTAATCGATTATTCTGTGCGCTAAAAACACGTTTGAAATCATTTGGGGCAAACCAAAGCGCTCCAGCCCACTGTTTAAAAAGAGGAAAAGCCTTTTTCTCTTCAACAAAAAAAGGAATTAAGCCATGAGGCTTGACGATTCGCTCTTCCAAATGGTCAATCACTAAAGGGGAGGCACAGAAAGCGCATAAATCTGCTGTGATATGCGGATTTAACGTAGAGTTGGCACCACAATTACGACAGTGAACGACCTCAGCAGAAATGGTAAATCGCGCATCAGCAACATTCTGCATGGCAGTTGTAAACTCCTCATAATCCACAGATTTGACAACATGATCGATGGCGTCTGATTCCGTGATCTGATTTTCAGTTCCACAGTATGCACACTTTAAATAGGAAGTTCCAGGTTGGTAGTGCAATAGTGCTCCACAACCTTGACATTGCAAATGTTCGCTGATCGCTGCTGTTTTATCTTCAAAACTCATACTATCCGATTATACGCCTGGAAGTGGGGGTGGTACAGTATGAAATAAATTTTTCAACTCTTCGATTTGATTCGCTTCTTTCCAATTTTCTAGACCTGCTTTCCAAGCCAGTGTCGAAGAAAGTAAGGTGCCTTTTTGGACTTCTTCTTTCAGTTGTTCGATCGTAAAAGGTCCCGCTTGTACCCCATTAATCGCTAAAAAATAGTGTACAGCTGTCGGTATCGCAGGTGGAACCACAGCAGCACTAGTACCTGACGGATTATTTCCATCAAATTTATTCTGTTGAAATACTCCTCCCATTTGTCCAGCCATTCCTGCTCCTAGTCCTACGCCCAATCCAGCTCCCATAATTCCTCCCCCACTTGGATTCTCGGCAGCCTTTTCCATCGCGTTTGCAGCTTGAAATTGTGCATAAGCACCCAAATTTCCAACGATGCCCATACTGCTTCTCTTATCCAATACTTTCTCAACTTCTTCAGGTAAAGAAATATTTTCTACCAAAAACTTCGTTAAGCTCAATCCAATTTCCTCAAACTCAGGACTTATTTTTTGTTGCACAAAAACGGAAACTTCGTCATAATTGGAAGCTAAATCCAAAACCGCAATTTTTGATTCGGCAATCGCATCCATCCCACGAGTGACAGCGATATTACGCAATTGTTCATTGATATCTTCAATCGTAAATGTGGGATTGGTCGCGGCTATTTGTTTTAAAAAGACCGCGGCATCTTTGACTTGAAAAGCATAAGATCCAAAAGCACGTAATCGTACAGGCCCAAACTCGACATCACGCAACATAATTGGGTTTTTCGTTCCCCACTTTTGATTCGTAAATTGACGTAAGCTGACAAAGAAAACATCAGCTTTAAAGGGGCTATTGAATCCATATTTCCATCCTTGTAATGTCGTCATGATCGGCATATTCTGCGTGGTCAATACATGTCGACCTGCTGAAAAAACATCTGCAATCACACCTTCATTCATAAATACAGCAACCTGACCTTCTCGAACAGTAAGTTGTGCATTCATTTTTATTTCATTCTGATAACGTGGAAACTTCCACACAATCGTATCTGAACTATCATCAACCCACTCGATGATGTCTATAAACTCGTTTCTTATTTTATCAAATAATCCCATAACTTGTTTTTTATAACTTTCCTTAAACTTAGATAAATTTCCTTTTATATCCAATAGAATCACCTTGTATATAAAAGAATTCAAAAATGGATCAATCGCACATTTCATGCAAACTAAATATTTTAATTAAACTTTGGACTGCTCTTATTTAATCTTTATTTTGCTATTTTTGCTACACACTGAAGAATAATTAAAGAACATGAGTACTTATAACGAAGACAGTATACGTTCCCTTGATTGGAAAGAACATATTCGCTTACGTCCTGGTATGTATATTGGGAAATTAGGAGATGGCTCTGCCTATGACGATGGTATTTATGTCTTATTAAAAGAAGTAGTCGACAACTGTATTGACGAGTTTGTCATGGGTGCGGGAAAAACAATAGACATTACCGTGAATGACAATAAAGTTGCTGTTCGTGATTATGGTCGAGGAATTCCAATTGGTTCTGTGGTGGATGTTGTTTCTAAAATCAATACCGGTGGTAAATACGACAGTAAAGCCTTTCAAAAGTCTGTAGGTCTTAATGGGGTGGGTACAAAAGCTGTCAACGCATTATCAGGACAGTTTACTGTTCAATCTTATCGTGAAAGAGTAACCCGTATCGCGCAATTTAGTCAAGGAGAGCTTCTTACAGATGAGGAAAAAGAAACAACACAACGCAACGGTACAGCGGTAACATTTTACCCCGATGAAACCATATTCCGGAACTACAAATATCGTTTAGAATTTGTAGAGAATATGATCTGGAATTATGTTTTCTTAAATTCTGGATTAACGATAAATTTCAATGGTCAAAAATTCATTTCTGAAAATGGATTGAAAGATCTGTTAGAACGGAATATTGACACCGAGTCTATGCGCTACCCGATCATTCATCTGAAAGGTGAGGATATCGAAATAGCCATTACACATGGTCAGCAGTATGGTGAAGAATACTATTCTTTTGTTAATGGACAACATACGACTCAGGGCGGTACGCATCAAGCTGCTTTTAGAGAAGCTTTAGTGAAAACAATACGTGAGTTTTATAAGAAAGAATTTGAAGCATCTGACGTACGTTCTTCTATCATTGGTGCCATTGCGATAAAAGTACAAGAACCTGTTTTTGAATCGCAGACGAAAACAAAACTAGGTTCGCAAAGTGTTGGACCTGATGGGCCAACAGTACGGACATTTATCAATGATTTCTTAAAAAAAGCATTAGACGATTATCTACATAAAAATTCAGATACGGCTGATGCCTTATTGAAACGTATTCTACAATCCGAGAGAGAGCGTAAAGATATCGCAGGTATCAAAAAATTAGCGAATGAGCGCGCGAAGAAGGCTTCTCTACATAATCGTAAATTACGGGATTGTAAAGTACATTTTTCTGATAAGAATGAACGAAATCAAGAAACAACCTTATTTATTACGGAGGGGGATTCTGCTTCGGGATCGATTACAAAGTCTCGTGATGTACAGACACAAGCTGTTTTTAGTTTAAAAGGTAAACCATTGAACTCCTATGGCATGTCGAAGAAAATCGTCTATGAGAATGAAGAGTTCAACTTATTACAACATGCGCTGAATATTGAGGATGGCTTGGATGGATTACGTTACAACAATATTGTGTTTGCAACCGATGCCGATGTTGATGGTATGCACATCCGTTTATTACTATTGACATTTTTCTTGCAATTTTTCCCAGATCTTGTCAAAGCTGGCCATGTTTCTATTTTGCAAACACCTCTTTTCCGTGTCCGAAATAAAAAAGAAACAATCTATTGTTATTCGGATGAAGAAAGACAACGTGCTATTGCTAAATTAGGGAATAAGCCTGAAATTACACGCTTTAAAGGTCTTGGTGAAATTTCTCCATCAGAGTTTGGTTTATTTATTGGTAAAGACATCCGTTTAGATCCTGTCTTTTTATCAAAAGATAACAAGATAAAACAGCTTTTGGAGTACTATATGGGTAAAAATACACCCGATAGACAAAAGCACATTGTCAATAACCTTCGAATTGAATTGGATCTAGAAGAAGAATTAGCAAAAGAAGCTCTAGAAGCACAACAAGCGGGTTAAAATAACCCGCTTTTATCAGCCTATGCAAAACCAAACCTTAATTCTAATCCAATGTCAAGATGCTGTCGGATTAGTCGCACGTATAGCGAATACGGTAGCCGCATACCACCTCAATATCGTGACCATGCGTGAATTTGTGGACGAAGAAGCCAACAAGTTCTTTGTCCGTGTTGCCTGTAATGGTGAACTAAATGATAGCGATCTATTGATTGCATCACTAAAAGATGTATTACCGAAAGATGCAGAAGTAAGTGTAAATCCCAGCCAAAGAAAGAAGATCGTCGTGTTGGTCACCAAAGAGCATCACTGTTTGGCTGATATCTTGGTCAGACATCATTTCGAATCCTGGGGAGCTGAAGTGCAAGCTGTCGTGGGTAACTATGACGAGTTGAGAAATTTTACTGAAAAATTTGAAATTCCATACCATCATATCGACCATGAAGGAAAGACAAAAGAGGCATTTGAGCAAGAAACTATTGATCAAATCAACCGTTATGATTATGACTACATTATCTTAGCGAAGTTTATGCGTATCTTATCCCCTACTTTTGTACAAACTTTTGAGCACAAACTAATCAATATACACCATTCCTTTTTACCTGCATTTATTGGTGCAAATCCCTACCGTCAAGCGCATACAAGAGGAGTCAAAATTATTGGCGCTACAGCTCATTTTGTCACCAATGATCTGGATGAAGGTCCTATTATCGTACAGAATACCGCTCGTGTAGCGCATAACTTCACGGTAAAAGATATGGTGTCTGCTGGTAAAGAAATTGAAAAAGCGGTACTCAGCAAGGCGATCAAACTATTGAGTGAAGATCGTGTGATGCTTAATGGGAATAAAACAGTGATTTTCGATTCTTAAGAGAAAAGATGATAACAATCATTTTTTCTTGCTAGATACATTACTTTTTGATTTCATTTTTATTCAGTATTTCGTACTGAAATAAAAATGATATGACGCATTCTTTCCACATTCCTGTTTTGGGATTAGCATTTTCGATAGATTCTCCATTAAAAGTCGCTCGATTTGGTATTTCTTCTGTCATCTCTATCGTAGATGATGAATTAATTGAACGCATTCGGGCATACTATTGTAAGATAAACAAGCGCGAATACTTACCCATCACAAAAAAAGATCACGATTACAGGGCAAATCGCATATCAAGCTACTTAAACTTAGTCTCCAAACTCGTACATGAACAGATGGAGAACATACGTACGCAGTTTTTTGAAGAAGGATCAGAAATTGAACGCTATTTTCAATTCATCCCAGAATCGCATCCTGCAAAAAAGATCTACTATGCAATGATCTCCGAGACGAACAATGTAGAAAAAGCTAAAAAGAAACAAAGTTTAAGATCATTTATTGAAGCGGGGGACATTGATGTCAACATCATGGCAAAGGTGGACAAGGTGAATTATGCGAAAAATGGGGATGCTCTTGAAGAAAAATTTTCAGATGCGCTAGCCGCATTACGTGGTTTTACAAATTCAAACTTACAGTCTTCCGTCATTCTATCTGCAGGGATGAATCCGCGATTATATTCCTATTTAGCTGAATTACCGGCTTTTTGGCAGAAAAAAGATGGTAGTTTTGACAAGAAATTGACCTTAAAAGTGAGTGATTATAGATCTGCATATATTCAAGCAAAGTTTTTGGCAAAGAAAGGAATTTGGGTTTCGGAATTCCGCGTAGAATCTGGACTAAACTGTGGAGGACATGCTTTTGCTACAGACGGTCTCTTACTAGGTCCTATATTAGCTGAGTTCAAAAATAAAAAACAAGCATTACAACAAGAGCTATTCACTAGCTATCGACAGTATTGGAGTCAAAAAGACATTTGTATTGAACATGCTCCTCCTATAAAATATACCGTTCAAGGAGGAGTTGGCACGGCAGATGAACACACATTTTTACTGAAACATTATGAGTTTGATGCTGTGGGTTGGGGGTCACCATTCTTGCTTGTTCCAGAAGCAACAACAGTTGATGAAGAAACTTTAGCCGCCTTGACTTCGGCAACAGCTGATGATTTCTATAGCAGTGGAGCTTCTCCCCTTGGAGTACCGTTTAATAACTTCAGAAAAAGTTCATCGGAACAATTACGACTCAAAAGAATAAAAGAAGGTAAACCTGGAAGTCCTTGTAAAAAGAAATATCTAGTTTCCAATATCGAGTATGGTTCAACGCCTATTTGTACTGCATCTCGTGCCTATCAGCATCTCAAGATTAAAGAATTGGAAGCAAAAAAATTAGACCCAGTCCGATATGAAAAGGAGTTTTCGGAGATTACCGAAAAAACATGTCTTTGCGATGGTCTTGCAGCTCCTGCTTATTTAAAATATAATATTTTAAAACCTAAAGAAAAAGATGCTGTTGCCATCTGTCCAGGCCCAAATACCGTATGGTTCAAAAATAAATTTTCTCTAGATCAAATGATCAACCATATCTATGGAAGAACAGATTTAATTCAAAATGAAGATAGGCCCTTTTTCTTTATCAATGAATTACGCCTATATGTCGCGCATATCAAAAAATATGTAGAAATGAATACAGCTACTGTCAACGACAAAAACATCAAATACTTAGAAAAATTTAAAACGCAACTTATGGAAGGGATTAATTATTATGAACAACTCAAAAATGAGTTATATGATTTTTCAAGTCATATCATTGCCGGTATTCCAGAGCAACTCAAAAATGCAGAAAAAGAATTAGCACAGATAACATTTCAAAACTAGTCCTTTAATCTGATACTAGATTCTCTCTCAGCAATGGATATAAAAAAATAAGGGACAGCTGTATGGCCGTCCCTTATTTTTTTATCGTTATTTAGCGCTATTCGGCTACTTTTCTAAACTTACCAAACACACCTAAAGGCAATTTTGGTCCTGCTGTAGCTTGTAAATACAATTCTCCAACTTCGAGATTTTCAACTTTAGGAAACGCGGAACGAATAAGGTTTTCGACAATAACAGAAGAAAAACCTAATGAATAGGTATTTAAAATCAAGAAATGTTCTTTTGGATCTAATAACTGCACCACATCATGCATCATTTCCATGATGTGATCTTCCAGCTTCCATTTCTCTCCTTTAGGACCATGCCCATATGCAGGAGGATCCAAAATGATACCATTATATGTATTCCCACGCTTCACTTCACGTTTTACAAATTTCAACGCATCTTCTACCACCCAACGGATATTATCAATTGCAGATAATTCTTGATTTTCATTCGCCCAAGTCACCACCTGTTTGATGGAATCAACGTGTGTCGTATCTGCACCAGCAGCACGAGCGATCAAAGAAGCACCACCTGTATACGCAAATAAATTTAACACCTTTGGTTTCTCGATTTTAAACGCACGAACGGATTGCGAAATATAATCCCAGTTTACTGCTTGCTCAGGAAAGATACCCACATGTTTGAATGAAGTCAATCCTAGACGAAACTTAATCGCTACATCATCATTCTTATATTGAATATGCCAACGATCTTGAATTTTAGGATTCTTTTTTAGCCATTCACCTGACGTAGCCGAGCGGCCTTTGAATTTAATATCCTGGCGTTTATTCCATTCTGTTTCCGAAAGTGCTTTTGGCCAAACAGCCTGAGGTTCTGGACGAATTAAAACTAAATCCCCAAAACGTTCTAATTTTTCGAAATCACCACAATCGATTAGCTCGTAATCTTTCCAATGTTGCGGTGTTAATAATTGTATATCTGTCGTAGTCAAAATCAATAATTTGGCGCAAAGATACGTAAATCTAAAAACAATTAGGCATAGACGATTCGGATTACATTGTTTCTTTCGCGCGCTTCATTAACGGGCTGGCAAATACGAAATCATTTAATTCTTTGACTTCTGACCGCATCATATCCTGATTGGAACCTTCCCAAAATTTTTCTCCTTTATACAGATACAAAATATACTCCCCTATGCCCATTACGGAGTTCATATCGTGGGTCACGACAATCGTAGTCGAGTTATACTCTTGTGTTAAATCTAAAATCAATTCATCGATCAAGATGGATGTTTCCGGATCTAAACCTGAGTTTGGTTCGTCACAGAACAAATATTTGGGACTCATGGCTATTGCTCTGGCGATCCCTACACGCTTTTTCATTCCTCCAGATAATTCTGAAGGGAAAAGCTTATTCCTCCCTTTCAGATTCACCCTTTCTAAACAAAAATTAGCACGATCTAATTTTTCTGATTTAGACATATCCGTAAACATATCTAACGAAAAAATGATATTTTGCTCCACAGTCATGGAGTCAAATAAAGCTGAATTTTGAAAAAGCATCCCTATTTCTTTTCGAATAGGGATACGGTCTTCAAAGCTTAATTTTGAAAAATCTTTACCATCAAATAATACACGGCCTTTATCCGACTCATGTAAACCAACCATACATTTTAATAAGGTACTTTTTCCTGATCCTGAACCTCCAATAATTAAACTGACTTTTCCAGGTTCAAAACTGGCATCAATACCTTTCAATACTTCGTTACTTCCAAAAGATTTATAAATATTCTCTATTTGTATCATGATTTTTAAACAGGATTACAGCATCAAAGCTGTTATGAGATAATCAGCTGCCAAAATGGTTATACATCCGACAACAACAGCTTTCGTACTTGCTTGCCCAACTTCCAAAGCTCCTCCTTTTACAGTGAAGCCTTTATACGCAGCGATGGAGGTAATAATAAAACCGAATGCAAAAGCTTTAACCAACGCAACTGTTACTGTAAATCCATTAAAGCCTTCTTGAATACCCATGATATAATCTGCAGGCGTTACAGCCCCAGAAAGGGCTCCACCCAAAAGTCCTCCAACAATGGCACAGAAGATAGCGATTATAACCAAAACTGGAACCATCGTGATGCCTGCTAATATTTTCGGTAATATTAAATAACCTGGAGCATTAATCCCCATGATTTCCAAAGCATCAATTTGCTCGGTCACCCGCATCGAACCGATTTGAGAAGAAATAGAAGAGCCTACACTTCCCATTAACACTAAAGCCGAAATCGTTGGCCCCAACTCTAAAATATTAGAATCTCTATTAATAGATCCGATGATTGAATTTGGAATCAAGTCAGACACCAATTGAAATGCAATTTGCATCGTCATAACTGCCCCAATGAAAGTAGAAATAATAACAATAAGTCCAATTGAACCTAACCCTATTTCATTCATCGCATGCATGGTCTCTTTCCAATAAATTTTTCCTTTCTCTGGTTTCTTAAAAACCGAACGTAGCAAGAGCAAATAAGAACCTATATGGTGAAATATCATATATTTTTACAGTGTTTTCTTCTTTAAAATCTAATATACCATTATAACACCAGATTATACAAAATGGTTTTCTATTGTTAGGATGATATATAACGAAGGTAAGCAATATTTAAGCGATGCAATAATTTTCCTTTAAACCAGTTGATTGCTATCATTCATTTACCGACTAAATGGTATATTTTACCGAGATTAGTAAATGAGTAACCTAATTATCAAAACCAAAAAATAAATTTTACAGTACATTTGTGCTATACAATAAAAGATAAATTAATAAACGCATATATTATGGACGCGAAAAGAATCACAACAGGCATTATATTTTTATTTATAGGAGTGGTACTTTTATTAAGTAAGATGGATGTCATCGAATTTAACTGGTTTGAGGTTATTCGTTATTGGCCATTATTGATTATATTATTGGGTGTCAATGTATTGGTACCGAAAAAGGATATCGGCTATATCATATCCATCGGCACTACTTGTGTTATTTTAGGAATATTCACCTTTATCGGACTCACAACTCCAAACCAAAGTTTACTATCGCGTATCATCAATAGCCGCAGCACAGTCAATACAAATACGGATGATGAGGATGATTTCAAAGATGCTTCGCATTTTGTCTTCGCAAAAAATACGCCCAATACAACACGAGCAACTGCAAATATCGATTTGGGTGCTACGGCTCTGATATTAAAGGACAGCACAGCAACAAACTTATTTGAAGCAAATAATAGTGCTGAAATGGCTTTTCTCTCGTTAAGTACCGTAATCGATGATGAACATGAGACGACAATAAATTTAAAAGGAAAGACCAAAAAGAATTTAGATTCAAAAGATAACCGGACGATTATCAAATTGAATAAAAATGTAGAATGGGATCTTAATTTTGATGTAGGCGCCATTGATATCAATGCGGATTTGTCTCCATTTAAAATCAGAAATTTATCTTTTGATACGGGTGCAAGTAGCACGAAACTTAAACTGGGTAATCCATTGCAGGATTCTAAAATCGCTATTGATGCTGGAGCGTCATCGATGGAAATTTACATTCCTAAGGGTGTTGCCTGTCAATTGATTTCGGAAATGGCCTTATCTTCAATTGATGTTGATGATAGTTTTCATAAAGATGATGAAACTGGTCATTATACAACCGCTAATTACCATAATGCAACTGCGAAATATGATATAACAATAGATGCAGGAATTACATCTGTATCGATCAGAAGATATTAAAAGAACTTACAATAATTGCAGTAGAATACATAACTTTGCAATTAGATATGGACACAAGTAAACTTTTGACATTACCTGGGATGTATTGCAATTCTCAAACCACTTATTCAAGATGGAAAACAAGAGAAGTGCAAATTGGGGATGTACCGATGGGTGGGGAAAATCCAATACGTATTCAAAGTATGACAACAATAGATACGATGGATACCCTGGGTTCTGTTGCGCAAACCATAAAAATGGTAGATGCAGGCTGTGAATACGTAAGAATAACAGCTCCATCTATTAAAGAAGCAAATAACCTGGCTAATATCAAGAAAGAGTTGCGCCTGCGGGGATATCACGTTCCTTTAGTTGCGGACATTCATTTTACACCAAATGCTGCTGAAGTTGCCGCACGAATTGTAGAGAAAGTGCGTATTAATCCAGGAAACTATGCGGATAAGAAAAAGTTTGATCAGCTCAGTTATACAGAGACATCCTATCAGGCGGAATTAGACCGTATCTATAAAAAGTTTAAACCGCTTGTCAATATTTGTAAAGAATATGGTACAGCGATGCGAATAGGTACTAATCATGGTTCTCTTTCGGACCGTATCATGAGCCATTATGGTGATACTCCAGAAGGGATGGTCGAATCTGCGATGGAATTCATCCGAATTTGTGAAGATTTAAATTATTATAATTTATGTATCTCGATGAAATCGAGTAATCCACAAGTTATGGTTCGTGCTTATCGACTGTTGGTTGAAAAGATGATATCGGAAAATATGAACTATCCGCTTCACTTAGGCGTTACAGAAGCGGGTGATGGAGAGGATGGCCGTGTGAAATCGGCTGTAGGCATAGGCACTTTGTTGGAGGATGGATTGGGCGACACTGTTCGCGTATCACTGACAGAAGAACCCGAAAAGGAGGCTCCTGTGGCTATCGCTTTAGTGAATCGCTATACAAAAAGACAGCATGCTTTTCAAACAGCGGAAATTCCGACTATCTTAGCATTAACAGATAACAATAAAACAACACCATATACTTCTAAAGAAGTAAACACATTTATTGGAGGTTCTTTGGTTCCTCGAGTAGTTGTTGATATTTCTAAACAGAATCTGAAAGATGCACAGATTTTATCGCAAGCTGGTTATCGTTATGATATCTTGTTAGATAAATACCATATGGGTGAACAGTCTGTCGATTTTGTTTATCTAGCCGATGAGTTACCGTCATTTAATATGCCGGCAAACTTAAAACAACTGTATAACTACAAGACTTGGAAGAATATCCAAAATAGAACAAATATTCATCCTTTGTTTACGTTAGAAGCGTTTAACCAAGCGGATGAAAAAGATCCTGTATTGAATCTTATTCAAATAAAAAATACAGATTTATCATCAGATCTGTTTGAAAATCTCCAACTGGATAAAACGGTTGTATTCCTATTAGAAACAATAGCTGTCCATGGAATGGCCGAGCAACGGCAGTTTTTCAAAAATCTTCAAGAAATAGGTATTGATAACCCGGTTATCATTAAAAGAACTTATGCCGTTGAAGATTTTTCAGGACCATTGGGTGATATCATGAATCCTGAAGAACCTATTTCTAAAATTCAGCTTTATACAGCAACAGATTTAGGAGCACTATTGATTGATGGATTAGGATCTGGTATTTGGATTGATTCTCCTGCGACACCATTAGATAAAATCGTATCCTTATCTTTTGGTATTCTTCAAGCGACAAGGTCTAGGATATCGAAGACTGAATATATTTCCTGTCCAAGCTGTGGTCGCACCTTATTTGATCTTCAAGAAACAACGCAAATGATCAGAAATAGAACAAATCATCTGAAAGGATTAAAAATAGGGATCATGGGTTGTATTGTCAATGGTCCAGGTGAAATGGCTGATGCAGATTATGGTTACGTAGGAGCTGGACCAGATAAAATCACACTTTACCGCGGACAGGAAGTCGTTAAGAAAAATGTAAGCACTGTACACGCTCTAAATGAGCTCATTGATATCATCAAATCAGATGGATTGTGGATTGATGAAAATGAAATTCCAAACTAAAAGAAAAAAGGCCTAAATGATCAAACATTTAGGCCTTTATATATTTTTGAATAAGTTCTATTATCGAACGGAGAATCTCTTTACAACAGTTTCTGATCCAGAAACTACACGGACAAAATAAAATCCTGAATTTAATTTACCGCTTGGATCAAAAGATAAGTTTTGATTACCAGCATCTAAAGTTCCATTCATTAACTGCAATACTTCATTTCCTAAAGCATCCATTACTTTAATAGCAACAGATGTTTGTTTGCCTAATTTAAATGATAAACTAATTTGTTCAGAAATGGGGTTATAAAAAACTTTTACGTTATTGATCAATTTATCAACGTCCTTACTGCTCTCCGATACCAAACGGAAAGAATTAGTATAAGAAACACGATCAAATCTATCAAAATAAGATTGGTTATCCTCATATTGAATCGACTTAGAAACATGTAATACAGAAGCATAACCTAAACTTCCTGTCAGTGAAATCACACTGAGCAGACATAAGTAAGCTATTTTCTTCATATTAATTTTCATGTTGCAATACTAGGACTCGTTGAATTGGCTTAAGTTTAATCAAATATAATATTTATAGACCAATATATCAACAACAAAAGTAGCATATTTGTTTAAATATTTAGCGCTTATTTAGAATTATTATTTTTCATTTAACAATTTTTAACAAGATTTGGCGTTGTCAAACAAAATGCTAAAATTTGGCACAAGTTTTTCAATGCTAACGAACCTTCATAATTAGGTTAAAAAGAAGGTTTTTCACTTAAAAAAAATAAAAAAAATGACGGCTAGTCATCAAAGTACCGCACAAAAAGTAAGTCTTGCAGGTTTACTCATTAGTTTAGGGATAATTTTTGGAGATATTGGTACCTCTCCTCTTTACGTTTTTAAAGCGATAATGAACAAAGGTGTAATTGATAAGGCGCTCGTTTTAGGAGGTTTATCATGTGTCTTTTGGACGATTACACTTCAAACTACTGTCAAATATGTATTAATTACGCTTCAGGCAGACAATAAAGGCGAGGGAGGAATATTATCCTTATTTTCACTTGTCAGAAAAAGAGCTCCATGGTTAATTTTTCCAGCGATGATTGGGGCGGCGACGCTTCTTGCTGATGGAATGATTACACCTGCGATCACTATTTCTTCTGCGATTGAAGGTTTAGACATTAAATACCCAGGTTTACCGACGATTCCGATCGTTGTTACAATCATTACCTTATTATTTGCTATTCAACGTTTCGGAACTTCTGTGGTTGGCAAAATATTTGGACCACTCATGTTGATTTGGTTTTCAACAATAGGTATTTTAGGTTTAACGAATATACACTTGGAATTAGAAGTATTAAAAGCATTTAATCCTTATTATGCCGTCAAACTATTAATTGCTTATCCCAATGCTTTGTTTATTATTGGAGCTGTGTTTTTATGTACAACAGGTGCCGAAGCACTCTATTCTGATATGGGGCACTGTGGTAAAGGAAATATCCGTATCAGTTGGATTTTTGTAAAACTTACACTTGTCCTCAACTACTTCGGACAAGGCGCTTGGTTACTTACTCAAGAAGGTAAAGTATTAGGGGAAAACAATCCTTTTTACGCCATTATGCCCCATTGGTTCTTGGGTTATGGTATCGCTATTGCCACCATAGCGGCAGTAATTGCCAGTCAAGCGATGATCTCTGGATCATACACTTTAATTTCTGAGGCTGTCCGCTTGAATATTTGGCCTAAAGTTGCCATCCGCTATCCAAGTGAACATAAAGGACAACTATATGTACCTTCTATCAATTTGATCTTGTGGGCAGGATGTATGGTTATCATCCGAATTTTTGGTGAATCCAGCAATATGGAAGCTGCATATGGATTGGCCATTAACCTCACGTTCCTCACAACAACCGTTTTGGTAACGTACTTTTTGGCAATGAAAAAAGTCAACAAATTTATCATCGCGTTGTTTACAGGATTCTATTTAGCATTAGAACTCATTCTTTTACTCGGAAATGGTGTAAAAATTGTTCATGGTGGTTGGTTAACGCTATTATTGGCATCCCTTCTATTTCTCATCATGTATGCTTGGTGGAATGCTAGACGTATTAAAAATAGATTTGTCAACTTCATCAATATTGACAAGTATTATCCAATCATTTCAGAGCTTAGTGAAGATAAGTCTGTACCTCCTTATGCATCGCATCTGGTATACTTGACTAGCGCTAATTTCAAATCAGAAATTGAATCTAAAATCATTTATTCGATACTGAATAAAAAACCAAAACGTGCAGATGTATATTGGTTGCTCCATGTTGATGTTATGGATCATCCCTATACCCGTGAATATACGATTGATCAGTTGATCCCTGGGAAATTAATTCGTATCGATTTTAAACTTGGTTTCAGAGAAGAACAACGGATCAGTTTACTATTCAGAAAAGTCGTAGAAGATATGGTAGAAAAAGGTGAAATTGATATTACCAGTCGATATGACACCTTACGCAAACACAATATCCCTGGAGATTTTAAATTTGTCGTACTGGAAAAGATATTATCAAAGGGAAATCAATTAAATTGGTTTCAACGTATCATCATGGAGATATATGGTTATCTTAAAAAACTAAGTTTATCCGAAGAAAAAGGATTTGGTTTGGATGCCAGCTTTGTGACCATTGAGCGTGTTCCGTTAAATTTACCGCAAACGTCGATCATCGATCTGAAAAGGAAAAATTAAAAAGAACAATTATAAAAAATGCTCCCAGAAAGTGAATCACTTTCTGGGAGCATTTTTTATGTCCAAGAAAAAGAAACATCGTTTTGAATCCAGACATATTTTATTTAACGGATGTCTTAAAATAAAAGCTTATTTTTGCGTCAAATACATAATATATGGCAGGAACAGCAACAACTCCCACAACGAAGAAACTTCATCCTAGAAATAAACATCTTCATGCGTATGATTTCGTTAAACTCATCAAAATCATTCCAGAACTAAAGGAGTTTGTTTTTGTCAATGATTACCAAACCAAAACAATAGATTTTACAAATCCTGAGGCAGTTAAACTGTTAAACAAAGGCTTACTTCAACAATATTACAATATTCAATTTTGGGATGTCCCCAAAGAAAATTTATGTCCTCCTATTCCTGGACGTGCTGATTATATCCATTATGTTGCTGATATCTTAGCGAAAGCAAATAACAATGAGATTCCGAAAGGAAAACAAGTTAAAATTTTAGACATCGGTGTTGGTGCAAACTGTATTTATCCAATTGTGGGCCACCATGAATATGGATGGTCATTTGTAGGATCCGAGATTGTAAAAAAAGCTTATAAGAATGCCATTGAAATCGTTCGGTTAAATCCGGAACTGAAGAACAATGTGCAAATTAGATTACAAAATAACCCGAAAGCCATTTTTAAAGATATTATCTTGGAGGATGAAAAGTATGATATGGTGATTTGTAATCCTCCTTTTTTCTCTTCTCAATTAGAAGCGTTAGCACAAGCTGATCGTAAAGTGAAAAGCTTAAAAACAACATCCGAAGATAAAATAGTACAGAGTTTCGCTGGCCAAGGGAGTGAACTCTGGTGTGATGGTGGTGAAAAAGCATTCATAGGAAGGATGATTTTTGAAAGCCAATTTTACAAAGAACAAGTAAAATGGTTCTCCACATTGGTAGCGCATCGCGAAGATATCAGAGGTTTACAACATAAATTAAAGAAAATGAATGTGACTGAAATGGAGGTCATCCGAATGGAACAAGGAAACAAAGTAGGTCGCATATTACTATGGAGATTCTAAAGACATAAAAAAAGCTCTAAACGTTGTTTAGAGCTTTTTTTATGCCATTTTATAAGGAAGATGACATACTGTCCCTATTTAACTTGGAGTGCTTATAGCCATATAAGAAATAGATCACAAGTCCACCAATCAGCCAAATAATAAAGATAATCCAGTTACTGGCTCCTAATTCTGTCATTAAATATAAATTAATCAAAATACCCGTTACAGGTAGTAAAGAGAAATTCATTTTAAAACTATAAATACTTAACCCCAACCAAGTCAACCAAAACACGATAATCAAAACTTTATGTTTGATAATCTCCATAAAAGGTAAGCTTTTCCATTCTAACAAGATAGATTGTCCGTAGATCAACATCAGCACGATGGTCACTAACAACCCAAGACCGACTAAGTATTTCCCATTTACATAAGGAACTTTGAATTTGGATTTTTGAGATAAACCAGAGAAATCCATATACAGCACACCTGCGCATACCATAATAAATGCAAAAAAGGTACCGACACTTGTTAGATCCACAAAAAAGTCCATTTTAAAGAACAATGACGGAATTCCCACGACTATTCCCGTGACGATCGTGGCATACGAAGGTGTTTTATATTTGGGATGCACTCTTGCAAATCGTTTTGACATCAATCCATCACGGCTCATGGTCATCCAAATTCTAGGTTGTGCCAATTGATAGACCAACAAGGCACTTGTAATAGCAATAACGGACGTAATGGAGATAATACCCGCCATATAATCGAACCCAACATATTTAAACACAAAAGCTAAAGGATCTTTTACATTCAATTCTGTGTAGTTCACCATTCCTGTTAAGACTAAGGTAATAGCCACGTACAATATCGTACAGATGACTAAACACCAGATCATTGCCTTTGGTAAATCACGTTGTGGATCCTTACACTCTTCTGCCGTGGTAGAAATAGAGTCAAAACCAATAAAAGCAAAGAATACTGCAGCGACACTTCCCATCACACCGTGCATACCGTTAGGAGCAAATGGTGTCCAATTCTCAGGCTTTATATAAAAAATACCGCCAAAAATAACAGCTAAAATAATTCCCACCTTGATCATCACCATGATGGTACTTGCACGTTGCGATTCTTTAATACCAATGTATACCAAAGCGGTCACCAAAACGGTGATGATACCTGCCGGTAAATCAAATATAATAGGTATTCCTCCTATGCGGGGAGCATTCAAATAAGCTTCTAATCCATGTTTATCTATAGCTGTTAAGCTATCTGCTCCTTTCTCCGAAAGTTTTTGTGCAGCATCTAAAGCATATCCTGGAGCCATAGACAGCCATGCAGGTATCTGAATACCGAATCCCTCTAACATCGATACAAAATATTGAGACCAAGAGATGGCAATAACAGTATTGGAAACAGCATACTCTAGCACCAATGCCCAACCAATAATCCAGGCAAATAGTTCTCCAAAAGCCACATATGCGTAAGTATAAGCACTCCCAGATACGGGAACAGTGCTTGCAAACTGTGCATAGGCCAAAGCGGTAAATACACAGGCAATAGCTGTGAATATAAACAAAAGCGAAACTGCTGGTCCACCTTCATAGCTCGCTAATCCTATTGTACTAAAAATCCCTGCGCCTACAATAGCTGCGATACCAAGTGAAACCAAATCTCGTACGCCAAGTACTTTTGCAAGTCCTGTACCTTCTCCATGCTCGGAGTCGTATAAAATCTGATCTACACTTTTCTTTCGAAAAAGTCTTTTAAACATGTAATGAATGTTAAATGTTAAGTAATTGGTTACGAAAATAAAAAAAATAAGGGTGATAGCAGGTATACAACAAAAATACTATTCGAAATCGATCATTTCGTGCTGTATGTAGTGGTAGATTTCATTAAAATTATTTAAATGGTCTTTCCTATATTGAGCCAATTTAGCGATTATCAATAAAACTTGTTCTTCTTGAATTTCAAAAGTCCATAATCTTCGACAAATTTGAAATAAGGATCGAGTGATCTGCTCTAAATCTGCATATTCGTAAATATATTTAACCTCTTTGAATTTATCATAAAAAACATCAAATTTTTGGATGTCATTTAATTCGTTTATCTGTAAGAAAGATCGTAAAGAATCGCGATTTACTTTTTCTAACATGAGATAAAACCGGTCAATAGATATGGCTTTATGTTGGATCAATTGATGATCCAAGAGTAGCTCTAACGCAATATGGGCAAAAAATGAGGGTCTAATTTCTAATCCTTGCAATTCTTCTTTAATACAATCTTTGATTTCATGTGTATGATGAAAGAAATAATCTGAATTGTGAAATAAACGGTCGACCTCAATATGTCCATTCCAGCCTTTCAATAATTCTCCATGTAACGGATTTGCACTTAATCGATCTTCGAAGTTATTTGGTCTCAGCGCAAAATCCTTATCAGCGTTTTTCAATAAGTCTGGTAATAGACTTCCTACAACCCGCTCTGGAGTAGTCGCAAAACGTTCAAAATAAAAGTGTGACAAAAAATTCATAACTACATTTTTATGTTTATCGCTATTATTTAACGAGAAATATGCACTCAATATACAGCTTAATCTCTTATATTTGTGGCTTATATTAAAAATTTTAACCCATTTTACACAATGAGCTTTGTAGAAGAATTACGCTGGAGAGGCATGCTTCAAGACATTATGCCCGGAACTGAGGACTTATTAAATAAAGAAAAGGTATCTGGTTATATTGGTTTTGATCCCACTGGAGACTCTTTACACGTAGGTCACTTGACGCAAATCATGACGTTAATCCATTTCCAAAATGCAGGACATAAACCTGTTGCTTTGGTTGGTGGTGCAACAGGAATGATTGGAGACCCTTCTTTCAAATCTGCAGAACGTAACTTATTAGACGAAAACACATTAAACCACAATGTGGAATGTCTAAAAAATCAGTTAGGCAAATTTCTTGCATTTGGAGAAGGTGTAAACGATGCCAAAATGGTTAACAATTATGATTGGTTCAAAGATTTTAAATTTTTGGATTTCATTCGTGATGTCGGTAAATTAATTACTGTTAACTATATGATGGCTAAAGATTCTGTAAAAAAACGTTTGGAAGGCGAAAACGGTCTTTCATTTACAGAATTTTCGTACCAATTGATTCAAGGATACGACTTCTATTATCTATGGAAACACCATAATTGTCAAGTGCAAATGGGTGGGTCTGACCAATGGGGAAATATTGTAACAGGTACGGAATTCATCCGTCGTCAAGATCAAGGAACTGCTTTTGCCATTACAACACAGTTGATAAAAAAAGCAGATGGTCAGAAATTTGGTAAAACAGAATCTGGTGCAATCTGGTTAGATGCAAAGAAGACTTCTCCTTACAAATATTACCAGTTTTGGTTAAACACTTCTGATGATGATGCTAAAAACTGGATCAAGATTTTTACATTAAAGTCACAAGAAGAAATTGATGCTATTATTGCGGAACATGATGCTGCGCCACACACACGTGCTGTACAAAAAGCTTTAGCACAAGATATCACCATCCGTACCCATTCGGAAGAAGCTTATGATACCGCTATTAAAACTTCTGATTTCTTATTTGGTAACGGAACATTAGAATTCTTGAACGGATTGGATCATGAAGGTGTTTTAGATGTATTTGAAGGTATTCCACAATTTAAGGTGTCTAGAGAGTCCTTAGTTAATGGAATTAATATTTTAGATCTTTTAGCGGTTACGACGCAAATTTTCCCGTCAAAAGGAGAAGCGCGTAAAATGCTGCAAGGTGGTGGTGTGTCTATCAATCGAGAGAAGGCAACCGATATTGAACAAAATATTGATACTTCTAATCTGATCAATGATCAATATATCATTGCGCAAAGAGGAAAGAAAAATTATTATTTGATTATTGCTGAGTAAGCAGAATCATCAATATAAATAGCCGTTTAAAGCGGCTATTTATATTTTGTAAAACTTTACTGCTATATCCTCATTTAAATGAGGATATAGCAACCACAATCTTTAAATTTTATGAGAAAAGAGATCCTACTTATTGTTCTGTTTGTACTGACTTGTATCACGGGCTATGCCCAAATTAGTTTTCAAACCCTATATACAAAAGATGGAAACGTAACGAAAGAATTAGAAAAAGCATATTACACACGAATCGTCAACATTCCAGATCAAAATACAAAAGATAGAATTGTTGAAGAATTTTATACATCCAATAAAGCGCTAAAACTACAAGGTACCGTAACAGATATCGCTGGAACAAAATTTAAAGGTAAAAAATATGAGCTCTTTGAAAATGGTAATCTGAAATCAGAAGAAATGTTCTCGAATCAATCAGAGCAAATTGATACGGCTTTTTATTATCATGAAAACGGAAAAATTAAATCTGTTCTATATTACCCTTTTACTATAGGTAAAAAAGGAAAATATAAAATTGAAGAACCTCTTTATTTAATCTATGAAGACTCAACAGGAAAGGTACTTTTAAAAGACGGAAATGGTTTTGCTGTTTCAGAAAACTCCTATAGTTACGAAGAAGGAAGTTATGTGAACCATAAAAAAGATGGCGAGTGGAAAGGACATTTTGACAACAAGAAATACACTTTCGTAGAAACTTTTAAAGAAAATAAACTTATATCGGGCGTTACAACGGATTCACTCGGTAATAAAACTTCTTATGATGCTACAAAAGGTTCGAAAGAACCCACCTATCCTGATGGAATCCTAGCATTGATGCGCTTCATTGGTTCCAACTATGATTATCCCAAACAAGCGTTACTTGCACGTATAAATGGCATCGTAGAAGTTGAATTCGTTATCGATAAAAGTGGACAACCAAAAGATTTTAAGATCAAAACAGACCTCGGTTATGGAACTGGAGAAGCAGCGATTAAGGTACTTAAAAAAATGAAAAACTGGGAACCTGGAGTGCAAAGGGGAATAACGGTACATGTCAAGTATATCATACCGATTCGATTAAATACAGTAGGATAAATAAAAAACCTGCTCTTTTCAGAGCAGGCTTAACCATTATAATCAACCAAAATTATAATCTAACTTTCAAGCTATTTATGCTTAACGATTTGAAAGCTATATTTTTTATTACTTTCATTGCTTGACTTTAATCCAGCAGCATAAATGGTATAGACTTCCTTATCTTCAGGTTTAAACTCTCCTACCAGTTCTGTCATACCCGCACCATTGATTTTCAAGGTATAGGTTTCACTACTCTTAATATTTTTAAATGCACTTAAATCTTTATACATTTTGTCTTTCACAGATAAACTATCTGTCGTATTCAATGTTAGTGTTAGTTTAGGTGCCTCTGGACTTAAATTCATAAATCTGAATTTAGCCAGTCCCGTTTTCAACACGCCAAAATCGTCTTCGGTAGCGAGTACATCTATTTTATCTTTTCCTATGATATACAAACTGTAATATTTTCCAGGTGTAAAATTTACATTTTTACGCACAAGTGCAGTATCACCAGCCATCGCCTTAGGGTCAAAGACTCGAACTAACCGATTGCCGGGATATGCGTTTTTATAATTTAAAACATGATTGTAGGAAAACACTTCCCAACCATTATTCAACTTGTTTTGGTCTAATCCGATATCCAAACCAGCAGAGCCAGGGACAACATTCACCGCTGACACCGCTGATATTTCTACATAAGAATAATCATCATCTAGCTTATTGCAAGAATTCAATGTCAGCATGAGGACCATTACAGTTAATCCAAAAAATAATGCCTTTTTCATTTTCATTTTTTTATTTTCAATAAAGTTCAACGACCGTCTGTATAAAAGACGTTTGTTATAAATAAAATGCTACAACGAAAAATAAAAGGTTTATAACACAATTAAATTTCCGTCTAAATACTTAAGTTTGTATGAAGGATAATTGTGAAATATTCATGTCAAATAAAGGAAATACATTTAGACCGTCTAGCGCTAATACATCAACGAAAAGGAGTACAAAAAAGGAAACTCCAATAAATAAAAAGTTCGAAAATAAAGAGCAATCTCCTGCTAGAGATTTATCAGAAGTGCAACAAAAATTAATTAAAATTTTTGGAGCTTTTCTATTGTTATGTGCTGTTTTATTGGGAGTTGCATTTGTCTCCTATTTATTTACATGGTCAGAAGATCAAAGTTATATTGCTTCTTCCAATGGCGGATGGGGCACAGTAATGAATACCGCTGATGAAATAGATGATCCTGACATAGACTTACCTATCGTTCAAAATAAACTAGGAAAATATGGTGCCTTATTTGCAAACCAATTTATTTACAATTGGTTTGGGGTTGCTTCGTTTCTATTCTTATTAGTATTGTTTGTAATTGGATATAGATTATTATATAAAAAATCAATACTACCTGTTTTTCGCACCATCATATATTCATTCATTGCTATTGTATTCATTTCGGTGACATTGGGTTTTTTCCATAGTTTTATAGAAAAGGCACCTCATATCTTAGAAGGAAAGTTTGGTTTTTGGACAAATAAATTATTAGAGGCGCAAATAGGAACTGTAGGTGTAGCTGGAATTTTAATCTTTGCGTGTCTTACAACATTAATTTTAATCTATAACTTGGACTTAAAATTTAGCATTTTTGACTCCAGAAAAAAGGTAGAAGAAGAATTTTTTGAAGAAGATGATGATGAAGACGATGGCAATTATAGTAATACCATTCGTAAATCTGAAAGTATTGACTCGGAACCTTTAGTCAATAGAAGAGAATCTTACACCCCTCCTCCTAGTCTAAATGATAAATTTCAATCTGGTAGAAATAGTGAAATCAAATTAAATGAGGAATCTGTTATTCCACATAAAGAAATCATTTTACCTGTCAACGAAATTCAACCAGAAAACAAAGTAATCATTCCTTTTGACATAGAAGACAGTTTTAACGTTGAGCAACATCCCAATCCTGTAGTAGATAATAGCATCTCTTTTACAGTAGATGAACCGTTAGAATTGGATCCTGTTATCGAAGTAGAAGAGCATCATGAGTTAGAAGTCGAATCGTTAAAAGAGGAAAAAACAATAACAGCGAATGATCTAGTTGCACAGTTTGGTCAATATGACCCTAAACTTGATTTGGCAGGTTACCAACATCCGACATTGGATTTATTAAAAGATTATGGTACTGGAAAAATTACTATTAATCAGCAAGAGTTAGAAGCGAATAAAAATAGAATCGTTGATACCTTAAGAAATTATAACATTGAAATTGAGCACATAAAGGCAACAATTGGCCCTACAGTTACTTTATATGAGATCATTCCGAAACCGGGAGTTCGTATTTCAAAAATTAAAAATTTAGAAGATGATATCGCGCTAAGTTTAGCCGCTTTAGGGATACGTATTATCGCGCCAATGCCAGGGAAAGGTACCATCGGGATTGAGGTACCAAATAGCAACCCTGAAATGGTATCTATGAAATCTATTATTGCTACCGAGAAATTCCAAAAAACAGATATGGATCTTCCTATTGCATTGGGGAAAACAATATCAAATGAAGTATATATTGCAGATTTAGCCAAAATGCCCCACTTACTCGTTGCGGGTGCTACTGGACAAGGTAAATCTGTTGGTATCAACGCTATTTTGACTTCATTACTTTACAAAAAACATCCAGCGGAATTAAAATTCGTATTGGTCGATCCAAAAAAAGTAGAACTTTCATTGTTCAAAAAGGTAGAACGTCACTTTTTAGCGAAGCTACCTGGAGAAGAAGATGCTATTATTACAGATACAAAGAAGGTTATCAATACATTAAATTCTCTTTGTATTGAGATGGATCAACGATATGATTTGTTAAAGAACGGTCATGTTCGTAATTTAAAAGAATATAATGCAAAATTTGTCAATCGCAGATTAAACCCTGAGGAGGGTCATCGATTCTTACCCTTTATAGTTCTTATAGTAGATGAGTTTGCCGACTTGATGATGACGGCTGGTAAAGAAGTAGAAACACCAATTGCACGTTTAGCACAATTAGCTCGTGCAGTAGGTATTCACTTAGTGATTGCCACCCAACGTCCTTCAGTCAATATCATTACAGGAACGATTAAAGCCAATTTCCCGGCTCGTTTGGCATTCCGCGTATTATCTAAAGTAGATTCACGTACTATTTTAGATTCTGGAGGTGCCGATCAGTTAATAGGTCGTGGGGATATGCTTTTATCAACAGGTAGTGATTTGATTCGTATTCAATGTGCATTTGTCGATACCCCTGAAGTAGAAATGATTTCTGACTTTATCGGTGGTCAGCGAGGATATCCTTCGGCATTTATGTTACCGGAATACGTGGATGAGAATGGCGATGGTTCAGGGTCAACAGATTTTGATTTCTCTGACCGAGATCAATTATTTGAAGAAGCTGCACGCCTAATCGTTATGCATCAACAAGGGTCAACCTCTTTAATCCAACGTAAATTGAAGTTGGGCTACAATAGAGCTGGAAGAATAATCGATCAATTGGAATCAGCAGGTATTGTTGGTCCTTTTGAAGGGAGTAAAGCACGTGAAGTACTTTATCCTGATGAATATTCTTTGGAACAGTTTTTAGAAACATTAAGGAAGGATTAAAAAAAATGAAAAAATCGATGAGCTTTTTGGTTAGCATGTTAACCTTAGTATGCGCGACCTCAGCTTTTGCACAACAAGATGCAGCTGCAAAAAAAATTTTAGCTGAAGTCAGTAAAAAATACGACAGTTATCAGAGTGTGCAAGCAAATTTTTCTTTTTCTGCTGTGCAGGGAGCTAACAAATCTGCATACGCGGATGCTGGTACTCTTTATTTGGATAAGAAAAATAACAGATACCAAATTTCGATGAAAAGTCAAGATATGATATCTGATGGTAAAAACCTCTATACGATCTTAAAGAATGAAAAAGAAGTTCAAATGGCAGAAGTAGAGAAAAGTGCTGATGCCATAGATCCAAGTAATATTTTTAGCTTTTACAAAACTGGATTTAAATATACGTTAGCGGCCAATGAAAAATCTGGAACAACGGTATTAAATGTAGTAGAATTAAGTCCAACGGACACAAAAAAGAATTACTCCAAAATCAAATTGCGCATCAATAAGTCTACAAAACTTATTCACGATGCGACTGTATTTGATAAAAATGGAGGTAAATACAATTATACCATTAAAACACAAACTGCTAACAAAAATTTAGACAGCAGTTTATTTACCTTTAATAAAGGAAAATATAGTGGGTATGAAATAGTGGATTTGAGATAATGAGATTACTATAAAAAAGAAAGGGCTTGAATAAAATTATTCAAGCCCTTTCTTTTTTATAGTAAATTTTCTTTTGAATTATCTTCGTCTTTATCTACTCGATTAGCATAGCGTGTATAACCATGCTTCTGTGGATTTTCGATAATTTCCTTCATTGAAATTAATTTATAGACATATGAACCTGTCTCATTATTTAATTTCAAATCGTAATAACTATCTTCTTTTTGGCGTCTGATTGTTCCTTTTAGGCTTCCCCCTCCTACATTATAGGCTGCAGCAACCAGGGTCCAATTTCCAAACTCCTTATACAGTGATTTAATGTATTTAGCAGCGGCATGAGTTGATTTAACCAAGTCTAATCTTTCATCAACGCTACCATTTACTTTCAATCCGTATAATCTCGCTGTAGCAGGCATAAATTGCCAGTAACCTCCAGCTCCTTTAGAAGAAACCACACCGCGATCCAATCCACTTTCTACTAATGGGATGTACTTGAAGTCTTCAGGAATATTATAAGATGCTAAAATCTTTTCAATCTTAGGCAGATAGGCTTCTGCTTTTTTATGTAGACTGTAAGAACCTCTTTTCTTAAAAGAGAAATTTTTAAAATATCTTAACAATTTGCTTTCTACATTGGGCCTATTAATAGGTAGTGTATCATTTGCAAATGTTAATGAACTTAAATAATGACTATTGTCGTCATCATCATTTTTTTCCTTTTCATCTCCCTCACGCGAAAGATTATTCGGCGCTATCACAGTAATGATCTTATCACCACCTCTAGCAATTCTGTTTGGGTTTGAGTACAATTTTGACAACACTAACGCTGACAAAATCAGACTACAACATAGTACTTTTTTTCTAAACATTCACTCCCTTAATGCTACCCTATCCACGATAAAATCGATCAAAAAATAGCTTGGTACAAATTCAAGGCAACAAAGATAAAGACTATTTGCCTAAAAAACAAACACTTACTACTTTTCAGGGTTTAAATCGCTTTAAACCTTGATTCTTTTGTAACTTTTGATCGACCATTTAAAAATAATTATAATTTCTAGCGAATAAAGGAATATTATAGCTAACTTTGCCGTTCACATTATTTTATCGTAATAAGATGCCATTCAGCAATAAAAGGAACAGTCGTGATGACAAGTCCAAAAACTCAAGAAGTACCTCAGAAAACTTCAAACCAAGAGGTGATCGTTCAAAGGATGAAAGATCCTCTAATTTCAAAGACAATAAAAGACCGAGAACTTCTTCATTCGGTAATAAAGATAACACAGACAAACCATACAATAACGACAGAAAATCTTTTGGAGGTGATAGACCGTTCAAAAAATTTGATGGGGAAAACTCTGACAGAAAAAGAAGTTTCGACAAACCGTTTAACAAAGATGGTAAATCTTTTGGTGGAGACAGACCGTTCAAAAAATTTGATGGTGAAAGCTCCGATAGAAAGAGAAGTTTCGACAAGCCGTTTAACAAAGATGGTAAATCTTTTGGTGGAGACAGACCATTCAAGAAATTTGATGGGGAAAGCTCAGGCAGAAAAAGAAGTTTCGACAAACCGTTCAACAAAGAAGGTAGAGCTTTCGGAGGAGATAGACCATTCAAGAAGTTTGATGGTGAAAACTCCGATAGAAAAAGAACTTTCGACAAACCGTTCAACAAAGAAGGCAGAGCTTTCGGCGGAGACAGACCGTTCAAGAAATTCGATGGTGAAAACTCCGATAGAAAAAGAACTTTCGACAAACCATTCAACAAAGAAGGTAAATCTTTTGGTGGGGACAGACCGTTCAGAAAATTTGATAATGAAAGCCCTGATAGAAAAGGAAATTTTGACAGATCGGATAGACAGTACAAATCTTCATACAAAAAATTCAATAACGAGGAGGATCGTAAAGAGTCTTCTGGTGAAAAAAAATATACAGAAAGACCTAAACGTTCTAAATATTCAAAAGAAGATGATGGTACAATCCGTTTAAATCGTTACATTGCAAACTCTGGCATATGTTCTAGAAGAAAAGCGGACGAACTGATTGCTGCTGGTGTTGTGAGTGTCAATGGAGAATTCGTGACAGAATTGGGAACAAAAGTTGATCCGGCTAAAGACGATATCAAATATAACGGTGAGCGCTTGAAACGTGAAAAAATGGTTTACGTTTTATTGAATAAACCAAAAGATTATATCACCACTACGGATGATCCTCAAGAACGTCATACGGTCATGGAGTTGGTTTCAAAAGCAACAAAAGAACGTATTTATCCTGTAGGTCGATTAGATAGAAACACCACTGGTTTATTATTAATGACTAATGATGGTAATTTAGCAGAAAAATTATCACATCCTCGTAATAATATCAGCAAGATCTATAACGTAGAATTAAATAAAAATTTAACACAAGGCGATTTCAATAAAATCGAATTTGGTTTGGAGTTAGAAGATGGTTTTATAAAACCTGATGATTTAAGTTTCGTAACGGGTGCAAGTAAAAAAGAAGTTGGTATCCAAATTCATAGTGGTAAAAATCGTATCGTAAGACGTATTTTTGAATCACTAGGCTACGAAGTAATTAAACTTGATCGTGTTGTATATGCTAACTTGACTAAAAAGGATTTACCTAGAGGTCGTTGGAGATATATTGAAGAACGAGAATTAGTTCAATTGAAACATTTAATTTAGAAATTACTCTTATTAATATAGAAAGCAGCTTTTATAGCTGCTTTTTTTCTTACAATCTCTTTTTATAATTACAGAATATTATATAATTTAGCAAAAATCATCCATATCATGACAGATCCAAAAACGTTAACATCGGTCGCTGAATTTCATAAAACTTTTCAACATCCGATTTTAGATACCCCTACTATTCCTGACGAAAAAAGAAGTGCATTACGTGTATCTCTGATTGCCGAAGAATTAAAAGAACTAGAAGAAGCAATTCAAAATAATGATCTTGTAGAGGTAGCAGATGCCTTGTGTGACATTCAATATGTATTATCAGGTGCTGTTCTTGAATTTGGCTTAAAAGACAAATTCAACGCCTTATTTGAAGAGGTACAACGTTCAAATATGAGCAAAGCTTGTCAATCGATAGAAGAGGCAGAAGCAACGATAAAACATTATAAAGATACAAAGGATGTGGAGAGTTATTATAAAGAAGTGGATGGGCTATTTTTAGTCTTCAGAGCTGAAGATAATAAAACACTGAAATCCATTAATTATTCTCCGGCTGATTTAAAATCAATCATAGAAGGATAAAAAGAAAGGGCTGTATAGCCCTTTCTTCTTATCCTAAATATTTAGAGCCTTGAATGGCTTTTTTTCTTTCTAAAGCCTTGTCAATATAGCTTTGAATTGCGGATTTCTTCATTCCCCAGTTGGGTGCAATTAATAGATCTTGATCCGCCAATCCAAATAAACGCTGAATCACAATATCTGGTCGTAATAATGGAATAAATTCGGCCAGAAAATCACAATATTCATCAATAGAAAATACATGGAAAGGTTCTCGCTTATACTGAACTCCCATAATAGAACCTTCTACGATATGTAAATGATGCAACTTCACAAATTTAATTTGAGGATGCTTATTAATTTCATTCGCATATTTCAGCATCATTTCCTTTGTTTCCCATGGAAAACCGAAAATCGTATGTACACAAATTTCCAAAGGACTATTTTCTACCAATTTTAAAGCTTTTTGCAACTCTTCATGTGAACATCCCCGGTTTATACGGTTCAACGTATCATCATAGATCGACTCCATACCCATCTCCAAATCAACATCAAAACGATCACAATAGCTCTCCAATAAGGCTACTTTCTCAAAATCGATGCAATCTGGGCGTGTTCCTACAGACAGTCCGACTGTATCCTCGGGGCATACTGCTAAAGCTTCATCATACATTGTTTTTAAAAAATGAGCTGGAGCATAGGTGTTGGTATTCGGTTGAAAGTAAATGACAAATTTATCGGCACGGTAACCTTCCCTAGCTCTTTTAATTCCTTCTTCTACTTGTTCACGAATGGTTGGTAATTTACGAGCTGATTCTGGCGTAAATGAATCGACATTACAATACGAACAACCGCCATATCCCTTACTTCCATCGCGATTAGGACAAGTAAAATTTCCATCCACGATAACTTTATATACGCGTTGACCATTATATTTTTTCTTTAAATAAGATCCATAATGATTGTATGGCTTTTGTCCTATATCTAATAATGTGCTCATAAATACAAAGATAGAAAGATTTCATAGGATTTAATTATTTGGGTTATATTATATACAGGCCAATAATAGATTTCATTATTCAATTTAGTATCTTTATAAGTTATACCAGGAAACTATGAAAAAAATAACCCTTAAAGATATTGCAATTGCGTTAAACTTATCAGTATCTACTGTTTCCAAAGCCCTCTCTGATAGTCATGAAATCAATAAGGATACAAAAAAGAAAATTGCCGCTTATGCTCGTAAACATAATTATCAGTATAACACATTAGCAAGAAGCTTAAAAACAGGTAAAACGAACATTATAGGTGTTATTGTCTCGACCATTAGCAATTCATTCTTTTCTCAGATTTTGGAGGGAATCGAAGAGTCGTCTCTGATGCAACAATATAATGTTATTATCATGCAGAGTAGAGAGAATCCTGCTATAGAAAAAAAATGTATTGATATTTTATATTCTAAAGGAGTCGATGGTATATTAATTTCACCCGTATCTGATAGTGCAAACTTAAACTATCTACAACAACTGCATCAGACAGACTGCCCGATTGTAATTTTCGATCGTATCAATAACCATCTCAATACCTTCAAAATAGGAATAGACAATAAAAAAGCTGCAAAAAGAGCTACCCAAGAACTTATTAATAGAAATTACAGAAATATCTTACATATAACGGGACTTAATAATGGCGTTACAAATGAACGACTTACAGGTTTCCAAGAAGCCCTCAAACAAAATAACATCACTTTCCAAGAGCATAATCTTTTAAGATGTGATCTTTCACAAATAGAAATTGTAGAAAACCAAATCTTAAATAAGCTAACTAAATTAAAACAAGCGAATAAAAGTCCAGATGCAATTTTTACAGCAACTGATTTATTGACAAATAGAACTATAGGTTTGCTTGCGCAACAAAAAATAAAAATACCAGATGAAATTGCCTTAATTGGTTTTTCAAATACCAACTATGCTTTTTCCTTTAACCCTCCGTTAACTTGTATTTCTCAACCAGCTAAAAATATCGGAAAGTTAGCCATTGAGAAAATGATTAATATATTAGACTTACGTATGAAAAAGAGAGAAATTGTTTATGAAACAATAGCATTAGAGGCTGAACTAATTATTCGTGAATCTATCTAGTTTACCCAGTACTATTTCAATTCAATCTGATTCCCATACGAAGTTTAATTCCTGTGTTATACAGCCTTTATAACCAAAACAAAAGGGAATAATTGCTTATTCCCTTGTCATGTTAATGGTGATGCCTATGATGTTTTTTATAATGCTTATTATAATGACCGTAATGGTGTCCTCGATCATATCTTGGTCCACGATCGTGATAATATCCTACACAAGAGCTCGCTACTAATAGCAGCATTAATCCACTTAAAAATATCGCAAGTTTTGCTTTCATAATTAATTCTTTAAGAATTAATTTCCAAATACTATACCAAAACAAAACCAAATAGAAGTGGCCCCTATTATACAAAAAGTAAAATGCTAATTACAAATCAGTTAGCTAAGCAAATAAAATATTATTTAAAAAAAATCAACATCATCACTTATCAAATCCATTAGGTTGAAAATATTTGGATTATAAACCCAACAAGAAGAATACTAATTATTTACTGATAATTTGTGCTGCTAAATCATCTTTATATTCCGCAATTGATGCATTCAAATCCTGTTTTAACTTCTTAACCAGTTTACTATTCTCATACTGACTATAAATATTGTTCAATTCCTGAGGATCCTTTTTTAAATCATAGAGTTCCCAAAAATTTTCATTACCATAAAATCGAGCCAACTTATATCTTGTTGTTCGTATGCCAAAATGTGGCATTACTCGATGTGGTTGTGGATATTCATAATAATGATAATAAATCCGATCTCTCCAAGGGATTGTTTTATTTTCTAAGAGTTTAGCAAAGGAATTACCTTGAATTTCTTTTGGACTCTGCACAGCAGCCATATCCAACAACGTAGGTGCCCAATCAATATTAAGTGCCGACTGCTCGATTACTGTTCCTGGTTTAATGACTCCTGGATAGCGGATCATAAAAGGAGTTCTCAATGATTCCTCATAGATAAAGCGCTTATCAAACCAACCATGTTCTCCCAAATAAAAACCTTGATCTGAACCATAAATGACGATTGTATTTTCGGCTAATCCATTAGTATCTAAGAAGTCTAGAATTTTACCGATATTTCTATCCAAAGAATTAGCTGTCGCAAAATAATCTCGCATATACCGTTGGTATTTCCATTCTGCCAATGCCTTACCAGAAAGTTTTTTTTCGTTAAACTCTTTACTTATTTTATCACCATAATAAGCTTTATACGCCGCCCTCTGTTCTTTATCCAGCCTGCTATAAATCCAATCCGTATCGTAGTCAACATTTATTTTCAAATCAAAACCTAATTTCATCGTCTCCGCAATTGACATATCTTGGTGACCTGCCGCTTTTCGCTTATCATAAGTATCATAAAAAGATGCTGGTATGGGGAAATTAACATCATCATATGACCCCAAGTCCTCTATAGCAGGTAACCACTCACGATGTGTAGCCTTTTCTCCTATTACTAAGAAAAAAGGTTTTGCATGATCTCTATTTTTTATCCAATTCTCTGAAAGATCTGTGATAATATCCGTTACATAGCCTTTATAACTAACCGTATCGTTTTGTTGTGTAATAAAGTTTGGATTAAAATAATAACCTTGATCCGGAAGAATGTTCCAATAGCTAAAAGCATCCCGAGGTAATGTTTCCAAGTGCCATTTTCCTATCCAAGCGGTTTGATATCCTGAATCTTCCAAGGTTCGAGAAAAAATAAATTGATTGATATCAAACTTTTTGTCATTTGAAATAAATCCATTTACATGACTGTATTTCCCTGTAAGTAAAGTCGCTCGACTAGGCCCACAAATAGAGTTTGTGACAAAAAAGTTTTTGAACAATGCCCCTTCTTTAGCAATACGATCAATATTGGGTGTTTTTGCCAATTTATTGCCATATACTCCTATTGCTTTATTCGTATGATCATCTGATAAAATAAAAATAATATTCGGTTTTTTACTCTTTACTGTTTGAGCGGAACTTGAAAAAGAATTTAATATACATAAGAGTATAAATGATATACATAGATTACATTTCATCGTCTTGGATATTATTATCATGATTTAAATATAAAGATTATCCTGCAAAATAAAAATATGCTACTAGCATCCTATTCCAAGATATGTTAAATATAAAATAAAGAATGCCTACCCAATCAGTAAAGTTTATATCAAATGATATATTACTTAGATACAGGAATTCTGGCTTCAGAAAAGTAATGATATCTCCATTCTTAGGTAAGTAATAAGTATGCTATTTCCAGACTAACGAAGAAAGAAAAACAGGAAAAGAGAGAAGTAATGAGGTATTCTGTCTCTAAGATTAGGAAAGTAAAAAGTATATAGCACAAAAAAGCCTTTGCTTTTCAGCAAAGGCTTCTGTATAAAAAAAGGCACCGACCTACTCTCCCACCTGTTACGGCAATACCATCGGCTCTGGCGGGCTTGACTGCTCTGTTCGGAATGGGAAGAGGTAGACACCGCCGATATAGGCACCTAAAATGTTTTTTAGATATTAGATTTGAGATGGGAGATTTGAGATAGTATATGGTCGCCCATGTATTTATCTTACGTCTCATATTTGACATCAGATCGGAGGTCAGATCATTCCTTTCGGAAAATCTAGGTCTCTCATATCTATCGTCTCATATCTAATCTATAGACAATTGAAAGAAAAAATCAAAGAGGAAGACAACAGTGTATGCGTTGCTTGAGAAAGCTTCGGGTGATTAGTATTGCTCAGCTATGGTATCTCTACCTTTACACCTGCAACCTATCAACGTAGTCATCTGCTACGGCCCTATAAGGAAGTCTCATCTCGTGGCTAGTTTCGCACTTAGATGCTTTCAGCGCTTATCTATTCCCGACGTAGCTACCCAGCCGTACACCTGGCGGCATAACTGGTTCACCAGCGGTCAGTCCATCCCGGTCCTCTCGTACTAAGGACAGATCCACTCAAACTTCCAACGCCCACAACAGATAGGGACCGAACTGTCTCGCGACGTTCTGAACCCAGCTCGCGTGCCACTTTAATGGGCGAACAGCCCAACCCTTGGGACCTTCTCCAGCCCCAGGATGTGACGAGCCGACATCGAGGTGCCAAACCTCCCCGTCGATATGAGCTCTTGGGGGAGATCAGCCTGTTATCCCCAGCGTACCTTTTATCCTTTGAGCGATGGCCCTTCCATACAGAACCACCGGATCACTATGTCCGTCTTTCGACCCTGGTCGACTTGTCGGTCTCACAGTCAAGCAAGCTTATGCCATTGCACTCCGCGTACGGTTACCAAGCGTACTGAGCTTACCTTTGAAAGCCTCCGTTACCTTTTTGGAGGCGACCACCCCAGTCAAACTACCCACCAAACAATGTCCTCGACATGATCGAGTTAGAAACCGGATACAGAAAGGGCGGTATTTCAAGGTTGATTCCATGACTCCTGGCGAAGCCACTTCAACATCTCCCGCCTATCCTACACATCCTGTACCCAATTCCAATGTTAAGCTATAGTGAAGGTGCATGGGGTCTTTCCGTCCCGTTGCGGGTAATCGGCGTCTTCACCGATACCACAATTTCACCGAGCTCATGGCTGAGACAGCGCCCAGATCGTTACACCATTCGTGCAGGTCGGAACTTACCCGACAAGGAATTTCGCTACCTTAGGACCGTTATAGTTACGGCCGCCGTTTACTGGGGCTTCGATTCAATGCTTCTCTTGCGATGACATCCCCTCTTAACCTTCCAGCACCGGGCAGGTGTCAGGCCTTATACCTCATCTTTCGATTTTGCAAAGCCATATGTTTTTGTTAAACAGTCGCCTGGGCCTTTTCACTGCGGCTTCTTGTACTGCTACAAGGAAGCGCCCCTTCTCCCGAAGTTACAGGGCCATTTTGCCGAGTTCCTTAGCCATGATTCACTCGAGCACCTTAGGATTCTCTCCTCGACTACCTGTGTCGGTTTACGGTACGGGTTTTTATAACCTGAAGCTTAGCGGGTTTTCTTGGAAGTCTGTTTACCTGCTCTATCAGCGCCACCGAAGCTTTGCTGTACTATTGGGTCTCAGCAGGGTCGGCGGATTTGCCTACCGTCCCTATACCTACGCCTTTTAACGGACTATTCCGTCAGTCCGCGGCAGTGTCACTACTCCGTCACCACATCGCAGTTATAAAAAGTACTGGAATATTAACCAGTTGTCCATCGGCTTTCTCCATTCGGATGCGCCTTAGGCCCCGACTAACCCTGATCCGATTAGCGTTGATCAGGAAACCTTAGTCTTTCGGTGGGCGGGTTTCTCACCCGCCTTATCGTTACTTATGCCTACATTTGCTTTTCCATACGGTCCACGGTCCATTACCAGGCCGCTTCGCCCCACATGGAATGCTCCCCTACCAGATGCAGCTTATGCTGCAAATCCATAGCTTCGGTAATACACTTGATGCCCGTTTATTATCCACGCCCGGCCGCTCGACTAGTGAGCTGTTACGCACTCTTTAAATGAATGGCTGCTTCCAAGCCAACATCCTAGCTGTCTGGGCAACCGGACCTCGTTAGTTCAACTTAGCGTATATTTAGGGACCTTAGCTGATGGTCTGGGTTCTTTCCCTCTCGGCCTTGGACCTTAGCACCCAAAGCCTCACTGCCGGCCATATCTTATAGCATTCGGAGTTCGTCTGGATTTGGTAGGATTTGACTCCCCCGCACCCAATCGGTAGCTCTACCTCTATAAGACTCCATGCCGACGCTGTTCCTAAAAACATTTCGGGGAGTACGAGCTATTTCCCAGTTTGATTAGCCTTTCACCCCTACCCTCAGGTCATCCGGAAACTTTTCAACGTTTATCGGTTCGGTCCTCCATTACATGTTACTGCAACTTCAACCTGCCCAAGGGTAGATCACAAGGTTTCGCGTCTACCTCATCTGACTATGCGCCCTATTAAGACTCGCTTTCGCTTCGGCTGCGCGGCTGAACCGCTTAACCTTGCCAGACAAGAGTAACTCGTAGGCTCATTATGCAAAAGGCACGCCGTCACTGGACCCGCCAGCTCCGACCGCTTGTAAGCACACGGTTTCAGGTTCTTTTCACTCCTCTGTTCGAGGTTCTTTTCACCTTTCCCTCACGGTACTAGTTCACTATCGGTCTCTCAGGAGTATTTAGCCTTATCAGATGGTGCTGACAGATTCCCACAGGGCGTCTCCGACCCCGCGGTACTCAGGGTACTGCTAGGCTAGCTTTCTATACGTGTACCGGGCTATCACCGTCTATAGCTGGGCTTCCCATCCCATTCCACTTCTGTCTGCTAATGCCACATCGCAGCCCTACAACCCCGGTCATGCCGTAACATCACCGGTTTGGGCTCTTTCCCGTTCGCTCGCCACTACTTGGGAAATCATTATTATTTTCTTCTCCTACGCCTACTTAGATGTTTCAGTTCAGCGCGTTCGCGTTTTATACAGCATACCTTCAGTATGCTAGGTTGCCCCATTCGGAAATCTTCGGATCAAATCACATTTGCTAATACCCGAAGCTTATCGCAGCTTATCACGTCCTTCATCGCCTCTGAGAGCCTAGGCATCCCCCGTGTGCCCTTATTTACTTTCTTCACCTCATAGCCCTTTTGCTACTATGGGTTGCTTTTGATATATAACCATGGTGCTACGCATCGATCCGTTCGGCTTTTGACCGAGGGTCTTCTCAATACATCAAGCACACCACAGTATGGTCTCTACTGTTGTCTTCTCTTGTAATTTTTTTTCTTTCAATATGTCAAAGAACTCTTCTTCTAGATGTGAGATCAGAGATGGGAGATTTGAGATCTGGTATGGTTGCCCATAAGTGTCTCTTGTCTCATATCTATCGTCTCATATCCAGAGATGTGGAGAATATCGGAGTCGAACCGATGACCCCCTGCGTGCAAGGCAGGTGCTCTAGCCAGCTGAGCTAATTCCCCTTTGTGTAGACAGCAGAGTTCAGAGCCGAGATCCGAGACTATTTACTCTGTCTCTTGTCTCTTATCTTTCATCTCTGATCTTAGATGGTAGTCCCGAGCAGATTTGAACTGCTGACCCCTACATTATCAGTGTAGTGCTCTAACCAACTGAGCTACGGGACTAGCTTATCATTCTTCATCTCTCAATGGACCATCCTAAAGGGACGGGCACATTTCTTCAAATGTTCATCTTTGTTTTCTTAATATTAACCATGTGTATACGTAACGAGCTTCAATTCCGAATGCTCTAGAAAGGAGGTATTCCAGCCGCACCTTCCGGTACGGCTACCTTGTTACGACTTAGCCCCAATTATCGGTTTTACCCTAACACGCTCCTTGCGGTTACATGCTTTAGGTACCCCCAACTTTCATGGCTTGACGGGCGGTGTGTACAAGGCCCGGGAACGTATTCACCGCGTCATTGCTGATACGCGATTACTAGCGAATCCAACTTCATGAGGTCGAGTTGCAGACCTCAATCCGAACTGTGAATGGCTTTTAGAGATTAGCATCATATTGCTATGTAGCTGCCCGCTGTACCATCCATTGTAGCACGTGTGTAGCCCCGGACGTAAGGGCCATGATGACTTGACGTCGTCCCCACCTTCCTCGCTGTTTGCACAGGCAGTCTGTTTAGAGTCCCCACCTTGACGTGCTGGCAACTAAACATAGGGGTTGCGCTCGTTGCGGGACTTAACCCAACACCTCACGGCACGAGCTGACGACAGCCATGCAGCACCTAGTTTCGTGTCCCGAAGGACTGATCCGTCTCTGGATCATTCACTAACTTTCAAGCCCGGGTAAGGTTCCTCGCGTATCATCGAATTAAACCACATGCTCCTCCGCTTGTGCGGGCCCCCGTCAATTCCTTTGAGTTTCAATCTTGCGACCGTACTCCCCAGGTGGATAACTTAACGCTTTCGCTGGGACGCTGACTGTGTATCGCCAACATCGAGTTATCATCGTTTAGGGCGTGGACTACCAGGGTATCTAATCCTGTTTGATCCCCACGCTTTCGTGCATCAGCGTCAATCACACCTTAGTGAGCTGCCTTCGCAATCGGAGTTCTAAGACATATCTATGCATTTCACCGCTACTTGTCTTATTCCGCCCACTTCAAGTGTATTCAAGTCCTACAGTATCAAAGGCACTGCGACAGTTGAGCTGCCGTATTTCACCACTGACTTATAAGACCGCCTACGCACCCTTTAAACCCAATAAATCCGGATAACGCTTGGATCCTCCGTATTACCGCGGCTGCTGGCACGGAGTTAGCCGATCCTTATTCTTCCAGTACATTCAAGCCCCTACACGTAGAGGTGTTTATTCCTGGACAAAAGCAGTTTACAACCCATAGGGCAGTCATCCTGCACGCGGCATGGCTGGTTCAGAGTTCCCTCCATTGACCAATATTCCTTACTGCTGCCTCCCGTAGGAGTCTGGTCCGTGTCTCAGTACCAGTGTGGGGGATTCTCCTCTCAGAGCCCCTAGACATCGTAGCCTTGGTGGGCCGTTACCCCGCCAACTAGCTAATGTCACGCGAGCCCATCCATATCCTATAAATATTTGATCATTCAACGATGCCGTTAAATGATGTTATGCGGTATTAATCTCTCTTTCGAGAGGCTATCCCCCTGATATGGGCAGGTTGCTCACGCGTTACGCACCCGTGCGCCACTCTCATGGAACCAAAGCAAGCTTTGATCCCAATCCCGTCCGACTTGCATGTATTAGGCCTGCCGCTAGCGTTCATCCTGAGCCAGGATCAAACTCTCCATTGTAAAATGAAGGGTAAGATCAAGACTATTTATAATAAATAGAATTGTCTTGTATTTTTATTTCTAATTCTAAAATTGACAGGTTGAGTTTTTAACTTTCGCTGTTTCTCAACACTACTCGTTACGTTACATGATTATATTTTTAAAGAACTTGCTTCGCATCCGCTTCACGCTTCTGCTTTTATATCTTCGGCATTGCGCCCCGATCTTCTCTTGTTTTATTCCCTTCGTCTCCGTTGGGACTGCAAAGGTAGAAATCTTTTCCGAAATTCCAAAATAAATCTGAATTTATTTTTTATCGCTTCTCCTCAGATTTCTGCGTTCAAATCACTTTAAACCCTCCTTTTTTCAAGGCCGTTCCTCTCGGAACAACCCTTCCTCCCTTGCGGAGTGGTGCAAAGATAACAACTTCTTAGGCGCAATTCCTAACCTTTTCTGACTTATTTCTTAATATTAACCTTAACTGGCTGTAACATTGAACGATTAATTTGTAAATAAACGTGGATCAAAGTGCAAAAAAAGATGATTTTTCGCTTCTGTGGGATTATTGCATAATAAAAATAGTTCAACATAATCTTACTCTTCTTCCAATACATTTGTTGTTATATATCGACTGAAAACATTAATTTTTGTACAAAAAAGCTGTAGCCTTGAAATGAGCTTAAAAACCAACACGATAATCTTGTGAAATAAATTCTTCTTGAAAACTTATAATGGCATACTTGATATCAATTCTTTTAACACTGTAGAGATACCCCAAGTCGGCGATTGTTAGTATCACGCCAGTCTCCCCTACTTCTACTATAGAAATATAAAGAGAAAAGATATCTTACAAATATCTATCTATCGATATATTTCGACCAATAGAAAAATAATCCTCTAATCAGAATTTAAGATCAACAAAACACCTAAAAAACAAGAAAGGGTTGCAGATAAAATCTACAACCCTTTCTTTTATTATTGAAAATTATTAATCCTCTTCTTTAGAAGCTAATAATTGATCGTATTCTTCACGAGAACCTACGATGATATTACCATATTGACGAAGACCTGTACCTGAAGGAATTAAGTGACCTACAATTACGTTTTCTTTCAATCCTAATAGATTATCACGTTTACCTGCGATAGCTGCCTCATTCAAGACTTTTGTAGTCTCTTGGAAGGACGCTGCAGAGATAAATGATTTCGTACCTAACGAAGCTCTTGTGATACCTTGCAATAATGGACTTGATGTCGCAGGAATTGCATCACGCACTTCTACTAGTTTTAAATCACGACGTCTCAAGCTTGAATTTTCTTCACGTAATTTACGTAATGAAACAATTTGTCCTGGACGTAGATCATTTGAATCACCAGCTTCAACAACAACTTTTTTGTCGTAAAGTGAATCATTTTCTTCCATGAAATCCCATTTGTTCACGGCTTCTTTTTCTAAGAAACGTGTATCTCCTGGATCTTCAATATTCACTTTTTGCATCATTTGGTGAACAATTGTTTCAAAGTGTTTATCATTGATTTTTACACCTTGAAGACGGTAAACCTCTTGAATACCATTTACAATATAATGTTGTACCGCTGAAGGACCTTTGATAGATAAGATATCTGCTGGAGAGATCGAACCATCTGATAAAGGCATACCCGCTTTGATAAAGTCATTATCCTGTACTAAGATATGTTTAGAAAGTGGAACTAAGTATTTTTTAATTTGGCCATCACGAGACTCGATAGAGATCTCACGGTTACCACGTTTAACACCACCTAATGTTACCACACCATCAATCTCAGTCACAACTGCTGGATTAGAAGGGTTACGTGCTTCGAACAATTCTGTTACACGAGGAAGACCCCCTGTAATATCTCGTGTTTTACCTGTAGAACGAGGGATCTTCACTAAGATACCACCCTCTTTTACAGCAACACCATCCGCTACAGAAACGTGAGCTCCTACTGGAATGTTGTATGTACGAATAACTTCACCTTTTTTATCTAAAATTTTGATAGCAGGGTTTTTCGTTTTATCACGCGTTTCAATAATTACTTTCTCTTTGTGACCAGTTTGTTCATCTGATTCTTCGCGGAAGGTTACCCCTTCAACAATGGCATCAAATTCTACTTTACCAGCAAACTCAGAGATAATAACCGCATTGTATGGATCCCATGCAACTAATTTATCACCTTTTAAAACTTTGCTACCTTCTTCAACAAATAATTGAGAACCGTAAGGGATATTTTGTTGGAATACAACTTTACCTGTTGCGTCCAAAATTTTGATCTCCCCTGAACGACCCAATACGACTTGATGTGTACCATCTTCACCTTCTTGCGATACTGTACGTACATTTTCGAATTCGACTGTACCTTCGTATTTAGAAGAAATTTGAGACTCAGCAGCAATGTTAGATGCCGTACCACCGACGTGGAACGTACGAAGTGTCAACTGTGTACCCGGCTCACCAATTGATTGCGCTGCGATAACTCCGACAGCCTCTCCCAACTGAACACGTTTACCAGAAGCCAAGTTACGACCATAACAACAAGCACATACACCACGTTTCGCTTCACATGTTAATACCGTACGAATTTCAACACCCTCAATACCAGAGCTTTCGATACGTTCTGCAATATCTTCCTCAATATCTTCATTTGCAGAAACGATTAACTCTCCAGATTCAGGATCATACACATTGTATAACGACACACGACCTAAAATACGATCGTATAATGGTTCAACAACATCATCATTATCTTTTAATGCTGTCGTATAAATACCTCTTAAACCTCCACAATCTTGATCAATAACGATCATATCTTGTGCCACGTCATGTAAACGACGAGTTAAGTAACCCGCATCCGCCGTTTTCAAAGCTGTATCGGCAAGACCTTTACGCGCACCGTGGGTAGAGATAAAGTATTCTAATACGGAAAGACCCTCTTTAAAGTTAGATAAAATCGGGTTTTCAATAATTTCACCACCAGCTGAACCAGATTTCTGAGGTTTAGCCATCAAACCACGCATACCACACAACTGACGAATTTGCTCTTTCGAACCACGTGCACCAGAATCAAGCATCATGTATACCGAGTTGAATCCTTGGTTGTCATTCGATAAGATATCCATTACGTGTGATGTCAACTTATTGTTGATACGTGTCCAAATATCAATGATTTGATTATAACGTTCGTTGTTTGTAATGAAACCCATATTATAGTTATTCATTACGTCTTCAACTTCGTTTGTTGCTTGTTGAATTAAATCAGCCTTCGCATCAGGAATGTTCAAATCTTGTAAGTTGAACGACAAACCACCTTTAAAGGCTGTTTGGAAACCTAATTCTTTCATGTCATCTAAGAACTGTGCAGCACGAGCCATACCCGTAGTTTTCACAATTTCTCCAATGATATTACGTAAAGATTTTTTCGTCAATAATTCGTTAATGAATCCCACCTCATGAGGCACAACCTGGTTGAATATAACACGTCCAACTGTTGTATCTAATAACGTATCAACGATATTACCTTCTTTTGTTCTGATTTTTGTTTTTACTTTAATGAAGGCATGCAAATCAATCTTCTTCTCATTCAAAGCGATAATCACCTCTTCTGCAGAGTAGAAAGTCATTCCTTCCCCATTAACAATTTTCTCTTCTGTACTTTTGCGGCCTTTAGTAATATAATAAAGACCCAAAACCATATCCTGAGAAGGTACAGTTACAGGAGAACCATTTGCAGGGTTCAAGATATTGTGAGCAGCCAACATTAAAACTTGTGCTTCCAAAACTGCAGCATTACCTAAAGGTAAGTGGACTGCCATCTGGTCACCATCAAAATCGGCGTTGAATGCTGTACACACTAATGGGTGTAATTGAATCGCTTTACCTTCTACTAAAGTAGGTTGGAACGCTTGAATACCCAATCTGTGTAATGTAGGTGCACGGTTTAATAATACCGGGTGACCTTTCAACACATTTTCTAAAATATCCCAAACAACTGGATCTTTACGATCGACAATTTTCTTAGCTGATTTTACAGTTTTCACAATACCACGCTCGATCATCTTACGGATGATAAACGGTTTGTAAAGTTCTGCTGCCATATCTTTAGGCAAACCACACTCATGTAATTTCAAGTGAGGTCCAACGACGATTACCGAACGAGCCGAATAATCCACACGCTTACCTAATAAATTTTGACGGAAACGACCTTGTTTACCTTTTAAGATATCAGATAACGATTTCAACGCACGGTTACCTTCAGTTTTCACTGCGTTAACTTTACGTGAGTTATCGAATAATGAATCTACGGCTTCTTGTAACATACGTTTTTCATTACGTAAGATTACTTCTGGAGCTTTGATTTCGATTAGACGTTTCAAACGGTTATTACGGATAATAACACGACGATATAAATCATTTAAATCTGAAGTCGCAAAACGACCACCATCTAAAGGAACTAAAGGACGTAATTCTGGTGGAATAATAGGAACGATTTTAACAATCATCCATTCTGGACGATTTTCAATACGATCTCTAGAACCACGGAATGCTTCTACAACATGAAGACGTTTTAATGCCTCATTTTTACGTTGTTGAGAAGTCTCATTAGCAGCTTGGTGACGTAAATCATAAGATAATTTATCTAAATCAATACGTTTCAACAATTCTTCTAACGCCTCAGCACCCATTTTAGCAACGAATTTTTGAGGATCGTTATCGTCTAAATATTGGTTTTCTTTAGGTAAAGTATCCAAAATATCTAAATATTCTTCTTCAGTCAAGAAGTCCATATAGTTGATACCATCATCCTCTTTAATACCAGCCTGAATAACTACATATCTTTCGTAGTAGATAATCATGTCTAATTTTTTAGTAGGAAGACCTAATAAATAACCAATTTTATTTGGAAGAGAACGGAAGTACCAGATATGAGCAACAGGAACAACCAATGAAATGTGTCCCATACGCTCACGACGTACTTTTTTCTCCGTAACTTCAACACCACAACGGTCACATACGATACCTTTATAACGGATACGTTTGTATTTACCACAGTGACACTCATAATCCTTTACAGGACCAAAGATACGTTCACAGAATAAACCATCACGTTCTGGTTTGTAGGTACGATAGTTAATCGTTTCCGGTTTTACAACTTCACCACTTGAACGCTCTAAGATTGTTTCTGGAGACGCCAAGCTTACAGTAATTGATGTAAAGTTGCTTTTAATTTTATTATCTTTTTTGTAAGACATACTTATTCAAAAGTTAAAGCTTTATGAAGAAGTTTCAGTGATCATAGTGATCACTGAAACTCTATTTTGCTTAATTAATCCAATGTGATATCTAAACCTAAACCACGTAACTCATGTACCAATACGTTGAACGATTCTGGTACAGATGGTGTTGGCAAATTGTTTCCTTTTACGATAGCCTCGTAAGTTTTCGCACGCCCAACAACATCATCCGATTTAACAGTTAAGATTTCTTGTAGGATATTAGATGCACCAAATGCCTCTAAAGCCCAAACCTCCATCTCACCAAAACGCTGACCCCCGAATTGAGCTTTACCACCCAATGGTTGTTGTGTAATCAATGAATATGGTCCGATAGAACGAGCGTGCATTTTATCATCAACCATGTGACCTAATTTTAACATATAGATCACCCCAACTGTCGTTGGTTGGTCAAAACGCTCACCTGTTAAACCATTATAAAGGTAAGTTCTACCTGAAGCTGGTAAACCTGCTTTAGCAACCCAATCTTCTACCTCTTCTTTTTCCGCACCATCAAAAATAGGAGTCGCAAATTTAACACCTAGTTTTTGACCAGCCCAACCTAAAACAGTTTCGTAAATCTGTCCTAAGTTCATACGAGAAGGTACACCTAATGGATTTAACACGATATCTACTGGTGTTCCGTCGTCTAAGAAAGGCATATCTTCATCACGTACAATACGTGCAACAATACCTTTATTACCGTGACGACCTGCCATCTTATCCCCTACTTTCAATTTACGTTTTTTAGCAACGTAAACTTTAGCCATTTGAACAATACCTGATGGTAATTCATCACCGACAGAAACTGCGAACTTATCACGTTTGAAAGCACCTAACTCTTCATTTAACTTGATGTTATAGAAGTGTAAAGAAGCTTTAATCATTTCATTCTTATCTTCATCTGTTGTCCAACCTGTTGGGTTGATATTATTGTAGTCTAATTCAGCTAAGATTTTTTGTGTAAACTTAGATCCTTTCGCTACTAACAATTCTTTATAAACATTGTAGATACCTTGAGAAGTTTTTCCATTTACGATCGTAAATAATTTCTCTACTAATCGCTCTTTCAAAACTTTAACAGCTCTTTCGTGTGCTGTCTCTAATTTCTCTAATGTTTTACGTTCAACTTCTTTCGATAATTTTTTAGCACGAGCAAATAACTTCGTATCGATAACAACACCTTTCAGTGAAGGAGAAGCTTTCAATGAAGCATCTTTCACATCACCAGCTTTGTCACCAAAGATCGCACGTAATAATTTCTCTTCTGGAGAAGGATCAGATTCACCTTTAGGTGTAATTTTACCAATCAAGATATCACCACCATTCACTTCAGCACCAATACGGATAATACCGTTTTCGTCCAAGTCTTTAGTTGCTTCTTCCGAAACATTCGGGATATCTGCCGTTAATTCCTCTTCACCACGTTTTGTATCACGAACTTCCAATTCAAACTCTTCAATATGAAGAGAAGTAAACCAGTCTTCTTTTGCTACACGCTCAGAAATTACGATCGCATCCTCAAAGTTATATCCTTGCCAAGGCATGAATGCTACTTTCAAGTTACGTCCTAATGCTAATTCACCATTTTCAGTTGCATAACCTTCACATAATACTTGTCCTTTTTCAACTCGTTGACCTTTTCTTACGATAGGTTTCAAGTTCATACAAGTATTTTGATTGGTTTTCTTGAATTTGATCAATCGATATGTTCTGACATCATCATCAAATGACACTAAACGGTCATCATCTGTACGGTCATAACGAATTTTAATTTCATCCGCATCTACATATTCAACAATACCATTACCCTCTGCATTAATTAATGTACGAGAATCTTTCGCAACACGGCCTTCTAGACCAGTACCGACGATAGGTGCTTGTGGACGTAAAATTGGAACAGCTTGACGCTGCATGTTTGATCCCATCAATGCACGGTTGGCATCATCATGCTCCAAGAAAGGAATTAATGAAGCCGCAATAGATGTAATCTGGTTAGGAGCAACGTCCATATAATCCAAACGCGTAGGTTCGATTACCGGGAAGTCACCAAAATATCTTGCCTTTACTTTAGCATCGATAAAATTACCGCCATCATCATATTTTGCATTTGCTTGACCAATAGTTTTTTCATCCTCGTCCTCTGCAGATAAATAATGAACAGGCTCTTCAACCACTACACGACCATCTTGAACACGACGGTATGGAGTTTCAATAAAACCTAAATTATTAATCTTAGCGTGAACAGCTAATGATGAAATCAAACCAATATTTGGTCCTTCAGGAGTTTCGATTGTACACAAACGACCGTAGTGCGTATAGTGAACGTCACGAACTTCGAAACCTGCACGCTCACGAGAAAGACCACCTGGACCTAAAGCTGAAAGACGACGCTTGTGCGTGATTTCTGCTAAAGGATTCGTTTGGTCCATGAACTGTGATAACTGGTTAGTACCAAAGAAAGAATTAATAACCGATGATAACGTACGTGCGTTAATTAAATCTGTAGGTGTGAACACCTCATTATCACGAATGTTCATACGCTCACGAATCGTACGTGCCATACGAGAAAGACCTACTCCAAATTGCGCGTATAATTGCTCACCTACTGTACGTACACGACGATTAGATAAGTGGTCAATATCATCCACCTCAGCTTTAGAGTTGATTAAGTTAATCAAATACTTCACGATAGCGATGATATCTTCACGAGTCAATACCTTCGTCTCATCTGGAGTATTTAATTTCAATTTACGGTTAATGCGGTAACGACCTACATCACCCAAATCGTAACGTTTATCTGAGAAGAATAAACGATCGATGATACCACGAGCAGTTTCCTCATCAGGTGGTTCAGCGTTACGCAATTGACGATAGATATGTTCTACCGCCTCTTTCTCAGAGTTTGACGTATCTTTTTGTAATGTGTTATATATGATTGAATAGTCAGCATTGTTTGATGCATCTTCTTTTGCTAAAATAATAGATTTTACTCCAGCATCGATGATCAAGTCAATGTGATCTTCTTCTAAAACAGTCTCACGTTCAAGGATGATTTCATTACGATCGATGGATACTACTTCACCAGTATCTTCATCAACGAAATCTTCAATCCATTTTTTCAATACCCTTGCCGCCAAACGACGACCAACATATTTTTTAAGACCAGATTTACTTACTTTAATTTCGTCAGCAAGATCAAATAATTCTAAGATATCCTTATCTGAATCGTAACCGATAGCACGTAATAAAGTAGTAACTGGGAATTTTTTCTTACGGTCGATATAAGCATACATGACGTTATTTACGTCAGTTGCAAATTCAATCCAAGATCCTTTAAAAGGAATTACCCTTGCAGAATAAAGTTTAGTACCATTTGTGTGTCTACTTTGACCAAAGAAAACGCCTGGTGAACGGTGTAATTGAGATACGATCACACGCTCTGCACCATTAATCACGAAAGTACCTTTCGGTGTCATATATGGGATGGTACCCAAGTATACGTCCTGTACAATAGTTTCGAAATCTTCGTGTTCTTCATCATTACAAGATAACTTTAACTTTGCCTTTAAAGGAACGCTATAAGTTAACCCACGTTCGATACATTCTTGTATATCATAGCGAGGAGGATCAATGAAATAATCCAAAAACTCTAGCACAAAAATGTTTCTTGAATCAGAAATAGGGAAGTTTTCCGAGAATACCTTGAACAGCCCTTCCTGATGGCGGTTGTCAGAAGTAGTTTCTAGTTGAAAAAACTCCTTGAAAGATTGCAATTGCACATCTAAGAAATCTGGATATTCCAGAACTTTCCTGCTTGTTGCAAAATTTACTCTTTCTTGTTGAATATTATTGTTTGCCAAGGGAATATGAATTTTAGTTTTAAAAAAACTGAGCTTAACTATGCTGCTATTACTACATCTCGACTATGTTCAGCATACACATAGACTAGTAGTCAAATATCATAAATAGGAATAGACTCTAACGAAAATACGTCAGAGTCTAAACCTTTTGAGGGCTTGTTAGCTAAGATTATTTAATCTCAACAACAGCTCCAGCTTCTTCTAATTGTTGTTTCAAAGCTTGTGCTTCGTCTTTAGAAACACCAGTTTTGATTTCTTTAGGAGCACCGTCTACTAAATCTTTAGCTTCTTTCAAGCCTAATCCAGCTAAATCTTTTACTAATTTAACTACAGCTAATTTAGCACCACCTGCTTCTTTCAAGATAACATCGAAAGATGTTTTCTCTTCTGCAGCAGCAGCACCTTCAGCTGGAGCAGCAGCAACTGCAACAGCAGCAGCAGCAGGCTCGATACCATACTCGTCTTTTAAGATATCAGCTAATTCTTTAACTTCTTTTACTGTTAAGTTAACTAACTGTTCAGCAAGTTGTTTTAAATCTGCCATTTTATTTTGAATTTTTGATTGTCTTTGTGAAAAATTGTTAATTATAATACAACGAATGTTTTATTTAAAAAGAGTATTCGTTAACCTCTTTGTTCTAAAGCTTTTACTAAACCTGAAATTGTATTTCCACCCGATTGAAGAGCTGAAATAACATTCTTCGCAGGAGATTCCAATGCAGCGATAACGTCAGCGATGAGTTCATTTTTAGATTTAAGACTCACTAACGCTTTCAATTGATTGTCACCTACAAATGCAGTTTCTTGGATATAAGCAGCTTTTAACAAAGGTTTATCACCTTCTTTACGTAAAGCTTGAATTAATTTTGCTGGAGCATTTGCAACTTCAGAGAACATCATTGTTGACGCACCTTTCAATGCTCCTACGATTTCTTCTGAATCAATGCCAGCTTCAATTAATGCCTTTTTGATTAAAGTGTTCTTAACAGCTTTAATTTCAATATCACTTTCGAAACATTTGCGACGAATGCCATTCACTTTTTCTACCGATAATTCAGAAGTGTCAGTAATATAGAAATTACCGTAAGATTTAATCTGCTCGGCCAAAGCTTGAACAATTTCTTGTTTTTCTTCTTTTCTCATGATTAAATACCCGCTACTGATTTAGTTTCAACATGAATACCAGGACTCATAGTTGCTGAAATGTGAATGCTTTTAAAGTATGTTCCTTTAGCTGCAGACGGTTTCAAACGAGAGATAGTTTGTAATACCTCTAATGCGTTTTCATAAATTTTGTCTGCATCGAACGACGCTTTACCAACTGAAGTATGGATGATACCAGTTTTATCAACTTTGAAATCAATCTTACCGCCTTTAACATCTGTTACAGCTTTACCTACTTCTGTAGTTACTGTACCAGTTTTAGGATTTGGCATTAAGTTTCTTGGACCTAAAATACGACCCAATTTACCTACTTTAGCCATCACACTAGGCATTGTAATAATGATATCAACGTCAGTCCAACCGCCTTCAATTTTACTGATATACTCATCTAAACCTACGAAGTCTGCTCCTGCAGCTTTAGCTTCTTCTTCCTTATCAGGAGTACATAAAACTAAAACACGTACAGTTTTACCAGTTCCGTGAGGTAAAGTTGCAATACCACGAACCATTTGATTTGCTTTACGGGGATCTACGCCTAAACGAACGTCGATATCCACAGAAGCATCGAATTTGGTCAATGAGATTTCTTTAACTAAAGCCGCAGCTTCTTTTAAAGAGTATGCTTTACCAGCTTCAATTTTGGATAGTGCCGCTTTTTGATTTTTTGTTAATCTAGCCACTTTTCTTAAATTGATTTCTTAATTAATTGTTCCAAGGAGCATTACCTGCAACGGTAATACCCATACTACGTGCTGTCCCAGCTACCATTCTCATAGCAGCATCTAAAGTAAACGCGTTTAAATCTACCATTTTATCTTTGGCAATAACTTCTACTTGTTCCCAAGTAACTGAAGCTACTTTTTTACGGTTAGGCTCACCTGAACCGCTTTTCAACCCTGCAGTTTCTTTCAATTGAATAGCAACTGGTGGAGTTTTAATGATAAAATCAAAAGATTTATCAGCGTAAACTGTAATGACAACAGGTAATACTTTTCCTGGTTTGTCTTGCGTACGGGCATTGAACTGCTTACAGAAATCCATGATATTCACCCCTTTAGCACCTAATGCAGGTCCTACTGGAGGTGAAGGATTCGCAGCTCCGCCTTTAACTTGTAATTTTACTAACGCACTGACTTCTTTTGCCATCTTGTTTTGAATTAAATTATTAAATGTTTGTTAGTAAGTTGGAAGCAAATAACGTAACATTTATTATTTCACATCGTGGCAAACTTTCGTTTCACCACTAAATGAGGTGCAAAGATATATAGAAAATAAACGAAATGCAAATTTTTTACAACATAAAAAAGAGCAAAGGTTAAACTTTGCTCTTTTTTATTATTCTTTTTCTACTTGCATGTAGTTTAATTCCAATGGTGTCTTTCTTCCGAAAACTTTCACCATTACGATTAATTTTTTCTTGTCTTCGTGGACTTCTTCAATTTCACCTGTAAAACCATTAAATGGACCGTCATTCACCTTCACGGTCTCACCAACATAATATGGTACATTAATAGTCTCACCTTGTTCAGCCATCTCATCTACTTTACCTAGAATACGATTAACTTCTGCTTGACGTAATGGAATTGCATTCCCAGCTTTATCTCCCAAGAAACCAATAACACTATTAACTCCTTTGATAATATGTTCCAACTCACCATCTAAGGCTGCTTCCAACAAAACATATCCAGGATAATAATTGCGTTCTTTAGCAACTTTTTTTCCATCACGCATTAAATAATACTTTTCCATAGGAATCAACACTTGTGTTACCAAATGCTCAATTCCTAAACGGCTAACTTCGGCATCTATATATTGCTTTACCTTCTTCTCCTTACCACTCACAGCACGAACTACGTACCATTTTAAACTTTGATCTGCCATAAATAATATTTGATGAAATTAAGAAGCAATACCGTACAACAACTCCAATACGTTACTTGAAGCCTTATCCATTACAAAAACTAATAATGCGATAATAAGAGAAGCAACAAGTACAATTACAGCGGAACTTTGCAATTGAGCCCAAGTAGGCCAAGTAACCTTCTCTGTAATCTCGACATAAGAGTCTTTAAAAAAATCAAGTACTTTTGCCATTTTCAGTTTATTTATTAAGCACGGGAACAAGGATTCGAACCCTGATCAAAGGTTTTGGAGACCTCTATTCTACCGTTGAACTATTCCCGTGTATTTTCTTATTTTGATGATGCAAATATAGTGTTTTAAACTATCCCTCGCAAATATTTTTAATCTTTTTTATTGCTTTTTAATGCCTATTAGGGACTGAAAAAATAAGCTAATCAGTATGAACCGATTAGCTTATTTTATATTTTATATAATCTTTACAGACTAGATAATTTCAGTTACCTGACCAGCACCTACTGTACGACCACCCTCACGGATAGCGAAACGTAGACCTTTTTCCATAGCGATAGGAGAGATCAATTTAACAGTGATCGTAACGTTATCACCCGGCATTACCATTTCAGTACCTTCAGCTAATGAAATCTCACCAGTTACGTCTGTTGTACGGAAATAGAATTGAGGACGGTATTTGTTAAAGAATGGTGTGTGACGACCACCTTCAGCTTTTGATAAAACGTAAACCTCAGCTTTGAAATAATCGTGAGGAGTTACTGATCCTGGTTTACAGATAACCATACCACGACGGATATCAGTTTTCTCAATACCACGTAACAATAAACCTACGTTATCACCAGCCTCACCGTAATCCAAAATTTTACGGAACATCTCAACTCCTGTTACTGTAGATTTTAAGTTCTCAGCACCCATACCTAAGATCTCAACTGGATCTCCAGAGTTGATTACACCTCTTTCAATACGACCTGTAGCAACTGTACCACGACCTGTGATCGAGAATACATCCTCTACTGGCATTAAGAAAGGTAATTCAGTTAAACGTGGAGGGATTGGAATGTAGTTATCAACAGCATCCATTAATTCCATAATTTTTTCAACCCACTCAGGCTCGCCGTTTAAAGCACCTAAAGCTGAACCTTTAATTACTGGAATATCATCACCTGGGTATTCGTAGAATGATAATAATTCACGAACTTCCATTTCAACTAAGTCTAATAATTCTGGATCATCAACTAAGTCAGTTTTGTTCATGAAAACAACTAATGCAGGAACACCTACTTGACGAGCCAATAAGATGTGCTCACGAGTTTGAGGCATAGGACCATCAGTAGCAGCAACTACGATGATAGCACCATCCATTTGAGCAGCACCAGTAACCATGTTTTTCACGTAATCGGCGTGACCAGGACAGTCAACGTGCGCATAGTGACGGTTAGCTGTTGAATACTCAACGTGTGCAGTATTAATTGTGATACCACGTTCTTTTTCTTCAGGAGCAGAGTCAATTGAATCAAATGAACGAGCTTCTGATAGACCTTTGTCTGCTAATACTTTCGTGATAGCTGCAGTTGTAGTAGTTTTACCGTGGTCAACGTGACCGATTGTACCAATGTTTAAGTGTGGTTTACTACGGTCAAATTTCTCTTTTGCCATGTTTATGCGAATTAGTAATTATAAATATTTCTCTATTTGTTATACAATGTTGTACGAGCCAAAGATGGGATTTGAACCCACGACCTCTTCCTTACCAAGGAAGTGCTCTACCCCTGAGCTACTTCGGCTTTCGAAAATTCCATCTACAGATTAATGCCTCCACCTTTAGATATACTATTATCAAAGAAGACAGAGACTAAAAATCAATACTTAAAAATTTGAGCGGAAGACGAGGTTCGAACTCGCGACCTATAGCTTGGAAGGCTATCGCTCTACCAACTGAGCTACTTCCGCTTTGCTTGCGATTTTATTTAGATTTTCATCTACTTCACAGTACGCAAACTGTTTAGTGTGGGGGGAGAAGGATTCGAACCTTCGAAACCGAAGTAACGGATTTACAGTCCGTCCCATTTGACCGCTCTGGAACCCCCCCATAACTTGATAAGTTATGTTTGAGCCTCTTATCGGAATCGAACCAATGACCTACTGATTACAAGTCAGTTGCTCTACCAGCTGAGCTAAAGAGGCGTTTCTATTTAAAAGCTTTTTAATCCCTAAACTTTATTTCTTTTGTTTAGCGAGTGCAAATATCCATTTTAATTTTGATATCTACAAGCTTTTTTTTATTTTTTTTCACTCTTAAAAGAACTATTCAAACCTTTTCTGTTAGCATTGCTATTTCCTCGTTTGCTGATGCAAAGATATACACTAAACCCACATTACAAAAATATTTTTCTAAAAAAAAATAGAGTTTTTCACAACACTACTGATATGCAGATAAATAAATTTTAGTTGAAATATTACAATTTATATTGTTCTTACAAAATTCTATCTTTGGCCATGCAAAATCCAGATCAAAACAAGGTGATCAAGATACTCGTTTCCGTGTTATTCATCGTTCTTATCACCTATACGCACATATTAAAAGCTCAAAATATAATAGAAAAGGTTACAAAAAAAGTCTTTTCTACCGAGCGAGATTCTGCCAGATCTGGTTTTTTTATGATCTTACCTGCTTTCGGATACGCACAAGAAACGGGTGTAGAATATGGAATTGCGAGTAATTACAATTTTTATTTAAATAAAAAAGATACCAGTATCAGATCTTCCAACATCTTGTTAATGGGAACTTATACTTCTAAAAAACAATCAAACATCAAATTACAAACTGACATATGGACAAGTAATAATAATTACCACATAGTTTCAGAAATCCGCTACCGTAACTGGCCCTTTAATTTCTATGGTATTGGTATGGATACAAAAAAAATAGATGAAGATTTAATCAGCCAAAAATTGTTTCGTGCTAAAGTCGAGGTTGAAAAGAAAATTATCCCTCATTATTATACTGGTGTAAATATCCAATATGATTATTTGCAATTTAGAGACAAAGAAAGTGGAGGTATATTTGATGAGGCATCTTTAATTGGAAAAAATGGTGGACAACAACTATTAATAGGGATCTCCCAATTATATGATAACCGAAATAATGTGTCTTACACAACAAAAGGTTACTATGCGAGAGCAAAATTAGCCTATGCTCCAAAATTGTGGACAAAAGAAGATTTTGAAGGTGGGATTTTTGACACGGACTTACGTGGATTCTTCCCGCTACATCAAAAAGTAACCCTTGCTGCACAAGCGATATATAGAGCGACTTTTGGAAAAACAATTCCTTTCTATGCATATCGTGATATTGGAGGAGACATGATGATGAGAGGGTATTATATCGGTCGTTACAAGGATAAAAATTACTTGGCTTCGCAGGCAGAATTGCGTTATCGTTTTCATCCCAGATTTGGGGTAACTGGATTTGTTGGCCTTGGATCTGTTTTCTCAAAAGAATATAATGCCCGATTCGTTCCCTCTTATGGGGGTGGTCTTCGTTACTTTTTTAGCCTCGAACACAATAGCAATATTCGTATTGACTATGCCTTTGGGGAACAACGTCCTGGAGAGAAAAGGCAATCTGGATTTTATTTATCGCTAAGTGAAGCTTTTTAGAAAGACTTCTTGAATTTTAATAGATAAGACAGTCATAAAAACGCTGGCTTGTCTATTAAAAACGAATTAAAAAATCTTCTTTTCTTTGTCCTTTTCTAAAAAAAACCAATCCAAAATAAAAAAGATCAATTGTGACAGTGACGCTGCTGTCTCCTTTTATTCTTTCCCAATTGCTATCCCGTTCCTTAGAAAGATGAGGTTCTTCTATCATCAACAAGTCTTGATCTCCAATATTATGCAGTACAGCTAAATAGTCTGTATCCGTATCGATATAATGAATAACTCTTTTGCAAGCCATTCCTTTGTGTTGTTCAAATAATTTTTCAAGATCAGGATGGGTTGATTTTGTCTGTATTTTAAATTCATTAAATGCAAGAGTTTTCAAGAGACGCTCCACAAGCAGATATTTTTTCAAAGATTTATGACCAGCTTGTATATAAGTTAACGGCACAGCATTCAATTCCAATTCAGTAGGCTTTTGATAAATGACTTCATCCACCAATTGATAAACAAACGGTGAATGCGTACCATGACGACTATGGGAAATTAAATAATGGCGTAAATATTTTAAATAATACATGTCAACTGCAAATGTACATAGAGTGATAGAATTTTCAACAAGGAGGATACCATATTCTATCTTAGTATAGATTTAGTAATGATTTCACTCTGTATTAGTAGGGGTTTAGTAGGGATATATCCCTACTAAACCCCTATTAACCCCCTACTAATACCCTGTTATATCCCTATTAAATATGAATATGATAATAAGCGATCTTCTATTTGATCAGACTATCATATAGTTCTATTTTTTTAAAAACAAGGTGTATAAGATACAGCGGGATTAAGTATCCAGTAAGGAATATTTAAAGAATTATTTGGGGTTAGTTGGTTGTTTTTTTGATTTCTTTTCAACTATATTCCACATGGAACATGGCCAAAAAAGCATGAAAAAGAAATTATTATGAGAGATGTATCTTTACGAGATGCTGGTTAGAAATTTGCGGAGAGGATGAAAAAATAATCGTTTAAAACTGCAAAACAAACGTACTTCCTTTTCCTTCCTCACTATTGACAAAGATTGTCCCTTTATGGAGTAACATAATTTGTTTACTTAAGGTTAATCCTACACCTGTTCCTGTTTTCTTTGTTGTAAAAAATGGTGTAAAGATCTGCTCCTGCAGATCAGTGGGTATCCCTACCCCATTATCTTCAATCCTGATTTGTATTTTACCCTCAACTTCAAGTGCGGAAAGACTGATATAGGCATCATCTCTTATTTTAACCGCATCAATCGCATTGAGCATTAAGTTGATGATCACCTGTTCGATCAGATTGACATCTGCATGCAAAACCAATCTCGTATTTTTAAGAATAATATCAACATCTACATTTTTCTGAATGAGTGTTGGTTCCAATAGTTGATAGATATGTTCAAATAATTGTGCTACATGAATAGGGACGAGTTGAGGTTGATCCACTTTATTAATCATTCGATAACTTTTGGCAAAATGTAAAAGTCCTTCACTCCTTCTTTTAATGGTAGAAATACCCACTTTTAGATCTTCAATATCTTCTTGCCCTCTAAAATGATTCAATCGACCATTTAGCGTTTCTGCTAAAGAGCTAATCGGAGCGATTGAATTCATGATTTCATGTGTCAGTACCCGCAAAAGCTTATGCCAAGCTTTTGTTTCAGTTTCATCCATCGCCTCGTTGATATTCTGATAAACAACAATTCGAAATACTGCGTCTTGGGTTTCAAAACTCGAACTTTGAATCAATAGCTTAATCTTACCTTTACTAGATTGTACTGATTCCATTTGCTGTTGTCCCACTTCCAAGTGCATGGTTTTTTCATAAAGTTCTTCATGTTTTTTTTTCAGTGCAGAAATATTTCCTAAGTGAGGCATATGAAACAACTGCTTAAAGGCATCGTTGACCCACATCACCTTCCCATTTTCCAATTGATAAAAGATAATCGCTGAATTCAACATGTTGATGACCCGATCGAGATACTGATGTTGGATTTCCTTATCAATACTGATTTCTTTATAGATATCGTTTATCTGGTTGAAGGCTGTGAAAAGTTTTCCCTCAGCCGTTTTTGGATTCTTTACGACAAAGCGCCTTGTAAAGTCATGATATTTAACAGCCTCAGCAAATTCAACCAATTGCCGAAAGAGCAAGTTAAAATGGTGATAAAGATTATAAGCAAGTGCCAATAGGATAATAAAAAATATTGCTGCATAGACATATAAACCTATCATAACGAAATAGGCTGTTATTATACAGAAAAGTAGTACCAATAATAATTTTATTACTTGTAGCAATCGACCACCTCTCATCGCTTAAATATCATATTTCTCCAATCTTCTATAAAGGGCTGCTCGTGTCAAACCCAACTCTTTTGCAGCTTTGCTTATATTTCCATTATAACGTTCAACAGCAGCTTTTATCGTTTTCCTCTCCAGTTCTTCCAAATTACTACCCGATATGGAGGATTCAAAAGGTTTTTCTTCTGGTTGTTGTTCAATCGGTGAGAAAAAGATATCATCACCACGGATACTCGCTTGGTCAGCCATGATCACAGCGCGCTCGATGCTATACTGTAGTTCACGTACATTACCAGGGAAATGATAGGAAAATAATTTTTTTAAGGCATCTGTTTCAAATCCGTCGATACGCTTATTGTACTTTTTTGTATATACGGTTAAAAAATGTTCTGCGAGAAGTTGTATATCCTGTCCTCTATGTCGTAAAGGAGGAACTTGAATCTCTACAGTATTGATGCGATAGATCAAATCTTTTCTAAATCTATTTTCATCTGCAAGAACTTTTAACGCAACATTTGTTGCTGTAATAAGCCGGATATCTACGGGTATCACCTGATGAGATCCCAAAGGTGTCACATAACGATTCTGAAGTACGGTCAATAATTTAGATTGTTGTTGTAAAGAAATATTACCAATTTCATCCAGAAATAAAGTTCCACCATTCGCTGTTTCAAAACGACCTTGGCGATCTTCACGTGCATCCGTGAAAGCTCCTTTTTTATAGCCAAATAACTCACTTTCAAATAAGCTTTCGGTCAAAGAACCTACATCAACTTTTACATACACTTCTTTTGAGCGCAACGAACGTTTTTGGATCGCCTGTGCGATCAGATCCTTTCCAGTACCATTTTCACCTAAAATAAGAATATTAGCATCTGTTGGTGCTATTTTTTCGAGTTTATATTGCAATTCGTCCATAATAACGGATTGCCCAATAAGATCAGGTGTACCATCCAAGGTTAAGAGCGAACTTTTTGTTTTTTTATCTTGATTTTTATGTTCTGTTAACGTGCTTTCTATTGTTGCTAATAACTGCTCATTGATCCATGGCTTGACCACAAAATCCGAGGCACCTTTCTTAAGCGATTTTACAGCCAAATCCACTGCAGCATAAGCTGTGATCATAATGACCCGAATGGTGGGATATTTTTCTTTGATTCTTGATAACCAAAAAAGTCCTTCGTTACCTGTATTGATCGTGCTCTTAAAGTTCATATCCAGCAACACCAGATCATAGGGCATCTTATCCAAATGTCCCATCAGATTTTCTGGATTAGACTCTACTTGCACATGACGCACTTTAGGTTTAAGCAGAATCCGTGCGGCTGTCAATAAATCCTGGTCATCATCGACGACTAAAATTGCTGCTTTTTTCATTCAAATAATTTGTTTTTTAAAGGCTATGGAACGATCATTAGCCGTTCCTATTTTTATTATGATTTGCTTTCAAAGGTTCAAGAACATATTCAATTTTGATCGGTTCATAACAGTTGCGCACTTGAAAGCTCTTGATGGTTTTATTTGAATACTAAGGTAACTATAAATTCAACGAGCCAGCATAATAATCGCTGATATATTTTTGCAAGAGCCATTCATATTGTTTGACCAACAGTTGAATCTGACTACTATCCAATTTATTTTTTGCTGTTAAGTACAATACGGAATTGCTATTTCCAGCTTCAAAGTGTACTTGCGCAATACGAAATGACTCTGTATAACTTTGCTGTTGTTCTTGTAATTGTACAATGTTGCTACTGGCATTTTTCAAATTAAAAACTGCTTTTGCCGTTTCTACATGTAAATTGTTTAAGGCAATATCCTTCTGAAATTTAGCGGTTTCCAAATCCAATTTAGCTAATTTTACCTGATTGTATATTGTTAAATGATTAAAAATCGGAATGTTCAAATTTAAAGAAACCGACTTCCCTAAATTATTGTTAAATTGTTTCAAATAACCAAAATCTGCTCCGTTTGAATAATTCGTGGATAAACCTGCACTTAATGAAAGTGATGGCCAATAACCAGACTTCACCACTTTAATATTTCTTTCAGCAGCTTTTATTCTCCAGTCAAGAGCTGGAACATTGGGTAGTTTTTCAATTGCACTATTAAACAGTTGGGATGCTGTTTGCACTTCAGCATCTGGTTTGAATTCCAAGGGTTTCAATTCTCCCAAGTTCTCTTCTTCTACGTTCAATAAGTTAGACAAACGTAATCGATTGAGATATAACAGCTGTTTGTTGTTTTCAATCGCATTGATATCATTCGCCAATTGTCCTTTCAGATCAAAATAATCTCCAGGATTGATTGCTCCTTCTTTATGCAGTACTTCTGCCCTACGCACTTGCTCTCTTGTTACGTCGGTTTGCAATTCGGATTGTTTTAGTACATCTTGGGCTGTTAAGATTTGGATAAAAGCTTCGATCACATCCAATTTAAGTACATTGATTTGTGAATCAAACTCCAACTTGCTCGCTTCCTTAGCGTCAGCCTTCATCCGTACATCGTGCAAGATTCGAAATCCATTAAATACAGGAATATCTGCTCCAACAGAAAAACCTCCAGAAGAGTTGTTCGTTGTTGTATATTGATTAATCGTCTTATCCAAATAACGTCCGGTACTGAAGCCATGATTTAAATTGGCATTGACATCTGGTAACCGATTTGCTTTTGCTTGTTTCAAATTAATATCTGCTCTTTTAACATTAAGTTCATTTTGCATTAAAGCAGGGTTTTCTCGAATAGCCAACTGCACGCATTCAGCAATTGAACGCTGATGGGATTGAGCGTTCGCAAAAGTCAAGCTACAAAGAAAACACAAACTGTATATCAAGATTTGTTTCATATTTCATATTTTCCAAATCTTTAACCATAGGCCATGCCAAATAAGCAACGTGTTAATTATCAGACAAATAATAACCAACAACCCATATACATGTTCATCTTCGTACAATTAGGTGTTCGATTACGAACACTAACAATATTCTTTTCATTTTCCTAAAAATCTATTGCTCTATCTGGAAGTAATTATCAAGTTGTACGTAGGCGAACAACTAGTGTTCGATTACGAACACTAGAAAACAAATAAATCAAATTAACAAGCTAATTATCAATACATTATATTTATGGCACAGCTTTCATAGTTAATAACAAAATTGAAACGCATTATGGACAGACCTTTAGAAAAGAAGAAATGGAATAACAAACGCATATTAACCTTAGTTGGAATTACGGGTTTGGTTGGCCTCATTGCTGCAAGTTTTTATTTTACAAGTGGAAAAAGCAAACTAAATGTAGATGCAGATCGTATTTCCATTGTTGAGATAAAAAAAGATAATTTTCAGGAGTTCATTCCCATTAACGGAACGGTACTTCCTATCAGCAGCATTTATTTAGACGCCTCTGTGGGGGGACGAGTAGAAGAAAAATATGTAGAAGACGGAGCTATCTTAAAAAAAGGTGATCCCATTATGCGTCTGTCCAACACCGATCAAGAACTGAGCCTGATTCAACAGGAAACTCAAGTTTTGAATTTATTAACACAATCCCAAATCGCGCAAACAAATGCCCAACAGGTTTCCATCAACAACCGTAACCAAATGGCCGATGTAGAACAGGCTTACAAAGAGGCTGAGCGTGTATACCGATTAAATCAAAAGTTATTGAACGAGAAAGCAATTGGTTCGCAAGAGTTCGAAAAATCTAAGAACGAATACAATTACCAAAAAGAAAGAGTAAGTCTGACGAAACAAATCTTAAAACAAGATGAAGTTTCGACCAATCAAAAAGCTAATCAGGATCGCGAAACCTATCATCGTACGCAGAGTGCTCTAGAATTAATGAAGAGAAAAATTGGTGATTTGATTGTCCGTTCACCTGTTGATGGACAACTGACATCATTTGATGCAGAAATAGGGCAAAGCAAGAATGCTGGAGAGCGTTTGGGGCAAATCGATGTCCTTACTGGATTTAAAGTTCGTGCAGATATCGATGAACATTATATCAATCGAATCTTTCCTGATTTACAGGGTGAGTTTACAATCGGCGACAAATCATACAAATTGCGAATCAAAAAAGTATACACACAAGTAACCAATGGTCGCTTTCAAGTCGATATGGAGTTTATCAATGAAGTTCCTAAAGGCATTCGCCGAGGTCAAACGTTACAAATCCGATTAGCTTTAAGTGATGAAACCAAAGCCGTATTACTTGCAAAAGGAGGTTTTTATCAACAAACAGGTGGAAACTGGATATTCAAATTAGATAAAAATGGCACGACTGCCTATCGCATAGATATTCAATTAGGAAGACAGAATCCGGAATATTATGAAGTCATCAAAGGTTTGCAACCTGGTGATAAAGTGATCGTGTCGAGTTATGAGACTTACGATAAAATACAAGAATTAAATATCAAAAAATAGTCAAGTTAACGATTAGATTTAGTTGAGCATCAGCATTAAATTTCAAAACGTAAATTAAGATATTGTGGAAAAAAACATGATCAAAATAAGCAATCTTCAAAAGTACTATCGTACAGAAGAAGTGGAAACTGTGGCATTGAATAATTTGAATATTCATGTCAAAGAAGGTGAATTTGTAGCAGTGATGGGTCCATCGGGATGTGGTAAATCTACGCTGCTCAATATTATTGGGCTTTTAGATGACTTGGATGAAGGAAGTTACCTATTCAATGAAATTGAAGTTGCCAAGTTCAAAGAGCGTGGTCGCTCAGATTTACGCAAACACAATATCGGTTTTGTATTCCAAAGCTTCAATCTGATAGATGAATTGACGGTATATGAAAACGTAGAGCTTCCTTTGGTTTATACGAATGTTCCTGCTGCAGAACGTAAACGCCGTGTGGAAGAGGTATTAGAGAAAGTGCAGATCATGCACCGACGTAATCACTTCCCACAACAGCTTTCAGGAGGGCAACAGCAACGTGTCGCCGTAGCTCGTGCGGTGGTTAACAATCCGAAACTGATCTTAGCCGATGAGCCTACTGGAAATTTAGATTCCAATAATGGCAATGAAGTTATGCAATTGCTGACCGAGCTAAATGAAGCAGGAACAACCATCGTCATGGTAACACACAGTGAGCATGATGCTAAATTTTCAGATCGCGTGATCCGCATGCTGGATGGGCAAGTGATTATGGAGACCTCTGCTTTAAAATAACATACGGAAGTGTACAACGTAAAATTAAATATTAAAAAGTTGACGGCTAAACCCGTAGATCGTTTATTCGGTGAGTAGAGAGCAAAGTTAAAAATATAGCACAACATCTTAGATATCAACAGACATGATCAAGAATTATATAAAAGTAGCCGTACGAAACCTAACAAGGAATATCTCCATTTCTTTGATCAATATATGTGGATTAGCCTTAGGCATCGCCACCTGCTTACTCATCAGCCTGTACATCGTTGATGAACTAAGCTATGATCGATTTCACAGTCAAGCCAACCGCATCGTACGTGTTGTTTTTCGAGGTCAGGTAAAAGGAGGTGATATCAAAGAAGCCCATATTATGCCACCTGTAGCGTCTACGATGAAAGCTGAATTAACAGATGTCCAAGAAACTGCTCGTCTACGAATAGGTGGAACTCCGCTATTCCAAGTGGGCGATAAAGTTTTCCATGATGAGCATTTGGCTTATGTCGATGCTTCCTTCTTCAAAATATTTACGTTTCCGCTATTAAAAGGCGATCCTTTGACCGCAATCGCGCAGCCTAACACGGCTATAATATCCGAAACTATGGCTCGGAAATACTTCAACACGATTGACGTGCTTGGAAAAGAGCTACCGATTAAAGGAAATCAGGCTATCTTGAAAATAACAGGTGTGATGAAAGACATACCTAAAAACTCTCACTTCCATTTTGATATCTTTACTTCTATTGAGGCTTTGGAAGATGCACGATCCACATCGTGGATGACCTCCGAATACTATACCTATGCGTTATTGAATAAGGATGCTACAGCTAAACAAGTAGAAGCCAAACTCGCTACTTTATTTGATAAGCATGTCGGTCCACAGTTTATGGCTGGTTTTGGTATGAGTTACGAAGATTACAAAAAAGCAGGAAACAGGATTGGACTTTATCTTCAGCCCTTAACGGACATTCATTTACATTCCGATTTTGTGAATGACCTGAGTGCTTCTGGTGACATCAGATACCTGTATATTTTTGGTGTAATTGGCCTCTTTATGTTATTAATTGCGACGATCAATTTCATGAACCTATCTACGGCTAGTGGTTCCAAAAGATTTAAAGAAGTTGGCGTAAGAAAAGTTTTGGGAGCAGGAAAACAAAATCTGCTGATTCAATTCTTCACAGAAGGCGTTCTCATCACCTATATCGCCCTGTTATTAGCTGTAGGTATTGTATTGCTTGCTCTTCCCCTATTCAATCACTTTTCTGGAAAGTCTTTGGAGATTCAACAGCTGTCTCCTTTTAAGGCAATTCCATTTCTAATTGGCTTTGGTTTACTGATTGGTTTATTCTCCAGTAGCTACCCTGCTTTATATTTATCTTCCTTTAACCCTTTATCGATTTTAAGAAACAGATTCAATTTTTCTGAGAAAGGTTTCGGATTAAGAAGTGGTTTAGTTGTTTTTCAATTTATGATATCAGTGGGGTTGATTTTTTGTACAGTCGTGGTCAATCGCCAACTAAATTATATACGGCATATTAAATTGGGTTATGATAAGGAAAATGTCATTATTGTCCAAAGTTGGCCTTTAGGAGCGAATGAAAAAGCATTCGCTGAACGTCTCGCTCAAGATAGTCGAATACTGCATGTCTCTCACTCGTCTTATCTTCCAGCTGGAGCCACTAATAACAACAACTTCTTTGTCTATCCGAAAGAAAGTCCAAACCAGTGGGTGAAAACGCTCCGTTATGATGTGGATGAACAATATATCCCTACAATGGGGATGAAGCTAAAGGAAGGTCGCAATTTTTCAGCTACTTATGGTAACGACAGCCTATCGGCTGTTATCAATGAAACGGCTGCCAAAAATCTTGGATGGAAAGACAATATCGTCGGAAGAACATTAACAAATAAGGATAACAAAGTTTATCAAGTCGTTGGAGTTGTAGAAGATTTTCATTTCAAACCTTTACATGAAGCCATTGCTCCCTTGGTGATGGTCTTAGGTCATGAAGCTGGGCATCTGATCATCAAGACAAAAGCAACAGACATGGAAAAATTACTGGAGACCGTGAAACAAAGCTACAATGCCTTCCCATCAGATCTTCCTTTCGATTATTCTTTTCTTGATGACCGATATAATCAGACTTATCAGTCAGAACTTAAGATCGGACAACTGTTGACTATTTTTTCGACACTAACGATTTTTGTAGCCTGTCTTGGATTATTGGGATTAGCCATCTTCACTGCTCTCCAGCGTAAAAAAGAAATTGGAATCCGAAAAGTAATCGGTGCTTCTGTATCCGATATTACACGCATGTTATCTTTCGAATTTATCAAATTGGTGTTCATTGCTATCCTTATTGCCTCTCCGATAGCTTGGTGGGCGATGAATACTTGGTTACAAGATTTCGCTTACCGCGTGCATATTCAGTGGTGGATGTTTGCAATAGCTGGACTTCTAGCTATTGTAATTGCCTTGCTTACTGTCAGTACGCAGGCCATACGAGCAGCAATAGCTAATCCTGTCAATAGTCTAAAAGATGAATAGTATGGGTAAATTAATTTATCTACAGCTAAAGAAATCAATACTTAAGTATTAAAAAAATTAAAAAATGATCAAGAATTATCTAAAAATAGCATGGAGAAACCTTTGGAAAAATAAAGGTTATTCTTCCATCAATATTATTGGTTTAGCGATAGGTTTAGCTTGTTGTTTATTAATTGTATTATATATACATGACGAACTTTCCTATGATCAATATCACGTCAACAAGGATCGCATTTATCGTGTTGTCCATTCTTGGGAAGAAAAAGGACAAACAAAGCGAGAAGATGTATGGGGAGTAGCACCCATCGGTCCTGCTTTACAAGCAGATTTCCCAGAAGTTGAAAAGGTGGTGCAATTTTCAGGACAGGTCTCCATTTCTTTTAAGAATAAAGAAAAAGTCTTTCAAGAAGAACGTGTCTTTTTTATGAATTCTACCGCATTTGATGTGTTTAGCTGGAAGACAATCATTGGCAATTCAAGCACGGCATTAAATGAACCTTACTCAGCTGTTTTAACTAAAAGTGCGGCAAAAAAGTATTTTGGTGATGAAAACCCTATTGGCAAAACATTAGAAGGTGGCCTTGCCGCTGGACGTGCTGACCCAGGGTTATACAAAATTACAGCAGTTATTGAAGATGTACCTTCAAATTCTCATTTTACATTCGATGTGCTGTTGTCCATGCGAACTTTTGAACAGACTCGTGCTGATATTTTTGATTCTTGGGGATATGTAGATTTTTACACTTATTTGTTGGTGTCTGATCAATTTAACCTTGCTGATTTCAATAAAAAAATTCCTCAATTTCTCAAACAGCACAATGCTTCACAAGAAGGTCGGTATAATTTCCATCTTGAACCTCTACGTGATGCCTATCTCCATTCTACAGCAGGTAGACAACCTGGTGTAACTGGTAGTGTGCAAAATCTATACATATTCGCAATTATTGGTCTATTTATCCTTTTTATAGCCTGCGTTAATTTTATGAATTTAGCCACATCCCGCTCTATGGAAAGAGCGAAAGAGGTGGGTGTTCGAAAAGCTATCGGAGCTAACCATCGCAACCTCATACTTCAATTTATGTGTGAATCGTTAGCATTGGTATTTATTTCTGCGTTACTTGCCCTGCTATTTGTCGTTATACTTCTTCCTTTTATGGAAGCCTTTGCTGGAAAGCAGTTAGCTTGGACTAGCCTATTTAATTGGACAAGTCTTACTGTTTTCTTGGGGATCGTGACTTTGACTGGAATTATTGCCGCTAGTTATCCTGCTTTTATTTTGGCTAGTTTTAAACCTGTCGAAGTGTTAAAGGGAACGTTTAAAAGTGTTGCTGGAGGGCAGTTTTTAAGAAAAGGATTAGTTGTCTTCCAATTCGGTTTATCCATCGTGCTCATTGCAGGAACTTGTATCGTCTTTTCACAATTACATCATTTACAACATACAGATCTTGGTTTTCAACAAAATCAAATGTTGACCATTGATTACAACTTTGATGATCAAGTAAATAAAAATTTAGAGTCCATCAAAAATTCTTTATCAAAAGAAAAAGATGTCATTGCTGTTTCATCCTCGCGTAGCGTTCCTGGAACATTCTTCCCAAATGCGGGAACTGATATTGAATCACGCGAAGGCAAAATGGTTCCTTTAGCGCCAGGTCTTTTTGAAGTGGATATCGATTTTATTCCCAACATGGGCATGAAGATGATTGCTGGACGCGCTTATTCTCGAGACTTCCCTGCCGACACCGCACATTCACTGATCATCAATGAAGCTGCTGCTAAACTTTGGGGATATACCAATCCACAAGAGATCATTGGCAAACGATTTAATCAATGGGGTAGAGAAGGCCAAATAATTGGTGTAGTAAAAGATTTCAACTATCTCTCCTTACATAATAAAGTGGAAGCCCTAGCCTTAAGATTAGATCCATCAAGTGGTAGATATATAACGATTAAACTTCAGAAAGCCAATCAATCAGAGACTATTGCTAAGATACAAAAGCTTTGGTCTAGATTGGCACCCAACATTCCATTTAACTACAGTTTTTTGGATGAGAGTTTTGATCGTCAATATGAAGCTGATTATCGATTCAGAAGAATTTTCACCACATTTTCAGGATTTGCTCTTTTTATAGCCTGTTTGGGACTATTAGGGCTCATTACCTATACCGCTCAACAACGTACAAAAGAGATTGGAATTCGTAAAGTACTAGGAGCAAGCATCTTTGGTATTATCCAATTATTATCCATTGATTTCATCAAACTAGTTCTTATTGCTATTTGTATCGCGACACCTATTGCCTATTGGGCAATGAATAAATGGTTGGATAATTTTGCTTACCACATTGATATGCAATGGTGGATGTTCGCTACTGCGGGGATGAGTGCTTTGTTCATCGCTTTGGTGACCGTAAGTTACCAAGCTTTAAAAGCTGCTAGAGCCAATCCTGTAAATAGTTTGAGAGATCAATAATTTATACATAAATGTACGTTTACGAACGTCTAGTGTTCGTAAACGTACACTTATAGCAGCAGACCAAAACACTTAATAATCTGTATATAAGATGTTTAAAACAGTGGCTTAGGGATTGGACTTTAAAATTAAAAAAAGAAAACAACCTAAAAGTACAAACCATCACATAGAAATTACTCTTATGATTTTTAAATACATCAAAACTGGATGGCGTAATTTGAAAAAAAGCAAGTTTTACACAGCCATTAATATCCTAGGACTTTCGATCAGTATAGCTACAGCTATCCTGATCTTACTTTGGGTACAGGACGAAATTGGTTATGATCGATTTCACAAAGATTACAAACGAATTTATAATGTCCATAATATCTGGAAAGGGGGTGATAAAGAACAAATTTCCAATAATACACCAGGGCCAGTTGGATTTTATGCGAAAGACATTCCTGCAGTAGAATCATCAGTCAGGATAGCACAAGAATATAATGGTATCATTAGCCTAAAGGAACAGAAAGATCCCTATACAGGGCTTTCAATAGCTTATGCTGACAGCACGTTTTTTAGTTTTTTTTCTTTTCCACTGCTACAATCCAGCAAGCCCAATGTATTGACGAATATAGACGAAGTGACCATTAGCGAAACACTAAGCAAAAAACTTTTCCATGGACAAGATGCTATTGGCAAAACTATCCTTTTGGGAAAAAATCCCTTCTTCGTAACAGGCGTATTTTTGGATATACCACAAAATTCTTCTATCCGATTCGATGTTATTTTTCCGATGGCCTATCAAGCCAAATCTTTTACTGAAAATGGAGGTAATGGTGTATGGAAGACCATAGACGAAGATTTAGGAAATTATTACTTTGATACGTATTTAAAATTAAAACCCGCGGCGGATCCTGAGCAAGCCATTGCACAAATAAATAACAGATTCATTAAAGCAAAGGAAGGTAGTACAAAGACCACCTTTAAACTTGGAACCCTTGAGGACAAGCATTTAATAGCACCAGATGGAAACAAATCCGCATTGCGCATGGTGCAAATATTTGGAGTAGTGGCCTTATTATTGCTTTTTATTGGAGCAATCAATTATGTCAATCTTTCTACCGCCAGAGCAATGGATAGAGCGAAGGAAGTCAGTATCCGAAAGATTATCGGCGCTAACCGACAACAATTGTTCTTTCAATTTATGTCGGAAACCTTTCTAACATTTATTTTAGCGACTCTTGTTGCTGCCTTATGGATTGGATTGTCTTTCTCAGCTTACAATACTATTTCAGGAAAATCAATGGTATTCAGTCTAGGTAATCCAGCGCTTTGGCTTTTAATTGGATCAGCCTTGCTAGTGACGGTATTGTTGTCCAGTATATACCCTTCCATTCAACTGTCAGCTTTCAAACCAATCACGGCATTGAAAGGCAAATCATCCAAACCGAAAAATAGTATTTTCCGAAAAGCTTTAGTGGTATTTCAATATGTAACATCAATCATATTGATTATCTGCACGTTGGTTATTCAAAAACAGATGAAGTACATCCGTGAGTATAACTTAGGGTATGACACTTCCTATATCTTTACCGTTCAGCTTAACGAAGGAGCTGTTGAAAATAAATCAACTGTAGCAGCCAAACTTGCTGAAGATCCTTCCATCGTTTCGTACTCGATCAATAGTGTTTACGACCCTATGAGTTATGGCAATTCTACTGGAGATATCGATTGGCCAAACCGTGCAAAAGATTACTCGCTCATTGTCGCAAGAGCTACTATAGATAAGAACTTTATTCCATTAATGGGGATGAAATTGATTGAAGGAAGTAATCTCAAAGGAGTTCCGGCTGACTCATCAAGTTATATCATCAATGAAACATTGGCTAAACAGATGGGATTGAAAAAACCTTATGTTGGTGCTCAAATGTCATTGCACGAAGTCCCTGGAACAGTTGTCGGTGTTGTCCAGGATTTCAATTTCAATGATCTAAAAAATCCGATTGGTCCGATGGTTTTTTGGACGCATCGCTATTCAGGAACCTTATATGTAAAAACAACAGCTTCAAATGCACAAAAAGCGATAGAGAAAGTGAAAACTATTTATAATAGTTACCCATCAACGCAACCTTTCGAATACACATTTTTGGATAGCAAATTTGACAAGTTATATAAATCAGATCTACGCACGGGTCTTCTTTTCAACATCTTTGCTTCGATCGCCATCTTTGTTTCTTCTCTTGGACTGTTAGCGCTAGCTGCTAATTCTGCACAAACAAAAGTGAAAGAAATCGGCATCCGTAAAGTGCTGGGCGCTAGTATACCACAAATCGTTCAGTTATTGGGAAGAGAGTTTGTCGGCTTATTATTAGTTGCCATTTTGATTGCTGGTCCACTAGCTTGGTATTTTTCAAAGGAATGGTTGGCCAATTTCAGTTTCAGAACAGAATTGAACATTTGGATATTTTTAATAGGTGCAAGTATAGCGTTATTGATTGCGGGAATGACAATTGGTTATCAAGCTATCCGAGCTGCGAAAGTAAATGTAATCGACAGTCTACGGGATGAGTAGTTATTGTATTGAGTAGATATTTAACTTAAATCAGTAAACAATTATAGAGATTATGATAAAAAATTATATTAAAATTGCTCTTCGCTTTTTAAAAAAGCATAAGTTGATTACAACAATCAATATTCTCAGTCTTTCTATTGGGATCAGTGCGACTTTGGTCATTTTCTTAATGATTCAACATGATTATAGCTTCGATCAAAATGTTCCTAATCAAGAGCGAATATATCGCATTGTCAATGATGGAGAGTATAAAAATGCAGGAGTAATCACTCCTCTTGTTCGATCCATAGAAGAGGAAGTTCCCAATATAGAGACCATTGCACCTATTTTCAAAAGCTACGTGCAAAAAATAAAAATTGGTTCTGGGAATAAAAATAAGTATCAAATATTTCCAAAGGAAGAAAAGATAGTATTGACTAATAGTCAATACTTCGATATTTTCCCATTTAAATGGTTATCTGGTAATGCTAAAGAACTCAATCAAATCGGAACAATTGTTTTAACAAAAAAAACATTAGAACGCTATTATGGAATAACTTCTCCTGCCGAAGTTATTGGAAAAGTAATCTTATATGCGGATAGTATATCTTTACAGGTTGTCGGAGTTGTCGATAACCCGATCGGAAATTCTGATTTTAGTTTTGACAGCTTTATCTCACAAAAAACCATTGAAGCCAACACTAGTTTAAAAGATCTGTTTAATTGGGATGCTTGGAATAGTGTATCAGACGCTCATCAAGTCTTGATAAAAACAAAACAAGGTACGTCTACAAAAACTATTGAATCAAATATTGCAAGTTTGATTAAAAAACATAAAGCAAGTAATGGTGAAAAAATAACAGATAAATTTATCTTACAACCTCTTGGCGATGTACATTTTAATACAACTTTTAATTACGGAGCGACCAAGCCTGAAACGTTAAGAAATTTAATATTACTCGCATTTTTCTTATTGGCTCTTGGTGCAGTAAATTTTATTAACTTATCGACCGCACAAGCTACAGAAAGAGCTAAAGAAGTGGGTATTCGCAAAACATTAGGGAGTTCTAAATCTACCTTGATCAAACAGTTTTTAGTAGAGACATTTTTGATTACACTAATCGCCACGATCCTATCCGCTATTCTTTTACCCTTATTTCTTCACGTATTTGATGGTTTTATTCCAAGCGATTTACAGATAAGTAATTTACCTAAAATCGCTATTGGATTCTTTTTGTTAGCACAACTTATCATCATTACATTACTGGCAGGTTTCTATCCTGCCTGGATACTCACGGGTTATGCACCTGTTTTGGCATTAAAAAATCAACAATCACAAAATTCAAATTTATCTCGTAGTGCGTGGATCAGAAAAGCATTGACTATTTTCCAGTTTGTCTTGGCCCAATCTTTTTTAATTTGTGTATTGATCGTTATCAGACAAATCAATTACGTTTCACAAAAAGATATGGGTTTTCAAAAAGATGCGATTGTGAATTTATATATCCCTGGAGCTTTTCAAAATTCGGATAAAGGAAATCTTCTCAAAGATAAGTTGAAGAATCTTCCAGAAATAAAAGCGGTCAGTTTCGGTAATATTGCCCCCGCAATGAATGGTTATATGCAAACCTCGATCAATCTGGATAACAGCAATGATCCAAAAGAATTGCTATTTGACAGCCGTTCAGGGGATGAAAATTATCTTGCTGTCTATCATATCCCATTAATTGCAGGAAGAAATATCAGGCTTTTAGATTCTACTTCTGAAGTATTGATCAATGAAAAAGGTTTAGCGTTATTAAATATTAAGCATCCAGAGGATGCTATTGGAAAAACATTTGATAAGGGCAACAAAACAATAGTTGGTGTAATGAAAGACTTTGATATCGCTTCTGCACATCAAGCAATAAAACCTCTCCTTTATTTTGGAAATAAAGATGGTTATGTTTTACATATTGCATTAGACAAAGCACATCCTGAAAATTGGAAAAATACAATCAATAAAATCACAACAACTTATAAAACAATTTTTCCAGATGATGACATAGATCTCCAGTTTTTGGATGAGGTCATCAAAAAATTTTATGACAGGGAGAGGGAACTTTCGACATTACTTACTTGGGCAGTTGGTTTATCCATTCTAATTGCTAGTCTAGGTTTATTTGGCTTGGCCATATTTACAGCAAATCAAAGAACGAAAGAGATTGGTATTCGTAAGGTATTAGGCGCTACTATTATGCAGATCGTATTTCTTTTATTGAAAAATCTAGTTGTTTTAGTCGGAATAGCCTGTTTAATTGCCTTTCCGATAGCCTATTATGCTATGCATAAGTGGCTGGAAGATTTTGCCTATAAAACAGATATCAATTTATCAATTTTCGCTTTATCAGCTGTTGGATTGATTGCTTTTGCCTGCTTCGTCTTATCAACGAAAAGCATTATGGCAGCCATGGCTAACCCAGTAGATAGTTTACGAGATGAATAGTTTCAAACATATTGATCACGGGGTTTAATACCTCAACTTAGCGATTAATAGCATGGAAGAAGTATTTATTTTCAATAAAGATTGTATATGGAAGTACGAGACCTATCAGCTAAATAAAACATACCAATATAAGAGAGCCTTAAGCTTATCGCCCAAGGTCTAAATCAGAAGAACAATGATAAAGCTATTTCTAAAAACTTCTTTGCGTAATATCAAACGTAATTCCGTTAATTCGATCATCAATATACTTGGTTTAGCACTTGGTTTTACGGTAGCTATCGTCAGTTCCTTATGGATTTTGAAGCAGTTTTCTTTTGACAAAAATTTCAACAACTACCATAACATCTACCAGGTAATGGTAACTGGAACATTCAATGGAGAGCAATCAACAGATCCTTCTGCCCCTATTCCATTAGCGAAAGCCCTGCAAGCAGATTTTAAAAATGAAATGCAACAGGTGACCTTGGTGAGTAAACTGGAACAGGCTAATTTTAAAGTCGGAGAAAAGCGATTGCATGCTAACGGTCACTATGCCTTAGGAACATTTGCAGAACTTTTTTCATTTAAAGCTCTTCAGGGTGATGTATCAACCCCTACTGCACCAGCTACCTTAATTATCTCTGCGTCTTTGGCTAATCGCCTTTTTGGAGAGACAGATGCTGTTGGAAAAATGGTTCAACTAAACGGTAATGAACAATATGAAGTAAAGGGAGTGTATACAGATATTCCAGAGAATAGCACCTTCTTTCAACTGGATTATGTATTGCCTTTTACAGATTATCTTCAAAAAAATCCAAACGTAGACCAAAGCTGGGGAAATTGTTTTTTTAGTATTTATGGATCAATGAAGAATCCTGATTATTCTTCTTCATTAGCAACTAAATTGACGGCCATACTTAAACCAAAATTAACAGATATCGATCCAGAGATACTTTTGCATCCGATGTCGAAATGGCACTTATACGATTCCTTTAAAAATGGGAAAAACAATGGTGGTCAGATCCAATATGTATGGATGTTTACCTTGATTAGCGTACTGATTATCTTATTGGCTTGCATTAATTTTATCAACCTAAGTACGGCACGAAGCATCAAAAGAGGTCGAGAAATTGGTATTCTAAAATCAATTGGTGTACATCAGTTGCAATTGGTTCAGGGTTTTTTATTTGAATCTATACTATCTGTTTTTTTTGCTTTTATCATCGGGTTGATTTTGACAGCCTTACTTCTTCCTTGGATAAACAATATCACAGGCACAGCATTACACATTCCTGTTTATTCCTTTAATTTTTATGCCTATTCCTTCTTATGCATCCTCGGATTAGGACTTTTAACTGGGTTATATCCCTCTCTATTCTTATCTTCCTTTAATCCAATTTTGGCACTAAAGGGAAAAGCAATTCAGGGAAAATCCAAATTTAACGCACGAAAAACGATGGTCGTAATCCAATTTACCATCTCCATCTTTATGATGATCGCTACTTATTTGGTCATAAAACAATTGTATTATGTAAAGGATAGACCTATTGGTTATAGCAATAAAAATCTAGTCAACGTAACCAGCACAAGCAATGAAATTATTAAAAATTTTGATGTGCTTAAACAAGAGTTATTTGCGAAGGGTTTAATCCAAGATGCAACCTTATCATCCAGTTTTATAAATAATCTCTCCTTAACAGGAGGCGGATTTACCTGGCAGGGTAATGACGTCAAAGAAGGATCTATTATGGGTATGTTTACCATAGATGAAAATTTTGCCAATACTGTGCAATGGAAATTTATTAAGGGCCGAAATTTTTCAAAAGATTTTAAAACAGATTCTGCTGCCGTTATTTTAAATGAAGCTGCTGCAGAATATATGGGGGTATCGGCGTTGGATAGCAAGCAATTGAGTTTTAGAGGGGTAAATTACCACATCCTTGCCGTCATACAGAATACGATGTCGGAATCTCCATTTAAATCGATTACACCTACGGCTTATTTTCTAAATCTATTACCGACAAGCAAGATTACCTTACGATTAAAAGATCATGCTGAAGTCAATCCGACAATGAAAGCTATTGCTGAACAATTCACCAAAATAGATCCTAATATTACGTTCAATTATACCTTTACGGATCAAGCTTACGCTAAACAGTTTGCGCAAATGGAAATGATCAAAAGTTTGATCAGCCTTTTTACGGGACTTGCCATCATGATATCTTGTTTGGGATTATATGCTTTAGTTTCTTTCTTGACTGAACAACGGGAAAAAGAAATCGGTATCCGAAAAGTATTAGGTGCTTCGGAATTTAATCTATGGAAATTGATGACGACTGAATATATCTGGCTTACTTTACTTGGATTTGCCATCGCAGCACCGCTCGCTTATTTATTGATGAATAAATGGCTGGAAAACTATGTTTATCGTATTTCTATTACTTGGTCTGTTTTCCTATTCACAGGAGTTGTTGCTCTTACTATTACCCTACTCACCGTGAGTTACCAAGCAATCAAAGCGGCATTAACAAACCCAGTGGATACGTTGAAGAATGAGTAAATCGAAAATTTTTGGGAGTTGAAAACTCCATATTGATCCTTCATGATACATCCATCAAATATTTTTATCATTATAAAAGCAGTCTGGTAATCACAAAGCAAAGTGCATGAGTTTTTCCAAACAAGACTGCATCGATAAAGAAGTTAGATATGTGCGCTTTTGAACGAATACTGTTCGAATATGAACACTTGAAAAAACATATCAAAATACATTAAAATCTCATTTTCAATGTATTAAAAATATGGCGTAAGGATTGGTTCTATAAAATGATGATGCTTCTCACCTGAACATGCTTGAGATTAGAAACGAGTAAACTAAAATGAGATAAAGTAATAGGCTAAATAAGATAAAGATGATCAAAAACTATATTAAAATGGCATGGCGTAACCTTTGGAAGAGCAAAGGTTATTCTGTTATTAACATCATGGGGTTAGCTATTGGAATGACAGCTGTGTTAGTCATTGCTATTTGGGTTCAAAATCAATTGCAATTTGACAACTTTTATAGCAATAAAGAAAATCTGTACAAAGTTTGGAATAAATACGAAGATGAAGGAGAGATTGGTGTATATGATATCACTTCTGCTCCCACTGCACCAGCTTTGAAAGATGAATTTCCAGAGGTTGAATACACTGCTCGTATGTATTGGTTAACGGATCGTCTATTCACTTATGCGGATAAAAAACTGAAATCCAAAGGGAATGAAGTGGATGCTTCGTTTTTGCAAATGTTTAATTTTCCATTAATAAAAGGAACTGCACAACATATATTAAACGATCCAAAAAGTATTGTTCTCACAGTGAGCTTAGCAAAAAGCCTCTTTGGAAATGAAGATCCTATGGACAAAACCATCACTTTGGACAATAAGGAATCTTTTAAGGTCACTGGAGTGATGCAAGATTTGCCTAGTTATACGGATTTTGATTTTAGTTATCTGATTCCGTTAAAGGCAGATATGTATGGATCTAATTGGAATACAAATACATTTTACACGTATGTACAACTAAAGGCAGGAACCGATGTTAATGCATTTAATAAGAAAATAGCAAACCTAGTCCGTAAACAAACCAATGATGAGTTGAAAAGCTCGGTATTTCTATATCCGATAGCGAAGATGCATCTCTATTCTCAATTCGAACAAGGTGTTGCCGTTGGAGGTAAAATAGAACAGGTAAGATTGGTGGCTGGTATCGGTCTGTTAATCTTATTAATTGCTTGTATTAATTTCATCAACTTGAGCACAGCGCGAAGCCAAAAGAGAGCAAAGGAAGTTGCTGTGCGAAAAGTAGTGGGTGCAAACAGAAGTAGCTTAATTGGTCAGTTTTTAACAGAATCGGTTTTATTGACCTTCATTTCTGGAATCTTAGCGCTCGGCTTAACATTTATTGTATTACCCTTATTTAATCAATTATTGGATAAACCCCTTTCCTTGGAATTGACAAATCCGCTAATTTGGTTAGGAATGCTGGGCTTTATACTCATGACTGGGTTGCTAGCAGGACTTTACCCTGCCTTTGTTCTGTCTTCTTTTCAACCTATAAAAGCATTAAAAACGATTGGAACAAGAAAGAGATTTACGTTAAATTTTCGTGAAGTTCTAGTGGTATTGCAATTTGGAATTGCAATTGTACTCATCATCGCCACGCTAATCGTGCGTAAGCAAATCGATTATGCAGGGCTACGGGACATTGGCTATGCGACTTCCCGGTTAATTGAAATTCCAGTGGAGGGTGATATTGAAAAAAATTATGAAGTGATTAAATCGGAATTGGTCAACACTGGTATAGCAACCAGTGTTACAAGAACGGGTTGGTCAATAACACGAGATGCATCCAATTCAAGTGGTAATTTCTCTTGGGATGGTGCAACACCTAAACAAATCAAAAATTTGAGTTTTAATTTAGTTCGAACAGAAAGTGATTTCATCAAGACACTTGGATTGACATTGGTTGATGGAAGAGATTTGGACTACGCACGATTAGCGGCAGATAGTGCGGCTGTCTTATTAAATGAAGCCGCTATTAAAGAAATGAAACTGCAAAATCCTGTTGGAAAATTCTTTAAACGGGGAGATAATACCTATACCATTGTTGGTGTATTTAAAGATTTTATCAGTGGATCACCTTACAGTCCAATTAGTCCAATGCTCGTTCTTCCATCAAAAGAATGGCTTTACAATATCGCTATCCATACAAATACAAGTATGCCAACAGATCAGGTACTACAAAAAATAGAGGTTATTTTTAAAAAATTCAACCCTGCCTATCCTTTTAACTACAGTTTTGTTGATCAGCAATTTGCAAAAAAATTCAAGGAGCAAGAGCAGACAGGACAATTAGCCTTAATTTTTTCTGTTTTGGCCATTTTCATTTCATGTCTTGGTTTATTTGGACTCACTTCTTATATCGCTGAATTAAGGATAAAGGAAATTGGCATCCGAAAAGTGTTAGGAGCGTCCGTTACTGGTATCACAACAATGTTGTCCAAAGACTTTGTCAAGTTAGTGGTTTTATCTATCCTTATTGCCTCTCCTATTGCCTGGTGGGCGATGAACAAATGGCTACAAGATTTTTCTTATCGCATAGAAATACAATGGTGGATATTTATTTTAGCAGGAGTTTCAGCTTTAGCTGTTGCTATTACTACTGTTAGTATGCAGGCTATAAAGGCTGCAAATACTAATCCTGTCAAAACATTAAGGGATGAGTAATAGGGTACTGAATATAAAGTAAAAAAAATACAGTTTGACAATGATCAAAAATTATATCAAAACCGCTTGGCGGAATATTGCAAAACGAAAATATCAAAGTATAATCAATCTATTAGGGTTAGTTTGTAGTGTTACTTTCGTCATGTTAGTTGCCGCTTATATATGGGATGTGTATCAGGTGAATAGCCAATTAAGGAATAAAGATCAACAATATTTATTACAGAGTAGCTATAAAAAAGAGGGCTTTGGTTTAGCTTTAACTAGTTTGGGTGCCCTACCTAAGGCTTTAAAAGAAGAATATCCAAATTTAGTTGCCAACTATTATCGCACCGATGGATTGACTTGTATCCTGTCCAATGGTCAAAAAACATTTGAAGAAGGTGTGGGTCTTGGTGATCCGACATTTCTAAACATGTTTGGTTTTTCTTTACTTGAAGGAGATGCATCTACAGCATTAACAACACCTTTTACCGTTGTATTAACAGAAAACGCTGCTAAAAAATATTTTGGAAAAGTGGATGTTTTGGGACAAACTTTAGAAATAAAAAATTTCACAGGTGAAAAACATCCTTTCACCATCACGGGCGTAATCAAGTCCAATACTCAGAACTCCGTAATGCATTTAAACGAGGCTATGCACTGTGATGTATTCTTGCCTATAGCAAGCGAATCGTATTTTGGACGCTCTATTGACAACTGGAACAATCCTTATATTGCTTCCTTTATTGAACTGCAAAAAGGTGTTACAGCAGATCAATTGCAAGGTCCCATCCAAGATCTAGTAAAGCGTAATACGGATCAAGAATTTTCAGCAAACTATGCTCCAGATTTAAAACCTTTAAAAACCTATTTTTTAGATGATAACAATGGAGCCATACGTAAAATGATTTCCACGTTATTATGGATTGGGGGGTTTGTTTTGTTCATGGCTATCATCAATTTCATCAATATTTCCATCAGTCAAAATATCACACGTTTAAAAGAAATTGGTATCCGAAAAGTGATGGGTTCTTCTCATTCGCAGCTCATCTCACAATTACTCGCCGAGTATATCATTACCATGATTATTGCTGTTGTCGTCAGTCTTCCTCTATATGTATCACTACGTCCTTTGTTTGAAGAAATCTTCATGCGTAAATTACCAGCATTAACAACGCTCCCATTTGTTTTTTTTATTCTGTTATTTCTATTCGCGTGTGCAGTTGGTCTTCTCGCAGGAATTTATCCAGCAGTTAAGTTGTCTAGTAATGGTGTTTTGGAGTCTGTAAAAAATAAATTTACACAAAATAGCAGCAAACAAGTTGTTCGTAGGGTCTTGTTATTCTTGCAATTTGCCGTTGCCATCATTATCTTAATGGCAACCATCATTATATCTAAACAAATCAATTTATTTATCGATGGAAATCTAGGCTACAATAAAGAATCCCTGCTGACCATACAGGTGCCACGGGATTGGAGTGAACAGGGTCTTAAGAAGATGAAGACTTTTAGAAATGAGCTTCAACAGCTTCCTGAGATTGAATCCTTAAGCCTTTCTTATGAGACTCCTGGTCTACTGGGAAACTATAATGTGTCTATCATCAATAGTAAGGCCAACAAAGAGGTAACTGCGCAAACCATTACATCGGACGCCTATTTTGCCAAAACGTATCAAATTCCATTACTAGCTGGTCATTTTTTTTATCAAAATGCCGTTGATCAGGTCAATAACTTTTACGTTGTATTAAATAAAAAAGCGATGCTTTCCTTAGGATTTCAACATCCCGATGAAGCCATTGGACAAATCATTACTTTAAAAGGAGTAGATAGTTTAGTTACCATTGCTGGTATAACAGCAGATTTTGTAGCAAATTCCATGCATACTGAGTCTCCACCAATTGTTTGGATGGATGTGTCCAAAAGTAATCAATTTCGATATCTAAGTATTCGACTGAAAGCAGGTTCTGTAGCTACTTCTATACAAGCGTTGGAAAAAAAATGGAAAGAACTGCTTCCTGATGCACCTTTTCAATATCAATTTATGGATGAACGTATTCGAAAACTGTATGAGACGGAACTTCAGTTACAACGTGCATCGCAAGTCGCAACAATCGCATCTTTATTGATTGTATCATTGGGTATAATCGGCTTAATTACACTGTCGATAAATTTGAGGAACAAAGAAGTTGGCATCCGTAAAGTTCTTGGTGCCTCCTTATTAAATTTAATCTTATTGTTTTCAAAAGAGTTTTATTTAATTTTTGTTCTAGCCTTAATTGTGACTATACCGACAAGTTACTTACTGATGAATATTTGGTTACAAAATTATATAAGCCGCATTCATATAGAGATACTAACCTATTTACTGCCGTTAAGCTTTTTGGCTTTATTACTTGGCACCTTGATTATAGGAATTATCTATCGTGCGACCCGATTCAATCCGATTGAAAAGTTAAGAGATGAATAATGCGGACTTTTGCATGAACATCGATTAGGTTTTTAACGTATAGATTATAAGTTACCATAGGTGCAGATTATCAATATCTCAATCCTGTGGTAACTTATAATCTATTCCACAAAACCTGGGATAGCTATGCTTTTCACATTCAGTTCAAGGAGAGTGAAACTGTTTGTGAAAGTAAAACAGGATGATTTTGAGCTTATCAATAAATCGGATGAGGAAATTAATGCTATTTTTAATGAAGAATCAATCTTGGTTGAGCCGCCCCAACACAAAGTTATATACTTATCCTAACCAAATGAATAATAGCATAATCTTCTTATAAAGGGTTTGTACGATATCGAACAGTTTACGTTCGATATCGTACAAAAATATTTTATCAAAATAGACTGTAATGTCCTGATAATTAATAAAATAAAAATTTGGCAATGCAATTGCCTTATGAGGTATGACTCGTTGTTTCAGCGATTAAGGAGAGGCCTTCAAACTAAAGCAATTGATATGATCAGAAATAATCTTAAAATCGCTTGGCGGAATATTACAAAGAATAAATTATATTCCAGTATCAAAATCGGTGGGTTTGCATTTAGCATATCCATCTGTATTTTAATTGTGTTGTATATCAAACATCAAACAAGCTATAATAAGTTCTATCCATCAATGGATAGGGTTTATCGCTTAATTGTTCAAGCACCGGAAGGTAATAAAATAAATCGTTGGGTATCTCTTTCTGCTCCTGGAGCGTCAACATTAAAAGAAGAAATTCCAGCAATCGAAACTTCAGGTCGTATGCTTCCCAATCCTTTATTCGGCGCTGGAAGTAATCAATTTTCCATTAACCAGACACCAGACAATCATTATGATGAAGGGTTTGTATATATCGACCAATCTATATTGGACATGTTTCCTTCACCCATGTTATATGGTCAATTGGAACATGCGTTGGACAAACCGAACACCTTAGTTTTAACAAAAAGTAAAGCGACTAAATACTTTAAAGGAAATCCAATTGGACAACAGATTTATTTGAATAACAATAAATCAAAAGCTTATACTATTACGGGAGTCATTGAGGATATCTCCAGCAATTCTACTTTATATGGTTATGATTTCTTTATGTCACTAGCAGGAGAACCATTTTATCCAGGCGAACAAATTAAATGGACCAGCAATAATTACACAATCTATGTTAAATTGAAAGCAGGAGCAAATGTAAAGCTTGCAGAACAGGAAATTATCAAAAATTATATCACGGGACATTATATTCGAGAACTCATTAAAGCAGGACGAAAAGTTAATCCCATTGTTCATCAAATTAAGATCACGCTTCAAAATGCACTAGACATTCATCTGCATTCATCTGACATCGAAGACGATAAAATTTCAACCTTGAATCGTGGAGATATCCGTATGGTATGGACATTTGCAGCGATAGCACTTTTTATCCTACTGATTGCCTGTATTAATTTTATTAATTTATCTACAGCCAATGCAACAACAAGGGCTAAGGAAATTGGTATTCGCAAAACCATTGGATCTAACCGAAAAAGCTTAATTAGCCAGTTTATGTGCGAAGCACTAAGTTATAGTTTTCTGTCCTTATTTATTGGTTTATTCTTAGCTTCATTATTACTCCCTTTGTTTAATAACATCATCAATCAATCCGTTGAAATACCTTGGTTGACGTGGTATTTTATTCCCTTCTTAATTTTTGCCACCTTTATCATCGGTATTATAGCAGGTCTGTATCCAGCACTTTATCTATCGAGTTTCAAACCCATATCTGCTCTAAAGAATAAATCGGCTGGCAATCCACGTAGTTCTTTTCTACGTAATGGTTTGGTTATTTTTCAATTTGCAACTTCCATTACCCTGATTATTGGTGCATTGATCAGTAACCAACAAATTCAATATATCTTAAATAAAGATTTGGGATTCAGCAAAGATCAAATAATCGTACTGCGGGGATTGAGCGCAATTCCCAATCAGCTGACGCTCTTCAAAAATGAACTTAAAAATATTCCTTCAGTCAGTAACGTTTCCATCGGCGATTATCTTCCGGTACCAATCGATGGTGCCAAAAGAAATGGCAACCCTTTTTGGTTAGATGGAAGAAGAGAAATGGATCTCGCAATACAAGGGCAATTGTGGAACGTTGATCAAGATTACATTTCAATCTTCGAACTTCAATTGGTGGACGGACGTAATTTCAATCCTCAACTGGCATCGGATAGTTCGGGCATCATTGTAAACAAACAGATGCTGAAAGAATTAGGCATTACGAATCCTATTGGTACAAAAATCACCAATGGTCAGACTTGGACAATCTTAGGTGTAGTAGATGATTTTATTTTCGAATCTTTAAAAGGTGAAGGAATAGCCCCTCTTGGCTTGACATTACAAAATAGTCCTTCTTTGATGGTTATTAAGGTAAAACCGCAAAAGATGGATCAAACATTGGCAGCGATTACAAAAGTCTGGAATCAGTTTGCCCCAAATCAAAAAATCAACTACAGCTTTCTGGATGAAGGATTTGAAGCCTTATATCGAGATGTGGAACGAACAAAAAATATTTTCATCTGTTTTGCTGTGGTCGCTATTTGTATCGCTTCTCTCGGATTATTTGGCTTGGCTACTTATATCACAGAACAACGTACCAAAGAAATTGGCGTCAGAAAGGTTCTTGGCGCAAGTAATATACGCTTGTTAAAATTATTATCAGGTGATTTCATGAAACTGGTGTTTGCCGCCATTGTCATTGCCACACCAATCGCTTGGTGGGCAATGAATCAATGGCTAGCAGATTTTAATTATCGAATTGATATCGGCTGGCTGTATTTTGCTGTCGCTGGATGTTTTGCTATTCTGATTGCTTTAGGAACAATCAGTTTCCAAACATTAAAAGCCATACGATCGAATCCAGTAGATAGTCTACGAAATGAGTGATTTCCAGTTGTACGGTTGTGAACGAAAACTGTTCAATAACGAACAGTTTAAAATCCGAAAAGGAAATCAAACAACTGAATAACAACAAAATAACAACATGGCAAAGCGATTGTATACTCAAATAGAAGGATAAAATATATCTCATATAAATTTATAAACAGCGTAGAACTGGACAGCTTATGTTTCAAACAGATATCAAAATTGCTTGGCGAAGTCTATGGAAAAATAAGATTTTTTCATTGTTGAATATATTGGGTCTGATGTTAGGTTTTTCAGGTTTTATTCTATCCTATCAATATATTAATCGTGAAACAAGTTATGATAAATGGAATGCTAATTTTGATCGTATCTATCAAATAGGTTTTCAAAATGAAGGCGTATTTACAAATGAAACTCCAGCAACCTTAGCTCCATTACTGAAGGAAAGTTTACCGGAAATAGAGACTGCAGGAAGAAAAGTCAACTATAATTTTGGTGCTTATCCTTTGTTTGGCGAACAGACAGTCTACGTCAAAAATGCGGCAATGATCGACTCTTCTGCAGCTCACATCTTCCAAGTGGAAAGCAAAACGGGTGCTCTTTATAAAAATAAGGAGCAAAATGAAGCCACATTAGTAAAAGGTCATCTAGCTGAAAAATTATTTAAAAAATCAGATTTAAATTTTGATAGCCCAAAATCGGTTCCTGCTATGAGCCTTCAGCTAGGACAACAAGAAAATATATATGGTATCAGTAAACCTCGAAATCTTTCCTTAATTGACTATGATTTACTTTTTATCAAAGAACCACAAGACTTATTTGCTACTGGAAGTCCTTTTTTATATCAAACTTATATTCAAGTTAAAGTTGGCACAGACATCGATCAATTGTCTCAAAAGATAAATACGTTGTATCGTGATAAAATTGCTTCTCAAGGTCAAATTCAATCCTCGAGCTTGGCTAAGGGAAAAATTTATTTGGATCCTTTAGCTAATCTGCATTTAAGACCAAAATCGGGAAGCAACACACCTTATTTAATGATATGGATAGTAGGTATCATATCTATCTTAATTCTTGTATTGGCATCTGCTAATTTCGCCAATATGATGATGGCTCAAGCTGACCAACGGATTAAAGAATTAGCATTAAAAAGAATACTGGGTAGTTCACGTTGGTCCATTATACGCCAGCTCCTTTTAGAAGTTTTTGTCTTGACTTTGATTGCTGCATTATTGAGCTTAATGACATTATCCATTACAGGGAATATATTACAGAAATGGTTCAACGATGACCTCAAACAGTACATCCTGAGCACAGCAACTGTATTACAGCTTTTTATTGGAGTTATCGCGACAACAATCTTATCGGGTATTTATCCTGCCATTATTCTTTCAGGATTTAAATCGATCAATTTACTAAAAGGGGGCTTAACGCCTACACGTAAAAAAAATTCCTTTGGAAATGGTCTCTTAGTTTTTCAGATCAGTATAGCACTTTTATTTATCAGTGGAATGTTCGTTATACATGGACAAATTCGTTATATGCAGACTACAGATAAGGGATTTGAACCTAGTCAGGTCATTAGCTTTAAAGGAATAGGAATGTATTATGATGGAACTTTAAAGGGTTCCTATCAAAATCTCAAACAGCGCTTAGAAAATGAGCCAAATATTCTTTCTGTTGCCTCGGCTACCAATATCCCTGGAGAGGGAGAAATCCCGTCACAAAAACAATTTACTTACAGTCAGAAGCAATTTAATTTGGAACATATTGGTATTGACAAAGGATATTTTAAAACCTTAGATATTCCGACTTTACAAGGAGACAATCGGATCTCGATTGATCAATTACTCAAAGACTCTCTGTCACATTATGCGGTCATCAACGAGTCAACAGCAAAAACCTTAAACCTAAGTCAACCTATTGGTACAAAACTCGCAGGGTGCGGCGTAAGTTTTGAAATTATAGCCGTAATAAAAGATAGTAAGGCCTATGGTTTTGAAAATGCAGTGTCTCCAACTATCTATTCCTACAAAAATGAATGTGGACCTATACGTCCTCAAACAACATTAATGGTGAAAATTGCAAAAGGAAAAGTAGATCAAGTTATCGAGACCGTTCAAAAGGAATGGCAAAAAAATTCTTTCGCACAATCACTTCCTTTGGACTATTCTTTTATGGATCAGCAATACGCGTTATTGCATCAGAAACAGCAAGAATTACAGAAAGTCTTCAATAGCTTTACCATTTTATCTGTTATTATTGCTGCTCTTGGATTATTTAGTATGTCGGCTTATCTAGTTGTTATCCGTAAAAAAGAAATGAGTGTCCGTAAAGTTTTGGGGGCCTCTGTGCAAACCATATTCTTCCAACTGAACAAACCTTTTTTCAAATTATTTATAGTAGCAAGCTTGGTTTCGACTCCCCTAGCCTACTTACTCTTGAACAGGTGGTTAGAACATTTTGCATATCGTGTCGAAATACAATGGGCACATTTCTTATTTGCCTTTTTGATTGTTTTTATCATTATCGTGATTTCAATTAGTTTTCAAACTATTCAAGCTGCAAAAGCTAATCCAATAGATAATTTAAGGGATGAATGATCATAGAGCGCAAGAGCATATAAAATTGTGATTTGATTAATCATAAGGTTAAAGTAACTTCATCATTCAATAGTATACTTCGCAAGAGCGGTAGAAAAACTGATTACAAATGATGGATTCGTAATACATAAAAATTATTAAATAAAAAGAGATAAAAAATACATCATATGATACAATTAAAACATTTATTTAAATGGTATAATGTCGGAGCTGCACGTTCATTCGTATTGAAGGATGTTAGTTTAACTATTGATGAAGGTGACTTCATTTCCATTATGGGACCTTCTGGATCTGGAAAATCAACGCTTTTAAATATCATTGGTATGTTGGATGAACCTGACGAGGGAGAGTATCTATTTATGGGAGAAAATGTATTGGATTTAAAGCAAAAGAAAAGAACGCAACTTTTCCAATCGCATATGGGGTATGTGTTTCAATCCTACCATTTGCTCGACGAGATGACGGTATATGAAAACATCGAAACACCGCTAATCTATAAAAACAAATCTTCTTCTGAACGTAAATCGATCGTCAGTGATCTATTGGATCGTTTTAATATTGTTGGTAAAAAAGATCTTTTTCCTGCTCAATTATCAGGTGGTCAACAACAGATTGTTGGAATTGCTAGAGCTTTGGCTGGTTCTCCATCCCTCCTATTGGCAGATGAACCAACTGGAAATCTAAATTCTAAACAGGGTGAAGAAATCATGGAATTATTCCAACAGCTCAATGCAGATGGTGTCACGATCATTCAGGTAACACACTCTGAAAAAAATGCCACTTATGGAAAAAGAACTATTCACATGCTTGATGGTCAATTGAAGTAATTTCACAAACCAATATAACCGAAATAACTCCCTGCAGATGTCAAATTTGGCATTAAGCAGGGATTTTTATTAAATTTGTATATGGATGAAAAAGAATTACAGGCTTTAATAACGTTATTGGATGACCCTGACCAAATAATTTTTGAAGAAATCGAAAATAAATTATTGAGCTTAGGTCCTGACATTATTCCCTCGTTGGAAGAATATTGGGAATCTTCTTTTGATCCCAATATACAGGAACGGTTAGAAAAAATTATTCATAACATACAATTTGAACAGACTAAAAATGAATTATTAGTTTGGAAAATGAGTAACTCTTATAATTTGCTAGAAGGTTTACTTGTGATTAATAGTTACCAGTATCCGTCTTATGATAACAATCTTATTCGCATTACGATGGAGGATCTAAAACGTGAAATATGGTTGGAACTTCGTTATGAAATGACTCCTTTGGAGAAGGTGTCGTTAATGAATTACGTCTTGTTTAATAAGTTTGGTCTATCAGGGAATACAAATGATTATCATAATCCTCAAAATTCCTTTATCGGGCGAGTTCTAGAGTCTAAAAAAGGGAATCCATTAACACTTTCTTGCATCTATACGATTATCGCTCAAAAGTTAGATATTCCTATTTTTGGCATTAACCTTCCGAAACATTTTATGCTTTCGTATGTGGATGATGATCAGCAAGAAAATGAGGTATTGTTTTACATCAATGCTTTCAATAAGGGTCAAGTTATGCAAAAATCAGATGTTATTTCTTTTCTAAAGCAACTCAACCTTCCCTTATCAAAGGAGTTTATGCTACCTTGCGATAATGTCACCATACTAAAAAGAGTGTTACGAAATCTAATCACTGCTTACGAACAAAATGAAAGTTCAAGCAAGAAACAAGAAATAGAAACACTCTTCAAACTCTTGGAGGAATAATTTATTGTTCGTTTGGACCTCTTGCATCCAATGATAATGCAACAGGTGTTAACGCATATTGTTTTTTAATATTTGGTTCAACATTGCCATTATCTGTTATTAGAAAACGGGAAACAATCTTTGTGTCAGCATCAGCAACATACAAATATTTAGCCCCATCTCGATTATCAATTGCAACATCAAGTGGTCTTTTTAAACCTGTTAAATCACCTGAAATGATACGGGTTGGTGAAATCGCTTGATCAGCTGAACTGGATAATAACGCCGAAGCTCCTTCATATAATAAAATTTTACCGACTGAAGTTCCATTCGTTGTCACATAGGTAGCTACTGCTAGTAAATCTTGGCGCGCCGAGTAACTAAAGCCTCTTATTTCGCCTTGATCTGCAATTGTCAATACTGCTCTTGGAGGAAAAGATTGTTCATTCAATACCGAATCCACTGCTGGATTTTTATTTAGAATATTTCCAAAAATTGCTATTCCTTTTTTTCCTTCTGTTACTGACATCAATAAATCTGCATTTGCCTCAGGGCCTTTGAATGCCATCGTCCAAGGTTTAAGTGTACCTAAAGCAATACGTTGTTTAGGAATTGCTTTTCCTCTAAAATTTCCTGGACTTTGAAACAAATAGATAAAAGATGGATTGGTTCCTTCTCCAATATTGGATACATAAAGATTATCAGCACCATTATTATAATGATAAGCTAACCCTTTTACATTTTTTAAAAGTCCATTTGAAATCATACCTTTGCTAGCTGGAGCACCTGTCAAGGCATTAATTGACATCACCTGAATTGTGGTATCTCGAATTGAACCACTACCATTGGCACTGCTTTGAAAAACATATTTGGCAATCGGATTAAAAAGAATTCCTGAACCACCTTTTATCCCTGAATTATAGGATAACGAGGGTACAAAAGAAGTTGCAGAATCTGCACGATCAATAATATCAATATTATTATAGGGAGTCAGTGCCTCATTCAATTGAAATTCTGAAAAAGACACGTATAGTCTTGAAATCGAAATCCTTGCCAGCTCTGGATCATCATCTTCTCTAACACAAGAAGTTAAACATGTTACAAGCACAAAAATTAAAAGCGTGATATATGTTGTTAGTGATTTCATTTTTAATTTGATATATGTACAAATCTACAAATATGATCCAATATACAGATAAAAAAATAGAGATTCGCTTCTGTATCAAGAATTCTATTATCCAAATATTTGTAAATTCAGTACTTTTTGAGTAAAATTGCCAAACTTTTATTAGTTTAATAGCAATGGAAGAGCAGGAGTTCATCAGAGAAAAATTAACATTACCCAATGAAGGCAAGAAATTGCTTTTACATTCTTGCTGTGCACCATGTGCTGGAGAAGTAATGGAAGCGTTAATCAGTTCGAATATCGAATTCACCATCTATTTCTATAATCCTAATATTCATCCACGTAAAGAATACGATTTACGTAAAGAGGAGAATATACGTTTTGCTGAAAAACACAATATCCCTTTTATTGATGCAGACTATGATGTTGATCATTGGTTTGAGTTAGCAAAAGGAATGGAACATGAGCCCGAAAAAGGGATTCGTTGTACGATGTGTTTTGATATGCGGTTTGAAAAAACAGCTGAATATGCTGCCGCACATGGATTTGATGTTATTTCTAGTTCGTTAGGAATTTCGAGATGGAAAAATATGGATCAAATCAATGATTGTGGGTTACGTGCTGCCTCTCGTCATGAAGGAATGGATTATTGGACGTTCAATTGGAGAAAAAAAGGGGGTGCTATCCGTATGTTAGAAATATCTAAAAAAGAACGTTTTTACATGCAGGAATATTGTGGTTGTGCTTACTCTTTACGGGACACCAATCGCTGGCGAATGGAAACGGGTAGAGAAAAAATAGAATTAGGTAAAAATTATTATGAATAAAGCTTGTTATAAGGCTCATATTTAAGAAATAATTGAAATATATTTTTTAAAATATATTTCAATTCTAACTTATTTATACATACCTTTGCAGGCTCAAATGCAAGATTGTGAAACATCTAAAACAATATAAAATACCGTTTTCGGGGCTAAATGCAGGAAAACACAATTTTGAATTTGAAATAGATAAAAAGTTCTTTGATTGTTTTGAGCATTCCATTGTAAAGAATGGAAATCTGATCGCAAATATCGAATTGCAAAAGCAAGAAAACTTGCTGATTTTGAATTTTACAATTGTTGGTGAAATCCAATTGACATGCGATGTTTGTTTAAGCGAATTTCTATCGCCAATTACAGTAAAAGAACGCATATTGGTCAAATTCACTGAAGAGGACTGGACAGATAATACAGAAGAAGTATTGGTCTTATCTAAAAGCGATCATGAACTAGATCTTACTGAATTGTTATATGAATATATCAATTTAGCTGTTCCTTTATTTGCTAAATGTAGCGATCAAGGAATGGATATTACTTGTGATCCGGCGATGTTAGCACACTTATCCAGTGAGCATGAAAAGGAAAATCAAGCAAAAGAAGAAAACATTGACCCACGTTGGGCAGCATTAAGAAATATTAAAAATAACTAAAACAGAGATACGAGATGGCACATCCAAAGCGTAAGACTTCTAAATCAAGAAGAGACAAAAGAAGAACACATTATAAAGCTGACAAACCTAGCTTAACAATTTGTAAAGAGACTGGTGCAGTTCATTTACCACACCGTGCATACACAGTAGACGGAAATGTATACTACAACGGTAAATTGATCATTGAAAATACAGCTGTTGTCTAACTTAGATCTTTCAGAACATAAAACATCCCAAAACAAGTATAATTAAAAAATTATACTTTAATTTGGGATGTTTTTTGCGTATTATTGACTTGAAAAATAATCACGAATGAAGATTGGTTTAGACATTTTGGGTGGCGACTACGCCCCTAAAGCAACAATATTAGGAGCGATAGAAGCTCAACAGATATTATCAAACGATCAAAAGATTGTTCTTTTTGGTAATAAAGATGAGACAAGATCACTTATTGAACAAGCTGGGGGTAATCCTTTAGATTTTGAATATGTGCATGCTCCTGACAATATTAGTATGGGTGAACACCCTACTAAAGCAATTACACAAAAACCAAATTCTAGTATTGCCAAAGGCTTTGAATTACTAAAAAATGGTGAAATAGATTCTTTTGCTTCCGCTGGTAATACTGGTGCAATGCTTGTTGGATCTGTTTTCAGTGTAAAAACAGTGCCTGGTGTATTAAGACCTGCTATTACGACAATTGTTCCAAAACTCAAATCAGGTTTTGGGCTATTACTTGATGTCGGTGCTAATGCAGATTGCAAACCCGAAATGCTGAATCAGTTTGCCATTTTGGGAAGTTTGTATTCGCAACATATGTACGGTATCACTTTACCGAAAGTGGGTTTACTAAACATCGGTGAAGAAGAAGAAAAAGGTAATCTCCTAACCACAACCACCTATCCCCTTTTAAAAAATAACGAGCGTATTAACTTCATTGGAAACATAGAAGGTCGCGATCTGTTTTCAGATCTTGCTGATGTATACGTTTGTGATGGTTTCACGGGTAACGTTGTTTTAAAACTAGCAGAATCATTTTACGTAGTGACATTGAAAAAAGGATTCAAAGATGAATTCTTCGATCGATTCAACTACGAGCAATATGGAGGAAGTCCTGTTTTAGGAGTAAATGCTCCTGTTATAATAGGTCATGGAATATCAACTCCACAGGCTATTAAAAATATGGTTTTACAATCTAGAGATATGATTCAGTCAGATTTTATTGACAAAATCAGATCTGCTTTTAATTAAATTTTATGTCAAAAATTCATGCTGCTATTACAGCAGTTGGTGGATATGTTCCGGATTATATCCTCACCAATAAAGAGCTAGAAACGATGGTTGATACTAATGACGAGTGGATTGTCTCTCGTACGGGTATCAAAGAACGTAGAATCTTAAAAGGAGAAGGTAAAGCAACTTCAGACTTAGCTGTACCTGCAGTACAACAGTTATTGGAAAAAAGAGGTATAGCGGCTACAGATATTGAATTGATCATTTTCTGTACAAGCACGCCTGATATGCTTTTTCCTGCAACAGCCAATATCTTAGCCTATAAAATAGGCGCAACAAATGCTTGGGGATATGATTTGCAAGCAGCATGTTCTGGATTTCTATTTGGATTAACAACTGGGGTTCAGTTTATTGAGTCTGGAAAACATAAAAAAGTACTTGTTGTAGGTGCTGATAAAATGTCTTCTGTCGTTAACTATCAAGACCGTAACACCTGTATCCTATTTGGTGATGGCTGTGCTGCTGTTTTATTAGAGCCAAATGAAGAAGGATTGGGCATTCAAGATAGTATATTGAGAACGGATGGCTCTGGTGGTCAGTATTTAAATATCAAAGGTGGAGGTTCACTAAACCCTGCTTCGCACGCTACTGTAGATGCGGGTATGCATTATGCTTATCAAGAGGGTAAAACTGTCTTTAAATTTGCCGTTACGAATATGGCCAATGTTGCAGCGGAGATTATGGAAAAAAATAATCTGACCGCAGATGATATTGCTTTTCTAGTTCCTCATCAAGCAAATAAACGTATTATCGATGCGACAGCTGAACGTGCTGGATTACCGGAAGAAAAGGTTATGATCAATATTCAGAAATACGGTAATACCACAAGTGCTACTATTCCATTGTGTTTATGGGAATGGGAAAACAAATTGAAAAAAGGTGATAATCTGATTTTAGCTGCCTTTGGTGGTGGCTTTACTTGGGGATCTATCTACATAAAATGGGCTTACTAAGTACAAAATTTATTTTGTAACTTTAGAAGTTGTTCAAAAAGATTTTTAAATTTAAACTAAAATATTTAACCTGCATAACTATGGGTATGGACATTAAACAAATTCAAGACTTGATTAAATTCGTTTCAAAATCAGGTGTGAATGAAGTAGCAATCGAAGAAAAAGATTTCAAAATTACAATAAAAACAAATCAAGAGCCTACATATGTTACCGCTTCAGCTCCTGTTGCTGCGGCACCATTAGCAGCTGCTCCTCAACCTGTTGCAGCAACTCCAGTAGCAAGTGCAGCTGCACCAATTGTTGTTTCTGAAGAGGCTAATTTTATTACGATCAAGTCTCCTATGATCGGTACTTTCTATCGTTCGGCGGGACCTGGTAAACCAATGTTTGCAAATGTTGGAGACGAAATCAATAGTGGTAAGGTATTGTGTATCATTGAAGCAATGAAATTATTCAATGAAATTGAATCTGAAGTTTCAGGTAAAATTGTTAAAATCTTGGTAGAAGATGCTCAACCCGTTGAGTTCGACCAACCATTATTCTTGGTAGATCCAAGATAAACAATCGTCAGTATTTCTATTACCGATCAACATGAGCGTGCACAAAGTGCGCACTCATAACCCAAAACTTCACAGAAAATACAATGTTTAAAAAAATATTAATAGCTAATAGAGGAGAAATCGCCTTACGTATCATTCGCACATGTCGTGAAATGGGTATTAAGAGTGTAGCTGTTTATTCAACAGCCGATAGAGATAGTTTACATGTTCGTTTTGCGGATGAAGCTGTTTGTATAGGTCCTCCTGCGAGTAAAGATTCTTACTTAAACATTCCAAATATTATCTCAGCTGCAGAGTTAACAAATGCAGATGCGATTCATCCTGGATATGGCTTCTTATCTGAAAATGCAAGATTTTCAGCTATTTGTGCTGAATACGGCATCAAATTTATTGGTGCTACTGCTGATCAGATAGAGAAAATGGGCGATAAAGCTCATGCAAAGGACACGATGAAAAAAGCGGGTGTGCCTACGGTACCTGGTTCTGAAGGTCTTTTGACTTCTTTTCAAGAAGGTATTAAACTGGCGAATGGAATCGGATATCCTGTTATCATTAAAGCAACTGCTGGTGGTGGTGGTAGAGGTATGCGTATCATTTGGAAAGATGAAGAATTTGAGCAGGCTTGGGATTCTGCTCGTCAGGAATCTGCTGCTGCTTTTGGTAATGATGGTATGTATCTGGAAAAATATGTAGAAGAACCTAGACACATTGAAATCCAAGTCGTGGGTGATCAATTTGGCACGGTATGTCATTTATCTGAAAGAGATTGTTCGATACAACGTCGTCATCAAAAATTATTAGAAGAGGCTCCTTCTCCATTCATTACACCAGAATTGCGTCAAAAGATGGGAGAAGCAGCGATTAAAGGTGCTAAAGCGGTAAATTACGAAGGTGCTGGTACAATCGAATTTCTGGTTGACAAAAACCGCAACTTCTACTTTATGGAGATGAATACACGTATCCAGGTAGAACATCCCGTAACCGAGGAAGTCATTAATTTTGATTTAATTAAAGAACAAATTAAAGTGGCTGCTGGTATCCCAATTTCTGGTAAAAACTACGAACCAACCATGCATGCTATTGAATGTCGTATCAATGCGGAAGATCCTTTCCAAAATTTCCGTCCATCACCAGGAAAAATCACGAATTTCCATTCACCAGGTGGTCATGGCGTACGTGTAGATACACATGTATATGCAGGCTATACCATACCTCCAAACTATGATTCAATGATTGCAAAATTAATATGTGTTGCACAAACACGTGAGGAAGCAATTTCGACCATGGAAAGAGCGTTAAGTGAATTTGTTATTGAAGGTATTAAAACTACAATTCCACTTCATTTACGTCTAATGCGTGATCCAAACTTCAGAGCGGGTAACTTTACCACGAAATTTATGGAGACTTTTGATCTTTCAGAGGATATTGCATAATAAAATTATCTTTACATAGATAAAAAATACCATTCTTTTCAATAAGAATGGTATTTTTGTTTACAAACATTTTTTATGAGTACAACAGAACGAAAAAGCTTAATAGAATCTATAAAAGATAAAGGAAAAAATTTAGAGGCAGAGATGTCTTTCTTTGACCATCTCGAGGTATTAAGATGGCACTTGGTTCGTTCAGTCATTGCAATTTGTATCTTTGCGGGTTTATCCTTCACTTTCTACGATTTCGTCTTCAACGAAATTATTATGGGACCCAAAAATCTTAATTTTTGGACATACAGAATGATGTGTATTGTGGGTAATAAATTTAATCTTGATGGGTTCTGTGTCGAACATATTCCTTTTAATATTATCAATACCGAATTGGCAGGGCAGTTCATGCTACAGATTAACTCCTGTTTATTGATGTCCTTATTATTAGGTTTCCCTTACATTTTGTTTGAAATCTGGCTTTTTATAAAACCTGCTTTAACAGATATTGAGCGTAGATCGGCTCAGGGTTTTGTTTTTTATGCTACTTTACTCTTCGTATTAGGTGTTTTATTTGGATATTATGTCGTGGTACCTTTATCGGTCAACTTCCTAGCTAATATTTCATTAAGTGTCGAAATTACCAATCAAATTACCATTGACTCTTATCTTTCCACGATTGCAACATTATCCTTAGGTTGTGGTATTGTATTCTTATTACCGATATTAATCTTTATTTTATCTAAAATAGGAATCATGACACCAGAGTTTATGCGTGCGAGTAGAAGATATGCCTCAGTAATTATCTTAGTTATTGCAGCCATCATCACCCCTACTGCCGATGTCATTACAATGTTAACGGTAGCTACTCCAATGTTCATTTTGTATGAAATCAGTATCTTAGTATCTGCGAATGTTAAGAAAGCAAAATTAGCACAAGAAAAAAATAATATATAATGAGTACTTTAAAAACAATTGCAATAGGAAGTGATCATGCAGGTTTTGAATACAAAACAGCTATCATAGCTTTATTGAATGAATTAGGTTACGAAGTAAAAGATTTCGGACCCTATAATAGCGATTCTGTGGATTATCCGGATTATGCACACCCAGTTGCAAGTGAAGTAGAAGACAAGAAAGCAAGTCTAGGTATACTGATTTGCGGTAGTGCGAACGGTGTTGCAATTACTGCGAACAAACATCAAGGAATCCGTGCCGCTATTGCTTGGTTAGAAGAAATCGCTGCTTTAGCTCGTCAACATAATGATGCGAACATCATTTGTATTCCAGCTCGGTTTATCGATTTGGAATTAGCAAAATCTATCGTCAAAACATTTGTTTCAACAGATTTTGATGGTGGTAGACATGCAAACCGAGTGAATAAAATTGCCTGTGATTGTTAATTTTTAACATAATTTAAGGGACGGAGAAGAGGTGTGTATATACTTTTTCTCCGTTTTTTTTGTTTTATATAAAAAAGTATGAAAAAATTCTTTAGTGTTATCTGTTTTATCTCGTCCTTATATAGCTGTGCTGTTGCACAAAATCCTGCGGCTAAATATGCCAATGCTATTACAGAAGAATCAACAAGAAAACATCTTACGATACTTGCTTCGGTAGATTTTGAAGGACGTGGTACTGGTCAGAAAGGTGGACGGCTGGCAACTGAATACATTGCTAATGAATATAAAAAATTAGGTTTAACAGCACCTGTGGGGGGTAAATACTTTCAACCTGTAAGTTTATTGAAAAATAGTTATCAAGTCAAAAATTTCACAATTGCTGGACGTCCCTTCGTGAATGGACAAGATCTCTTGGCATTAGGAAATAATGAATTAAAATCAATAGATGATAAAGAAATTATTTTTATTGGTTATGGCATTGATGACCCTAAATATTCGGACATAAAGGGATTAGATCTAAAAGATAAAATTGTTCTTTTATTAAATGATAAGGAACCCGTTGATGAGAATGGAAAATCAATCATTACGGGAACAACTAAATTATCAGAATGGTCTACCGTCAGGAATAAAAAAATCAAAGAGATCATGAAGCACCATCCTAAATTAGTTTTAGCGTACACAGAAGAATTGGACAAATGGCTGGAAAATGCAGGAGGTCGTGCGACAGAAGGACGCTTTAACTTAGCTCAGGATCAAGCAGCTCCTGAAACTAACCCTATGCCTATTGTTGTTAATATTACGGATCATGTAGCTAACTACATTTTAAATCAAGGAAAAACAAGTTTAGCAAATATTACTTCAAAAATAAATCGAAGTCAGAAGCCACAGTCATTCACCATTAACACTGTTTTTAATAGCCAATTAGGCTTGATGGCGGAACAATTTACAGATCCTAATGTGATGGGCTATTTGGAAGGTACCGATCTTAAAAATGAACTTATTGTGATCGGTGGCCATTATGATCATGACGGCAAAGACGCCGATGGCACAATCTTTCCAGGAGCAGACGACAATGCTTCTGGTACAACAGCTGTTTTGGAGCTAGCAAAAGCATTCAGTCAAGCCAAGGCAGAGGGTAATGGTCCCCGAAGAAGCATCTTGTTTATTACATATGCTGCAGAAGAAAAGGGACTATTGGGTTCCAAATACTATACGGAGAATCCGATCTTTCCACTCAACAATACCGTTACTTGTATCAATATCGACATGATAGGTCGCATCGATAATAAGCACTTAAATGGTAATCATCAATATATCCACTCGATTGGTGCCGATAAATTAAGTTCTGAATTATCCACAATAAACAAAGAGGCGAATGAAAAATCCAGTCAATTGGAACTAGACTTTATGTATGATGATCCTAAAGATCCTATGCGTCTTTATTATCGCTCTGATCATTATAATTTTGCAAGCAAGGGTATTCCTTCCATTTTCTATTTTTCAGGTTTACACCCAGATTACCATACACCAGACGATACGGTTGATAAAATTGATTTCCCAATTATGGTCAAGAGGGAAAAATTTATTTTCCAAACCGCTTGGGATGTCGCTAATCGCGATACAAAACCCGCTGTAGATAGTAAAAAAGACTAGATTGTTTCAATGATAATAATTAAAAAAGGGGCTTTCAATATATTGAAAGCCCCTTTTTTATACCTGCTCTTGATATAATCATCTCATATCTGTAACTATATAGCTTTCCTCTATTGCATATCAAATACTTGTTTTTCGTTATGTTTTCATCAATCCCATCATTAAGACAATGTCAATTAGCCATCTTATCGATCAAGCGGAGGAAAAATGAATAGAATTCAATTTATTAAAACTAATAAATAGAAAGTAACGAATTTGTTAAAAATGTTAATTAATAGCTCAGCAGTCATTAATTTAATTATTTTGCATCTGTATTCAACCAACCTTAACTCATTAAATTATGAAGCTATATTTATTAGCTATTTTCTCATTATGTATAAATTTTGCTTTTTCACAAAATACTGGAAGTTTAAAAGGAACTGTTCTTGATTCGTATCATAAACCATTAGAAAAGGCGACTGTCTCTATTCTGGTGAAACAAGACTCCTCTCTCCTATTATACGCGCTAACAAATGAAAAAGGAGAATTTAGCCTTGTTAAGCTTCCTACAAATAAAGATTTAATCTTATATATCTCACATATTAATAGTGACAATTTTCATCAGATAATCCGACTTGCTCCTGATGAAAAGAGGCAAATAGACAGCATTCTTATGGAAGGAAAACAACTGGATGAAGTCGTGATTGCTATTGCCCCTCCTGTCCGAATGAATAAAGATACGTTAGAATACAATACCGATTATTTTAAAACAAGACCAAATGCGAATGCAGAAGAACTCTTAAAACAACTTCCTGGATTACAAATCAATATGGATGGTACTATTTATTATGAAGGAAAAGAAGTATCACAAGTTAAAGTGAATGGGAAAGATTTTTTCGCAAGTGATCTCCGAATTGCAACTCGTAATTTAGATGCTTCATTGATTAAGACTGTACAAGTGTATCGCGACAAAGGAGAATCAAAAAAAATCGTAGAAGATGAGGAAAAACTACCCATCACCATCAACCTAAAATTTAAGAAAGATTTTCTAAAAGCGAGTTTTGGAAAATTATATGGGAGTGTTGGTACGCGAGATCGGTACGAGGCAGGAGGTTTAGTAAATAGCTTTCGTGATACGTTACAATTAAGTTTTATTGGATTTGGAAATAATATCAATCGTGAAAGTTTTGACTATAATGAACTGAGTCAACATGCTGGACTGGGAAGAGCAGAAAACTATGGTTTCAATGATTTTGGAGGTAGAAACTACGGAGGTAAAGCTAATGATATGGCCGCTGGATTTAACCTCAATAATGATTGGGGACAGAAAACCAAATTAAATGTGATGTATATGCTAAAATATAAGAAAGATGAAAATAGCAATACAGGTAATCAATCAGCTCTATACGATAGTATAGAACAATTTAATGAAAATATATATAACACCCATAATAAGTCTGTTGCGCACAATATTAAAACACTCTTTAGACATCGTATGGATACAACAGCTTATCTAGAGTTTACTCCCAACTTGAATATTTCAAATGGAGATGGTAAAAGTAATAGTTGGATGAAAACATACACAATCGATAAACCCTTAAATAATAACACGAGCACGAATCTGTCAAATAAATTTAGTTTAGATTATTCACATAGTTTCTATATAGAAAAACAATGGAATAAAAACCATATTATTTCTTTACGAAATAATATAAGTATCAATAAAAACAAGAGTGAAGAAACGAATAATCAAATTTCAAATATCTATCAAAATCCAATACCTAATTCCAGTTTATGGGAAAATAAAGTGGAAAATGAAAAATCGAGCACTATAAATCTAAATGTAGGATATAATAATAGAAGCATCGAAAAATTAAATTTCGATTTCTATGTTGCTTATAATTCATCGAAAAACACTCCTTTCGAAACCATATACTTCAATCGTGACAGCACAGGAGCTGTTCATGGAGAGCAATATGAGAACAACTATAGTTATGATTCACAAGAATATATTTCAGGGATAAAATTCTTTTGGAAGCCAATAAAAAATTTAGCAATCAATTTTGGTACAGCATATGCCCTTAAGGATAACCAGTTCGATTTATATAAAATAGATGAACATAAAACAACTTCAAATGGTTATTGGTTACCCAATATTAATATTCGTTTTCAAGAATTTGAATTGTCATGGTCAAAGGATCTTGCTTCGCCCACCACATCCAGAATGCAAACGGTAACGGATGACTTAAATCCATTGATGACAAGGCTATCCTCATTTTTTTATCAGAATGTTCAAAACCAAAGGGCCCGATTCTCCTTTAATAAATATGCACAAAACTATCAAATTGGTTTCTATGCCGACTTAAATTATAAAGATAAAAGTGAAGGTTCTAAAAGTTGGAGAGATGTGACCACAGGTCGTTACACGATACAATCTTTTCAAGCAGGATCTACGACGAATCATAGTATATACTTCTATGGTCGGTATAATTTCAAATCTGGCAAAGATTGGACTTTTTACATTTCTCAAAATAGCAGCTTATATACTTACGAACGATATGCTTCTATCAATGATGTTGATAATAAATTAAGTAATCTGGGAATAAATTTGAAACAAGAATTTTCTGTTACTTGGAAAAACCTGATCGGATTTTCACCTAAATATGAATATAGTTGGAACAAAGCCATGAATTCTGTACAAAACAATCCCAATTTTATTGAAAGTTCTTATGAAACACATAAAATCGGTGCTGGATTAAATATCAATCCGATAAAAGGATTCTCTTTAGAAACTTCTTATTCCTTAGAAAATAGAGCAAGTGGCTTAAGTGAAAGACAAAATTACCATATCTTAAATTCGTCTCTCTACTATACATTAAAGAATAATTCTCAAATCAAGTTAACTGGTTTTGATATTTTAAATCAGAATACCCAAAATTACTGGGGTACCTATGGAAATACAACTTATTACCACGATTCCATTACCCTTCGGCAATACTTTTTGCTTGGATACATTTATAAATTCAAGATTACGACACTGAAAAAATAAACAAAACAGGCTTATTGATTGTTGAGACTGTAGAAATTAAATTTAATATGGCATTTGTAGATTACTATCAAGTACTTGGCATTAACAAAACAGCATCTTCTGATGATGTAAAAAAAGCATATCGCAAATTAGCTCGAAAATATCATCCTGATCTGAATCCCAGTGATGAAGCAGCGAAGCAGAAGTTTCAGGAGATAAACGAAGCGAATGAGGTGCTTTCAGATCCTGATAAACGGAAGAAATATGATCAATATGGTGAAAATTGGCAACATGGAGAGGAGTATGAAAAAGCGCAGCAACAGCATCGCCAATCTGGAGGAAATCCATTTGGTGGATCACAAAGCTATTCGGGAAATTTTGATGACGGTCAGTTTTCGGATTTCTTTGAACAGATGTTCGGAAGCCGTACTGGAGGTGGAAGACAGAGCAATTTTCGTGGACAGGACTTCAATGCAGAACTGGAACTAACACAGCAACAGGCTTATATAACGCACTCCCAGACATTTACTATAAACGGTAAAAATATACGGATCACCATCAATGCAGGTGTAGAAGATGGTCAAAAAATAAAGCTTAAAGGTCTTGGAAGCGATGGCGTTAATGGAGGTCCTAAAGGAGATTTATATATTACTTTTCATATCCAGCCAGATCCTAAATTCAAAAGACAAGGTAATGATTTATACAGTTCTTTAGATATCAACTTATATACCGCAATTTTGGGTGGGGAAGCAGTAATTGATACTTATGGAGGAAAGATAAAACTTAAAATCAAACCAGAAACGCAAAACAATACAAAAGTAAGGCTCAAAGGGAAAGGATTCCCGATATATAAAAAAGAAGGGGAATTCGGGGATTTATATGTCAGTATGAATATTAAGATTCCAACCAATCTATCTGATAAAGAAAAAGATCTATTCAAACAATTAGCTGATTTAAAAAAATAAAAAAGATGGAAACAACCTTAATTAGATTAACGGATTATTGTAATTCCAGAAAAGTAGAGATCACTTTTATAGAGACATTAAATGAATATGGCCTATTACATATTATCGTACAGCAAGAGGAAAAATACATTGAAGAAGAACAATTGAGAGATTTGGAAAGATTTGCCAATTGGTATTATGACTTAGATGTCAATCCCGCTGGAATAGAAGTTGCCAACCATCTCATTCATAAAGTAGAACATCTACAAGACGAGTTGCAACGCTTAAAAAATTATATCAAGGCCTTGGAATCTTAATTCAAGGCTTTGATATTAATTGGGTAAATCACCTTCAACCAAAATCTCATCTTTCCAAATCGTATGATGATGTAAACCGGTCAATTCAACAGGGTAATTTCTTTTACAAACCACAAATGACCCATAGGATTGTCCAGCATTTACAAGACGATAAACGATCTTTCTCTATTTAACTGTATTTAATCGTATCGGCATGGTATAAGCTACTCGTACATTTCTTCCATTTTGCACACCTGGATTCCATTTTTTAGGATATTTTTTTAACACATTAACAGCAGCCTCTCCTGTTCCATAGTTCAGATCTTTTTTCACTTTAAAATCAGATAAACTACCATCTTTTTCGACAACAAAAGCGACTTCAACAATTCCATTGACACCATTTTTTATAGCCGAATTCTTTAAACAAAAAAGTAATAATGTATTATTTTGAGAGGAAAAGGATAACTATTACAATAGTTTTAGAAGTCGAAACGATTCAAATATTGAAGATAATCTCAACGAAAAATTTTATTCCATTTTCCAGCTACGATTAGCTTTTTTGTCTGCAAGTTTTGCTTTACGGTCCAGTCGATCCAAGACCTTGCTATAGGGTACTTTAGTTTTCTTTCGTGGTTTGACAGGTGTCAGCGTTGTTTTTATGATCTGCAGGAATCTTTCAATAGCAATCTCTTTATTTTTCAATTGCGATCGATCGGTGTCACATTCCAACTGGAAGATCATGTCTTTGTTAATACGGTTATTCAAATGTTCTATGATCAGATTTTTTTCATCATCGTCAAAAGTTGCAGAAGCCAAAACCGACCACTGCAATAAAACTTTAGAGGATACTTTATTGACGTGCTGTCCCCCTGCTCCACCTGAGCGTGCAAATTTAAATGTTAACTCTTTAAGTAGTAAATCTTTATTTATCATGTTTATTCTTTTCCAATTTTTCTATTTTTTCAATTAGATTTTTCATCACATCCAATTGAAATTGTTGCATTTGCACTATTTCTTCTTCTTTATGAATTAGTAAGTGATCGATTTTCTCATGTAATGTTCGTATTTCCAATTCTGCTTTCAGATTAACCATGTAATCATTTTGAGCCCGCTTACGATCTTTGTCCTCTTGTCTATTTTGACTCATCATAATCACTGGCGCTTGTAATGCTGCTACGCAAGATAATATGAGGTTCAATAAAATAAATGGATAGGGATCAAATCCTTTATTACCCAACCAAAATATATTTAATGCAATCCAACATAGCAAAAATCCAATAAAGGATAATATAAACGTCCAACTTCCTCCAAAATCAGCTACTTTATCCGCTATTTTAGAACCAAATGATTCCTTATGATCTTCCTGATCAAGAGAAGCACTAATGATTTCATTATTTTTTAGACTATCTAAAACCAACTCATCTAGACGAGTCAATTCTCGCAGTTCTGTCTTTAATATACCAGACATATACTTCTCTTTGTAAGCTTCCAATTCAGTCAATGATAGTAAGTCTGCTCTTGAAATATTTGGAAAATCTTGTTTGATGAGATCAAAAATCGAACCTCTTAATGTAGAAACCAAAACCTTATTAGACATGGGAAATGTCTTACCAGATAAACTACTTACAAAAGTTTTCATACAATATTAGCTAGTTAAATATGGTACAAGATAATGGTTTTCATTAATAACTCATTGATTGGACTTTATGTTATTAAAAAGAATTATTGCATTTGTGTGATAGACCCTTTTCCAAAATAATCTTTAATTTGCAGTAAAAGAAATTAGAAATATGAAAATAGGTATCGTATGTTACCCAACATTTGGTGGTAGTGGTGTAGTTGCCACAGAGCTAGGAAAGGCTTTAGCAAACAATGGACACCAAGTTCATTTCATCACGTACCGACAACCGGCAAGATTAGATTTCTTTTCAGAGAATCTTTTTTACCATGAAGTAGCTGTTTCACAATATCCTCTTTTTGATTTCTTACCTTACGAATCGGCTTTAGCAAGTAAACTTGTCGATGTTGTTCGTTTTGAAAAGTTAGATGTTATCCATGTTCATTATGCGATTCCCCATGCCTCTGCGGCATTCATGGCAAAACAAATTTTATTAACCTATGGTATTAATATCCCAGTTGTGACTACACTTCATGGAACAGATATCACGTTAGTTGGCAAAGATAAAAGTTTTAGTCCCGTCGTTACTTTTTCGATTAATCAATCGGATGGTGTTACGACAGTTTCTCAAAGTCTAAAAGATCAAACTCTTAGTTATTTTGATATAAAAAGAGCTATTCAAGTCATTCCAAACTTTATTGATCTAGAAAGATTTAGCATTAAAGATCGATCTCATTTCAAAAAAGCAATTGCTCCTGGAAATGAACGTATATTAATTCACACATCAAACTTTAGGAAAGTAAAGAATACAGGAGATGTGATCCGTATTTTTCAAAAAATAAATGAACATATTCCAAGTAAGTTGTTAATGGTGGGGGATGGTCCAGAGAGAACCAATGCAGAAGAGCTATGTCGTGAGCTTGAGGTGTGTCAAGATGTTCGATTTTTAGGGAAACAAGATGCTGTAGAGGAAATCTTATCTGTTTCAGATTTGTTCTTAATGCCTTCCAGTTCTGAGAGCTTTGGTCTTGCAGCTTTAGAGGCTATGGCTTGTAAAGTTCCAGTGATATCGACCAATACGGGTGGTCTTCCTGAATTAAATGTCAATGGTGTGACGGGTTTCTTAAGTGATATTGGAAATGTGGAGGAAATGGCTAAAAATGCTATTTATATCTTAAAAGATTCTGATCGTTTGGAAAAATTTAAAGAAGCAGCGTTAGAACATGCTAAAACATTTCAACTGAGTAATATCATGCCTCAATACGAAGATTACTATAGAGAGGTGATAGAAAAGGTAAATAAATCACAATAAATATAACTTTCGTCCTTAGTGGATGAAAAAAAAATTTTATCTTTGGCCTTTGGAGAATTTCCAAAAAAACAATTATGAAATATAAACGTATCCTATTAAAACTTAGCGGAGAATCCTTAATGGGGGATCAAAGCTATGGCATTGATATCAAGAGAGTTGCCCAGTATGCTAAAGATATCAAAGAATTACATACACAAGGTCTAGAAATTGCTATTGTTATTGGTGGGGGTAATATCTATAGAGGCTTAAGTGCAGAGCAATCAGGTATGGATCGTGTACAAGCGGACTATATGGGCATGTTGGCAACTGTTATCAACAGTATGGCACTTCAAGATGGGCTTGAAAAAGTAGGACTGAAAACTCGTTTATTAACGGCGATTAAAATGGAGCAAATATGCGAACCATTTATCCGTAGAAGAGCTGTTCGTCACCTAGAAAAGGGTCGCATTGTTATCTTCGGTGCAGGTACAGGTAATCCATATTTCACAACCGATACTGCTGCATCATTAAGAGCAATCGAAATTAATGCAGATGCTGTATTAAAAGGGACTCGTGTAGATGGTATCTATACAGCTGATCCAGAGAAGGATCCTACAGCAACACGTTTTGATGAGATTTCATTTACGGAAGTATATGAAAGAGGTCTAAATGTTATGGATATGACGGCATTTACATTATGTCAAGAGAACAATTTGCCAATTATCGTATTTGATATGAATAAACCAGGTAATTTGTTAAAATTAGCAAACGGCGAACACGTGGGTACTGTCGTACGCTAATCATAAAAAGATAAAAACGATATTAAGATATGAATGAATTAATTTCACTTGAATTGGACGATTGTAAGGAGAGTATGTCCAAAGCTGTTTCTTTTACAGAATCAGAGTTAACAAAAATTCGTGCGGGTAAAGCATCGCCCTCTATGTTAGATGGTATTTCTGTAGATTATTATGGATCACCAACTGCATTGTCTCAAGTTAGTAATATTAATACAACTGATGCACGTACAATTGTTATCCAACCATGGGAAAAACAATTAATCTCTGCTATTGAAAAAGCAATTACAGATGCTAATCTTGGTGTCAATCCACAAAATGATGGTATTGTGATCCGCTTAGTTATTCCAGCTTTAACAGAAGAGAGAAGACGTGACTTAGTTAGAAAAGCAAAAGAAGAAACTGAAAAAGGTCGTATCGTCGTTCGTAACATCCGTAAGGAGACCAATGAATCTTTGAAAAAATTGAAAAATGATGGTGCTTCAGAAGATGAAATCAAAGTGGGCGAAGCTGAAGTTCAAAAACTAACAGATTTATTTATTGCTAAGGTCGATAAATTAGCGGAGTTGAAAGAGAAAGATATCATGACGGTATAATTTTTTTGATAAGAATTTAAAAAAGGAGGATGTAAAAAAAGGTTTACATCCTCCTTTTTTCATTTAAAATGTATTGATTTATTTAAAATTAGTTGTACCTTAATCTTTATACTAAACTTAAAGAAACTAAACAGCATGAATAATTCTCGTCGTCAATTTATTAAGAAAGCTGGTCTAGGGCTTTCTGCCGCTTATTTTTTACCTCAATTGATCTCTTGTAAAAACAGAAAAGCAGTTAGTGATTCTCCTTTTGCAAATTTAGGTGTTCAACTGTATTCTATTCGGGATCTGATGGCTGTAAACCCAACTGACTCGTTACAAAAAGTTGCTAAAATTGGTTACAAGCATGTGGAAACATTTGGAATAGATACTGCCACAAAACGTTTCTGGGGATTAGATTATAAAGGTTTAAAAAAGGTTCTGGATGATAATGGATTGAAGTCACATAGTGGCCATTATGATATGTCCAAATATTTCAGTCGAAACTATCAGGATAAAGAGGATTTGACTCTTTATTTTGATGCGGCTAAAGAGTTAGGACAAGAATATGTCATTGCACCAGTATCTCCTATGTTTGATATTTCTGCATTGAAGAAAGATGATTTTCTATACATTGCAGAGCAATTGAACAAGGCTGGTGAGCAAGCGAAGAAACATGGTTTAAAGGTCGCCTTTCATAATCATTTTTGGGAATTCCGTGATTTAGGAAATGGAACGAAAGGTGAAGAGGTTTTATTGGCATTTACAGAACCTGATTTGGTTGATTTTGAATTGGATTTATATTGGGCGGAGAAAGCAGGGATCAATCCGGTTAGTTTATTTGAAAAATTTCCTAACAGATTTAAGTTCTGGCATATCAAAGATATGGACAAAGCTTTTACAAAAACAATTGTGGGTCCTGAATTCGATAAATTAGATTTTAGAGCTATTTCAAAGGAGGTAAAATATGCAGAAGTAGGTACTGGAAATATTGATTTCATTTCTATTGCTCAAGCAAAAGATAAGGCTGGTTTACGATATGCTTTTGTTGAACAGGATGATATTTACATACCAAACAAATTTGAAAGTTTGAAAAAGAGTTATGATTATGTCCAAGAGAAATTGGCAAAAATATAAGGATACAAAAAAAGGGCTATAGCCCTTTTTTTAATCGATAAGATTGCTTAGAAAGTCATTTGTTCTACTTCTTCAGCAGTTTCAATTACTTTTTTAGCTAAGTCAGCTTTAAATGCAATGACATTTTTAGCTGTTTCAGCATTGTACGTACCTAAAATCTGTGCCGCAAGAATACCTGCATTTTTAGCCGCATTCAAGGCTACTGTTGCTACAGGAATACCATTAGGCATTTGTAAAATCGATAAGACAGAATCCCAACCATCAATCGAATTGGAAGATTTCACAGGAACTCCGATAACAGGTAAATGTGTAATGGATGCGACCATTCCTGGTAAATGGGCCGCGCCGCCAGCGCCCGCAATGATGACTTTTAGCCCTCTCTCTGCAGCGTCTTGTGCATAATCAAACATTCTTTGTGGGGTACGATGTGCCGAAACAATAGTTACCTCAAAGGGCACTCCTAATGTTTTCAATACATCGACTGCATCTTGCATCACAGGTAAGTCTGATTTGCTTCCCATAATAATTCCAACTAAGGCTTGGTTCAATGTTGACATATATTTTAAGCTTTTACTTTCAAAATCTCTTGTACTTTTCTCGCATTTTGAATGGCCAATTCACGATCGTCATTGATGATACATACATGTCCCATTTTACGGAAAGGTTTTGTAAACTTCTTCCCATACAAGTGAACATATACACCCTCCATGGCTAAAATCTCCTCTACGCCTTCATATTTTGCTAAACCTTCATATCCTTCTTCTCCTAGTAAATTAATCATCACAGCATTCGTACGACAGCGTGTATCGCCCAAAGGAAGGTTAAATATTGCTCTCAAATGCTGTGCAAATTGAGAGATATAATTTCCTTCTATGGTTTGATGACCACTGTTGTGTGTACGAGGTGCTAATTCATTGACCAGTATATCACCTTCTTTTGTTAAGAACATTTCAACAGCTAATAATCCTACAATTTGCAAATCGGTTGCAATCTTCTTTGCAAGTTCTTCTGCTCTTTGCTGAATATCGAAACCATACGTCGATGGAGCAATCAAGAACTCAACTAAATTGGCATCTGGATTGAATTCCATTTCTACCATAGGAAAGGTAGCCACATCACCATCATCATTTCGTGCAACAATAACAGCGATTTCTTTTTCAAAATCTACCCATTCTTCTATCAAAGATGGTTCATCAAATGCTGTTTCGATATCTTCTATGACATTTATCTTCTTCACTCCTTTACCATCATAGCCATCTTTACGTAGTTTTTGGATGTAAGGAATGGTCAAATTTGCATTTTTAAGATGCTCTTTAGTAGAGATCAATTGAAATGCTGAAGTTGGAATGTCATTTTGTTTAAAAAATTGTTTTTGCAACCCCTTATCTTGTATCAAGCGAATAATACGCGATTGTGGATAAACAAGTACACCCTCTTCTTCCAATTTTTCCAACGCATCTACATTTACTTTTTCAATCTCAATCGTAATCATATCAAGATCTTTTCCAAAATTGTATACGGTTTCAAAATCACTCAAAGAGCCACATTCAAAACGATTGCATAATTTACGGCAAGGAGCATTCTTATCTGGATCAAGGATATGAACATTAACATTATAATTAATGGCCTCTTGAATCAACATACGGCCCAATTGACCACCGCCAAGAACACCTAATTGCAAATCACCATAAAAATCTTTTCCCATGTCTATTTTTCTATTCTATTAAGCTTTTTGGTTAAACAATTGTTCTCCCAGTAAACTTTCTTTTTCAATTTTCTTTTGAAGTTCTAAAAATGCACCAATCAATGCTTCTGGTCTAGGGGGGCATCCCTGTACATATACATCCACTGGAATTACCTGATCTACACCTTTGACTACATGATAGCCATGTTGCCAATACGGGCCACCACAATTAGCACATGAACCCATTGAAATGACGTATTTGGGTTCTGGCATTTGCTCATACAATTTTCGTATACGATCGGCCATTTTAAAGGTTACTGTTCCTGCGATAATCATCACATCAGATTGTCTGGGAGAAGGTCGTGGAAACACTCCCAATCGATCCAAGTCATAGTTAGCTGCCATAGCTCCCATCATCTCAATCGCACAACAAGCAATTCCAAAACTTATCGGCCACATAGAAGATAGGCGCGCCCAATTTAGCAAATCATCCAATTTAGCAACAATAACGCCATTATTTTGTATTTGACTTTCTAAACTCATGAGGTTGCACCTGGTTTTTTGAATCTTGGTTTAAAGGCTATTTTAGGAGCAGTCGATAACTCTTCTGATTTTATATCAACAGATTTTTCAACTTGCACGGATTGTTTATAATCTCTCACCTGATAAGTTGCATCATTAAGAGTATCGTAGGCAGTAGCAGGAATTTTAACATCTACAGATGGACGGTAATTTAAAGGTTTTACCCATTCTAGATCACCTTTTACCCAAACAAATATCAACCCCAAAATTAGTATACCAACAAACAAACTCATTTCGATTAACGTAAACCATCCCCACCTTCCATCTGCTGCGATATAATCTGCTTGACCAAATACAGTCGCCCAAGGAAAAATAAAGATTAATTCAACATCAAAGAGTAGAAATATAAGTGCAATAACATAAAATCGAGGATTAAATTGAATCCAAGAAGAGCCTACAGCATCTTCTCCACACTCGTATGTACTTAATTTCTGGGGATTTGGCTTTTTAACAGACAGCATTCTTCCTGCCATAATGGTCATCGCAACTAAAAATATCCCTACCAAAATTATGATAAGTATCTTTCCGTATTCCGATAATTGTCCGGGGTCATCCATTGTGTTACAAAGTTAAAAAATAATTCTATTACAAATAGAACTTAGTCCAAAATACAAAAAATAAATACAAAATATTAAGCGAAATATCACATTCTCAATATTTATCGAAATCAACATACAAATAAAAAACACGTTAAAAATTTTAACGTGTTTTTTAGTATAAACTTTATATTTTCTATTTTACTTTCCTGGCATCTTTGGCATATTCTTCATTAATTTTGCTGCCATAGCTGGATTTGACATTTGTTTCATGACTTTGCGCATATCGCCAAATTGTTTCATCAACTTATTCACTTCATTGATATCTGTTCCTGAACCCTTAGCAATACGAACACGACGTTTTTGATCAATCGCATCAGGATTCTCTCTTTCGAAAGGTGTCATTGAATCAATAATCGCTTCAATAGGTCTAAATGCATTATCATCAACTTCAATATCTTTCATTGCTTTTCCCACCCCGGGAATCATTCCCATCAAATCTTTCATGTTACCCATTTTTTTGATTTGTTGGATTTGAGATTTGAAATCGTTGAAGTCAAATTTATTTTTACGAATCTTTTTTTGTAGTTCAGCGGCCTCTTTCTCATCAAATTGTTGTTGCGCACGTTCAACGAGTGAAACAACATCACCCATCCCTAAAATACGAGAAGCCATACGATCTGGATAGAAAACATCTAATGCATCCATCTTCTCGCCAGTACCGATAAACTTAATTGGTTTATTAACGACAGATTTAATAGACAAGGCAGCTCCACCACGTGTATCGCCATCTAATTTCGTCAATACAACACCTGTGAAATCTAAACGATCATTGAACGTCTTTGCCGTGTTTACCGCATCTTGACCAGTCATTGAATCGACCACGAAAAGGATTTCCTGTGGTTGTGTCGCTTCTTTTACTGCCGTAATCTCTATCATCAATGGCTCATCAATGGCTAAACGACCTGCAGTATCAATGATGACAATATTATTTCCGTTTCTTTTCGCCTCTTCAACACCAGCTTTTGCTATCGCAATAGGATCAGTAGAAGTGCGATCGACATATACAGGAACACCTACTTGTTCACCTAATACTTGCAACTGATCTATCGCAGCAGGGCGGTAAACGTCACCTGCAACCAATAAAGGTTTTTTTCCTTTTTTATCTTTTAAATGTAGTGCTAGTTTTCCTGAAAATGTTGTTTTACCAGCACCATTTAAACCAGCAATCAATATAACAGTAGGATTTTTAGAAGTCTCTAATTCTGTAACAGAACCTCCCATTAAATCCGTCAACTCATCGCTCATGATTTTTGTCAACAATTGACCTGGAGAAATGCTTGTTAATACATTTTGTCCTAAAGCTTTTTGTTTGACATCGTCTGTAAATGTTTTTGCAGTTTTATAATTCACATCGGCATCCAATAATGCCTTGCGAATTTCTTTCATCGTTTCTGCAACGTTGATTTCGGTAATACTACCTTGGCCTTTTAAAACCTTAAAGGCTCTATCTAATTTATCCTGTAAGTTCTGAAACATGATAATTGTAAGTCTATGCTATATAAAAAGCAAAGTTAAAAAAATTGTCGGAAGCTCAAGCATATAGAATTCAATTCCAAGCATTAAAAGCATAAAAAAAGGCAAACATGTATAAAATGCTTGCCTTTTTCATTTGATGGCGAATTAAAGCGATTAATTCCTTCTACCAAATAACATAGATGCATAATACAATAAAGTTACCAATGCACTTAACGCCGCTACTACATAGGTCATTGCTGCCCATTTTAAAGCATCTCTAACGCCCTCATCCTCTGCTGCACTATGGGTTACTCCATTATTACTTAACCATGCCTTAGCACGATTAGAAGCATCGAATTCTACAGGAAGTGTCACAAAACTAAAAATAGTTGTTATGGCTAACGCCGCAACACCAATCGCCAGTAAAATATAAATTTTAGAAAACACCATCAACATAACTCCTAACATCAAGATCCAAGAAGTTAGTTTTGAAGCAAAGTTAACCATTGGAACCATAGCAGATCTAAATCCCAACCATTTGTAAGCCGTAGCATGTTGGACAGCATGACCACACTCGTGTGCCGAAACTGCTGCAGCAGCTATGCTCCTACCACTGTATACTTCAGGACTTAAGTTCACGGTCTTATCTGCTGGGTTATAATGATCTCCCAAACGATCTGGGATCGAAACGACATTTACGTCATAAATACCATTATCATGAAGCATTTTTTGAGCTACTTCAGCCCCTGTAAGACCACTGGTCAAAGGAATTTCTGAATATTTTTTAAACTTATTTTTAAATCGGGTTTGTACGATCAGGCTGACAACCATGATCCCTATAAATAAAATCCAATACATAATCTTTCGTTCTTTTCTTAATGATTATCAAAATACATTCCATCCTCTTATATCGGACAAAATTTCACTTACTAAAGCACTTAAATGATTCAAGATGGTAAAATACAGTAAAAAGTCAAACAGAAATATGCCATTATTGCATAAAAAGTCAAAAACAAAAAAGGATGTACTTTAAAAAGTACATCCTTTTTTAATATCATTAAGATTTTCTAATTAATCTGTAACATCAAACTTTCTCCTTCAATCATTTTTCTTAGATTGGTCAATGCATAGCGCATACGACCTAGTGCAGTATTGATGCTGACTTCTGTAATATCCGCAATATCTTTAAAACTCATATCGCAAAAGTGTCTCATAATTAGCACTTCTTTTTGATCGTCTGGTAATTTTTGAATCATTCTTTTCAAATCAATATCTCGTTGTTCTTTCAGCATCTTTGATTCCACATTCTCATCGCTAAATTCTAGCACATCGAAAATATCAAACCCTTCTGTATTCACAATATTTGGGGCTCTTTTTTCTCTTCGGAAATGATCGATGATCATATTGTGTGCAATACGCATCACCCAAGGTAAAAATTTACCTTCATCATTGTATTTTCCACCTTTTAATGTATTGATGACTTTGATAAAAGTTTCTTGAAAAATATCTTCAGCAAGATATTCATCTTTCACTTTCATGTAAATGGATGTATATATTTTTGATTTATAACGCTCTAACAAAGCTGCTAACGCTGACTCTTTACCACTTAAATATATGTGGATTAATTCTTGATCCGTTTTCTTATTTAAAATACTCATACCTCACCTATTTTTAGCAGTTACCAAATTAATTAATTAACACCTGTTTAAAAAAGTAAATGTATTCCGTATAGTAGTTCGTTTAGTTTGTGATCAATTTTTGTATAGTCAAAGCAAGAAAAAATTATCCAGTAATCAAATTATTACAATATTTTTTAAGACTTTTTAACACTTTGCACAAAAAAAGTGCCTCAATTTAAAATTGAGGCACTCAGTAAGTTATCAGTATGATAAATGTAAATTTTTATTTATAAAGAGGGAAAGCTGCCATCATCTCTCTCACTTTTGAATGGATGTTAGCTAACTCAGACTCATTAGATGCATTTGTAATTGCTGCATCAATCAATTCACCAATTTGAATAATTTCTGTTTCTTTGATACCACGTGAAGTAATCGCAGCTGTACCAAAACGAACACCTGAAGTTACAAATGGAGAACGTGAATCAAAAGGAACCATATTTTTATTTGTAGTGATACCTGCTTTACCCAAAACAGCTTCTGCTTCTTTACCTGAAATATCTTTATTTCGTAAATCAACCAACATTAAGTGATTGTCTGTACCACCAGAAATAATTTTGTAATCTCTTTCAACAAAGAATTGGGCTAAAGCAGCTGCGTTTTTCTTTACTTGAACAATATAATCCATATATTCATCCGAAAGAGCCTCACCATAGGCAATAGCTTTTGCTGCTATTGTATGTTCCAAAGGCCCACCTTGCGTACCTGGGAAAACAGCTAAATCTAATAATTGTGTGATGGTACGTGTTTCGCCCTTTGGAGTTTTAACTCCCCAAGTATTTTCGAAATCTTTGCCAACCATAATCATACCACCACGAGGTCCACGAAGTGTTTTATGTGTGGTCGTTGTCACGATATGACAATAAGGAAGTGGATCATTTAACAACCCTCTAGCGATTAATCCTGCTGGGTGTGAAATATCTGCTAAAACTAAAGCACCGATTTCATCGGCTACTTTACGAATACGGGCATAATCCCAATCACGAGAGTAGGCAGAAGCGCCACAGATAATCATTTTTGGTTTCTCACGAAGTGCTGTTTCCTCTAATTGTTCGTAATCAATTAAACCTGTATCTTCTTTTACACCGTAAAACAACGGTTGGTAGATTTTACCTGAAAGATTTGCTGGAGAACCATGTGTTAAGTGACCACCATGTGATAAATCAAGTCCTAAAATTTTGTCCCCTGGCTTTATTGTAGCCAAGAAAACAGCTGCATTTGCCTGCGCTCCAGAATGTGGTTGTACATTTACCCATTCTGCACCAAATAATTGTTTAGCTCGATTAATAGCAATTGTTTCAATTTCATCGACAACCTCGCAACCACCATAGTAACGTTTTCCTGGTAAGCCTTCAGCATATTTGTTTGTCAAAACTGAACCTGCAGCTTCCATAACTTGTTTAGAAACGAAGTTTTCTGAAGCAATTAATTCGATACCCTCTTCTTGGCGTTTAAGCTCATCAGCTATCAAATTGAAAATGGCTTGATCTCTTTCCATTGTTTTAATATAGTATAAAATATGAATATTATGATTTTATTCTACAAATATAGTATAATACTTAAAAAGAGCTTCACAAATGCGCTCTTTTATTGCAAAATATCACAAAAACCCCCTCTTTATTATGATTTATTTAATTATTGTTTCAATATATCTTAACTCGTTGGGTGTAATTAAATTGTTTGATTTTTCCACCTTTTCAGCTGATTTCGCTTTTATTTAAGAATAGACGAAGTGTTATGGATGAACATCTCAACCCCGATAAACGGTTAAAGATGTCCCAGGGATCAAATTAAAACCAAATTAGAACCAACTCTGGACTGTGAGTACCTTGCCTGTAGGGTGGGAGCGCCGTGTGAGTACAGTAAAAGGTGGACTCACGGTGCACGCACCGTGCTCTCACTGTGCTCACAGGTAGGAATTGGTCCCAATTTGGTCTCCAGTTAATCCCCGTCATTGCCTGGTTTGGGCGATTTATTTTACTTCAAATAATTATACCCAACGGGTCATCTTAATTTCCCAAATTAAGGATTTGTTTCTCGCGTCATCAAAAAGCTTCATACATCTCGACATAAATATCTGTTATACTGATCTATCTCACTCCTATTCTATCACTATGTTTGATCAGTGTCATAAAACTGAAGCCATCAAAACTTTGTATAAAAATATGTAATTTTGTATAAGTTGATTAAAATATTATCACGATGAATACAGAAACGATAACAGAGAAAGCACCTTTAACATTAACTGAAGGAGCAATAAAGGAGTTAAAAAAACTGAAGGATCAACAAGAGATTTCAGACGATTTTGGATTGCGTATTGGTGTTGAGGGCGGGGGTTGTTCTGGAATGAGCTATATTTTAGGTTTCGACCAAAAAAAAGAAGGTGATAGCGAATATAGCATTGATGGTATCCGTGTTTTTATGAATAAAGCACATGGTTTATATCTAGCAGGAATGGAAGTTGATTTCAAAAATGGCTTAGATGCTCGTGGATTTACATTTAACAACCCAAATGCTTCCAGTACTTGTGGTTGCGGAAGTTCTTTCTCAGCATAAACTAAACAAATAGACATATAAACAAAGCCCAATATTTCAATAATATTGGGCTTTGTTCGTTCATAACAGCTGCCATAATAATCATTCAAAAATAATTATTGATTTTCAGTAAAAATTGATTAATTTAACAGTCATTTACCTTAAAAAGGCTGCTCATTTTTTCACTTTCAGCTTTCAGCTTAATTGATTAAATTAGCGACCTTTAGAAAAAGAATACGAGACACTGATGTATAAAGAATATAAGCAGCTTAATTTGCCAGAAATAGGCAAAGAAATATTGACCCGTTGGGAACAGGAAAAAATATTCGAAAAAAGTATCACAAACCGTCCAGCAAGCAAGCCTTATACGTTTTATGAGGGACCACCTTCGGCTAACGGTATGCCTGGTATTCACCATGTAATGGGTCGTACAATCAAAGATATCTTCTGTCGTTATAAAACTTTAAAGGGATTTCAGGTAAAACGAAAAGGTGGCTGGGATACGCACGGTCTTCCTATTGAACTTGCAGTAGAGAAAACACTTGGAATTACAAAAGAGGATATTGGTAAAAAGATATCGGTTGAAGAATACAATGATGCTTGTCGTAAAGAGGTCATGAAGTACACTGATGTATGGAATGACTTAACGACGAAAATGGGCTATTGGGTAGATCTAGAACATCCCTATATCACCTATCAGAATGAATATATTGAGACACTTTGGTATTTATTAAAGGAATTATACAAAAAAGGTCTCTTATACAAAGGCTATACTATACAGCCCTATTCTCCAGCAGCTGGTACAGGATTGAGTTCACATGAATTGAATCAACCAGGAACGTATAAGGATGTAAAGGATACCACTATCGTTGCTCAATTTAGATTGATCAAAGATCAGCTTCATCCTGCTATGGATAAATTGGTAGAAGATGAATCTGAAGATGTTGCCTTTATCGCTTGGACAACGACCCCATGGACTTTACCTTCCAATACCGCATTAGTTGTTGGTAAAAAAATCAACTATGTTAAAATTAGAACTTTCAACCAGTATACAGGGACTCCAGTTTCCGTGATCTTGGCTAAAGATTTAATTTTAAAACATTTCAAAGCTGAAGGAAAAGAGGCTTCTTTTCAAGATTATACTTTAGGAGATAAAATCATCCCTTGGGAAGTCGATACAGAATTTACTGGTGAGGAACTTATTGGTTTACGCTACCAGCAATTGATGCCTTATATCACTTCGGATGAATTGCAGGAGAAAGCTTTTCGGGTGATTCCTGGTGATTTTGTAACTACGGAAGATGGTACAGGTATCGTCCATGCTGCCCCAACCTATGGTGCAGATGACTTTAGAGTCGCTAAGGAACAAGGAGTACCTGGAATTTTGGTTAAAGATGAAAACGGAAAAGAAATACCTACAGTAGATCGTACCGGACGTTTCATCAAGGAAATAACTGACTTCGCTGGACGTTTTGTCAAAGAAGAATATTATGCTGATGCAGAACGAGCAGATAAAGATTTCCGTCCAACGGATGTGCTTATTGCTATTAAATTGAAAGAAGATAATAAAGCATTTGACGTTAAAAAATATGAGCATACTTACCCACACTGTTGGCGTACAGATAAACCGGTCTTATACTATCCTTTGGATAGCTGGTTTATCAAATCTACAGCTGTAAAGAATGATTTAGTTTCCTTAAATAAAACCATTAACTGGAAACCAGAAGCGACAGGTTCTGGACGTTTTGGTAATTGGTTAGAGAACTTAGTGGACTGGAACTTATCTCGTTCTCGTTATTGGGGAACTCCTCTTCCAATTTGGCGTTCGGAAGATGAAAATGAAGAAGTCTGCGTGGGCTCTATGCCTGAACTGAAATCTTTATTGGAAGCTTCATTGCTTTCAAATGTATTATCAGAAGAGGAAAAAGCAACAAACAAATCCTATTTAGATAAATTTGGGACAGAGAAATTGGACTTGCATCGTCCTTACGTAGACGATATTATTTTAGTATCGGATGCCGGTCAAAAACTATTCCGTGAGCCTGACTTGATTGATGTTTGGTTTGATTCGGGAGCGATGCCTTATGCACAATGGGGATTAGATTATGACAAGTTATCAAAAGGAGAAGCATTGCCATTTAAAAATGGTTATAATGAAGCTTTCCCTGCTGATTTTATTGCTGAGGGTGTTGATCAAACACGTGGTTGGTTCTTCACATTACATGCCATATCAACCATGCTTCAGAAATCTGTTGCTTTTAAAAATGTTGTTTCTAATGGACTTGTATTAGATAAGAATGGAAATAAAATGTCTAAACGTCTTGGTAATGGTGTTGATCCATTTGCAACTTTAGATCAATACAGTGCTGATGCTACTCGTTGGTATATGATCAGCAATGCATCTCCATGGGACAACTTAAAATTCAATGTAGAAGGTTTAGACGAAGTTCGTCGTAAATTTTTTGGTACTTTATATAACACGTATGCATTCTTCGCACTATATGCGAACATTGACAAATTCAGTTACGCTGAAGCAGATATTGCTTTAGAGAAACGTCCTGAAATCGATCGTTGGGTGATTTCATTATTGAACAGTTTAACAAAAGAGGTTGATGAATATTTCGCAGATTTTGAACCGACCAAAGCGGCTCGTGCGATCCAAAATTTTGTAGATGAGCATTTAAGTAACTGGTATGTTCGTCTTTGTCGTCGTCGCTTTTGGAAGGGTGAATATTCAGAAGACAAAATTTCAGCTTATCAAACTTTATATACCTGTTTGGATACGATAGCAAAATTGATGTCTCCTATTTCTCCATTCTTTTCAGATCAACTGTATTTGGATCTAAACAATGCGACTGGTAAAGAAACTTTTGAGTCTGTACATTTAGCTAATTTTCCAATTTATCAGGAACAGTTGGTTGATAAAGACTTAGAAGAGCGAATGGCTTTAGCGCAAGATATTTCTTCGTTGACACTTTCACTGCGCAAAAAAGTGGGCATCAATGTACGTCAACCTCTAAACAAAATCTTACTTCCTGTTTTAGATAATAGTTTTCAAGAACGCGTAGAAAAGGTAAAAGATTTAATACTTTCAGAAACGAATATCAAAGATATTCAATTCATTACCGATACTACAGGCATTATTAAGAAAAAAATAAAGCCGAACTTCAAAGCTCTTGGCTCGAAAGTTGGTAAGGACATGAAGTTAGTATCTGCAAAGATCAATGCACTTTCTACCGAAGAAGTAACACAGTTGGAACAGGATGGCGAACTTATGTTAGCTGATACTGCCTATACAATCCAATTAAATGATGTAGAAATTATAGCAGAAGACGTTGCTGGATGGCAAGTAGCTAATTTAGCCAAATTAACCGTTGCTTTAGATGTTCATATATCAGAAGAATTAAAACAAGAAGGTTTGTCTCGTGAGCTGATTAATCGTATCCAAAATCTTAGAAAAGATAAGGGTTTTGAGGTCACAGACCGCATCATAGTTCAAGTAAGTAAAGATACTGATATTGAGGAAGCAACGAATAAAAATTTGTCTTATATTTGTACCGAAATTCTAGCCGATTCATTGAGATTTGAAGAGTCACTAACAGCCGGAGATAGTATTGATATTGACGGAAAAGAATTGAAGATATTAATCGAAAAAAATTAAATTATGGCAACTAACAACGAAAAGACACGCTATAGCGATTCAGAGCTACAAGAGTTTAAAGGCATTATCTTAGAAAAATTGAGAATAGCAAAAGAAGAACTTTCGTCGTTGACTGCATCCTTAAATAACAGTGATGCAAATGGGACAGACGATACTGCTGGCACTTATAAAACATTGGAAGATGGTTCTGCAACATTAGAAAAAGAACAAACCAATCAATTAGCTGCACGTCAAAGAAAGTTCATTGATAACTTAGAGGCTGCTTTGGTACGTATTGAAAACAAAACATACGGCATCTGTAGAGAAACTGGAAAATTGATTCAAAAAGAAAGATTGAAAGCAGTTCCTCATACAACCCTAAGCATTGAAGCTAAAAATAAGCAGTATTAATTTTATTTAAATACATAAAAATAATGGTCTTTACTTTCCGTAAAGACCATTTTTACAACTATGAAAGGTTATACTAAACCAGTAATATTAATTATTCTAATCCTTTTAATTGATCAAATTTTTAAAATTTGGGTCAAATTGAATATGACCATTGGTCAAAGCTATGAAGTGATCGGTAAATTTGTACAAATACATTTTATTGAAAACAATGGAATGGCTTATGGAATGGAATTCGGCGGAGAATTTGGAAAACTCATGCTCACACTTTTCCGTATTATTGCTGTAGGTGGGATCGGTTATGGCCTACATTATATGGTCAAAAAGAAATATAATAGAGCATTCATACTTAACATTGCTTTGATATTTGCAGGAGCATTGGGCAATATCATTGATTCTACATTTTACGGTTTGATCTTTAATGAAAGCACTTGGTATAATAAAGCGTCTTTGTTTCCTGCTGAAGGTGGATATGCGACGATCTTTCATGGAAAGGTAGTGGACATGTTATACTTCCCTCTAATTGATGGAACTTTTCCTTCTTGGTTACCTTTTTGGGGTGGACAGGATTTCTTATTCTTCCGACCAGTATTTAATATTGCTGATTCGGCTATATCTGTTGGTGTCGTTCTGATTTTACTTTTTCAAAAGAAGTATTTCAAAGAAGAAAAAGAAGAAAAGACCAGCATACATAGTGAAATCGTTGAAGATTAAAAAACGACTTATTAAAGTCTTGAATTATCAAGGCTTTTTTTATTGAATAATAATAGATATCAATCTCATGAAATTAGATATTAAATTTTCCTTACTTGTACTATTCAGCATCCTTTGTTTAACAACAAATGCACAGTATAGCAATATAGCTCTAGTAAAAAAACACATCAATTACCTGGCTAACGATAAGATGAAAGGTCGTGGTACAGGCAGCAAAGAAGTATTCAAAGCTGCCGATTATATTGAAAAATACTTCAAAAAGCTAAAACTTCAACCATTAGGTGAAAAAGGATTCCGTCAATCTTTTGAAGCAAAAGTGTGGAAGGTTAAAGTTGCGGACAGCATCCGGAAAGCAGATAATATTATCGCTTTCTTAGATAATGATGCCCCATTGACCATTGTTATAGGAGCCCATTACGATCACTTGGGAACTGGACAACAGGGAAGTTCCAAAGATTCATTAGGGGTTGGAAAAATTCACAATGGCGCTGATGACAATGCTTCTGGTGTCTCTGGTTTATTGGAGTTGGCTCGTTACTACAGTACCAATAATCTCAAGGAGAGTTATAACTTTCTCTTCATTGCTTTTGGTGCCGAAGAATTGGGATTGGTAGGGTCTAAATATTTTACAACACATCCTACATTTGCATTAAATAAAATCACGGCCATGTTGAACATGGATATGATCGGAAGATTGAATCCTGCTCAGGGTGTAGCTGTGATCGGTTATGGTACGAGTAAAAAATGGCCAGAGATCTTTAACGGGATTGTTCCTTCGATTAAGTTTTATACTGGTCATGATGGCAATGGCGGTTCTGATCAAACGTCTTTCTATAAAAAAGAAATTCCCGTGTTATTTTTTCACACTGGGGGACATCCAGATTACCATATGCCAACTGATGATCCTGAAAAGATCAATTACCCTGGCCTTACCGGAATTATTGACTTTGAAATCATGGTTATCAACAATATGTTAAAACAAACTGAAAAACTAGATTTTCAATTCACAAATTAATGAGCGTTATCCACAAAGTGTTAATAACAGGTTCTAATGGTTTTTTAGGACAAAAGCTAGTTGATCTTCTCAGTATGCATGCTGACTACAAAGTATTTGCCATTTCCATGCATGAAAACGATAATCCAACTATCGGAAATTATGATTTTCAACAAATGGATTTATTGGATACGGAAAAATTGAATGATTATCTAGATCAAGTAAAGCCAGATTACATTATTCATACTGCTGCAATCACAAGTGTTGAAGCCTGTGAGGCTGACAAAGAAAAATGTCAACGGATGAATGTGGATCTTGTGGAACAATTGGCCTCTTACTGCAAGCGTGAGCAGGCTTTTTTAATACAATTATCCACAGATTTTATTTTCGATGGCCAAAATGGTCTTTACAAAGAAGATGATTTAGCTCATCCATTGAGTGAATATGGTAAAAGTAAATGGCGTTCTGAACAAGTTATCCAGAAGTCCGAATGTGCCTATGCTATTTTAAGAACAATCTTAGTTTATGGTATTAATGCAAACCCAAATCGTTCTAATCTAGTACTTTGGGCAAAAGAGAAACTCACAAAACAAGAGTCAATAAAGGTTGTTAACGATCAATGGCGGATGCCTACTTTTGTTGATGATCTCGCAAATGCCTGTCTTTTAGCCCTTGAAAAAAGAGTGACTAGCGTTTTCCATATCAGTGGAGAAGAAATGTTAACCATTGCAGAAGCGGTATACCAAGTTGCTGATTTCTGGAAGTTGGATAAAACGTTAATTTCAGAAATAACGGCAGCAGAAATTGGTCAATCTGAAAACCGACCTCGCAAAACTGGCTTTGACTTATCGAAAGCGAAATCTATCTTGGGATACCAACCCACATCTTTTAAAGAGAGTTTAAAAATAATTGAAACACAATACGGTATTTTCCGTAAATAAAAGAATTGACATGAAGGATAAATTTGCAAGAGAATCTACTACGGTGATGAATGAGTTGGTGTTGCCCAATGATACCAATACATTTGGAAACTTAATGGGAGGTAGATTATTATATTGGATGGATATCTGCTCGGCGATGGCAGCACAGAAACATTGCAATAGTCCAGTGGTCACGGTATCCGTTGATAATGTTTCGTTTAAAAGATCCATCCGTCTCGGAGAAGTAGTGACGATTGAAGCGAAAGTTACACGTGCATTTAATACTTCGTTGGAAGTAAGAATGGAAGTGTTTGCTCAAAACCTGCCATTAGGAACGAAAGAAAAATCGAATGAAGCTTATTATACATTTGTTGCGGTAGATATACTCGCTAAGCCGCAACCTATCCCTAAGGTAGTTCCTGAAACAGAACTGGAATATAAACTTTTTGATGAAGCGATGAGACGTCGCGAATTAAGATTGATTTTAGGTGGCAAACTAGACCCAAATGATGCTACGGAGTTAAAAAGTCTCGTAAGTTTATTTGACCACAAAGGATAAAGAAAAAGCCTCTGAATGATATCAGAGGCTTTTTCGTGTAAAGATCTATTCAGTACCTAAAGCGACGATACGATCAAATTCTTCCGCTTTCAACGGCATCACGGACAACCGTCCTTGGCGCACCAGGGCAACATCTTGTAAAAACTCATCTGCCTTAATTTGTTCCAAAGTTACTGCCTTTTTAAATGTTTCTACAGGTGCTAGGTCTACAACAACCCATTTGGTATCTTCTGTCGTAGGATCTTGGTAATACTCTTTTATGACTTTTGCAATACCGACTACTTCTTTTCCTTCATTGCTGTGATAGAATAAAACAAGGTCGCCTTCTTTCATTGCTTTTAGATTGTTACGTGCTTGATAATTACGCACACCATCCCAGAAGGTTTGACCATCTTTATTAAATTGTTCCCAACTATATTTGAAAGGTTCTGATTTGACTAAAAAGTAATTCATATCAAAAAGAAATTAGTTTTGTTGTTCCAATACTTCCATTTTATCAGCAAAATGTGCACAATAATCACGTAAATCAGCAATAATTTTTTCTGCCATAGGGTCTCCTCCAGAAGAGCGTAAAAATGAATCGCCCATCGTCTGAAGTGTCTCATAAAAGAAACGTTTCATTTCATCATAAGGCATATCTTTAGTCCATAAATCGATACGCATTGAATTCTTATATGCTGAGTCCCATAAAGCTAAAAACATGGCTTTTGCAGGGAGTTCATCAGATGATTCTCCATCACTAGAAGACCAGGTAATGGTGTCAGGAACATTTGCTTCATCCAATTCAATTTGTAATTTTATTTCTGCTTTTTTCATATTAATAATTCTATTTTAAAATTGCTTAGGTTATTTTTATAATGAGTATCAATAAAGCAACTACTATCATAAAACCTAACTCATACAGCCAAAGTTTTTTATCTTGTTTAACAATGATCCTAAAAAAGATATCCACCAATAATAAAACAACCATTAAGATCAGTAATCCGAAAAAAGATAATAATGGAGTTTGATCCGAAATATCTTCCACAAAATACCAAGCCACAAGACAAGCTGATAAGATATTAATGGGTGTAAGTCTCACTATTTTGTTCTATAATTTCTTTTAGTAGAAGTTTTGGGACCTTGCTTGTTCGATTTATAACCAGAAGCACGTTGTGAGGCTTTTGCTTCTTTCTGTTTAATTGCAAACTTTTTCTCATGAAACGCGCCTTTAAAATCAGGATCCGATTTCCGCTTTTGATTATCAATTTCCTTTGCAATAATCTGACGTTCGAAATAAGGTGTTTCTTCTATAAACACTTCATCTGGTATTGAAGCAACTTCTACAGATTGACGCATTAACTTTTCAATTTTTCTGAAATAATATTTTTCAGCATCATTACAAAAAGTAATCGCATCACCAGAATTAAATGCACGTCCCGTACGTCCGATGCGGTGTACGTAGTCTTCTGTAACAATCGGAACTTCAAAATTAATAACATGTGATACATTAGACACGTCTAAGCCACGGGCAGCCACATCAGTCGCCACTAATATTCGAATGTTACCTTCTTTAAAAGCATTGATAGAATTGATTCGTGTATTTTGACCTTTATTAGCATGTATCACTCGAACTTGATCTTTGCCGTACTTCCTCTCCAAGAAAGCAAACACATTATCTGCTACAGTTCTTGTCTTACAAAAGACAATCAAACGATGAAAGGATTCGTCATCTTTCAACAAATATTGCAGTAAATTCAATTTTGTCTTTTGATTTGGTACGAAATAGATACGTTGATTAACGGTGACCGCTGGAGTTGCTTGTTCTGAAACTTCTATTATAGTCGGAAAAGCCAAAAAGTCACCTGCAATTTTACGCACCAACTCGCCCATTGTCGCAGAGAACAATAAATTTTGTCTTTTGCGTGGTACGATTTCCAAAATGCGGTGAAGTTTAGAAATGAATCCCATATCCATCATTTTGTCGGCTTCATCCATTACTAAGAACTTCAAAGACTTCACATTGATATGTCCCTCTAGATACAGATCTAAGAAACGTCCAGGTGTAGCGACAATGATATCCACTCCTTTTTCAAGATTTTCAATTTGCGTTTTAGGTCCCAAACCACCATATAATACAACAGTACGTAAATCCAGATACTTCGAAAATGTTTGGATGTTTTCTTCGATTTGCATCGCCAATTCACGTGTAGGAGATAAAATTAAAGCGCGGGCATCTTGTCCTTGTGCGTACTTCAGTTTCATCAGTATAGGTAAGACAAATGCAGCAGTCTTTCCAGTGCCTGTTTGTGCTACTCCCATGATATCTTGACCAGCTAGAATCGGTGTAATAGCTTTTTGTTGTATTTCTGTTGGAACTGAATAACCTGCCTCTTCAATTGCATTCAAAAGCTGCTTATTCAATTTAAAATTTTCAAATGTTTGCTGCATTTTACAAAGGTAATGAAAACCATTCACTTGCTTATCCAATGTATCAAATGATTCATACATTGACTTAAAATTGACATTATTGCCTAGTTTTGCATTAAAAAAATGAGCAGATTATCTGATATTTTGATTTAAAGCAGAATTAAATCATCTTTGTAGTAAATAACTAAACTTTTTTATCAAGTTTGTATGAAAAAATTATGGATCTTATTGCTGTTAATCACAGCAAGTATGACCACATTCGCAGATGAAGGAATGTGGTTCTTAATGCATTTGAAGCGTTTAAATGAGGCTGATATGCAAAAAAAAGGATTGAAATTGACTGCAGAAGAAATCTACAGTATCAACAATTCTAGTCTAAAAGATGCAATTGTCCAATTCAATGGTGGTTGTACTGCAGAAATTGTTTCTGACCAAGGGTTAGTATTCACTAATCATCACTGTGGTTATGGTGCTATCGCTGAATTGTCTACTCCTGAAAACGATCATTTAACGAATGGTTTTTGGGCAAAAACAAAGTCAGAAGAATTAAAACCTAAATCTTTATTCGTTCGTTTCTTCGTTCGTATGGATGATGTTTCTAAAAGAATTTTGTCATTGGTAAATGATAAGATGCCTGAGCCTGAACGTCAAAAAATCATTAGCCAAGAAATTGCTAAAATCGAAAAGGAGAACAGCGAGAATGGTAAATATGTGGTAAATGTAAAATCATTTTACAATGGAAATGAATATTACTACTTCGTTTATCAGGATTTCGAAGATGTTCGCTTAGTGGGTACTCCTCCAAACAGCATTGGCAAATTTGGTGGAGATACTGACAACTGGGAATGGCCTCGTCACACAGGAGACTTCTCTATTTTCCGCGTATATGGAGACAAAAATGGTAATCCAGCAAGTTATTCCACAGATAATGTACCATTAAAACCTAAGCATTTCTTACCTATTAGCTTAAAAGGTTTTAAAGAAGGAGATTTTGCCATGATCTTAGGGTATCCTGGTCGTACGAATCGTTGGATGCCTTCTGGAGGAATTGATCAAAATGTAAAGTTTGCTTATCCTGCTTGGGTAGAGGCTTCTAAAACAGGTATGGACGCCATGAAAAAACACATGGACAAAGACCAAGCTGTTAAAATAAATTATGCTTCTAAATATTCTCAGGTAGCTAATTATTGGAAAAACCGTCAAGGTATGATTGATGCTTTAACATTGCATAAAACTGCGATCACAAAAGCAAAAGATGAAGCAAAGTTCAATAAATGGGCAAATAAAAAAGCCAATAAAGAGCAATATGGTGATGTCATTTCAACGATCAATGCATATTATGCAGCAACGAACGAAAAAGCTCGCCACGACAACTACTTGAGTGGTATGATACGTTCTAGTACACTAGCTGCCTTGCCATTTTCCATTGGCAATGGTTTAGATGTATATATTAAAGCAAACGAAGCACAGCGCAAAGAATTGTTACCAAGACTACAGGGTGCTATTACTTCTAGTTATGAGAAATTATACTTGCCTCTTGAGGAAGATGTATTAGCAGATGAATTAAACCTGTATGCAAAAAAAGGTGGTAATATCGCTCCTTATGTAGCAGAATTAGCAAAGGCTAACAATAACAATTTAACCTCTTATGTTCAGGAGGCCGTTAAAAACAGTATTTTTGCATCCGCAGAAAGACTAAATAATTTCTTAAATAATCCAAATGCTGTTGCATTAGAAAATGATCCTTTATACAAATTATCTACTGCATTATTAAATAAATACCGTGAATCATCAGCCGCTGATAAAGAGGCAACGGATAAATTTGAAGCTGCTCACCGTAAATATGTTGCTGGTGTACTCGCTTCAAATCCAAAAGGTAAATTTTATCCAGATGCAAACAGTACTTTACGTTTAACGTATGGTTCTATTAAATCTTTGCCTGCTGACAAACGTAATGATGCCGCACAGAACTTCTATACCACATTACAAGGTACAATTGCGAAGTACAAAAAGGGCGATGAAGAGTTTGATTTGCCACAAAGATTGATTGATTTACAAAATTCTAAAGATTATGGCCGTTATGCGGATAAAGCTGGTTATCTTCCAGTTAACTTCCTAAGCGACAATGATATTACAGGAGGAAACTCTGGTTCTCCAGTAATAAATGGAAATGGTGAGTTAATTGGCTTGGCTTTTGATGGTAATATTGAAGCAATGGCAGGTGATGTCATTTTTGATCACAAATTGCAACGTACGATATCTGTTGATATCAGGTATGTTTTATTTGTAATTGACAAATTTGCAGGAGCTACAAATATCATAAATGAATTAAAAATTGTAGATTAATTACCATTTTACAATTTTTAACACTAATTTTTCAGAAAAAATATTTTCTATTAAATTGGTTTTTGTATATTTATTGTGTTAATTAGATTAATAAACAAGACCATAAAACTAAAATTATAATTATTAAAATGGAAAACTACGTAAAATTAAAAGAGTTAGTAGCATCGATCGAAGCAGATGCAGACAAATTTTTCAACAATGGTAATTCAGCAGCTGGTACTCGTGTACGCAAAGGATTACAAGACATTAAAACATTAGCACAAGACATTCGTAACGAAGTTACTGCTAAGAAAAATGATGGTAAATAATTTTTATTTATCTTCTTAAAAGAAAAGGCGCTAATTAAGCGCCTTTTCTTTTATAGTATTTTTGATAAATACAAAAGCCCTTCAACAACTAAATTGAAGGGCTTTTGTTTTAATACTCTATTATACTTAAAACTACAGCGTAGCTAATCGCATGATGTATTCTACTGTTTCTTTATTTAACCATTGTGATATAGTAGCCGTGAATTGATCAACCATTTGTTTACGTGTCATTGTTTTAGTTTTCTTATTCTCGAATACCTTTTTATCTAATACTACTGTATTACTCAACTCTACTTTAGTTGCAAAATAAGAAACATGTTGACTTGGTACTACAAGTCCTAGAATCATCCCTGGTAAACCATTAATCGATTCAGGCCCCCCACTTATAGGAATTTCATTGGCATAAAAACCAATCACATACGTAGAGTCTGAAGTAAAGCCATTCGCTCGACGACAGGTGTATCCTGCAATGTCACGGTATTCATCCGTGATTCGCCATTTGATAGACTTCACGGAATCTTGAATAATAACCTTATCACCCATGACATCATTAAACCGTTTATAATCCCTTGTTGATAGATTGGACAACGTTTGTGCATCAAAATCAAGGGCAAACATCATGATTAATTGCTTCACCTTCATATCTATTTCTTGACCTACTACAGGTTCAAAAAGTGTTTCATTTCCGTTGAATTTTAAGGTCTTTTTTAACACGACATTTTCTGGAATTGTAGGAAGCATACGCTCAAACTGATCTTTTGAATTTCCATCGGCTTTAGCAATAAATTGCTTACTCACAATATTTTTCATATACATTGTCTTATCAAAAGAGATCGATCCTACTTTTGAAAACAGTGTATACTGAGCTTTTGCTAATGAACCAGATAGTAAGAGTACAAAAAGAATGCAATAATTAATTATTTTCATGTGTTTCATCTTATAAAAACATTTTAGTAAAATCCCATGATAGTTTCAGCATATAATAACGTCTGATTGTATCGTATCTTCTTTGTGTAAAAACAGAATTGGAGGCTGATCTGCTAAAGCCCTTATTTTGATTCAAAACATCATTTATCGTAAAATCTAACATCAATGATTCATTTTTTAAGAATTTTTTGCTAATTCCAGGATGCAATAAAAATTGCTCAAATTTCTGATCAAATGCTTTGGTTGCAGCTTCATAGGTATATTCGTAATTACTATACACTTTAAATGTTTTTGTAAAGAAGTATTCCACGCTACCCGAAGAACTAAATACAAATCCATTACTATTTGTGTTCTCTTGTAAACTCGATTCCATAACACGGTATTGAGGACTCATATTAATATTAAAATTTAATCCTGTCTTGGTATCACGGGTTAGATTATATGTAAAATTATAATTGGTTGTATTTACTTTGTTTAGTTCATTATTGAAGAAATTATAGTTCTCTGATAATGACATTGATAATTGGGGAGAATTACTCACTCCTAGTTTCTTATCTAACTTGAAATAATAGCCAGACCAAAAATTTGCAGAAACATTTGTCTTTCCTGTAATATTATTCCATTCATAAGTATTTATTCCGTTTGAAGTACTGATATTTTGCGAAATAGGATCTTTCACTAAGTTTAGATTACCACCGATATAGGCATAACTTCCCGTAAGCAATTTAAATGTATTATAGCCCAAATTCACATTGTTGCTAAAAGAGGGTTTCAAATTTTCATTACCTAAATAACGATTCAATTGATCTGAATTATCTAAAATTGGTTGAATTTGAGTTAAAGAAGGTAGCTGATTGCGGCCATTATAGTTGAACCATAGATGTTTACTTTTTGTAAATGAGTAACCTGCACTTAGTGATGGATTGTAAGTGAAAAAATCTCTTGAAAACTCTTTATTGGTGTAATTATTCTGTTGATTTAAACCATCATTATTAAAACTATTGGTCAAGTTAAAACGTAGTTTTTCTGTGGTATAACTTAATGCTAATTTGTAATTGCTACTTGTCCTATCAAAATCATAATCATTGCTGTAACGAGTATCTAATTGATCGTAGTTTCCTGTAGTTGATTTGTTAAACGATTCGACCAATGATGAGCTTTCATCACGTTCAATGCCACCACCAATTGATAAGTTCAAAACTTTAGATAATGGTTCTGTATAGGTTAAAGAAGCTTGTTTATTAGATGTATTCTGAACTCTATTTTTTCGTTGATCAGTGATCGAATCGGTATCCAGATTATACTTATGCACTGCTGAATACAACGATCCAATACCTGTCATTTCATCTTTTTTAGCCTGTGCATTTAAGGTGATTGACCTTCCTTTTTTCTTAAATTTATGCGTGAATAAAGCACTTAAATTATAGGTCTTTACATCATTATCAATAATTTCTTTTGTATTTTCAGAAGTTATGGTATCCAAATCGGTTGAGAATTGATGTGCTAGCCGCTTATTGTCAGACCATAAATTCTTTTTAGAGGCTCCACCCCGAATTGTCAAGGTATTTAAGGAATCAAAATTAAGATCATATTTCAGATTAACTCTGTGCTGATCATTCTCTGTATCAATATTTTTAACAGTTCTATTATTGATCAATCCACTCATAATTGTTTCATCTTGACCGTCACTACTAAGACGACCATACTTGTAACTGATATTAACATTATGTTTGTTCTTATCAAATTTATCTGAAAAATTAATCCCTGAATTGATTGCTTTAGGAATACCAATTACCCCTTGACCTGAAAAAGGATCCGTATAATTCATCATGCTCATCGATCCATCGTCGCCATATGAAACTCCAGAATCGCCTCCATATTTATCAGCATCTTGCCAATTCATGCTCGTAGTGCCATTATTTCCAAATAAACCATAAGCGGATATCTTTTGTGAACCTTTGAATTTATTGACCATGATTTGTCCCATGTAATAATCATCAGTACCACCGCCAATTAAAGCTTTACCAAACATTCCTCTCTTTGCTCCATCTTTCAATTTAACATTGATGGTCTGCTCCCTTTGCCCATCATCGACTCCAGTACGTTCAGCTTGTTCAGATTTTTTTTCATATACCTGTACTTTATCGACCATATCTGAACGAATATTGCGAGTCACTAATGTTGGATCATCCCCAAAGAATTCCTCTCCATCTAATAAGACTTTTTTAACTGTTTTTCCTTGAGCGGTAATTTTTCCAGATGCATCAACAGTAATACCTGGCAAAACTTTTAACAAATCTTCTACTTTAGCATTTTTTTCAACCTTAAAACTACCCGCATCAAATTCGGTCGTATCTCCTTTTATTGTAATTGGAATGCGACCATTCACGATTACTTCTTGTAGAAGTTGTGCGCTGTTAGTCAATCCGACCTTTAAAGCTGAATAATCTTGACCTGGTAAAATTGATGTATAGTAATCACCATATTTAGGATAACTAACGATTAATAAACCTTCGTTAGTAACTGGTTTATTTAATGAAAAATTTCCATTCTCATCGGACCTAGTAAAATCCAAAAGAACAGAATCTTTCGTGCTTAAAAGCATAATTGTTGCATTTTGCAACTTCTGCTGATCTTTGGAATCACTAATCTTACCTTGTATTTTACTTTGGGCGAAGCAAAAGCTAATGAGCATTGGTAAGAGTAATAACAACTGGATAATTGTTTTTCTTTTCATCTAAAAACTATAAATATCACGATGGTTAATAAAATTGTATAAATATATTGTATTAATATATCTATTAGATAAGGTTTCAATCGAAATGTTACAGTTATTTTACACTTTTTTTTAAAAAACATTATAAATCTTATGAAACCAATAAATCTTATGAAAAACTCAGATATATTTCTATAATATAAAATAATTCAAAGTCTCCATTTAGTTAAGCTTTATATTTATCGATTTTTAAATCAGAGAATAAAAAATGCACATAAATAGTTAAAAATCAATATATTAAACTATTACCTATGACACTACTAATGTTTTACCTATTTTTGTTTGAAATACAATCATATTATGCAAACTATAAAAGAATATGTAGAGACAAACAAGCAAAGATTTTTAGATGAATTGTTTGATTTATTACGCCTTCCTTCAGTAAGTGCAGATCCAAAATTTAAAAACGATATCGAAAAAACTGCTGAATTTGTTGCTCAAAAATTAAAAGAAGCCGGTGCAGACAATGTTGAGATTTGTCAGACAGCAGGTAATCCGATCGTATATGGTGAAAAAATAATCGACCCTGCTTTACCAACAGTGTTAACTTATGGACATTATGATGTACAACCTGCAGATCCCTATGAATTGTGGGATACACCTCCATTTGAACCTACTATTCGTGATGGTAAAATCTATGCACGTGGTTCTGCGGATGACAAAGGACAATTCTACATGCATGTAAAGGCTTTTGAATACATGATGAGAAATAATGCCTTAGCATGTAATATTAAATTTATGATCGAAGGTGAAGAAGAGGTAGGATCCGCTAACTTAGGAACATTCGTGAAAGAAAATACAGAAAGGCTAAAAGCTGATGTTATTGTTATCTCAGATACATCGATGATCAGCTTAGAAACACCATCATTGGAAACAGGATTAAGAGGATTGTCTTATGTAGAAGTAGAAGTTACTGGACCTAATCGAGATCTACACTCAGGTATATATGGTGGTGCTGTTGCTAACCCAGCTACTATTTTAGCGAAATTAATTGCTTCATTACATGACGAAAATAATCATATTGCAATACCAGGTTTTTACGATGATATTGTAGAATTATCGCAAGAGGAACGTAACGAGCTCAATAAAGCACCATTCGAAATAGAAGAATACAAAAAAGATTTAGGTGTTGAGGAGTTATGGGGAGAAAATGGTTATTCAACAATTGAACGTACGGGTACTCGCCCAACATTAGAAGTTAACGGCATTTGGGGTGGATACATTGGTGAGGGAGCCAAAACGGTACTTCCATCAAAAGCCTTTGCAAAAATCTCTATGCGTTTGGTTCCCAATCAAAATTCACATCGCATTACCGAATTATTTAAAACACATTTTGAAAGTATCGCTCCAAATACTGTAAAAGTTGAAGTCAAGCCTCACCATGGTGGTGAACCTGTCGTAACGCCTACTGATAGTGTGGCTTATAAAGCGGCTGAAAAAGCTTTAACAGATACTTTTGGCGTAAAACCAATACCAACTCGTGGCGGTGGTTCAATTCCGATTGTTGCTCTTTTTGAAGAAGTATTGGGTCTAAAAACAGTATTGCTAGGATTCGGATTAAACAGTGATAATCTGCACTCTCCAAATGAGAAGTATGGTATAGAAAACTACCTTAAAGGTATTTCTACGATTCCTTTATTTCATAAATATTATGCAGAATTAAGTAAATAAGATTAGAAAATATATAAAAGGGGTTCAATCGTTGAATCCCTTTTATTTTAGATTAATATCTTGATTAACTTTTTCTCTATTCAACAAAAACGTTAGCATATTTTATGATACGACTTTTAAAGAAACTTCATCGACATTTCTATTTTGCTAGTGTTTTTTTAGTCTTCTGTCTCTTTTTTCCTTTATTATGGTTTTATGCTAAAAATCCAGAAAAAAATTATAATAAAATAGGCATTCTTAGAAAATGGATGAGTTTATTGGGTTCTTATTTTGTAGGGATTTTTTATTCTGTCAAACTTGAAGAAGAAATAGATTGGACTAAACCATTTATCCTATGTGCTAATCACACTTCAATCTTAGATATCACTGCCCTAACCTATATATCACCGGTACCTTTCTCATTTATTGGAAAAGCTGAGCTTCTTAAAAATCCTGTCACGCGTATTTTCTTTAAAACTATTGATATACCTGTTGATCGTAAAAGCAGAATGTCTTCTTTTCGATCTTTTAAAAAAGCAAATGATCGGTTACAAGAAGGCAAATCTTTGGCCATTTTTCCTGAAGGAAAAATTGATGATGTATACCCTCCTACTTTACATGAATTCAAATCTGGTGCATTTCGAATGGCTATAGATAATAATATTCCCATTATACCGATTGTTATTGAGAATGCTTGGAAAATCTTGTGGGATGATGGACGTCGATTAGGTTCGCATCCAGGAATTGTTCATATTCAAGTTCTTGCACCAATAAATACAGAACAATACAGTGAACAAAATGCAGAAAAGTTAGAAGATTACGTTTATAATAAAATGCTTTCACATTGGATATTACAGAATAAATCGTAATTTCATCCGTAAACATTAACATATAAATTATGGCTGTCTCCACTTTAATTGAAATCCAAGAAATTGCCCGACAATATACCATTGGAACAGAAACGATTCATGCTTTAAAATCTGTTTCGTTACATATCAAAAAGGGTGAATTTGTTGCATTGATGGGGCCATCAGGATCTGGAAAATCCACACTAATGAATATTCTAGGATGTCTGGATACACCTAATCATGGTGCATATATTCTCAATGGGATAAATGTTAGTGATATGACTGATGATGAATTGGCCGAGGTTAGAAACAAAGAAATAGGATTTGTTTTTCAAACGTTCAATTTACTTCCTAAGAGTACAGCTTTAGAAAACGTCGCGCTTCCATTAATTTATGCAGGAATTAAGCAAAACATAAGAGAGGAAAAAGCAGCTCAGGCTTTGGATAGTGTTGGGTTAGGTAATCGAATGGATCATAGACCAAATGAACTTTCCGGAGGACAACGACAACGTGTTGCAGTGGCTCGTGCTTTGATAAATAATCCATCGATCATACTTGCGGATGAACCAACAGGAAATCTTGACACGAAGACTTCCATTGAAATCATGGGACTTTTAGAAGAAATTCACTCTAAAGGCAATACAATTATATTAGTGACACACGAAGAAGATATTGCACAACATGCACATCGAATCGTACGCATGCGAGATGGTCTTATTGAAGCTGACTATCCAAATACAGATATTAAATCTGTCTCTCCAAGATTGACAGCTTTACAGGAAAGTGGTGATGATTTCGAAAACATCTAAAAATTCATCTATATGAGATTCATTTTTTAACATTGAATATCAACACCTTAAACTCAACCATTAAAAAAAAATGTTAAATAACTTGTTAAAGACAAATTATATTATAGTTTTGCGAAAATTGAAAACTTAAATTGTTTTTATTATGTATTGGACATTAGAGTTAGCTTCACATTTAGAAGATGCCCCTTGGCCGGCAACAAAAGATGAATTAATTGATTATGGTATTCGTTCTGGTGCTCCAGTTGAAGTGATCGAAAATTTACAAGATTTAGAAGACGACGGCGAGCCTTATGAGAATATAGAAGAAATTTGGCCAGATTATCCAACAAAGGATGATTTCTTCTTTAATGAAGACGAGTATTAATAAAAAATGCCTTGCTATCTAGTGAGGCATTTTTTATTAATTTTTAATCCTTTCTCAAAAATATAAGTCATACCAATATGATTACATATTTAAGAAACGTATTGATCCTTCTGACGTTTATTATTCCTAACAGTAGCTTTGCGCAGGAAAATAAACCTTCTGAATCAAATCTAATTTATATCAACAAGTTTGTCAAGGATTTGAACAACACAAACATTGCCACTGATGTAATTTTGAGTCAGTATATAACCATCACCAACGAGTTAACGGATGAGTATTTTGAATATTTACAAGTCAGCCTTGATGAAGTAAGACTCAATATACAAATGAAGGATATTAGTCAGATACAATATATTAACTACTTTCAGCTTCCAAAAAAAGAAACTCGTGACATTGACTTAGAGGGAAAAAATGCAAACAATATATACTTTCTAAAAATCAAAGATAGATTAGTCGTCGCATTGTATTTAGATGCTGGAAAAATCGCATCCTTTACACTGGTATCTAAAGGTGATAATTTGGCTCATTTTGTAACATATTAAAAAATTTCATTAAATCCCTTGTTTTTTTAAAAACAATGAAGCATATTTGCTTATACAATAAAAAATGAATAAAAACGTAATAAATAAGGCTTGGTGGTGGCATAGCAGTTAACTGTTGTGGCAAAGAACTATTGCTTAGATTTATCTATACGTCAAAATAGTAGGCTTGCCTTTTTAGGTAAGCCTTTTTTATTTTTAATAGCATCATGAAAAAAATATTAGCACACTTATTTGAATACAAATCATTTAGCAGAAAAGAAGCTTATGATATTCTTATCAATATTACGGAAGGAAAATATGACAGCCATCAAATTGCGGCATTCATGACAGCTTATGGTATGAGAAGTATTCGTGTAGAAGAACTTGGTGGTTTTCGGGATGCTATGTATGATCTATGTCTCCAACTTAACTTTACAGGTTATAATCTGATCGATTTATGCGGTACGGGAGGTGATGGAAAAAACACCTTTAATATTTCAACATTAGCCTCATTCGTTGTCGCTGGAGCAGGTTATCATGTTGCTAAACATGGTAATATAGGTGTTTCATCTGGATGTGGCTCATCGAATGTCATGGAATATTTGGGTTATCAATTCACAAATGACAAAGGAGAACTAACAAGACAACTAGACGAGGCAAATATCTGTTTTCTACATGCACCTTTATTTCATCCTGCTATGAAAACTGTTGCTCCTATTCGAAAAGCACTTGGTGTAAAAACTTTTTTTAATATGTTAGGGCCATTGACTAACCCAGCCAATCCAAAATTTCAATCTGTTGGTGTTTTCAGTTTGGAGTTGGCTCGTTTATATGGTTATCTGTATCAAGATTCGGCGAAACAGTACTCCATTATTCACGCGCTTGATGGGTATGATGAAATATCTTTAACAGGGGATTTCAAAGTAATTACCAATGCTGGAGAAAATTATTATAGTATTCGACAATTAGGATTTGACCCTATTTCTCCTATTTCATTAACTGGTGGAGAAACAATTGAAGAAGCGGCTGCCACATTCAAAAAAATTATCAGTAACGAGGGGAATGACATCCAAAACAATGTTGTACTTACCAATGCTGCTTTTGCAATCAAAACATTTGATCCACAAAAGACCTTCGGTGATTGCTTTTATGAAGCAGAAGAAGCATTAAAAAGCGGAAAAGCATTAAATAGTTTCAAAAAATTGATTCATAGATAACATGAGCTTGAAAATAAAGGTGTGTGGCATGCGAGATCTAGATAACATGTTAGATCTGATTAAATTACCTATTGACTATATGGGATTGATCTTTTATGAAAAATCAAAACGTTATATCAGCACCATAGATGCCCATTTTATAAAATCTCTTCAAGGGGTAAAAAAGATTGGTGTTTTCGTCAATAGCAGTGAACAAGAGATTTTGAATCAGATCAATAACTTTGGATTGGAGGGAATCCAATTACATGGTCATGAAAGTCCAGCATTTTGCCAACAAATCAAGTTACACGATATGCTTGTTATTAAAGCATTCGGCATTGATGAAAATTTTGATTGGCAATCATTAAAATCTTATGAGTCTGCTGTGGATTATTTTTTATTTGACACAAAAAGTGTCAACCACGGTGGAACAGGAACACAGTTTGATTGGACTTTATTATTGAACTATCCTTTAGATAAGCCCTATTTTTTAAGCGGAGGGTTGAGCGCTGATAATATTGAGTCTGCTATCCAAATTCCGGACAATCGATTATATGGGCTTGATTTAAATTCAAAATTTGAATTTAAATCGGGTATAAAAAATATAGAATTATTAGAAAAGACATTGAAAATCATTAGAAATGAGCAAATACCAAGTTAATGAAAAGGGATATTATGGCCATTTTGGAGGTGCTTACATTCCAGAAATGCTATATCCAAATGTAGAAGAATTGCGTCAGCAGTATTTAGACATCATCCAAGAGTCTAGTTTTCAAGAGGAATTTAATCAGCTTTTAAGAGATTATGTGGGACGTCCTTCTCCACTTTACTATGCAAGTAGACTTTCAGAAAAATACAAAACGAATGTTTACTTAAAAAGAGAAGACCTTAATCATACAGGAGCCCATAAAATAAACAATACCATTGGTCAAATCTTATTAGCTGAAAGATTAGGAAAAAAAAGAATTATCGCCGAAACTGGTGCAGGACAACATGGTGTTGCAACTGCAACAGTATGTGCTTTAAAAGGCTTGCAGTGCGTGGTTTATATGGGAGCAATTGATATTGAAAGACAAGCACCAAATGTTGCTCGTATGAAGATGATGGGAGCTGAGGTTATCCCAGCAGAATCAGGAAGTAAGACATTAAAAGATGCAACTAACGAAGCATTAAGAGATTGGATAAATAATCCCGTAGATACACATTATATTATCGGATCTGTGGTTGGACCCCACCCCTATCCAGATATGGTTGCTCGTTTCCAATCGATTATTTCCGAAGAAACGAAAAAACAACTGTTTGAAAAAACAGGTAAAGCTAACCCTGACTATGCTATAGCTTGTGTAGGTGGTGGATCGAATGCAGCAGGCATGTTCTATCATTTTCTAGATGAAGAAGCAGTACAGCTTATTGCAGTGGAAGCTGCAGGACATGGAGTCGATTCTGGAGAATCTGCTGCAACAACAGCCTTAGGAAAAGAAGGTGTATTGCATGGAAGTCGATCGATATTAATGCAGACTCCAGATGGACAAGTTGTGGAACCTTACTCCATATCTGCAGGATTAGACTATCCTGGAATCGGACCACAACATGCCTGGTTGTTTAAATCAGGACGAGGGCATTATGTCAGCGTAACTGATAAGGAAGCCATGGAGGCAGGATTATTACTCACCAGACTGGAAGGCATCATCCCAGCCATAGAAAGTGCACATGCATTAGCATATTTGGAGAAAATGCAATTTAAAAAGGACGATACAATCGTGGTCTGTTTATCCGGGAGAGGTGACAAAGATCTAGACAATTATATGAAATACTTTGGTTTTTAATGATGAGAAAGATAGAAAAAAAAGGAGATCAAGGTCTTCTATCCATATATTATACAGCAGGCTATCCAACCTTAGATAGTACAGTAGCTATTGCAAAAAAACTCGAAGAATCTGGTGTAGACTTTTTAGAAATAGGATTTCCTTATTCAGATCCAGTTGCTGATGGCCCAACGATTCAAAATAGTTCAGAAATTGCATTAAAAAATGGGATGACAGTAGAAAAACTATTTGAACAATTAAAAGATTTACGTAAACATGTCAGTATTCCTGTATTTTTAATGGGATACGTAAACCCTTTATTACAATATGGGGTAGAACGTTTTTGTGAATCGTGTAAAGCTATCGGTATTGATGGAATTATCGTTCCTGATTTACCGATGTATGAATATGAGGAACTATATCAGGATATATTTGAAAAAAATGAGGTAGCCAATATATTCATTGTGACACCTCAAACATCGGAAGAACGTATTAAAAAAATCGATAATCTTTCTAATAGCTTTATTTATCTATTATCTTCCAATGCTACAACTGGTACAAAACTAAATGTAGAAGATAAAACTACAGCTTATTTTCAACGCGTTAAAAATATGAACCTCAAAAATCCTTTGGTTATTGGTTTTGGGATTTCAAATAGTGAGTCCTTCAGACAAGCAACATCTTATGCTACAGGAGCTATTATAGGGACTGCATTTGTCAAATTATTAGCGGCAGATAGTTATTTAGAGAAAATTCCAGATTTTATTAAATCGATAAAAGGATAATATAAAGATAATATAAAAATATCCTTGCTAAACAAGGATATTTTTATGCTTAAATTTTCTTTATTATCTTAAAAAATACTTTGTAAAGTATTGCTGCTCCTAAGATTAATAGACATGCTGTGAAATAAAGTAAAATTGGATCTAAGTGAAAACTCATAGTATTAAGATGTTAAGGTTTGGTTGTAAAATTATTGTGACTAAACTAAAAATTATTTTAAACAATAAAAATTATTTTATATCAATCAAGTGTTAAAATGAATATTTTGTAGCGATAATATGACAACAAGAATACTTAAAGTAAGTAGTTCTTTATTAGATTTGCCCAAATGAAGCAGTTAATTATATTAATCTTAATATTTCATTATTCCCTTACAGCGAGTAGTGCAACTGTTTATTTTCATTTTTGTCATGGTGAAGCGCAATCTATCTCCTTTGATAAGCAAGATGCCTCGAAGCAGGAATGTCCATTGTGTAAAGAAAATAAATCTTATCATAAACAAAGCTCTACTACTAAAGCATCGGAAGAAGATGGTTGCAAAAATGTCTCTCTTGATTTAAAAAAGGTTGACGACAATCATTTTTTTAAAGATAACGCAAAGATTTCTCCCAGCATAAGTCCAGCAATACTAGTATTGCACTGGATAGTATTGAATCAACTGTATTTTGAAAATATAGATCATTCGAAATATGTTTTATCTTCCAATATACCGATTTCCGAATCGAATATCTCCCCATATTTAATTAATTGTAACTTCAGAATCTAATTTTTAAATTTTTAGTAGTCTCCTAGAGACTTTCCCTATTACACTTCAAGCCATGAGCTTGAAGTAGAATTGCTATTTTAAAAATTTAAAAAACATGAAACAATTAATAAAATACACGTTTATATCTTTACTCCTTTTATTATCAGTCGCTTTAAAAGCAGAATCTATTATCATCAAACAAGATAGTACCATATCCATCCATGTAGCAGGTAACTGCGGGTTATGTAAAAAACGTATCGAGAAAGCAGCCTCACTTTCAGGAGTTTCATCTGCCTCTTGGAATATAGAAACAAAACAACTAGCACTCACTTATAATCACAAAAAGTCAACATTAGAGGATATAAAAAAGAGTATTGCTACCGTAGGACATGACGTCGAAAACCTCCGAGCAGATGATAAAACATACGAAGCCTTACATGAGTGTTGTTTGTATCCGAGAATGGAAAATGGAAAAATAACAGAGGTAAAGGTTAATAAAGATGATCAACATGATCATAACCATATTGTAACAGGTGTTGTTGAAGAGAATGAAAAAGGAGATCTAAATCCTATTGTTGGTGTTAACATCCATTGGTTAGAGGACAAAAGTAAAAATGTAAGAACCAATGAAAATGGTGTTTTCAAGTTACAACATCATAAGGGGTTCGAGAAATTAGTCATTAGTTTCGCCAGCATGCAACCGGATACCATTACAGTAAAAGACTTGCACGATGTTATTATGATTAACGCTAAAAGTAATGTTTTGGCAGAAGTAGTAGTAACAGGTAGCAGAAGATCAAATTTCATTAACCGAATGAACCCAGCTCGTGTAGAAGTGTTAACAACGAAAGAATTGTTTAAAGCCGCATGTTGTGATTTAAGTGAAAGTTTCGAAACTAACGCTTCTGTTGATGTCGTTAGCAATGATGCTGTAACTGGATCGAAGCAAATTCAAATGCTTGGTTTGAGTGGTATTTATACCCAACTCACTGTTGAAAATTTACCTGGTCCACGGGGACTCTCTTCTCCATTAGGACTAAACTCGATCTCTGGTACTTGGATTGAATCAATTCAAATCGCTAAAGGTATTGGCTCCGTTGCTAATGGTTATGAAAACATGGCAGGGCAAATTAATGTGGAACTTAAGAAACCTCATAATTCTGATCGACTTTTCTTTAATGCATATGCAAACAACATGGGAAGAACGGATATGAATTTAAACTTAGCACAAAAGATTAATAACAACTGGTCTACTTCCGTTTTATTGCATGATAATTTCATGTTTAATAAACATATGAATTTCAGTGACAATGGGTTTCGTGATATCCCTGTCGGCAATCTCTTTTCAGGAATCAACCGTTGGCACTATGAAAATGGTAAAGGACTTATTGCTCAATTTGGAATAAAATATTTAAATGATGATCGTACAGGAGGTCAAACTGATTTTGATAAAAAAACAGATAAAGGAACTACAAACAAATATGGTTTAGGTTTTGATATTGAAAGAATTGAAGGGTTTGCAAAAATTGGCTACGTGTTTCCTGAAAATAGACATCGTAGCATAGGTTTACAACTCGCGGGTTCAAACTATAATCAAAAGAGCTATTTTGGTTTGAAAAATTATAATGGTGAACAACAGAACGGTTATGCGAACTTGATCTTTCAAGATGTGATTGGAACAGTAGCTCACAAATATCGTGTAGGAGCTTCTGTTAATTACGATAACTACAATGAACTTTATTTAGATGTACAGAACTTCAAAAGAAAAGAAACCGTTTCGGGAGTTTTCTTAGAGTATACCTTTAGTCCAAGCGAGAAATTTGATGCCGTAGTAGGACTTAGACAGGATTACAATTCCTTATACGGTTGGTTCAACACTCCACGTCTAAATTTACGTTATGCTCCTTTCTCTGGAAATACAATTCGTTTAAGTGCCGGAAGAGGACAAAGAACAGCCAACATTATTGCTGAAAATATGTCTGCATTAGCAAGTAGTCGTACCTTAATTATAAAATCTGTAGACAATTTTAAAAATGCCTATGGATTACAACCAGAGGTTTCCTGGAACACTGGAGTCACCATCGATCAAAATTTTCGATTATTCAATAGAGAAGCAACAGCATCTATAGAACTATTTAGAAATCACTTTAACAATCAAGTTGTTGTGGATTATGAAAATCCAAGAGAAATATCATTTTATAACTTAACAGGTAAATCTTATTCAAATAGTCTTCAAACAGAATTGCGATTTAGTCCATTATCACAATTAGAGACAAGATTTGCTTATCGCTTGTTGGATGTTCAAACGGATTTTGAGAGTGGTAGAAAAAGTAAACCTTTACTTGCTAAACATAGAGGCTTTACCAATTTAGCTTATACACTTCCTTCAGGTTGGAGCTTTGATTATACCTTGAACATAGTTGGTGATAAAAGAATCCCATCCACAGAGGAAAACCCAATAGCTTACCGATTAACAACAAAATCAAATACTTATGTGAAAATGAATGCACAGATTAGCAAAGATTTTGGTAAAAACAAAAACTTAACCGTATACATAGGAGGAGAGAATTTAACAAATTATTATCAACATAATCCTATATTAGGAGCTGATGATCCTTTTGGAAATTATTTTGACACTTCTTTATTATGGGGTCCATTGACGGGTAGAATGTTCTACACAGGGGTAAGATACCATCTTAATTAAAAGAATAGAAAAGGAACAAATTGTTCCTTTTCTATTTTATTTTTTTTAATTCCTGATATAGTCGAGCTGTGGGCAGTCCAACAACATTTGTATATTCACCGATTATCCTTTTGATACCAATACGACCAATCCATTCTTGTATACCATAAGAACCAGCTTTATCCATTGGTTGACATTTCTCGATATAGAAATTAATTTCATCATCACTTAAAGTATAAAATTCGACCTCTGTTGTTTCTGCAAAAGTTGTTAACCTCTGATTATTTAAGAGACAAACAGCAGTAATTACTTCATGCTTATTTCCTGACAAATTTTTTAAAACTTGAAAAGCTTCATCTGTGCTTTTTGGCTTCCCTAATATTTCTTGTTCCGAAGTCACCACAATTGTGTCAGCAGTTATGATGAGAGCATTTTGAAAATCAGACAAAAAAGCTTCGGCTTTTTTCTCAGCAATTGTACGAACAACATCTATTGGTTTCAAGCTTGCATCTACGATCTCATCTGTTTCCCGGACAATAACGTCAAATTTTATTCCTAACTCACTTAATAATTGACTTCTACGTGGAGACTGCGAGCCCAATATAATTTGCTTATGTGCTAAATTTATCATTCCTTAAATACTTTTAATGGTTGAATCAATCTGCCATTTCCCTTGAAGTTTTAGTACTTTTTCCATCACATCACGAACAGCACCATCTCCCCCTTTTTTAGGAGATATATATTGACAAATCGCTTTTATCTCCTCTATAGCATCTGCTGGACATGTTGCGAGTCCAACCAGTTTCATACACGCTAGATCAGGTATATCATCACCCATGTAAAGTATATCTTGGAAATTCAAATTATAAGAATTCATAATTTCCTTCAATTTCTCGACCTTGTTAGCAACTCCAGAGTGAACTTCTTTAATTCCTAATCCAACAAGTCTTTTAGCAACTCCTGCTGAATTTCCTCCAGTAATAATAATAAGAGGATAGCCTAATTTGACAGCTAATTGCATGATATAGCCGTCCTTAATATTAAAAGTTCGCATTTGATCTCCAGCTTCATTGACAAGTACTGTTCCATTTGTCAATACACCATCCACATCCAATACGAAAGCCTTTACTTTTTTCAGATTATCAAAAATCATTGTTTTTTTTTCAAAAATAAGTATTAAAATATTTGAACTGTCATAAATCTAACTTAAATTTTTCTGCGCAAAAGTCAATTAGTTATTCTTAAAAGACAAAAGATCATATTAACGTCATAACGTAGATTGCAAAAACAACTTTATATAAAAACATTTGGAATAAATATATATTTAGCTGTATCTTTGTCGAAGATAATAAGCATTATCAAATGTGAAAAAATTAATATGGGATGTCTATTATTAAAAATGGAAATGACATTCATACAACATTCAATCAAATGTTTATCATTAATTTTGAACTATCAAATCACCAAATAAAGTGATTTATTTAAAAATGTCTTTTCATAATTTAGGTTTATAATTGGTTAGTAACGAACCCTGATGCCCATCATCAGGGTTTTGTTTTTTAAACAACTAGAATACAAAAAAAGCTGTAAAAAAAAATTATTTACAGTCTTCTTTAACTCACTTATTCTCTATTTTTGAGGGAGAGATTTAAAATTTATTTTAGGTTTTATACCATTTGCTTTTCGTATAAATTTACTACCAGCAGGAACATATTCTTTAAAAAAGCCAAAATTCTTCAAATAGAATCCTTTTTCATTTACTCCACCAGAATAATCCATTCGATATCCTTTTTTTCCTGTGTTATCTACTGTAAATCGTCCTTGTGTACACTCATACCAATTACCTTGGTTATCAGCTACCCACTGATTTGCAAATTGAACTTGTCTTTCATAAATTCCTTGATCAGGATTAAAGTTTTCCAAAAATGAATGAAACCCTGTTAAATATTGATCTGTCTGTGGTCGATGAAATTCGGCTATGATTTGCCATTTCCCTATTTCAGGAGCATAAAACCAAGCTGTATAGGCTGTGTAATTATTTCCAATAGGTCTCCCTCGTAATAAAAATTTATAGGTATTTCCTGCAACCCAGTTAAATTTTAAAAAGCTTTGACCTCCAGATCCTTCATTTCCAAATTCACCAGTATGCACAGTTTCTCCTTTCGTCTTCAAGATAATCTTATGATCATCTGGAATTTCTTTGGGATTATCGGTTGTAAAAGGGCTCCAGACAGAAAATAGAATTCTACGTTCGGTGGAGCTATTCACCTGCATGCCAAAATAACCAACATTAAATCCATTGGACATAAAATAAGAACCTTCAATATCACTTCCTTTTGGAACCGTAACTTCATTATAATAATATTCTATTTTCTTATCTGTGGGTTGCTGATATCCCATATGCGTAGAAGGCCCTCTCCTGCCCCAATAGAAAAAATTATCATCATTATTTTTCACATAATTCATTTTACCGTCCGATGCATCTCCCGATATAATATAGCCATCAATAGTCGGATATAGGGCTTGAATTGTATTTGCTTTTATTTCGATTGCATAATAGCCTGTATCTGGAATACTAAAATTTGAAATATTAATTTTCCCCTTTTGATTAGCGTCAACGACTACATTAACACTTTTCCCCGCTAAAGTAAAGGTAAACTTACCTCCTTCATTGGCTGCAATAACATGAACAGCAACATTTAAATTACCAGTTTTCCCAAATCGCATAAATGTTTTTATAGATTGCTCAGGACTCTTCCAATTTTCAATTTTTCCTGTTTTTAGGATGGATTTTCTATAATTTGCTTGTGGATATTCCCAGCTATTTCCTCCAATAGGCACGAAATTTTCACCCAATTCCAACTCAGTTGAAGATTGTCCATAAACGATTGTGAGGTTTAAAAAGAGAAATAAAAATAATAACTTTTTGATTGATTCCATTTTCATATAATTAATTAGATCAATAAATATAATCGATAGAAACAACAATAGTTTATGCTCAAAAACCAGATTAAACAAAAAACCGATTGCATAGCACTTGCAATCGGTTGTCAAATAATATAAAAAAACTGTTACATAAAGATTTAATCCTTATGTCCTTTTGTATCGTGTCCTGGTTTAGAAATAGAAGTTCTCATATCTGTATCCGCTTGAATATTTTGCATCTTGTAATAGTCCATTACTCCTAAATTTCCATTTTTAAAAGCTTCCGCCATGGCCAAAGGTAATTGAGACTCAGCTTCAATTACTTTCGCTCTTGCCTCTTGTGCTTTTGCCCGCATCTCTTGTTCATTCGCAACTGCCATGGCTCGACGTTCTTCAGCTCGCGCATTTGCTACTTTCAAATCTGCTTCAGCTTGATCCGTTTGTAATTTTGCACCTACGTTCTCACCGATGTCAATATCAGCAATATCAATTGATAATATTTCAAATGCAGTACCACTATCCAATCCTTTTGAAAGAACAGTTTTTGAAATACGATCTGGATTTTCTAAAACCTGTTTGTGATTTTCTGACGATCCAATTGTTGTTACAATACCTTCGCCCACACGAGCTAAAATAGTCTCTTCACCTGCCCCTCCCACTAATTGGTTGATATTAGCCCTAACCGTTACCCTTGCTTTAGCAATCAATTGAATGCCATCTTTTGCTACAGCTGCTACGGGAGGTGTATTGATTACTTGAGGATTTACAGATAATTGAACTGCATCAAAAACATCACGCCCAGCCAAATCAATCGCTGTTGCTAGTTTAAAATCCAAAGGAATATTTGCTTTATCTGCTGAAATTAAAGCCCTAATTACTTTATTCACGTTTCCCCCTGCCAAATAATGAGTTTCGATATCATTGGAGGTAATATTTAACCCAGCTTTCGTTGATGTAATCATCGCATTCGTAACCAAAGATGGAGGTACTTTACGAAGTCTCATCAAAACCAAATTCAATAAACTAATTTTAACATTAGACAATTGTGCAGTGAACCACAGATTGACAGGCAATAAGTAAAGTAAAAGAAATAAGGCTACTACACAGCCTACAATCATTAAGGCAAAGGAAAAATTTGGATCCATTAGATTAAATTAATATAGTATTTGTTTTAAAGATATTAAATAATGGTCATAGTTCGCTACACTTCATTAAAAAAAAATAATGAGAAATTATTTAAATACAACAAAATTCAACAAACTATAAAAATATCATCAAAAATTAACAATAAAAGTTGTAACCACTTACTTATTTTTTTTATTACTTTTACTCATTATTTTTTGTAGTTGGAGTTTTCATTGGGGATTATTTAGAAAAACATCAATAAGCAAATAGATCCAAATATTCAAAACAGATTACTTAACAAACAAGAAATCAAACAAATAACACTGAATTTCTATTCAAGTTTTTATTTAACTTCTTATCAAAAGATTACTATTATACTTAAATGAAAAAGCTACGTTTTCAACAACAACTTATCATTGGGATTATATTTTCATTTCTAATTATCCTCTCTGCTGCTTTATTATTCTTTACCCAATTAGATAGGCATATTGCCTATGAACAATCCATCATTCAAGCTTCTGAATCAAAATTTGATCAAATTGAGAATATAAAAAAGAGCGTTGCAGCCGTAAATGATGTCAAATTAGAATACTATACAGATAAAAAAGAAAGTATTTATACTCCCTATGCCCGAGAGCTTACAACTATATTAGATGCTATTAAAAACTTAAGTAATTCTGATCAGTATTATACAATCGATAATAACAAATTAAATACTTTAAAAAATACAATATTAGAATTCTACGATTTCGAACAGGATATTGAATTAAATAAAAAAAATGAATTTCATGTTTTAAACGTTAATCATAAGAGATCGGATATTCAAAACCAATTAACAATATTCACCAAAGAACTACAGGACCAAAGAAAAGAATTAATCCTGAGTTCCAATAATAAATTAATGACGATAAGACATGTTACCTACGTTTTGGTATTTATTGGCTTATCCATCATGGTCTATATTTTCGTTGTTACATTAAGAGTATTCAAGATCTTAAAAAAGAGTATTAATGACGAGAAAAAATCCAATGCAGAATTAGTAAAACTGACTAATAAGATTGAGCAAGACAATTATTTTTTAAATAACATTAATCTCTTGGATGAAAATTTGAGAGGAGATTTTAATGAAATAGAGATTGCTAATATTGGATTAAAAAGTATTTGTAAAACAACCAACGCATTGGCTGGTACAGTATATGTAAAAAAAGAAGATAGTAACTTTTTCTCTCTATTAGCCAAACAAGGAATTCCCGCTGGCATAGATTTAAAAAATATAATTTCAGAAGGAGATGGTCTGTTAAATGATGTAATTGAGCAACAAAACTTTCGAATAATTCATGATGTGGATGCTGCCAGATATGCTGTTTCTTCTTCCTTAATTGATAAATTTCAAACACATTTATATTTAATACCGATTGTTTATGAAAATGAATCCATTGGTATTATCGAGTTAGCTTGTCAAAGCGATAATAAAAAAGAACATCAACATATTGAATACTTGAAAAGTGTCAGTAGAATACTTGCTATTAGTTTAAAAGTGGCTCAGGCACATACGAAGATGGCCGAACTATATGAAGAATTACAACAACAGACAGAAGAATTAGAAGCTCAACAAGAAGAATTAAGAACGACAAACGAAGAGTTAAGTTATAAAACTAACTTATTAGAGGCTTCAGAAGAAGAACTTAGAGTACAACAGGAAGAATTAGTTCAAACAAATAATGAATTAGATGAAAAAGCTAATTTATTGCAACAGCAAAATAATGAGCTAGAGAAGGCAAAGGATAATATTGCATTAAAGATCAAAGAGGTTGAATTAGCGTCTAAATATAAATCGGAATTTATGGCAAATATGAGCCATGAATTACGTACCCCTTTAAATAGTATCTTAATATTGGCCAAGCTATTACAAGATAATAAAAATAAAAATCTCACCCCAGAACAAATCAAATATTCAGCAGTCATTCATAATGCAGGATCAGATTTACTCCACTTAATTAATGATCTCTTAGATCTCGCAAAAATAGAATCTGGAAAAGTAGAACTGTCTCAAGAAAACATCGATATCAAAGACTTAACTAATTATATTGAAGATTTTTTCAAAAATGCCGCAGAAGATAAAAAAATTAATTTTAAAATAGCTCTAGCTGGAGATGTGCCCACTCATTTCATCTCTGATGAATATCGATTACAGCAGATTTTAAAAAATCTAATCTCCAATGCGTTCAAATTTACCAATCCAGGTGGCGATGTAACGATTAACATTGACAAAACTATTGATAATCACCTTCTATTTAAAGTTGTAGACACTGGAATAGGTATTGCACCAGATAAACAAAAATTAATATTTGAAGCATTCAAACAGGAAGATGGCTCTACTAGTCGGAAATATGGGGGAACAGGTTTGGGATTATCCATTTGCAGAGAAACATCTCAATTATTAGGTGGAAAAATTGATTTGATGAGCGAAGTTGGTGCTGGGAGTACTTTTATATTAACAATCCCGCTTGTTACATCGGCAAGTTCAGTAGAAGAGGTCAAAAATAAAACAGTAGTTAATGAAGAAAAAACAGCTATCGTTAAAAGTATTGAATCTTCTTCAAAAATACCGGAAAATAAATCGTCAAATAAGGTTATTGAAGATTCAAATACGTTATTGATCATTGAAGATGATTTAGTTTTTGCTGATATATTAAAAGACTATGCAGAGGTCAACAATTATCATGTTACTCTTGCTCATGATGGAGAACAGGGTTTAGAAAAAGCATTAACGCTTAAACCAAAAGCAATCATACTAGACATTATGCTACCTAAAATAGATGGTTGGAATGTTTTGAAAGCATTAAAAGCAAACGAAGATACCAAATCAATACCTGTACATATGATGTCAGCAGGAACATATCTGCATAACGAGCCGATAAGTGCAGGCGCTATTGGATTTATGTCAAAGCCAGTATCGGAGGAATCTTTGGAGAAAACATTTGAAAAAATTAGATCAATGATTACAACTTCTGTTAAAAGAGTGTTACTTATTGAGGATCATCAGATTCAAAGTGATTTTATCAAAAATGGTTTAGAAGAAGAGAAGTTAATTGTTGATCAAGCTTATGATGCCAATAAAGCAAGCGAGTTATTGGCTAATAAAGCAAACAAATATGACTGTATTATTTTAGATCTACATCTTCCTGATAAGTCTGGATTAGAATTATTAGACGAAATTAAGGCAGATGCAACTTATGCCGAAACACCAATAATTATTAATACAGCAATGGAGTTGACTTCAGAACAAACTTCAAGAATTTTAAAACATTCCCAAGCAATGGTTTTAAAATCTGCAAAGTCTAATGATAGACTCATTGATGAGGTTCACTTATTCTTAAACAAAATAAATCAGGATCCAGAAAATAAAGCTATTGTAAGTTATAAAACAAAAGATTTTATTCCTGAAAAAACATTAGAAAACAAAACAATTCTATTAGCTGACGATGATATGAGAAATATTTTTGCATTATCGAGTGCTTTTGAAGATCTGAATGTTCGTGTTGAAATTGCAAATAATGGACAAGAGGCTTTAGATTTGTTAAATAAAGAAAATAAAATTGATCTTGTATTAATGGACATTATGATGCCTATTATGGATGGTTACGAGGCCATAGAAAATATACGTAAAAACAAAAAGTATCAGGATTTGCCAATTATAGCCGTCACTGCAAAGGCAATGAAAGGTGATAAAGAAAAAGCAATCGAAGCAGGCGCAAATGATTATATCAGTAAACCAATTGATATCGATAAATTGATTTCTTTAATACGTGTTTGGGTTAGTTAAAAAAGTAGAGTATGTTAAACTATTCTGAATTAGAAGAAATTATTGAAATTATTAAGAATTTTCACAGTTTAGATATATCTGGATATTCAAAAGCCTCTTTAAAAAGACGCGTTACTCGTATTATGGATATCAACAAATTTGATCTTATCGAACTAAAATCTAATCTGATTAATCAAGAAGGCTTTATGCATTATTTCATTTTAGAAATGACTGTCAATGTCACTGAAATGTTTCGAGATCCAGATTTTTATACATCTATAAAAACAAAACTATTTCCCTATTTAGAAACTTATCCACATATAAAAATATGGAGTGCTGGTTGTTCAACAGGTGAAGAAGTGTACTCTTTAGCAATCTTGTTGAAAGAATCTAATCTACTTAGTCGCTCGTTTATTTATGGAACAGATATCAATCACAATGTGATTGAGAAAGCAAAAAAAGGTATTTATAGTTTAACTAAACTCAAAGAATATTCTGAAAATTACATCAAAACAAACACCGAACATTCACTATCGGAGTATTATACAGCGATGTATGATGCAGCAGCCATTCAAAATGATTTGAAGAAAAATATTCTATTTTCTATTCACAATTTGATCTCTGACGGTGTATTTAATGAATTTCAATTGATTACCTGTCGTAATGTACTTATATATTTTGATGTAGCCTTACAACAAAAAGTATTCGATCTATTTTACAATTCTTTATGTAAATTAGGTTTTTTGTGTTTAGGTTCTAAAGAATCGATGATTAATTACAAGCATTCAGATCGGTTCAAATTAGTTGATAAAAAGAATAACATCTATCAAAAAATAGCTTAATGAGAACAAATAACAAAATCTTATTATTAGGTGGATCTGCAGGAGGGTTCAGCGTTATTTTAGAATTGTTAAAATCTATTCCTACATCTTTTCCAATACCTATCCTTGTTATTATACACCGGAATCCAAAGTTTCATTCTAATTTCGAAAATGCGTTTAAAAATGCGTTTACGATAGAGATCAAGTCTGCTGAAGATAAAGAACAAATCGAAACAGGTAAAGTATACTTTGCACCTCCAGGTTATCATTTATTAATTGAACCAGATTTCAAATTATCATTGGATATCTCAGAACCTGTCCAATTTTCTAGACCTTCAATTGATGTTACTTTTGAATCTGCAGCTGAAGTTTATAAAGAGAACTGTATTGCTATTTTATTTTCAGGAGCCAATCAAGATGGAGCAAAAGGTTTATTAAAGATTAAAAATTCTGGCGGAATATGTATTGTTCAAGATCCAACAGAAGCTGAAGTCCCTACGATGCCTCAATCAGCTATAGATATTGGTGCGCAACATTTTATTTATTCAACAGAAGAAATAATCAAATATATTCATCAATTAAAATAATTAGTAAATGAAGAAGATAAACTTATTAATAGTTGATGACAAAATTGAGAATATCATTAGTCTGACAGCACTATTAACAGATATAGAAAATATCAATATCATTAGTAGTGAAGATCCTAATGAAGCACTTCGCATTTGCTATAAGCAAAACATTGATATTGCATTGGTAGATGTTCAAATGCCAGAAATCAATGGCTTCGAATTTGTCTCATTAATAAAACATAACCCTAAGACTAGCCATATTATCGCAATAATGGTTACAGCGATATCTAAAGAAGAAAAATATCTCATTAAAGGATTGAATAGCGGAGCCGTAGATTATTTATATAAACCTTTAAGTCCTGAAATAACAATAGCGAAAGTGCAATCTTTCATTCAACAAGTACAAACTCAGAATGAAATAAAAGAAAAAAATATTGCTTTAGAAAAATCCAAAATAGAACTTATCCGAGCAAAAGAAGAAGCTGAACTGGCTCGCAAGTCTAAGGAAACCTTTTTGGCCAATATGAGTCATGAGATCCGAACTCCAATCAATGGAGTTATGGGAATCGCTCAAATGTTAAAAAATTCTTCATTGTCTCCTGAGCAACAAGACTGGGTCAATAAACTAAATAGTGCATCATTGAGCTTATTGAATATTGTCAATGATATTTTAGATTTATCCAAATTTGATTCAGGGATGATGAAATTGGAATTCGAACCCACTTCGGTACATGATATCACTGACGATCTCAAAAATTTATTTGTGGATAAAGCTATTCATAAAGGACTTCAGTTCTATATTAATATTGATGAAAAAATTGACAGTTTTTTCTTAACAGACCCTTTCCGTTTAAAGCAGATTCTAACTAACTTTATTTCAAACAGTTTCAAATTCACATCCAAGGGTCATATCGAATTAAATATAAATCTTATTGATTCCAATGATCATCAATTATGTTTACAGTTTCAAGTAAAAGATACTGGTATTGGAATTCCTCACCAATCGTTAGAAAAAATATTTTTTGCATTTGAGCAGGGGGAAGATGGAATTACAAAAAAATTTGGAGGAACTGGCTTAGGTTTAGCTATTGTAAAAAGACTTTCGACTTTGCTTGAAGGAAAAGTAACAGCATCTAGTTCTTATGGCGAAGGCAGTGAGTTTACTTTCGAATGTTGGTTTGATCGTGTGAGTACAGTCGTTAAGGCCAAACCAGAAAAGATATTATATTCAGAATTAAGCCGATTTAATAACTTAAAAATTCTAGTAGCAGAAGATAACGAGTTAAATAGTTTTATGTTAGCGAGTATTCTAAAAACATGGAACTGTGAAGTGGATACTGCTATAAATGGACAAATAGCATTAGAAAAAGTTGAAAACAATGACTATAGTATTGTTTTTATGGATTCACATATGCCTGTTATGAGTGGATTTGATACGATACGAAATATACGAAACAATCCAAATCCGACAATTTCAAATATGCTGATTATATCGATTTCTGCATCCGTTTTGGAGGCTGAACAACAAGAAGCATTTGATGCTGGAGCTAATGAAGTGATTGGAAAACCATTCGATCCTATACAACTACATGCAGTAATAGAAAAATTATTGCTCAAAAAAAACAATTAAAAGCAATATTTTATTTAATTTTAATAAAAAAACGTACTAACAGAATGAAAAAATTATTTGTTTTACCAGTTATTGCATTAGCAATATCTTTCGCTTCTTGCGGAGGCAATACTACAAAAAATGAAGGCGGTTCAACAACTGAACAAACAACTCCAGAGGCTCCTTCGGAAACAGTACCTGGCATTGAAAATGTTGAAGTTTCTAATACAGTAGCTTTGGAAGCTAGTGACGCTATGAAATTTGATAAAAATTTATTCCGTGTTAAAGCTGGACAAGCAGTAGAATTGACATTAAAAAATGCAGGCTCCATGCCAAAAGAATCTATGGGTCATAACGTTGTTGTCCTAAAACCAGGAACTGATTTAGCTACTTTTGGTGGAGAAGCAGCTGGTGCAAAAGCGGATGACTATGTACCTAAATCTGCTCTATCATCTGTTGTGGCGCACACTAAATTATTAGGTCCAGGAGAAACTGATAAAATTACATTTACTTTAGAAAAAGGAACTTACGATTTCATTTGTAGCTTCCCAGGACATTACGGTGTGATGCAAGGAAAAATTGTTGCAGAATAAACTGACAAAACATTTCAAAAAAAGACATTCTTTTGCGGAATGTCTTTTTTTTTTGAATGTTTATTTTTTATCTGAGAGTCCGTTTTCTTTTTTAAAATTTAAGGTTTATTATCCCTTTTTGGTAATAAGGTTTCATTTTAAATTAGAAATATATCAATTTCAAAATTATACATGATTTTAACAAAAATAGATTTACTATAATGTTAATTATCACTAAATTTGCTAAAATTTATAAAACTTAATCGATGCAATACGACGTAATAGTAATTGGAAGTGGACCAGGCGGATATGTAGCAGCAATCCGTTGTGCACAATTAGGATTAAAAACTGCTGTAATTGAGAAATATAGTACTTTTGGAGGAACCTGTTTAAATGTAGGCTGTATCCCTTCAAAAGCTTTATTAGATTCATCAGAGCATTATCACAATGCTGCACACTCTTTCGAAGCTCATGGTATCAATTTAAGTAATTTAAAAGTTGACATGAAAAAAATGATTGCTCGTAAAGACGATGTAATCAATCAAAATACTGCTGGTATTACTTTTTTATTTAAGAAGAACAAAATTGATAGTTTTCAAGGTATTGGATCATTTGTAGATAAAAATACAATTAAAATCACAAAAGAAGATGGTTCTTCAGAGCAGATTACAGGTAAAAATGTAATTATTGCCACAGGTTCAAAACCTACCTATTTACCTTTCTTACCAGTCGATAAAAAAAGAATTATTACTTCTACAGAAGCCTTAAACTTAACAGAAGTACCTAAACATCTCATTGTAATCGGTGGAGGTGTTATTGGTCTTGAATTGGGTTCTGTATACGCTCGTTTAGGTGCTAAAGTTTCTGTTGTAGAATTTGCAAAGTCAATTATTGGCACGATGGACGGTGGTTTAGGGAAAGAGTTACAACGCGTTTTGAAAAAATCAGTTGGAATGGAATTCTATACTGGGCATAAAGTAACTGGAGCAACGACTAAAGGAAAAACAGTTACTGTAACTGCTGAAAATCCGAAAGGAGAAATCATTTCTTTAGAAGGTGATTATTGTATTGTTGCCGTTGGCCGTACAGCATATACTGAAAATCTAGGTTTAGAAAATATCGGTATCACGGTGGAAGAAAGAGGTAAAAAAATAACAGTAAATGATCATTTGGAAACTATTGTACCCGGAGTTTATGCTATTGGAGATGTTGTCAAAGGTGCAATGCTTGCCCATAAAGCAGAAGACGAAGGTACTTATGTTGCGGAAAGTATTGTAGGTCAAAAACCTCATATTGATTACAACTTAATCCCTGGTGTTGTTTATACTTGGCCAGAAGTTGCCTCTGTTGGTAAAACAGAAGAACAATTGAAAGAAGCTGGTGTAAAATATAAAACAGGTTCATTCTCGTTTAAGGCATCAGGTCGTGCGAAAGCATCTATGGATACAGACGGTTTTGTAAAAATATTGGCTGACTCTGAAACAGATGAGGTTATTGGGGTACACATGATCGGCCCAAGAGCCGCAGACATGATCGCTGAAGCTGTAGTAGCGATGGAATATCGCGCTTCTGCAGAAGACATTGGCCGTATTTGTCATGCTCATCCAACATATACTGAAGCAATAAAAGAAGCTGCATTGGCTGCAACTGCAAATAGAGCCATTCACGCTTAAAAAATAAAAAGGGGAAAATTAAAATTTTCCCCTTTTCTTTTCAACAAATTTTTTAGCCTAAAAAAGACATGAATTTCTATACTAGAAAATGGGTAAAACCAGAAGATTTAAATCCCAATGGTTCATTATTTGGAGGTACACTTCTGAGATGGATCGATGAGGAAGCAGTCATATATGCTATTGTTCAACTTGGCAATCCACATGTTGTAACAAAATATATCTCCGAAATTAATTTTGTTAGTTCTGCTCAACAAGGCGATATTATAGAATTAGGTATAGAAGCTATTAACTTTGGGACAACTTCTATTACCATGCGTTGTGAAGTGCGTAACAAAATCACACGAAAAACCATCCTTTCTATTGATAAACTTGTCTTTGTAAATCTCAATCAAGAAGGAATGCCAACAGCACATGGTCGTACAGAAATTACTTACGCCTATGTAGGAATTGATAAAATAAAAAAAGACGATGTGTAAATCGTCTTTTTTATTTTAGTCATTTATTTCTTTTGGCCATTAATAATCTTCTTCACATCTAGCTCAACCCAAAATCCTAAAATAGGGATGAGTGAAACAACAAAATAGGTCAATGTTCTCTTCCAATTCCATTTATATTCAATCGTACACATGATCAACATAATGACAAATATGACGACGAAAAAGCCATGAATTGAACCTGCAATCTTTACCGCTTCACGTGTCGCAAAAAAATACTTCATCGGCATAGCAAAGAAAAACAAACATAGGGTTGAAATAGCTTCCCAAAGCGCTATTTGTCTAAAAATACGGAGCATAAAACTTTATTTAAAAATGCGTTAATTCCAAAAATAGAATTATTTAATGACATGAAAATTCAATAATTCACGCTTTGACCTCCGTTTGACATAATTAAATTTCAAGAGGTCAATATTTATTAGTATCAGCCAATTTAATGCGGATCTATTTTATAACATTCGGAAAAAATGTGTACTTTTGAGCAACCTCAATCCATTCTGAATATCTAGAGAATCAAAATAGATTGAGCATTCAACTACACAATAATTATTTTATGAATTACGACATCATTGTAATTGGTAGTGGTCCTGGTGGATATGTTGCTGCCATTAGAGCCTCACAATTAGGTTTCAAAACCGCTATCATCGAGCGCGAATCTTTAGGTGGTATTTGTTTAAACTGGGGATGTATCCCAACTAAAGCTCTATTAAAAAGTGCACAAGTTTTTGAATATTTAAATCATGCTGCTGAATATGGTATCAATGTACAAGGTGGAGAACCTGATTTTGATGCAATAGTGAAAAGAAGTCGTGGCGTAGCTGATGGAATGAGCAAAGGTATTCAATTCTTAATGAAGAAGAATAAAGTTGACGTCATTAATGGTACTGCAAAAATTAAAAAGGGTGGTAAAATCGATGTAAAAGCAGCAGATGGTTCTTCTAAAGAATATACTGCCAAACATACTATTTTAGCCACTGGTGCGCGCTCACGTGAATTACCAAACTTACCTCAAGATGGTAAAAAAATCATCGGATATAGACAAGCATTAGTTCTTCCAAAACAACCAAAATCACTTGTTATCGTAGGATCTGGAGCTATTGGAATTGAATTTGCTTATTTCTACAATGCTATTGGTACGAAAGTGACTGTTGTAGAATTCATGGATAGAATTGTACCTGTTGAAGATGAAGAGATATCGAAACAATTAGAAAAAAGTTTAAAGAAACAAGGTATTAATATTTTAACTTCCTCTGAAGTACAATCTGTTGACACCTCAGGTGCTTTAAGCAAAGTAAATATCAAATCGGCTAAAGGAATGGAAGTTATCGAAGCTGAAGTAGTATTATCAGCAGTAGGTATCATGCCAAACATCGAGAATTTAGGCCTTGAAGAGGTTGGTGTAAAAACAGATCGTGGTCGTGTTCTAGTAGACGATTATTATAAAACAAATATCGAAGGCGTATACGCTATTGGAGATATTGTAAAAGGTCAAGCGCTGGCTCATGTTGCTTCAGCAGAAGGAATTACTTGTATTGAAGCAATAAAAGGTCTTCATGTAGAACCTATCGATTATAATAATATTCCAGGTTGTACATATTGTTCTCCTGAGGTAGCTTCTGTAGGATATACTGAAAAAGCGGCAAAAGAAGCTGGTTATGAAATAAAAGTAGGTAAATTTCCTTTCTCAGCATCTGGTAAAGCATCTGCAGCGGGTACAAAAGATGGATTTGTAAAAGTTATTTTTGATGCTAAATATGGTGAGTTTTTAGGGGCACACTTAATTGGTGCTAATGTAACTGAAATGATTGCTGAAATTGTAGTGGCTCGAAAATTAGAAACAACTGGTCATGAAATGATCAAAGCAGTTCATCCACATCCAACAATGAGCGAAGCAATCATGGAAGCATGTGCAGACGCTTATGGTGAAGTCATTCATTTATAATTGACAGAAACTAGCTTAAATATATAAGTAATAGAAAAGGCTTACCAAATGGTAAGCCTTTTCTATTACTTATATATTTACTACATAATCAATCTTGATTTAAAGACAATCTGTTGTGAAGCTAAATCTGGATTATTTATTTTTCCAAACAAAATTTCTGCAGCTTTTTTAGCTTGATTTCCTGGGAACTGTTCAATACAACCCATTGGAGGATTTTCCATATATTTCCAGAGCGGATAATTAGCATAACTGATAAAATGGATATCATGATTTAAAACTAACCCTTTATTTCGGGCAGCCTTCATCACATCTAAAGTCACAAAATCATTAAAAGAAACCACAGCTGTAGGTCTTTCTGGTAATGCATATAACCTATCCATAGCCGCTTCATTGCCTTCGGTTGTCAAATCAGTATTGACAATATATTTTTCATCATAATCTAAACCATTACGCTTTAAAGCGGATAAAAATGAGCTTTTACGTTCGTCACTTGCAGGAAGTAATTGAGGGCCATTAATTAACGCTATTTTAGCATGCCCTCTTGCAACGAAAGCATCTATTGCTTCATTCATTCCAGTTCCTAAATCACTTTCAACCTTATTAATTTTTGGAATATCAGGGACACAGTCAAAAAATACGATTGGGGTTCCTGAATTTTCTAACTTCTCAATAAATTCTAGATTCGTCGTATTTTTGCCTACTGACATCAAAACACCATCGACACGATGACTTTTAAAAGTTTTCAAGATCCTTTCTTCTCTTTCTGCATCATCCAGAGACTGTCCCATAATAACGGTATATTTATGGTCATTAGAGACGTTTTCAATTTCACTAATTGCTGATGAAAAAAATGGTTCAGATAAACTTGGTAATAAAACACCAATAGTGAAAGTTTTGCGCTGCTTGAAAAATATAGCCGTTTGATTTGGTTCATAATTCAATTCTTGCGCTACCTTTTTCACCCGCATAGTCGTAACTAACCCAATGCTTGGATGGTCATTCAATGCTCGAGACACAGTAGATGGCGAAATTTTTAGCTTCTTAGCTATTTCTTTAATTGTTGTTGGTTTATCTCCTTGCGTACTCATAGTCGAATTTCACTAAATTTACATTCACGATAAATATAACACTATTTAGCATATTTTTAGAAAAAGAGTTTTTTAAAAATAAAAAAATTACGCTAATTAATCTGACAATAAACTGAATATCAATCGCTAAATTAAAAACAAATCAATCGATATAGATAAGCTCGCTTTTAGCTATTTGAAGTTCATCCGTTATATAATCAAGAGGGTTTAGATTGCGAAATTTCAATTCATCAACGAAATAGACTTTCAATTTAGACGCAAAAACACCCCATTCAATATGCTTTATTTTATTCAATTGTGTTAATGGATTTCCTTTGGTCAAAATACAAATTTGCTTATCTGCAGTAATAATATCATTGAAAAGTTCTTTTATCCCTTCCTTCATCAACAATTTGACAGGCAATACAGCATTAACAAATAAGCGTTCAAAATTCTCTTTATATTTCACATCAAACTTAAAAGTTTCTTGTGCATGTTCGAAAATCAATTCTTCACCTTGGCTATCCAAATGATTTTTGAAGAATGAAACTAAATCAGCTTGCGGAGGAAATGCTTCTGTAAATTCCAAAAAATTTGCAAATAGATAATAAATTTGCAATAAATATTCCCTCTTTGGATAAATAACATCATCCAATTCAAAAACAAAAACTGTTTTTTCAGATGGGAAATCAGAATATATTAACATTAATCTTTTGAAACAGCACATAACGCAAAATCATCTCCAGAATCTGAAATAACAAATAAACCATCCAAAGAAGAATTTTCAAGTTCAAAGCTATCAATTAAAGACTTTCCATCAACTAGTAAAACTAACGCTAGATCCTTAGATGGATTTTCAATAATAAAGTAGTTTTCTAATACTACATGTTCTGGAACAATTACTTTTATCGCATATTCTTCAAATAAAATCTTCGCTTGTGCTAGCGGTTCAAATTCAAAACCACCTAAAGGTAATACATAATCTATTTGCTTATCTAGGCTTATTTTCAACAGTTCATGTGCATAAGTTGGCATTAATCCTGGAGGAATTTTTACATATTTTTCAGAATTTAACAATACTGTTGGAATCTCCTCCGAACTAGCAAAATAAACATCAAAGCGATCTGATAATAATTTTCCAATACGTTGTCCCAGTCCCCTTGTTCCAAAGGTTATTAATATTCTTTTTTTCATCAGAATAAATTCTTTTAATATTGCGTGTTAGCTTTAATTTTATTGAGCTCGTTTCACTATATCATCACATTTCCATCACGCATATGAATAATACGATCAGAAATACGCGCTAACTCTTCATTGTGAGTAACGATTATAAAAGTCTGTTGAAATTTATTTCGAAGATCAAAAAACAATTGATGCAGTGCAGTTGCATTTTCTGAATCTAAATTTCCAGAAGGTTCATCGGCTAATACAACAGAAGGATTATTGATCAAAGCTCTAGCAACAGATACGCGTTGCTGTTCACCACCGGACATTTCTGTTGGTTTATGATCAGCTCGATGAGATACCCCTAATAGACTCAATAATTCTAGCGCACGAAGTTCTGCTTCCTTACGTCCAACTCCGTTAATAAAAGCGGGTATGCAAACATTTTCCAGAGCAGTGAATTCAGGAAGTAAATGATGAAATTGAAAAACAAATCCAATATGTTGATTTCGAAAAGCGCTTAATTTTTTTGCACTTAGTCCTTTTATACTCGTTCCGTTTATCTGCAGCTCGCCTTTATCAGCTAAATCTAAAGTACCAATAATATGAAGTAACGTACTTTTTCCTGCACCTGAGGCTCCAACAATACTCACAATTTCGCCTTTTTCAACTTCTATATCTACCCCCTTTAAAATAGGAAGTGGACCATATGATTTAAAAATACCTTTGGCTTGTAACATCATATGACAAAGTTAAATATTTTTTGCAAACAAAACGTTTGAATAAATACCAACAAGATTAGTCCATATCCGCCATACACTATTCAATAAAAGTCAATTTTAAGCTAAAAATATGCTCTAGAACTTGACCATTCGCTTAAAAAATAATACTTTTACAACACAAACATTTTTGCAATGAACATTCACGAATATCAAGGAAAAGAAATACTTAAAAGTTTTGGCGTAAGAGTACAAGAAGGTATTGTTGCTGAAACTCCAGAGCAAGCTGTAGAAGCTGCTAAAAAATTGAAAGAAGAATACAATTCTGATTGGGTTGTAATCAAAGCTCAAATTCATGCTGGTGGTCGCGGTAAAGGTGGTGGCGTTAAATTAGCTAAAAACTTAGAAGAAGTAACACAACGTGCTACAGATATTATCGGTATGCAGTTAGTAACTCCACAAACTGGTGCTGAAGGTAAAAAAGTAAATAAGGTACTAGTTGCTCAAGATGTTTACTATCCTGGTGAAAGTGAAACAAAAGAATTCTATATGTCTGTGTTATTAGATCGTACCAAAGGTCGTAACATCATCATGTATTCTACAGAAGGTGGAATGGACATTGAAGAAGTAGCTGAGAAAACTCCTCACTTAATTTTCAAAGAAGAAATTGATCCTAAAGTAGGTTTACAAGGTTTCGAAGCCCGTAAAATCGCTTTCAACTTAGGCCTGACTGGTGCTGCACACAAAGAAATGGTAAAATTTGTTGCTGCCTTATACAAAGCTTATGAAGAGACTGATTCTTCTATGTTTGAAATCAATCCTGTATTAAAAACATCTGATGACAAAATTTTAGCAGTAGATGCTAAAGTAAACTTAGATGAAAATGCATTATATCGTCACCCAGATTATGCAGCAATGCGTGATGTGACAGAAGAAGATCCAACAGAAGTAGAAGCTGGTAAATCAAACTTAAACTACGTAAAATTAGATGGTAACGTAGGTTGTATGGTTAACGGTGCTGGTCTTGCAATGGCAACTATGGATATTATCAAAATTGCTGGAGGTGAGCCTGCTAACTTCTTAGACGTGGGTGGTACTGCTAATGCTGAAACTGTTAAAGCTGGTTTTAACATTATCTTATCTGATCCAAATGTAAAAGCAATTTTAATCAACATTTTCGGTGGTATTGTTCGTTGTGACCGTGTAGCGCAAGGTGTGATTGATGCTTATAATGAAATTGGAAATATTCCAGTGCCAATTATCGTTCGTCTTCAAGGAACAAATGCAGCAGAAGCTAAAAAATTAATTGATGATTCAGGATTACAAGTTTATTCTGCTATTCAATTACAAGAAGCTGCTGAATTAGTAACAAAAGTATTAAAAGGATAATTTTCCCTTTAAAATAATATAGAGAGCCTCTGAAAATCTTCAGAGGCTTTTTTTTTGAAAAGTCAATTGATGACTATCGTTATTAAGTAAGTTCAATCAGCTTTATTGATTATAAAAATCTCTCACAGATTTCCAGAATTGTTTTATCTTAACAAATACAGATTATTTCTAAATAAATCAAGGATTTTTATAAATTATACCCTATTTTTGAGTCTCGTATATCAAAGAATAAGATCTAGACTATAATTTATATCTTATTTGAAATGCTACAATTAAAATGGAACATACACGTATAAAAGAATTATTAAATGCCACAGAATTTGGGCATGAGGTTATTGTTAAAGGTTGGGTTAAAACTTTCCGTAACAATCAATTTATAGCAATCAATGATGGATCTTCCATTCAAAATATTCAAGCAGTCGTTGACTTTGAAAATACACCAGAAACGTTATTAAAAAGAATCACGACAGGTGCCGCTTTACGCATAAAAGGGAACTTAATTGAATCATTAGGTAAAGGCCAAAAAGTTGAAATTAAAGTAAATGAGTTGACCATCTTGGGAGATTCAGATGCTGAGAAATTTCCACTACAGCCCAAAAAACACAGTTTAGAATTTTTACGTGAAATTGCTCACTTACGTTTCCGTACCACTACTTTTAATGCTATTTTTAAAGTCCGTAATGCCCTAGCATTTGCTGTTCATAAGTTTTTTAATGAAAAAGACTTTGTTTACATGCATACACCGATTATTACAGGTTCTGATGCTGAAGGTGCAGGTGAAATGTTTCGTGTTACATCGTTAGATCTGAACAATATTCCACGTACTGAGAATGGAGAAATTGATTTCAAAGAAGACTTCTTTGGTAAGTCGACAAACCTAACTGTCTCTGGACAATTAGAAGGAGAATTAGCGGCTATGGCATTAGGAAACATCTATACATTTGGACCTACCTTCCGAGCAGAAAATTCTAATACAACACGTCATCTCGCTGAATTCTGGATGATCGAACCAGAAATGGCTTTTTATGAATTGGAAGACAATATGGATTTAGCTGAAGACTTATTGAAATACGTCATCAGGTATGCCTTAGAAACATGTCCAGAAGAAATAGAATTCTTAAAAAACCGTTTATTAGAAGAGGAAAAAAACAAGCCTGCTACAGAAAGAGCGGAGTTGAATCTAATAGATAAGTTAACATTCGTATTGAATAACGATTTCGAACGTGTTACGTATACAGAAGCAATTGAAGTATTAAAACGTAGTAAGCCAAACCAAAAGAAACAGTTCAAATACCTGATTGACGAATGGGGAGCTGACTTACAATCTGAACACGAACGTTATTTAGTAGAAAAACACTATAAAAAACCTGTTATCTTAATCGATTATCCAGCAGAAATCAAGTCATTCTATATGAAACAGAATGCTATCGATGCGAACGGACATAAAACAGTCCGCGCAATGGATATCTTATTCCCAGGTATTGGAGAAATGGTTGGGGGTTCTCAACGGGAGGAAAACTTAGATAAACTTCTTTCTCGAATGGCTGAGGTTGGTATACCAGCTGAAGAGATGGATTGGTTCTTAGATACAAGACGCTTTGGTTCAGCCCCACACGCTGGTTTTGGTTTAGGATTTGAACGTTTGGTTTTATTTGTTACAGGTATGACAAACATTCGTGACGTCATTCCTTTCCCTCGTACACCAAATAACGCAGAGTTTTAATAAAAGAATAACAGCCAAAACAAATATTTTGGCTGTTATTCTTTTACATAAGAAGTAGAGATACTTAACTATATAGGTTAGAAAAACTAAAATTTCATATTTCACATCGCAAATCTTAATACGAAAACAAATGTTAATCCGTATCTACGAAAATAATCCAAATGAAAAATCAATACAGCAAGTCGTTGATGTATTGAAAAAAGGAGGCATTATCATCTACCCGACTGATACGGTATATGGTATTGGTTGTGATATTACCAATCAAAAAGCAATTGAAAAAATCTGTGAAATACGTGGATTAAAAGCCGATAAAGCCAATTTATCTTTTATTTGTTACGATCTAACAGACATCTCACTCTATACCAAGCCATTTGATACAACTGTTTTTAGAGTATTGAAAAAAGCACTTCCTGGTCCTTTTACATTTATCTTTAATGCAAGTGGACAAGTACCAAAACTATTAAGTTCCAAAAAGAAAACCGTCGGCATTCGTATTCCAGATAATAATATTGTTCGCGAAATTGTCCGTATGCTGGGTAATCCTATTGTGACAGCCTCTATTCATGATGAAGATGATATTGTAGAATACTCTACTGACCCAGAATTGATTCATGAGAAATATGAAAATCTAGTAGACATCGTTATTGATGGTGGCTATGGAGACAATGTTGCCTCTACAGTTGTTGATGTCACAGAAGGAGAATTTGAAATCATCCGAGAAGGTAAAGGAGATCTAGAGCAGTATCTATAATATCTTAAACAATCTGTTCTTCTGCCCTCGATTTTATCGCTTCGTTGAACAGTCGGAATCCATTCAAGGTGGCACCATTAATCATTTTTTGAAAAAACCGAACGAATACACCTGAAAATATTTCTCCTTGTATAAGAATCGTTTCAGTATCTGTAATTTTTTCTAATATAAAATAGTGCTCTCCATCAAATAATCCATTCATTAAAAGTCTTCCTTTCCAACGCAATTCTTCATTTGGCTCAATCTTAAGAAACAAAGGTCTCATTGTCATACCAGGGCCGTCAGGTTGCTCCAATTCAACTTCAGATCGTTTTCCAACATGTGGAATCTCTGCAAACGATTTAATAGTAGGACTCCAAGTTGGATATTGATTAAAATCAGCTAATACCAACCACACAGCATGAATATTGGCATGAATGGTTATTTTACTTTCGATATTTATTTTCATATACCAAAAGTAGCCTATCTAAATAATCATGTACTTGACTTTTATCAAGAATTCACTTTTGCTCGTATTCGGCTTAATGTTTCTGGAGACATACCGAGCAATGAAGCGATATATTGCAAAGGAACTTGATTAAAAAGAGTTTTATTCTGTTCAAAATATAAGCGATATCGTTCCTCAGCAGTATGTGCTATAAAATTATAAATACGATCTTCCAGTTGCAAAAAACATTTAGCAATAAAATGTTTTTCCAGTCGATTCCAATCTGGAATATGCTTTTCAAAAGACAGATAATCCTTTCTATGAATAGAAAGTAATTTAGTATCACCCAAGACTTGAATATTCCATCGTGCAGGTTGTTCAAATAGAAAAGAAGATAAATCTGTGATGAAGTATCCCTCTTGCCCTATCCATTGAGTAACCTGTCCAGACGCAGTATCTCTAAATACACGAACAAGACCAGATTGAATAAAGCTTAGTCGATCACAACGCCTTCCTTCTTCCAAAAAATAAGCACCTTTAGGTAAATCCTCTTCTTCAAAAGAAGCCAATATTGTTTCAAGATTTTGTTGCGGAATTTCAAATAACTGAGTGATTTGATTTTGAAAGAAAGAATTCATCTTATCAAGATTATCATTTCAACACGCAATTATAGAACAATTAGTTCTTCGACAATAACATGCCCCACATGTTCATTCACACGTCCCAATATTTGCTTACGCATCAATACCAGTTCATTTTTAATGACTGCCGATTCAACTTTTACAAAAAGCTTTTTGTCTTTGATATAGATTTGTTTGGTTCGATTAGCGATTGCTTTACCAATCAACGTTGGCCAAACAGCTAAAATAGAGGTTTCTTCAAATTTACGTTTTAGCTTGTAGGCATCCAACAGTCTATCAACTGCCTCTTTGATTGTGATATCATCGCTAGAACGAATATATTCCAATCCACCTTTATACTTTTTATTATACATAAACTTCACCTCCTGATATCCCAAAGATACGTACTGGACTGGCAATCTCATCAAAAATTCGTTGAATTCTTTCTGCATCCGTATCTGTCAAGAAAATCTGTCCAAATTCATCGTCAGAAACCATCTGCATTAACTTATGAGTACGCTTATCATCCAATTTATCAAAAATATCGTCAAGCAATAAAAGTGGTTTAAAACCTTTTTTTTGTTGCAAAAACGAGTATTGAGCTAATTTCAATGCGATGAGAAAAGATTTTTGTTGTCCTTGTGAACCAAATTTTTTCAACGGCATATCCTCATGAATGGTAAAAATCAAATCATCTTTATGAATACCAAGTGAAGTTCTTTCCAGTATACGATCTTTTTCTAGATTCTTTTCCAAAATATTCAAAAAAGAATCCTGCATCAGAGGCGAGTCATATACAAGTTGTACTGTTTCTGCACCTTCAGTCAGATACAAATAATGTCGATCAAACTCAGGTTGAAACTCAGCCATAAAAGAGACACGTTTTTGATAGATAAGCGTGCCCACTTCTTCCAACTGTATATTTAATACTTCTACAAGTCCTAAATCTAGAAACCCACTTTGTCTTGCTTGCTTCAGCAACATATTACGTTGCGCAATAATTTTATTATAAACAATAAGGGTATCTAAGTATTGATTATCCGTCTGTGAAATGACATTATCGATAAACTTGCGTCGCTCTTCACTTCCATCCGTAACAATAATACTATCATTAGGAGAGATCATCACCAAAGGAAATTGACCAATATGATCAGCCAATCTGGGATAATCCTTTTTATTTTTTTTAAACTGTTTTTTCTGATTACGTTTGATGCTACAGGAGATAACATCATGATATTCATCTTTCTCGAAAGCTCCCTGCACCATGAACCAATCATTCCCCTGCTTGATGTGTTGTGAATCAACGGGATTAAAATAACTTTTACACAAGGAAAGATAATGGATGGCATCCAATAAGTTGGTTTTTCCAACACCATTATCTCCAGCAAAAGCATTGACTTCTGGAAGGAACTCTAGAGAAGATTCTGAATAATTTTTAAAATTTAAAACCGAAAGCTGACGCAACCACATAGCACAAAGATACGCTATTTAGCGTAGCAACTCATTTATTTTATTTCTTCAAAATCGACAAACTCACCAGCATCATCTGCTACTTTTCTTTTATGATCTTGTTTGGGTGGTACATAATCTACAGATACACTCCCTTCATTTGCTCGTGTAGATTGCGAACGTGTATTATGCTGACCAAATGTTTCATAATGAAAAGTGCCTCCCTCATTTGTATAGGTAGACCCACCTTGTTGCTGCGCTTTTTTCATTAACGTTTCTGCAGCTTTGCGCATCGCAAATGGTAGAAATAATCGAATTAATAATTTAACCAAATACCAAACAGCGAATGCGATCAATAAAAATTTTAATAACCCTACCATAACTTATATCTGTGTCATTTTATCAAATTTAACCAATCTCTCTTAAAAGAGTTGTCTTCAGAATGTCAGTAATTTGATTTTAACAATTTTTAAGAGTTTCCCTTATTCAATTTTGCTTGTTGCACAGCTCTAAACAATTCTTCCTGACGTTGGGTGCCAATTACATAAACCAGGCCATCCTCATCCGTTAACCATACCGCATCTTTACCACCTGCATAAAACTTAATTTTACCATTGATATGTAGATTATAAACTGGATTATTAAAGAAAAAATTACTGAAAGGTTTTTTTTCCACTTTCACGATAGAGCTCAATTCAATTTTAACCAGACGTGTTGTCCACAATCCACTAAGCATAATCTTGCCTTCAAACACTTCAATGCGGTACAACAACATATACATCATGATAACTGATGTAATGATGATAGCAATCCCTACCAACAAAAATAATTGACTCGAAATTAATTGATCAATATTTAAATAAACTGCAGTAAAACAAAATAGCGCAAGTACTAAACGTACACTTATCCATACTTTGTCTCTTCCTAAATATTGATTTTCTGTATAAAGAAGTCCTTCTTTCATCATACTATTTACAAACTAAAATAAACACTTTTTTTGTATTACTACTTATTTTATAACGATCATCAAGTTGATAGTTTACCACCCAGATAATGTCACCATTTCCATTTACTAAAATTGGGACATTTTCCTTTTCAAAGATATTCACTTTGTAATTAGTAAACAGATCACTCAACTTCTTTCTACCTGTCATTCCTAAAGGGTAAAAAAAGTCTCCAGTCTTCCAGGAACGTAATGTTAAAGGAAAGATCAATAGATCAGCATCGATTTTTGCGATCTGTTTATCCTTAACAATCGAAAGATCGACAGAATAATCACAGGTAAAACAAGCATTCCTCCAAGATACAGATTTTGTTTCAGAAGTGATAACCGTTTCATCCTGTTGTTTATATTCCTTTTCGCGAATGATTAAAAAATCACGATCCAACAACAAATCATAGCACTCCGATTGAAATAACCGACCAGATTCTTTATCCCAACAAGACTGTAAATCAGCCAATACATTTTTGGTAAAACCAAATGTTGAAAACAATTCATAAAGCAAGGGTAGATCATGGATATAGAGATTAAGCTCTGCCTTTTCAACCGTCCATTCATCATATTCCTTTCTAAAAAGAGACTGACGAATAGGATTTATAAATTGCTGTAATAAAGTATAACTTTCTTTAAAATGTATAATATTCTGTTCAAAGATACTTTCAAAATCTGGTTGCATCTTTTTGAATTGCGGTATAATATCAATACGTACTTTATTTCGAGCATATTTCGTAGAGAAATTTGATTGATCATCTCGATATGGGATTTGATACTCTTGTACATATCGCAGTACTTCTTCTGCTTTTAAAAATAATAAAGGACGAATTAATTTATCTCGCTTAAGCTGGATTCCTTGTAAACCTTGGAGACCGGTTCCGCGCAAAAGGTTAAGCAAGACTGTTTCAATATGATCATTCAGATGATGTGCAATAGCGATTTTGTCATAACCAATAGCAATACGCAATTGTTCAAACCAATTATACCGCAGTTCTCTTGCCGCCATTTGGATTGAAATCCCTCTTTCGAGGGCAATCTGCGTAGTTTCAAAATGTTTTACATAAAAAGGGATTCCATGTTCCTCGGCGAAACTTCTGACCAAACTTTCATCCAGATCAGACTCAGTCCCTCGCAGTTGAAAATTACAATGTGCAATTGCTACTTTATATCCAGCTTTAGTTAATAAAAATGTCATTAACATCGAGTCCCGTCCACCACTTACTGTCAACAGTATCTTATCATTAGCCTCAAAAAGGCCATTATTTTGAATAAAAAATGTCAGTCTCTCCAGCAAATTCATATAACAAAGGTACAGTATATTTTGAGAGCCTATATTTGTTTAAATGAAAATTTACCAATAATCAACAAGTTCACTTTAAAATACATATTTTTGCCTTTGTGAAACAGTACTTTTTATCTTTTATATTTCTGGTGATGGGCCTTATGATAGCATCTGCACAGCAGCAGGATGAACTTCGTTTGCTTTCATCTTCTTATAGTGTTCTCAATGCCAAAACTGGAAATGCTATGTTTTACAGACCTGTGTACGAACATAAAGGATCGACACTTTCTGCAGATAGCGGATATTTACACAAGGATGATATAGGAAGACAATATTTTGAAGCCTACAGCAATGTTATCATCACACAACCGACAGGAACGCAAATATTCGCAGATAAATTGCATTACGATGCTGCTTCCCAAAACGCGACTTTAACCAGAAATGTAAGAATGGTCAGTCGCTCTTCCGTGTTAACGACCAATCATCTGGAATATAACATGAGAAGCAGTGTTGGTAATTACTATGGAGGAGGACGTATCACAAGTGGTACCGATACCATCACCAGCACAAACGCCACCTATTTTGAAAATACACAGGATGCATTTTTCAATAAAAAAGTCGTGGTACGTTCTCAAAATGTTAAGATTTTTACTGATTCGATGAAGTATAATTCACCGAGTAGTATGACATATTTCTATACACCAACCAATATCAAAGGGAATAAAGGAGAGAATTTGTACACAGAGAAAGGTGATTACAATACATCAACTGGTATAGCAAACTTCACGAAAAACAATTTATACACGGAAGGCAGTAAAATGTTAAAAGGAGACATCTTACATTATAACCGAAGTACGGGAGAAGGACAAGCGATCAAGAATGTTGTTTTTATTGATACATTAGATAAATTCTATGTCTACGGAGACAAAGGATTTTACCAGGAATCGGATGAATCCATTACCATGACGGATAAACCTTTAGTGATTACCGTAGTGAAAAAAGATAGTACTCAAAATGAGCCTACAGTTACCGCGCCTTCAAAAAAGAGCTCGACTTCCACTAAAGAAGTAAAGAAAAAAGAAAAAACTGATAAAAACGTTAAAACTGAAATCGTTGCAAAAGAGAGCGAAGAATCTAAAGATAAAACGCTCAAGATAGAAAGTGAGGCTTTACCCAAAGAATCTACACAAATGGATTCTATATTCATGACTGCTGACACACTCTTTTCAAAAATGATTTTACGCAGTGCTTATATTGCTAAAAATTTCCACCTAAGTCGAGATGGTGGCGCATTGGATGTAGAAGTCGAAGAAGATTATGGTGATGATGATAGTGATAGTCCTGAAACTTCTTTCAATGAGGGAACTAATGGTTCGAGTTTGCAAACAGATTCATTAGGAAAAACAGTTATTACGAAAGATTCTTTACAGAAGAAAGTAAAAGGCAAGTCATCAGATACAAAGCAAACTGTTAAAAAAGAAGTCAAAAAAGAAATAACACCTCAAGCTAGTAATAACAAACAACCTTCAAGAGGAGAGATAAAAGATTTGAACCGCTTTGAATTAGAGAAAAATAGTAAAGCCGATAGTATCTTACGGAAAAATGCGATTGTTCCAAAGGCAGATTTTAGTACGCAAATTTTTAATAAAGCACTCGCATCAGCTAAAAATAAAGAAGAAAACGCAAATGCACCTGTGGATATAACAAAGACTCGTATTGTTAAGGCTTATCATAATGTCCGCATGTTCAAATCTGACTTTCAGGCAGTAGCAGATTCTGTATATTACGGTATGGCTGACTCCATGTTCCGATTAATGGGTAAGCCAATGATATGGGCAGAAAAATCACAAATATCTGCAGACACAATCTACCTACAATTCGTTAATCAAAAGCTGGATAATACCCTACTTGTTGGCAATGCTTTTATGGTAAATTCAACACTAGACTCTGCCAAATACAACCAACTGAAAGGGCGTAAAATTACTGGATTCTTTGATAAAAACAGATTAGAGCGCATGTTTGTAGATGGCAATGCCGAAAACATTATTTACGTGATTAATGAAGAGACAAATGTAGCAACAGAATTATTTCATGATCGAAGCAGTCGCATTAAGATATACATGGAAAACAATAAGTTGAAAGAATATGTATCCATCAGAAAAGTAGATGGCAAAGTATACCCTATTGCACAATTAACGCAAGAAAAGGAATTTTTACCTGGTTTTATTTGGAAACCTGAAGATCGTCCGAAATCTAAAGAAGATTTATTAAATCGAAAACGTGATATTTCCCAAACAAAAGTTAAAACTCCTGACCCAGAAAATAAAGAGACTGATCTGAAACAAGGAAACAGTAAAGGTCAAGAAAAGAAAAAGATTACTCCAATTCTAGAAGAAAATACAGCAGTAGAGATACAAAAGGACAAAACAACAGTCGACTCCACATCTGTAAAAAAGGAGATGAAAGACAAAGTTATTGACACAAAAGCTCCAACAGGGATACAAAAAGGCACAACAAAGGTAGACTCTACAAATCTCCAACAAGAAGCCGCAAAAAAGGAAGCTCCTTTAAAACTGCAGCCATCGATTACAAAAAAATAGCTATTGTTTAATGTGCTGTGGTCATCGAAAGACCATGGTAATTAGACCAGCATTTTAGAGAAAATGCTAAGATTAGTAATCTTAGCATAAAAATCAAAATTTATCCCATCATATGATGAGATAAATTTTATCAATAAGTGAATACCAAACCAGCACCTAGCCCCATGTCACTGTCATAGTGTGCGCCTAACGAAATATATTTCGTTAATATATAACGAGAACCAATTGCATATTCCTTATCTGTGTTCAGCATCCAATTCATCCGTAACCGAGGAGTTAAAGGGATATCTTCCCTTCCCAATTGAAAACGTAACTTTCCGTTCGTATCTACACGCATATCAGCCGTAACTAACCAAGGTAAGGTGTAAGCAATACCGAATACAGGAACCTTTCGGTTATTTTTATTCGCCTTCTGACCAAACATATTCCGTTCAGGATTACCGAACAAGTTCTTTTCATAATCCGTTATTTTTTTGTAATGGTAATCAAAGCCGACATAAGGCATCAAATATTGCATTTTATCAACAAAGCGCCCAACTGTTATTTCACTTTCATAACCATGTGTAGCTTGGTAACCAACATTCCACATTTGAGACACCTGCCAACGCGTATTACTATAAGTCACCAACCCTTCCGTACCATTACTTTGCACACTTGCTTCACCCGCTAAAGTAAACATACGATCATCCATTTTCACCATTTTATAAGCCTCTATAGGATCATGAATCTCTGGGTTTGCTTCAGAATTCTCATAAGTGAATATACGTCCCATACCACTCATCATATGGTAAAGAATATGACAATGAAAAAACCAGTCACCATCTTCCGTAGCCGCAAATTCTAGTGTCAACGTTTCCATCGGCATAATATCCACTACATTCTTAAGAGGTGAACGTTCTCCATATTGGTTGATTAATCTAAAATCATGTCCATGGAGATGCATCGGATGGCGCATCATGGAATTATTATACAATTTGATTCGAACATTTTCACCTCGTTTAATCAAAATTTTATCTGATTCAGAAACCGTTTTATTATTTAAGGTCCACACATAGCGATTCATATTCCCCGTCAACTCAAAATTCAACTCTTTCCAACTTCCAGTAGGTAAAGTTGTTTTCTCCACCGACTCCAACATGTTATAGTTCAACGTCACCAACCCACTCGTATCTACATCAACATGGTTGTGTGAATTCCCTGTCCCAGCAGATTCCTTCTTTAATTCCAATTCCATTCCACATTTCGAACAAGTACCTGGTTGATTAGAAACAACATCAGGATGCATTGGACATACATATACTTTTCCCGTATGCAGACTATGATGAGCTGTTTCAGTAGATTTTTTCAGCTCTGGATACATGACAGCATTCATATCTACCTGCTGTAAACTCATCTCATGTCCCATTGGCTTCATATCACCATTCATTTTCATCATGCCATTCATCATTTTCATCCCCTCGAAATAGGCCAACTTAGGCAGTTTTCCAGCTGGTATTTCCATACCAGACCCTAACCATAACGAAGCATGATTTGTCCGATCTTCGGCTGTAGCCAAAAACTCATATTTCATATTATCCGGAATTTTTACGATCAAATCATAGGTCTCAGAAGGAGCAATTAACATCCGATTGACCTCTACAGGAGTCACATCATTACCATCATTAGCAATAACTTTCAATTTACCCCCAGCAAAACTCAACCAAAAATAAGTCGATGCACTACCATTGACAATACGTAATCGAACTTCATCTCCGGCTTTAAATTGAGACAAGTGCTGTGCTGGAGTACCATTAAGTAAAAACTTCTCATAATACACATCACTCACATCCATCGCAGTCATCCGTTTCCATTCATTTGTCAATTTGACTCCTAAGCGTCCTGCTTTGATAGCCTCACTATAGCTCTGGGTAGCTTTCTTTTTTATGGCAAACCAATCATTCCCCGCATGTAAACTACGATTGATCTCATGCGGATTCATATCACTCCAATCACTCAAAACAACTGGTATGGTTGGAATATCAGGTTCCGTTCGTTTATTAAAAATCAAAGCACCATATAGACCGATTTGTTCCTGCAAGGAGAAGTGGCTATGATACCAAAAAGTTCCATCCTGCAACACTGGAAATTTATACACATAAGTTTGATGAGGAGGTATTGGGTGTTGTGTTAAATGCGCGACCCCATCCATTCGATTTGGCAGAAATATTCCATGCCAATGTATACTCGTTGGTTCATCACTGTTGTTATGAACATAAATCAATGCCGTATCTCCAACAGTAAATACCAATGGTGGTGCTGGGAGACTACCATTCACAGCAATCGCTCTCCGCTTTTTACCCGTAAAGTTAACGGTGGAATCTGACACAAATAAATCATAACGAATGGTCTTAACATCTGGAGTTCCTTTCGGTAAATGCAAACCTGCACGAGCCCCCTCTATAGACTTCGTCTCTATATCCTTTTCAAGATTCGCTAAGGTAAATGGTGGAATTCTGGAAGGATCTGTAGTTGGTCTTAGCACTGGAATAGCAAAATTTTGAAAGCTACTATAGCGATTGTTATTTCCCAAATAAGGATTATCGGTAACAGTATGATGAGACATCGAGTCCTGCATACGTCCTTCTTTTTTGATTAGCTCCATACTGCATTTCGGACATATACCTGGTTTCGAGGAAGTCTCCTCAGGATGCATCGGACATACATAAACGGATGCTGTGGTATGTGTACTGTTATGTTGTTCTTGTGCAAATGAATTCAGTGAAAAGAAAAACAAACCAACGAAGAGTATAAAATATCTTATTAAAAACATAACCTGTATTTTAGTGATTATTCCAGTACTTAAAATTATAGAACAAAATTAAGCATTGAAAAATCGCTATACTTACAAGATTCAAGGTTAAATTTATACAATTTCAAAAGTTCATGTATTGCTTTATAACTCCTCAGCAAGTAATAGGAAAACAACTCGGATTATAATGGAGTAACCCTTTGCCCTGTTTTTTCAAAATATTTCTCCAAAACCATAATGGAAATGAGATCTTCCAATTTATGATTTTGAAATTGTTGAACAAATGCATGTGCATGCATGATAATCTCCTCCGCTTTTTCTGGATGTGCAATATAATAATTCAATTTCTCTTCTAAATCCGAGTAATCATCCCGAATATGAATATAATGGACATCAGGCAATAACAAACCTTCCATAAACCAAGTTTCATATTTTGGTGTTGGCATCACTGCGATCGAGTTGGAAGACATGATCCATTTTAGATTCGTCGCTACATCATTTCCTTCGAGAGCCAGAATAAATTTATATTGCAGATGATCGCTAATACGGATAGCTGATTTAAACCAAGGCGAATCCTGATGTTTCTTTGAGACATCCCCAAGATCGCACATCGGATGATCAAAATACAGATCATAAAACCGAGATCGATGTTCTTGGTATACCGAAGCACGTCCCAGCAATATATTTTTTTTATCCCTATAACAGATGTGATCCTGTATAAAATTAAAATGGCGTGTCTTATCCAAATTCAACAGCACAGCATTTCGATTACTTCCCATTATTGGTCTACTTTTCACAATGGCTGGAGTTTCAGGAATCACAATGACATCTCCGGGTATCATTTCAAGCTTTAGTTTTTGATCAAAATAGCGAAGATAAGCTTTCAAATCAAAATAGTAAGGCGTTCTTTTTTTTGGTCTTTTAATATCTTTTAACTGACAAGCGCCAATTCCTAAAGTAGCATGTTCATTCAATTTATTGTAATAATCCAAACGTGATCGCACAACCACTGGATCAAATAAATGTATAGAATTCTTTAATCGCGTTCTTTTTAATCTATAATACGACAAAAGCGAATACTCCCTTAATATGGCTTGCACATAATACCCGAATTTGAAATTCTTATTCTTAAAAAAAATACGTTTTATATTCATGAAAGTTTATATAAGAACGCCGCTAATTTTTGTACAGCAATAGCACGGTGACTAATTTTATTTTTCTCTTCGGCTGTCATTTCTGCAAATGTTTTGGTATAGCCATTTGGAATAAAAATAGGATCGTAACCAAAACCATCAACACCTTTTCGTTCCGAAAGAATAGTTCCTTCAATCGTTCCTTCAAAGAAATATTGCTGTTTATTTAAAAAAAGCGAAATTACGGTAATAAATCGTGCTCGACAATCAGATATCCCTTCCAACTTTTCCAGAACTAAATTGATATTTTGCTCCATATCTCGGGATCCTGAATAACGCGCCGAATAAACTCCAGGTTCACCGTTTAAAGCTGTTATTTCCAGACCTGAGTCATCTCCAAAACAATTCAAACCAGCGTATCTTTCCACTAAGTAATCTGTTTTCTGTTTTGCATTTTCATGGAAGGTATCACCTGTCTCCGGAATATCATCATAACAATCAATATCCGCTAAAGATTTGAGTAAAAATTTGTTTCCGATGATCGCCTGTACCTCCTCAAGTTTATGTGCATTATTTGTCGCAAAAATAAGTTCAATCATTATTTCTTTAGTATCTAGTAGTAAGAATTTTGTTGTACAAGCTAAAGCTGTAAACCAACTCAAATGTAGAAATTATAAAAAGAAAAATAAAAGACTTTAATTTCTCTTCTAATTTTGATGCTGAATAAGCGATTTAAATTCAGTCCAAAAAGCTTTTTTCTTAGTAAGATCGACAAACATCTCTTCAAAGCTAAAGGTATTAAATACTGTAGCGACACGTCCATGCATATAAGAATTATGCGCAATAGCAGGAAGTTGCAAAGATTTTGGCTCCACTCCTAAAAGAATAATCTTCTTTGGACTAAAGAATTCCATAATTCGCTTGAATTCATTCGGGTTATGTGCATTTGCCAAATTAACAACAGCAACATCAGCAAGGGTTAATTTCAATGCAGCAATCGTTTTAATAAAAGCATCCTCGGCTTCGGGAGAGAAGTAAGGGAAATCAGCATAACGCAAAATAAAAAGAATACCTTTCTCTTTCGATCCTTGGAATATAAATTCCGCAACAGACTCTTGATGAGCAGAAGTCTGTTGCGGAATATGTGGTTGAGTCAAGACTTCAGCATTATCTTTCAATACCCCTATAGCATCCGCTGTTGCAAAAATAGTCTCGGACATAAATACTTGTAAAGCAATAGGATCTGAAGTCAGTAAACTCGACATATGTTTTAATTAGTTGCCTAATATATAAGCAAAAATCAAAGGAGCAACAATTGTTGCATCAGATTCAACCACAAATTTTGGTGTATCGATATCCAATTTACCCCAAGTAATTTTTTCATTTGGAACCGCACCAGAATACGAACCATAAGAAGTCGTCGAATCCGAAATTTGACAGAAGTAAGACCAGAAAGGAACATCTTCCCATTCTAAATCTTGATACATCATCGGAACCACACAAATAGGGAAATCACCAGAAATACCACCACCAATTTGGAAGAAACCAACACCTTTACCAGCAGAATTAGCACGATACCACTCTGTCAAATAAATCATATATTCAATACCAGATTTTACGGTATGCACATTTAGATTACCTTTGATTACATTGGCTGTAAAAATATTACCAGTCGTCGAATCTTCCCATCCTGGACAGATAATAGGTAAGTTTTTCTCTGCTGCAGCAACAATCCAAGAATCTTTAGGATCAATTTCATAATATTGTGCTAAAACACCAGAGTTGACAACTTGGTATAAAAATTCATGTGGTAAATAACGCTCACCTTTTGCTTCAGCGGCATGCCATACATCTTCCAAATGCTTTTGTAACCGACGGAAAGCTTCCTCTTCCGGTATACAAGTATCTGTTACACGGTTATAATGTTGATCTAATAATTCTCTTTCTTGCTCTGGAGTCAAATCACGGTAGTTCGGAACGCGCTTATAATGTGAGTGCGCCACTAAATTCATCACATCTTCTTCCAAATTCGCACCTGTACATGAAATGATATGTACTTTATCTTGACGAATCATTTCAGCCAAAGAAATTCCCAATTCAGCAGTACTCATCGCACCACCTAAAGAAATTAACATTTTACCACCTTCCAATAGATGGGCCTCATAACCTTTGGCAGCATCTACCAATGCCGCAGCATTGAAGTGAAGGTAATTTTTCTCAATAAACTGAGAAATAGGACCTTTTTGTGAACTCATAATATTTTGTTACTTTTTAATAAAATAATAAGTGTTGCAAAGATACTGAATATTATTTACTATATTTCTGTCGCAACCACAAAGAAACCGACGTTTTACTAGAAAATAAACCAATTAAATGAAAAAAATTATAATCCTTTCCTTATTATTCAGCACTGTATTTTTGTTGTTTTCTTGTAAAGGAGAAGATTGTTGTATGTCCAAGGATCTAATTAGAACTAACCTAGTTCTTTCGCTAGTAGATAAACATCAAAACGATTTGTTATACCCTGCATACGAGCACGCTTACAAAGCCGAAAATATTCACCTTTATTATGTGAACGATCATATTCCTACAAAAGTCTATAATCCCAATTCTGATTACCCTAAAGGTTTTTTCATTTTTACTAAAAATCAAAATGAATTTGGTATTCAGATTTCCTTAAATAACCAGAAAACAAATAATAAATCAAGAACGATAATCAATTGGAGTCAAACAATTATAGATACCATTGATGTCGAATTTAACACAAGCAATGAAATACAAAAATTATGGATCAATAATAAAGAATCTTGGAAAAGAACGAATAGCAATGAAAATATTATCTATTTAACCTTAATAAAAGAAAAATAGAATTTCACCTTCAACAGTAATTTAAATCACCCAACGTTCACACTTATCCAAAAACTCTTGCTTCATGTCCGCACCAATACCCAATTCGTCCGAAATATGAATATGATAGCCATTATATTGAATACCACCAATAACCGGATCTTCCAAATGACCAACCATGCAGGTATCCAAATCATAAAATTTCACGTTAGGAGCAGCATACGCAAAATGTACCTTTGCCGCCAAAGCTAATCGACTTTCTAACATACCACCGATCATACAAGCAATATTAAACTCCGCAGCTACCGCAGCGATTTTCAGGGCTTCATGAATTCCTCCAGATTTTGAAAATTTAATATTGATATAATCACAAGCATCTTCTCGACATAAACGTTCTGCATCATGATGTGAATACACCGATTCATCAGCCATAATCAATACCGTGGTTTCGGTACGCAACTGCGGAAGTAAATGATCGAGATAAGTCCGCATTGGCTGTTCGCAAAATTGGATTTTGAACGGTTCCAAACCTTGCAAAGCTTCAACAGCTCCCGCATATGACCAACCCTGATTGGCATCTATACGGATCGGCATATCAAAACCAACAGCTTTCCTAATCTCACGAATACGTGCAATATCCGTTTTAGGATCTTTTCCTAGTTTTACTTTTAACATCACTGCACCTGCATCATACAACTCCTTCGCTTTTATAGCCATTTCTTCCGGAGATGCAATACCTAATGTTATGTCGGTTACAATCTCTCTAGGCGTCCCCTTCAAGAATTTATACAAAGGTAGTCCGGCATGCTTCGCAGCTAGATCATATAAGGCATTGTCAAATGCTGACTTGATGGTCTTATTCCCGGCAATATACAGATCCAGCTCCGCCAATCGTTCTTCGATCTGTAATGGATCTTTTCCTTTCCAAATTTTCGCAAAATCACGCGCAAGAACTAAACAAGTATCCTGTGTTTCTCCTACGATCATAGGGAAAGCAGAACATTCGCCGACACCAAAGATGTTCTCATCCGTATGTATACGAATAAATGTGTTCTGTGCATAGTCCATGGTACCTGTAGCAATAACAAAAGGCTCCATCGGAATACGCAAACGATAAATTTCTATTTCGGTTATTTTCATGTTTAAAATTGTCTTCTGCTTCCTTTGGTTAAAGGAAATAACAAAAGCGAAGATAAACAAAGAATACTAAAAATAGTGACCCTTGATAAACGTAAATTCTTAATCAAAAGCGTTATTTTACTATTTTTAATATACGATGAAACAGTTCTGTATTGGGGTAATAACCTGTCAGTTTATCGGATTTAGGGCCATAAATAAATACGGGAACGGGAACACTCGTATGATCGTTACTACTAAAATTTCCACGTACATAACCATTCTTTTCATCACTGTCCAATAATGTCAACCCCCCAGTTTCATGGTCTGCAGTTACGATAACAAGTGTATGACCATCTTGGTCTGCATAACGTAAAGCCTCTCCTACTGCAAGATCAAAATCCAATGTCTCTGAAATCACATAAGGAAGATCGTTGGCATGCCCCCCATAATCTATTTGTGCACCTTCAGCCATAATAAAGAAACGGTCATGTTGTTTATCCAATACGGTTAAGCTTTCACGCAACAATTGACTTAGCACTTGTGTACGACCATCTTTAATCGGTTTTGTATAAGTAGCATCTAAAAACAGAATCTGCTTTTTGGCAGCTGATTGCAACTGAGGAGTTTGACCATAAGCTATCCCTTTTTGTTGCATAGAAGTGCGATACTGCTGTGCAGCCTCTCCTTTAAACCATCCCGGTGTGCCACCAGCTAAGATGGAGAATGGAGCATCTAGCGCCTGAGCTGCAATCACTTTCGAAGAATCTCGTTCGGCAACATGTGCATAAAAAACAGCAGGAGTAGCATCTGTTAAGTCACCTGTTGATAAAATAGCTGTTCCCCAACCCATTTTTTGAAGCGTATCCGCCAAACTCGTCATTGGCTTTCCTAGTGTATCAACGGCAATACTTCTGTTGTTTGTTTTCTTCCCAGTAGCAAGTGCAGAACCTCCAGCTGCAGAATCCGTATTGTCAGAATTAGCTGCCTCTGTCCTCGAAATACCAATCTTACGCATCGTCGACATATGGAGTAATCCTCGATTTACAGCCATGGCCGCTTTAACCTGCGCCAAACCCATTCCATCGCCAATCAGTAAGATCACTTTACGGATATCAGTATCTGTATCATCGACCTGATAAGAAGGAGTATAAACCTGCTGCGGCTCTGTTAGACGAAACTGTTCATAGGGCATTCGATCAATAAATCGGGATAAAGCTTCGGGCTGGTCTGTATTGATCCAGTAGACACCTAACTTATTTAGCTCCTGCCAAGTATTGGGGCTATCGTGGTTATCCCAAAAACGAAAAGGAAGCTGTTGTTGCTCTGCAATAGCTATCGCAGCTTTGATTTTAGCTTTATCTTCAGGAATAGGCGTTCCTTTGCCATTCCAATTGGTATAATCCTTTAGATCGGCGCTGATCATCGCAACACGTTTCCATTGATCTGCAGTATACGTTTGATCAACCAACCCATCAAAAAACAACCATTTTGGATACTTTTTAAAATCTGCAGGAACAGGGCGATCACCGCTGATCACTATTTTTACAGCATTCGGATTTTTACTCGTATCAAATACTTCTCCATGTGTTGAAATTAATTTGATCAAGTTGTCCAAGGCATGCACATAATCTTCTTTAATATCAATCATCAACTGCATTTTTTTGTTCTTATCTTGAAAGATATGACCGTCATGCGTTTTCATCATACGGATGATCGGATCCAGATAAAGGGATGACAAAGTCCGATCTTTTTTGATCTCATTTTTATTATGAGCAACATATAAGACCCCGTTCCTAAGAAACACATCCGCTTCTATAGATTCCATACCTGCATAGTAAGCCGTGTAAAAAGGAATATGCTGTTCATAGTCGTTATGGCTATGACCTTTGATCTGTACATTTGAAGTTGCCGAAGCATTGCTAAACATCAAACTATCAAACAACTTATGCTGCTCCTGTCCATAGCTATGCAAATGCATGAGCATAATTGTACTCCATAGTATTACTTTGACTAATTTTATCATGATCGTGTTTAACTTTTTTGTGTTCGTAAACTGTATAATCGTATGTATCCCGTAGCATGCATTTTTTTATAGCACAAACCATATCTCCATTCTTCTAACAGTACTTATGCTTTTAACTAAAAAGATCAACTCCTTTTTAAACATATTGTCAAATCGAATACAGATCGTAAATCTAGTTATTACATATTAAATGAATATTATAGGTAGTTTAAGAAAAAAATTCTGCAAGCAAATCAATATTGAATTTAATTCTGCGGTAGACTCATAATAAAATACGCAATCGTGAAATTAAAAAAAACCATAAAAACCAACAACAAAATACAATATCAACAACAAAAGCACCTATATTTACAAATAAAACAATATAAATTAAAATATTTTATAAAATCTACAATTAAATACAGTTTTTGTTCTTATATTAGCAAAACAATATTTGAAAAGGAAGAAGATGATTGAAACTGGTAAAAACCAAGAGGGGCTCTACGATCCAAATTTTGAGCATGATGCTTGTGGAGTTGGTTTTGTAGCACATATAAAGGGAATAAAATCACACGCACAAGTGCAGGATGCTTTAACCATGTTAGAGAATATGGAACATCGTGGAGCATGTGGATGTGATCCAGAAAGCGGTGATGGCGCAGGTATTATGATCCAGTTGCCACACGAATTTTTATGGGAAGAATGTATTAATTTAGGTATACAGCTAAAAGAACCAGGTTACTATGGAACAGGAATGGTTTTCCTTCCAAAAGAAACTGAAATGAACAAAATATGCAGAGCTGTCATTGAAGAAGCTGCTGCAGAAAGAGACATGAAGTTCCTTGGGTTTCGGGACGTTCCAGTAAGTAGAGCTGGTATCGGACCAACGGCTTTGAGCGCTGAACCCGAAATTGTTCAATTCTTTATCGACAGACCAGACGGTGTACGTGATACCGAAGAATTTGAACGCAAACTATTCGTCCTAAGACGTCTGATCATCCAAAAGATCAAGAAACATCAAGAATATCCACTTCCACTTTATTTCGCTTCTTTATCTTGTAAAACAATTATTTACAAAGGTCAGTTGACAACTTATCAAGTAGGCACCTATTTTAAGGACCTGCGTGATCCTCGAGTTATCTCGGCTTTTGGTTTAGTACACTCTCGATTTTCAACCAATACATTTCCTTCTTGGTCATTAGCACAACCTTTCCGAATGTTGGCGCATAATGGCGAGATCAATACATTAACAGGTAACCTGAACTGGTTTTATGCCGGTATGCGCGCACTTTCATCACCTTATTTTACCGAAGATGAAATGGAGATCTTACTACCAGTAGTAGATCGCGGCCAATCTGACTCCGCTTGTTTAGATAACGTAGCAGAGCTATTATTACATAGCGGTAGAAGTTTAGCGCATGTCATGCTGATGCTTGTACCAGAAGCATGGGATGGCAACACACAAATGGATCCTTTAAAAAGAGCGTTTTACGAGTATCATGCTACATTAATGGAGCCTTGGGATGGTCCTGCAGCCTTATGTTTTACAGACGGTAAATCCATTGGTGCAACGTTAGATCGCAATGGATTACGTCCGTTACGCTATGCGATCACTTCCGATGACCGTGTTATTGTCGCTTCTGAAGCTGGAGCGCTTCCTATTGATGAATCAACCATTATTAAAAAGGGAAGACAACAAGCAGGGAAAATTTTCTTGGTCGATATGGAGCAAGGAAAAATATTATCTGACGAAGAAGTAAAAGGAGAATTAGTTCGCCAACAACCTTACGGAGATTGGTTAGATCGTTATAAAATTAAATTAGAAGAATTAACAGAACCTCGTGTTACCTATACCTATTTATCAAAAGAATCGGTATTTCGATATCAACAAACATTTGGTTATTCAAGAGAAGATCTGGAAACGATCTTGACACCAATGGCACTCACGGGTTATGAGCCAACAGGATCTATGGGTTCCGATGTACCTTTGGCCATCTTATCCGATCAACCGCAGCATTTATCAAGTTACTTCAAACAGTTTTTTGCACAAGTAACCAACCCACCAATTGATCCTATTCGAGAAAAACTGGTGATGAGTTTGGCTACTTTTATTGGTAATGCAGGAAACATCTTAATTGAAGACAAGAAATTCTGTCACTGTGTAACCCTTGAACATCCCATATTAACATCCAAAGAATTAGAGAAACTACGTTCTATTGATACAGGTGTTTTCCAAGCAAAAACTTTGCAAACCTACTTTAGGGCAGATGGTCAAGACGGATCTTTAGAAGCTGGATTAGAACGTTTATGTCGGTATGCTGATGATGCCGTGCGCGATGGTTTTGAAGTCTTGATTCTTTCAGATCGGGCAATTGACTCACAACATGCTCCTATTCCATCGATACTAGCAGTATCCGCTGTACATCACCATTTAATCAAAACGGGTAACCGTGGTGCTGTTGGACTTGTTGTCGAAGCAGGAGACACATGGGAAGTTCATCATTTTGCTTGCTTATTAGCATTTGGTGCAACAGCCATTAATCCTTATATGGCCTTAGCGAGTATCCGTACCATGAAAGAGCAAAATACGATCGAAACAGAACTCACTTGGCCTGAACTTTCAAAAAATTATGTAAAAGCCGTAAATGCTGGATTATTGAAAATATTCTCAAAAATGGGAATATCAACCTTACAGTCTTATCATGGGGCACAGATTTTTGAAGTTTTAGGCATTGACAAGACTGTTGTTGACAAGTATTTCTGTGGAGCGGTATCGCGAATAGGGGGATTAAACCTGGATGATATTGCGCAAGAAGTACTGACAAAACATTGGGTGAATTTCAAAGAAAGCCGTACACCAAAAACACTACTACCTGAAGGAGGAATATACCAATGGAAACGTCGTGGTGAAGGACATTTATGGAATCCTGATACCGTTCACTTGCTGCAACAAGCTTGTCGAAATGATGATTATGCCACTTACAAAAGATATGCAGAGAAAATAAACAACCAAAAGGAACAGATGTTCACATTGCGTGGTTTATTAGACTTTGCAAAACATAGAACTGCTATTCCGTTGAGTGAAGTAGAACCTGCCAGCGAAATATTAAAACGTTTTGCCACTGGAGCGATGTCTTTCGGTTCCATTTCCCATGAGGCACATAGCACATTAGCGATTGCCATGAATCGTATTGGAGCGAAATCCAATACAGGTGAAGGCGGAGAAGATGAATTACGTTATGAACCCCTACCAAATGGAGACTCCATGCGATCTGCCATTAAGCAAGTCGCATCCGCCCGTTTCGGTGTAACATCCAACTACTTGACTCAGGCTGATGAAATACAAATCAAGATGGCGCAGGGAGCAAAACCTGGAGAAGGAGGACAATTACCAGGTCCTAAAGTGAATGAATGGATTGCAAAAACACGTCACTCGACTCCAGGGGTAGGTTTGATTTCTCCCCCTCCCCATCATGACATCTATTCTATCGAAGATTTAGCACAATTAATCTTTGATTTGAAAAATGCGAACCGTGCAGCTCGTATCAATGTCAAATTAGTTTCCAAAGCTGGAGTGGGTACCATTGCCGCAGGTGTAGCAAAAGCGCATGCTGATGTCATATTAATTGCTGGATTTGATGGCGGAACAGGTGCATCACCTATTAGTTCAACAAAACATGCAGGTTTACCTTGGGAATTGGGATTAGCGGAAGCACATCAAACATTGGTTAAAAATAAATTAAGAAGCCGTATTGTATTACAAGCAGACGGACAAGTAAAAACAGGTCGTGATATTGTTGTTGCCACATTATTAGGCGCAGAAGAGTGGGGTGTTTCTACCGCTGCCCTTATCGCTGGTGGATGTATCATGATGCGTAAATGTCACTTGAATACATGTCCTGTAGGCGTAGCGACCCAAGATCCAGAATTACGTAAATTGTTTACAGGAAAGCCAGAAGATATCGTGAACTTATTCCGCTTTATGGCAGAAGAAATCCGAGAAACCATGGCCGAATTGGGTTTCAGAACCATTAATGAAATGGTTGGGAAAGCACAGTTCTTGAAAAAACGCGAAGACATCACGCATTGGAAAGCCGCTAAGATTGATTTTTCAGGCATCTTATATGTAGAACCCAACGAACAAGGTCAATCGTTGTACAACACAGAAGAGCAAGATCATGGCATGGGTATGATCCTGGACTGGGGATTATTGAAGCAAGCAAAGATTGCTTTAGAAAATAAGACTCCAGTATTTGGCACTTTCGTGGTTAAAAATACGGATCGTACGATTGGAACACTCTTGTCCAATGAGATTTCCAAGATATATGGGTCAGAAGGATTGCCAGATAATACGATCAATTATAAATTTGAAGGTTCTGCTGGGCAAAGTTTTGGTGCATTCTCAACCAAAGGATTATCCTTTGAATTAGAAGGAGAAGCAAATGACTATGTTGGAAAAGGCTTATCTGGAGCACAATTGGCTATTTATCCAAAAGCGGAAAGTCAATTAGTGCCACATGAAAACATCATTATCGGAAATGTTGCCTTATTTGGAGCGACATCCGGACATCTGTTCATCAATGGACAAGCAGGAGAGCGATTTGCTGTCCGTAACTCTGGAGCTACGGCAGTTGTAGAGGGTGTTGGTGATCATGGTTGTGAATATATGACTGGAGGACGTGCATTAATTTTAGGATCTACAGGACGTAATTTTGGAGCTGGTATGAGCGGTGGCATCGCATGGATCTACGACACACAGGGAACATTTAGAGACAACTGCAATACAGAAATGGTGGATTTAGATCCATTGGAACAAGAAGATGAAACGGCTATTATTGCTTTATTAAAACGACATATTTTATTAACCAACAGTACAATTGCGCAACACATCCTGCAACATTGGAGTGCTGAAAAAAGCAAATTTATTAAAGTATTCCCGAAAGAATACAAACATGTATTAGGTAAAAAATTAGTCGAAGCATAAGTCAGGAGGAAAAGTCATGGGTAAAATAACAGGATTTAAAGAATATAATCGCGAGCTTCCTCAAAAAGAACCGGTAGCAAGCAGAACACAAAATTATCAAGAGTTTAATAAAGGATATTCCGATAGTCAATTGCATACGCAAGCAGCAAGATGTATGGACTGTGGTATCCCATTTTGTCATTCGGGATGTCCACTTGGCAATGTAATTCCTGAATTTAACGATGCGGTATACGATGGCAAATGGGAAGAAGCCTATCATATCCTCACTTCAACCAACAACTTTCCCGAGTTTACAGGACGCATCTGTCCTGCACCTTGTGAGTCGGCATGTGTATTGGGTATCCATAGTTCTCCAATTACTATTGAAGAGATCGAAAAACATATTATTGAAATTGCTTTTAATAAAGGTTATGTAAAACCTAACAAAGGCTATATCAAAACAGATAAAAAAGTCGCTATTGTAGGCTCTGGCCCAGCAGGTTTAGCTGCCGCAGCACAATTGAATAAAGCTGGTCATGAGGTAGTCGTTTTTGAGCGAGATGATCAAGTCGGCGGTTTATTACGCTATGGTATTCCTGACTTCAAATTAGACAAGAAAATTATTGATCGTCGGATTGATATCATGAAAGCTTCTGGCATCGTGTTTAAGGTCAATGCGGAAGTTGGAAACAATATCTCAACTAGCGAGTTATTAGCCTTCGATTCCGTTATTTTAGCGACAGGATCAACAGTACCCTGGCATTTAGATATTCCTGGAAAAGATTTAAATGGTATTCACTTTGCGATGGATTTCTTGAAACAGCAAAATAAGAAAGTAAGTGCTATTGATTTCACAGAACAAGCGATCTTGGCAACAGGAAAACATGTTGTGGTCATTGGAGATGGAGACACCGGATCCGACTGTATTGGAACCTCCAATCGCCAACAAGCGAAAAGTATTACACAGATCGCACGGAAACCTACTCCATCCAAGGAAAGATTAAAAAATAATCCTTGGCCTATGGATAAAATAACGTTTGAGACCTCCTCTTCACAGGAAGAAGGTTGCGATCGTCTTTGGGCAACAGAAACGAAAGCATTTATCAGTGGTGAAGACGGACATGTTAAAGCTGTTCAGATCATCGAAGTCGAATATCAAGTTGATGATTATGGTAGAAGAACGCTTTTAGGGCAATCCGAGCCTAAGGAAATACCTGCAGATCTAGTTCTTTTGGCTGTAGGATATCAACATACCGAGCATCAATTAACAGCCCAGTTAGGTGTTCAAGTAGATGCTCGTGGCAATATCATTGCAACCGATAAAGCTTACCAAACTTCAGTCAACCACGTCTTTACAGCTGGTGATTGTAGAAAAGGTCAGTCTTTAGTTGTATGGGCAATCTCAGAAGGTCGCGAATGTGCCCGAAAAGTAGATGAATTTCTAATGGGATATTCAGAACTCGAAAGCAAAGAAGCAACTCATTATTACGCTTAATACCAATCCTAAAATAGAAAAGAAGAAACCCAGTAAAGAAATTTACGGGGTTTTATTTTTGATGCATTTCCAGTTCAAGAGGCTACCCACCATTTTGTACAGCGGGAGGTAACCACCTATTTGAGCGCTGTTTTCAACTTAATGAAGTAGATACTATTTTTGTCAACTGTTGAGGTATAAGGAAGTATTTTACTCGCGTAAATTCCAGTTCCTGTCACTCCAAAATCATCATCATTACACACGGCGATCAATGTGGAGTTGATAACGGTTAGACCCTCCGCCTTATCATGCGGATATAAAGGGTTGACATCCGTCATGAGATCTACAACCAATGTTTTCGTAACCGGTTTTATGTTATATTTCGCCAATGTAGCAGCATCTTTCAGTTCTTCAACTGTTTTTCCATCAAACAGCTTACCATTTGCGGTATTATTTGGATCACTGATATCGGTTGCATCGGCAAGATCAATTTTATAAATCTTTTTAAATACTGTTACTTTATTTGCTGCAGTTGCATACTCACCATCACGCTCTAAAACAATAAAAGTAGAATTGCTGATCGCTGCAATTTCACTTACAGCTTGCAAGTCTTTATTCTCCATCATATACACAAATTGCTTTGTTGTTCCACTCATGAGATCAACAGTAACGATACGAATAGCCAATGAGTTCTTCATTGCATCTTTACTTGGGTTGTACAATGGATATTGCATGATACCCACTAAAGTTTTCCCATCAGGTGTTAACGTTAGCCCCTCCATACCACGATTTGGGCGGCGTTTGGCTAATACTAAAGGCAACTTCTTTCCTGTAGACCAGGGGTTCAATCGTTCAATTTCTCTTCCCGTTGCATCAAAATGAATGATATGTGGCCCATATTCATCACTCACCCACCAAGATCCATCAGCTCCTCTTGCCAATCCTTCAGAATCTATGCCATCAACACTTGGTGTCAATGGAGTACCATCTACCGCTAAAGCAATTTCTCCTGATCCTCCCACCCCATCTGGATTTGGTAAGCCATTCAAATGGACGCCATTCTTGTTTTTCAATTCGACAATAGACTCCAACACAAGTGTGTTGTCTTTTAATCTAAATTTTCCGATCTGCGGCGTAAATGCAGGATTTGCAAAAACTTTACTGTCCTTCACTTGACCATCGATATTCGGTCCCCGATCGGTCAATAGATAAAAGATAGCCTTATCATTCGGATCTTGAACCATTGCCGATCCATAACCCCCGTTATACACTTTTACACCCTGTACATCAGCCAATACTTTTGGATTAGAGGCCGTTGCATAATCAGGATAAGTCAGATTAACAATCGGATCTATGATTTTGTTGACATCATCTTTACCACAAGCTGAAAGCAAGAGCGAAACAGCTAGCACACCATAAATTTTTTTCATTGTCTACGTATTTTATTCCGCAAACTTAATACAGTGAAATTACCTTATGATTAGAAGAATGTTAAGTATACTATTCGTTCAGAAATTATTTATCATAAAAAAACAAGAGCACTTATGGAATCTGATGAGATCCTGCATCCTATCCGAAATTAATCCAATAAGCTAATCTAAAAAATATGAAAAAGCTGATGCTATTATTGCTGATTTTATGTCTCTCGCAACATGACGAGATCAAATCGCAAGAGAACCCAACAAGACCAATTCCGAGTTTAAAGATCTCGAATGATCCAAAGGGACAAGCAAAGGTAGGTTTACAGAACCTCGATATCCAAGTCGACATCTTTGGCAATATAGCCAAAACAACGATGACAATGACTTTTCACAACGATGAGAACAGAGATTTAGAAGGAACATTAACTTTTCCGATGCCAGAAGGTGTCTCTGTAACAGGATACGCTTTTGATATCAATGGGAAGCTTCGTCAAGCCGTTGCAGTGGACAAAAACAAGGGTACTGAGATCTTCGAAAGTATTGAGTCTCGTCGTGTGGATCCAGGATTGCTAGAACGTGTAGAAGGCAATAATTTTAAAACAAGAATTTATCCCTTACCAGCAAAAGGACAAAGAACTATCAGCATTACCTATGAAGAGAACTTGCAATTTCATGCTACTACAGGTTTTCAATATAATCTGCCGCTAGCTTATAAACAAGCTATTGCGCAATTTAAACTTCAGGTAAACGTCTATCAATCGGATAAAAAGCCAACTTTCGTTAGCAATCCAGATGCCTCACTTTCTTTCTCAGAAGAAAATCACATGTACCAAGCGAGCATAAATAAAACTAATTTTATACCGGAAAAGTCACTCAGCATAATATTACCCAAACAGGTCAATAAAAATAAGATCCTAACACAGGTCAATCAAGATCAATCGTTCTACTTTCTCAGCAATGTATTCCTAGAAGCTCCTTCAAAAACAAAAACTTGGAAGAACAAAATAGGTATCATTTGGGATAATTCCTTAAGTGCTAAAGACAAAGACATCCAAAAGGAATTGGACTTGCTAGATCGTATCATACAACAAAAAAAGGATCTAACGATAGAACTTGGTTTGCTTAACATCAACTATGTTAAAGCAAAAACATTCCAGATTGAACAAGGGAATTGGACTGCATTGAAAGACTATTTATTGGCCATAACTTACGATGGAGGAACAGATTTCTCCCAATTAAACGAACAAGTATTACAAGCGGATGAGTATCTATTTTTTACAGAAGGCCTATCGACATTTGGCTCAAACCAAGTAGCCATCAGAAAGCCGATTTATTGTATTTCTTCTTCCGCTATTGCCGATTACAGCACACTCCAAGCCATCAGTAAAAAAACAGGAGGAAAGACCATCAATCTATTGAAAACAAATCCTGCTGATGCAGTAGAACAATTAGGATCTGAAAATTTAAAATTTTTAGGTATAAAAGAAGCGATGGATTTTTCAGAAATATATCCTGCCGCCAACACAGAAGTCCATGAACATATCGCAATAACGGGTCTGGGGAAAAATAAAAATTTGAAACAGATGACCTTACAGTTTGGTTATGGCAATCAAGTAACCAAAGAAGTTAAAGTCGATGTGAATTATCAACAGAATGAGTTAGACGTTCATAAAATATGGGCACAGCAAAAAATCGCTGCATTGGATGTGGATTATAACCAAAATAAAGAACAGATTGAAGAACTGGGTAAGCAATTTGGCATTGTTACCCGTAACACAAGTTTAATTGTCTTAGAGACAGCATCCGACTATGTACGCTATGACATTGCACCACCCGCAGAACTGCTTGCCGAGTATAATAGCCTTAAAAAAGAGCGAAATACCCTTCAGGAAGAACGTGTCAATGATTTATTAGCACAAGCTGAACTATCGGTTGAACAACTTAAAATTTGGTGGAATACCGACTTCAGCCCAAAGAAACATTACCCTAAACCGAAGAAAATAATAGATGAAATTGCTGTTGAAGAAATGAGACCTGTAGCAGATTATACTCCTCCCGTAGCAAACTCACAAGCTACTGAAAAGGAATCTATCTCAATGGATGCTAAAAAAATGGAATCATCAGATGCACTACAAGAGGTTGTGGTGACAGGCACATTGCAAGGTAAAGTTGCCGGTGTCAGTATTGCCAATGAGAACACAGCAATAAATAATGCTTCTTCTCGTGCAAAAATTACAATTCCTGAGATTAAAGAAGACAATGTTTATCTCCAAGCACTAGAAAAATCAGCTCATCCCTATCAAACATACCTCGAACTGCGTCCAGCATATTTGGGAACGCCTACATTTTATTTTGATGTTGCCAATTTCTTTTATAGAAAAGGGATGAAGGATAAAGCCTTGTTAGTGCTAAGTTCGCTTGCAGATCTTCAAATTGAAAATGCAGATCTATTTAAAACATTGGCTTACAAACTTAAACAATGGGAACAATATAAGAGTGAACAATATATCAGTAAGAAAATTTTAGATTGGCGTCCGATGGATCCACAAAGTCATCGGGACTATGCTTTAGCGCTACAAGACAATCATCATTACCAAGAAGCATTTGAGCAACTTTATAGCATCCTAACACAGAGCTACTCACCCGAAGCAGCCAATCGAGATGATGGTATCGAAGAAATTATTGTTATGGAATTGAATAATTTATTGAAATTAAATAAGGCTGCTATAAACGCTAATCATACGAGTAAAAAACTCATAGCTGATCTGCCTGTTGACATTCGTGTGGTAATCAACTGGAATTCTAGAAATACAGATATTGATCTTTGGGTAACAGATCCTCGAGACGAAAAATGTTTCTACAGCAACAATAGCACAGCTATTGGAGGTCGTTTGAGTAATGATTTTACAGGAGGATATGGACCTGAACAGTTTTTATTAAAAAAAGCAGTCAAAGGAAAATACAAAATCGAAGTCGATTTTTATAACAATAGCGAATTAACACTCGCTGGTCCTGCTGCTGTTATGGCTGAAATATATCTGTATTATAGTTCCGGAAGGCAAGAACGTAAAATCATCACCATATACTTAGATAAGGATAAAGAGCGTAATGTGACGATTGGAACATTTGATTTTTAACGTTTTTATACGTCTTATCGTACAGAAAGCGTGTTCTTGTTGGGACACGCTTTCTTCTTCTCTTCCATAACTGCAGTATTGACTTAGTTGTCTCAGCATGCCATCTTCGATTTGGTATTAAACTTGTTTGCAAGGCAATATTTAACACATGAAGACAATAGAGCATTAAGGATAAAATTAGTGTCTATTCCTAAATTACCCTTACACAAATCGGAGTAATTATTAATTTTATATAATATGGAAACACCGAGAAAAGGGAAACATACAGGAGCCCCTGTTACCTACGAATCATCTTTTAAGATTGCAGTTGCCAGAGAATACCTTGAGGGCAATCTGAGCCAGTCACAGCTTGGGCGTAAACATGGACTTAAGAGTGGCGAGGTGGTTCGCTATTTTGTCAACTGGTACAAAAAGAACATCGCCCAAATCCATTCAGGCCTTATTTCACCTGACAGCGAGCTGCCGCCTTTAGCATCCAGCAGTCCTGATGAGCAGCTTCAGGAGGAACTCCGGCTTGCCAGGCTGAAGATTACCGCCCTTGAGATGATGATCCATATTGCAGAGCAGGAGCTGGATATCGATATCCGAAAAAAGTCTGGTACCAAACCGCCAGTAAAATGAAGGAGATATTTATCAATATTCCCCTGAGTACCATTTGCTCGCTGTTTGGCAGAACAAGACAGTCCTGGTATGAAATGAACGCCAGAAGGGACGTTTCGGTGATTCAGGATGGAATGATACTAGAATGGGTCCGGGAAATCAGATCAGTGCTTCCGCGTACAGGATGCGTAAAGCTTCTTCATATGCTGCAGCAGAACCTCAAAGCGCATCATATTACCATCGGAAGGGATGCTTTTTCCAGGCTGATCAGGGACAATGGCATGCTGATCTATCCCAAAAGGAGATATGTGACCACCACGATGTCCTACCATCATTACAGGAAATGGCCGGATATGATCAGCCGGGCAAAGCCCCTGATGGCCGAGCAGGTCTGGGTAAGCGATATTACCTATCTGCGGACAGGCACGGGATTTATCTACCTTTTTCTGATCACAGATGCCTATTCCAGAAAGATCGTAGGCTACCATCTCAGCCAGTCACTAAAAGCTTCCGGATGCCTATCGGCACTCCAAAAGGCTATAAACGGCAGGGAATATAAGCAAAGGCCGCTGATCCACCACTCGGACAGGGGGATACAGTACTGCTGTGATGCCTATGTGGAACTATTGCAGAGAAACCATATCCAGATCAGTATGACTCAGTCCGGATCACCCTATGATAATGCAATTGCCGAAAGGGTAAACGGTATACTGAAAACAGAATTTGAGCTCTATAACACCTTTGAGTCCTATTCAATGGCTATTGAACCGGTGTGCAGAGCGATAGAAAGATACAATAATGTCAGACCGCACATGAGCTGTAAAATGATGACACCGGCGCAAAGACATAGTCAGGAAATCACTAAAACAAGAAACAGTACAACCCGATTGTAAGGGTATACACGGACAAAGAAAAAACAATGTAAGGATATATCCGTATAACTTTTTATAATTGTAAGGATTTAACCGTTTAACTATCCGAATGCTGTAAGGATAATTCAGGATAGACATAGGATTTAACTGGTAAAATAGTAGGGAGCTGGTTCGGACCTCAACCGTACCTTGTTCAGACCTCGTTCGAATAAAAACGAACAAGGTACGGTTGAAATACGTATGAGATACGTTTTATATATGAATTATTTTACAATTTAATATCCAGACAACCCAAATTAAAAGAGTAACACTATTTTAAAATTTGACTCAGATTAGTAAATCTTTCTAATGATCAACTCTTTCTTCCGTTTCTTCATCTTCGTTTTAATATAGGGATATAGAAATACGGCACCTAAAACAATCACAGCACCTATATAGAAACCCAAGCTCATGGTCTCTTCCTGACCGAAGATGAGTATAGCGAGTATAATACCATAAACAGGTTCTAAATTGGTTGCTAAGGCGACTGTAAATGCACTCAATTCTTTCATCACCGCAACACCAAGTACATAAGCTATTGCGGTACAGATCACCCCTAAAATAAGTAAATAGATTAAGTCAGATTGGTTCAATAGCATGTGTTCATTAAAGTCTCCACTAAAAGCCATATAAATGGATATCCAAAACCAAGCACCTAACATTTCATAAAATGTAATCAAGGTTGCACTGGATTTCTTGACCATTCTCGCATTTGCTATAGAAAAGATACTGGCACAAAATGCACAAGTTAAACCTGCAATGATACCTTCAATATAATGAGATTCAAACTGAAATATCATATAAATCCCGAGTATAATCACCACACCAATCACCATATCCATGATCGGAATCTTTTGTTTATTGATAATCGGCTCAAGAATAGCGGTATACAGCGTAAGTGATGAGAGTGTCACTAATGCAACAGATACTGTAGATACTTTAATGGCATAAAAGAATAAAACCCAGTGAAAACCCACGATTCCTCCTACTAATATAAAAGATATAAAATTTCTTCGTGTTACCAGAATCTGCTGTTTAGTTGCTACAAGATAGACAAATAGGGAAATTGCAGCAATTAAGACACGATACCAAACAAGATGAATAGCAGAAACAGAAATTAAATTTCCTAAAATACCCGTAAAACCCCATATCAGGACAGTTAAATGCAGAATAAGAACATTCTGATTTATTTTTATATTAGACATATAAATATGTTTATTTTGGCGCTTTTATAGCCAAATAGATTGCAATAATTAAAAACGTCACGTTTGGGATCAATACCGCAATCAAAGGAGGAAGTCCTCCCTTTAAAGAAAACATATTGGCAAATTGGATAAAAACGATATAGGTAAAGCTCAGTCCAATACCAATACCTAAACTCAGTCCAATCCCCCCTCTTACTTTTTTGGAAGATAATGCCACACCCATCAACGTGAGCACAAAAGCAGAAAAAGGATAGACATAACGTTTATATTTTTCCAATTTCAAATCCGTCATCATCCCAGTACCCCTAATTTCTTCCTTATGAATACGTTCATTCAGATCTTTGGTATCCATCGCTGTAAAAATATTATCATACAGTTCAAAATCCGCAGGTTTCATATCCAATGTCGTGTCTTTTGATACCCCTTTTTCCATACGCTCATGCAGACCATTGATAATACGATTGCTATAATCCTGGATCTTCCATTTTGTCGTAACCGAATCCCAAGTAATCCGTTCTGCAATCAGTTTCTCCAACAATGTGTCCCCTTTAAATTTCTCCAAAACGAACTTATAACCAACTTTCATATTATTATCAAAGTTGTCAATATAGACATAACTGTTTTTATCAATCTGCATATGTGTGGATACCTTGGTGTTATCCTTGAGCGGTTTCACATAGATATTTTCAAAGTCAATTTTAATCTTATTCGTTTTCGGAATAATGTATAGATTAAAGATGAAAGAGATGGCAAAAATAAGCGTAGCAGAAAAAGCATATGGTCGCAAAAGACGATTGAAACTATAGCCTGCACTTAAGATGGGGACTATTTCAGTTTGGTCTGCCATCTTTGATGTAAAGAAGATAACAGCAATAAAATTGATCAAAGGACACAGAAAATTTAAATAAAACGGAATAAATCCCGCGTAATATTCAAATATAATCTTGTCCATTGGTGCATTATATTTCAAAAAGTCATCCAATCGTTCAGAAATATCAAAAATGACCATGACTACAGTAAAAATAGCCATCGTGAACACAAACGTGGTCAGATATTTCTTGATGATATAACGATCGATGATAGAAAACATAATGCTACTAAGATGCAAAAAATTACAAACGTTGACCTAATACTTTGACCATTTTATTTTTCCAATCATAGAATGTACCGTCTACAATTTTCTCGCGAGCTTCATTCACTAGCCACAAATAGAAATGTAAATTGTGTAAAGAAGCAATTTGCGCCCCTAAAAGCTCTTGTGAACGGATTAAATGACGTAGATAAGCTTTCGTATACACCTGATCTGCAAAAAGATCACTATCTGGATCCAATGGAGAGAAATCGTCTTTCCATTTTTCATTTTTGATGTTAATCGTACCATGACGTGTAAAAATCATACCATTACGTGCATTACGTGTTGGCATTACACAATCAAACATATCAATACCCAAAGCAATATTTTCTAACAAATTGATGGGCGTGCCAACTCCCATTAAATAACGAGGTTTGTCAACAGGAAGGATATTGCAGACAACTTCTGTCATCGCATACATCTCCTCCGCAGGTTCGCCTACAGACAATCCGCCAATAGCATTTCCCTCTCGGTTGAATGAAGCAATTTTCTCTGCAGATTTTTCACGTAAATCTTTATAAACCGATCCCTGAACAATGGGAAACAACGTTTGATCATAGCCATAAAGCGGTTCTGTACTATCAAAACGGTCACAACACCGCTTCAACCAACGGTGAGTCATATCGATCGAACGACGCGCATACCCATAATCACATGGATAAGGAGTACATTCGTCAAACGCCATAATGATATCCGCTCCGATGATACGTTGTGTATCCATCACGTTCTCAGGTGTAAATAAATGCTTCGAACCATCTACATGTGAACGAAACGTTACACCTTCTTCCTTAATCTTACGATTATCGGACAAAGAGTAAACTTGGTAACCTCCAGAATCTGTTAAAATAGGTCTGTCCCAGCCTATAAATTGATGTAGACCTCCAGCCTTATTCAATACATCCAATCCCGGACGTAGATACAAATGATACGTATTACCCAAAATAATTTGAGCTTCAATATCATTTTTTAATTCATGTTGATGAACACCTTTAACAGTACCAGCGGTACCAACAGGCATAAAAATAGGAGTTTGAATTTTTCCGTGAGCTGTCTCGATAACACCTGCACGCGCTTTGGAAAATTTATCTTGTACTTGAAGGGTGAATTTCATTAATATCTTATTTTTGGGGACTTTAATTTGATGATTTTTATGCTTTTCAAAAGCAATTTCCCCCATTCATTTTTTAAAAATCTTTGCAAAAATACTATAAAAACCAATGCAAAGCTTGCCCTTTCACAAGATTTTAACATTTACAATACAAAAAACATTCTTAAACCAAATATCCGCTGAACATCCTATCTTTGCAATCTATGATCATCATACAACAATATGCTTTCTATTATCCCTTTATAGCCTTTGGTATGCTAGCTCTGTTACTCCTTTTTCAGTTATACTATCTGCTATTTGTATATGGAAAATTGAGTCGCTACGCAATATTATCCTTTCAAGATCAAGACGAGTTTGATCCTATTTCAGTGATCATTTGCGCCCATAATGAGCAAAATAATCTGCAACAATTTTTGACATCAATTTTAGAACAAGACTATCCACAATTTGAAGTGATTGTCGTGAATGATTACTCTACCGATGATACGAAATGGGTTTTACAAGAATTTCAAACCCGTTATCCACAGCTAAAGATTGTCGATATCAAAGAACATATCCGGTTAAAACACGGCAAGAAGTTCGCGGTAACGATGGGAATCAAATCTGCTTCCTATGAACAATTGGTCTTAACAGATGCTGATTGTATACCGCAATCCAATAATTGGCTCAAGGAAATTGCTGGAGCTTTATGTCAACCGAACACAGAAATTGTCATTGGCTATTCTCCTTATTTCAAACAGAAAGGCTTTTTAAACAAACTTATTCGTTTTGAAACCACACATACTGCTATGAGTTATCTAGCCTATGCTTTGAAAAAAGATGCCTATATGGCTGTTGGAAGAAACATGGCGTATAAGAAATCTCTTTTTTTTAAGAATAAAGGCTTTGCTTCCCATATGCATGTCAAATCTGGCGATGATGATCTTTTTGTTAATGAAAATACAACAAGAGATAATACTGTGGTATGTATCCATCCTGATTCGATCGTATACTCAGAACCTAAAAAAACTTGGAAAAGTTATTACAAGCAAAAAGCGCGTCATTCCGGAGCTTCAGTTCTTTACAAGAAAAAGCATCAACGGATGTTGGGTATGCAATTGATAACTTCTTTTTTATTTTATTGCGGTATCATCTTGACAGCACTTTTTTTCCCGGGTTATTGGTATGTACCTTTGGCTGCATATGCTATTCGATTATTAGTACAGTTGCTTGTTTTTAGATCAATTTATAAGAAATTAGCTGTTTCTGATCTGATTTGGTGGTTGCCATTATTAGACATCATCTACTATTTCTATATTTGCACCAATGGTTTATTTAACCGAAAAAAGAAATCAGTTAGCTGGAAATAATATTTATTCTTTAACACATACGCTTTGAATCCTACAGTAGACATCATATATCACTATTTTCCGAACTTAACAGAAGTTCAGAAAACACAATTCGCCCAACTGGCAGAACTCTATCCTTTCTGGAATGATCAAATCAACGTTATTTCACGTAAGGACGTTGAAAGCCTGTATTTACACCATGTTTTACATTCTTTAGGTATTGCCAAATATGTGATGACATTTGCTCCTGGCACACGCATCTTAGATGTAGGAACAGGAGGAGGTTTCCCTGGTATTCCTTTAGCGATTTTATTTCCTGAAGTGAAGTTTCACTTGGTTGATTCTATTGGTAAAAAAATTAAAGTAGTCCGTGAAGTTGCGGCAGCATTGGGTCTTCAAAATGTAGAAGCAGATCATATCCGTGCCGAACAACTGGATGATAAGTATGATTTCGTTGTATCACGTGCGGTTACACGATTGGCAGATTTTGCTCCTTGGATTCGCAATAAATTCTTCAAACAAGATAAAAATGGTATTCCAAATGGAATTCTATATTTAAAAGGTGGTGATCTAAAAGAGGAAATTAAGGAATCACGTTTGAAAGCGGAACTTCATCCACTATCCGATTATTTTAAAGAAGATTTCTTCGACACCAAGTATGTGGTATATGTCGCCATGTAAATAGGCTAAAAACTGAGTTTTTTAGCCCATTAATACCCCTTAGAGGTTTATTATATTCAGAATCATATTAAATGATTCTGAATATAAATCCTATCCCAACTCTTCTATGATCTTCTTACCAATCGTATTCACCTCCTCATCCATACCAAACATAGGTAGACCAGTTTCAGGGTTTGTTTTTAACCATTGACTCTCGGTATCTTTAATAATCTGGACATACTCCACTCCTTCTTTAAAGATAACATACGTATCCTCCTCTTCAGGGAATACCGAGTAAACTATATTTTCGATCTCTATATCAAAAGGCTCTTTCATTTCCATAGCGCAAAAATTTAATAAGCAAAGTTATTTGTTTTCTTCATTAATGCAATGACCCATGCCATTTCCTTGTCCTTTTTCAATATGATATCTTCGATATCATAAGGAATAAAAATGGTTGGAGTAAGCAAAGAATCACTTTTCTGACCACCATAAATTTGATTATAAAATGCACCCATCGTAACTTGCAATTTTGAATTAGGAAGATTAAAAGGAATCATTCTACCGGCAATACTGCTATATCCCGATCCACCGACAGTATCGCCTACCAAAACAACATTTTTTTGCCTTTTTAAATGAGAAGCGAGATAAGCCCCATTAGAAAAAGTTCCATTATTGACCAAAACATATAATGTCCCTTTAAACGATTTTTTGGAAGGAACAACCATTTGCCTCATATCTTCCCCGACTTTGACCAGTTCATTTCTATAATCAACATTTCTGACAGCCAGAAACTGCAAGAAAGATTCGTTCATTATTCCTTTCTCTAAGTAATAAGTCGTATCTGAAATAAAATAAGAAAGAAGCTCCATGCTAAGATGATTAAACCCACCTGTATTATTACGTAAATCCAACACAAAGCTGCCCAAAGTATCCAATCCGATCTGATCAAAATACGCTTCTACCGCTGTGGCTGATTGAAAAGAATTGAGTCCCATGCTGTATAAAAAACGACGATACCCCACCTCATTATCTCCAGTATTAACGATCTTTGGTCTCTCTGTAGGAAACCACTTCGTTTTTTTATTTATATCTTTTTCTAACACAAGCTCCACGATATCATTTCCCTTTTTCAAAATAAAATGCGCTGTAGACTCAAGATTAAAATATTGAATCATAAAGTAGGGAAGATGAAAAAACTCATTGAGATAGTAGGTTTGAAATCCATTATTTTCACCATCAAAGCAGATTGATCCAGCTGTAATGTACTTAATAATTTTTTGCACAGGAATTCCATTTATACTTTGCAATTCATAGCCGATCAAATGCTTATCCTCTTCATTGCTATCCACAATATAGATATGTTCATCCTTAAGATAATACCTAAAATTATAAATGGGACTAGCATAATTTACATCTTTGTTCAGAGAAAATGGATTGATTGCAAGATGCCCATCTGCTATCCTTTGCAATAATTCCATGCTTTTATGATAAAAACCTGCTAGCGAGATTTCTTTTTGCATAGTCAGCGCTAATGAATCAATTATGTTATTCAGTTTCTTTTCAGAGATACGTTGATATATATTTGGATGTACCAGTTTTAATGTATCCACCAAGGCTTTAAAATCTTCTCGCTGTTCCAAAGGAGACAACATTATTTTATCTTGACCGACACAGATACGGCAAAACAAAATGTAGATAAAAATTAAACAAAAAAATCTTAGGTTCATATTGAATTGAAATATAAACAAATATATCTTTTTAATTTAAAATCACAGAAGTAAAGCTTATCTTTAAAGTACCAATTATGAGTTTTTACCATCAAATAGCACTTACCAAAATTAAAGGTGTAGGACCTAAAACTGCGCGAAATTTACTCGCCTACTGTGGTTCTGTGCAAGAAATATTAGAAACAAAAGCAAGCATATTAGCAAAAATACCAGGGGTTAATAGCAAAACTGCCACTGAAATAGCGGCAAAAAACTATCAGGAAGCGACCGAGAAAGAAATCGCATTCGTCGAAAAACATCAGATTCAGGTGTTATGGATAACGAACCCCGATTACCCTACGAAATTAAGAAACTGCGAAGATGCTCCACTTGTTTTATATTATAAAGGTAATGCCGATCTCAACAATGAACGTGTGGTGAGTATTGTCGGCACAAGAGATGCAACAAATTATGGTCGAAAAATATGTGACACCTTAATAGAGCAGTTGAAACCACTTCATACCACGATTGTTAGCGGGCTTGCCTACGGTATTGATATAGCTGCACACAAAAGTGCATTGCTGAATCAAATACCGACAGTCGCTGTATTGGGACATGGATTAGACCGAATATATCCCGCTAGTCATAGAGAAACGGCATCCAATATGATTTATCAAGGTGGTTTATTGACAGAATTTGCTTCTGACACCAAATTAGAGCGTCAAAACTTCCCTATGCGGAATCGGATTATTGCAGGCATGGCGGATGTAACCATCGTTATCGAAGCCGCAATAAAAGGCGGTGCCCTGATCACAGCAGAAATAGCGAATAGTTATAACAGAGATGTCTGTGCTTTTCCTGGAGGTGTCGATCAGACGTATTCAGCAGGATGCAATTACCTCATCAAAACCAACCGTGCTCACTTGATCCGCGATGCACAAGATTTATGCTATCTGATGAATTGGGATCTTGAAAACACGAAAACCCAAACGCAATTATCCTTGATCCCAACAGATTTAAATCAAGATCAATTACATATTTATCATTTTATAAAAGAAAAAAAACAAGTTACTATTGATAAGATTAGCCGCTTTTGCAATTGGTCACAAAGTAAATTAGCGATCGTATTACTCGAAATGGAAATGAATGGTCATATAACCTCCCTTCCAGGCAAAGTATATACATTATAAAAACAATCCTAAAATTTCAACTATTCTTCAAAACCTAAATGAAAAATAAGGCTAACACCAAAACAATTTGGAAAGTAATTGGCGCCTCCTCCATGGGCACGCTGATTGAATGGTATGATTTCTTTATTTTCGGAAGTCTCTCTATCGTCATCTCAACCAAGTTTTTTCCTGCAGACAATCCAACCGCAGCTTTTTTATCAACATTAGCAACATTCGCTGCAGGTTTTGTTGTACGTCCATTTGGAGCACTATTCTTTGGGAGATTAGGAGATTTAATCGGAAGAAAATACACGTTTATGGTTACCCTACTGTTGATGGGCGGAGCCACTTTCTTGATCGGCTGTATACCGAGTTATCAAAGTATAGGGTTTTTTGCACCACTACTGGTTCTTATCTTACGCCTATTGCAGGGACTTGCACTTGGAGGAGAATATGGTGGAGCTGCGACTTATGTTGCTGAGCATGCCCCAGAAGGACAACGGGGCTATTGGACTTCTTGGATCCAAACAACAGCAACTTTTGGGCTTTTCATCTCCTTGGTGGTTATTTTAATCACCAAATCTATCTTAACAGAACAACAGTTTGATGCCTGGGGATGGCGTGTTCCTTTTATCTTGTCGATCTTAATGGTGTATGTTTCTTATTTGATTCGTAAAAATATGAGCGAATCACCCGAATTTTCGAAAGCCAAAGAAGAGGGTACAACAAGTAAAAATCCTTTAAAGGAAAGTTTCGGTAATCGCTATAACCTCAAATTTGTGTTGCTAGCCTTATTTGGTGCTGCAATGGGGCAAGGTGTGGTTTGGTATACGGGTCAATTCTACTCCATGAGTTATATGAAAACGGTGATGCATCTGAGTTCAGACGAAGCAGATATGATCTTGGGAACAGCCCTATTGATCGGAACACCATTCTTTATTTTCTTTGGATGGCTAAGCGATAAAGTTGGAAGAAAATGGATCATGTTATTGGGTATGTTGCTTGCCCTCTGCACCTATAGACCTATTTATAAAGCGATGTACCAATTAACCGATCTTGCAAAAAAAGAACTTGTTTCCAGCAGCACGCAGCAAGTTGATGATCATAAACAAATAAAGACAGACCTATATACAGATGGCACCCATGCTCAAGAGACTCAGGAGCTGAATAGCATAACAAAAGAAACCCGGATCAAAAATACAGTTACCGTACATGGTAGCACACGTATTTGGTTAACGGCTTTAATTTTTATTCAAATCATCTATATTACGATGGTTTATGGTCCTATTGCGGCATTTTTAGTCGAAATGTTTCCCGTCAAGATTCGCTACACCTCGATGTCCCTTCCCTACCATGTCGGCAATGGCATATTCGGAGGATTATTACCTGCAATTTCCACTTATCTCACAACCAATGCGAAAGTCGCAAATGATCCTGAATTTTATCTAGCAGGCTTATGGTATCCCATTATTATAGCCGCTGTTTGTTTTACTATCGGTTCACTTTATATTAAAAATAAACCTAATCACCTTAACAATGGATAATCTAAAAAAAATATTAGGTCTCGTTTGGATTGCATTAGCCTTGTTTACGGCTTATTTTTGCCTATTCGAACTTGCAATACCCAAAATAAAAGTTGGACATCAGGAAGATTTAGTCTTCGGAATTATCATCATGTTCATTTTAACTCCGATTATCTCCATGGGCTTAGGGTTGTTTGGTTACTATGCCCTTTGTGGAGAGTATGCAAAAGAGAGGACTTAAAACTATTCGTATTGAATATCAAGGCAGTAAACACAATTCACGAAAAATGTTTCTTAAGAACAATTTTTTTTCTACTTTTGTGACGGGTAAGTCTTTTACGACCAGCTCCCATTGACTCCCCCAGGTTGGGAACAAAGCAAGGGTATTTGGTTGAGCGGTGCGATAGAAGGAGCTTACCCATTTTTTTTGCCTAAATTTTTCCTTTCCAACCTCAAATGTCACTTCTATTATCTCAAATCTAATTTTTTTTTTGTTTATTTGTAACTGAATTAGAACTATCGTATGAGTTGGTTTAAAAGAGATAAAGCCGGAATTAGCACGGCAACAGAAAATAAGAAAGAGGCTCCAGACGGAATGTGGAACAAATGTCCCTCATGTAAAAAACCGTTATTGAACCTTGAACAAATTGAAAACAACTACGTTTGTCAATACTGTGGATATCATCTTAGAATTGGTTCTGCAGCCTATTTTTCCATCATTTTTGATAACAACGAGTTTACAGAATTATTCCCTACACTAAGCTCAGGTGATCCTATCAACTTCTTCGATTCAAAACCTTACAGCGAACGATTAAAAGAAAGCCAAGTAAAAACAGGTTTGGTAGATGCTATCCGTTCTGGTCATGGTAAAATCGACGGACAAGATCTTGTCATTGCTTGTATGGACTTCAACTTTATTGGAGGTTCTATGGGATCAGTTGTTGGTGAAAAAATTGCCCGTTCTATTGATTACTGTATCAAACATAAAATTCCTTTTATGTTGATCTCTAAATCTGGTGGAGCACGTATGATGGAAGCGGCATTTTCATTAATGCAGATGGCTAAAACCTCTGCCAAATTAGCCTTATTAGCAAAAGCAGGATTACCTTATGTCTGCTTACTAACAGATCCAACGACAGGAGGGGTAACCGCTTCATATGCCATGCTAGGCGATATCAATTTTGCTGAACCTGGTGCATTAATTGGTTTTGCAGGCCCACGTGTGATTAAAGAAACAATCAAAAAAGATCTTCCAAAAGGATTTCAAACTTCTGAATTCGTTTTAGAACATGGTTTCTTAGACTTCATCGTAGACAGAAGAGAATTAAAACAAAAAGTTTCGACTTACTTGAGATTGGTTAAATAAATCAATCCCGTTTATAGACCAAACAGCAAATTTTACAACAGATAAAAATTGTAGTTGGTAAAAGAGTAAAAAATAAGAGTTCCAAATTGGAGCTCTTATTTTTTTAGGTATTTCCAAAAAGCCCAAAACTTCCGTTGAGACAGATAGTTAAAGTCTGCTTCATTGGAGTATGCTTCCCGTTCATAAGAAATATTCAGATAAGCTTGATGAAAATCCCGATATTGGATATATCGAAATAAAAACTCGATTAAATAGCTGAAATAAAAGAAAATAATCAACAGCTCTGCTGCCTGTCGAATATGGATTTTCTCATGATTGATGAGTTGTTGATTGTCTTTGAATATTCTTTTTTTTAAAAATATAAACGGATAGATCGTGATCGCATCAGCTTTTCCAAATGAAAATAGTTTAGTCCAAAAGCGGCTTACAAAAATCATGTTAGTAGTTAAAATCAAATCCAATCAATAATTATTCCGAATTGATAATTCGCCCATTTAAGATAGCTAATTTTTATAATCTATATTACAGTATATTTCCTCTATGATAAGAATTAAATAATTTACCATTTATTCCAACACAATTGTATTGTGTATACGAGCAAATTTAGCTAAGTTTGTTATATTAAAATTAAAAAATTAGTATGCCTTACAAAGAGCGCGAAATTAATAAATTATATTATACGATGGGGGAAGTGACAGAGCTATTTCAAGTCAATGCTTCGCAAATTCGTTTTTATGAGCGTGAATTTGATATTATTCAACCCAAAAAGAATAAAAAAGGGAACCGTCTTTTCACACAGGATGATATTGCTAATTTGAAAATCATTTTCAATCTCGTAAAAGATAAAGGCTATACCTTACAAGGTGCGCGCGAATATCTCCGTACAAATAAATCAGAGGCAAAAGAGAACCAACGTGTTATTGACTCCTTAGAGAAATTAAAAAGTTTCTTAATGGAAGTACGGGATAGCTTGTAGGTTTATCTTTCAGCGAGTTCAATAATTTCCAAATTTTCGATTTTACTGCCATCAATATCAAAACGCATCAGCGTTCTGACTTTGTGCCATCCCTGCTTTCCTGCAGCTCCTGGATTGAGGTGTAGACATTTCAATTTTTGATCGTACATCACCTTCAATATATGAGAATGCCCCGTAATAAATAACTGTGGAGGATTTTCTGTTATCAATTTCTTGATCCTTGGAGCATATCTCCCCGGATAACCTCCAATGTGCGTTAACCAAACATCCACTTCTTCACATTTGAACCGTAGATCTTCAGGAAATCGTATTCGGATATCTTGACCATCAATATTCCCATATACAGCCCGCAATGGTTTAAAAGCTTCCAATTCATCAGCGATAGCTATACTTCCAAAGTCCCCAATATGCCAGATTTCATCACAGTGTTCAAAATACTTGAATACCGCTTGATCCAAATAAGCATGTGTATCTGAAATTAATCCAATCTTTGTCATATTAAAACGCTAAAAAATAAGGTTTCAAAGCAGCTTTATATCCTTCCGAATGCATACCTTTTTCTTGATAAATAATAAATTCAGTACTAGCAATTGCACCTGTGTATCCCATTTCAAAAAGGATAATTTTCCGGATTACTTCTCCCCCGTCAAAGGAGCGAATCAGGATCTCTTGCTGCAGATTTAAGTCAATAGATTTTGCCATTTCTGTTAATTCATCAGCCAACAACGTTGGTAATATTAATGCTAATTTTCCTTTTGTACTTAAATATTGAGAACAAAATTGAAATAACTCGTCAAAAAATTCCAAATTGGTATGTCTAGCCAATTTTTTTCTCGCATCTGGATTGTGCAAAGAATCGGTATAAAAAGGTGGATTGGAAATAATAAAATCAAAAGTATCTTCATCAGCGAGTTCCTGAAAAGCGCAAGCATGAAGTTTCATTCGATCATGAAAGCGTGAGTTCCTAAAATTCTCCTGAGCTCTTTGGGCAGCAGCAGAATCAATTTCAACAGCAACCACCTGACTTTCAGTACAACGTTGTGCTAACATCAATGCAATTACTCCAGTCCCTGTCCCAATATCTAATATACGCTTAGATTCACCAACATCGACCAATGAAGCCAATAGCACAGCATCGGTGTTGATTTTCATCGCACAATCCGTTTGATCTACCGCAAACTCTTTAAATTGAAATATAGAAGCCATTGTCACAAAGATAATTCTTTTAAAAATGTACTGCTCCTTGTCAAAAGATAATTTTTATTTACTTTTATACCATTAAGCACAGATCAATATATGCGTCATTATCTATTTGCTCTTCTTTTCAGCGGTATTTCGTTATTATTAGGAACACCATCAGCTATTGCACAAGAAAAATGCGAGCTTACCCTGGCGAACTCGTTAACATCGATAACTCAGAAATTGAATGCGAACGAATATAACGAATTGGATCCTTTATTGATCCAAATGGAGAATAGCTGTGGACAGACGGAATTAAGTCAACGGATAAGAATATTAAATCTGATTATCCAAAAAGAAAATAGTACTGTCGCTATCACACAATATTTGGATAATAGTTTAGATGAAAAGTTGCTTAAACGTTTCCGAGATGCAGCAAAAGAAGATTATGCCTATCAATATGAATCCAATAAAGCGCAATACGATTATTTTCCTTTACGTCATCCGCTTGATCTCTTGATCAAAACACGTGCAAAAGCTTTACTTCAGTCCCAATTGTATGTATTAAACGATTCGGAAATTGATATACTCCGTCTTTTTTCAAATGAAGAATGGACAAAAAATCAGGAAGTTGTTGAAAATCAAACCACGGAAACCGTTGAAGAACCAGCTCAAATCACACAACAACCCACTAAGGATCAAATAAGTACATACTATAAATCCAAGATTGGATATATACCTTATATCGGTATATATGGCCCTATAGGAGGGAAAAATACAACTTTTGGCACAAATGTATCCCTTGGTTTCACGGTGATGAGCTCCTTAGCAAGATCATTTGTCTTTGAAGGCGGTATTAAAGTCAGGATTAATTCCAATGATAAAAATTTTGACTATAATTATTACGACCAAGCCGAATCCGTAAATGCTGGATATGGACTATTCGCTGGAGGTGCTATAGGATATAAAGTATATGACAACACTAAATTTATATTGCTCCCTAAACTTAATTTAGGCGTTGATATCGTAGATACAGGAATATCTGAAGAAGTATATAACGACGGATACTATGATGGTAATGGCTATTATATTGATGGTGGAAACGCAACAAAACTACATACCGTAAATACCATGCATCTTGGATTGAGTTTAGCAGGAATGATTCAGGTCAATGGAAAAAAATACATGGGTATAGAAGCGGGTTATCACTATACACCTTATCAATGGGATAGTCAACTGATCAGCAGTATTTACAATCACTATGGAAGTATAGAACTATTCTTCCGTTTCTAATTCTTCAATAACCGTTGGATTTCATCCAACTTCATCAAGGCTTCTACTGGTGTCAAGGTGTTGACATCTAAATTATTCAACATATCACGTATTTTCTCTAACACAGGATCATCAATAGAGAACATTTGCAGTTGATAGGCTTGCTTTTGAATCTTACGCATACTATCCTTGATCTGCTCCCCTCCTGTGCGTTCCTGTTCCAATCTTTTTAGTATCTCATTGGCACGACTAAGTAATTTTGAAGGCATACCTGCGAGTTTGGCTACGTGAATACCAAAACTATGTTCAGAACCACCAGGAACCAGTTTCCGCAAGAATATAACCTTATTATTAACCTCTTTGACCGTCACATTATAATTTTTGATACGAGGCATCGAATTTGTCAATTCATTCAGCTCATGATAATGTGTTGCAAATAATGTTTTCGCTTTCGCTGTAGGGTGATTATGTAAAAACTCGGCAATAGCCCAAGCGATTGATATACCATCATAGGTACTGGTACCACGACCTATTTCGTCCAATAGGATTAAACTTCTATCCGAGAGGTTGTTCATGATACTTGCTGTCTCATTCATTTCAACCATAAAGGTAGACTCACCCGAAGACAGATTATCAGAAGCGCCCACACGGGTAAAAATTTTGTCAACAAGACCAATCTTCGCTTCTTTTACAGGAACAAAAGAGCCGATCTGAGCCATCAAAACAATGAGCGCAGTCTGACGTAAAAGAGCAGACTTACCTGCCATATTGGGACCCGTAATGATGATGATTTGCTGCGTCTCATTATCAAGATAGACATCATTCGTGATATAGTCCTCACCAATAGCCATTTTCTTTTCGATAACAGGATGACGCCCACCTTTAATATCTAAAATTTTACTCTCCGAGATTTCTGGTTGAACGTAATAATTTTTCTCTGCAATAACAGAAAAATTTAAGAGTACATCCAATTTGGCCAGTAATTGCGCATTCAATTGAATCGGTTTGATATAAGCAGCAATAGCAACCAGCAATTCGGCATACAGTCGGTTTTCAATGACTTGAATCTTCTCTTCCGCACCTAAAATCTGATCTTCATATTCCTTTAATTCTTCTGTAATGTAGCGTTCTGCATTTACTAAAGTCTGCTTACGCATCCATCCTGAGGGTACTTTATCACGATGTGTATTCGTCACCTCCAAATAGTAACCAAAGACATTATTAAAAGCAATTTTAAGCGAAGGAATTCCTGTTGCATCTGCTTCTCTTTTTTGAATTTCTATCAAATAATCTTTTCCACCGAAAGAGATTTTTCGTAAACGATCCAATTCATCATCTACTCCATTAGCAATCACATTACCTTTATTGAGCGCTACAGGAGGTTCAGGATATACTTCTTTTTCAATCTGATCACGAATGATAGAACAAGTATCCAACTGTTCTGCAATCACTCTTAAAGCTTCAGAATCGTTTTGATTGGTCAATTTCTTCAATTTCTCAATCGCATATAGCGCACGTTTCAATTGCACAATCTCTCGAGGAGAAGCTTTCAGAAGACCGATTTTTGAAATCAACCTTTCCAAATCCCCTACTTGTTTGATTTCCTGAATCAATTCATCACGCAACTCTTTATGCTCCGAAAAGTAGGCTACCACATCCAGACGCTCCTGAATAGACTTACGGTCTTTCAAAGGCATCACAATCCAGCGTTTTAATAAGCGCGCTCCCATGGGAGAAGCCGTTTGATCGAGCACATCCGATAAAGTTGTTGCATTCTCATTCGCAGAACCGATCAATTCCAGATTACGAACTGTAAAACGATCCAACCACATATGACGATCTTCTTCAATACGGGATATATTAGAAATATGCTGTAGATTACGATGTTCTGTTTCATTCAGGTAGTGTAACGCCACACCTGCAGCGACAACGGCTACAGACATACGATCAATACCAAAACCTTTCATCGAATTGACATCGAAATGCTTCAATAAATTCTCTGTGGCAAAATCACCTGTATAAGGCCATTCATCAAGGGTATACGTATAATATTGATTACCAAAAAGCTCCGCAAACTCCTTCGCTTGCTTCTTGGCCATAATGATTTCTGTCGGCTTAAAACCTTGCAACAACTTATCAATATAAGATTGAGTTCCTTGCGCAACCAAAAATTCACCTGTAGAAATATCTAAGAAAGAAACTCCGATCTGTGTTTTTTCAAAATAAATAGACGCTAAATAATTATTGGACTTTTGCTGTACAATATTATCACTATATGACACACCTGGAGTAATTAACTCCGTCACTCCACGTTTGACAATTGTTTTGGTCTGCTTCGGATCTTCCAATTGATCACAGATCGCAACACGTTGACCAGCACGAACTAATTTCGGTAAATAAGTTTCCAAAGAATGATGAGGGAAACCCGCCAAAGCAGTTTCAGATTCCGTTCCATTTCCTCTTTTTGTTTGAACGATTCCTAAAATACTGGCTGCTTTGATTGCATCTTCGCCAAATGTTTCATAAAAATCACCTACACGGAACAACAACAGCGCTCCAGGATATTTTACCTTGATCGCATTATATTGCTGCATTAATGGAGTTACCTTTTTTTCTGCCTTTGCCAACGCTTGTTTCATTTAGTTGTAGTCTGTAAAAATAGGATAATTGAGGGGATTTGACAAGAATATCAGCTTACATTAGCGTACTATTTACGATTATTTTTCAAATAGCAGATGAAATGCTATTCCTGCAAATGAATAGAAAACCAGATGGGGAATCATTTTACTTATTACATATAAAATCATATGCTTGATACTTCAATTTATGACACAATTTATACGATTGATTGCTTTGTTCTTTTTTACAATTTGACGTTTTTTTATTTATGTTTGCATTCGTAAAAAAAGAGTATAATGGCCATTAAAAGATCGAATAAGATCAAGAAAAAAACAACTCCTATAGGTTGGCAAAAGAAGCTAAAAATGTGGTCAATACGTATCGGTATTGCTATTTTTGTGCTTCCTATATTTTGGGTATTGGCGCTTAAAATTATCAATCCTCCGATCACATGGCTCATGATACAACGAGGATTTGAACTCAAAGCTGCTGGTAAAGGCTTTAAGTTAGAAAAAGATTGGTTGAGTTATGATGAAATATCTGATAATCTAAAACGTGCTGCGATTGCTGGTGAAGATTCCCATTTTTTAACACATTGGGGATTTGATACCGATGCCATTCAAAAGGCCATAGAAAAAAATAAAGATGGGAAAAATCTACGTGGCGGCAGTACCATCAGCCAACAGGTAGCAAAAAATGTATTCTTATGGCCTAAAAGATCATGGTTAAGAAAAGGATTGGAAACGTATTTCACGGTCTTGATCGAAGCACTTTGGAGCAAAAAGAGAATATTGGAAGTATACCTCAATGTCATCGAAATGGGACAAGGCATATATGGAGCTGAAGCAGCTTCGCAATACTACTTCAAAAAATCAGGTGCGAGCCTATCCAAAAAGCAAGCGGCGTTGATTATCGCTATCCTTCCGAATCCAAGACAATGGGATGCCCGTAATCCATCGGTATATGTCAACCACAGAGCAAATAGCATTGTTCGGTATATTGATCATTATCAGATTCCAGAATAAAATCAAGATCTTATCCATACAACAGCATTGATTTTAAAAATCTATTCACAATTTTAAAAATAAATCCAGTCATAAAAAAAGCGATGATCAATCATCGCTTTTAATTTTTTATCCAAACACGCGCTTATGCCAACTTTCAGCAAATGGAATTTCCCATTTATCTCTTAGGGCATCTAAAGAAGTTATCGTATTATCAAACACAAAGGTAGTAGCCTCAATGGCACCTGTTTTAACTAAATCTTCAAACTCATCTCTTGTCGCCAAAAGAAGTTGATCATTCTTTTTATAAGCGACATTCATCCGATCAAAAAGTTGAATATTAAATTCTTCCTCTAAGCTTTTAAGAAAGCGAACAGAACTATCAATAGAACAACCAGAAGCTGCAGCTAGCTGCTCGTCAACAGAAAGCACAATAAATAAATTATCTTTCACAACTGCTTGTGCCGATAAAGGTTCTCCATGAACTTTCCATCCTGCTGCAAAATCAGTTAATTTTTCCTGAATCAATACCGCTTCTTCATTGGTAAAGAAACGATTCGATTGATAAACCCACGCACTTGTCATATCGAATAATTTAATTAATGAATGTAATAAGGAGAAATCATCAAATAAACAATCACTCCAGTAACTGCCACATACAACCACATTGGATAAGTGATACGCGCTATTTTTTTATGTCTTTCATAAGATCCCGTAATACCTCTTACATATGTAATCAATACAAAGGGAATAATAATAACTGACAAAACAATATGCGAAATCAAAATAAAGAAGTAAATAGGTCGTAAAATTCCCTCACCCCCATAAGGTGTCGAGTTGGATGTCATGTGATAAGCTACGTACATCCCTAGAAAAGCAACAGAACAACAAACACAGATTTTAATTAATCTTTCATGTAATTTTCTATTTCCTTTTCTAATAACTGCCACAGCCCAAACCAATAAAATAGCCGTAATCCCATTTATAGTCGCATATATTGGTGGTAAAAAACTTAAAGGCTGTACATCATAACCCAATTTTCGCAAATTAACACCAAACAAAGCGGCTACGACAAGCGGAATCACAACCGATAAAATAATGATCCACTTGTTATATTTTTTTTCTTCTACAGTCTGTTCCATTTTTATTTTGTTTCAATCTTAGCTGGATGGTTCCTTATTTCTTCCACCGTCAATAATTTAATCTCATCGGCCAAACGTTCAGGCTCCTTCTTCATCGTCACATCATAAAAACCTCGGATTCTTCTTTTCGAATCAATGAGTACATAAGATGAACCAATAACAAAAGGTTTATTCACATCACTGGTTGTTAAAGCATCCTGAAGTAGACCATCTTTCGCAAATTTAAAAATATCAGAAGATGGTTTTGTTAAGAAATACCAACTCTTTCCTGAAGGATCAATATTTTTAATATACTTGGTGACAACCTCTGGGCTGTCATAACTCGTATCTACGGTAATCGAATAAAACTTGATATTGGGACTTTGTCTAAATTCTCCTGTTATCTTATTCAAGTTATTAATCAGTGTTGTGGAGAAAGATTGGTCTCGGGAATAGAAAAGATGAATAACAGTGATGGCACTATCCTGTTCGAAAAGTTGGATTTTCTTACCATCATAATTCACGAAAGAAAGATTCGGTACTTCATGATAAATAGTGTCCATTAGATCGCGCCCCCATTTCCGATGTGTAGTGCCAGGGACTTTTTTCTCCCCATAAATAGGCAAAGTGGAATAAGAATTGGCCATGCCACTTTTATTCAACACTACATACAAAAATCCTGGCAATAATAATACTATTGCCAGGATCATGATTGTTTGAATACCTTTATTTCTGCCAGTATTTTGACTCATTTATACTATTTATTTTCCCACAATTGGTGAGGTTGTAATTCATGTAATAAGAAGTTACCTTCTGTAAGCATTAAAACGATAAAATAAATAATGAATATGAAGACGATACTTACCGTAACAATAAAACTAGATTTCTCAAATTTTAAGTGCATAAAGTAAGCAACGATATAATATGCTTTTACTAATGTTAACGCGATATAAATGGTATTAACCAAAGCACCTTTCGCTAAAATTTGCCAGTGATGAACAAATCCCAATGCGATTAAGAACTCTAAACTAGTTAAAGCCAAAAGGACGAAGAAAATTCTCCAGATACCTTTTTTATCCATTCCTTCTACGTGCTCGTGCTCATCGTGAGCAATATGATCTTGATGTTGTGACATAGCCTTTCTAAAATTAAAAACTTATAATTATACCAAATAGAAGAATGTAAATACAAACACCCAAACTAAATCCACAAAGTGCCAGTATAAACCTACCTTTTCAATCATCAAATACGAACCACGATTTTCGAATGTATTATTTAACGTCATGCACAGTATAATAATATTTAATACAATACCTACACTAACGTGGAAACCGTGGAAACCAGTGATTGTAAAGAACAGATTGGCAAATTGCAATGCTGACGTATAAGAGATATCATGTGAGAAATACGGTTGTAAAGCGTTTTTAATGGCATCACCCTCTAAGCCAGTTGCTGGGTTTCTACCAAACCAGAATCCCAAATGGTGTAAGTGGGTCCACTCAATAGCTTGACATCCGACGAAACAGATACCACCTAATATTGTCCAAAGCATCCATTTGACAACTTCATTTTTCGAATTACGATGCCCCGCTTCTACAGCCAATACCATAGTGACAGATGACATAATCAAAATAAAAGTCATAAGACCGACGAAAACTAACGGTTGCCCATGCTCAGCAAGAACTGGTATAGATTGGAAGATCTTATCCGCATCTGGCCATGTAGTATGTGCAAATCGTTGCGTTCCGTAATAAACTAAAAACGCAGAAAATGTAAAGGCATCCCCAACTAAGAAAAACCACATCATGATTTTTCCGTATTCCAAATTCCAAGGTGATTTTCCACCATTCCATGGACCGGTTTTTACCTTATCCAATTGTGATACAGTTGTACTCATTGTTTACTATTATTGATTCAAAAGTAAGAAAACATATATATAAATCCATAAAAGATCGAGAAAATGCCAAAAAATACTTGCCAAATTCATGCGGAATTGATTGCTATCTGGAGGAAGTGGTTTAAACACTCCTATTAAAGCTACAATCAATACGATCACGCCCGCAATAATGTGTGCTAAGTGCATTCCAGTGAAAATATATACAAAGGACTGTGACGCATTATTATTAACAAAATAAATGCCCCGCTCTGCCAATATTTCCCAAGAATTAACTTGTAGCACAAAAAATAAGAGACCCAAAATTAAGGTAACAAACAGTAATGCCTTTTGTCTAGCCAAATTACCCACTTGTGCTGCTTTATAAGCAAAATGAATACTGATGCTACTCAAAACAATTACGATCGTACTATAGATAAACGTATCTGGTAATAATGTTTTAAGACCTTTGTCCACACCACTTGCCGTATAGACAATAAAACCACTTGATAGTGCGGCAAACATCATAAACATTCCCAACATACCTAACCATAGGCTAAATTTTTGAGCTCTTCGCGATACTAACTTCTCGTCAGTTTGTTGTTCTCTTTGATCTAACATTATTTCAAAGGTATAAAGTCAAATAATAAGACTAGTTGTGTAATAGGTAGATAAAAAAATGAGGTAAACATCACTTTTTTAGCCGAAGGAATATCCTGATTCTTAAATAGCAAAAAGCCATAATAAGTAAAGAACAATCCGCCAATTACAGAAACAGTTGTAAAGATCCATCCGCCAAACCCAGAATACATAGGAAGAAACGCTGCAGGTATCATCAGTAATGCTGAAAGAAATACCATAAATGCAGATACTTTATCCCTTTTGGTTGTTGGCAACAGTCTAAAACCAGCCTGTTTATAATCATCATCAATGACCCAAGCTAAGGACCAGAAATGAGGAAATTGCCATAAAAACTGTATCGCGAATAAGATGAATGGAATCATAATGATTGCACTCTCATTCGTTTGACTATAGGAAGCAAGATCATCTTGACTGAATGCTGCAAAATATCCAATCAAGGGAGGCAATGCTCCAGGAAAAGCTCCTACAAATACAGCTATTGGCGATTTTCTTTTTAGTGGCGTATACAAAAAAGCGTATAACAAGATAGAAAACACGGATAACAAACCGGCAACAAAATTTAGACGTACTAAAACCAAAGTTCCTAGAATCCCCATAAATAAGCTGAGGATCAAAGCCTGACCTGTTGTCATTCTACCCGAAGGTAAAGGACGGTCTGCTGTACGTGTCATTAATTTGTCCAGATCCTTTTCAATGATTTCATTGAATCCATTTGCTGCCCCTGTCACTAAGAAACCTCCCAGCGTCAGCAACAACCAATTGAACCATAAAATATCTCCACCTAACTGTTTGGCACCGATCAAAAAAGAGATGGATGCCGAAAAAACAACCGTTAATGTCAGTCTTAACTTAACTAATTTCTTGAAATCAGAAATAAATTCTTTCATAGCGACAAATGTCCTCTTTTTAACTGCGTGTACAAAGTAAATCTAACTTACCATGTGCATTCATTTCATTCATTCAATTAACGTTTTGATTTCCCTAATAACAACATCAAATAATATTGGGTTCCGAATAAAAGACTACCAATCACTAAATGTGTTGTTTGTGCGAACGCAGGAATTGCAAATCTTGCCAAAATAATACCTGACAACATCTGACCCCCTATCAAAATCAGGAGTATAGTCGCAAATCTCGCTTGAGTTGTACAACCCCTAAATTTTGAACGCACTAAAAAGAACAATACAATTACTAAAATCAAAGAACTATATGCTAGCCAACGATGTATTTCAAAATGTTGACCAATATTTTGTATAAAATCTGCTCTCGGCATACCCGAAGTGGTTAATGCATCAACCATTTCGCGCACTTCCGTTCCGAAAATTACTTGCACCAACATCAACAATAAAGAGATGATAGCAAGGATTTTTAATCCTTTAGAATCACGATTGACTAGGATTGATTTATCTCGTAATGTTCTTGCCTTAAAATAGGTGTATATGGCGATCGCGACAATAACTAAAGCCAATAACATATGCACCGTAATTACCCAAGGTGTTAGATTTGTTGAAACGACAATAGAACCTAACCAAGCTTGAAAAACAACAACAAATAAATTAATCACAGACCAAACAAAGATTGATCTTTTGGATTTTATATAGGTAAAAGAATAGATTGCTGTAAACAATAAACAAAAACCTGCAACAACACCAACCAATCTGTTGGCATATTCGGTCCATGTCTTGGCAACATTAAACTCTTCATGAACAAGAATACTTTTATCATGACGAATTTTAGAAGCTAATTCACGGTAGCCAAAGAAATCAATCATCTTGGCAAATCGTTCATTCTTTTTAGCTCTACCTGCTATATAATGTTCTTCATAACCAACGGGTAATTGTGATACAGCTGTTGGGGGTATGATCCGATTAAAGCATTTCGGCCAATCAGGACACCCCATTCCAGAACCTGTACTTCGTACAACCCCTCCAGCAACAATCACTAAAAACAACACAATAATCGTGATGAAATTAGTTCTAACAAATCGCTTTTCAGCAGCTGGAAGCATATCGTTTACCGTATTTTATTATGAATGGTATCTAGCGTAAATCATTTCGCACGATTTACGCTAGATACCTTGTTTAATTATTTTTTATGCTGCGCATCCCATTCCGCTTGGATGCGTTCCGCTTCTTCGTTTCCTTCAAAATCATGAATGAAATTAGAACTCATGGTTTCAGAGAAAGGAACATTTTGAGGAATAAAATCCTGATCATGTCCTGGTTTACTATAGTCATATGGCCAACGGTGTACCGTAGGAATTTCTCCTGGCCAGTTTCCGTGGATATGTTCTACTGGAGTTGTCCACTCTAATGTATTTGAATTCCAAGGATTTTGAGGAGCTCTTTCTCCAAAAAATATCGAGTAAAAGAAATTGAATAAGAAAGCTACTTGACCTAAACCAGCAACGATTGCCGCCCAAGTAATCAACATATTAACCGATACCCATTTCTCCATGAAAGCAAACTGCGTAAATGCATAGTAACGACGAGGAACTCCATCAATACCCATAAAGTGCATTGGGAAGAATACCAAGTACGCGCCAATGAAAGTCAACCAGAAGTGTAAATAACCCAATTTTGTATTCATCATACGACCGAACATTTTTGGATACCAGTGGTAAACACCACACAACATACCAAAAATAGAAGCTGATCCCATTACTAAGTGGAAGTGGGCAACAACGAAGTACGTATCATGTAAGTTAATATCTAAAGCAGCATTACCTAAGAATAATCCTGTAAGACCACCTGAAATAAAGAATGATACTAAACCAATCGCAAACATCATCGCTGGAGTGAAACGAATGTTACCTCTCCATAATGTAGCCATATAATTAAACGCTTTTACCGCCGAAGGAACTGCAATAATCAATGTTGTGATCATAAATACGCCTCCTAAGAAAGGATTCATACCTGTCACAAACATATGGTGACCCCATACGATAAAGGATAGAACAGTAATACCGATTAACGAGTAAACCATCGCATGGTAACCAAAGATTGGTTTACGAGAGTTTGTTGAGATTACTTCCGAAGTAAGACCCAACGCAGGCATCACAACGATATATACCTCAGGGTGACCTAAGAACCAGAATAAATGTTGAAATAAAATTGGAGAACCACCTTCATTAGGTAAAATTTGACCTTGAACAACTAAATCTGATAAGTAGAAAGAAGTACCGAATGAACGGTCAAAGATTAACAAAACAACAGCAGATACTAAAACAGGGAATGATAACATACCTACGATAGCCGTCAAGAAGAATGCCCAGATTGTTAAAGGCATTTTCCAAAGATCCATCCCTTTTGTACGCATATTCAAAATTGTACTCACGTAGTTAATACCACCGATCAATTGTGATGCAACAAATAATACCATACTCACTAACCATAAAGTCATACCTGTAGCAGAACCTGAGATTGCTGTAGGTACTGCAGATAAAGGAGGATAGATTGTCCAACCAGCAGAAGCAGGTCCACTTTCAACAAAGAAAGATGCAATCATGATCACAGAAGCGATGAAAAATAACCAGTAAGACATCATGTTCATCAAAGGTGACGCCATATCTCGGGCACCAATTTGATAAGGAATCAACAAATTACTAAAAGTACCGGATAGACCTGCTGTCAAAACAAAGAATACCATGATGGTACCGTGAATGGTTACCAAAGAAAGGAAGAAGTCTGGTGCGATACGACCACCTTCAGCCCATTTACCTAAGAATACTTCCAAAATAGGAAATTCTTTCTCCGGCCAAGCAAGTTGGATACGGAATAATATTGATAACATCATAGCAAATACTGCCATGAAAATACCTGTGATCAAGAATTGCTTAGCAATCATCTTGTGGTCACCACTGAAGATATATTTCGTGATGAACGACTCTTGATGATGATGTCCATGCGAATCGTGATGCTCAGCGCTATGCGAAATAACTGTACTTGACATATTCGTTTTTAAAATTCAATTATTCAAATTAATTTAAAGAAGCAGTAACGTTTACGCTATCTTTTACTTTTGGAGTTGGCGTAGTTTGACCAGCAAACTCTTTTTGTAAGTCCTCAGTAAAATATTTATTCTGAGTCGCTAACCATGCTTTGTATTCAGCTTCAGTAACAACTACCACTTTTTTCTGCATGTTATAGTGTCCTTGACCACAGATCTTATTACATAACATAACATAATCATATTTGTAGTCATTCATACGCTCACGCATTTCTTCAGTTGTCACCGTTGGTGTAAACTGAAAGTAATTGGTCATACCTGGTACTGCGTTGATTTGAACACGGAAATCAGGAATGAAGAATGAGTGAATAATATCTTTCGATACAATACGGAAACGAACGGATTTATTAACCGGAATCACAATATCAGCACCTTGGATATCATCCCAAGAATTTTTATCATTAAAATCGATACCATATGAGTTCGTCGGTGTCGTCATTTTGTAATTACGCTTACCAATTACACCATCTGCACCAGCATAACGAACTTGCCATTGGAATTGCTCACCAAGGACTTCGATCTGAATAGCAGATTTCTGTAAATCTTCAGGAACATTGGTAATTGCTCTCCATGTAAAGAAACCAAATAATACCAATACCGTTAGCACAATAGCTGGAACAATCGTCCAGATTTTTTCAATCGTGTTGTTATGTGGCAAATAGTAGGCTTTACCATTTTTACGCATTCTATAAATAAACGTGAACGTCAATAATAAAATGTGTGTAATGACCAATACAAAAGTTGTGATAACCGTTGTAATGACAAACATGGTATCCATCTTAGCACCATGTTCGGTAACAGCGTCTCTCCAAGACATGCTACCGTAGTGATCAAATGAATAATAAACACCTCCTAAGAAAACGAATAGGAAAATGAATAATAAAGTTGCTTGAAAAGTATTTGATGTTAACGGATTATGTTTTCTATTCATCTTGTTTGTTAACTCATAGATGGAGATAACCTTACCAATAACAGCAACTACTGTACAGATAACTAAGAATAATAAAACATAATAAATGAAGTTTTTATAGACTTGAGGGTCTATTGTTTTTACTTCTTCTACTTTCGCCGCGTCAACTTTTGCAGTAGACGTCCCTGCCGAAGCTGCTACACTTGCTGGAGCAGCTGCAGCCGAATCAACAACTTTTGCTGTATCCGCTGTTGCTTTTACGGCAACAGCTGTTGTAGCTTTAGCTGTGTCTACCACAACAGTATCTTGACTTGCGAAAGATGGGACTGCAAAAAACAATCCGATTGCAAGTACAAAACCCGAGATGGATTTGAATCTATTATTTAATTTAAAGCTCATTTTTTTATAACGATTTTACGTAATAACCCTTTAAAGTGAAACTATATTTGGTGATGTAAACTTTCATCCAAGAACGGATGGTTCTTAGCTACTAAATTCTGTTTACTTAATTTATTCAGCACTAAGAATGTAAATAAACCAATGAAACCAATTGTTGTTCCAATTTCAACGATCCCAAATCCACGGTGTGTCTCCACTGTACCTGGCATAATCATGATGTAGTAATCCAACCAGTGACCTGCTAACAATAAGATAGAAACGAATAACATCGCATTCTGCTTACGTTTTGCATCACGGTCTACCAATAACAATAAAGGAGCTACGAAATTAATAATAATACTCAACCAAAACCATGGTTTGTATTCAGGCTCCCAACGTTTGTAGAAGTATACTGTTTCCTCAGGCATGTTTGCATACCAGATTAATACAAACTGTGCAAACCAAACATAAGTCCAGAAGATTGAGAAACCGAATATTAATTTACCCAAGTCATGTAAATGATTTTCATTTACCCAATTCATATATCCAGCTTTCTTCAATACGATTAAAATAACAGTAATCGCACAAAGTCCACTTACCCACATGGCAGCAAAATTATACCAACCAAACATCGTAGAGAACCAGTGTGCCTCTAATGACATGATCGTATCAAATGACCAAATAGGTGTCGTGAAACCAAATATAACTAAGAATATAGCCGATAATTTAAAGCTCTTTTTGTAAGAATTCAAACCACCTTCTAAGTCCTCTTTATAAGATAATTTAGCAAGGATAACAGCAAAAATACTGTATAGTCCCATAAAAATTACCTGGCGAGTTAAAAAGCCTGAAAAATTTAAATACCATGATTTACCGGCAATGATGCTATCATAATTAGCGCTTTTCGGATCCGTAAGACCCTCTGCGTGCCAGTGGTGGTATAGATTGTGAGTGCTTAATCCTAATCCGACAATCACTAGTAAAATGATTGCAGCAATAGGCAAAATACCTGCCATTGCCTGCGGTATACGAACGATACCAGCTGACCAAGCAGATTGTGTTACATATTGTAAGGCTACGAAAAATGCTCCGGCAGCACATACACATGTAAAATAATAACCCATCAATAATAAGTTAGCATAAGTACGCTCTACAAGAATATGATCGCCCATAAGCATTCCGTAGGCTACTGCAGCTATACCAACAACGATTGCGATAATACTGAATGTTTTTGCTTTACCAGCAAACTCGTATCGCTCGTTGAAATTATAATCGTGATGATGATTGTGAGTTCCCATTTATTTATCTGATGTTAGATTATTTCTTTTGTAATTCATGAACGTACATAACCACTTCCCAACGTTCTTCAGGAGACAATTGAGATGCATGTGATCCCATTGAGTTGTGACCGTAATAGATCGTATGGTAAATTTTACCATCTGTAAGATCAGCCATCAAACCACCTCTTGAAGAATTTACTGCATCCGTTCTATGATAAGAAGGTGGATTAGGGAAGTTCTCCAACTTACGAGTACCTCTTGAATCTGTAATCTCACGATCTTTTGTAATAGAACCATCACCTTTTCCTTCTGGTCCATGACATACCGCACAATAGGTCGTAAACAAAGCTTGACCTTTTTCTAGGTTTGCTTGTGTATGCTCCAAAGGACTAGTTACTTCACGTCCTGCACGTTCATAATCTTCTAAAGTATTGGCATACTCAAATCTTGTAAACCCAATCGGATCTGTTCCTTTTGGAGGTGTTTGAGCAGTCTGTTTATTTTTAAAATTCTCGTTTGGTTGATCCGGGTTGAATGCAATCGGATCGTACATGTTACGAGAAAACTCAAAACCTGTACTACGAGTAGTCTTGTCACCACAAGAAGAAACGACTGCTGTCAACGATAACGCTGCACATACTGTAACGAGTAAATTCTTCTTATTCATAACTAACATATTTTCTATCATTGTACTTAACTTCTACAGCACCTGCTTCTTTCAATAAAGAATCAATCAAAGCGTGGTCTGCGTTTTCCTGCGCATCTATAGCGATGATGAAACGATCATCTGTAGCTCTCAAATCCATTACTCGAGGAGTACGTCCTGGGAATAAGTGATTGCGATAAAAGAAAGTCGCCACCATACCCAATGCACAGATTAAAATCGTTACCTCGAATGTTACGGGAACAAAGTTCGGAATAGCAAATGATGGTTTACCGCCGATGTTCATCGGCCAGTCATGCACCATTGTGTAATACAATAAACTAAATCCCAATGTTGTTCCTAATGCTCCAAAGCAAAATGCTGCAATAGGCAAACGCGAAGGTTTAACGCCCAATTTAGCTTCAATACCGTGAATTGGCATTGGAGTAAAGCAATCATAGATGCTTACATTATTTTTCTGTAATTTGTCGATCCCATGCATCATTTCATCTGGATCAGCAAAACTACCTAATATATATTTTGTATTGCCCATTGCTATTATTTTAACTCTCTAATTTCTTCTTCTGTTATCGAATCATATTTACCCAAAGAATCTCTAAAGTATTCCACTTGTTCAGCTGGGAATGCACCTTCTTTAACCAATTTCGTTTTCTGTTGTAAACTTGAGCTTTTCAACAACAACTTCACTTCGGCAATAGCGATACCCGGTAAGAAACGTAAGAACAATAAGAATAACGTAAAGAATAATCCGATAGATCCTACAAAGATACCCACGTCAGTCCATGTTGGGTAGAACATTGCCCAAGATGATGGTAAATAATCACGGTGTAATGACGTCACGATAATTACGAAACGCTCAAACCACATCCCGATGTTTACCACGATCGATAATATCCATGAAATAGGAATACTTGTACGGATTTTCTTAAACCAGAATAATTGTGGTGAAATTACGTTACACGTCATCATCGACCAGTAAGCCCAAGCGTAAGGACCGAACATACGGTTCTCAAAAGCGTACATCTCGTATTCTGATTGTGAATACATGGCGATAAATAACTCTGTTAAGTATGCAATACCAACAATAGAACCTGTCGTCATAATGATTTTATTCATCGATTCGATGTGGAACATGGTGATATAGTCCTCAAAATTCATCACTTTACGTACGATCAACAATAACGTTTGCACCATCGCAAAACCAGAGAAGATCGCACCTGCAACGAAATATGGAGGGAAGATTGTCGTATGCCATCCTGGAATAACAGACGTTGCAAAGTCAAAAGATACAATCGTGTGTACCGAAAGTACCAATGGTGTTGAGATACCTGCCAAAATTAATGACACAATCTCAAAACGTTGCCACGTTTTTACCGATCCATTCCAACCGAATGAAAGAACCGAGTATATTTTTTGTTTAAGACCAACAGCACGGTCACGTATTGTTGCAATATCAGGCAACAAACCACAGTACCAGAATACTAAGGAAACTGTAAAGTAAGTCGAGATCGCAAAGGCATCCCATACTAATGGTGAGTTAAAGTTAACCCATAAAGATCCGAATTGATTCGGTAGTGGGAAAATCCAGTACGCTAACCAAGGACGACCCATGTGGGCAACAACATACGTTGCAGCACAGATAACGGCGAAGATCGTCATCGCCTCTGCAGAACGGTTGATAGAATTACGCCAGTTTTGACGGAAAATTAATAATACGGCTGAAATCAATGTACCTGCGTGACCGATACCTACCCACCATACAAAGTCGGTGATATCCCAAGCCCAGCCTACTGTTTTATTCAGACCCCAAGCGCCGATACCTGTCCAAAAGGTATAACTAACGCTGACTACCCATAATAAAGCACCCAAAACGGCTACAGTGAATCCGATCCACCATGCTTTATTCGGTTTATTTTCAACCGGTAGTAAGATATCATCCGTAATTTTTGCATACGTGATGTTCTTACCGGTCATTAATGGTTCTCTTAATATTGATTCGTTATGCGATGACATAGTATTTTTATTTCAAATAATGAACAAGATTACGCCTCAAAAGTGTTTCTAACTTTTGTCATATAACCGATACCTGGCTGTACATTGATTTCCTCAAGTACGTAATAAACACGCTCATTGCGTAATGCTTTCGATACTTCTGATTCTGGATCATTAGCGTCACCGAAGATAATTGCATTTGCAGAACATGCTTGTTGACATGCCATTTTGATATCACCGTCTTTTACTTTACGGTTCTCTATTTTCGCATGTAACTTACCTGCTTGAATACGTTGGATACACATTGAACATTTCTCCATAACCCCACGTGAACGTGTTGTTACATCTGGATTCAATACCAATTGTGTAAACTCATTATTCAAGTAGTTATCAAAACGTGAATCATTCCAGTAATTAAACCAGTTGAAACGACGAACTTTATATGGACAGTTATTCGCACAGTAACGTGTTCCGAAACATCTGTTGTAAGCCATATGGTTTAAACCTTCTGATGAGTGTACAGTAGCTAATACTGGACATACTGTCTCACATGGTGCATGTGCACAGTGTTGACATAACATCGGTTGGTGAACAACAGTTACATTTTCGAAATCATTAAGTTTTTGAATCTCTTTTTCCTTCGTATATTCTTGACCATCGGCTTCGATTGTGTAGTAACGGTCAATACGTAACCAGTGCATTTCACGACGACGGCGAACCTCATCACGACCTACAACAGGGATATTATTTTCTACGTTACAAGCAACAATACAAGAACCACAACCAGTACAAGCATTTAAATCAATTGCCATCACCCATTTGTGACCTGGTTGCTCATACTTGTTCCACAAATCGTATGTTTTGTGTTTATCTGTAAAGCGACCTGATTCTGAGTTTGGATCTTTTAAATAATTAGCGAAAGTTGTCTCACGAATGATGTTACGACCTTCGATTGTATGGTGTGTTTGTGTTTGTGCTAATTGATAAATGGTCGTTGCCTTCGCGATAGTCGCTTTGCTTACGAATTGGATGGTTCCATTAACTAAGCTAGCGAAAGGATATGCATTTTTACCTACATTATTACCCGCTTTACCAACTTGTGTACGTCCGTAACCGATAGCGATTGAAACAGTACCTAAAGCTTGTCCCGGTTGTTGAACAACGGGCAACTCCACTTTGTAACCATTCGCTTCAACGGTAACAGTAGCATCTTCACCTAAGCCTAATTTCTCGGCATCTTTAGGATTCAAAGCAGCATAATTATCCCAAGTTACTTTAGATACTGGATCCGGAAGCTCTTGTAAGTAGGCATTATTCGCAAATTTACCATCGCGTACGCCAGCTGGTTCGTATAATTTCAATTCGAAATCACCCACAACTGTTTTAGCAGCAGCAATAGCTGCATTCGCAGCAGCAGCTACATCTCCAGTGAATGAATAAGCTGCAGCAGTTTTTGCTCCTTTATATTCAAAACCAGTTTGTAATACTGCATTCCAGTTTTTAGTGCTTCCAGCTAAGATAGATGTAGTCCAAAGATTTTTAACGAATGTGTAAATATCTGTTGTATCACCTGCCCAAATCAATAAAGATTGATCAGCCTGACGCGTATTGAAAACAGGATTAATTGTTGGTTGAACGATTGAGAATAATCCTTCTTTAGGATTTGCATCACCCCAAGATTCTAAGAATGTATTGGTTGGAGCAATAGCAGTCAATGTTGAAGCCGTTTCATCTGCACGTTGTGAGAAAGATAATGTAAAATCAACTTTCTTCAATGCCGCTTTCACTTCTTCAGCTTTGAAATAATTATAAACAGGGTTACTGTCTAATAATAAGGCTACACCTACTTGACCTGCTTTCGCGTTTGTCAAGAATTGAGCAAATGCTGCATCAGAACCTTGATGTTGTTTAGAGAAATTATCTAAATCAATGGTCGATCCGTATGAACCTAAAGCACTGTTGATTGCATTTGCTAAGGTTTGAATATTGATATCATTCGAACCTGCAACAACCACAGCAGCACCTTTATTATTCAGTAATTCTTTTGCTACTAGCGTAACAGCAGTTTGTGCCTTTTTAGTCGCAATACCACCTGCTAAAGAAGAACCTGTTACCGCATTATATAAAGCGATTAATACCGCAGCCTCTTCCGAAGGTTTGATCGCGATACGCACATCCGCATTTGATCCAGTCATACTTAGACCTGACTCAAATTGAATATGACGTGACATTTTACCATTTTTCAATGATTTATAATCACGGTTTTTAACATATTGTTGTGTATGTTCTTCACCAGCAACCCAAGTTCCTAAGAAATCAGCAGCTACGGAAACAACAACATTTGCTTTATCAAAATGATAAGAAGGAACAACCGCTTTACCGAAAGCGTTTTTGTTCGCCTCAATCATAGCGCTATAAGAAACAGCATCTACTTGTACTAAATTTGTCGTTGGATACTTCGCAGCTAATTTAGCGATAGCAGCCAACGTAGTCGGACTATTTACCGTGCTTGCAACAATTGTAATTTGTTTACCAGCAGTAGCTGCTGCGTTTAAAGCAGCGATAACCGTACTATCTAATTTAGACCATTCTACATCTTGCCCTTTTAATTGAGCAGTTTTTAATTTAGACTCATCGTATAAATCTAAAACTGATGCTGCAGTACCAGAATCTGTACCTTGATTCAAACCAATCCCATTCGGGTTAGCCTCTACGTTAATAGGACGACCTTCGCGTGTTCTTACCAAAATACTTTGACCGTTAAAAGTCGACGTATAGAAGTTAGGAATACCAGGAGTAACCTCCTCAGGTTTGATTAAATAAGGAACTGCTTTATGCACAGGTGTGCGGTTACATGCGGCTAAAGTAACAGCCCCAACACCAAAACCTAATGCTTTTAAGAAGTCACGGCGTGGAGTTTTTGTACTCAACCCTGCTTCATTTAAGACATCTTCTACAGGAATAGATTCGGCAAACTCACCCTTACTTTTTTCAACAAAAGCAGGCGTTTGTTTCAATTCTTCCAAACCTTTCCAATATTTTTTATTGCTATCCATTTAAGCTGTATATAAGATTGCGTATTTCTGAATAATTATTAATAGTGACATTTACCACACTCAAGACCACCGATCATCGCTGCTGTCATTTTTTCACCTTTTTTGATGCTTTCATGTGCTTTGATCAACTCTTCGTAGTATTTGTTATCTGATTTCACATCTGTTTTCTTGTGACACTCCACACACCATTTCATGGTCAACGGAGAGTATTGGTATACTTCTTCCATTGTTTCAACTGGACCGTGACAGGTTTGACATGCTACTCCTGCTACTGTTACGTGTTGTGAGTGATTAAAATAAGCAAAATCTGGCAAGTTGTGAATACGAACCCACTGAATCGGCTTAGGGTTATCACCATAAGTACGCTTCTCTGGATCCCAATCCAATGCACGGTAAATTTTCGCAATTTCAGGTGAGATTTCACCATCATAGTGTTCAGATGCTGTTACTGTATTGTGACAGTTCATACACACGTTTGCAGAAGGGATAGATGCATTTTTAGATTTAAAAGCACCACCGTGACAATATTGACATTCAATCTTATTCACACCAGCGTGTAATTGGTGAGAGAATTTAATCGGCTGAACGGGTTGATAACCAGTATGAACACCAATGTTCCACATTGTTTTCCAACCACCTACTGCCAATAACGCAACCAACATCAATACAGCAAAACCAACTAATTTCTTGTTTTTAATAAACCCTTGCGCAAAAGAAAGGAATTTCTTACTATTCTTAGGTTCCTCATCAGCTTCAACTGCAGCTTGATTCGTTGCAATAACTTTCTCTAACGTACGGATGACACGGTTTAAAACAACAATAACAACGATAGCCAAAACAACCACACCTAACAATCCGAAGATCATAAATAAGTTTGCATTGTCATCTTTTGCCGCCTCACCAGGAGCACCAGCCTCTTTAGGTTTCTCTACAGATTCAGCTTTGATGTAAGCCAATACAGACTTTACTTGATCATCTGATAAATCTGTAAAAGAAGTCATCACGGATTTGTTATACTCCTCAAAGATTGCGACCGCATCCTTATCACCAGAAGCGATGAAAGCTTGAGAATTTTTAACCCACTTAATCAACCATTCCTCAGATTGCTTATCAGTAACTCCTTTTAAAGCAGGACCAACAACTTTTCTACCAATGGCGTGACAGCTTGTACATTTAGATTTGAAGATTTTTTCACCTTCCTTGACATCTTGCGCATGCAGCGTCGTAACGGCAAATAATAGTACCAAACTCATTGACACTACCCTCGCAAGTTTTCCCAAAACGGATGAGATATTTCTCATATTTAGCACTTTATACTATTTATTTGTGAATATAAAAATTTAAACACCACTCTAGACAAGGCATAACCCCGCCTAATAATGCCACAAAAGTATAACTTATTAACAAATCGCTGACAATTTTATGACTTAATTTTTCAATTTATAATCGTTCTAAATAAATTGAAAATTGCGATTACGAACAACCAGTAAACTTCCTATACATGGAGTGGAAATTGACATGTAGCAATTTAAGACATTAATATGACATTTTGAAATATTAAAAATATACCAGCGATTCCTTTCTTCCTAACAGTATCCTGACAAAGAATTAAAGACAGAATGGTAACTTTACGCATATACTTTTATTATGGGCAAATTGTTAATTTTATATAGCTTGATTTTTTTGACGAATTCCTGTCAAGCGCAAACTCGCCAAACCGTAGAAAAGACATCAATCTTTAAACAAATGGAAGACTCAACAAAATATAATCAACTGACAAAAGATGAAGAATACGTGATTCTTCACAAAGGAACAGAACGTCCTTATACTGGAACGCTATTGGAAAACAAAGTAAAAGGAACCTACATCTGCAAAAGATGTAATGCCCCTCTTTATCGATCGGAAGATAAATTTGATTCGCACTGCGGATGGCCAAGTTTTGACGATGAAATTAAGGGTGCTGTTCGCAAAGAAACTGATGCAGATGGTAGAAGAACAGAGATTCTATGCCAAGCATGTGGGGCACATCTAGGTCATGTTTTTATCGGAGAAGGATTCACCAATAAAAACACACGTCACTGTGTCAATTCTATTTCCATGAAATTTGTAGCAGATACTACGGTTTCAAAATAGAAGATTCACGGATTTTTAATTCGCAAGGTAAAGTCAGATGTTTCAAAGATTTGGCTTTACCCTGTAATTTAAGGAGCAGCACACTGATGATCTGATCAGCAATCTGTTCTATTGGCTGCGAAACAACAGTAATGGATGGTTCATGCAGCTTAAACAAAGTATGGTCATCAAAGGCAATTAATGCTGGTAATTTAAATCCATGTTTCTTAGCCGATTTAAGTCCTGTAATCGCAAGGTAATTAGTCGCAAATAAAACAGCATCGAGTCTATTATCTGCAATGAATTCATGTAGCTCGTCGATAGCCTCACTTTCAGACGCATCCAATTGTATTTTTTTGATATACGCTTGTTTTTTAAACTGATCCATCGCTTTCATATACCCCCCTAAACGATCTTTCATTTGCGTTTGATCGGAATATAAAGAGACAAGTCCGATACGTTTGTAGCCTTGCTCATTTAAATGAACAGTAGCATCAAAAGCACCTTGAAAATTATCAGCAATAACATAATCAGTATCGATCTCAGGCAGATAACGGTCAAATAAAACGACTGGAACATTGGATTGCATCAAACTCGAAACCGTTTCTTCTATCCCTTCTGATGGTGTGATAATAAAACCGTCCACTTGTCTGTCATTAAAAACACCAATAAGTTCCTTTGTTTTCTCCGTATCATTATTTGTACTACAATAAATAATCCGATAACCTTGTTCATAAACTTTCGTTTCAATCAGGCGGGCAATATTTCCAAAAAAAGGATTCGAGATATCTTCAATAATTAAACCGATAATTTTTGTTTTACCCGTACGTAAGCTTTTAGCAAGTTCATTGGGTTTGTAGCCTACTTTTTTCACATAATCAAGAACGCGCTTTGTTAATGATTCGCTAATTCGCTTTTCTTTGGCTTTATCATTTAGTATAAAAGATACCGTCGTAACCGAAACCCCTAAAGCTTTTGCTATGTCACTAATCAAAATTCTCTTCTTCATTAACTATACTAATTTTAAATATGTCAGTCACTAATCTAAAAAAAAATAAAGTAATAACATTATTTATTGTAAAAAAAATAAAGCTAAAAGGTTTTATTTAACAAAAAAGTACTATATTTCAGCACTAAATAAGATCAAATTAATAACTTATGATTCGCATGAATTACAGTAAAATATTTTTAAGTATCCTTGCTAGCCTACCATTAAGCTTAGCTGCTCAACAGAATTTAACTGCATTTGTAGATCCTTTCATCGGTTCCGAAGATCATGGTCACGTGTTTGTCGGTGCAAATGTACCCCTTGGTGCAGTTCAACTCGGCCCCTCGCAAATCTCACAGACCTGGGATCAGTTTAACGGTTGGGATTGGTGCAGTGGTTACAATTACAAAAGCAAAGAAATTTTAGGTTTTACCCATACCCATTTAAGTGGTACAGGTATTGGCGACCTTAACGACATTATGCTCGTGCCTGCAACAGGTAAAGTTCAGTTAGCTCCTGCAGAATTCGATAAGATGAATACCGGTTATGGGTCACATTTTCAAAAAGCAAATGAAATCTGTCAACCGGGTTTTTACAGCGTTCTTTTGGATGATTACCAAGTTCAAGCCAACTTAACGGCGACAGAACGTGTAGGTTATCACCAATATATCTACAAAAAGTCTGATAATGCACATCTACTTCTGGACCTGGCGTTTAAGATGAACTGGGATAAAACGACAGACTCTTATATCAAACAAATCAATGACAGCACTTTTGTAGGGTATCGCTTTTCTATGGGATGGGCAAATGACCAAAAAGTCTATTTTGCATTAAAAACATCAGTTCCTATCCAAAAGGTTCAATTCTACGATGATAAAAATCAAAAATTGGGTTCCACAACGGTAAAAGGCCAAGCCATTAAAGCCGCTTTATTTTTTGATGCCGTAAAAAACAAAACTATTGAAGTAAAAGTAGGCATCTCTGCCGTTAGCACCACAAATGCTTTAGCTAATATCCAAGCAGAAATTCCAAACTGGGATTTTGCGCAAACAAAAAGTCAAGCAAACGACAAATGGAACAATACGTTAAATAAAATTCAATTTGAAGGTGATTCGGATACAAAGAAAATATTCTACACGGCTTTGTACCATACCTATTTTGCACCTACAATCTTTAACGATGTCAATGGCGATTATTTAGGGACAGATAAACAAGTGTACGAAAAACAAGATTTCACGAACCATACGGTATTTTCACTATGGGATACCTACAGAGGTTTACATCCCTTAATGAACCTATTGGAAGATCGAAAAATCAATCAAGATTTTATCAAATCGATGTTGGCTATTTACCAACAACAGGGCAAACTTCCTGTATGGCCTTTACAAGGTAATGAAACGAATACCATGGTAGGTCTTCCTGCGATACCTGTTGTGGCCGATGCTGTCATTAAAGGCATCCTTGATGAAAAAGATTACGAACTAGCTTGGGAAGCGGTTAAAACGACAGCAATGGGTTATGATAATGGTTTAAAATTCGTTCGTGAATTAACCTATATCCCTATTGATAGCATGGATCATGAGTCTGTTGCTTGGGCTCTGGAATATGCAATTGCTGATTATAGCGCTTTCAAAATGGCAGAAAAGCTTGGTAAAAAAGAAGATGCTGCTTACTTTGAAAAAAGATATAAACTGTACGAAAAATATTTCGACAAAGAAGTTGGTCATTTTGTTGGACGTAAAGCCACGGGAGAATTCCGCAGACCTTTCAACCCCTTGATGGCGAAACACCGTGAAAACGATTACTGTGAAGGGAATGCATGGCAATATACCTGGTTGGTTCCTCAAGATGTTAAAGGTTTAATCAATCTTTTTGGTGGCGATCAGAAATTTTTGAAAAAACTAGATGAGTTCACATCGATGTCTTCTGATCTGGGCGGCGAAGCATCCAATGATATCACGGGTCTTATTGGTCAATATGCACAAGGTAATGAACCTAATCACCATATTCCTTATCTTTATGCATATGCTGGAGAACCGTGGAAAGGTGCTGCTCTTGCCCGAAAAGCAATGAAGAGTTTCTATACCAGCAAACCGAATGGTTTATGTGGTAATGACGATGCTGGACAGATGAGCGCCTGGTATGTATTTTCAGCCATGGGTATGTACCCGTTGAGCCCTGTGAGTGGCATTTATGTATTCGGTTCACCGATGATGGAAAAAGCAACTATCAATCTTCCGAATACAAAACAACTGGTTATTCAAGTAAAAAATCAAGGAGCGCAAAACAGCTATATCAAAAGTATCAAACGCAATGGTCAGGTCTATTCAAAATCATACATTACGTATGATGATATCTTAAAAGGAGGAAGTCTTGAAATTGAAATGAGCAGCAGTCCGAACAAAAACTTTGGTAAAACCTTACAAGATAGACCTGTTTCTGCGCAGAATTAACAGCAAGATTGTCAGGTTTTAATTATGGAATAGCTTTTGATAATAAGCTATAAAAGGAGATTAAAAATGTCAGAATTAAACAATAACATTCGTATCAATGCTATTGAAGACGGAGATAACAATACGGATTTCTACGCAAACTTTAAACAAAAGCTGATTGATGTAGAACAATTTCCATTATTGTACACGTTTAAATTCATTGTTACAGCAGATGCAGATAAAATAGAAGCAGTGAAAAATGTGTTTACGCATACAAGTGCAAAATACACTGAAAAAGAATCATCAGGTGGTAAATACAAATCTATCACCGTAGAAGTTTTCGTTAATCATGCAGATGAAGTAATCGATTATTATAAAAAAGTATCGAAAATAGAATCGGTCATTATGCTATAATAAAACAAGAGAAGGCTGTCTATAGACAGCCTTCTCTTGTTTTAGGAAATTTGAAAACAACTAATACCTTCCTTCATCATTCTAATCATTCCCATAATTCTGGTTCTTCCACATCATCAGACCAAACAATAAAACGCTTTTAAGTGTACCTCTACTTACCTCACTTGTAGGTGTTCTCCTGTCCTTAGGTAGGGATCAAGTAGGGATCAAGCGTACCCTTTGTCTGTAACCTCTTTCTTTGTTTTTATATCCCTATCATATGCTTACTCCCTGTATTAGTATTTCATTACCCAGACCTTTTATTGGAATCTTTTCATAACAAAACTTATTACCTCTCCCCCTATTATGAAACCTATACCTTTATAGTTCTTCTCTACACTAAATAAATGTATAGATATTCACTATCAAAGAAATAATGCCCAAAAACAGCAATAACCTCCAATACTTTTTTAATGAGCTCCAACCATCTCCAATAGAATATCTAGCCATAATACCCGACACTATAAAAAAAATGGAAACAAATAATTTTAATCCATATGAAAATTCCATAAAAATAATAACTAACTAAAATCTCTTACAAAAAAATATAGGATACAAATATTACAACATATTATCGAAGCGAATAGCCCAATATAATTCCCCATCAACATACCCCGTCGTTGTCTCATCGTAAACAAGATATTTCTTACCTTTTATAAAGATTACAAAGAATAAATCCAGTGATAAGAAATCAATTTACCCCTATAATCCCACATATTTCCCCGTTTGGTTTAAGTGTTCCAACGGGCCACTTAAATCCTTTTTAGCGACCAAGTCTCCAGACCAAAATACAGCACTACATAAATGTTATTGGGACATGCCCCTTTTCTTTCCCTAACTACAAATCTATATCTTGTTGCCTTTGTACAGTTTTTAATTTAATTTTACCAAGTTCCGTCATATTCAGCTTACTATCCATGTAGATTAGGAACTAACTATTGTTAGCAAGTTTTAGGGAAACTATTCCGAATATATGCAAAAAAGGAGTTGCTTTCCATAAGAAAATGATAATTTCATTTTTTAACTTTTATTTCTACATTTGAGCTATTCAACTGGATTAAACATCTTTTGTATGTTAATAAACGTCAGAGATAAAATAGTGATACTATGCAAGTCGAAAAATCTCACAAACATAATTTGCTCTGCATGCAATTATATTCTACAAGATCATAAGACGCTATAGAGATTTCACTCAATTACCTTTCTGATAATAGGAACAGTTTTGGCAAACAGACCCTAAAGCTTATCCACGAGATAAAGGAACTTGAATCATTCATTAAAAGATAGACTCTTTTTCCTTGCAAATACAATAGTATATGATTCAAAGAATGGAAAAGGATATTTGCATTAAATAAGAATGGCTATATTATTGATTTTTTTTATTCTAGGACTACTCTTTCTTCTAGGTTTCGCACTCATAGTTACAGTCGTTAATAAAACTAACTATGCATCCTCTATTAACAAAAAGTTTAACTCAATTGGATATAAAGTGATATCTATTAGTAACATGGAATGCCCCGATTTCCTAAAAAAAATAGAAGAAGAGAATACTAATTTTATAATGGATTTTGGAGGTAGTCCAACAGTATATATCTATAAGTCTATCGAACTTGAGCATCAGCATTTTAGTCAGCAAAAAGGCATTGTTGTTATAAAGAGGGTATTATTTGTAATTACATCTATTAAGTATTATTTAGACCTTAATAACGAAGGAGTTTACGATTTGCTCGAATAGGTTTCAATCTTTCTGTTATCCTTCCTCAAATAGAAAAAGGATAACAGAAAGATCGTGTTTTTGGTCTCAAAACAGTATTGTTTTATTATTACATTTTGCCTATCTATTTACTTTTTCTTTTATCAATTTCTTTCTGAATAGCCTCCCTATAAAATGGCGCAATTTCAATCAAAATCTTTTTATCCCCACGAAACACCTGTATCACCGAATCTCCCTTTACTTTACTAATAGAATCTCCTTCTTCCATTTGTCCCCAAAACTCACCATTGATTCCGATTGCATTACGATGTGTAAAGGCTACCATTGTACTATTATGATTGTCATGGTCTACATATTTTTTCTGAATGATTCCCTCATATTCACTCTCCACTTGATTGCTAAATCCAATATTCAATGCATTCAAAACCGTTTTTTTAGTAAAAATAAAATATATAAGCCAAGTTAAGAAACTAAAAAACAGAAAAATCTTTATTAAATTATATATACTCTCTTTTTTCAAACTCATTTGTTATCTAATTTAAAACTTTAACACCCAAGTTCTTGTTGCATCAATAGTTGCTCCTACTGAAATTCCTCCGCCTAATTTCATACTCACCCCTGGATATTGAGAAGACTGTCCCCCTCCATATGAAAAATAAGATCTTGGGGTCTCTGTAGTTTGATTTCCAAAATTTGAAAAGCTACCTCCTTGTGAACCTCCATATGAAGCTCCAACCGAAACAGGACCAACTCCCATACCTACGCTAATTGAATTTCCCATTCCTCCAAAGTCTCCTACACTAAATGTTTGACCTCCAGAAGGACTTGTCACACCAGAAGAAACTCCAATTCCTCCACCAAATCCAGCATGTCCTCCAAAGGTAAAATATAGACCTTTATCTCCGAAATTATCCGTAACGACACCTAACTGTAAACTAATTCCACCTCCTACAGCCCCACCTATCGAAAACCCAGTATATGATCCTCCTGTATTTTTTGGATCCATCACTGTAGAACCCAAAGGAGTAGTCAAATTTCCAGTAAGGTCAACCTTATCACCATTTATATCCGTAGCTGAAATTCCTTTAAAAGAATATTTATAAGAACCATCAGCAGCACCATTTGTATAGCTCGATAATGTGAAATTTTCTCCAATATATGTCTTACCTGAATTCGGAATAGCGACTTCCAAATCTTTCTGACTCTTTATAGTTGCATCATAAGTATAAGTTGAAGCTCCATTTGAATCTTTCGATTTTATCCAACCAGTCGACTCTCTACCATCAGGATCAATAAACCGAATCGGATTATCAAAGGCATAATTATATGGAGAATGTCTGCGCATCTTATCTGCCATTGGATCCACCACATTCCATCGACCGATCTCCGCATCATAGAATCGAGCACCGTAATCCAACTCCCCTTCCAGAAAATAAGTACCTCCTAAGGTATGCGTACCCACATTCAGATCACTCTGCATCTCCTTGCCATTATAAAGATACTTACTATTTACACTATTTACAATAGATTTGGTCTTTCCAAATGGATAGTAATCCTGTTTCTGTACCACCGTTGCAATCGGTGCAGCAGGAGTTCCTGTCTGCTTGATCACCGAGCGTACATTACCCAGATGGTCGGTCAGGTTATAATGATAACTGTAGATTCCAGCACTGTTCAACAAAAAACCTTCCTCTGTAGCGATACGCTCGATCACACTGGCTGCCGCTCCCAGCTTACTGTATTCAATCCCGTCCACATAATCCTGCTCGGTGGTAACAGCTGCAACTGTTGCTGTCTTTTTCAGTTTAGCTCCTGTTGCATCATACACATAAGCAACCGTTCTTCCTGTTATTGCTGCCGTCTTGGGCAGGTTCAGCTGGTTGTAGGTAAAAGCCATACCTGTACGGTCCTTGGTCGCATTACCGTTCAGATCATAGGTAAACGTCCCTGTCAATCCTCCTGTTAAAGTTGCCAGCCGGTTACTCTTGTTCGTATTGTTGTAAGCATAGGTAATTGTAGTACCACCGTCCCTTGTCAAAGTCTTGATATTACCCATATCATCATAGGTCAAAGCCTCACTCATGACCGTACCTGTACTGGTTCCATTCTTCAGCCTATTGAGGGCATCATACGTATACACAAAAGTACTGCTGGTCGTCGCTGCATGACCCCATAACTGCTGGGCGATATTGCCGTTGTATTGTGCATTGCTGAGTATCGCTGATCCTGCACTGTTCAAGTTATAGTTCAGCTCGTAGGTAAACTGTGGAGCAGAGGTTTTGATTCCCCAGCCACGCTCATTGTAAGCATAGGTTATATTGGTCAGGAAGTTCGTACCACTGTTTTCACTATGGATACCTTTGCTTTTGAGCTGACCGATCTCATTATAAGCAAGCTTGCTCTGAAGGATCTCGGCCTGGGTATTCACTTTCTTTTTGGTCGTCAGCAATCTGCCCACATGATCATAATCATTGGTCGTCAGGATCGTGGTTGCTGTTCCAGTCGCTGGGGTATGTATCCGTTTACTGGTCAACAGTTCTCCAGGAAAGTTGTAGGTATTGGTCACATAATCGGTACCTGCCAGATGATTCTGGCTCGCAGTCTGGATCACCCGCCCATAGTCGTCATAATACTGTACGGTCAACAGCGGTGTTGTACCATCGTCCTTGTAGACTAAACTCCCTGTCAACAGACCTTTGATCTTCACACTTTTGGTTATGCTTTGTTGGGGTAAAGTCGTGGCACCTGTAAAACTATAATCGTCATAATAATTCACCAGCAAGGGAGTGATCGTGATACCTGTACCTGCTGTAGGGAAAGTTGTTGCAGGGGTCAGATAAGTAGCTGCTCCATTTCGGCTTTCCCATAAGGGTCCTGTATGGGTATCCACATAAGTTTCCATTTGTGCCCTTGTCAGCTGTGCTGCATTGATATTGACATAAAGTCCTGTTGTGGTGACATGGCCAAAGGCATCATAACGGGTATAGCTCCATTCCTTGCGTACACGCTGGTTCGCATCCTGCGTGAGAACAATCTGGTCATTCTTGTTGTAGACCAGGTATTCCCAGCCTTTACCGGGAACTTTCTTCTCTACAAGCCTACGTCTACCGTCATATTTGTAAGCATAGAGCAGCTCATTGAAGTCCGCATTGTCGTCTGTGACCGTGGTTGCTGTATATCCCGGTGGGATCACATAACGCAAATCTCCAAAATCATCATACACATAATGGGTTTCCAGTTTCTTCGTATCTGTTTCCCAGACACGTTTTAATACGACATGTCCATCAAAATCCTTATATTCTTCGACTGTCCCCTGCTTACCCGTAGCCTTTACCCAGTTCTCATCTTTGATGATTGTCTTATATAATGTGCCTGCAGCATAGAATGCTGAGGTCGCTCCCGTACCTGCGGCAGTCATAGTCCATAGTTTCACATCACTGGCCAGATTCGTTCCATACTCGGTCACAGCGGTATGACCTGTGGTCGAAGTAACAGCTACAGTTCCTCTATCAGTAGCAGGCTGCCAAGCCAGACCGGGTGCTCCCTGCTGCTGCACACGGTTCAACGGGCTGTTCTCGAAAACCGTAACCGCAAAGGGCTGGTCGGTTTTTTTGACATGGGTATCCCAGCCTGTACTCTTATAAAAATTGGTCTGGCTGGTCTTAGCAGTGGTTTTATAACTGCCGTTATTGCTCGTCTGCTCGGCATAAGGAAGATATTTCGTGCTCTCCCTGCCGAAGCCGTCGTATTCGATATGCTGTACGATATCCTTATAACCGGGACTCGCCATCAGCTGGACGGTCTGTAACGGTCTGCCCAGTCCATCGAAATACTGAACCGTCTGGTTCTCGTCCCCGATGCTGCGCGAAGCATTCAATGTTGCGACAGTAACACCCGGAGTACGGAACTTCTTGGTCAGAATATAGTTCTGGCCAGGAGTGGGCAGGCTTGTCAGTAGAGGAAAAGCAGCGATCGAAAGTGTCACTGTTTTCCCTGTTGGGATATAAAAACCATTGGTCAGCGTAATGCTCTTTAAAGCCTGTATACTTGTTTGGTTGCTATAGGTATTTAGTACCAGATCGTCAACAAGGCTTTGCCCCTGTACTGCCAGGCATGCTACTATCGCTATGGTCGTTAAAATATGTCTTTTCATAAATGATCTTGGTTAGTTGGGACGGTAATGATAATCCATGGAACTGGTCGCATTCTTGAACTGGTCAAGAACAGCTTGCAGACGCTGCATGCCATCGTATTCGTAATACTCGGTAACCCCTCGTGGATCGGTCTTGCTTTTCATCCCGACCAAAGGTTTATACGTATAGCTGGTCACTATCGCTTTGGAAAGATTAGCGTGCGTACGTAACGTATTCATCGCCGTATTGATCGTCGTTTCCGAAACGGTCAGTGCATTTAGATTATCGATAGTAGCTTGACCCAGAATTGCCAATACTTCCGCATAGGTCGCATTCTTGATTTCCGCAATCGGATACTGCCCTCCGTAACCCCAGAGGTAGGTGGTATTTGGTTCTAGTTTCTTTTTTATTTCTTGAGGGTTACCATAAGCATCATATTTGAGAAACTGTATATTTTCACTAAACTCTGATGGTAAAAACTTTTTCAAGTTTTTATTTAATCTTGACTTCCCTCCGTAGTCAGCATACAGATTTCTTTCAATCGATAATAGATTACTATTGCTATAATACTCTGTTTGGATAGGAACACCTATTTGATGCTGATTAGCTTTATTAAGTTTTTGAATGGACTGAAGTTCTAACGCAGACAAATTACCCCCAGCCAGAGTTGTTGAGGTTATATCATCGGGATATTTTATTTTTGTAACACTCTCTTTTTGATCTGATTGTAATATCTTAATTTCTGAAGGTGCTAATGTATAAGAAGAGAGATAATTCATATTTTTTTTAACAATAGAACTATCTAACAATGCACCATTAGAATAAAAATATGTTGATTCTGATTCGTAAATTGGTAATTGCAAAGCATTTCTAATCGATGAGCCTGTAATCCTAAAATCTGAAACAATATTATAATCAAAAATATATCCTCCCGACAATCCTGAAGGTGGATCTTGAAAAACATTATTTTCAAAGACCAACGCTGGTGTATACGTATTATATTTGAAAAAATCATAATTCCATACTTTTGTGTTAATTAGTTGATTTTTTGAATCAAATAATTTCTCACTAATAGGAACTGGCATGTTTAACAAATAGGAAAATGCTCCGTAATTCTTAGAATTCATAAATTCAATAGATTCATATGTTTTCTCAGAATTTAATTTATACTCCTTAATTGCTTTAAATTTTTCTACAGAATTATTTGATTTTGTATATTTTGTAACAAAATCATAAAAAACCGGAGATCCATTTAGCCCAATACTAGAATATTCTGTTACACCAAAATATTTTCTTTCCCAAAATTTTAATGATCTTGGCTGTGAAGCAAAACCTGGAGTTGTGGGTGCTTGATAGAAAGTATAATATTGAAAATCTTGATAATTCTTGAAAAATATATCTGGATCAAATAATGGTCGACCAGTACCATTTTCATCTTTACCATAAGCATATTCTTCACTATTAATAAGATTAGCATTAAAATCATAATTTTCAACGCGTTTGGTTCTCAAACCTCCAGCCAATCGGGTATTATATCCATATTCATTTTTATTACTGATCCATTTTACATAGGCATTAATTGAAGAGGTCATATTCCCATTTACATAAGTGGAAACACCATAAACAGTCAGTCTAAGTTCATATTGGTGTTCAGGAATTAAATCCAATTCTTCGGAAAAGCTTAATGGCAAGGAAGGATCTGAGTCGTGATATTTTGTAAAAATAATAGTATTTGTAGTCAGATCTTTTAATGCAACAAATTGTGTGTAAGTTTGAAAAGCTCCATTAATTGGGGTTGGCGGACCAAAAGTAATATCAATCTTTGGTCTTGGTGAGAACTTTTTCAAAATATTGGTAGAATCTAATGAAAAGAGATAAACTTGTTCGCTTTTAGTATTAGTTCCTTTTCCATTTACGCTACCTCCATATTGAATATTAACATCAGAAGTTACTATCTCTCTGTTTAAAAACTTGTTTGGTTCAAATATAAAATTAGTGTATCCTCCAGTTGGATAGATTAATTTTGAGATCATTTCTGCTTGATTGACATTTTCATTCACAGTACGATCTGAGTTACCGACAGATATAGCATAATCTACCCAACTACTTTCCCCATCTGCAGATAAAGAAATGTTCGAACGCAAGATATCTTTACGAGCAATCATACCTGATCCCTTTTCATTGTAATACCCCCAATAATCACTTGGACTTCCTGAATTAAATCGACTAGGGAAATTTAAACTATTATAAATGATTTTGTAAGAACCCGAATTCGATGCATTTTGCAGATCGATTAAATTTACTTGGCTCAATTTTACTCGATTTGCTGGAACACTATAGTCAAATCCAATTTTTTTAATTAAAATATTGGATTTATCATAAATAAGAATTTCTTTCAAAAATTTCATTGTTGAAACATTCGCATTAGGAGAATCCATATAATTGAATTTAATAGCCCCATTTCCATATGATATCTCTTTAATCAATTTCATTCTTTGCATGATAGATCCAGATATGCTAGAAATTAAAGGTTGAATTGGACTAATAGTACCATCAGCATTTCCATTATACCCAATACTCTGTTCTTGATATGAGGTATATTCTTTTATAAAAAAATCCTCATAAATAAAACTGATAGACTCATTGTGGTCTGGGATCAAAATATTGTCCAAATACCAACTACTGGTAACGGCATTATTTTGTAAAGGTTCAAAATTTTCTGGAGTAGAGTATGTAGTACTATTAAAAGATAAAATCGAACCTTGTTCATCCGTGATTTTGAAAGGGAATGAGCTATACAAATCATTCGAAATATTTCCTCTTTCAATTTTTATTGGAGAAAAAGGAATCGGTAAATATTCTGTTTTATTGTTAATAATAAATTTTCCTGAATGATTTGGGAAATTGTAAAAATAATAATCTGTATGGGTGTCTTCTCCTTTTCCTTCAGACATTGCTTTTAACCATACTCTTTTTGACATAATTTCACTTTGGCTTGCTGTAGGAGGTAATACTGCATTATTAAATATTTCCTGTCCCGTTTTAAGAATAATATTGCAACTCCCATTTGGTTTCTCATCTGGAACACCAACAACGGAACGACTTATCATCCCAATACCAGACAAACTCCACCCTAAACCAACTTCTGTTTCCATTTGATCCAACTTTACACCTGAACCATGGAATGAAAGTGAAAATGGAATTTTATATCCTTTAGCATCTACTTCGAACAAGGGGATATCTATTGGTAATGCTCCTGTATATTCTGCTGTAGGATATATTCCAAATTTGCCTAAACTTGCAGCCTGAGGGTTTTGAAAATCTGGCAAATTAATCCTATTGTTAGGCTGAGGTTGTTGTCCAAAACAAACAAAAGTATTAATACCTATAATAAAAAGGATAGCGAAAACAATTTTCATAAAAATTGATATTTAACTTAACATTGACTAGAAATGCGAAAATAAAAAAAATTTAGCAACAATTATTTTTTATTTTATTATGATTTAATAAAATAAAAAAATGATTATAACTGAAAGAGCAGCTCATTTAATATAGACTCTTCAATACAGACTTATTTAAGGAATTATGTTGAAGATTTGTTTATTTGAGTTTATGAAAATAAATATGATGTGTTGATGAAAAGATAGTCCTATCTAAACAAAAAAAGCCCACTTTTCAGTGGGCTTTAATATTTCAGTAAGTTTTTAAAACTTACGCTTGAGGAGCATCATTTTGAGGCGCTTCTCCAGCAGGTTTCTCTTCACGAGGAGGACGAGGCAATAACGCTTTGCGAGAAAGCTTCAATTTACCTTGTTTATCGATATCCAATAACTTCACAGTTACCTGATCACCTTCCTTGAAAATACCATCCATTGTTTCAAAACGTTTCCAATCGATTTCAGAGATGTGCAATAAACCATCTTTTCCTGGCATGATTTCAACGAAAGCACCAAAAGGCATGATAGACTTCACTTTACCTTCGTAAGTAGCACCTACCTCAGGTTTTGCAGCGATATTCTTAATACGTGTACTTGCATCATCAATCGCAGCTTTATTATCAGCGAAGATCTGAACGATACCTTTACCATCTACCTCTTCAATAGAAATAGTTGCTCCAGTTTCACGTTGCATTTCTTGGATAATTTTACCACCAGGTCCGATAACAGCACCAATAAATTCTTTATCAATGATGATTTGAACGATACGAGGAGCATGCGGTTTATAATCTTCACGAGGAGCAGTAATCGTTTTCTTCATCTCACCTAAGATATGAAGACGAGCTTCTTTCGCTTGGTCTAACGCTTGCGTCAACACTTCCCATTTCAAACCATTGATCTTTAAGTCCATTTGACAAGCAACAATACCTTTTTCAGTACCCGTTACTTTAAAGTCCATATCACCCAAATGATCTTCATCACCTAAGATATCCGAAAGGATTGCGTATTTACCAGTTGCTTCATCCGAGATTAAACCCATAGCAATACCAGAAACTGGTGCTTTCAACTTAATCCCTGCGTCTAATAAAGCCAATGTACCAGCACAAACAGTCGCCATAGAAGAAGAACCATTTGACTCTAAGATATCCGAAACAACACGAATTGTGTATGGATTCTCTGTATCTGCAGGTAATACTTTTTTCAATGAACGCATTGCCAAATTACCGTGACCAACTTCACGACGACCTGGACCTCTATTTGGTCTTACTTCACCCGTAGAGAATGCAGGGAAGTTGTAGTGTAAAATAAATTTATTATACCCATGGAAGAATGCACCATCGATCATTTGTTCCGCATCTTTTGCTCCTAAAGTAACAGAAGTCAATGATTGTGTTTCACCGCGTGTAAATACTGCTGAACCGTGAGCTGCAGGTAAGTAATCCACTTCAGACCAGATCGGACGTACAGTACGTACATTACGACCATCTAAACGCATACCTTCATCCAATACTAAATTACGAACTGCGTCGAATTGTACATCGTGGAAATATTTTTTGTATAAGAATTTAGTATCGTCATCCATTTCTTCTGGAAGTGTTGCTCTAAATTCATCTGAGATAGCCGCAAAAGCTTCAGAACGCTCATGTTTAGCAGATGCTGATTTTGCAACAGCATATACCTTGTCATAAGTCGCGCTGAAAATTTCAGCTCGCAATGTTTCATTTGTAGGTTCGTGATTGTACTCACGTTTTACCGTCTTACCCACTAAGTTTGCCAATTCAACCTGAGCAGCAACTTGTTTTTTTATCGCTTCGTGTGCAAAAGCAATCGCTTCAACCATTTCTGTTTCAGAAATTTCATCAGCTTCACCTTCCACCATACCGATATCTTGTGCAGAACCCGCAACAATAAATTCTAAAGTTGCTCTTTCTAATTCAGAAACTTTTGGATTGATCACCAATTGACCATCGATTTTCGCAACACGAACTTCTGAAATAGGACCATTGAAAGGAATATCAGAAACCGCGATTGCAGCAGAAGCTGCTAAACCAGCTAATGCATCAGGCATAATATCTTTATCTGCGGAGATCAAAGAGATCATCACTTGCGTATCTGCGTGATAATTTTCAGGGAATAAAGGACGTAACGCACGATCCACCAAACGAGAGATTAACACCTCGTAATCTGATAAACGTGCCTCACGACGTAAGAAACCTCCAGGAATACGGCCTGTAGCCGCGTACTTCTCTTGGTAATCTACGGATAAAGGTAAAAAGTCAACTCCAGCTTTTGCCTCTCTAGCAGAAACTACAGTTGCAAGGAGCATGGTATCTCCTTGTTTTAAAACTACTGAACCATCAGCCTGTTTAGCCAATTTACCAGTAGAAAGCTCGATTTGGGAGCCATTGCCCATATCGATTACTGTTTTGATTTCGTTATAACTCATTCGTTGTTATTTGCGATATGCTTTTCATCTTTTGGCAGCATACCTATATTAAAACTATTTAATTTCGGCACAAAGATAAGGTAAAATATTTACAATCAAACTTAGATCAATTGCTTTTACATGGAATTATAATTGTGTATAAAAGCAATTGATCACACTCTTCTCTAGCATAGAAAACTATTTTATAGCGGAAATATGTGTAAAAACAATATTTCCAAAACGTAAAAACAAAAAAAGCCATCTCCAAAGAGACGGCTTTTCTAAAGTTTTGTACTAAAAGCTTATTTGATAATATCACGTAAACCTAGACCTTTGATGATCGCACGGTAACGGTTGATATCTGTTTTGTACAGGTAAGCTAATAATGAACGACGTTTACCTACTAACATTTGTAGGGCACGTTGTGTGTTAAAATCTTTTCTGTTTTTTTTCAAATGCTCAGTTAAGTGAGCAATTCTCTTAGTGAATAAAGCTACTTGACCTTCAGTAGAACCTGTGTTCGTTGCCGAACCTGCAAATTCCGCGAAGATATCTGCTTTGTACTCTTTACTTAAATACATCTCTTGAATAATATTAAAGCGTTAAAAATTTTTGTTAATTGTCTGCAAAGATACTATATAAACTTTGTAATGCCAAATGTTTGTAGTATTTAGTAGTAAGACTTTGGTAATGCAAGCCGATGGCTATTTATCAATGCTGGAATCCATTGGATAACAAAACGGCTATTATCTATAAATTTAAATTCTTAGGCCAATCACTGACTTAAACCTTTACGTAAATTTTCTTCTTGTCTAAATAATAACAAATCACCCACATCAGCGCTAAAAAACACAACGAGTATGCAAAAGAACCTACTTCAGGTGCGCCAGGCAATGGTTTACATATTGTCGTGTAGAACCAAGTAAAAGCATTTGTATATGCCGCTTCTCCATTTTCCCCTACTCCATCAGGAATACGCGCTAGTTCCACTAGTCGAGGTAAAACACCACTCAAAACAAAAATGAATAACGGGTTCTTTCCAAAAACATCAAAAAACTTGGTTAGTGTATTCTTCACGCTTTGCACTTCGATAAACCAGATCATAGCAGCAATTGTCATCGTTCCTAAACCAACAGTATAAAGCACATATGAACTTGTCCATATTTTCTTATTGATTGGGAATCCCAATGACCAGATCCAACCCAATACCACTAAGATAAATCCAGTAACCAATAATCCGGAGAGTAATTTAAAATGTGGCTCTTTACTTTCTGGCACCTTAGACCACAACCAATCTACTTGACCTTGCTTTTTAATATACGTTCCAACTAAATAACCAAACACAACCTGCACAATAGTTGGCAACGTACTCATCAATCCTTCTGGATCAAATGGTACACCCTCTCCTTTATAGACATGTGCCATGCCTAAAATTTGAATATCCAACGAGGTGCCAAACCAACCAGCCAAGCTATAAGGATCTCCCGCCTGACCTGCAAAAGCACAAATAGCCCAGTAAAGAAGGAGTATAAACGCTGAAATCCAAATGAGGGTTTTCTCTTTGAAATAATAAGCCAAAATAGAAGCAAAGCAATAAGCCAAAGCGATTCGTTGTAGCACACCCAATATACGAATACCTTTTTCGGCATGATCAGGATTCACCCAATGTTTCCATCCCAAAGAATCCCCCGTCCATTGCACAAAGGGAAACCAGTTCAAAAACAATCCGATAGCAAAAATTAGAACGGTTCTCTTGATGACTTTTTTCCAAAAAACAGCATCACCAGCTTCTTGCAAGCGCGGAATTACAAAAGACATTGCGTTGCCGACAGCAAATAAAAAGAAAGGAAAAACTAAATCTGTTGGGCTACAACCATGCCATTCGGCATGTTTTAATGGTGCAAACATATGCGACCATGTTCCTGGGTTATTGACCATAATCATCAAAGCAACTGTCGCTCCGCGAAATACATCAAGTGAATAATAGCGTTGTTTCATACATAGTGGTTATAAACCAAAGATATTATTTTTAGATGAAAAACAGCAGAACTTTCCTAAGCAGAATCATATAGGTCTCGAAAACAAAAATTACAGCTATCAAACCATCATAAACAACTGGAGTAATTCCAAAATCTAACTACTTTATATCAAATTATCATTTTTCGTAATGCTATAAAAAAGTTACACAAATAACGTTATACGTTTAAACTTTTAAAAAAGTTACAAATAAAACAATATTTAAACACCAAAAAATGCATAAGAAATGAATACTTATTAAAAAAAGTTATAAAGTTATTGTTTTTTTAATTTTTTTTTTATTTCTTTACTCGCAATACAAGTAAGAGCCATTAACCCAAGTATTATGAATAGCCAAATTTTGAAAGCGCTTTACTTTCAAGAATCACAATCGATTGCGGATTTAAGTAAAACGTTTAATAAAAGTATACCCCTTATTACAAAGTCGATAAATTCATTATTGGAAATGAATGTCATTGAAGGTAATGGTTTTGCCGTATCCACTGGCGGAAGAAGGGCTATTCAATTCAAAGTCAACAACAAGCGATCGAAATATACATTGGTTATTGCACTGGATCAGTTCTATACCTCCATTCAGATCTTCGATCTGGAAAATAATATTATTCAGGAAAACACAGATATATATAATCCGTTAGTTTCAAACCCTAAAATCCTTTCAACCATTATTGTTGCTGTGGAACAAGTATTAGAGCAATCCAATATTCCATTGTCCAACTTTCTTGGTTTTGGTATCAGCATGCCTGGATTTGTGGATACAACTAAGGGTATCAATGATTCTTTTGATAAACAGTCCAAGTTACACCATATAAAAAAACACATCACTGAACACTTTAAAGTACCTACTATTATTGAAAATGACTCGACCTGTATTGCTTTTGCAGAGCAGAAGTTTGGTGTTGCAAAAGATATAAAAAGCTCGTTGGTTATCAATTTAAACTGGGGCGTAGGCTTAGGTATCATTGTCAATAACGAAATTTTTAAGGGATCCAGTGGCTATGCAGGAGAGTTTAGCCATATTCCATTAAGTGATAGTAATGAACTATGTTCCTGCGGAAAAAAAGGATGTCTGGAAGTAGGAGCTTCTTTAACTGCTGCTTTAAAAAATGTGCAGGAAGCATTAATAGCAGGAGAAAAGTCAAGTCTGGAAACAGAACAGTATAATAATTTTCTAGCACAAGAAGACGCCTTATTGGAAAATGCGTTAAAAGGTGACCAGGTAGCCATTGCCAGTTTAGGAAAAATTGGCTATATGCTTGGAAAAGGAATCGCTACGTTGATCCATATTCTCAACCCGGAAGCCATTATTATTAGTGGAAGAGGAGCTAAAGCAGATACGATCTTAATGCCCCATATTCAGACTGCCGTCAACGAATTTTGTATTCCTCGGTTAGCAAAAGCAACAGAATTAAAAATATCAAACTTGAATAAACAGGCACAAAGCTTAGGCACATCAGCCTTTATTATCGAAAACTTAATACACACACTAATAAAACCAAATTAATTTAAACTTATCAATCCTTACGTATGAGTTATTTTTACAAAAAAAGTGCGGGATTGGCGTTATGCACACTATTTAGTGCATCAGCGTTATTCGCACAGCAATCTGTTACAGGAAAGGTAACAGATGCTACAGGACCAATTTCTGGCGTTAGCGTTTCCGTAAAAGGAACATCACGCGGAACACAAACAGGAGCCAACGGTAGTTTCACCATCCAAGCGACACAAGGCGAAACATTACGTTTTTCTATGGTCGGTTACAAAGCCACAGAAATTGTGGTTGGATCAACTAAAACGATTAACATCTCGTTGCAAGAAGATGCAGGAGCATTAGATGAGGTTATCGTAACCGCTATGGGAAGAACTATGGAACAACGTAAAGTTGGATATGCTGTTTCCACAGTTAAAAGTGAAGACATCATTAAAACCTCTCCCACAAACTTTGCTAGTGCACTATACGGTAAAGCTACAGGAGTATCCATTAATACAAATGCAGGAGGAGGTAACTCTGCAGTGAGTATTGATATTCGGGGAAATATGAACTCCATTAGTTTTCAAAAACAACCACTAATTGTAGTAGATGGAATCATTACTAGAAATGAAGAAGTAAATAACAGTGGTTTTTGGAGTGACCAACGCATTAGAGGAAATGGTATTTTAGATATAAATCCTGAAAATATAGAAAGCATCAACATTCTAAAAGGAGCCGCAGCATCGGCACTTTATGGATCCGATGCAGCAGCAGGGGTTGTCGTGATTACTACTAAAAGTGGTAAAGGTTCACAAGGTTTTGGTGTCGATTTCAGTTTATCTCAAGGTATTGAACAAGTTGGTATACTTCCAGATTATCAATATGATTTCGGACCAGGTTACGCAAGAACTGCAGCCGCAGGTGTAGAAGCTGATGGTTTTATTCATAGAACGATTTCCAATGGCCGAATTTGGTTTGGTACCCCGAATGTCTCAACGACTTATAATATCGCTGCTCCAGCGGGTTATAAAGAAGGTGATATCATCAAACAACCTCGTTTCAGTGCTTGGGGACAGTTTGGACCTCGTTTTGATGGTTCCGAAGTTATTTACTGGGATGGAGAAGTGAGAAACTATAATGCTTATAAGGACAACTATAAGAAATTTTATCAAAATGGACGAAGTGGTATCTATAATCTTGCTATTTCGAACTCTAACGAAAAATCGAACTATCGGGTTTCTTATACAAGAAACACGTACCAAGGGGTTATGGAAAGTGGGCCACAGAACAAAAATACGTTTAATTTAAATTCCAACTACAATCTTTCCCCGAAACTAAATGTAAGTATTATTGCGAACTATGTTAATGAGCATATCAACAATCGTCCTTACATGATTGATAGAATGACGAATAACTATACGGGTTTTTTAAGTTCAGTTAATAACATTGATTGGTTTAAAAAGTATTATAAAACTAGTCAAGGTTATAAATATGTTACAGCTGGTAACCGTGCACAAAACCCTGAGGAAGCTTTTGACCTTACTGTATCTGGAACTGATTATATGGAGTACTACTGGACGCAAAACGAGAGACAATATGATGAATATTCCAATAGGTTAATGGCAACAGGAAAGATTAATTACAAAATTCTTGATAATTTATCGATCAGAGGTACAATGGGTACAGATTTTACCAGTTTCTATTCCGAAAATAAAGAGCCTAATACCTTACCATTATCCCTTGGAACATCTGGTTACTATAGCACAAATCATAACCGCTTCAATATTCTATATGGAGATATTTTGCTTGCTTATAATACGAAACTGGCTGAAAAGATCGGCTTAACGCTTCAAGCTGGATATCAAGGTAGAGAAGAAAATTTTGATTTCTCGTCCCAAAATACTGAAGGTGGTTTATCACAACGAAATTGGTACTCTATGAATGCATCAAATAGCGCGACAAGAGGGTATTCTTCAAGAAGAAATCTAGTAAAAGACGGATTATTTGGAGTTGTTAGCTTTGACATCAATAATTATTTATTCTTAGAAGGATCATTAAGACAAGAAAGAACATCTACACTTGCACCTGGTAACAATGTATTCTATTATCCTTCTGTAAGTGCAGCTTTTGAACTAAGCAATGCAGTGAAATTGCCGAAATTTATTAATTATAGTAAATTACGTACTTCATTTGGAGTCGTGGGTAATCCTCCTGACACCTATGCCGCCAATGTGGTCTATACAGCAGAAAGTGTGTCTGGAACACCAACATTAGTCGTACCATCAACATATGGAAACAATAATCTAAAAAATGAAACTAAACGTGAGTTTGAAGTTGGTTTAGAAAATAAGTTTCTGAACAGTAGATTAGGTTTGGATTTAACCTACTACAATAACAAAATTGTTGATATGATTGTACCATTGGATGTTGCTTATACCACAGGTGTAAATAATATCATGCAAAATGTCGGCAACATGAGAAATTACGGTCTTGAGATTGGATTGAGTTTCACTCCTGTTAAAAATACAAATTTCACATGGGATAGTCGAATCAATTTTGCATTCAACCGCAATAAACTATTAAAACTAGCAGAAAATTTGGATATGCTTCAACATTCTAATGTAGACAACGGTTCATTATATGTTAGGTCTAAAGTTGGTGAAGCGGCAGGTAATATTTATACCTACGATTTAACCAGAAATCAAGATGGTAGTTTATTAGTTGGAGATGATGGTTTTTATGTACCAGATTTTGACAATCTAATTGTAGCTGGTAATATTCAGCCCAAAACAGTTGGAGGATTTATCAATGGATTTACATACAAATCATTTTCATTGAATACGGTTATTGATTTTAGATTCGGAGGACAAGTGTATTCGCCATCGATCCAATATGGACGAAGTGCTGGTATGTATAAAGAAACCCTTTTTGGTAGAGATGAAGCCAGTGGAGGTTTGGCTTACTATGCCGATTCTCAAGGAAATTTCATTCCTGTTGGTAATGGTGCTCCTTCTGGATCTACAACATACCATGATGGAATGATCCTAGAAGGTAAACGCGCAGATGGAACTGAAAACAGTACCATTATAGAAGCTGGAGAATTCTATCGTATATCAAATTATTGGGGGGCTTACCCAGGTTCAGGATTAACGGGAACTTATAAAAGTGCTGTTTTCGACAACGATTTTATAAAAATGAGAGAAATTTCATTCGCTTATATGCTTCCTCAATCTATCAATAAAAAATTAAAAGCGAAAAATGTAACGATAACGGCTTATGGTAGAAATCTATTTTACTTCCACAAAACCATTCCACATTTAGATCCTGAAGCAACTATGGGAACCAATTGGCTTACTCGTGCCAATATTGGTAATGCAGGGGTGGTACCAAGATCATTTGGTGTATCATTAAGAGCTTCATTTTAAAAATTATTAACAACAAATGTTATGAAAAAAACAATCAAAAATATCATTTTAAGCGGATTATTGCTATCCACAGCATTTTCATCCTGTAAAAAGTCAACTTTTGATGAAAATTACTATAATCCCGAAGCTTCAGTAGAAGCAGATATACCTAGACTTTTTTCTGGACTTCTTTTTAATCAAAGCACAGCTAGTGCTAACACGATAATGCCAAGATATTGGAATTTATATGTTTTTCAATTGCCAACTTTAGGGACTTATACACAATTATTTGGGTATACTTCCGGTCCTGGAATGTATGAACAAAAAACTGCATATTCACAAAGCCGCTGGCAATACTATTATACAGCTCCATTAGCTTCATATAAAGAAATAACTAAATTTTATGAAACATTAACAACGAACGAAGATAAAGAAGGGTATAAAATTTTCGTTCAAACCAGTAAGGTTTTCCTATACGATCAAACTGCACAAATGATTGACATGTGGGGAGATATCCCATTTTCTGAAGCTGGTCAAGTCATTTTAACAGGTGGAGATATTATCAATGGAAAATATGATGACCAAGAAGCATTGTACAATCAAATGATTGATGACTTAAAGGTAATTGCAGACGACCTAAATAATAATAAGACAACAACCTATTACAAACAAATGTTTGATAAAGCTGATTTATTAAATTTAGGAAATCTGGATAAATGGAAAATTTATGCCAATTCATTACGACTACGTTTAGCAATGCGCATTAGTTATGCAAACGAAACAAAAGCCAAACAAGTAGTCAATGAAATCCTTACTAACCCAACTTTATATCCAGTTGTTACCACCATTGCGAATTCAATAAAAATTGATGCACGGGGCACTCAATTAAGAAGTGTTGTTGGTGTAGATGGTATTAAAAATTCATTTGAAAGTTCTGGATTCAACTACGCTCCTGGGTATATTATCAATAATTTAATGAAACCTTCGGCAGATCCTCGTTTACAAGTATTTTTCTCGAAAAACATCAAAGGAGAATATTTAGGTTTGGATCCTAATCTTGATGAAACAACTCAAGAAAACCAGATCAATGGTAATCTGATATCACGTGTAGATTCTGCTACATTTAGCAGAAATGATAAATTCCCTGGGATCATTATTACACCAGCGGAAGTGTCTTTTCTGAAAGCAGAAGCTAATGAAAGATGGGGTATTGGAAACTCAGCTGAAATGGAATATAAAAACGGGATAAAACAATCTATCGATTTTTGGTACTACGTCAATAGTTTAAATGACAATGCTGATGGTACAGCTTATGTTCCTAAAACGAAGCCAACTGAATCTCAAATTAATACTTTTTTAACCAATGCATTAATTGCTTACTCAGGTTCAAAACAAGAAAAGCTAGAAAAAATTGCTTCACAAAATTGGTTGAATTTTTCACCTATTCAAGCACAACATGCTTGGGCAGAGTATAGGAGAACAAACTTTCCTAAATTGACATTTGTTAAAGATAATGGATCTCAACAAAGCCCAATGCCTCCTACAAGATTGCTGTATCCTGAAAATGAACGAACTTATAATCCAGTCAATTATCAAAACGTAAAAGATAAAGATAATTTGACAACTAAACTTTTCTGGGACGTAAACTAAAATTTTAAAATCTTAATAAAGAAAGCTACTTCGGTAGCTTTCCTTTTTTACAGCATGTCTTTGGACATGCTTTTTTTATGACTAAAAATTTCGGATGCTTGATTTATGAAGAGAGCTTTTAGTTTGTATCCACATTATTACATTTCTTGTTTATCACTTATCTTATTGTATACAGAAAAATCTGAAAATCAATTTGAAGAGCGTTTTAGTTATCCAAAGCACTAAGCAAAACAAGAATTCTATAGCATATGAAGTGATCAGTAATACAAACTTAGGTATCATAATTTCGTTACAACAATACTCGTTATTGATTTTAATCTCTTACACAATCCTCATTCTACTAGAATTAAAAACAAAAGTAACACCCACTTTTTAAAAAAAATTATAAAGTTGTTGCTATATTAAAATAAATTTCATTTATTTACAGCCACATTGCGAAAATCAACAAACCACAGTATGATAAACTGCCAAATTTTGAAAGCACTTTACTTTCAAGAATCGCAATCGATTGCGGATCTAAGTAAAACGTTTAATAAAAGTATACCACTCATTACTAAATCAATAAATTCATTATTGGAGATGAATCTTGTTGAAGAGAATGGTTTTGCTGTATCAACTGGTGGAAGAAGGGCGATTCAATTCAAAGTTAACAACAAGCGATCAACATATACATTAGTTATCATACTGGATCAGTTCTATACCTCGATTCAAATCTACGATCTAGAAAATAATATCATTCATGAAAGTACGGATATATATAATCCTCTAGTTTCAAATCCGAAAAGCCTTTCCACTATTATTGGTGTTATTGAGCAAGTGTTGGAGCAATCCAATATTCCGTTATCCAATTTTCTTGGTTTTGGTATCAGCATGCCTGGATTTGTCGATCCCTCTATAGGTATCAATGATTCTTTTGACAAACAGGCCAAGCTGTATCATATAAAAAAACATATTGCGGATCACTTTAAAGTACCTGTTATTCTCGAAAATGATTCCACCTGTATTGCTTTTGCAGAACAGAAATTTGGTGTTGCAAAAGATATAAAAAACTCACTGGTTATCAATTTAAACTGGGGAGTAGGCTTAGGTATCATTGTCAATGATGAGATCTTCAAAGGTTCTAGTGGTTATGCTGGAGAATTCAGTCATATCCCATTGAGTGATAGCAATGAATTATGTTCGTGCGGAAAAAAAGGATGTCTGGAAGTGGAAGCTTCTCTAACGGCTGCCTTAAAAAACGTCGAGACCGCATTAGTCGCTGGAGAAAAATCAAGTCTAGAATCGGAACAGTATAGCAATCTCTTAGCGCAAGGAGATGCCTTATTGGAACATGCATTAAAAGGTGATCAATTGGCCGTTGCCAGTTTAGGAAAAATTGGCTATATGCTCGGAAAGGGAATCGCCACATTGATCCATATTGTCAACCCCGAAGCGATCATTATTAGCGGAAGAGGAGCCAAGGCAGGCGATATTTTGATGCCTCAAATCCAAACCGCAGTCAACGAATTTTGTATCCCTCGGTTAGCAAAAGCCACAGAATTAAAAATATCAGATTTAAATAAGAGAGCGCAAAGCTTAGGTACAGCAGCGTTTATTATCGAAAACTTAATACACACACTAATAACACCAAACTAATTAAAACTTATCAACCCTTAACGTATGAGTTATTTTTACAAAAAAAGTGCGGGATTGGCGTTATGCACATTATTTAGTGCATCAGCGTTATTCGCACAGCAATCTGTTACAGGAAAGGTAACGGATGCTACAGGACCAATTTCCGGTGTTAGCGTTTCTATAAAAGGAACCTCACGCGGAACGCAAACAGGCCCAGATGGTAGTTTTACTATCCAAGCAGCTCAGGGAGAAACATTGCGATTTTCGATGGTCGGTTATAAAGCCACAGAAATTTCAGTTGGGTCAACTAAAACGATTAATGTATCACTACAAGAGGATGCATCTGCATTAGACGAGGTTGTGGTAACAGCTATGGGTATCAAGAGAGCCCCTAAAGAATTGGGATATGCCATGAGTACGGTCGATTCGAAAGAGTTGACTAAGACAGGTTCCCCTAACTTTGCTGGTGCCTTATACGGTAAAGCTCCAGGCGTACGTATTTCAGCTGCTCCAGGTGGTGCCACTTCAGGTGTCAATATCAATATCCGTGGTACAAACTCCATTACAGGTAACTCCCAACCTTTGGTTATCATAGATGGTGTACCGATGCGTCAAAGTTCCTTTAATAACTCCGATTATTGGGGGGACCAACGTGCTCGTGGTAACGGATTAGAAGATCTTAATCCAGAAGATATTGAAAATATCAGCATCTTGAAAGGTGCTTCCGCTGCCGCATTATATGGATCAGAAGCGATGAATGGTGTTGTACTAGTGACAACAAAATCAGGAAAAGCTGGAAAAGGATTCTCTGTTGATTTTAATGCCACATACGCACATGATCAGATTGCTTATTTACCAAGATTTCAAGATGTTAGAGGACCAGGGTATTCTAAGGCTTATCAAAACGATAAACAATCAGATGATCTGTTTTATTATTATACTCCAGCTGAAGCAATTAATGGGGTGAATCGAGGTGTTATGAACTCGGGAATCAATTTCGGACCAAAGTTTGATGGTCAAGATATCATTTCTTGGGATGGTCAAGTAAGACCATACAGTGCGCAGAATTCTTACAATAAATTTTTCAACAACCCGAATAATTCGATTTTCAATCTTGCGATAGGAAACGCTACGGAGAACTCAAATATTCGATTCTCTATTACACGTCAAGATAACCAAATGACTGCGATGGATTCCTATAACAAAAAAAATATTGCGAATCTGAATGCAAGTTTCACATTATGGAAAAAATTTAAAAATGATGTTGTTGTCAACTTTATCAACCAACAAACACACAATAGACCGCTCCTAACAGATCGTTTAATTAACAATTTCACAGGGATGATTTCCACGTTTGACAATCCGGATTGGTATTTAAATAAATACCAAACAAGTCTTGGTTATAAATATGTGATCAAAGACCCAAAAACACAATCGTTGACTCCTGCTGAAGATATTCATTATTTTGGTTATAGAGGTGACGTTCTTGAATACTATTGGAACTCGAAAGCAAAACAATACGATGAAAATTCAAATCGACTGATTGGTTCCTATACAGCAACATGGAGTATAACGGATGACTTATCTTTACGTGGACGTGTCTCTGCAGATGTAACTTCATTAAAAACAGAAGACAAACAACCAAATGAGGTTCCTTTAGCCTTTGGTAATACTGGTTTTTTCTCATTAGGAAATCAAAATGCCAATATTTACTACACAGACTTAATGGCGACCTACAACAAACAACTTAATGATGACATTAAGTTAGGTGTAGTAGCAGGATATACCGCAACCCGTTCACAAGACATCTATGTTGAAAATGAAACCGATGGTGGTTTAACCGTTAGAAACTGGTATGACGTAAACGCCACATTAAATCAGGCAAAAAGAAATGACCGATACAATTATCGTAATTACATGTTACGTGATGCCGTTTTCGGAACAGTAAACTTCAATTTAAAGCAATTTTGGAATGTTGAAGGAACATTAAGACGTGAACGTATTTCTACGATGAATCCTGACAATAATGTTTTATATTACCCATCCTTAAACACAAGTTTTATTCTCTCTGATGCTGTTAAATTACCAGAAATCTTTAGTTATGCCAAGTTAAGAGGATCATGGGGTATAGTGGGTAATTATCCTGATATTTATAAAAGTGCACTATCCTACACGCAAAAAACATTAGGACCACAAGCTGATGGTGGTACATCCGTTATTTATACCACAGTTCCAACAACAGAATTTGGCAACGAGAATATCAAACCTGAAACTAAAAATGAGGTTGAGTTTGGTTTAGAAACAAAAATGCTCAAAGGACGTTTAGGATTAGATATAACTTACTATAATGGATTGGTTAAAGATCAAATTCTAAATTATACGCTACCTATTACATCTGGTGCAAATTCTATTCTTGCCAATGTAGGAAGTTTACGCAACACAGGATGGGAATTTGCTATTAATGGCACACCAATCCAACATGAGAATTTCAAATGGAATACTGTTCTTAATTTCTCTATGAATAAAAACAAAGTAATTTCTTTACCAGGTAATGCAGGTTCATTATTATTAAGAGATTACGATGGTAAAGCAGCTCAACTCGTTGCTAATGTCGGAGAGTCTATGGGAGACATCATGGTGCGCCCAGTTAAAACAGATCAAAATGGAGACAAAGTTGTGGCAGCAAATGGGCTTTATGAAATTGATGGAAATTCATGGATCAAAGCTGGAAATGCAATGCCAAAAGCTACTGGAGGATTTATCAACAACTTTTCTTACAAGAACTTTTCGTTAGATTTATTAATGGACTTCAGGTTAGGAGGCAGCGTGATGCCTACAGGTATCAATTGGATGATCAGTCGTGGTTTATTAGAAGAGAGTTTAAATAATATGGATACGGAGCATGGCGGTCTTAGTTATTACCAAACAAAAGATGCTGCAGGTAATACGATGGGTGTCGCAACCAATTCTACTGCAGGTCCAAATGGTGAAATTGTTTATCATGATGGAATGTTAATGGATGGAAAACTAGCCAACGGAACGGAGAACAGTAATGTTATTTCGCAAGCTACTTACTATAACAACACCTATAATTGGGGAGGACCTCAATATTCTCAATCACGTTATGAACTATATGTTCAAAAAAACAATTATCTTAAAATGCGTGAAATTTCATTAGGATATAAATTGCCGAGTTCAATCGCTAGTAAATTAAGAGCAAAAAATGTTCAATTATCTGCATTTGGTCGTAATTTATTCTTCATTTACAGATCGATTAAAGATTTAGATCCTGAGCAAATGACTGGTGGATCCAATTGGATTAATAGTGTTTCAAATGCTGGAACTTCTCCTGCAACTAGAACTTATGGTTTAATGCTACGTGCTAGCTTCTAAAGAAAAAAATAATGAAAAAGTCACTTATAATGATGGGGCTCTGTGTAGCTTCATTTTCAACGATAACATCTTGTAAAAAAGATACTTTTGCCGATTATTATAAAAATCCAGCAAAAGTCTCCGAATCAAGTATAGAAAAACAATTCACTGGGATAATTTATGATTTTAGGGCGTTAATCATTCCAACATACGGGAATTACTTTATTACACTCCGTCCTACCATTAATCTTTACATTCAAAACCTAGGTTCACTTAACCAAGCGAACCAATTAGTCCCGGGCTCCGCTGCTATTGAAGAAAGATGGAATAAATACTATGCAGGTCTTACACAATACAAAGAATTTATACGGTTATTCAATAATCAAAGTGAAGAAGACAAAGCAAATAAAAAAGCGATGCTTTTAGCTGCGAAAGTTTTATTCTATGATCAAACACAACAAATGGTTGATCTAGTAGGCGACATTCCTTGGACAGAAGCAGGAAACCTAATGGCTAATGGTGGAGACTATACTATTTCCTATCCGAAATATGACAAAGCAGTAGATATCTATACCACAATGCTTGATGATTTAAAAATCATGAGTGAGGATCTTAATACATTGCAAATTCCAGCAACTTTTGCAGGTTCTTTCAAAACTCAAGATTTAATTAATAATGGTGATTTAGAACTTTGGAAAAAATATTGTAATTCACTTCGTCTAAGAATGCTGACACGTGTATCGGCAAGCAGCCAATTTGCAAGTAGAGCAACGGCTGAAATTGATGAAATCGTTAAGAACCAAACAAAGTATCCGTTGATTCTCACAAATAGTGAAAACGCTCAAATTGATATTTTTAATGTAAGTTCAGATATCAAATCTGAAGATATTAAGGGTGCTTTTGAAACGGATGGATGGTATGCGAATATAGCGAGTAAACCCATGATTGACCAAATGGTCAGTACACATGATCCTAGACTTCCTATTTTATTTGAGACAGGTGATAAAGCTGCTGGAGTATACATTGGTTTGGATCAATCGTTGAACAATAATGAACAATCTACTTTAGTAAGAGGAAATACGTTAACGATCTATAATAGACATACGTTATCTCGAAATAAATACATCCCGGGTATTCTGATTAGTGCTTCGCAAGTAAATTTCCTTTTGGCAGAGTATTATAATAAAACGGGAAATGCAGGATCTGCAAAAGCAGCATTTGAAAATGGATTAAAAGAGTCCATTAACTTATATAGCAGTATCAGCAAGAAAAGTGACGATAAAACAGTTCCTGCTGCTGCTGTACCAACTGCTGCTGAAATTGCAACGTTCATTTCAACTGTTAATTGGGATGCCGCCAGCAACAAAATTCAATTGATTGCAACGCAAAAATGGTTACACTTCAACTTGTTTCAAGCGGTAGAAAACTGGTCAGAAGTAAGAAGGCTAGATTATCCTAAATTTACGATTCCTACCTTTAGTTCTGACATTCAAAAAACTGTGCCAGTTAAGTTGACTTTACCACAGGCTGAAGCAACATATAATGAGGCGAACTATAATGTCGTTAAAGACCAGGACAATCCGAATACAAAATTATTCTGGGACGTTAACTAATTTTTTTTAACTTAATAAAGAAAGCCACATCAGTGGCTTTCTTTATATTATAGTATTTTGAATAATCTTCGCGTTACATAGGTTAACTAATTAGCATAAACTTTTATGAAAAAGATCCTTTATTTATTATCTTTATTATTGAGCTTATCATTTGTTTCCTGTAATAAAAATGACATGGAATATTCAAATCGGTTTGATGATAGCTTTCGTATAAACGTACATAAAAACAACTATTTTTCACGAATTTACATTACTAATATATTGCATACACATGTCGACTTATTATAAAAAAATAATAGCCGTAAGTCTATTGGCTCTTTCAACTTCAAAAGCTTTTCCTCAAGCGCACAATGTATCCGCAGGTTATCAAAAACCTACTGATCCATTAGTTGTCGAAAATCTCGAACAATGGCAAGACATGAAATTTGGTCTATTTATGCATTGGGGTACCTATAGCCAATGGGGTATTGTAGAAAGTTGGAGTCTATGTCCAGAAGACGAAGGGTGGACGAAAAGAAAACCTGAACATGGCAAGAACTATAATGACTATGTAAAGAATTACGAAAATTTACAAAAATCCTTTAATCCAACAGACTTCAATCCACAGAAATGGGCCGATGCCGCCAAAGCTGCAGGGATGAAATATGTGGTATTCACCACTAAGCATCACGATGGATTTGCTATGTTTGACACAAAAGAATCAGACTATAAAATCACATCACCCAATACCCCTTTTTCAACAAATCCTAAAGCCAATGTCACCAAAGAAATTTTTAATACTTTCCGGAATGATGGCTTTAAAATAGGTGCCTATTTTTCAAAACCCGATTGGCATACCGATTTTTATTGGTGGAACTATTTCCCACCGAAAGATCGTAATGTCAACTACGATCCGCAAAAACATCCCGAAAGATGGCAAAAATTTAAAGACTATACCTACAACCAGCTCAATGAACTGACCTCCGAATATGGCAAAGTCGATATTCTTTGGTTAGATGGTGGATGGGTAAGACCATTTAAAACCATTGATCAATCCGTAGATTGGCAACGAACCATCAAAGTCGAACAAGATATCGATATGGATCGTATTGGTACCATGGCTCGAAAGAATCAACCTGGTATTATCGTTGTAGACCGTACCGTTCCAGGTAAGTGGGAAAATTATGTTACTCCAGAACAAGCTGTTCCTGATCACACCTTAGATATCCCTTGGGAAAGCTGTATCACGATGGGAGATTCCTTTAGCTATGTACCCAATGATAACTATAAGCCTACAAAAAAGATTGTCGAAACGTTGGTTAAGATCATTTCAAGAGGAGGAAATTACCTGATGAATATCGCTCCGGGACCAAACGGTGATTATGATCAAGCAGCTTACGATCGATTGAAAGAATTAGCTGCTTGGATGCAAATCAATCAATCTGCCGTATATGCCACACGTCCCATTGCTCCATTTCATGTAGACGATTATTATTATACCCGTAGCAAGGACAGTAAAGTAGTCAATGTATTCCATTTACAAAGTGGTGATACCTATAAACAACCTGCGACCTATACGTTCACATTACCAGAGAATTTTAATGTAAAAGATATCAGCATCTTAGGACATAAAGGCAAATTAAAATGGTCACAGAAGGATAATCAAATAAGCGTAAAAGGAGTAAACACACGACTTAATTATGCAACTGTCATCCAGTTAAAAGCGAAATAAAAAGCAAGCTCCAATTGTTATTAACCTGTAGCAGTTGGAGTTTATATGCTGTTGTGAATGATGATTTCGACAATTACTAGATCTTCTGATCAATTTAAAACTCCTATTATGCGCTATCAATTCGATATACTTTTTTGTTTGCTACTCCTAAGCCTTACCTCTTGTAAAAGTTACCAACCCACATTGCTTAGTAATGAGCAAATCTTTTCTGTTGGACAAGTCGATTTCAAGCAATGTCATGCATCAACCATTCAAGAGGTTGGAAAAGACAGTTTGCTCAGCGCTTGGTTTGGCGGAACACACGAGTCCAATCCAGATGTCTGTATATGGATGTCGCTTAGTGTCAATGGCAAATGGCAACAACCAATCAATGTAGCCAATGGACAATTGGAAGACAAGCGTTATCCCAGTTGGAATCCCGTACTCTATCAACATCCAACTTCAGACAGTTTGTTTTTGTATTACAAGATCGGACCAAATCCAAGGGAATGGAAAGGTTATTATCAATATTCCATGGATAAAGGAACCACTTGGTCTGCGAGACAAGCATTGCCAGAAGGAATTTTAGGCCCGATTAAGAATAAACCATTGACACTTAAAAATGGTGTTATTTTATCACCATCCAGCACAGAATCGAAAGAAGAAATCTGGAAAGCTCACATTGAAGTTAGTCAGGATAAAGGAAAAACATGGACTGTTCGTAAAATAAATCCAGACAGTCCCATTCAAGTCATCCAACCCAGTGTTCTGCTACACAAAGACGGCAGGATACAAGTCCTTTGTCGTAGCAAAGAAAACTCGGTTATGACAGCCTTCTCTAAAGACCAAGGAAAAACATGGGACGATTGGACGCCTACAAACTTATTAAATCCAAACGCGGCCACAGACGCTATTCAATTGAAAAATGGTTATTATATGATTGTTTACAACCCAGATATTGCTGGAAAAGATTGGTGGGAAGGGCGAACCAAACTACGGGTAGCCTTATCCAAAGACGGCATCAAATGGAAAGATGCGATGCAATTGGAAGATGGCGTTAAAGGCGATGAATATTCCTATCCAACCCTTATTCAAGACAGCAAAGGACATATCCATATCACCTATACCTGGAATAGAAAAAGCATTAAACATGTCGTTTTGAAGTAAGAATAGGTTGAAGCCTAAAGGTTTGCGCAACCAAGTCTAAAACTGAATATTCAAAAATGCCGTAGGCTTACACAACCTGGTTTAAGTGTTCCAACGGATCACTTAAATCCTATTTTGAAACCAAGGTCTCCAGACCGAAATGTAGTACTAAATAAACATTATATTTCAGATGGTCGTTTTTGCTTTATTTCCATACAGAGTCTTAGATTTTATATTAGATTTATTGACCGCTGAAAAAGCGAACAATAAACCAGTTAAGGGCTAAAGCCTTGCGCAACCAAATCTAAAACTTAAGACTCAAGAAACCGAAGGTTTACACAAGATGAATCTAACTATCTAACCTACTAAAGATAATCTTTCGTTAACTCGACGTCCCCTTCTAAACGAATATCATCTGACGCAGCCCCGATCTGCAATTTAAATTTTCCTTTCTCTGTTTTCCAGGATTTGTCAACAGCCCATAATTTCAAATCCGCTTTGGTTAATTGAAATGAGTAAGTAGCGCGTTTACCCGCATCAATTGATTTCCGTTCGAAACGTTTTAACTGTTTAATAGGCGTAACGACCGAACTCACTTCATCGACAACATACAATTGTGCAACCTCATCACCATTCCGTTGTCCTTGGTTACTGACATCAAAAGAGACCGTGCATAAAAAATCAGCAGACTCCTCTTTCAGATCAATTTTAAGATTAGTATAACCAAAAGTACTATAACTCAAGCCATAGCCAAATGCATAGCGAGGTTTCGCTTCCATCTCCACATAGTCGTGATGTTTAGGTTTGCTATAGTTATAATGTACAGGCAATTGTCCGACCGAACGCGGTATTGAAATCGGTAAGCGCCCAGCAGGATTATAATCTCCAAAAAGAACATCAGCAATAGCCAAACCACCCTCCTGTCCAGGATACCAGGCATTGATAATCGCAGGGATATGATCCGATGCCCAGTTCAAGTTCAAGGGTCTTCCCATAATGTTAACCAATACGATCGATTTACCTGTAGCGTGCAAAGCCTGCAATAAATTCAACTGATTTCCCATCATATCCAAGGAAACGCGATCAAACCCTTCCCCACTCTCCATATCACTAATCGCATTGGCATCGACATTAGCCGCGCCTGTTGCCTGATAAGACGTTTTAAAATCACGTGCACTCGATCCACCCAAAACCACCACAACCACATCCGATCGTTTGGCAGCTTCGACAGCTTCTGCAATACTATTCACCGAAGTATCGCGGATGGCACAGCCTTTCACGTAATCCACTTGCACACCTTTTCCTACCGCAGCACGGATACCATCCAATACCGTCTTTACTTTTCCATCAGCCTGTGGAGCTGTATAGTCTCCCAACTGATTATAAACATTGTCTGCATTCGGTCCGATCACCGCTATACGTTGTAACGATTTACTTAAGGGTAATACTCCCCCCTCGTTTTTCAATAAAATAATTGATTCTTGCGCTACTTTTCGTGCAATTGTCTTATTCTCGTCTGTTCCTACTTGCTGTGCAACCCGTTTTTCATCCACATAAGGACGATCAAACAAACCAAGATTAAATTTCATGCGAAGAACACGTGTGACAGCAGTATCCAATACAGATTTTTCGACCAAACCTTGCTGTACTGCTTTCAATAAGTTTGGACCATAACCCGAACCACTTAAATCAACATCCAGTCCAGCATGTATACTTTGCGAAGCCGCATCTACCCCATCCGAAGCTGTGGCATGTCCCCCATTAAGTCCTGAGATACTTAAGAGATCTGAAACAACAAAACCATTAAAACCCCACTCCTTACGTAATACATCTTTCAGTAACCACGGATTAGCCGAACATGGAATACCATCGATACTATTGTAAGCCGTCATCACGGAACCAGCTCCTGCACGTACAGCTTGTTCGAATGGTGGTAAAAAATAATGTCGCAATGCTCGTTCCCCTAAGGCAACACTTTCGCCATTATGTCCACCATCTGGAGCGGCATAAGCGACGAAATGTTTCAATGTCCCTATTATTTTATCTGTTTGACCAATGTGATCACCTTGAAATCCCTGCACCATTGCTTTTCCCATCTGTCCGATCAAATACGGATCTTCACCATACGTTTCTTCGGTACGAGACCAACGCGGATCACGAGCCAAATCCAACACAGGACCATAACCATTCTTCCCTCCTACGGCATAGGTTTCTTTTGCTATGGTTGCAGCCATCTCCTGAATTAGTGTGGGATTCCAAGTGCTAGCCTGTCCAATGGCCGTTGGAAAAACCGTTGCTCCAATGGCCATATGACCATGTGGCGCCTCTTCCGAAAGCAAGAGAGGTATCCCTAGACGCGTACTATCCAGCATATAACGCTGGATTGCATTAGTCGCACGAGCGGCTTCCACAGGACTCAAACCATTTAACAACGTTTTCTGTGTCCAAGGGTCTGCTCTTAAGGTTGCCCAAAGCAGACCGATATGCTGTTCCTTGACAGCTTTCTTTAATTTAGCACTAACAGCAACCCCTTTTGCATTCTTTTCATACATCTCCCAGCCCAACAATTTAGATAACTGTCCAACCTTTTCTTCCACAGTCATTCTTCCTAAGAGATCATGCACACGTGTTTCTACAGGCAGCTTACTGTTTTTATAAGGCATTTGCTGCGCCTGAAGCTGCGAGAAACTGCAGGAAAGTATACCCAGAATAAGAATTGAGCTAAATTTCATTGTCGAAAATAATATATAATAGAATTTGTATTCGGTTTTTAAACCACTAAAATAACGATTTAGCAATAGAAAAAGTTAATCATGTTATCTTTTTTAAAAAGAATCTCATAAAAAAAGACGAACAATCGTCTTTTTGCAATTTAATTATCAAGAATTTACTCAATCTTGTTCATTATCTTCTCGCAGCTTCACTATTTGCTCCAACGCATCAATATCCACTTGATCTTTTGGACGATTTACGGCTCTTTTATTAGCGATCAATTGATTGATATGGAGAAATGGAATATGTATTCCTTCAATCTCAGCTATAGAAGCTAGTTCCAGGCACTCATCAAAGGAATAATTTTCTAAACCTTTCATATGAGTTAAGATATCCAATCGTAGTCCATTATTCAAATGAAAATCTGTCCAACCAGTAATAAAATCCATTGTTTCTAATTGTGAAATATCTCCCAAAGAAGATAATACAAATGCCTTACGGAGATAAGCTCTGTTTTGTGAAGAATCTTTTATCCAGATATCAAGATCGCCTGTGAATCGTTGAAAGCCATGTAAATTAGTCGCATAACCACCGATCATAATATAATCAATCAACATGACAAGTTTCAAGATTTCTCCAAAATGATAGAATTTCTTCATCAAATATATCCATAGACAAATTACTTTTCTAAAAATGGTTTATGGGAAATTTTAGCTTTTTTTAGGGTTTGTTGAATTTTATAAAGCCTTGTAGCCATTTCAAATCTTTCTTTATAAGATCGACTAAGGCCTTCTTTTAACAATGCTATTTCTGCTTCACTAAAACTTTTATCTACATTAACTTTATTTAAATCAACCATGGTTCACAATTACATGATAATCTTACTATAAAGATACAAATTAATCTTTTAATTTTCCTTTAACAAGGATATTCCATAGGAGTATAATTTAAAAAGCGCATTAGAATTCCTATTACATCTGGACAAGACAACCATTACTTTTTCTTTGTCAAGATTTTTCTAAAAAGCAGTTGTAAAAAGAAAAAGAGTAGGATCGCAAAAAGAAAATCGCCAACAAAGTAACTGTAGGAAAAATTACTGGCTTCATCCATGACATTTAAGACGGGATCATAACCCACTGATTGTCTAAAAAAATGAAACGGAAATCCGATCTGTAACGCACCATCATTGGGCATTTCATTGCGATAAGAAAGTAAGGTGCAAACCGTAAAAGAGACAATGACACCCAATACAGCGCGAGATAGAAAGCGGAAGGTCATGATACTTAGCTAGTTTCTAAACGATTATTTTTGTCCAATTAAAATTAGTAAAATTTAACCATATCTGTATCTACTTGGTGGAATCATTGGTGGTTATATTGTTTAGGGTTTACTGGGGACTAACTTAGGACCTTCTTGTACCTGTGAGCACCGTGTGAGCACCATGCGTCCACCGTGAGTGCACCTTTTATAAGTGCTCACACCATTTTCGGATGGTAGACAAACCCTACTCGCAGGTACAAGTTATATCCAATCAGTCCCCTAGCAATCTCCCAGTAACTCCCAAGTATTTGTCAACAGTTACCTGCTGAAAGATAAATCAAAACAATCGGATGAGGCAAACTGATTATCAAATTTGAAATGAGTTGTGATGCGTCATTTCAAATTTAATAATGCACTTGTGTTCAGTCCTTTTCATATTCGCAAAAATGCACAAATATTTGATTTTCGACAGTTTACAGCCGTATATTTGGATATGGCTATCAATCAAAATGGATTCTTACGGGGGCAAGTTGGCAACCTGGTAAACCGCAAATTAGGAAGTATCAATGTTATTCAAACCAAAGCTGGTCGTCGCATCAAACAGAGCGAAGGTACCAAAGAGTGCTCCCATGATTTTGGAGTAGCAAGCCGTGCATCTTTTACCATCCGATTTGGTTTGATTGAAATTCATCAGAATCTGTACGATGGACAAATGATCAATCGGCTGAATAAACAGATCTATCGTGCCTTGCGATCTAATCCAGACCAAGTGGCGGGAATGATGTCCATGGATCACGCGGTATTGAGTCGTTTAGTCGGATTTCAATTCAATGAAAAAAATCATATGGAGGACTACCTTTTCCTTGATCCTAAAATTCACTTGGATCATAATCAACAATTACATATTCAACTCCCTGAATTTGATATCATCAGAGCTGTACGTATGCCTAAAAAATGTGATAAAATCATTATGCATTTTCAGGTCGTAGACTTAAATTTTCCCGATCAAAGTTCAGAAAAAATCAAAAGTGTGGAATTCGAAATGGAGGACTTTTTTCACGTCCCTATTGCCGAACCACAGCATTGGATCATCGATTGCCATGCTGTTAAAAACAAAACTATTCTCGTCGGTCTCAATATTCATTATATATCACAACATACAACAACAAATGGAACGAAAGAATATCTATTGAATACAAAGGATTTCAATACAGCAGCCATTATCAGTGCTTTTAAGATTTAAATATAGAAGATCAAAATGCCCAATGCAGCTGTAAGAATAGTTCAAAAGCCCGTTGAGGTTATAGCGATAACATTTAAATTCATTTAGTCTATAAAATTAAAATACTTTGAATAGCAGAAATGAAAAGGAGAAAAAGAATTTGCTATTATAGCTAAATAAAAACAATACGTGTAAGCTTTTCAGGTGAGAAGATTACACGTATTACTTTAATTAAAATCAACAATCATGTTACAAAGGGTCAATCCTAAATCTAAATGTCAACGATTCTGATGTTGGCATCAAATATTGAACCAAGGGCAAAGGTCCACAACTGGCATTGCCCAAACCCTGTTGAAAACAATCTAAATTGAGCACAATATTGTCTCTTTTGATTTCTTTTAATTTAAAATCATGCTTGGCTTCCCACAGCTCCTGATCAGTATATGCAAGAGCTGTAAAGGATAAACGATCATAACTGCTTATTTTAAATCCATTGCCCTTTTCATCCTGCATGCTCAACCATCGTACATCTTCCCTATTGCCCATGCTTTGACTACGCACATAATGTTCTGATGCAAAGCCCGTTACCGTATTAGTATACAAACCCAGGAAAGAGGCATCCTTACGGTCTATATAGTTTTCGAATGGTCCTCTGCCATACCAGCTTACCTTCTGCATACCTTTAGGCACAAACAACTGTAAACCTAAACGTCTCAATAGATTTTCTTGTTTAGGTTTATCAAAGCGATTTTCCACGTCGATACTTCCATTACCATAAAGTGTATAGATAGTGGTGGTATGGAGATGAAATGGTTCTGGTGATGCAATATCAAAACGATTGCCTATTATGAAACGAATAAACTTACCATCGGGATCCATATCAAAGGTGAACTGTGTTTTTTCACGTTGCATTGGATAATAGTTTTGATCGGTGTATTTATCATTATTAACCGAACGGTACCAATTCATCAAGGGACCTTGTTCTTGATCGATCATTTCTACCCCTTTGTATTTCAATGACGTCAAGGTTCCTCTTTCCGAACTGAATATAGCGCGATAATCCTGTCCAAATACATGGATATTATTCCCATGTGCTTCATAATTGATTTTTTTAATATTTTTCAGATCAACGCCAACTACTGTAGTACGACCGGTCAATGCGAACTGTGCTGAAGCCATCTCAAATCCCTTATCTGCCCATGAATGATCTTGCTTTATCGCAAAACTGAAATCAATCAGATATTCATGATCACTCTTTATGTACTGCGCTACAGGAATTTCAACGACCTGACTCTGATTCGGCTCAACATGCAATACCGGAAGTATACCTTCAGCAATAACAACACCTTCCCTTCGTAATTTCCACTTGGTTTGAAAAGCATTAAGATTGGTAAAATTGTACTTGTTCTGTATCGTGAATTTATTAACGGCACCTTGATTTTGCGTGACTTTGATATATTGATAGATCTTTTTCACTTCTAATAATTTAGCTGTAACACGACGGTCGGGCGTCGTCAGACCATTATTGGAAAAATCACCGTCATTCGGTTTGTCCCCAAAATCTCCTCCATAATAATATTCATCTAATGGTCGTCCAGGTTTATTGATACCTTGGTCCACCCAATCCCATATACAGCCTCCGATCATGCGCTTTGAATTGTTCTCAATATAATCCCAATACTCTTTTAAATTCCCTACTGCGTTGCCCATAGCATGACCATATTCACATAGAAAATAAGGTTTATCCGCGCCCTCCTGATCGAACTGCTGCATTCTTTCCAAAGATGGGTACATATGGGAGTCCATATCTGCAATCTCATTTTTACCTTCGTAATGAATAAGACGACTTGGATCCATTTCTCTAGTCAACTGAGCCATCACCCGAAAGTTATCCCCATCACTACCTTCGTTTCCCAATGACCAGAACAAGACCGATGGATGGTTACGATCGCGTTGGATAACCCGTTTGATACGATCATTAAATGCCGGGATCCAATCGGGATTATGTGCTATACTATGATTTCCATGGTTCTCGAGATCGGCCTCATCCATCACATATAATCCAAAGTAGTCGTACATCGCATACATCTTTTGACTATTGGGATAGTGACTGGTACGTATTGTATTGATATTATGTTGTTTCATCATTCGTACATCCTGTAGCATAGTTTCAACAGGAACAGCTTTACCAAATCGCGGATGGATATCATGACGATTTACCCCTTTAAAAAAGACCTGCTGCTGGTTGACATAAACCCTTCCATTTTTTAGCTGGAGTGAGCGAAATCCATGTTTTTGAGCAACCACCTCTATCTCTTTTCCATTATCGTCCTGATAGCTCAATATCAGATCATATAAATACGGCTGTTCGGCAGACCATAAATGTGGATGGTCTAGTATTACCTGTAATGTCGTCTGCACTTCCTTCCCTACAGCTATCTGCTGTTGACCGACGACTTTACCACCGGCATCTAGCATCGTCAATTGTACCTGTCTTGCCCCAGTATCCTCACCTCCAAAATAGACTGCTGTTGACAGCTGTACTTTGGACAGGTCTTCTGCTAAAAATTTATCTTTAAGCTGCCAGTCCTGGATATAGCTCTTGGACCGAGCGACCAAATAAACATCACGATGTATACCGCTCAACCGAAACATATCTTGATCTTCAATGTAACTCGCATCTGTCCAGCGGTAAACTTCTACGGAAAGTGTGTTTTTTCCAGGTCTCACGTACTTACTGATATTAAATTCGGCATCATTATTTGCTCCTTCACTATAGCCTACCTTTTGTCCGTTCACCCATATATACATGCCACTATATACTCCATCAAAGTGAACAAAAATATTCTTGTCCTTCCAATCAGCAGGAATATCAAATTCCCTTTTGTACGACCCTACTGGGTTGATCTCTGTTTCATTGGTATAACCTTTTTGAGGTAAGATAAAGGGTGGTTCATTGCGAAATGGATAGGTAATATTGGTGTATATAGGTGTGCCGTAACCCTCCATCTCCCAATTGGATGGAACCTGAATTTCTTTCCAAGTAGCCGTTGAATAATTTTCTTCATAGAAATTGACAGGCCGTAAGCTGGGTTCATTCACCCAATTGAATTTCCATAAACCATTTAAACTTTTTACATTGGGAGAATTTGGAAAGACCCAAGGATACTGAAAATAAGGATCTTGCTTTAATAGTCCGCTATTGGGAAATGGAAAGAAGGTAGCATGTCCCTCCTCTTTATTGACCCCGAAAACCTGCTCATTTTCCCATTCTAAGTCACTCTTGGCATGTACTTCTTTTTTTGGCACTCGAGCATCTACTCCGACAAGTTTCCATACCTGATAAGCATTGGGCAACTGACCTATCTGACCACCACTTACCTCTTTACCTTTTACCGCAATTTGTAGCTTATTAACCGGATGACTGATGATAAAACCTCCAGTACCAGTAACCGTCAATTTCCATTGTTGATTGGGATTATTCGCATTGCTTTCCCATTGGATCACATCGACGGTCTGTCCACTCTGTGCACCATTATTGTCTATTCCTTTTCCTAAAAATGGATTTGAAATCGCATAAAATCCATTCGATAACAACGTGAATTTCCAGATTTGACCTTCTTGATTGAGCTTAGGACTTTCAAGTTTTATAAAACTATTGTTATCAGGACTTTGATGATTATCCCAGACAAGTCCCAACGGGCTGATAATCTTATAAAATCTACTGGTGTCCAATTCTTGCCCTTTACTATAAAAAAAAGTATTCAATAGCATAAAGACCACAAAAAGTCTTTGAAGTTTATTTTGCATGATAACTTGATTGAATGATAATATTTAGCAATCAACATATAAATTAGGGTACATATGTACGTGTACCCTGATTTATAAGATAAACACTACTATCTATTTAGGTAAATAATAAAGACTGTTTGTAGATACCAAAGCTATGTAAAGCCGGAGTAGCCTGTCCTTTAGTGATGCGTAAACGGATGTATTTTGCCTCGATAGGTTCAAATCTCACGATCCATTTATGACCAATACTTTGTCTGCCTTTTGTTTCGGAGATCGTCGTCCAACGTTTACCATCTTGCGAATAATCCACTTCCCATCCTGTGGTACGATGCCCCAATTGAATGACTTCCTGTATCATCAGACAGTCAAACTCCTTTTTATCCGACATGGTAAAAGTAATTTCATCTGTAGTCTGTTTATCCTTGGTAGTATAGAAAGTTTCAGTTGAATTATCTAAAAGAGTTGTCTCGACATACTGTCCGCCTCTACCATTTTTGGATTTTATCTGAGCCCCTTTTAATAAATTGTTACCAAAAGTTTCATTGATCCCTTGACGCAATTGTACCACATTGGTGGAATCGATAGGTGATAATTGCCCTCTGCGATCTGGTGGAAGGTTCAGCAGCAATACACTATTACGACCAACTGATTGGCAGTAGATGTCCCACAGCTCTTTTGTTGTTTTCACCATTTTGTCTTCTTCTTGGTGATAGAACCAACTCGGTCTTATCGAGACATCAGTTTCTGCAGGTATATAAGCATCTCCATCTAATTCTCCCTGATTAAGATATTTGATATTTGCGGCTTCATCACGGATACTTGCTGAATCGATCGTTGACCAGCATGGATCTCCTGCAAAACCGGACTCATTTCCGACCCATCGTACATCTGCAAATCGATAAGAATTTTTCGTACCAAAGATTACACAATTGGGCTGTAGTTCGTGTACGATCTTTGACCAACTGCTGTATACAGGAGTAGTCAGTTCATCTGCTCCTGCACCGTCCCACCAGGTTTCCCAAATTGGTCCATAATTGCCCATCAGTTCGCGCAATTGATTGCCATAATACTGTTTATATTTTGCGATGGAATATTCTGGATGTAAATGCTCATGTCGATCGTGTGGCCCTAAATAAACACTTGCTTTTAAGCCATTTCGGCTAAACGCCTCTGTAAATTCCTTAACGACATCGCCCTTCCCATTCTTCCAAGGACTGTTTTTCACATTATAATCGGTATATGCACTTGGCCATAAACAGAAACCATCGGCATGTTTTGCCGTTAAGATCCCATTTGGAATACCAGCTGCTTTTAGTGTTTTTGCCCACTGATCTATATTTAAATCTGTCGGATTAAATAATGATGTACTCGCTTTTCCATCTCCTTCATTGACAAACTCTTCATAAGTATTTAAACCAAAATGAAAGAAAGCGATGATCTCTTGGTTATACCACTCCACTTGTCTGGCATTAGGGGTCAACCCATAAGGTATAATATCTTGCGCTAAACAGTTGTTTTGCTTAAAAAGCATAAATGTTAAAGGAATTAAAAATAGTTTCTTCATATAAGGTCTGATATGTATTTAGTTATAAACTACTATAATAAACAAGTTGGATGAATATAAAAATAATCATATTACCATCCTGGGTTTTGGTTCAATTTGTCATTCAGTGTCAACTGATCGATAGGCAGCGGTCTGAGATAAAGCTTATCATTCCACTTCCGCACGTTGAGCTTTGGATAAACAAGCAATAGTCCATCGGCACTCAATTCTTTATTGAAATTAGGATATTGCTTTGCTAGCGCCGTTGTTACATGAAGTCCCTGTATAGTTTTTGGATTTTCAATTAGTTTTCCACCTTTCCAACGAACGATATCATCCCATCTGAAACCTTCTCCTACTAACTCTACGGCACGTTCTCTACGGATTTCATGAAGCAGTGGACTTAAATTGTATCCGTAATTCGGCCAGTTTGCATCCTGAAACCCTACACTTTCAACCAAATGCGCCATTGCAACACGATCTCTCAGTTTATTGATACTTTGATCCAAGACCGATTGGGTACAAGTGCCCAACTCGGCATTTGCTTCTGCATAATTAAGCAGCACTTCGGCATAACGGAAGATAAAAACATCTAATGTAGACATCCCTATATTCCATTGTACGGGATCCGGCGAATGATATTTCATCACATAATAACCCGTGGTACAATATTGCGGATCGATCATCGGTAACGGTCGATACTGCGTAGATCCATCTGCTAGGTTTTTGAAAGGCAACTGGGGATTATCAACAGTCTGCAATAGACGTGGGTCTCTATTCTGAAGTTCGGTAGTAGGCAATTGGTCACCCTGATATAACTTACTTACCGAAATAGGTCGACCGTCGGTACATAAATAACTTTCCACCGCAGCCTTACTCAATCCCGTTCCACTTTCTTCCAGTTGACGGGTATTGTTATGCATCAGCAGTTCTGACACATAAGTTCTGGCAAGAATAGTTTCTGTATTTTTACTTAAATCTTCCTGAAGGAACAAATTGGTATAATCAGTTCCTGCTTGACCTGTACTCCAAATTGCATAATTATTGGAATCCATGATCTGCTTTGCTGCTGCTATGGATGTCTGAAGTAATGCCGTTGCACCCGACATATTTCTATATTTACGATAAGTCCCTTCGAAAAGACAGATGCGAGATTTGAATGCCATTGCGGCATAGCGATGAAGCTCTCCTACTTTAACCTCATTTTGTTCAGGTAATTTGGCTATAGCATAATCAAGATCGGCGATAATCGAATCCATAACGATTTCACGAGATGTTCTTGGTGCAAACAATTCATCAGCATTAACCTGTAGATCTGTGCCCAACCAAGGTAAATCACCAAAATTTTTCAGTTTATTGAAGTATTCCCAAGCCCGAAAAAAGCGAACCAGAGCTACACTTTTAGCGATACGTGTTTCACTTCCCTTAACACGGGTATAGTTACGTAGAAAATAATTGCAGGCTCGAATATTTTCCCAGTCTCCCGATGACCACCCCCCACCTGAAGTAGGTGTAACATCATAGCCAAACAGATATGAATTGGGCGAATTGCTAACATACCAATCCGATTGATTATCTGCACCTGGTCCATTTGCACCTGGAAGGATATCATAAAAACGGGAGGCATACAGCTCAAGATCCTGTTCACTTTTCCAAAAAGAAGGATCCGAAAGGGCATCTTCAGGATACAGGTTCAATTCGTTTTTACAAGACGAGTATCCTAATACTACGCCTAATATGAAGATATAATATTGTATTTTCATAACACTAAGATTAAAGGGTTAAATTGACACCAAATGAAATAGACTTGTACAACGGGTAAGCGCCTACATTAATCGTTTCTGGATCATAAAGTTTTAATAAACTCGTCACCGTAACCAGATTTTCTCCTGTCACATAAAATCTCACACGATCTATTTTCACTTTAGAAAGAATATGCTGCGGCAGTGAATAACCTATACTGACAGATTTTAGTCTGCCATAAGCTGCATTTTGGAGATATCGTGTCTGTGTTTTTCGATTTCCAGTTACGTTATCATAGGTCGACCGCGGGAAATAAGCATCTTTATTATCCTCACGCCACGAATCTAGACTATGTTGGAATGGAACATGCCATTCATTACCAAAACCCCAGAACTGATTGCCTCCTGGCATGATATTTCGTTTTCCTATACCTTGAATAAAAAAGTCAAAATCAATATTCTTCCATTTTAAATCTCCACGGAATCCGAAAGAATAACGCGGTTCACTATTACCAATAATCTTCAGATCACCATGATCTGCTAATGTTCCCTTTCCTTCCGAGATTTCTCCATCACCATTCAGATCTTTATATTTGACATCTCCAGGATTCCAAGTGCCACCAAAGACCTTCGATTGATTGGCATGTTGTGTTATTTCTTCTACGCTCTGAAATAGTCCCTCTGTCTCATATCCCCAGATCTCACCCCAAACTTTTCCAGCATAATGTGTAGAAATCTGTCCTTGTGGATTATTGAAACGGGTTATCGTACCCTTATTGTCCGAAAGAATAGCATGGAGACCATATGATAGGTCTCCTTTATGATCCTGCCAACCTAAGTTCAGCTCCCACCCTGTAGTCTTAAGATCTGCTGAATTTTCCTGTGGAACAGCAGTACCTAGAATAGCTGGCAATGGGGTTCCTGAAGTCACCATATTCAACGTGTTGCGTCGGTACCAGTCAAATGTTCCGGTCAGTCTATTATTGAACATAGACCAATCCAACCCAAAATCTAACTGTCTAACAGTTTCCCAGGTTAAAAATGGGCTCACTAATCCTGGCGGGTTTACACTGGATATTTGTTTACCGTCAATTATATAACCCATCTCAGCATTGGTCGACATAGTCGGTATATAAGGGTAATCTCCACCTACACTTTGATTACCAAGTTGCCCATAAGAGGCTCGGAATTTCAATTCATTAACATGTTGTTTCAAATCACTAAAAAATGCTTCATTAGAAATCCGCCATGCTCCAGATACAGATGGGAAAAATGCAAATCGTTTCACTGATGGAAAACGGGAAGAACCATCATAACGACCATTAACTTCAAGCAAATAACGATCGTCATAATTATAGTTGATTCGCCCAAAATACCCCATCGTCGCATTTGCACGCTCGCCACTATTGTTATATTTTTCACCAATAGCCTGTCCTAGCTGTCCCAGATCATTACTAATTAAACTAACCCGTTTAGCATTGAACCATCGATAGCTTTTCTTTTCAAAATCATAACCTGCCAAAAATTTGAACTGATGTTTTTCTAATTTGTATTCATAATCAGTAAATGCCCTTACATTATGGTAGTAGTTATCATCATTGGTATATTCAACCGAACTGGGACTAGTATGTGGAAATACAGTCACAATATTGGGATTGGCTGTATGCTCTAAAATTTCTTTCCCGTGATATTTTTTATTGATACTATACATGTTGAAGTTATAATCCACATTGATATTCCAACTTTTCAGTGGTTTCAATGTCAATCCACCCCCTATCCACACATCATTTTCTTTATGTCTACGTGTACCTGAAATTTCCTGTATCGCCACCATATTGGTCCAACTACCTTGTCCTGAAAAATTACCATCAGGATGGTAGACAGGCATCAGCGGTCTAAGGTCAGCGCCATAAAACGCAGATTCCATATCATTTGAATTGGTCCCGAAAGGCATATCGCGATAAGCATGATTATAACGTGATTTTAATCTCACCTGCATCCAGTCTTTTAATTCACTTGACAGATTGAGGTTGAGATTATACCGTTTGTAGCTGTCATCATAGTGTTTTAAAAAACCTTCTTGACTAAGCATACCGACCGAACCATAGTAACTTGTCTTATCAGATCTGCCACTGATGGATACCGAATGATTTTGCATCAATGCTGTTTTTTTACGCGTCTCCTGGATCCAGTCGGTATTCCCATTGTATAAATACTTATTCGGATCATTAGGATCTATAAAGACAGGCGCATTGTTTTTCGGATCGGTAAAATAGGCATACACATGGTCCATATAATTCTGATCATAATAATCTGAACCGCCTGAATTACGATTTGTCTCGTTGAGAAAGTTGGCAAACTCCCATGAATTCAAATAGCTCGGAATACGTGTGGGTTGGTTGATCGCCAAATTGGACTGAATGTTAATTTTGGCATTTCCTTCTTTACCTTTTTTTGTTGTGATTAAGATGACGCCATATGCCGCTTGAGTACCGTATATTGATGAAGATGCCGCATCTTTAAGTACAGATACACTTTCTACATCGGCAGGATTAATCAAGTTTGGATCCATCTGTGCGCCGTCGACCAAAATCAAAGGACCTCCTCCATTGATCGAATTCAATCCCCGGATATTAAAACCACTTCCTTTTCCAGGAGCCCCGTTGCCCGTTGATATATTTAAATTACCGATCATACCTTGTAGTCCAGCACCTAAATTCGCTAGTGGACGATCATCCAAAACTTTGGCATCTACAGAGGCAACTGCTCCAGTCAGATTGATTTTTTTCTCTTTGGCATAACCCACCGTCACGATTTCATCAAGTACAGTTGTTTCCGATTCTAGTTGGATCGTCAGTAGATTTATTCCTGAAAAAGGAACAAGCTTCTCTTTATATCCTACTAACCTGATTTTTAATTGTCCTGAACTTTTGGTTGATTGTATTTGAAAAGTACCATCAGCATTACTTTTAGTCGCCGAAGAAGTGCCTTCAAGATAAACCGATACACCTGCTAGTGATTCACCTTTATTCGTGACAATCTTTCCACTGATGGTTATTTTTTGAACATCTTGAACAAAACGTTCATGCGCTTGAACGAAACTAATCGGTAACTGGGCGGTACCTAATGCTAGTGTCAGCATTAAACTAAAATGGCATGTTGATCGTTTATTGTATAGCCATTTCTGTCTAATACACAATTTTTGTTTAATTGGTTTCTGTATCATAATCAGATTGTTTAATTGGTTATTAATTTCCCCTATAAAAAGCTTCAGACCATCTATTCTTATTTTGGATAAAAAGATGAGAAATTTGAATGCAATTCTATAAATCCGAAATTAAATGATATTAAACATTCTAGCGATTAATAGCGGGTTAATAATGGGTTAATGAGCAATAAAAAGCATTAATCGGATGATTAATGACTGATGAACTCGATTTACCTCACCGTTAAAAACAGCGTAGCATAGATGTTCAAAACTGTGGCTCAGTATTAACTTAAATCAGATGAGCCCATATATTCCTGCTGATATTTGGCTTTATAATTACTTTTAAATGTGGCGAGTACTTCCTGATAAGCTATATTTTTCTTTGTAGATTTTAGACAATTCAAGTATAGCTTTAACAAGTCTTCATCAAGCGGATAAAGTTGAAAGAAATATTTAATGATGGGCATGATAGTAATACAGTTACCTTGCGCAATGAGATCTTTAAATTGCGGTATCCAGATACGATCTATAGCCACTTTCCAGTTTACTAATACCTCCTGCTGTAACTGATCGGGAAAATCTTTTAAAAACTGTCCCCTAGAAAGTAATGAAACGATATGACCAATGTTAATAGCAGTCAGTTCATCGCCTTTTACGATCGCATTATCGACTTGTAAAAAGTCGCAACAGAAACCATCTTGATATTTTAACCTGAAAAGACTATTTTCAAATATAATCTCAAAGCCCAAAATATCTGATAATGCCTTTCGCAGTTGATTCATGGAAACACCTCTCAGATTCTTAACAGACAATTCATCCTTATCTGGCCAAATCAATTGACTTAATCTTTGAGAAGAAACACCCAGTTGACTATCATATATGAGCAGTACTAACAATAAATTGCGCAGTCGCTGGCTAAAGAGATAGGTTATTTCTTTCCCTTTTGAATTGTAGATAGTAAAATTTCCAAATAAATAGATACTATTTGTCGTTTGGTCTCCCGCTATGTCAATACGCTCAGATTCCTGCTCGGCCGCTACACTTTGTGGAGAATAATCATCCAAAACTTTGGGAGCACTCTTTTTCCTCTTCTTTATTAAAAAGTAACCAAGGATTCCCCCTGTTCCCACGATAAGGAGTACCATACAAATATAATTCAAGGTGCGATCTCCATGAGAATGTATATGTAATTCCTGATATTCAGATTGGGTTAATGCAGGGTTATTAAGGGTAAATATAGAAATAGTAGACCTGTCGTTATCATCAAACACCTGGATACTGGCAATAAATTTTTGCTGTACTGTATTAAAGAAGAGATTCAAGTTGGTCGTGATCATATCTGATCTGAACGGAATACTATCACCAACTTTTTCATGTGTTCCATCTTTGATACTGAATTTAAAAAGCTGTGCATACGAGTTGGGTTCATACTCAGGGTAACATAAGGCATAAAAACTAGAATCATCCAGCATCACAAGATTTCTCGAGGGTACCAAATTCTTGTCATGCCATTTTATATCCCACAATTTACGGATGGACTGTTGTGAAAGATCAATTTTATATAGATCGTAAAAGTAATTTCTACCGACAGTCTGATCACCAGATAGATTGCCTATTCCTCCAAATAATAATATTTCATTTTTGTTTGGCAGAAAAGTCCAAGAAGAATAGAATCTCGGAGCTGGGATATCACCTTTAAATACTATACTTTCCCACCTTTTGCTTTTGTCACTAAATCTATTTATTTCATTAAAATAATGTTGATTTCCAAATCCTCCAAACAGCAGTAATTGTTGATTATTGGTATCAAAAATCTGATTATGCTGATGCATTTGCTTTCCTAGTCCACCTATATGGATACTGCCCCACTTTCTTTTATTGATATCCAATTCCGTGACGGTTGGCTCATATTCATTAGATCTGACCTCATACGCGATAAGGTGCTCGTTATCTTTAGCCATGACCATACCCAACGACCAGGTTTTTAATGGGAATGCATTACTATATGGATATGTCTCAAAATTTTCATTATCAAAATTATAGGATTTCAGAGAATCCATACCTATGAAATACAAAAGATCCGGTTGTAAATATGTAATACCCGTCACAGACTTTACGTGGTGATCCAGTATCTTTTTCCAATGATAAGAATTCTTGATCAGCCAATCTGCATTTTTCACCAGTCCTATTTTATTTTGAAATTGATCGGAAACAATATCGCCAGAGTTTTCTCTAAATTTAAATTCATATCTCTCCTTTTGGTCATGTACCTTTAAATCTCGAATGGCATATGAAGCCATATCTACTGAACGTTCATTTAAGCCAAAAGTAATATGCGGTTTAAATGAACGTTCAATAAATTTATACGTGCATGATTTTATCTGCGTACCTATCTGCAGTACTATTTTATTAGCTATTGCATCTAAACAAAGTTTAATAGGGATCCAGCCTTCTCTTTTGATACGACTTTGTTCAACATCAAATGTCATCAGGTTGGAACGCCCCTCCTCATTTAATCTGAATTGGCTCATACCATCTCCTTTATTGGTATAAATTAAGCTAAAGGCGTTTGTTCCATGATCATCTTTGATATATAATATATATCCAAACGGAGTAATATCTTGAAATGAAAGTTGAAAATCTATATTCAGTTTATTGAAAAACTCCGGTGAACGGGTTTCAAAAACTTGGTATGAAGATCGATTTTCAATCAATACACCCTGTCCTTTAAATTGAATTCCCTGCCCAGAAACGATATTAAAAATAAAAGCTAAAGACAATAAAAAGAAGTATGACTTCATGAAATATATAAAATTTGATTGATTTAAATTTGGTTTATCTTTAATTAAACAAACTTAAACATTCTCATACACTTGTTAAACTAAGTTGAATAAAAATTTTATTCTCTGGAAGTGATGTTTCCTATTAATATACTTCGTGTTCCGACTGCGTACTTGAGACAGGTTAATGATAGTTATATCAACAATTCAATCTATTCACAGAAACCTCCTTTTGAATATTTTTTCTTATCTTGTTAGTCTAACAATTATGACGCCTTATGATATTGAATTTGAAAAAATCCGTACTTATTTGCCTGCTCTTCACTTTATCTACACAGCTTTTTGCACAAAATTCACAGAAGACCAAATGGTTCAGCGATGATCGTTTTGGGATGTTCATCCATTGGGGCTTATACAGCGGTGCTGAAGGTCTTTGGAAAGGTGAAAAATTGCGTTACCTCAATAATTATGCGGAGTGGCTTCGCTATCGTAACCGTGTCTCAAAAGAAGAATATGGCACATTAGCCAAACGGTTTGTTTGGGATCAAATCAATCCTGAAGAGTGGGTTTTGCTGGCAAAAAAAGCGGGTATGAAATACATCATCATAACGGCTAAGCACCATGATGGAGTAGCGATTTGGGACACTAAAATAGGGAACTATAGTTTACCTAAGTTAAGCGGAAGCAATCGTGACGTCATCAAAGAGTTAGCTGCTGCATGTAAAAAACATGGCATGAAGCTCGGATTTTACTATTCACACTGGATCGATTGGGAACATCCTTATGGTTGGAATCATAATCAAGAATTAACCGGTCATGTAACCGATGCTCAATACAACCAATATTGGCAAGAAAAAGTCATTCCTCAGTTACGGGAACTTTTAACCAATTATGGCGATATTGCGCTGATTTGGTTTGATATGTGGATTCCTTACCAAGAATCAATTATTAAAAAAGAGCAATTGGAACAAGTGGTGGAACTGATCCATACGTTGCAACCCAATTGTTTAATCAACTCCAGATTGGGTCTGCCGACAGATGAGAAAAATATTGATTTTGAGACTTTCGGTGATAACCAGTTTGGAACGTCATATGTCAATCATCCTTGGGAAACTCCTGGTACCATTGCGCACTCTTGGGGCTATAATGGACAGGAAAATGAATGGAAATCTACTAGTCAAATTTTCCAATCACTCATCTCCAACGTAAGCTTAAATGGAAGTTTCACCTTAAATATTGGCCCTCGTGCTGATGGTACGGTACCTTATGAGAGTATCTCGAGACTTGAAGAGATCGGATCATGGTTACAGAAATATGGTCAAGGAGTTTACGGTGCTACAGGTCTAGCGTTACGTGCGAATCAGCATGATTGGGGCTATCTAACAACAAAAACAGAAGGAGACCAAACAAAAGTGTACGCTCAGGTATTCAATTGGCCGTTGGATCGGATCTTACGGATATCCGGAATTAAAACAACACCTCAACAGGTTGCTGTATTATCGGGAAAGACAATGGATAAATTAAAATTTGAGCAAAAAGGTAGTATTTTATATGTACACCTCCCCGAAAAACAACCCGATAATTTTGTCTCTTCTATTCTATTGACGTATGACGAGCCTTTACAATTGAATCCTGATATGGTTGCCGAATCTACTTTTGGAGGTTTTTCATTAAACAGCAACAATACCATCAATAAAAACAAGTTAAAAATTGTTCAATACGACGGCACCAGACCGCAACATATCGAGACCGAAGGCGAAGTGATCAACTGGGAAGTAGAATTCCCTGAGAAAGGAACCTATACATTGGATGTGTCAGCACATAATCCAAGCGGAAAAGATATAACGGTTGACATCCAAATAGGAGATCAATCTTTTACAGGAACACTAAAACCTAATGGAAAGTTGGTTGTTGAACCGAATCAAAATTACTACACGGATGAATTTATCGATAAACGAATTGGGGAATTTAATGTTGAAAAAATTGGGAATAAAAAGATAGATTTTCATGTCGTTGGAAATCAACAACTTTGGCTAAACAGAATTTGGATAGAAAGGATTAAATAGAATCCGCCTACACTTTTCTGTTAAATGTAGCTGAATATCTACAAAGTTAGATGTAAATTTCACGTAATTTAAACGCGCCAAATATTAATGTATAAAACGTCCATTAGGATCAGTATTAGCTGTTTTTTTAATATGTTCAAACATGAATTTTAGACATACTCCTCTAAACGATCTTTTACTCTCCACTCCATTACAAAGTATGGAAGGGTTGATTGTTATAAATTTGGATGGATATATACAGTCTTGTAATGAGCGAGCTCGTGTTCTCTTACCTATTGAGGAAGTAGCCTATCAAGAAAAACAGTTCCATCATTTATTTACGTACTATACAGTAGAGGATCTAAGTCCAATCCCGTTAGAACAAACACCTTTTTATATCAGCTTGACAACAGGGGTAGACGTACTGGAGAAAACAGTAGGGATCAAAATTGATGACCATATGTTTATCTGGTTATCATGTAGTTCAAAACGAATCACGGATCAAATTTCATCTTACATCCTGATTTCGATCATTGATGTTTCTAAGATTATCAATCAGCATAGACAGTTAGTTGAAAAAAAACATCACTTAAAACTTTTAGTCGCCTCATTGAACGATATTGTATTTGAAGTAACTGGAGAAGGAGTATTCATAAATTATTGGACCAACGATCCCAGTTTACTCTTTTACGAACCCAAACATTTTCTGAATAAAAACCTCTCGGACTTATTCCCGACGGAGATATCAAAAAAAACGATAGCCTTAATAAAAAAGTCTTTGGCGGATGGTATTTCCTACAAGATGGATTTTCAATCACCGGTAGATTCGCATAAAAATAATTGGTATAACCTGCAAGTTAAACCTATTCATTTAACCCAGAACAGAGTTGCTCTTCTGATCTCTGATATTACCAAAAGTATAGAATCAAACGAGAAAATAAGGTTCAATGAACACAAATTCAATCAAGCTTTTCATTTTTCGGGCTTGGGTATGATATTAACAAATATTGGGGGATATTGTATAGAGGCAAATAAAACACTAACCAAAATTACAGGATTTTCTAAAAAAGAGCTCTCCAAGATGAACTTCTCGGATTATATACATCCGGAAGATCATGATAAATACTATCAATTACGTCAAAAACTGATCTGTGGTGAGATCGAAAGTTTTTATATAGAAAAACGCTATAGACACAAGCGTGGTCATTATATCTGGTGTGCTGTAACCATATCCACCGTTCTTAATCAATTTCAAGAAGTCTCGTTTCTTATTTCTCAACTACAGGATATTTCTGAAATCAAAAAAAATATAGAAACGTTAAAAAGACAAAAAAAGGAATTAGGCATCATCAAAATGGATCTGGAATCAAAAGTTCAACAACTGGAAGAGTTCAATCAAATCGTTGCCCATAATTTGAGAGGCCCTGTGAGTAACATCCATATGCTGATCGATCAATTAAGAGATGAAAAGAATGCTGTTTGTAAAGATGAATATCTGAAACTTCTGAAAATTAGCAATGACAATGTAAGCGAAACACTAGCGGAGTTGTCCGAAGTATTAGAGCTTCGCGCGACGCAATTTATTACATTTAAAAAATGTAATTTCCTTGCCATCTATCAACAGGTTATCAATCAATTTTCCAAGGAAATTCACCGTAAAAAAGCCATTCTTATCCCAGATTTTCAAGCTCCAGAAATTTATTATCCCAAAATATATTTGGAAAACATATTAAACAACCTGCTGAGTAACGCGTTGAAATATACCAGCAAAGGAAAACAACCGATCATTCATATTCGAACGTTCAAAGAAAATCGAGCAATCATACTAAGCGTCCAAGACAATGGAATAGGTATTGATTTACCTAAATTTAAATCACATCTTTTTATGTTCAAAAAAAATATTCATCGTGGTTTCCACAGTAAAGGTATTGGATTGTTTATAACACGTTATCAGATTGAATCCTTAGGTGGAAAAATTGATGTGCAAAGTGAGCCAGAAGTAGGAAGTACATTTTTAGTAAAATTTTCAAAAAAATAACACATGCAGCAGGAGAACAAACTAAAAACAAGAAGAGTAGCCATTGTAGATGACAATGCTATTTTACGTGTTATTTTTAGCAATATGATTAAGGGTTTCCCTGATTTCCATCTTGAAGTTCATTTGTTTGAGAATGCGTTGGATTTTTTTGATAAAAAAAATAATTATAATCCAGATCAATTGCCCGATATCCTATTTGTTGATATTAGTATGCCTTTCATGACGGGTTGGGAGATGATGGATAAGCTAGAAGCTGACCTTAATTTTGTCAATAAAGTGACAATCTATATTGTAAGCTCCTCCACGTGCAAAATAGATCAGGAGCAACTTGATCATTATCCATTTATCAATGGTTATTTAGTAAAACCGATAGACAAATTTGCTCTTTTCGACATTATCCGTCAGATCAATTAAAAGAATTTCCTTTTTTACATTTTTTCGCTATATTTCCCACTATTTGAAATAACAATGGAAACAAAGTGAATGGTTATGTTATCGTTTTACTTGATCAAATTCTTATTGATGCGTGGATATCTTAACTTAATAAACGGATAGCTCATCAACGAATAACCAAGCTGGAGAACCAGCACCCACAAATCCTGTCGGAATAGTCCCTGCATTCTGAACTTCAATCTTGATAAATTGTGCTGTTTGGTTATCAAATTTCAATTTAATTTTTCCATTCGATCGATCGATTTCCTGTTTTCCCATTTCTTGGACAAGAGAAAACGTCTGATTGTCTTTGGAAACAAATACTTGAACTGCTTTTGGAAAATGAATCCAGCTTCCTTTCTGGTCGATTGTATTTAATTCAACAGCAGAAAATGTGGTAGGTTCTCCTAAATCAATAGTCGCAACCAGATCTTTTCCATTAAAACCTAACCAGTTTTTCTTAAAATAATTCGAATGCCCATATATCGCATCAACTAACGTTGCAGCGCCATTTGCATGGTAAGACTCGCTTGGTTTATCAACCAATTGAATGGTTTTTCCTGTTGATTTACTCACAACAAAATTTTGTTTTAAGACAGAACCTATCAAACGATCTTGTGCAAAATCACCGGCTTGTATTTCCATTGTTTTGTCTATTAAAATAAGATCTTGATAACTTTTGCTATTTGCATTTGGAATAGTACCGTCCGTAGTATATCGGATATCACCATCATCTCTACTAGTCGAAAGTTTATAATACATCTTTCCTTCTTTGAAAACATAATCACTGTTGAGTTCAAAAATCGCTTTACTGTATGGAATATGTTGTTGATCTAAATAGGCAAATTCATGAATAACTCTGTTCTCAAAAGATGTGTATGCCTCAGGTTTGGCTGTTCCCCAGGCAACCTCAGATAAGGCCAAGAGTCTTGGGAATAACATATATTGTACTTGCTTAAAGTTCGGGATATATTCGGTCCACATGTTCGCTTGTGGTCCCAAAATATGTTTAGCCTCTTGTGCTGTAAGTTCCTTGGGAATCGGGTTAAACGCATACACTTTATTCAAACGTAGTTCCGCACTGAATGCTAAGGGTTCCGATTGTGGATTTCCTTGATAATAATCAAAGTACATATGGCTGACAGGAGTCATAATCGCATCGTGCCCTGTTTTTGCAGCATGAATAGCGCCCTCAATTCCTGTCCAACTCATCACAGTCGCATTTGGTGCTAATCCACCTTCTAAGATTTCATCCCAACCAATGATACTTTTCCCTTTTCCATTGATATACTTTTCCATCCTTTTGATGAAATAAGATTGTAATTCAAGCTCATCTTTTAGTCCTTGTTTTTTGATCAGGGCTTGACAATATGCACAGGATTTCCATCTTGTTTTTGGTGCTTCATCACCACCGATATGGATATAATGACTTGGAAATAGGGTGACAACCTCATCTATTACATCTTGTAACAAAGCGAAGGTTTCTTCTTTGGGACAAAAAATATCATCCATTACCCCCCAAGTCGTACCCACTTGAAACGGACCTCCTGTACAGGAGAGTTCTGGATAAGCGGCCAATGCTGCAAGTGCATGTCCTGGCATTTCAATCTCAGGAATTACTTCAATCTGTAATTTTTTTGCATAGGCAACAACTTCTTTAATTTGTTCTTGTGTATAAAAACCGCCATAACGACCATCTTTCAGGAGTGCCGTATTTTGTTTAACATCATCGGTAATGGCTCTATAAGCACCAATTTCTGTCAATTTAGGGTGGCTTTTTATTTCAATACGCCAGCCTTGATCATCCGTTAGATGCCAATGAAACTTATTCATTTTATAGCGCGACAAGTAGGTCAAAAACTGTTTGACCTCATCTACTGTAAAAAAATGTCTGCACACATCCAAATGTGCTCCTCGGTAACCAAACTTCGCAAAGTCTTTTATTTCTAAATAAGGGATGCCTCCTTTAGCTTGGTTTTCTTGAACCAATTGCAACAAGGTTTGAGTAGCATAAAAAGCCGCACTTTCTGTAGAGGCCGCGATCAAAACTCCTTTTGCATCAATTTTTAGCTCATAATAGTCATGTTCATCAGCAGTCGGATGGGTTATTTTCTGAAAACGAATCGTTCCCGATTTCTTTACTGGTACTTTTGCCGCTAAAACAGTTTCCAATTGACTGGCTAAATACTGAGCTTGCTCACCAAATACGGATTTCCTGATTGTCAAATTTCCTTTCAATAGAAATACTCCTTTATTGAGAACTTCTACATGCTGGGGCATGGGAATGATATTGTTTTGGGCAAACAAAGAAAAGGAATAGAAAAAAATAAAACTGAAAAATAAGATCTTACGCATAATTGTCTTTGGGTCTTTTAACAAAAATAGTATTAATTTTACAGAATTAAAACGTTATAGCAAACCAATTTCAGATAAAAAATAAAGGAGACCTTATTAGACCTCCTTTATTTTTATGCTCTTATTATTGGATTAAATCGCCTGTGTTTTATCTTTCAACCAGGCTGTTTCTTCTATACTTAATCTTGGTGATAACTGATCAAATACCCATTGATTATACGTATTCAACCAATTGATATGTGTTTGTTCCAATAAAGATTTTTCAACCAAATCCGTCGCAATATAACATATCGTTAAGGTTTCAAAGTTCATGAAATCTCCAAAAATAGAAGCATCATGTTTTTTGGATAACACGAGGTTTTCGATACGGATACCATGTTTGCCTTCACGATACAAGCCTGGTTCAATCGAAGTGATCATGCCCGCTTCAATCGCGATATCGATATTCGCAGAGTTGAATACTTGAGGCCCTTCATGTACATTTAAAAAGAAGCCTACACCATGTCCTGTTCCATGACCATAATTTCGCAATGTAGCCCAAATCGGACGACGTGTAATCGCATCAATTTGATATCCTTTTGAACCTTTTGGATAAATAGTTTGACTTCCCTCAATGGTACCTTTCAACACAATGGTATAATCATCTTTTTCCTCTTGGGTGATTTGTCCCAAGGAAACGACACGTGTAATATCAGTCGTTCCAGTTTGGTATTGACCTCCTGAATCTACTAATAAAAGTCCTTTTGATGCTAATGCGTAATTGCTTTCTTCAGTTGCTGAATAATGTGGCAATGCGCCGTGATCTAAATAGCCTGCTATGGTATTGAAACTAATATCATTAAAACCAGATTGTTCTTCTCTAAATTCTTGCAATCGAGCAGCGATAGAAATTTCGGATTGTCCTCCTTGTGGTACAGCTTCTTCCAACCATTTAAAAAATTTAGTTAAAGCAACACCATCTTTAATCATGGTTTCTCTCGTATGTGCAATCTCGACTTCATTCTTAATGGTTTTTAAGGAAGTCGAAGGATTGATTTTTTCGACGATGGTTACTGATGAAGGGATAGCATCGTAAATAGCAAAACACGTTCTTTTGGGATCGATGAGGATTGAGTCTACACTTAAATGGCTGATTTGGGCATATACCTCATGATATTCTTTTATTTGAATACCTGAGGCGTTCAAACTGGCAATCGTTGCTGATTCCAGTTTAGCAGACTCAATATATAAGGTGGCCTCTGTTGCGGTTATGTAGACAAATCCTAACACGACTGGGTTACAAGGGACATCGCGACCACGAATATTTAATAACCAAGCTAAATCATCCAAAGAGGAAATTAAATGTGTTTGTGCTCTATTTTTTGCCAGAACAGCACGAACAGCTCCTAGTTTTGATGTTGTAGATTGTCCTGTTGTTGCTTCGTCCAATAAATAAGCTTTGGCTAAAGGTAGAGAAGGACGTCCTTCCCAAAGCGGAGATAGCAAATCGACATGTCCATCAACCTGAATCTCCAAAGGAGTCAAGATTTGCTGTACAGATTGTGCCACCAATAAAGAAGCTAAATTACCATCAAAGGCTACCTTTGCTCCTTTTGTTAACTGCTCGCCCAACCAGTCTGCATATTCCGCATTACCTTGCACTTTTAATTTCACCAGTTCAAAGCCACTTCCTGCCAATTGTTCATTTGCTTGAACAAAATAACGCGCATCTGTCCATAAACCTGCAAAATCTTGTGTAATGACTAGTGTACCTGCAGAACCTGTAAAACCAGAAGTCCAAGCGATACATTTATATCGATCTGGTAAGTATTCACTGATATGCGGGTCGGAAGAAGGGATAATATAACCATCAACACCCTGGTCTTTCATTAAACCTCTTATTGCCGCTAATTTTTCTGAATGCGTCATTTTTTCTCTAATTTTATCATGGCAAGTTAGGAATTTTCAAGAAGTAAACACGATTTGTATCATAACTTTGACTTTTATATTAAACAAGTTTTAACCAAACAATAGTACCTTTATATAAACAGATAGCCCATTATTAATGAAAACCAATACATCCATCAGCATTCTCAGTATTTTCTTATCCCCTTTATTGATCACCCCTAGTTTTGCACAATCTATTACAAAGTCAAAAATCGAAGAAGCTTATCGCTTATTCGAACATGATCCTGCTTTAAAAAATGGAACAGCTTCCCTGACCGTATTGAACGGTACGACAGGAGAACCTATCTTTCAGCAGAATGAAACCGTTGGATTGGCAACAGCATCAACAATGAAAATCATCACCGCGGCTACCGCTTTTGATGTTTTGGGTAAAGATTTTAAATTTAAAACAACCCTATATTATACAGGATCTATCCAAGAAAATGGTATTCTTGATGGTGATATCATTATCCACGGCACTGGTGATCCCACTCTAGGTAGCAGTCGTTACCCCGAATCTAGTGAAGAACAACTCTTAAATAAATGGGTTTATGTGATCCAGAATGCAGGAATAAAAGAAATAAAAGGTCGAGTTATTGGTGACGACAGTCTATATGGAGGATATAAGGTTCCCGGAGGCTGGATTTGGACAGACATCGGCAATTATTACGGAGCAGGTGTTTCATCGCTCAACTGGAGAGAAAATGCGGTAGGTGTTGTTTTCAATCCAAGTGAAAAAATTGGTAGTCCAGCTGCTATTCAGAAATTGACAGCAGATCTGTCTTACCTTCAAATCATCAATGAAGTCACCACAGGTAAAAATGAGTCTGGCGATAACGTCTATGCGTATTCAGGTCCTTACGCATCTCAGGTATATATCCGAGGAACTTATGGTGCCGATCTAAAAAAGACGATCGAGATCGCTGTTCCTGATCCCGCTTATGATGTTGCCTTTCAGTTATCAAAATCATTAACCAATGCAGGTATTAAAACAGCTAATCCACCAAGTAACAGTCGGAGCATAGTGACGACAGATATAGAAAAACATAGCTTAGATATACACGAATCAGCTCCTTTATCTGAAATTATCTACTGGTTCAATCAAAAAAGTATCAATCTTTATGGAGAAGCGTTGTTGAAGGCGATCGCTTACCAAACAGCTCAAAAAACAGAAACCAGTGATGGGGCTTCTTGTGTACAAAAATATTGGGAAAACAAACTGAAGATTAACCCAAATGAGCTGAACAGCTGTGATGGATCCGGACTTTCTCCCCAAAATCGCGTAACAACGGGTGCCATGGCTAAAATCATGCAGTATACACAATCACAATCTTGGTTTCCAGAATTCTATAAGAGCTTACCCGAATACAACAAAATGAAAATGAAAAGTGGTACCATAGGTGGCGCATTGGGATATACCGGTATTCAAACAAATTCGATGGGAGAAAAATTTACATTCACCTTATTAGTAAACAATTATTCGGGATCCACCAGTGCCATGCGCAAACAGATGTTCCAGCTTCTGGATACTTTAAAATAATTTGACCTATCAGAATAAATATTTGAGGAAAAATCATTTCTTTCTCACAAAAAGAATGATACATTTGTAACCTTAGTTGAATAAACGAGTATTTTAAAAGAATAAAAATGAGTAATGTAAATCGTAAACAAGCCGCATTGGACTACCATTCGATGGGTAGACCTGGTAAAATAGCTGTTGTGCCTACCAAGCCAACAAATTCTCAACGGGATTTATCGCTAGCTTATTCACCAGGTGTTGCTGAGCCTTGTTTAGCTATCGCGGCAAACAAAGAAGATGCCTATAAATATACGGCAAAAGGAAATTTAGTTGCCGTAATTAGTAATGGTACCGCAGTATTGGGTCTTGGAGATATTGGCGCTGTAGCAGGTAAACCGGTTATGGAAGGTAAAGGTTTATTATTCAAAATCTTTGCTGATATTGATGTTTTTGACATCGAACTCGACACGAAGAATGTCGATGAGTTTGTGAATATTGTAAAGGCATTAGAACCTACTTTTGGTGGTATCAATTTAGAAGATATTAAAGCTCCAGAATGTTTTGAAATTGAAAGACGTTTGAAAGCTGAAATGAATATACCGGTCATGCATGACGATCAACACGGTACAGCGATTATTTCCTGTGCAGCTTTGATCAATGCTTGTGAATTGATTGGAAAGAAAATCGAGGAGGTTAAAATCGTCGTAAATGGTGCTGGTGCTGCAGCGATCTCGTGTACCGGGATGTATGTATCTGCTGGTGCTAAAAAGGAAAATATTGTCATGTTAGACAGTAAAGGTGTTATCCGTCGTGATCGCGAAAACTTAGATGGCATGAAAGCTGTTTATGCTACAGATCGGGACATTCGCACACTTGCTGATGCAGTAGATGGATCGGATGTATTCATCGGACTTTCTGCAGCAGATGTACTAACTCCTGAAATGCTATTAACAATGGCTGCTAAACCAATCGTATTAGCCATGGCCAATCCTAACCCGGAGATTGCTTACGATTTAGCACTTGCCACACGTAATGATGTCATTATGGGCACAGGTCGTTCGGATTACCCGAATCAGGTGAACAATGTATTGGGTTTCCCTTATATCTTCCGTGGTGCTTTAGACGTACGTGCAACAGCGATCAACGAAGAAATGAAAGTGGCGGCAACGAAAGCAATTGCTGAATTGGCAAAACAACCCGTACCTGAAGAGGTAAACCAAGCTTATAATACGAGTAATTTAAAATATTCTGCGGAATATATCATTCCAAAACCAAATGATCCACGTTTAATCACAGAAGTTTCTGTAGCTGTAGCAAAAGCTGCTATTGCTTCAGGTGTTGCTAAACATGCCATTGAAGACTGGGATAACTATAGAGAGACGTTACGCAAAAGATTAGGTCAAGATGACGCGATCATGCGCAATTTGACTATGGCGGCAAAACGTGACCCTAAACGTGTTGTATTTGCTGAAGCTGACAATTACAAAACGCTTCGTGCAGCACAAATTGTCAAAGAAGAAGGTATCGCGATTCCTATTTTATTGGGTAAGAAAAATAAAATCAACGATTTAATTAAGGAGTATGGCTTTGAATTAGATGCTGTAGAAATTATCGATCCTATTGAAGAGGCAGAATCAGCACGTGTCAATAAATATGTAGATCACTTATTTACGAAAAGACAACGTCGTGGTATTTCAAAATTTGATGCGAAGAAACTGTTATTTGACCGTAATTATTTCGGAGCAAGTATGGTTCAATTTGGCGAGGCTGATACGTTAATTTCTGGGTTAACTAAAAATTACGCACATACGATTAAACCTGCTTTACATGTGATCGGAGCAAAAGAAGGAAGTCGTATTGTTGGTATGTATATGATGTTGACTAAAAAAGGACCTATTTTCTTAGGCGATACAACTGTCAACAAAGAACCTACGGCTAAAGAATTAGCTGATATTACGGTACAATTGGATGCTGCAGTTCGAAAAATGAACATCAGTCCGCGCATTGCACTGTTATCCTATTCTAATTTTGGTTCTAATGAAGGTAATACACCGACAAAAGTTCGAGAAGCCATCCAGATCGTTCACAAAGAACACCCTGAAATTGTTGCTGATGGTGATTTACAAGCAAACTTTGCACTTAACAGTGAATTATTAGAAGCCAATTTCCCTTTCAGTACATTAAAAGGACAACCAGCGAATACGCTAGTTTTCCCGAACTTAGAATCAGGAAACATTGCGTATAAATTATTACAAGAAGTAGGTAATGCGGAAGCAGTAGGTCCAATTTTATTGGGAATGAACAAGCCTATTCACGTATTACAATTGGATAGTTCTGTTCGTGAGATTGTTAACATGGTGACGATTGCAGTTGTCGATGTACAGTCGTACGAAAAACAAGGTAAATAATTAGTTTTTTACGTTATGTATGCATACTTCAACGGAAAATTAGCTCATAAAGCCCCTACCCATGTCGTTCTTGATGTGGGTGGGATTGGTTATTATATCCATATTTCCTTACATACATTTTCCCAAATTAAAGACCAAGAACAGTGTAAGCTGTTCATCTCTTTTCAAGTAAGGGAAGATGCACATACGCTTTTTGGTTTTGCTACAGAAGGAGAGAAAAAATTATTTGAAAACCTGATATCTGTATCTGGGATAGGTCCCAATACAGGTCGCATGATTCTTTCCTCGAATACACCTGAAGAAATTCAATCGGCCATTGTCAATGGGCAAGTTGTGCTAATCCAAAAAATAAAAGGGATAGGTCCTAAAACAGCGCAACGCTTGATTCTGGAACTTCAAGATAAATTGAAAAAAGAAGGAGTGGATGCGTTATCGACAATACCAATGGGGCAGTCGTTACCAGACGAAGCACTATCGGCTTTAGTCATGTTAGGTTTTAATAAATCGGCTTCTGAGAAGGTCTTAAATACCATCATGCAGGCAGACTCGAATCTTTCTGTTGAGGATATGATCAAATTAGCTCTAAAAAGATTGTAATCACGAAAAATAGATTATTATCATCAGAACAACATTTTATATTTTTTACTATTTCAAGCGCTATTATTCTGTTAACTTTGAACAGCATAATAGCGCATTTTTTTTATGGCAGAGGATTTAAGCATTCATAAAGGAACAAAAGAGGAACAATATGTTGGATTAATTCCTCAAATTAAAGGATTAATTACCGGAGAAGATAATCAAATTGCAAATTTGGCCAATGTAGCAGCAGCTTTAAAAGAACAGTTCAATTTCTTTTGGGTAGGTTTTTATTTAGTTGCGGGAGAGCAATTGGTATTGGGTCCATTTCAGGGTCCTGTTGCCTGTACACGCATCAACTATGGAAGAGGTGTCTGTGGTACAGCTTGGAAAGAGTCAAAAACAATTGTGGTACCTAATGTCGATGAATTTCCAGGGCATATCGCCTGTAGCTCTTTGTCAAAATCGGAAATCGTCATACCTATTTATCAACAAGATTCCATCGTCGGTATCTTGGATGTGGATAGTGCAGAACTGAATGCTTTTGATGAAATTGATGAAAAATATTTAACTGAAATTGTTAGTTTACTCTCTTAAGGAAGCTTCATTTCCCATATCTTAATCAGTTTATCATCTCCTGCGGTTAAGAAGTACTTGCCTTCTGCCAACCATATCCCGGTGTTAATGGATAAGGTATGTGAATCGTAGAATTTATCCCGACTTACTGCTTTCAATAACGAGTAGGTATTGTCTTCCCAAATTTTGAATGACTTATCGCGGCTTACGGTAGCCATTATGGGATAAATGGGATGCGGATAAATACCATATACGGTAAACATATGTGGCGTGAAGGTATGCTGTTCTTTCAATGATGCTACATCCGATATTTTGAAGGCTGCATCTCTTGCTCCACTAAAAACCAAACGATCATCTTTAGAGAAGACCAGACTTGTAATGGGCATGGTATGTTTTTGATTTGCCAATAAAAAATGGTAGTCTTCGGCAGAGAATAGAAATAGATCTCCATTTTTATCTCCAAATACAATGTTCTTTTGATCATGAGATAAGGCAACAGTACGGATCGTATTGGATGAAATAGCGAATTCATGTACTTTTTCATACGATGTCAACGACCAAACGCTCGCGATGCCGTCCTCTCCTACAGCGACAAGTTCTTTTTTATTAGGGATCGTTTGCAAAGCAAAAACAGCTTTGTTGGAGACATGCAAGTTGGCGATCAGTTTTTGATTTTCAACATCGACAATCATCACTTTTCCTTCACGCAGTGCGATCGCTAAATAAGGTGTGTTAGGTATTAAATGTAAGGCATAGATAGATGAACTGACTGCACAAAGAATGCGTTTGAATCCCTTCTTTTCTAAATCCCATTCTACGACACCTTTATCATTGCCTCCTGAGAAGAAGGTATTGGAAAAATAGCCATTTTCCAATGCAAAAATTGGGTTCTGATGCCCATTTAAAGTTGCTGCTAATTCGATCTCAAATTTATCCATAAAAAAATTGCCGTATACAAATATACAGCAATCTATTTTTATTGTGTCATCGAAAACTAAGGATATGTTATTGATGTCTACTTTCTAAATTTTTAGCGATCGTTTCTAAGGTGATTCCTTTTTCTCGCAAGAGTACCAATAAGTGGAAGAATAAATCTGATGTCTCATTGATAAAATCGTGCTCTGTTTCCGTCAATGCGGCAATGACCGTTTCAACAGCTTCTTCACCAACTTTCTGTGCTATTTTATTAATTCCTTTCGAACGAAGACGATTGACGTAAGATTCATCGGAAGGAAATTCGTAACGATGTTTAATGATACGCTCTAACTCCAATAGGAAATTTTGATTGTATGTGGTATTAAAACAGCTACGACTACCCGTATGACAAGTAGGGCCCGCTGGTTTAGCTTTAATCAATACGGTATCTTGATCACAATCGATATGTACACTCACCACGGTTAAAAAGTTTCCACTTTCTTCGCCTTTTGTCCACAATCGATTTTTACTTCTTGAGAAAAAAGTAACACGCTTTTCAGCTTGTGTTTTTTGCCATGCTTCTTCATTCATGTAGCCTAGCATCAACACTTCCAATGTTTGAGCGTCTTGCACAATCACAGGAACAAGTCCGTCACTTTTTGAAAAATCTAACATTTTTTAATAGTATTTAGTAGCTAGTATTTAGTAGCTAGATTTGCTTGTGCAAGTCTACGACTCAACCTATCTTTAGTATTTAGTAGTTAGTATTGAGTATTTAGATTTGCTTCTGCAAGCCTACGGCTCAACCTATTCTTTGTATTTAGTAATTATATCCTTAACTGGTTTAAGTATTCGCTCTTTCAGCGGTCACTTAAATCTAGAAAGGTTATCACTAGTAGTTAGTATTTAGCACTAGGTATTTAGCCTTACTTGTGCAAGCAAGTTTAACGTACAACAATACCATTACTGCGTAATGTATTTTTTAATTCTGGGATCAATATTTCACCATAGTGGAATACAGAAGCTGCTAAAGCGGCATCCACATTACTTTGTTGAAATACATCAACAAAATGTTGTTGTTGACCAGCTCCTCCCGATGCGATCAACGGAATAGTAATGGAATCATTGATTTTTTTCAACAAGCCATTATCAAAACCATTCTTCGTTCCGTCATGATCCATCGATGTCAACAGAATTTCACCAGCTCCTCTTTCTTGTGCCTCTCTCACCCAGTCTTCTGTTTTTATTTCTGTTTGGATACGTCCTCCACTTAAATGAACAAAGTTTTGTCCGTCCAAATAGCGGGTATCTACAGCTACAACAACAAACTGAGTTCCAAATGCTGCAGCAAGATCATTGATCAATTGCGGATTACGTACCGCAGCTGAATTAATGGAAATTTTATCTGCTCCAGAGTTCAACAGAACTTCAGCGTCTTTCATTTCGTTAATACCACCACCTATTGTAAATGGAATATTCACTTCTCGGGCAACTGCTTTCACCAAGTCAATAGTCGTTTTACGGCCTTCATGTGTCGCAGCGATATCCAAAAAAACCAATTCATCAGCCCCTTGTTGGGAATATTGCCATGCCAATTCTACAGGATCTCCAGCATCACGTAAATCAACAAAGTTGACTCCTTTTACTGTTCGTCCGTCTTTGACATCTAGACAAGGAATTATCCGCTTTGCTAACATCCTTAAAAGCTAATTAAGGATTTTAAATTCCAGTCTTTAATTTCTTCAATAGAAACTCTATTTTCATAAATAGCTTTTCCAACAACAACAGATTCCATCGTACCTAATGCGTTTAGATTGCGAATATCGTCCATCGAGCTAATCCCTCCTGATCCGATTAATTTGATAATGGGTGAATGATCGAGCAGTTTCTTATATAAATCAACTCCTGCACCTCCTAATTTACCATCTTTACTAATGTCAGTACATAAGAAACGGAAGAATCCTAAAGCAAGACATTTATCAATGTATTCAATTAATTTAATCGGTGACGATTCTAACCATCCGGAATACTTAATCACTTCATCTAAAACATCAATAGCAATAATGATGTGATCAGCATATTTTACTTTGCCTTCATTCAAGCTGCTTAGTTCTTCTAAAAATGAAGGATTTGTGATGGCCTGTGTACCGACAATAACACGGTAAATACCTGCATCAACCAATTCTTTGACTTTCTCAATACTACGAACACCTCCACCGTATTGAATTTTCATCTCTGTTTTCTGAATGATATCAAATAAATATTCTTGATTGCTAAAATCTCCTTTTGCTCCATTCAAATCAATGATATGTACCAATTCTGTACCATTCGCATGGTACTTCTCGATTTGCTCTTCTAAACTGATTTCATAAGAGGTCACATCGTTGTAGTTTCCTTCTCTCAAACGAACGACTTTCTTATCTAAAACGTCAATAGCGGGTATAATATACATTGTAAAATATTTTATATTTCTAACTTAATTTTGAAAAATTCACTAATAATTGCTCGCCTGCTTTCCCTGATTTCTCGGGGTGAAATTGTACTCCATAGACATTCCCTTTGCTGATGGCAGCCGAAAATTGTACTCCATAAGTACAGCTTGCTGCTGTGTATTCCTCATCATATTCAATGAAATAGGAGTGCACAAAGTAAAAATAAGCATTATCTTCTATATTGCTGAATAATGGATTGTCATTTCTGATCGAAATGCTGTTCCAACCCATATGTGGAACCTTCTCTTTAATTTTTTGATCAAAATGAAGTGTTTTTAATGGGATAATAGCTAATAAATCTGCCTGTCCTTCTTCTGAAAAATCAGTCAACAATTGCATCCCCACACAAATCCCTAATACAGGTTTTTGAATGGTATGAATACATTCTGCCAATCCAGAAGCGCGTAGTTTTTCCATAGCAGCTCCTGCATGTCCAACACCTGGTATGATAATCCGGTCATATTGATCGATATCTTTTACTTTGTTGACCATCCCATAGGTAAGTCCAACACGATCCAAAGCTGCCGTCAATGAAAAAATATTGCCAGCTCCGTAATTTATAATTCCTATCATATTTTTTTAGATATGAGATATCAGATTTGAGATATTAGACATGAGAGACTTGATTTTCTTATCTGCTTCTATCTACAAAATAGTAAACTATACACAGTCTCCAATCTCAAATCTATTGTCTCAAATCTAATTCTACAAAACCCCTTTCGTACTTGGCAGTTGCATATTATCCGCGTCCCGACGAACCGCCTTTTTTATTGATTTTGCGAATGCCTTAAATATTGCTTCTATTTTATGATGTTCATTGTCGCCTTCGGCTTTAATATTCAAGTTCGATTTTGAAGCATCAGAGAATGACTTAAAGAAATGGAAGAACATTTCTGTTGGCATATCACCAATTTTCTCCCGTTTAAATTCTGCATCCCAAACGATCCAATTACGACCTCCAAAATCCAAAGCTACTTGCGCTAAACAATCGTCCATTGGCAATGTATAGGAATAACGTTCAATACCGCGTTTATCTCCTAACACTTTTAAAAACACTTCTCCTAAAGCGATACCTGTATCTTCAATCGTATGATGTTCGTCGATATGTAAATCTCCTTTTGCCTTCACCGTCAAATCAATTGCGCCATGACGTGCAATCTGATCTAACATATGATCAAAAAATGGCAATCCTGTATCAATATCAGCTTTCCCAGATCCATCCAAATTTAATTTGATATAGATATCCGTTTCATTTGTTTTCCGATGATGTTCTCCTGTACGCGTTCCCAATTTTAAAAACTCATAAATGGATTTCCAATCGGAGGTTTCTAGCGCAATGGTTTCTGGATCTATTTGTACATTTTCTAATACGCCCAAATCATCATTGTTTCGCAACCAGATGGCTTTGGCACCTAAATTTTGTGCTAATTTTACATCATTGACACGATCTCCGATAACAAAAGATTGTGCTAAATTATATGTTGAAGGATCAAAATAATCCAACAGCATACCGATACCTGGTTTACGTGTTGCCGCATTTTCATGCGGAAATGTACGATCAATATGTTCTTGAGAAAAAACAACGCCTTCAGCAGCAAACGTGTCGATAATAAATTGATGGACTGGCCAAAAGTTGGCTTCTGGATGAGCATCTGTTCCCAATCCGTCTTGGTTAGATACTAATACCAGATCGAAATCTAATTCTTTCGCAATACGTGGCAGATATTGTAATGCTGCAGGGTAAAACTTCAACTTCGCAAAAGAATCAATTTGTTGATCTTCTGGTTCCAAAATTAAAGTACCATCGCGGTCGATGAATAATACACGTTTAAGCTGATTAGGCATTTTTTTAGCTATTGATTGTTGTTAATTTTTCTAATAATAATTGATTCTCTTGTGGAGTACCAACTGTAATACGCAGACATCCTTCACATAATTCTACTTTAGAACGATCCCGTACGATAATACCATTTCCAACTAAGTATTCGTAAACTCCTCGTGGATCATTCATTTTCACAAGGATAAAGTTTGCATCAGAAGGTGTAATATGTTGAACCATTTCCAATTTATCCAATTCTTGCACTAACTTTTCACGTTCTTCAACGGTTTGTTTAATCCATGAGTTGACTTGATCAATATTTTCCAAGGCTTCCAATACGATGTCTTGTGTTGCTTGATTGATATTGTAAGGTGGTTTTATTTTGTTGAAGACGGCGATAATTTCAGTACTGGCAAAAGCCATTCCTAAACGTAAAGCGGCTAATCCCCATGCTTTAGAAAGCGTTTGTAAAACAACCAAGTTTGGATATTCAACCAATTCATGTGTGAATGATTTAGTTTGCGAAAAATTAATATACGCCTCATCCACAACGACCAAACCCTCAAAGTTATTTAAGATCGTCTCAATATCTTGACGATTGATACTATTGCCTGTCGGATTATTTGGTGAACAGATAAAAATCAATTTGGTATGTTCATCAATTGCATCTGCAATAGCAGGTAGATCCAATTGATAAGTTGCTGTTAAATTTACCTTCCGATAGGCAACATCATTAATATTTGCTGACACTTCGTACATACCATAAGTAGGCGGTACTAATACCACGTTATCTACTCCTGGGCGACAAAATGCACGGAATAAAATATCAATGGCTTCATCACTTCCATTACCTAAGAATATATTTGCTGCTGGAACACCTTTAATCTGCGAAAGTTTATGTTTAACTTGATGTTGAAGAGGATCTGGGTATCGGTTGTAATTATGCGCTAAAGGAGAGCCAAAAGCGTTTTCATTTGCATCTATTAAAACTGATGCTTCCCCTTTGAATTCATCTCTTGCAGAAGAATAAGGTACGAGATTTTGAATGTTTGCTCGTAATAATTTCGTTAAGTTGAATGGAGTGTCCATTAATTTGTTAAATTTTAAAGCGTAAACTTAGATAAATTTGCTTAGATACACAATATAATTGCCTATATGAGCAAATTTATTCGTTATCCTACTATTTAACAAGTACTCTTGGGTGCTTCGTTAGTATCGTTCTCTCCCCTATCTCTAAGTTTTTTTATAGCGAGAAAATTTACAAAAAATCTTAAACGGTATACCATTTTCCTTCCTGAGACAACATGGAATGCTGAAAAACGGATTGCGCTTCTGCTAACAGCGGTTGTAAATCTTTATATCGAGCAGAATAATGTCCTAATAATAGCTTTCCTACTGCTGTTTCTTTTGCAATTTCAGCTGCTTCTAAAGAAGTCGTGTGAAATGTTTCTTTTGCTCGATCAACCATATCATGCAGGAAAGTAGATTCGTGATATAGCAGAGTCGCCTGTTGAATGTAAGGCAGGTAAGATGCTGTTCGAATGGTGTCTGAACAGTAGGCATAGCTCCTAGATAACGGAGCTGGCAATGTAAAGTCTGCGGCTTTGAAAACACGTCCATCATCAGCGATATAATCCATTCCTTTTTTAAGCACCTGATAATACGCTACCGGAATGTTTTCTTTTTCCACTTCATCCATTAATAAGGTTCGTGCTCGCTGTCCTTCATCAAATCGGAATCCAGTACAAGGAATACGGTGTGTCAGTGGAAAAGTGCTGACTTTGAGTGTTCTGTTTTCAAAGATAACTTCTGGACGTTCTGCCGAAGTTTCGTGAAAGATTAAGTTATATCGAAGCATAGTCTCCGAATATTTAAACTGAACAGCTAATATTTCATCCAAACCTATTGGCCCATAGAGATGTAAATCGCTTTTGCGTCCAATTAAATGCATGGAGGACAATAACCCGATTAAACCAAGATAGTGGTCTCCATGCAAATGACTAATAAAAATATGACTGATTTTATTACTTTTAATCCCATAGCGGTTCAATTGCATCTGGGTGCCTTCGCCACAATCAATTAAAAACAATTGTTCATTGAAGTTCAATACTTGACTTGTGGGATGTCTATCGTACATAGGGGTTGCTGAACTATTCCCTAAAATCAAAACTTCAAAACGCATATTATTTCTCTTTTTCCCCTCTATAATCCATTTCTATTTCATGTGCAAAAACTATATCTTCAGCATCTTTAATCGAATTCACAATGGTGAAATTGGTATGGAAATGAGACATTTCGATTACCTCTAGAACATCTGAATCTATATTTGCTAAAATAAAAAGTCCTCCACTAGCATCACAAAGGCGGTTGGCCAGTATCGCTAAACGAAGACAGCTTTCATCTATCTTACGCACATTGGAAAGATCTAAAATAATATTACGTTGACCAACCGTGTTTCTCAACAGAAATTCACCTTTCAGTTTAGCCGCCTTTTCTGCATCCAAAGTATCAGAAAGAGGTTCTATCACAATATAGCGGTCATGTTTATCAATCGTATATTTCATAAATCAGGTCTTTCAATTAATATTTTAGTTCTTTTAAAGCAGTCGATACGTTGCGTTCTACACGGGCCAAAACATCTTCTTGATTTGGATAAACAAATTCTTCACCGACAATATGCTCATAAAGTTCGATATATCGTTCAGAAATCGATTTTATTATTTCATCGGTCATTTCTGGAACTTGTTGTCCATCCTTTCCTTGAAATCCATTTTCAATTAACCATTTACGAACAAATTCTTTCGAAAGCTGTTTTTGCGGTTCATCATTCGCTTGACGTTCTTCATATCCTTCCGCATAAAAATATCGCGAAGAATCTGGCGTATGAATTTCATCAATTAAAACAATTTTACCGTCTTTCTTTCCGAATTCATATTTCGTATCCACTAAAATCAACCCTCTTTCGGCAGCGATTTCTGTTCCGCGTTGGAATAATGCTTTTGTATATTTTTCCAATTGTACATAATCCTCTTCACTTACGATACCTTTTGCCAAGATAGCTGCTCTTGAAATATCTTCATCGTGCCCTACTGCTGCTTTTGTCGTCGGTGTAATGATGGGTTCTGGTAATTTTGCGTTTTCTTTTAAACCATCAGGCATTGCTTCTCCACAAACCTCACGTTTACCAATACTATATTCTCTCCATGCATGACCTGATAAATAACCGCGAATCACCATTTCTACTTTAAATGGTTCACACATCATTCCTATTGTTACGCTTGGATCTGGAACAGAAACAACCCAGTTTGGTAAGATATCCTCGGTTGCTTTCAGAAATTTAGCAGCAATCTGATTCAAAACTTGTCCTTTATAAGGGATAGGTCTTGGTAAAACCACATCAAATGCTGAAATACGATCGGATGCGACCATGGCTAAATATTCATTTGCAATGGTATATACATCACGTACTTTACCCCTATAAAAAGCGGTTTGATTTTCGAAATTAAAATTTGTTTCTTGTATTGCGTTCATATCATGAGTGGGTAGCTTCTCACTACCTCAATTTTATTATTTACGATTAAATATCTCCGTAGGCTTCCAAGATTCGTTTCACTAATTTGTGACGAACAACATCGGCGCCATTTAAATGAATAATATCAATGCCTTCAATATTATCTAACAGACGAATAGCTGTCGCCAATCCAGATTGGTTTTTCTTTGGCAAATCGATTTGTGTTATGTCGCCTGTCACAATAAATTTTGCAGTAGGTCCCATCCGAGTTAAAAACATCTTCAACTGCATATCTGTTGCATTCTGCGCTTCATCTAAGATCACAAAACAGTTATCTAAAGTACGTCCACGCATAAATGCCAATGGAGCAACTTCAATCGTTCTGTTTTCTAAGTAACCTTTCAATTTTTCTACTGGAATCATATCATCCAAAGCATCGTATAAAGGTCGCAGGTATGGGTCTACTTTCTCTTTCAGATCACCTGGAAGAAAACCTAAATTTTCACCAGCCTCAACAGCTGGGCGTGTTAAAATAATACGTTTTATTTCCTTATTACGTAATGCTCGAACAGCTAGAGCAACTGCAGTATATGTTTTACCTGTACCTGCTGGACCAATAGCAAAAAGAATATCACTTGTATTGATGCTGTCAACCATTTTCCGTTGATTGGGGGTGCGTGCACGGACAACAATTCCATTGGGTCCATATACAATTGGCTCCGAGCCAATTGCTGCGGCTTTATCAGCTAACATCTTTTCTTCTTGAGCAGCAGAGCCAGAACTTGCATGCAGTAGATTTTCTAAATCCATCAACGAAAGTTTGTTGTACTTCTCTAAATGGCTGATAACATCCTCAAAGGATTGTTTAAAAATAGTGAGTTGATTGTCATCTCCCAACACCCTCATTTCATTTCCTCTTGCCACAATTTTCAATTTGGGATATTGTTTTTTAACGAAATCAAAATGTTCATTTTGAGCTCCCCAAAGCATGGCTAGATTGACACCTTCTAATGTAATTAGTAATTCATTCAAATCATTCAATTTAAGGTAAATTTCTTTCTGCGTTGGCAAGATATGATGACTTGCTAACCAATATTCAAAAATACAGTATTAATATGAATTTTGACATTACATTGTAGAATAAAAATAAAAAAAACAAGGCAATTTTAATTTTATATCCATGGATATCAAGATAAAAAAAACAAAGAAGGAATTCTATATTCGAATTCCAAGATTCTATTTAATTTTATCAAAAGACATTGCGTACTTTTGCGTACCTTTTCTTTTTTTTGGATTAAAATTTTCATTACTTTGAAAGTAACATCACAAATCCTAAGAACAAAGAGGGAATTTGACTAGGATATTAAGGGAAATAATTAACGAATGGACGTCATTACATTAACAACAGATTTAGGACATAAAGATTTCTATCAGGCAGCATTAAAGGGTAGCTTGATATCGGAGCTTCCTGATGCTCGTATTGTTGATATTACACATGAAATACCCGCTTTTAATATCCCAAGAGCAGCTTTTGTTTTGGCCAATGCTTATCATTATTTTCCAAAAAACACCGTACATATTATTGGTATCAACACCTTATTTCATGAAGGCTCCCGTTATGTTGCCATGAAATACAATGATCACTTCTTCGTAGGCGCTGATAATGGTATTTTCAGTTTACTTTTAAATGGTGATAAACCTCAAGAGCTCTTCGAACTCAATCTAATTCAAGATCTTCGATATCTTCATTTTCCTTTAGCGGATATTCTAACCAAATCAGCATGTCATATTGCAAAAGGTGGCGCATTAGCTGAAATCGGCGTTGCCATTGATAATACAGTGGAAAAGGTAACTTTACAACCTATTTTTGATCGTGATACGATTCGAGGGAATGTCGTTTACGTCGATGCTTTTGGAAATGCCATCACGAATATCTCCAAAGAGTTATTCAACCGTGTACAAAAAGGTAGAAGTTTTACGTTGTATTTTAAAAGAAATGAGACAATCTCCAATCTTTCTTGGAATTATAACGAAGTGACGGAGGGAGAGAAATTATGTCTGTTCGGGATCAGTAACTTTCTAGAAATCGCGATGAATAAAGCAAATGCAAGTCAGCTGCTTGGTTTATTTGATGATGAATCCCATATCATTAGAATAGAATTCCATAATTAGATACAACCCGACCTACTCTTAAACTTTTTTTATATTTGTTCATGTTATCGTGGATTTAACAAAAGATTATATGAAGTCATTACAACTATTTGCTTTCATCTTATTTTTACTAACAGCTATACCTGCATCTGCTCAAAATACAGATTCTACTTCCTTTGAAGCGCAACGTGTCCGTGTCAATAAACTCATTGAGGACAGAAAAGTAAAATTCGGCGAGTATGATGTGAGCTTAGAAAAGAAAACTGGCATTTTTGGATTGTTCAAGTCTAAAGGTGATATGCAAAAAACAATTGATATTTTAAAAAACATCGTCATCACAGACAATCATATTTTTTTAGAAACTCAAAAGTTGATTCATATCAAGGATGATGAGAAACAGAAATTTCAAAATCTTGCCAATGAGTACGACAAGCAGGTTTCTGCCTATATGGGCACGATTAATAAGCTTCAAAATGAAAATGAAAATTTGAAAAAGGAGCTTGGGAAATTAGAAAATAGTGATCATAGCAGTAATATTTTCTTATATATCGCATTGATTGTGATCGTAATTCTCGGATTTTTACTATTTCGAAGTCAAAAATTTACTAAAGGATGATAAGTGATTGACGAAGAGTCGTTATTTTTGCAAATCTCAATATTAAATTGATGGTGTTATGGCAAGAGGATTTAACAGCGGAAATAAACAAGAAGAAGAACTACCAAAACCGAAACTTAATAAAGAATTATTTAAAAAAGCCTCTCAAATATTTTCATATCTAAAACCATTTAGAATGAAATTTTTGATGGGGATGATTTTTTTAGCTCTTTCTAGTTTGGCGATGCTAACCTTCCCAGCACTTTTAGGTGCCATGATCGATGCTTCTGAAGGGAAGCAGACTTATCCTTGGCTTCCTTCTGATGTGTTCAAAATTGGAGGAATAGCTTTTTCCATATTGACCGTCACTTCTATTCTATCATTTTTTAGAATTCGAATATTTGTAGAAATTGCGGAAAAGTCATTGGCTTGTATTCGTCGCGATTCCTACCAGAAATTGATATCCCTTCCCATGGAATTTTTTGCCAATCGTCGTGTTGGAGAATTGAACAGTAGACTTTCTGCAGATTTGGCTCAGATCCAAGATACCATGACCACTACATTGGCTGAGATTTTAAGGCAATTTATCAGTTTAGGATTTGGGATAGCCTTATTGGTTTTTGTATCTCCAAAACTGGCCTTAATGAATCTGTGTATCTTACCTATTCTGGTGGTTACGGCGATCGTTTTTGGCAAGTTCATCCGTAATCTATCCCGTCAGGCACAAGATAAATTAGCGGCCTCCAATACCATCGTTCAAGAAACATTACAAGGTATCAGCAACGTAAAAGCTTTTGTGAATGAGTACTACGAGACAAGAAGATATTCGAACCAGCTTGATGCTGTCGTTCAGTTAGCTGTCAAAGGTGCTACTTATCGAGGTGCGTTTGCTTCTTTTATTATCTTCTGTATTTTCGGTGCTGTGATTGCGGTTATCTGGTACGGCTCCACACTTGTATTTTTAGGCGAAATGTCTGTTGGGGATCTGACAACTTATATTCTATATTCGATGTTTGTAGCAGGTTCTATGGGCAGTTTCCCAGAGTTATATGCCAATATTCAGCGAGCCTTGGGTGCTAGTGAACGTGTATTAGAAATTCTACAGGAAGAGCCAGAAAACATCAACATTGATGAAAGTTCAAAAGAAATTCGCAAACATTTCCACGGCGATTTAACCTTCAACAACATCTCCTTCTCCTACCCCAGCAGACCTGATATCAAAATTCTGAAAGAAATTACCTTCCATGCAAAAGCAGGAGAGAAAATAGCCATTGTAGGACCTAGTGGAATCGGAAAATCGACAATTGCATCTCTGATCCTCCAGTTCTACAAACCGGATACCGGTGAAATCTTATATGATGGCATGAGTAGTGATGACTACTTATTATCCGATATTAGAAACCAAGTGGCTATTGTTCCCCAAGATGTACTTTTATTTGGCGGTACCATTCGTGAAAATATCGCTTATGGTAAATTGGATGCTGAGGCTGAAGATATCGTCATGGCGTCGAGACGTGCGAATGCACATGACTTCATTATGAATTTCCCTGAAGGATACGATACCCTTGTCGGAGAAAGAGGCGTTAAACTATCTGGGGGACAGCGCCAACGTATCGCTATTGCACGTGCCCTACTGAAAGATCCTGCGATCTTGATATTAGATGAAGCTACATCGTCTTTGGATTCGGAATCAGAAAGATTGGTTCAGTTGGCATTGGAAGAACTCATGAAAGGAAGAACCTCCATCATCATCGCGCATCGATTGTCTACTATTGTAGACTCTGATCAAATTCTCGTCATTGAAAACGGAACTGTATCTGAATCTGGCAATCATATTGAACTGATGAGTAAAGGAAGTGGGTTATACCACCATTTATACTCGCTACAATCAAAACAAAAGGTGCAAATGTGAAAAATTGTTAATTTTCACTACTCTTAAAAACTTTTCTTCTATATAACTGTTTATTTTGGTATTATAGTTGAATATAGAATATAAAGGAAATTTATAAAATTTGTGAGTTATGAAAAATAAAAATGGATTAGTAGCATTCGCGTTATTAGGACTGGCTGCAGGAGCTGCAACATGGTATTTGTTGGGTACAGACGATGGTAAAAAACAATTAAATCGTGCTAATGACGGTATTAAGGAGCTTACTCGTTCTTTAAAAGATGTTTCAAAAAGAGAGGCTAAGAGAGCGAGAAAACTAGCTACTCAAGCTTCTGAGGAGTTACACGCTTTGAAAAACAAAGCAGTAGACGAATTCGGATCTTTAAAAAACAAGGCTAAGGAAGTAGGTAGAGACGCCTTGAATAGTACAAATAGTTCTGCACAAAGATTAGCGAACCACGTGGATGAGGCAGTAGATACTGCAAAAAATAAAGTTGATAATGCATAAGCATTCTTAAATTTTACAGTGTCGTTGCACGATTCATTCCGCGTATTACATTTCATTTGTATCTTTGCGCTGTATGAATTTACTACAACAGGTAAAAACTTTAATCTATAAAGATGCCATCCTGGAATGGCGATCCAAATATGCCATTAACAGCATTTTATTATACGTAATATCTACAGTGTTTGTTTGCTATCAAGCATTCAAATCTGTAGATGCTACGATATGGAATGCGCTTTTTTGGATTATCATGCTTTTCGCATCTGTCAATGCAATTAATAAAAGCTTTATCCAAGAAAGTCAACAACGTCAACTCTATTACTATTCGATTGTCAGCCCCAAAGCAATCATCCTTTCCAAGATAGTTTACAATATGTTTTTAATGGCTTTTTTAGCGATTATTGCGTATGTAACGTATTCGGTCATTTTTAAAAATCCATTGGGTGACCCAGGTCTATATTTATTTGCTGTTATACTAGGAAGCATTAGTTTTGCCTCTGTTTTTACTATGGTATCTGGCATTACGTCAAAAGCCGGGAACAACAGTACCTTGATGGCTATTCTTAGTTTCCCTGTTATCATTCCTTTACTGATTGTGTTGATTGAACTTTCGCGAAATGCCATGTTAGGGATGGATCGCGCAGAAAGTCTCAATGAAATCGTGGTTTTACTTGCAATTAATATCATTACAATCACTGTTTCTTTGTTGTTATTTCCTTACCTTTGGCGTGATTAATCGTAGAATTGAAGTTTTAAAATATTCATAATAATGAGAAAAAGTTGGTGGAAAATTTTGGCAGTAGTCTTACTTTCATTCGTCATCATCGCTGGTTTATTAGGACCAGTACCTGTCTTACCTATTCTTCATGAAACCATCAGAAATGTTTATTTCCATGTCCCGATGTGGTTTGCTATGATTTTCCTATATCTAATTTCTGTTATATATAGTATCAAATATCTCAATACAGGTAAACAAGAATATGACTTTATTGCTGTAGAAGCAGTGAATACGGGTATCACATTCTGTTTTATGGGTTTAGCAACAGGCATGTTATGGGCAAATATTACATGGGGAGATCCATGGCCGAATGATCCAAAATTAAACGGATCAGCGATTGCAACATTAATGTATCTTGCTTATTTAGTATTAAGAAATGCGTTGGAAGAAGAGCAAAAAAGAGCAAAAATATCAGCTGTTTATAATATTTTCGCCTTCCCGATCATGATTGTATTGCTCTATATTCTTCCAAAATTAACAGATTCATTGCACCCAGGTAATGGTGGTAACTCTACTTTCGGAAATTTGGATATGAACAATCAGTTGCGACCCGTATTTTATACGGCCATCATTGGTTGGATCTTAATGGGAACATGGATGTGCTCTTTACGTTATCGCATGCGCTTGATAGAAAACAAGCAAAATGAAATTAATTAATTTTTTGAAAAAGTTATTGATAATTAATATGAAAAAGTTATCCCTTTCTATCGCTTTCATTTTAATGACTACATTAAATATATTTGCACAAAGTGATGTAGATATGGCAACTGGACTAAGAAGTTCAGGCAAAATATATGTCGTTGTTTTGGTGATGTTAGTTCTGTTCTTAGGGGTTGCCGGGTATTTATTTATCCTGGATAGAAAAATAACTAAACTAGAGAAAAAACAGGAACAGAAATAGCATTGGAAACAATAAATTTCCAACAATGCTATCATATCCAAGTATGATGGCATTGTTGGTTTTAACAGCTTTTAATTCGGAATTTAATAGTATTATTGTAGGCAATCACTTCGCAAAGGACAAACATGATTATCAGTCAATTTAGGAAATACACTCCTTTTAACGTCATATTTTTAATTCTAATCGGATTTTTCTTATGTTTTGGAGTATTTATCCATTTGCCTGATCAACTCACGCCCATACTATTTGAACCCGCTTTAAGCAATTTAATAGGGAAAGATGGCATGCATACACTTTCACCACAAATGAATGTGATTGTCACTTTGGCGCTTACTATTATTCAGGCAACGATTTTAAATAGGATCATCAGTCATTTTAATTTATTGGGAAAACCAAGCTTCCTTGTTGCATTGATGTATTTGACATTAGCGAGCTTATTTTTACCTTTTTTAGTGATTTCAACGGCTCTGATCTGTAATTTTATATCCGTTTGGATGCTTAGTAAATTATTAAGTCTCTATCATCGACATGATATCAAAGCTTTAATGTTTGATTTAGGGATGATCGTAGCTATTGGTAGCTTGATCTATTTTCCCTTTATTATCATGTTTCTGCTGCTCTGGATAAGTCTTATTATCTTTAGACCGTTCAATTGGAGAGAATGGATAACCCCTTTACTAGGTTTTGCAACTATCTATTTCATCCTTGCCGTTATTTATCTCTGGTTGGGAAGAATAAAAGAATTCTATGGAATCTGGTTACCATTGACAAACAAATTTCCAAGTACCATCAGCATGGAGCTGCATGACTATTTTGTTCTAATCCCAATCTTATTTACCTTGATTCTATTTTTGTTGGTACTGAAAGATAATTTTTTCAAGAGTGTCGTCCATATTCGAAAATCTTTTCAGCTTTTGTTTTTCATGTTTATTTTTGCATTCGGTTCTTTTTACTGGAACAAACAAATTACGGAAACACATTTTTTGTTATGCGCCCCACCATTGGCGATCTATATGGCGTATTATTTTACTCATGCAAAGAAAAAGTGGATTTTTGAGAGTGTTTATGTCATCATTATTTTAACAATCTTGTACTTTCAGTTTTTCTAAAATTTTAACAATCAGGAGTTTAACCTTTTTTAACAAAATCAACTCTACAAGGTCGCAAAAATTAAATAGTTTTGTATGCTGATAAGATCATCGCAAAATATAAATTGGAACAGATTTTTAACCAATAATATCTATCTTTTTTGACTATTTTTAGAATCTTTGAAACACTTAAAACTTTAAATTACTATTTATATAAATATTAGTTTCGCAACTTTAATCTATAATCATGCAGAAACGCTTTTTAAGCTCCATTACAAATAAAGTACCTCAAGTGTTATTGACTTTAGGCTTATTATACAGCTCGTCGGTAGCATTTGCGCAGAAATCGACGTCTGCATCTCCTTATTCACAGTTTGGCTTCGGTCAAATGCGTGAAGATTTACTCCCTCAACAACGTGCCATGGGTGGATTATCAACTGGAGTTCGTTATTTCGGTTCCGTTTACAATACAAACCCAAGCAATCCTGCTTCTTATTCTGCAGCACAGTTTAGTACTTTCGATGCTGGCTTGTATGGTAACTTTACACAATTAAGCAATACCAGTAAAACAGATAATACCGCTGATTTTGCTTTCAGCCACATTACCATGACGTTTCCTATGAAAAAAGCTGGAGGTATTAGTTTAGGTCTTTTACCTTACTCTGATTTAGGATACAATTCCAATAGTGTTCAAAAATTAGATTCTATCAATTTTAGAAAAGTATTTACTGGAGAAGGTGGTTTGACAAAAGCTTATTTTGGTTATGGTGTTAATGTAACGAAGAATATCAGTGTTGGAGCTAATATTGCTTACCTATTTGGAACTTTAAATGATTTTAGAAAAACAGAATTCCCTTACAACTACGGAGCGTTGAATGTTCAACAACAAGACAAACGTGAAATTCAGGGATTAAGTTTTGATTATGGAGCACAATACTATCAGCCCATCAATAAAGAGTACGCATTGACAGTAGGATATTCTGGATCACTTAATAATACCATTCACGATCGGACCACGTCTTATACCACTCGTGTACAACCAGCAGTTACAGAAGAAGATTCTAACATTGCATTAGATACGGTATTTAGTACAGATCGTGTAAGAAGAGATTTAAATCTTCCACTCAAACACAATATAGGTATCACATTTGCTAAAACCAATCGTTGGATGGTAGGTGCTGAATTTAAATATGCAGATTGGTCTAAATTTCAAGTGAGAAAGGGAGAAGAAAATCTGAAAACAAATTATGGTTTTGCTATTGGTGGGCAAATCACACCTGATCCTACATCGTCTAAATATACAAAGCTTGTTGATTACCGCTTAGGTTTCCGTTATAACAAAACGCAATATTTTATTAATAAACAAGATATTAATGATATGGCAATTACTTTTGGTGTTGGTCTACCTTTAGCAAGAAACCCTTATTCAGGTGCTTTTTCAAAAGTGAATATTTCTGCTGAATTGGGACAGATGGGTACGCTAAACAATAATTTAATCAGAGAACGATATGTGAATTTGAATGTTGGTTTTACATTGAACGACCGCTGGTTTAGAAAAAGTCAAATTGATTAATAGTAAACGACATATGGCAACCCATTCAATTGCCACAAAACAAGCTTACACATTGCCACTAATGCTTCTCTTTGCATTAGTGGCAATATTCTTTACTGCTTGTGAACCCGATTTAAAAGAAGTCGATCGGATCGCTAATATGAAAAAGGAAGAAGCGGTGGATATTTCTCGCCAAGTGACGGTTATTTACAGTGATTCCACTATTGTAAAAGCAGAAATGAGCGCCCCAGAAATGCGCATCAAACATGATAGTACACAGGTATATGAATTTCCAAAGGGTATAAAGATTATATTTTACGACAAAAACGTCAAGGAAACACAAAGAATCACATCCGATTATGCCATTCAGCATGAAGCAAACAAAACGACTACCTTCAAAAAGAATGTTATCGTTACCATGGCTGATGGATCAATCATCAAAACAGAAGAAATCGTGTATGATGAAGGAAAAGAATCTTTCTACAATCAAGTACCTATAACCGCCTATTTCAAAGACAATAGAGGGAATTTACAAGGCTCTTCCTTTACTTCTGATAAGGACTTCAAGAAAATTAATATTCAAAATTCTACTGGTGTCATGATTATAAAAGATAATAGCATGTTCCCAACTTTTGGGCAATAAAATCCGTCCGAAACAAATTTCAAGTAAATAAGTTTGTCTTAATTAGAAATTATTACTCTTTTTTTTATAAAAATTGTATCTTGCACCGCATTTAGGCATACTATTGCTTGGATTAAGATATATTAAGTATTTAAACAATATAAACACAATAAACAGACTATGGGATTAATGAGCTTTTTGCGCAACCGAGCTGGTTACATTTTAACTGGAGCTATGGCTGTCGCAATTCTAGCATTTTTATTAGGAGATGTTGTCAAATCTGGAACTCCGTTTTGGGCTAAAAACCAAAATCGCGTAGGAGAAATAAATGGAGAAAAAATTGATTATCAAGAATTCAATCAACAAGTTGATCAAACAGCAGAGATGTTTAAACAACAAATGGGTGGTGGTAATTTGACTCCTCAAATGAAATCATATGCTGTTCAACAGGTATGGAATCAATTATTGCAAAAAGAAATCCTAAAAGGTGAAATTGAAAAAATCGGTTTAGATGTAAGTAAAAATGAATTAAATGATTTAGTGACAGGAAAAAATCCTTCCAATCAAATTGTTCAAGCTTTTTCAAACCCACAAACTGGACAATTTGATCGTAATCAATTGTTAACATTCATTTCTCAAGTAAATACATCTGGAAATGCACAAGCTGCTCAACAATGGGAAATGTTGTTAGCTGCTGTAAAAGAAGAACGTTTAAACAGTAAATATTCAAGTTTATTAAACAATAGTGTTTATGTTACGTCTTTAGAGGCTAATGATGAATATCAACAACGCAATAAATTGGCTAATTTCAATTACTTGTTGTTGGATTATGCTAGTGTTAAAGATAATGAAATCAAAGTTACTGATGCTGATTATCAAGCCTACTACGATGAGCATAAAAACTCCTTTAAAAACCAAGAAGAAACACGCTCTATTGAGTATGCTGTCGTAGACGCTCGTCCAACAGCAAAAGATATCAACTTTGCAAAAGAAACGATCAACAAGTTAAAAACAGAATTGGCAACTGCTGCAAATGATTCGTTATTTGCATCTATCAATTCAGACAACAAATATCCTTATGCTTTTGTGAAGAAAGGTCAACTGAGCCCTGCTTTAGATTCTGTTGTTTTCAACGCTCCTGCAGGAAGTATTGTTGGTCCATTTGAATCGAATGGTACACTTGAAATTGCTAAGGTAGTACAAACTACTGTGGGACCTGATTCTGTAAAAGCAAGCCATATCTTATTAAACCCTACTGCTGAAGGTGGTGTTCAAAAGGCATTAGCAAAAGCGGATTCAATCAAAGGTTTATTAGCTAAAGGAGAAAAATTCTCTACTTTGGCTGTTCAATTTAGCACAGATGAAGCGAGTAAAGTAAATGGTGGTGAACTTGGTACTTTGACTCGTGGACGTATGCCTGCCGTTATTGAAGATGCTATTTTCAATAGTAAAACTGGCGATATCAAAATTGTAGAATCTCAATATGGTGTTCAGATCATTAAAATTGAAAATTCAATTGGTTCTACGAAATACGTAAAAGCGGCCATTGTCGACAAAGCAATTATCAGCGGTAAAGAAACATTAAACAATGCACATAGTAAAGCGAATGCATTCTTAACGGTTGCTACTGCACAAAACTTTGCGCAAGAAGCTCAGAAGTTAGGATTAAAAACGACTACTGCTAGTCGTGTATTAGCAATGGATAATACATTAGATGGAAACGAGGCACCAAGAGAATTGATCAAATGGGCTTTCGACGCGAAAAAAGGTGATATCTCGGATCGCGTTTTTGAAACGGAGCAATCTTATATTTTAGCTCGTCTAGTGGATGTGCAACCTAAAGGTATCGTGCCATTGGAAAGTATTAAAAAAGATATCGAAGTTGCTGTTAAGAATACCGTAAAAGCAAAACTTCTGAAAGAGAAAATGAATGCAGCTTTAAGCGGTGCTTCTTCTCTAGCTCAAGTAGGTCAAAAATTAGGTAAAACACCTGTAGCTGTTGAAAATATTGTATTGGCGAACCCTGTTATTCCAGGTGTTTCTCAAGAAAACAAAGTTGTAGGTACTGTATTTGGATTACAACCAAATAAACCATCGAAAGCAATTGAAGGAACACAAGGTATTTTTGCCGTTCAGGTTAATGCATTTGTTAATCCTGCTGCAATTCCTGATTTAAACGAACAGAAAAAACAAATTTTAGCGAGTAAAACGCAACGTGCTTGGGCGTCGATTTTTAGAGCATTACAAGATAAAGCGGAAATCACTGACAATCGTGTGAAATTCTTTTAGAATATTTTTAGTTAACTTTGTAGCCGGACGATAGCTCGTCCGGCTTTTTTATTATTAGATATGGATATTCAAACTGACATTGTTAATAAAGTTGCTCAAAGTGGTATCATCACCATCGATTTAGCTAAATTCAAACCTACTGGTGAATTTGTCCAATATGATATTAAGGATAATCTTTTTCATGGATTGATTTTAAAGGAGAAGGATTTTAGAGATTTTATCAAGGAACATGACTGGTCTCAATATACAGGTAAACATGTAGCGATTACTTGTTCATCAGATGCTATTGTACAAACATGGGCTTATATGCTTTTAGCAACCAAATTAGAGCCTTTTGCGACGACTGTTGTGTTTGGTGATTTGGATGAATTAGAGCGCATATTATTTGCACAGGCTATCGCTCAAGTCGATATGTCGCCATATACAGATCAGCGGATAGTTGTAAAAGGTTGTGGTGATATTAAAGTACCTGAATCTGCTTTTGTACAGTTTTCCTTCCAATTAGCAAAAGTTGCTAAAAGCATTATGTACGGCGAACCGTGTTCTACCGTTCCTGTATTTAAACGGAAATAGTTCCATTCGTATTTCCAAAATTATTTTTGTATTCTTACGTATATGAAAAAGCTAGTCACTTTAACACTATTATTATTCAGTTTATTTAGTCAAGTATTTGCTCAAGAGCTTCCTCACCTGAAAGAATCAGCTTTTAAAGGTGGAGAAAAATTACAATATAAATTGAAATACGGGTTTCTATCTGCAGCAACAGGTTTATTAACAGTCACAGATACCAAATCAGGATCAGGCACTCCAGCATTTAGATTATATGCAACAGGGAAAACCGCTGGTGCATTTGCCATTTATACTGTAAAAAACGAATATAACTCTTACATTGATGGAAAAAGTTATTTGCCTTATTACTATACGGAGAATATTAGAGAAGGTGGCTATAGACGTAATGATAAGGTAACTTTTGATCAAAAAAATAAAGCGGTAAGTGGAAATAAAGGTAATTTTAAAAGTACCGTTTCTCAAACATTTGATTTACTATCTGCTTATTATTTTGCTAGAAACTTAGACTTGTCATCCGTAAAAGAGGGACAATCTTTTAAATTAACGTATTTCTTAAATGACGAAATCGCCACTTTAGGAATAAAATATATTGGTATCGAAACCATTGAAACAGAATTAGGATCTTTACAATGCCTAAAATTTAGTCCTGAAATCAAACCAGGTAGAATTTTCAAAAAGAATAGTAAGTTGTATCTTTGGGTAACCAATGATGGGAATCGTATTCCTGTAAAAGCGAATGTTGACATTTTAATTGGATCTGTCACATTAGAGCTTCTCCAAGCCGATGGCTTGAAGTATAAACTCGGACAACGAGTGAGCTATTCAAAATAATTAATATCATGATAGAAGTAGGAAATGTATTAGTGCACGAGGATTTGATCAACAATGACTTCGTATGCAATCTTTCCAAATGCAAAGGCATTTGTTGTATAGAGGGGGATTCCGGCGCTCCATTGAAACAAAATGAGCTGGGAATACTTGCGGAAATATATCCAAAGGTGAAACCTTATATGACAGCTAAAGGTATAGAAGCGATAGAACAACAAGGCACCCATGTCATCGATCTGGATGGTGATCTTACCACTCCGTGTGTAGATGGCAACAAAGAGTGTGCCTATGTCACTTGGGAAAACGGAATCACAAAATGTGCGATAGAGAAGGCTTATGAATTAGGTGATATCAACTGGAAAAAACCTATTTCCTGTCACCTATACCCTATCCGCACAACGAACTACCCTGAATTTGATGTCCTTCATTATGATCGATGGCACATCTGTAAAGATGCTTGTACTTTTGGCAAAGAATTACAAGTCCCTGTTTACAAATTCTTAAAAGATCCATTAATCCGCGAATACGGAGAAGAATGGTATCACAAACTAGAAGACACAATAGATTCATTATAATCTATTTCTTATATTTATAGACATTTTAAGAAGATAATAGTGGTTTTCAACCATCTTCCATGCTAAAATTAAAAGATATACAACGCCCCATCATAAAGGAATTAGCAACTTTTGAAACTGAATTTAAAGCTTCAATGAAAAGCTCCATTCCTTTGTTAGACCGTATTACAGGTTATATTGTCAAAACTAAAGGAAAACAGATGCGTCCGATGTTTGTTTTCTTTTCAGCAGGACTCTGTAATGGTATCAACGAATCAACTTATCGAGGAGCGTCTCTTGTAGAATTACTCCATACCGCATCATTGGTACATGATGATGTGGTAGACAATGCCAATGAACGAAGAGGTTTCTTTTCTGTGAATGCCATTTGGAAAAATAAGGTATCTGTATTAGTTGGCGATTTTTTACTTTCCAAAGGTTTACTGCTTTCCGTTAAACACCATGATTATCATTTACTGAAAATAGTATCAGAAGCAGTGGAACAAATGAGTGAGGGGGAATTATTGCAGATTGAAAAAGCGAGAAAACTGGATATTGAGGAATCGATCTATTTCGAGGTTATTCGACAAAAAACAGCTTCATTGATCGCTTCATGTTGTGCCTGTGGCGCTGCTTCTTCTGGAGCAAATGAAGAGACAGTAAAGAAATTGCACACATTTGGTGAAAAAATAGGAATTGCATTTCAAATAAAAGATGATTTATTTGATTTCGGTCTTGACGATGTAGGTAAACCACTTGGTAATGATATTAAGGAGAAAAAAATGACATTACCACTTATTTATGCTTTAAGTCAAACCGACAAAGCAGAAAAAAGAAGGATCATCAATCTCGTAAAAAACCATAGTGAGGATAACAAAAAAGTAGCGGAAGTCATTGCATTTGTTAGACAAAGTGGTGGGTTGCAATATGCAACAGAGAAAATGTTAGATTACCAAAAAGATGCGTTTAAAATATTAGATGAATTTCCTGATAACGAATATAAAACAGGATTATTAGAACTTGTCAAATTTACAACTGAAAGAAAAAAATAGAAATGAGTCACGAAATTATGTTTTTTGGAGGATTTTTAATCTTCATTATTTTAATGCTAGCCATAGATTTAGGCGTTTTTGCAAAAGGAGACAAAAATATCTCACTGAAAAGTGCCGCAATTATGAGTCTTATTTGGGTATTATTAGCGTTAGGTTTTTATTGGATCCTTCGTCATTATGGACACGAATTACATAATATTCAAGATTTAAATCACTTACAACAAATCATTAAAGCACATGTACACGATGTGAAAATAATTCCTGGTGATCTTGAAGGAAGTATCGCTTTATACAACAATAACCTCGCTTTGGAATTTATTACAGGTTATGTCGTTGAGTATGCCTTATCCGTCGATAATATCTTCGTCATGGTGCTATTATTTTCTTCTTTTGGCATTCCAGAGCGTTACTACCATAAAGTATTGGTATGGGGAGTAATTGGTGCTGTTTTGATGCGTTTTATTTTCATTTTCTTAGGTGCTGCGCTGATTACTAAATTTGGATGGATTCTGTACATCTTTGGTGGGTTTTTATTGATTACAGGAGTAAAAATGTTTATCAATAGAAATCACGAAGAAGAAGTAGATCCACAGAATCACCCTGTTGTAAAATTTGCCTCTAAATACTTTAAAGTGACGCCAAAATTAGATGGAGGACATTTCTTCCACATTGAAAATGGCGTCAAATATATGACTCCTTTATTTTTGGTACTATTAGTAATTGAATTTACAGATTTAATCTTTGCTGTAGATTCAATTCCTGCGATCTTCTCTGTAACGAAAGATGCTTATATCGTATTTTTCTCAAACATCTTTGCGATACTGGGTTTACGTTCGATGTTCTTCTTATTGGTCAATATTATTCACAAATTCCACTATTTAAAAGTTGGATTAGCCTTTTTATTGATTTTCATAGGTTTGAAAATGTTATTACACCATTGGTTAGTGGAATTTGGATTCTCGACGTCACATTCATTGATTGTCATCGTCAGCATATTAGCAATTAGCGTTATCGCATCTTTAATGTTTCCAAAAAAGGAAGATCTAAACTTAGAAAATTAACAAACGGGGCTTAAAAGCCCCGTTTTTGTATATGCACAATTTTATTACAATCAAATATTAAGTTTAGCACGATGTTAATTAAATTTATTTTTAATTTAGCAACATAAAATCATTAATTTTTTAGCAAATGAATTGGAATAAGTCACTGGTATTAGCAGCATCATTATTTGTTGCTTCTTTACAAGTATCACAGGCACAGGATAATTTAATCAACGCCTTAAAAACAAATCAAAACGATAACAGTAAAGATGGCTTCACATTTACTGAGGTTATCAATTTAAAAAATACTTCCATCAAAAACCAAGGTTCTTCGGGTACATGTTGGTCATACTCTGGGAATTCTTTTTTAGAATCAGAAATGATTAGAATGGGAAAAGAACCTGTTGAAATTTCACAAATTTACTCCGCTCGTAATACGTATTTAGATAAAGCTAAAAACTATGTTCGTTTACATGGTGGTTTATCTTTAGGTGAAGGTGGTCAATTTCATGATGTATTAAATGCTTTCCGTAAATACGGGGCATTACCACAAACAGAATATACTGGTTTACATTATGGATCAGATAAAAATAACTTTGGTGAGATGACTACGATGTTGGATGGCATGTTAGCTTCTTTTACGAAGAGCAAAACGTTAACTCCAAATTGGGAAAAAGCATATGCTGCTGCAATGGATGCTTATTTAGGAGATGTTCCTGCGAACTTCCAATACAAAGGTAAAAGCTATACACCACGTACTTTTGCGGATCAAGTGATTGGTATCAATCCAGACGATTATGTACCGATTGCTTCTGTAACGGATCACCCTTATTACAACAAATTCGTGCTATTGATCCCTGACAACTGGTCGTTTGATAATTTCTATAATGTACAAATCAATGATTTGACTGATATTATTGACAACGCTTTAAATAAAGGATTTACTGTTGCTTGGGCGACCGATGTATCTGAAAAAAGTTTTAGCTGGAAAAATGGTGTGGCTTATGTGCCGACAAAACCTTTTGAGGAAATGACTCCAAAAGAACAACAAGAAATGTTTGTAGGTCCAAAACCAGAAGCTAAAATTACCGCTGAAGAAAGACAAAAGGCTTTTGATAACTACCAAACAACTGATGATCATGGTATGCACATTGTTGGTTTAGTAAAAGATCAAAATGGTAAAGAATACTATATCGTTAAAAACTCTTGGGGAGTATCTAACGATTATAAAGGGTATTTATATGTAACTAAAGAATTTGTTCGTTACAAAACAACTTCTTTGTTAGTACATAAAGATGGTATTCAAAAAGATTTAAAGTCTAAATTGAAGATCTAATCGCACATAAATAATGATTAACGAATAGGTTACAGAAATAAATTTCTGTAACCTATTTTTTTACAATTTTATTACATAACTTTAGTAGACAAGGGAAATCCAATTAAAAACTTTATTTAATACTTGGTTATGAAAAAGATATTTTTATTCCTCCTTATTTTACCCTTTATCGCTATAGGGCAAGAAAAAGGAATAACATTTGAGCAGGGACTGGACTGGAATCAAATTAAAGAAAAGGCGAAGAAAGAAAACAAATATATTTTTGTTGATGTCTTTACGACTTGGTGTGGTCCTTGCAAATATATGTCATCAACTGTATTTCCTCAACAAAAAGTTGGTGATTTCTTCAACGCTCAATTTGTGAGTACAAAAATCCAAATGGATAAAACAGACAAAGATAATGAAGGGGTGAAAAGTTGGTACAATGAAGCCGAGCGCTTTGCTAAAGATTATAACATCGTAGCATATCCAACCTTTTTAGTATTCAGTCCACAGGGAGAGCTTGTTCACCGCATGGTGGGTGGTGGAGAAGCGGACGAATTTATAGCACGCGCAAAAGAGGCTTTAAATCCAGAAACACAATATTATACACTGCTAAAGACTTTTGAAAATAATCCAACCGATTTACCTTTAGCACATCGTATGGTAAAAGCGGCAAATACGGCTTACGATGAGGCTACTGTGATCAAAGTTGAAGATATTATTCTTTCTCATACAAGGCCTGAGGATCTAACTAAAGAATGTGCAACCTATTTAATAACAAATACACGTACAACGAAATCGAAGGCTTTTGAATTATTGCGTAATCAGCCTGAAAAAATTGATGCCTTATTAGGTAAAAATGGGGAAGCTAACCGTGTTGTTGCTTCTGTTGCTGTCAATGAAGTATTAGGAAAGAAAATCGACTTTAATACAGAACCTAATTGGGAATCTTTAAAAACGGAGGTAAGCCAAAAATATAGCAATATCAATTTTGAGCCGATATTTAAGATTATGAAAGCACAATATTATATGCAATCCCATAATTGGCCTGCTTTCACTGCTATCATTGAAAACTATTTAACTTCTGAAGATTTAACTTCGAATCAATTAAATAGTTATGCGTGGGAAATTTTTGAAAAGTGTAATGATGCTGCTTGTCTCAATGCGGCTTTAAAATGGAGTAAAAAAGCAGTTGAACAAGATACGAGAAGTGCTTATCTAGACACCTATGCTAATTTATTATATAAAAAAGGAGATAAAGTGAATGCGATCAAGTGGCAAGAACAAGCGTTATCGCTAGCTATGGAAGGCGAACAAGGTAATTATCAAGATACGCTTACTAAAATGAAGAGTGACCTTCCTACTTGGCAATAAACAAATGATGAGGGTTCGCGATTGAACGATAAAACAAAGCGGCTGAAAATTAGAAATTTTCAGCCGCTTTGTTTTATAACTATGGATACTATTTTTTCAAAGATTTGATATCAATAACAAATCGATATTTTACATCCGACTTAATCATACGCTCATAGGCTGTATTGATGTCTTGGATATCGATCACTTCAACATCAGAAACAATGTTATGCTCTCCGCAGAAATCCAACATCTCTTGTGTTTCTTTGATACCTCCAATAAGTGATCCAGCTAAGTGACGACGCTTCATGATCAACAAACCTCCATGTACGCCTGGTAAAGGTTCTACAGCTCCTACAATACACATCGTTTTATCCAATTTCAATAGGTTCAAATATGGATTAACATCATGTCCTACTGGAATCGTATTCAACAGAAAATCAAATGTATTATTGTGTTTCGCGAGTTGTTCTGGATCTTTAGAAAGTAACACTTCATCTGCTCCTAACTTTTTCGCGTCTTCTCCTTTTTCTGCTGATGTTGTAATCATGACCACATGAGCACCCATTGCTTTAGCAAATTTCACGCCCATATGTCCTAATCCACCCAGACCAATAACACCTACTTTATCGCCAGCTTTTACATTCCAATGGCGTAATGGAGACCAAGTTGTGATACCTGCACACAATAAAGGTGCTGTTGCTTTTATGTCAATATTAGTGGGTATACGCAGCACGAAATCTTCTTCTACTACAATATTTTCAGAATATCCACCATAGGTAACACCTCCGTATTTCGAGTTCGCACTATTATAGGTTCCAATCAATCCATTTTCACAATATTGCTCTAAGCCTTCATCACAAGAATGGCAATGCTTACAGGATTCAACCATACAGCCGACTCCTACCAGATCGCCTACTTTGTATTTGGTCACCTTCGCTCCTATGGCTAACACGCGACCGATAATTTCATGTCCTGGCACTACTGGATAATGAGGTTCTCCCCATTCTGCTCTCGCGGTATGAATATCACTATGGCAAACACCACAATATTCAATATCAATAAACACATCCTTATCATCTAGATCCCGACGTTGGATCTCATGTGCTCTTAAATCTTCTGACTTCGAAAAGGCAGCATATGCTTTTGTACTCATTATATCTTTGTTTTAAGTAAAAATAAGTCTTTCTATAAAAAATCCACTCTTTTTGGGAGTGGATTTACTTTCAAATGATAATTATTTTAATGTCTTTATGCCCATATTCCAAAGTGTAAAAGCAAATTTATCGGCTGTCTCATTGATAACAACTTCTGTAGATCGACCAGCACCATGTCCTGCTTTAGTCTCAATCCGAATGAGAACTGGGCGCTCACAGTTTTGTTTTGCCTGAAGCTCTGCGGCGAACTTATACGAATGCGCAGGTACTACGCGATCATCATGATCTCCTGTTGTTACGAGCGTTGCAGGATAGCACACACCAGCCTTAACATTATGTACAGGTGAATATGCTTTCAAATAATCAAACATTTCTTTGCTATCATTTGCTGTTCCATAGTCATATCCCCAACCGGCTCCAGCAGTAAAGGTGTGGTAACGCAACATATCCAATACACCTACTGCAGGTAAGGCTACTTTTGCAATAGCAGGGTTTAACGTAATCGTTGCACCCACTAACAATCCACCATTAGAACCTCCCGACAAAGCGGTATAGTCTGGTGAAGTGTACCCATTGGTTTGTAAATACTCAGCAGCTGCGATGAAATCATTAAATACGTTCAATTTATTGAATTTACGACCGCCATCATGCCATTTTTGTCCATATTCACCTCCACCTCTTAAATTTGCAACAGCATATACACCTCCATTTTGAATCCAATTGGCTGTCGACACACTAAATCCAGGGGTTAGGCTGATATTAAAACCACCATAGCCATAGACGATCGTAGGGTTTTTACCATCTAGTTTAAGTCCTTTCTTGTAGGTGATGATCATTGGTACCTTTGTACCATCTTTTGAGGTATAAAACACTTGTTTTGATTCAAAATCATCAGGATTGAACTTTACTTTTGGTTTAATATAAACCTCAGATTGACCATTATCTACATTAAATTTGAAACTTGTAGATGGTGTGATATAGTTTGAAAAACCGTAATAAATGGTTTTCTCTTTTTTCTTTCCTGAAAACCCTGCAGCAGTACCGATTCCTGGTAATTTAATTTCACGAATCTTTTTACCTGTAAAATCATATTGTTCAATCACAGAAATAGCATCCTTTAAGTAATTGGCGAATAAATAACCTCCACCAGTAGAAATTGCTAAAACATTTTCTGTCTCAGGAATCACATTCACCCAGTTTTTAGCCTCAGGGTGAAGAATATTTGTTTTTACCAGTCTATTGTTCGGGGCATTTAAATTGGTCTGCAGATAAAAAGTTTCGCCATCATTATCCACAATGTATGTACTGCTTTCAAAACCACTTAAAATATTGACGATTTTACTTCCTGGCTTAGACAAGTCTTGTATATATAATTCATTACCTGTTGTGGTATTTGCAGCAGAAATAACTAAAAACCGTTCATCATCTGTCAAAGATGCACCAATATAACGACGAGGTACTTCCGTCCCTCCAAAAATCATTTTGTCTGTCGTTTGCTTAGTACCTAATTGATGAAAATATACCTTATGTTGATCTGTTTTTTCAGACAGCTCTGAACCTTTTGGTTTATCGTAGCTTGAATAATAAAATCCGGTGTTTCCTTTCCAAGCGATACCTGAGAATTTAATGTCAATAAGGGTTTCACCAATTTGCTTCTTATCTGCGGTATTCAAAACAATGACTTTTCTCCAGTCTGAACCGCCTTCGGAAATCGAATAAGCCATTAAACTCCCGTCTTTAGAAAAACTCACATCAGATAAAGAGGTTGATCCATCTTTAGAGAATGTATTGGGATCTAAGAATACTTCCTCCTTTCCACTTTTCGTTGCTTTTCTATACAAAACAGCATGTTGTTGTAAACCATCATTTTTATAAAAATAGGTATAATCACCTTCAACAAATGGAGTACCTACTTTTTCGTAATTCCAGATATCTGTCAATTGCTTTTTCAATTGATCACGATAAGGAATCTGTGCTAAATAATCAAAAGTCAATTTATTTTGCGCAACAACCCAATCCTTTGTTTCTGTTGCTAAATCATCCTCTAACCAACGGTATGGATCGGGAACTGATTCTCCAAAATACTCATCAACGACTTGATCCTTCTTTGTATCTGGATATTTCATTCCTTGGGCATTCCCTTGCTGTATGGCTGACATTGCAATTACGGTTAAAATTAAACTCAGTTTTTTATTCATATTTTGTCAAATAAGGTTATAAACAAAATTAACAAAATTAAATTTGTTTCTCGTTCTCTTAATTTATTAGATTGTACAAAACTTTTTACAATCAAAAATTCGTTTAATACAGAAAATATCGCATTTTGCATCCGCATAAACTAAAATCGTATGATTCATAAAATATTTTTCACTTTGGGTGTTTTGGCTAGTATGAGCTTCACTGCTTCTCTCGCACAAACTAACCCGCTATTACCCATTAAGCAATACCGTGTTACAGAAACCAAAGTCAATGATCTGATTCATACGAAATTGGATGTTAAGTTTGATTATGTCAAACGTTACCTCTATGGGCAAGAATGGGTGACATTAAAACCGCATTTTTATCCCACAGACTCTTTACGCCTTGATGCAAAAGGAATGGATATCAAGGAAGTTTCTTTGCAAAATGATAAACAGAAAACAGCTTTAAAATATGAATACGATAGTGAATCGCTGTTGATTCATTTAGGAAAGACATTTCAATCGACAGATTCCTATACCATTTACATTGCCTACACGGCAAAACCTGATGAGCTAAAAGCAAAAGGAAGTGCTGCTATTACGGATGCCAAGGGATTGTACTTTATCAATCCAGATGGAAAAGATCCTAACAAACCTATTCAAATATGGACACAGGGAGAGACAGAAGCCTCTTCGGTCTGGTTTCCTACGATAGATAAGCCTAGTCAGAAAACAACATCTGAAATTTCAATAACCGTAAAGGATCAGTATACAACGCTCTCCAATGGTGCATTGACTAATCAACAGAAAAATGCAGATGGCACGAGAACAGATACCTGGAAAATGACCCAAGCGCATTCTCCTTATTTGTTTATGATGGCTGTTGGTGATTTTAAAATTTTTAAAGATCAATATAAATCTATTCCTGTAGATTATTATCTAGAGCCTAAATATGCCCCATTTGCAAAGCAAATCTTTGGAAAAACACCAGATATGATGGCGTACTACAGCCAAGTTTTAGGTGTCGAGTATCCATGGAATAAATATGCACAAGTGGTGGCTCGTGACTATGTGTCCGGAGCGATGGAAAATACAACTGCGACCCTACATGGTGAATCTGTTCAAAAAACGACACGTGAATTGCTTGATGATAACCAGGAAGGGACTATTGCACATGAGTTATTCCATCAATGGTTTGGTGATTTGGTGACTGCTGAATCATGGTCAAATCTGACGATGAATGAATCTTTTGCCACATTTGGAGAAGTCATCTGGCGCGGTCATGATGGCGGTCAGGACAAAGAAGATAAATCTCGTTTCGAAAAGCTTCAAAGCTATTTAAGATCGACTAAAAATGGACAAAGCCCAACCTTAGCTCGCTTTTATTATAATGATAAAGAGGATATGTTTGATAATATTTCGTACTCAAAGGGTTCTATTATTCTGTATGCGTTAAAAAATCAAATGGGAGATACTGCTTTCTATAAATCATTACAAAAATATTTAACAGACAATGCCCATAAGGCTGGAGAGACACACCAACTTCGGTTGGCGATGGAAGAAGTGACAGGAAAAGACTGGAATCCTTATTTCAATCAATGGTATTATCAAGGTGGACATCCCATATTGGACATTCAATATACCTATGAAAATGGTATTCAGAAATTAGCCATTAAACAAATTCAAGATAGTACCGTACAAACCTTCACGTTACCGCTAAATATTGATTTCTATACCGCAAATGGGAAAGAGACAAGGTCTATTGTTATGAATCAACGTGCGCAAGAATTTACTTTCCCTTTTGCTCAAAAGCCTGATTTCATCGATTTTGATCCCGCTAAAATATTAGTAGGTGAAGTTCGTGACAATAAAACACAAGCAGATTATAGTTATCAATATAAAAATGTACCTACTTATTTTAATCGAAGCAAAGCAATTGGTTATGCTTTATATAATAAGAACGTTGAAACAACCAAAATCTTAATAGCAGCTCTAGATGATAAGGAAGAGGATCTTCGGGCTATTGCGATACAAGGATTGGATTTAAATGATCCTGCTCTAAAAAAATTGGTCGAGTCTAAAATTATTGCAATCGCACAACAAGATCCAAAAACAAAGGTACGTGCTTCTGCCATCTTTGCTTTAGGGAATAGTCGTGATCAAAAGAATTTGTCGATCATTGAGAAAGGTTTGAAAGAACAGTCATATGCAGTCATCAGTGCGTCTCTACTTGCAATCAAAAAATTAGCTCCAGCGAAATTGAATCAAGCGATTGAATCTGTGGATTCGGAAGCGAAAGAACATCTCGCCTCTTTAATTGCATCGCTTAAGAAAAACCCTTAGTTGTAGAACAATCATGAGTCCCAAATAAAAAAGACTCGAACGAATAAATTTGAAATCCGAAGTGATTTAGGTAGTTTTGAGCACATGTCAACAGCAAAAAATATCTATTTCGCTTCGGATTTTCATTTAGGATCTTATCCTTTAGAGAAGTCCAAAGAAAGAGAGCGTCTCATTATCTCTTGGCTTGACCATATCAAGCACGATGCTTCCGAACTCTATTTAGTAGGTGATATTTTTGATTTTTGGTTTGAATACAGCACCGTTGTCCCGAAAGGATATATTCGATTTTTAGGAAAATTAGCTGAATTAGTGGATGCTGGTATTAAACTCACCGTATTCAAGGGCAATCATGACATGTGGATGTTCAGTTACTTAAAAGAGGAACTTCAAGCCACGATTGTTGATGATGAATTCATTATCGAACGCGATAATAAAACTTTCTATTTGCATCATGGAGATGGATTAGGTATAGGAGATCGGAAGTATAAGCTACTCAAGAAAATCTTCCGCAGCAAAACTTGTCAATGGCTTTTTGCACGTTTACATCCCAATTTAGGGATTGGTATCGCTACGCGTTGGTCGAAACATAGTCGCCTTGCCAATAATGCAGATGAGCAATTCTTAGGTGAGGATAAAGAATGGTTAATTGGCTACGCAAAAGAGATGGAAGCGAAAACCCACCATGATTTTTATATTTTCGGCCATCGCCATCTCCCCTATGATAGGAAACTTTCGGATCAAAGTCGTGTGATAAACCTCGGAGAATGGATTAATTATCACACCTATGCGGTTTGGAACGGTCAAGAACTTGTGCTTGAAAAATGGGTGAAATAAGCAAAAGCCTACGGGAGTGCCTTTTGAACTATTATCCATTAGCGGAAAGTGATATCGCTGCTATTGAGGCGATCACCACAGTCGTCCACATCCCTAGAAATACCATTATTATCCAACAAGATAAACTGCAACACGACATCTACCTTTTGTCGTCTGGATTGGCGAGAATATATTACGAAGTGCCTGATCGAGAAATTACATTAGATTTTAACGATGCTGGCAGTATGTTGATGTCCATCAATACCTATTCGCGTAATCAACCTGGGTATGAAAATATTTCCATTTTGGAAGACGCTATTTTATTTAAAATAAACCCTACTGCTCTTTTTAAGTTGTACGAAGAAAATATTCGGATTGCCAATCTGGGCAGAAAGATCGCAGAGTACGAATTCATCAAAATCGAACAACGTGCGATGTCTAAGCTATTCAACTCTGCCCAAACCAGATATATGGATCTCCTTGCGAAATACCCAACTTATATCAACCGCATCAAATTAGGCTATATCGCTTCTTACCTAGGAATTTCTCAGGTTACCTTGAGTCGCATACGTGCTTCCATTCGTTAATTTTTTAACATATGTAAAAAATAATCCAGCTATTTCTAATCATCTTTGTGGAAACAAATACATCAAGATATGAATTGGATATTACTAATTTTAGGAGGGTTATTCGAAATCGGATTTACCTCTTGTCTAGGAAAAGCGAAACAAAGTGAGGGTGCTGAAATGTATCTTTGGTATCTTGGGTTTGTTATCTCTCTTTTTGCGAGTATGGGATTATTGATCAAAGCGACACAAACATTACCGTTGGGTACAGCTTATGCCGTATGGACAGGAATCGGTGCTGTGGGCACGGTATTAATTGGTATATTTTTCTTCAAAGAAAGTGCAGATTTCTGGCGCATATTCTTCATTTTCACACTTATTGCTTCCATTATAGGTCTTAAAGCAGTTTCTTCACATTAAGCACAAGAACTGTTATAAAAGCGACAAAATTTCTTTACTTTTGTAAGCTCAAAAGCTCCTGCTATTATAGCAGGATTTGAATTATTTGAATTATGCTAGAAAAATTACAAGCTATAAAAGAAAGATGGGAAGAAGTGGAGGCTGAATTAAGCAATCCAGATACCATCAAAGATATGAAGCGTTTTGCTAAATTAAATAAAGAGTACAAAGATTTAGGCAAAATTGTAGACCAATACCATATTTACAGAAATATGGTCAGCAACATCGAAACAAATAAAAATATCATCAGCAATGAGAAAGATCAAGAGCTTCGTGAGATGGCGAAAGAAGAGCTTGATATCTTATTGAGTACGAAAGAAGAGAAAGAAGACGAGATCCGCATGATGTTAGTTCCCAAGGATCCAGAAGATGACAAGAATGCTATATTGGAGATTCGTGGTGGTACTGGAGGTGATGAAGCTGCCCTATTTGCAGGTGATTTATACCGTATGTATACCCGTTTCTTTGAGACCAAAGGCTGGAGAGTTGAGGTGATGGATGTAACAGAAGGAACTTCTGGTGGATATAAAGAGGTGATCTTAAAAGTAATCGGTGAAGATACCTACGGACAATTGAAATATGAATCGGGTGTACACCGAGTACAGCGTGTCCCAGATACAGAAACTCAGGGTCGTGTCCATACTTCTGCAGCATCTGTTGCTGTGCTTCCAGAAGCAGAGGAAGTCGATGTTGAAATTAATCCTGGCGATGTTGAATTACAAACTTCTCGTTCTGGTGGTGCCGGAGGTCAAAACGTCAATAAGGTTGAAACAAAAGTACAATTGACACATAAACCATCAGGAATTGTCGTGGTTTGTCAGGTAGAACGTTCTCAACTTGCTAACCGCGAATTGGCGATGGAGATGCTTCGTACAAAACTTTACGAGATTGAATTGAACAAAAAGAACGGTGATATCGCTGCTAAGAGAAAAACTCTAGTATCGACAGGTGACCGCTCGGCAAAAATCCGTACGTATAACTACCCACAAGGAAGATTTACAGAACACCGAATTGGTATGACCACCTACAATTTACCTGCTATTTTGGATGGTGATATTCAACCAATTATCGATGCATTGCAATTTGCTGAGAATGCAGAAAAGATGAAAGACGGCGCTGTAGACTAGATTTTTTAAAAAAATATTAGCAAATAAAGAAATAAACGCTATATTTGCACACCTTCAAGAGAGAAGGTAAATGGTCTGGTAGTTCAGCTGGTTAGAATACATGCCTGTCACGCATGGGGTCGCGGGTTCGAGTCCCGTCCAGACCGCTAAAAAGAGGTAACCTCAAAACAGTTCTTTAACAACATTTAAAATTTGGTCCGGTAGTTCAGCTGGTTAGAATACATGCCTGTCACGCATGGGGTCGCGGGTTCGAGTCCCGTCCGGACCGCCAATTTTAAATATAACTTTACATTTTTCGGTCTGGTAGTTCAGCTGGTTAGAATACATGCCTGTCACGCATGGGGTCGCGGGTTCGAGTCCCGTCCAGACCGCCAAAAAATAGTAAAAAACGGTCCGGTAGTTCAGCTGGTTAGAATACATGCCTGTCACGCATGGGGTCGCGGGTTCGAGTCCCGTCCGGACCGCTGAAATAAGAAAGCTTTCAATGCACATTGAAAGCTTTTTTTGTTTTATTGATGTTCACTCAAACAACACCATTGGATACCTACAACCTAGGTTAGATTTTAAAATAGCGTTCCTTTAGTTGAGAAATTCCTTTCAAACTTAATAGCAGTTTTTCTTAAAAAGAATGCGTCTGGAATCAGGCTAATGATCAAGTGTGTGAACTAAAATTAGTGTATGATCTGTGCCTTCATTGTTCAATTTGTCTTAAACTTCTTCTCCTATTTCTATTGTCTTCTTCAGGATAAGACACAGTAGCAATTTTTAACCAGCTCTTGCTATTGGACGTTATTTGTTCGGATATTAGACGGATATTGGACGCATGAGCTTCGGATGTAAGCGTCCAATATCCGTAAGAGATCCGTCCATTATCCAGCTGATATTAAAAGATGATAGCTCATTATATTCGCTATTGTCTTCATCCGTTTCTGACTACTGAATTTACCTTCATCCTTAACTATTACCTTGCAAACAAGCTCAAATAATAACCGAATGCAACACGCTAACAGATTGAAACTATTGATTTGGAACAAATGAGCACCTATACATGAGTGTTCACTGTTAGGTATATAAAGGAACAGGTTAACGCACCTGACCAAAGCAATCCGACATGATTAACTGTGTGTGAACTAGACATTCTCCTGTCCCTAGGTAGGGATCAAGTACGGACTAAGCAGGGATAAAGCGTACATACAGTATTAAAAGTATACCTAAAACGCAGTATCAACGCTCTTACCACGCTCTTACCAGTTCCAAATATCGTGCTCTCTTGAATAACGCTTTATCTATGCTTATACCCTGTAGTATACCTGCTTAGGGACTGGACCAATCGTGCTTCCATCTTCTGAGTAGTATGAGAGCACTATTAAAAGCTATTTACTAAATAACCTGCGTTCAATTCATCAGGTTACTAACCAATTAGCTACATACTGATGAATCGAACGCAGGTTACTAAGCCTTCCAGGTTCTATTTAAAGCTATTTATTCTGCGCTTACGGCAAATTCAGCCCCTGAGGCAAAGTCTTGCCCATTTTGAGAACTTAATGCCGTAAATCGAATATAACGCCCTTTTACAGGCTTTGATAAAGTGACTGTTTTTGGTTTTCCATTATTTTCAAAATTTCCTTCGGCAACTGGAGTTCCCCAGTTTTTGCCATCCGTACTGATTTGCAATTTATATCCCTTGATGTTCCCATTTCCACCGCCTTCACGTGGTGTATAGGTAAAAGCTTTAATGGTTTTGATTGCAGCTGCGTCAAAATCTACCCAATGCGGATACTGAGCCACGGTAACCGAATACATCGAATGCCAAATGGTAGATGGATCCCCATCTAATAAATTGGCAGCTTCTCCTTCCCCTGTTTCTTCACTAGAAGCAAAGATCACCTGCATCGGAATACTTGAAATTTTAGGAAATTCAAAGGTAACTTTCACCTTTTCATTTCCCTTCGCCCATGCCGTTACCAGACCGCCTTCACGTAAATTGAAAGGGGTTTTAAATGCTTTTGCCTGACCTTTACCAATACTGTAATATAATTCTGCTTGTGGATTTTCACTTGAGATTTGAATGTCGCCAGTCCGATTTCTCGAAACTGCAATTGGCATATCTCCTGCTACCCGAACTTGTGCCTTTTTACTATAATCTTGATTGGAAACAGGACGTATAATAAAACCAAATGAAGTTGACTTTGCTTTTACACGATCTTGTTCCAATGGAGGCCCTTGTCCACAGCTATTTCCACCTAAACCTGTAACTGCGGCATCGATATGCAGATGGGTTCCAGAACTCTTTGGTAATTTATAAGGATGGCTTGCTAGCATCAACTCCAATTCACTCCAAGGTAATGCAGATGTAGATAGGTGATCTTTTGCAATAAATGCAACTCCATTGCCTGAAGCATCTGTCAAAGCAGTCCAACGGACTTCTTCATTATTGCTCATACTTTGTGGGTTCGGCCAAGGAACAAATTGATCTTTAACTGTACTTTTATGTAATTCAATATTTTGCGCCGTTTTACGATCTGCATAATTATTGATTGGTCCTCTACCGTAATAGGTATAGTTACTGTATTCTTGTGGTAATTGCAATCCATATCCTAATCTTGCTAATGCGAATGTTTCATCATTCGAAGTAACATTCGCTTCTAATTCTAACGAACCATCTTGATAAACTGTCCAAACTTGATTTGTTGTAAACTTAAAGTCATCAGCGCCAAATGGTCTATCGGTATGCTCTTGAATGGTATAGGTACCAGAAGTACCTCCATGAACGGAGGCTGCGTTTGGTGCTTGTGATTCGACTAAGAAAGAAAGAACGATAGCACCATCTTGTCTTGTATAAATTGAGCTAGACAATGCTTTGTGTTTTAGATTGTGTAATCCCTTTTGGAACCATTGTTGGTAAGCCCAGTTATCATTGTCTACTGCTGCTCGGAACGCGTCCAATTTAGGTCCTTCCCCATCACGAATAATTTGCTTTCCAGCATAGTTTAAGCTATAGATAGATCCATTTTCTATATCAAACTTGACCGTAAAGTCTTTTCCTTGAATAACCTTTAATTTTTGTTCATCAATGCTATTCAATTGACCTTTTGTTTGTACAGCTGCAATGGAAGTTTTATCTTCTGCAGCTTTTACAAACAGCTGTTCTTCCATTTGTAAATATCCTTTTTCTGCCCACAGCCTATCCTTCCCTAATAGAAACTGTATTTTAACAAAATATTCAGATTGTTTATTTAGTTTTTGAAAATCCAATGGTAAGGTGACTGTTTTTTTCTCACGAGCTCGAATATCATCTCCCTTGTCAAGTACAGGAGTTGGTTTTTTCACCTCTACCCCATTTTCATATAACGACCATACAATATCATAATCTGCTAAAGAAACAAAATAGTTCTTATTGAACAGCTCTATTTTACCTTGCGTGATATCAACGGATTTAACCCCAACATTTTGGTATACTTTCTTCAATTCATAGTATTGTGGTTTTGGTTTCATATCTGCGAAAATCAAACCGTTATTGACAAAGGTGCCATCATTAGGTTTGTCACCAAAATCACCACCATAGGCAAGGAATTTTTCTCCCGTTTGTTTATCGTAATAATACATCGCCTGATCAATCCAATCCCAAGTAGCTCCTCCCATAAAGAAGTTCGTAGACTCGATCGCTTTCCAATAATCAATCAGGTTACCTGATGCATTTCCCATCGAATGTGCATACTCTGATATGTGAAAAGGATATTTCATTTTGAATTCACCTTTCACCGCTTGGCGTACCCATTCGATAGAAGGATACTGGTTGGAACCAATATCCACAATATTGTTGTTACGCTCATATTGAACAGGACGAGAAACATCAAATTTTTTGATGGCTTCATAAGCTGCTACGAAGTTTTTTCCAGGTCCAGCTTCATTTCCCAATGACCATAATACAATTGCAGGGTGATTGACATCCGCATGAATCATTTCTAAGTTACGTGCTACGTGTGCATTTTTCCATTCTGGTGGATGTGAAAGAGAAGCATCTCCATAATAATATTCATGGCTTTCAATATTCGCTTCATCTTCTAGATAAATTCCGTACTTGTCACATAAATAGTACCAATAGGGATCATCAGGATAATGTGAATTACGAACATGGTTGATATTCGCTTTCTTCATTAATCTGATTTCCTGTTCCATTTGTTCACGTGTCACCACTTTCCCTTTTTCTGGGTTTGACTCATGGCGATTGACACCTTTCAGTTTAATGGTTTTACCATTCACATAGAAGTATCGGCCTGCCAAACCAAACTCGTCATCCGAGGCTTTGGTATCTTTAATTTCAACTTTACGGAAACCTACATAGGTGGAACTTGTTTCGATGGTTCGATTTTTATTATCTTTTAGTTCTGCAACAAGTGTGTATCGATAAGGATTTTCTGCAGACCATTTATTGGGGTTTTCAACTGGAAGAACTGCCTGCACAATAGCTGAGCGATTAGCACTTACGTCTACAATATTACTGGAGATCGCGTTTGATTGGAAGGCATTAGTGTTATCGCTATATAATTCATTGGCATATAATGTATAGTGTACCTTGTATCCTTTAACTTCTTTTTTTGTTGTATTGCGAATTTCAGTTTTGATTGCTAACGTTCCATTTTGATAATTTGCATCCAAATCTGGTATAGCAATGAGATCTCGAATTTGAACCTTAGGCTTACTCGTCAACGCTACTGTTCTAAAAATACCTGGAAGACGAAACATATCCTGAGCTTCTATAAAAGATGCATCAGAACTTCGGTATACCTGTACTGCGACTATATTTTCACCCTTTTTATTCAAAAAGTTTGTGATATTGAAGGACGCTACATTACGGGAGTTTTTAGAAAATCCAACATATTTGCCATTGATCCATAAATAGAAAAACGAATCAACACCGTCAAAGTTGATGTAGATATCTCGTCCATCCCAATTCGCGGGAACAGTAAAAGAGCGTCTGTAAGATCCAACTTCATTCCGGTAGATATAGGTTGTCCAATCTTTAGGTGCTGTACGCATTACTCCTCCCTTCCAGTCATCAACTTTTACGGTATGTTTGAATATCACTTGTTGATTGACATAGATCGGTACTCCATATTTTAATGTACCATCTTTTTGGATACCTGCGATATTCCAACTCATCGGAACAGCAACATTATCCCAAGCGGAAACATTTTCTTGAGGATCAAAAAAGTTTTTCGGTCGCTCATCAGGTTCTTTTACCCAATTGAATTTCCATGTACCATTCAGAGACTGCCAATACGGACTGTTTTCTGGTAATACTTTACGTGCACTATTGGCATCTTGGAAAGAAAAGAAATAGGCATGTGGTTGCTCTTTATTGAGCGCTAAATCTTGTGGAGACTCCCATTCTTTTCCAGTAGGAGCTGTTTCAACTCCATAACGAAATCCTGCAACCGAATCGCCTATCTGTGCATTTGTTTGGTATGTCGATGTCAATAAAACTGCCATTATACAGCTTATTTTCATAGCGAAGATTCTAATCATACTTAATTGTTAAATAGAGGTTATTTTATAAAAATATAAACAATATCATGAATTACAAGACCTTAAACTCAATCATTCGATTGCGTAAATTTTCATATCTATATGAGCCTAAGTGATTTTATAAAAATAATCTTGTAGAACAAGGATTGATATTCCTATTATTAATGTGATAAAAAACATCTGTTTACAATACGAAATCAGTAATTTTTACGTTTAAAAAATTTATTCATATCAAAAAAAAAGAGTAGGTTTGACGTAACATAGCATGGTTTTTTGGAGTGAACTTCAGAAATATTAAACACATTGGGTTACTATTAGTTATATAAGGTATTAATAGGTGAGTAAGATCAGTAAATCAAATAAGCTCGATAATGATGAGCAAATCATAGCAGGAATCAAAACTGGGAATAGTATAGCACTTGATACGATCTATCAATTATACTACCCCTCGATTGAGCATATGATTACTCAGAATAATGGGAGCGAAGATGAGGCAAAGGATATTTTCCAAGAGGCGGTTATTGTTTTATATGACAAGGTCTCCAAGGGAAATTTTGAATTAAGCAGTAAGCTTAAGACTTATCTTTATTCGATTTGCAGAAGGCTTTGGCTAAAACAGTTAAATCGTGCAGGTTTTGGTTCAAGTGACATCAGTGGATACGAGGATTCGTTAGTTGATGATGATGATATTGAAAAACATCAGGAGCTTGACAAAAAATTTGATCAAATGGAACAAGCAATGAACCTTATCGGTGAACCTTGCAAAACCATTCTTCATGATTTTTATATCGAAAACCACTCCATGCAGGATATCTGCGAGAAATTTGGATATACAAATACTGACAATGCCAAAACTCAAAAATACAAATGCCTGCAAAGGTTAAAAAAACTGTTTTTCACGCAGTAACTAATTTAGAGTAACAAACAATGAGTATGATGAGTCAACAAGAATTTTTTGAATTAGCAGATCGCTATCTCAGAGATGAAATGACAAAAGAAGAACGCTTCTCTTTTGAATCTTTCTGTGCAGAAAATCCTTCTTTCTCGGCGCAACTAGTACAACACCGTCAATTTCTGAATAATTTAAAGGATACACAGGCACGTATTGATTTTAAACAACAACTTACGCAATCTGCTAAAACCTATCATCAAGCATATCAGAAAGCGAAGGTTATACCAATGAAACAAACAAAAATTGTTTCTTTATGGGAAAAGTTGAAGGCGAGTTCTTTAGTGGCAGCAGCAGTTGCAGTAGTAGCGGTTTTTTCGACATTATGGATGTCTGGTTATTACAAAAATATTGATAAAGCCAATACAGATTATAGTGCTTTAAAACGAGATATGAACAATGTGAAGAGAAATGTTAATGAACATAACGCTGCACTAAAAAGTATCAATAATAAATCAACAAAAACGAATGAAGCTTCTGCCAGTCAATTTGGAGCTACTGGATTTATGGTATCGAACAACGGTTATGTGGTTACTAATTATCACGTAGTCAGTGGCGCAGATTCTATTTATCTTCAAAATAACAAAGGAGAATCTTTCAAAGCACAAGTGATCCATTCAGATGCGACTAATGATCTAGCGATTTTACTCATCGCAGATGCTAATTTTAAAAAGGGGAAAACACTACCCTATACATTTAAAACTGGTGCATCTGATTTGGGAGAAGATATCTATACCATTGGTTTCCCTCGTGATGAAGCCGTATATGGTCAAGGGTATTTAAGTTCTGCTACTGGATATGCTGGTGATACGATTGCTTATCAAATTTCTATTCCTGTCAACCCAGGTAACAGCGGAGGACCTGTAATGGATACAAAAGGAAATGTGATCGGTATTATCAGTGGAAAACAAAGAGGTATTGATGGAGCTGCTTTTGCCATCAAAACAAAATCTATCTTAAAAGCTTTGGATGAAATACCAGCAGATTCTTTACAAGGTCAAGTGAAATTGAATAAGAAAAATATGTTATCTGGTTTATCTAGAACCGAACAGATCAAGAGACTACAAGATTATATATACATGGTGAAAGTATATTAATCACTAAAAATATCTTTAAATAAGAAAAGGCGTCCAAATATTTGGACGCCTTTTCTTATTTAAAGATCAGCACATGCTGATGGAATTACATTATTAAATCCTACAAATTTGGCTGAGGCGTTGTTCTCAAGTAAGGTTTGATTTCTTTAAAACCTTTTGGAAACTTAGCTGGAATATCTTCCGTCTTAATTGCAGGTACGACAATCACATCTTCTCCATGCTTCCAATCTGCAGGTGTAGCAACAGAGTAATCCGCTGTTAACTGCAAGGAATCTATGACACGTAAAATCTCATCAAAATTACGACCAGTAGAAGCTGGGTACGTTAATGTCAGTTTTACTTTCTTATCAGGACCTATAATAAATACCGATCGAACGGTCGCTGTAGCAGAAGCATTTGGATGAATCATATCATACAATTCAGAAATATGCTTGTCTTCATCTGCAATAATTGGGAAATTAACCGTTGTATTCTGTGTTTCATTGATATCTTCAATCCAAGTCAAATGATCTTGTAAAGGATCTACACTTAAAGCAATCGCCTTTACTCCTCTTTTGTCAAACTCTGATTTTAGTTTTGATGTACGACCAAGTTCGGTTGTACATACAGGTGTAAAATCTGATGGGTGAGAGAAAAACACGACCCAACTATCTTGAATATATTGATGGAAATCAATGTCTCCTATTGTTGTTTGCGCTTTAAAATTTGGCGCTTCATCTCCTAATCTTAAACTCATATTTTACTATTTAGAACTTGTTAAAACAATTTACTCTACAAATATAGTAGATTTTTAATCAATATAAAACATTACCCTGTCTTTTTAAGAAAAGCTTAACATTATTTATTTGTTTTTGCTATGCTTGCATAATAAAAAAATAGTATATTTACTTACAAACCATTACGAATGTACATATTATGAATTTTGAACTCAACGAAGAATATAAAATGATTCAGGAAGCCGCAAGGGATTTTGCACAGCAAGAACTCAAACCTGGTGTCATAGAAAGAGATGAAAAAGCTGTCTTTCCTTATGAACAGATCAAAAAAATGGGTGAATTAGGTTTCATGGGCATGATGGTGGATATCCAATATGGTGGTGCTGGATTGGATGCTTTGGCTTATACCATGGTGTTGGAAGAAATTGCCAAAGTCGATGCATCTGCCGCTGTTATTATGTCTGTCAATAATTCCCTTGTTTGTTATGGTTTGCAGGCATTTGGGACAGAAGAACAAAAATTAAAATATTTGAAACCTTTAGCTTCTGGGGAAAAACTGGGTGCATTTGCACTATCAGAACCTGAAGCGGGATCTGATGCAACATCACAACATACGGTTGCAGAAGATAAAGGGGATTATTATCTTCTTAATGGAACGAAAAACTGGATTACGAATGGAGGTAATGCAGATATCTACTTGGTTATTGCACAGACACACCCTGAGAAAGCACATCGTGGCATCAATGTATTGATTGTAGAGAAAGGAATGGAGGGATTTACAATTGGTCCTAAAGAAAATAAATTGGGGATTCGCAGTTCAGACACACACTCCTTAATGTTCTCGGATGTGAAAGTACCAAAAGAAAATCGCATTGGGGAAGATGGATTTGGATTTAAGTTTGCCATGAAAACATTAGACGGTGGTCGTATTGGTATTGCGGCACAAGCCTTAGGCATAGCTGCTGGTGCTTATGATCTTGCCTTAGCCTATTCTAAAGAGCGTAAGACCTTTGGTAAGCCAATTTCGGATCATCAAGCGATCCAATTTAAGTTAGCAGATATGGAGGTTGAAATTGAAGCGGCGAGATTATTGACTTATAAGGCAGCATGGACAAAAGATCAAGGGCTTCCATACAGTAAGGAAGCGGCTATGGCTAAACTACATGCTTCAGAAGTCGCCATGAAAACCAGTATTGAGGCCGTACAGATTCATGGAGGTTACGGATATGTGAAAGAATATCATGTAGAACGATTGATGCGTGATGCAAAAATTACACAGATTTACGAGGGAACATCGGAAATACAGCGATTAGTGATTGCGAGAGAGATCTTAAAATAATAATACAAAGGGGGACGAATTAAATCATCCCCCTTTTTGTTTTTCTCATTTTAATACTGCTGTGACTTTATAAATCTTTACAACAGATCAATGTGTTATTCGATGTCTTCTTAAGAAAGCTTGTTATCTATCGTCGATAAATAACTGTAATCTTCAAATGCAAAATTTGATGTTTCTTGCATCACATAATTTAACAGCAATTTCGATTTTAGTAATAAGATTTGTTGCTCCTTCTCATCCAAACTTCTCAATCCATCGTGCATCAAAACTAAAGCTAAGGGTCTGATCTGCTCTACTTCCAAATCCTCTTTGACATAATTTCTCAATTCTTCATCGGTTACCAATAAAAAATAATTTCGGCTTTTCTTAAAAAACTCCTCATATGCTTTATCAAACACAACAGCCGTTGGTTCATCAAAAGCATGATGTTCATCCACAAGCAATCTCAGAAATTTCCCCATTTCATTGACCCAATTCAGCAATGAATCCTTTTCAAATCTAATTCCCATATTTATCTTATTTGTCCATTACCGGTTACAAACCATTTTTCAGTCACTAATTTCTCTAAAGCAAAAGGTCCTCTCGCATGAAGTTTTTGTGTCGAGATACCAATTTCTGCTCCTAATCCAAATTCTCCTCCATCGGTGAATCGCGTAGAGGCATTTGCGTAAACCGCAGCAGCATCTACTGCATTCATAAATCGTTCCAATTTAATTGGGTCATTGGAGACCATACATTCAGAATGTCGCGATGAGTGTGTTGCAATATGTGTTAATGCTTGACCCAAACCATTCAGTACTTTAACTGAACATTTCAAATCTAAGAATTCTCGACCGAAGTCAGCCTCTTCTGCTTTCTGCAAATAGGGATAATGGAGTTGTTGAAGCAATGCATAGCTCTTTTCATCTGCAAAGACTTCTACTTTTGCTGCTACAAAAGGATTTATTATCCCTTCCAAAAACGGAACAGCAATCTGTTCATCCAATAAAATCGTGTCTAAGGCATTGCAAACGGAAGGACGAGATATCTTAGCATTTGCTACAATGGCAACAGCTTTATCGATGGACGCGGATTGTTCTACGTAAGTATGGCATACTCCTGCCCCAGTTTCAATAACCGGTACTTTAGCATGGGTACGAACGAAATCAATGAGGGATTGCGATCCTCTTGGTATAATGATATCCACATACTTGGTTGCCTCCAACAATTCTTGCACAAATCTTCTATCGGTTGGCAATAATTGGACAATATTGGGGTTTAAGTTATGCTTCAATAATACTCCTTGAATAATTTGGATGAAAATACTGTTGGTATGAAAAGCATCTGTTCCTCCTCTTAGCAAGCAAACATTTCCAGACCGAATACAAAGGGAAGCCACATCGATGGTCACATTTGGTCTTGACTCATAAATGACTGCCACCACGCCTAAAGGAACAGCTTTCTTCTGCAACAGTAATCCATTTTCCAGTACTTGTTCTGATAATAACTTACCTGCAGGATCTGCTAATTGCGCTACATCTAAAACACTTCTTGCTAATGTATGGATACGTTCTTCGTTTAAAACTAAGCGATCTCTTTTGGGATCATCTATATCTAACTGGCTCAAATCCTTTTCATTTTCCACAATGATCGCTTTCCACTGCACGACAATGGCATCTGCTAAATCTTTTAATAGCGACTCCTTTCTGCTAGAATCGAGTTGATTTATATCTTGGGTAGCTGCTAGAGCTGCTTTTAACTGTTCTGTAATATTTTCCATTCTACAACAATACGATATCATCAGCATGCGCTAATGCGACATTTTTTTTATTTCCTTCTTCCTGTAAAGATGCGGTATCTAATTTTGACTTTGCTACTGCGATGGTATTTCCCGCATCATCAAAAATATGAAATACCTCTCCCTGTTCAAACGCTTGAACGATTTGTTTTACTCCAACCAGTAAAAGGCTTTTGCGGTTTAATAATGCCTCCACTGCTCCCTGATCAACAATTACTTTTCCTTTGATCAAACTACCACTAGCCAGCCATTTATTACGAGAGGACACCTTTTTAGTTTCAGGAAGGCATACCGTGCCCGTCTCTCCTTTTATCGCTTTTAGCAATCCATTTTCTGTTTGCATACTGAAAATAACTGCTCGAATTCCCATTTGATTGGCCAATCGGGCAAAGTTCAATTTAGAAGTCATTCCTCCCAAACCTACTGAAGACTTATCTTTTCTGGCTAGCGAAAGCGCTGCTTTATCGATCACTTTTAATTCTGGAATAACCTTTCCTTTTGCATCTAAGACACCTGGCACCGACGTGCTAAATAAAATTTGTTCAACACCAAAACCAACAGCAATTAATGTTGCCAATTCGTCATTATCTGAGAATTTTAATTCATTATTACTCACGACATCATTCTCGTTCGCTACAGGAATAATATTGTTTTTCCAAAGCTCCTCATAGGTGCTTTTCAATTGTAGAAATTGGTCTCTATTCGCAAAATGTTGACGTTCACATAAGCTTTGTGCCAATGCAATCTTAAAAGGTCTGAAGTAAGTACTATAGGTCTGCAATAGCAATGGATTACCAATTGCAGCTGCCGCTTTGCGTTCTGATAAGGTACCCGCATAGTTTGGTAAATATTTTTTCCCGGCAGCCACTGCTCCAGAAGATACCAACACAATGTTATAGTGTTGCTGTAATTGAGCGGTCTGTCGAGCAATCTCCAATACAATCCGCTCGTCTACTTCTCCATCTTTTGTTGTGATAGAGGCCGAGCCAAACTTGATCACAACTATTGGCTTTTTCATGTAATTTTCTGCTTAGTTTAGTAGGTATTGACTTATTCTTATAAAAATAACGAAGCGTTTTGATAAAAGAAAGGTTTATCAAAAAAATCTAGTAAATTAATATATTTTATATGGTACAGTTTATGCAGTATAATCATGAACTTAATAGATCAAATTATGAATCGTATACTTTACATGATAATAGCAGCTGCGATTTCAGTTGTTTCTTGTCAATCCAATACAAATAACAAGCAGGCTGAAAATACAAAGGATTCGACAATCGTCGGAGCGGACAAAGATAAAAATGGCTGTATTGCAAGTGCGGGTTATACTTGGTCAACTTTAAAAGATAGCTGTGTGCGACCTTTCGAACAAATACAACTGGGTGTCATCAATAATCAAGATACGTACGAAACGGCAGCTTATTTAATTATTGACGAGGCTAAACATGGAGCAGAAGTGTTTATTAAAGAAAACCCAGAAAGTATTGTTCTCAAGCATGTAAAAGAACACGAGTATGCAAATAATGATTACAGATTGATCCAAGATGATCATTGCTGGACATTAATAAAGGGAGGTGACGAACTTTATAAAGAAAAACAATAAAAGCCAGAATAATCCGGCTTTTATTGTTTCAAGGTATCACGCAATCCTACAGAAAACAAACCACTGCTAACTTGATTGGTAAGCTCTCGTAAAACCTACGATTAAGAGAATCTTTCTTCAAATAACTTTTCGAGCGAGAACATTTCATCCCGCAGTTTCGCAGCTTCCAAAAAGTCCATTTCTTTTGCCGCTTTTTCCATTTTCTTACGGACGGTGTCAATAGCTTTTTTCAGTTCTTTCTCACCCAAATACTGCAATACAGGATCTGCTGCAATGCTCACTGACGGATCTGGTTCTACATATATTTGTTGTTCCAATCCATTATAATCAGATAATGACGTTTGTCCCATAATTTCCTCTTTTGTTTTACCAACCGTCCGAGGTGTTATATGATGTTCTTCATTATATTTCATTTGTTTTTCACGACGGCGATTCGTTTCTTCAATTGTAGCGCGCATACTATCGGTCATCTTATCCGCATACATGATTACACGACCTTTATCATTACGTGCTGCACGTCCAATCGTTTGGATCAATGATCTTTGCGAACGTAAGAAACCCTCCTTGTCGGCATCTAAAATAGCGACCAACGTTACTTCTGGTAAATCTAATCCTTCTCTTAATAGATTAACCCCCACCAGAACATCAAATTCTCCCAAACGCAATCCACGAAGAATTTCCACACGCTCCAAGGTTTTTACTTCAGAGTGGATATAACGCACTTTTATATGCAGTTTCGTCATATATTTCGTCAGCTCTTCTGCCATCCGCTTCGTCAAAGTAGTTGCTAAAACACGTCCTCCTGCTTTAATGGCTTTATCGGCCTCTTCTAGAAAATCATCCACCTGATTGATCGCGGGATGCACTTCTATAATCGGATCCAATAAGCCCGTCGGACGAATAACTTGCTCCACAAAAACTCCTTCTGTTTGTTGTAACTCATAATCACCAGGTGTCGCAGAGACATAAATCGTCTGATTAGTCAGGGATTCAAATTCTGGAAAATTCAAAGGCCTATTATCCAAAGCGGCTGGTAATCGAAACCCATGTTCGACTAAAGCAATTTTTCTCGAACGGTCTCCTCCATACATAGCACGTAGTTGCGGAATTGTGACATGGCTCTCATCGATAACAAGAAGATAATCTTCTGGAAAATAATCCAATAAACAGAAAGGTCTCATGCCTGGATCACGACCATCAAAAAATCTGGAATAATTCTCAATTCCTGAACAGTATCCCAACTCACGCATCATTTCCAAATCGTAATTGACACGTTCTTCCAAGCGTTTTGCTTCCAACATTTTTCCCTCATCTTCCAATTGTGTTTTCCGCTGTACCATTTCATCTTGAATAGCCCATATGGAAGAAGTGAATTTTTCTTTTGGTGTAACAAATAAAGTCGCTGGAAAAAGAGCTAGATCTTCCATCTTATTTAACGTTTTTCCAGATACAGGATCAATCTCACTTAACTCATCTATTTCATCACCAAAGAATGATACCCGAACCGCAAAGTCTAGATAAGCGGGGTATATATCGACCGTATCTCCTTTCACACGAAAGGTTCCTCTCTTGAATTCTGTTGTTGTACGGGCATATAAGATTTCAACCAAACGATGTAAAAAAGCATTCCTAGAAATCGTGTTTCCAACGGCAAAGCGAAAGATGGAACGAGAAAAATCTTCTGGATTACCCATACCATAAATGCAGGATACAGAAGATACGACTACGATATCACGCCTTCCAGACATCAGTGCTGTTGTCGTTGCCAAGCGTAGTTTTTCTATCTCTTCATTGATGGCTAGATCTTTTTCTATATAGGTATTGGATGAAGCTATAAACGCTTCTGGTTGATAATAGTCGTAATAGGAAACAAAATAATTAACCGCATTCTGTGGAAAAAACTGTTTAAATTCACCATACAGTTGTGCGGCTAATGTTTTATTATGACTCAAAATTAGCGTGGGTTTTTGTGTTTGCTGAATCACATTTGCCACGGTAAACGTTTTCCCTGATCCAGTAACTCCAAGTAATGTTTGATATTGTTCTCCTTCATTCAGGCCTGCTACCAATTCTTTAATGGCTCCTGGCTGATCTCCAGTTGGTTTATATTCTGACGTAAGCTGAAACTTCATAAAATCCTATTCAAGTACTCACAAATTTAATCAAAATATATGAGGCATTTACATATTTCCATGAGCACATAATAACAGGACTATTTTGCTGATAATCATGCGATAAATAAGAATATTTGTGTAAATTGCTACTAATCACTTTAAACTATATCATATGCTAACTATCCTCAGTACCCAGAATAGCATTGCGAATCAATATATTGCAGAATTGCGCGATGTCCAAATTCAACAAGATCGCATGCGTTTCCGTCGCAATCTTGAACGTTTAGGAGAAATTTTTGCTTATGAAATCAGTAAAACATTGACCTATGCTCCTAAAGATGTAGAAACACCGTTAGGAATAGCAAGCACGCAAATGCTCCTTGAACAACCTGTTTTGGCAACCATACTCCGAGCGGGTTTACCGATGCACCAAGGATTATTGAATATTTTCGATCATTCTGACAGTGCTTTTATTGCTGCTTATCGACACACAAAAAAAAGTGGCGAGTTTGAAGTTCGTAAAGAATACGTGAATACACCCGATCTGGATCATAAAGTGGTGATCCTTTCTGACCCAATGTTAGCTACAGGAAGAAGTGCGGTCTTATGTTGTAAAGATTTGTTAAGTGATTATGCCATCAAAGAATTACATCTAGTTGTCGCAATTGCTTCTGAAGAGGGTATTAAACACGTACAAGCTTTTTTACCAAAAGCGCATATTTGGGTGGGTGCAGTCGATAATGAATTGACAAGCAAAGCGTATATCGTACCTGGTTTAGGAGACGCAGGAGATCTTGCTTATGGGAACAAGCACTCCTAGAATTTATAATTTAATAGTAAAAACTTAACACACATCATTGATGTTAACACCTTATATAACAGTAAATTTAATCTATAAAATGGAATACGCTTTTACACACAAAAAACAATTTTCATATGAATTGGCAGAAATACAACGGCGAAAGCATCAAAACATCCATACGAGATGCAGTTGAAACAAATATATTGAGAGAAATAGCTTTAGGCAATAAACTTAAAGTATATATTGGAACAGACTCTCAGGTAAAACGAGGTACAATCGACTTTGCAACTGTCATTGTATTTCTCCGAGAGCATCGCGGAGGATTTATGTTTGTACATAAAGACAAAAGGTATCATCTCATGAGTATCAAGGAACGGATGTTACTTGAAGTTCAAAAATCTATCGAAGTTGCCTATCAACTTTGTCCACTTCTAGAACAATACCAAGTCGATCTGGAAGTACATGCCGACATCAATACCAATCCAAATTTTCAATCTAACGTAGCCTTAAAAGAAGCCATGGGTTATATCATGGGAATGGGATTTGTATTCAAAGCTAAACCCGAATCTTTTGCTAGTACAACTTGTGCCAACAAGCAAGTACAGTAGAATATTTCAGAAAATTGCGTGCTGTTATGTATCTTTAAAGCGATAAGTTTTTTAGGTATGCACGATTTCTTTCAGCAAATTTTCCAACAATTTAATCAAACGACTTGGTTGGAATGGATAGGTACACTAACGGGTTTTATGTGTGTATATCTTGCTGCTAAACAAAACATTCTCAATTGGCCGATTAGTATCATCAGTGTTTTGGCCTATGCTTTCTTATTCTTCGAAAGTAAATTATACGGCGATGCCGTACTCCAACTTTATTTTCTTTTTACCGCTGTTTATGGCTGGTATTATTGGATAAGAAAAACAAAAAGAGATGAAAAACCCATCGTAGCTTTCTCCAACAGACAAATGCTGTATACGGTGTTGATTATCTTTGTTCTCGCAGGTTTATTAGGCATATTCTTAGACCATATCACAGATTCTGATGTTCCTTATGCAGATGGTTTCTGCACTTCCGTTAGTTTTGTTGCTCAGTTTTTAATGACAAGAAAAGTACTACAAAACTGGATCTTGTGGATCTTTGTTGATTTGTGTTATATCCCCTTATATTTCCACAAAAGCTTATTATTAACCGCGATTCTTTATCTTGCCTTTGCATTTATTGCTTGGAACGGGTATCATGATTGGAATAGAACCTATCAAAAGTCAAAATAATTACGAATGAATACGTTAAAAAAGATTGCAATAGTTGGTCCAGAGTCAACAGGAAAATCTTCTATTGCTCAAGAACTTGCTCAATATTTGAATACGGTTTGCGTACCAGAATATGCTCGCGAATATTGTAAAAACTTAGGGAACACCTATACACTGCAAGATGAAGTCAATATGTATTATGGTCAAATCGCATTGGAAAATACGTTGATACCTTTGGCAAAAAATGACATTCTTATCTGTGATACGACCATCATGACGATCAAAATCTGGTGCGATTACCTATTTGGCGATACCCCACAAGAAGTAAAGGATGAAATTAATCATCACCATTATGATCTCTATCTGCTTATGAATATTGACCTTCCTTGGGTAGAAGATCCTTTGCGTGATTTTCCTGATCAACGAGAACACTTCATGGCTGTCTGGGAATCAGAATTGCGCTCCTTGAATGCTAAGTATACCATCATATCGGGACTAGGTGAAGAGCGATTCAAAAATGCTATTGAGGCAATAGCAACATATTTTAAAAAATAAACATAAAAAAACCCTATCATTTTATGATAGGGCTTCTGTTTCTACTATATCATATCGTATACTAGTAACGGTAAGCATCCGCTTTGAACGGACCTTCTACAGTTACTCCGATATAAGAAGCTTGCTCTTGTGTTAACACATCTAATTCTACACCGATATGTGCTAAGTGAAGTCGCGCTACCTTCTCATCCAAATGTTTTGGAAGTGTATACACTTGATTTTCATAAGCAGCTGTATTCGTCCACAATTCCAATTGCGCTAGCGTTTGATTTGTGAAAGAATTAGACATCACAAATGAAGGGTGACCTGTAGCACAACCTAAGTTTACCAAGCGTCCTTCAGCCAATAAAATGATGTCAACTCCATCGATCGTATATTTATCTACTTGAGGTTTGATTTCAACTTTTGTATTACCATAGTTTGCATTTAACCAAGCAACATCGATTTCATTATCGAAGTGACCGATATTACACACAACCGTTTTATCTTTCATCGTTTTGAAATGCTCTGGACGAACGATATCTTTATTACCTGTCGTTGTCACAACGATATTGGCTTCTTTTACAGCATCAGCAAATTTTTTCACTTCAAAACCTTCCATTGCAGCTTGTAAAGCACAGATCGGATCGATTTCTGTTACGATAACACGTACTCCTGAAGAACGTAAAGATTCTGCAGAACCTTTACCTACGTCACCGTAACCCGCAACAACAGCAACTTTACCTGCTAACATTAAATCTGTCGCACGGCGGATCGCATCCACTAATGATTCGCGACAACCGTATTTATTATCAAACTTAGATTTTGTAACAGAATCATTTACATTGATCGCAGGCAAATGTAATGTTCCGTTTTTCATACGTTCGTAAAGACGGTGAACACCAGTCGTTGTTTCTTCTGATAAACCTTTGATTCCAGCAATCAATTCTGGGTATTTATCAAAGACCATATTGGTCAAATCACCACCATCATCTAAGATCATATTCAAGGGTTGACGCTCTTCACCAAAGAATAACGTCTGCTCGATACACCAGTTGAATTCTTCCTCATTCATCCCTTTCCAAGCATAAACTGGGATCCCTGCAGCAGCAATAGCAGCAGCAGCATGATCTTGCGTAGAGAAGATATTACAAGAAGACCAAGTGACATCAGCACCTAATTCAACCAATGTTTCAATTAAAACTGCTGTCTGGATAGTCATGTGAAGACAACCTGCAATACGCGCTCCTGCTAATGGTTTTGCCGCACCAAACTCAGCACGAAGACTCATTAAACCAGGCATTTCAGCTTCCGCTAATTCTATTTCTTTACGGCCCCATTCAGCAAGGCTGCTATCCTTTACTTTGTAAGGTACGTATGTACTTTCTACTGATGACATATTTTATTCTTTTTAAATTTTAAATTTATTTAGCAAAAATACCATTCAATACCTTTAAATCAAAACGTTGGAATTGAAAGCTTTCAAATTCTGACATTGTTTTGAGACTTATGTCTTGACTTACCTCCTGACAACCCTTATATTTGTAGTATTAAATTTTAAAAAGAAGATTATGTATCCAGAATATTTAGTAGAACCTATGCGTAAAGAGCTTACTGATGTAGGTTTCGAAGAATTAAAAACTCCAGAAGAGGTTGATGCAGCTATTGCAACAGAAGGAACTGTATTTGTCGTTGTGAACTCGGTATGTGGTTGTGCAGCAGCAAATGCTCGTCCGGCAGCAAAAGCTGCTGTGAAAAACGAAAAACATCCTACTAAATTTGTAACTGTATTTGCAGGTATGGAAAAAGAGGCTGTAGATAAAGCTAGAAATTACATGTTACCTTATCCTCCATCTTCTCCAGCGATGGCTTTATTCAAAGATGGTAAATTGGTACACATGATTGAAAGACATATGATTGAAGGTCGCTCTGCACAAATGATTGCAGATAATTTAGCTGCAGCTTTTGACGAGTACTGTTAATCATTTATTTTGATTTTTTGAATTAAAAAGGCTGTTCGAGTTATTCGAGCAGCCTTTCTTCATTTTCTATCTCTTGTCAAAAAAAATTATAACAACGAGAGATTTATTGATAATGTTCTCTGTTATTTATTTTCGCGGAATATAGGTCTTATTACCATTGCTGTTAATATAATACTTACCTCCTTCTGGACCAATATATACGGCATGTCCATTGTATTTTTCAGAAGACAATTTATCTGATACTGCAGTTTTAGTAGCCTTAGTTGTGTTCTGCGTCAACGATACTGCTTTTTGTCCTGCATCTTTTGTATTAGCAGCCTCCCTTTTAACGGTTTGTTTTGTTACTTCCGCTGTTTTTGTTGCATTATCCTTTGCTTTTTCTGCGGATTTCACTGCTTTACTTGTTTCATCTTTTGCAACAGCTTTTTCTTGTTTTACTTTTTGTTTAGTCGCTACTGCCGCCGTTGTTGCATCATTCTTTGCTTTTTCTGTAGATTTCACCGCTTTACCAGCTTCGTTTTTTGCAGTGGCTGTTTTTTGATTTACTTTTTGCTTAGCAACTTCCGTCGTTTTTGTTGTATTAACTTTTGCTTTCTCTGCAGACTTCACCGCTTTACCTGCTTCATCTTTTGCGGCAACTGTTCCTTTCTTTGCTTGTTGCTTTGTTGCATCCTGAGTTTTGACTGTCATGTTTTTAACAGCCTTTTCAGGTTTTTTCACCGCCTTATATGGAGCTGTTTCTTGTGCATTACTTATTGTAACTCCAAACATGGAAACAAATGCAGCTAATGCTGCCATTTTTTTGAAATAATTTGAGATATTCATAACCCAATATTTTATTTTTAAACTATATTCGATAATTCAAAACAAATGCCACACAATTAAAAAAATCTTCATTCAGACATAATTAACAAAGATTTAACGTTAGAAGTATTACTAAAAAGGTTTACACAAAAGTCTCATAAAAAAGATAGTCATCGTACTTAAAATTTAGTACACGATTTTGTCCAATTCATGAAACAGTTAAAAGTTTTTATTTGAGAAAAGTCAGATACAGCTTAGGCAAGCTCTTTACGATGAAATCGAGAAAAACATATCCATCTTTTAGAAAAAAGGCTCTACTTCTGCCCTAGTAAAATCTTTTCTCCTATAGACGATCCAAATTCGAATTACTTTGTTGCTGATTTTGCCTTAGGGGCTACACTTTTAACTTTCATATCTGTAGTTTTCTTTTGAGAAATAGAATCTTTTACTACATGTGCTCTCTTCACAGGTGCCAATGGTTTTACTGCTTGTGCAGTCTTTTTCACAACCTTTTCAGGATGTGTTTGTTGAGCAGCTATCGGTGATACACCGAATACCGCTAGCATAGCAACTACCGTTACTATTTTTGTAGGAAAATTCATGATTTTCATAGTTGAAAAGAATTTAAGTGTTCAATGACTGAGACTGCTCAAAGGAGATGCCACAAACAAAATAAAATCAGTTTAACAAACTTATTTACAATTAATTAACAACAAAAAATAGATTATTATCGAATTATAATAATTATGTATCTAATTGCTGAACATCCTTATTTTTAAAATTCAAATAGCAAGGATGTTGTCTATTAAAACCTTCATATTTCAACTTTATATTTTAGTGTCCTGTCTGGTCGTCAACGTTTGCTTTTTCATTCTTTTCACTTTCATAGATAACAAAATAAAGCAGAGCATGAAGCAAACAAGTGCTGTGATAGCAAGTGCTATTATAGAAGACTGAACATTGGTTATTGTACCATGCTCAATAACTAAGACTCGGAATATTTCCAAATAATGTGTAAGCGGTATGAGTTTCGAAATACATACTACCCAATCTGGCATTTGACTTAATGGCCAGGTAAAACCACTCAAAATAAAACTAGGGGTAGCAATAACCATTAAGATCTCCGTTGCTTTAAGTTGACTAGGAATAAGGATACTGACTAATATTCCTATAAAACTAACCGCAAGTAGAAACAAGATCGTCCCCAATAGAAATGTTCCCATATCCACTTCCAAAGGCATTCTATAAAAGATAGAAAAACCAAAGTATAGTAAATAAATACCGACAGACATGATTAAGTAAGGCGCTATCTTTACGAGTATCAACATCCCTATGTTAGATGATTTGGCAACTAGGGTTGCAAATGTTCCCTTCTCAAATTCCGAAGCAAAACTTAATGCAAGTCCAAGCATCATCACCTGTTGTAATACCGTCAAGAGCACACCGGGAAGCATAAAGTATAAATAATTTCCACTTTTAATATTTTGACGAATAATAGTCGTCTTAAAAGGTTCATACTGCTGTGTAGCGACATATTCTGGCACTCCTTTTTTCTGCTGCGCTTTTATCTGAATCCCAGCTTTTAGTGTGGTAGCACAAACATTCGCCGCCATACTCGCATAGTTGGACGTCAATGTATTGGAGGCATTCACAAAAAAAGTCAATTCTGTCGATCGATTATAATTTACATTTGCATCAAAATTCTTCGGAATCTGTACAACTACTGTTGCTTCATGTTTTAAGGCTTCTTCTTTTGCATGAAAAGCATCTGGCAGCACAGCTGCTACATAAATGACTTCACTTTCATTGAACATGGTGATCAATTGCCGACTAAGTGGACTATGATCTTCATCCACAACAATTATGGGTAAATGTGTCACCTTTCCTTTTTGATAGACAGCACCAATTAAAACACCATATAAAATCGGAGCTCCAACGAAAAGCATTAACAAGACCTTGTTTTGGAAAAACAGCTGAAATTCTCGCTTTAATAAAGATAAAAATGTCCGCATAATACTTATTTTGTAGTGCCAATGTGAAGAATGAAGGTTGCTTTGGTCAACAGTTTTTGTGCATCTTCCCTCTGCATTGGTTTCAATTTTACTTCAAACAACGATTCCTGTTGTTCAAAATCTGGATAGGCTGTGGCAATATTTGCATAAGAGCTTAAAGCTTTAACAGAAACAATTTCCGCTGTGATTTTTTTATTGTTTAAATAAGGAAAAGAAAGTTCCTGTTTACTTCCTGCAGTGAGATTTTGTAATTGCTTTTCTGGAATGGTGACCCTAAAATACGTTCCATCAATCAAATAACCTGAAATCAAACTATATCCGGCTAATGCAAGTTCACCGACCTTCAAATTAATGGTTTCTACCGTCATATTTTGTGGTGCGATGATATAACGTTCCTTCGTCGCAACATTGATCTCAGAAACAGCTCCAAGCGCTCTTTCTTTCTGACCCAGTGCCATATGCTGTTGTTCTATTCGAGCTCCATTTTCAGCATCTGCCAATTCGGCTTGCACAGCCAAGTACTGATTTTTAGCGCCTTGAAATTTCATATACACTTCATCATATTGTTGTTGAGCGATTAAAGAATCTTTAATGAGGTTCTGCATGCGTTTCAACGACTTTTGTGCGAATTCGTATTGTTCACGTAATCCATCTCTCTTTGCTCGCAATTGCTTTAACTGATTATCTGTTGCTCCTTTTACTGCCATATTATACTGTGCCTGAGCAGCATCTAATGCCCCCTTTGCTTGAGCCGACTTCGCATCTACTTCTGGAAATTCTAGAATCATCAAGGTATCTCCAGCTTGAACAATCGCTCCTTCACTTACCAATATTTGATGTACTTTTCCAGGAATTTTTGTTGTTACCGAAATCTGATCTCGTTCAATTTTTCCTTCGAAAGTATTTTTAACCTTTTCACCATTACGACAGCTTTGTGCTAATACCGCTATTCCTACTATATATATTATTTTTTTCATGACTATTTGACTAATGATTCGTAAAGATTTCCCTGTGATTTCAGCAATTCTAAAGCTGCACTACGTTGTAACAATAATTGACTGTAATAACTCAACGACTGCTTGTACATTTCGTTTTCAGCACTTAACCGCTCTGTCACATCAATTAAACCTGCTTCAAACTGTTTAGAGGCCAAATCAAGATTATTATCTGCAATTTTGATTTGTTGCTGATGAACAGCAATTTTTTTCACTGCCAATCGATAATCTGAGTATGTCTTACGATTCAATAACGAAAGTTTGTCTTTGGTATCATTCAATTTATTTTGATTCATCATTAAATCAATATTTGCTTTCTTGATATTATTGCGATGTTGATTTCCATCAAAAACAGTCCACTTCACACCAACACCTAAAGCAAAGCTAGGTGCCAGTTGAAAATGATTGGCAGATAGATTAAGATTGCCGACTTGAGGTAAATCTTTCAGCTTAAATTTTGTATCAAATGCATTGACGTAAAATGCACTCCCAAATGCAAAAACCTGTGGTAAGCGAGCTCCTTTCTCTTTTTTCAACACATATTCGTAAGCACGTTGCGATGCATTTAAAGCCTGTAATTCTTTTCTATTTTCAATAGATGATCGTAAGGAATCTATTAACATTAATTCGAGTGAATAATCTAATTTTTTAAGCTCTTCAACAGACATTTTTGTTAATTCTTCCAATTTAAAATATAGCAGTTCTCGATTATTAAACGACTCTGCCTTTTTACTTTCCAGTTCCAGCATGGCCAATTTTATCTTATCTCGATCATAAGGAATTGCTAGACCGTTTTCTATTGCTTTTATCACTTTTAAATGTTCCTTATTCAATCTTTTTTCTGAATCCAGAATCAAGGCATCAACTTCTTTTAGTAACATAATTTGATCAAAAGCCAGCACGACTTCTTGTGCTACCTGATCATAACTAGCTTCTGTCATCAGTTGTTGCGCTTTAAATTTTTCGTCCAACGCTTTCTTACCATTCGTGATTTGCAATCCGCTAAAAATAACTTGAGTCGCATTTACACCCGCGAGACCGATTTGAGAAGAGGCATTAAATTTTTGAGCACCATCAAATAAGTCAAGACCCAAAATAGGTAATGTTCTTGTCGGTAAGTCAATTTCTCCAGAGCCATTCAAGTAACCATACATACCCAAGGCACTTACCTGAGGCAATAATTTACCACCGACACTATTTTTATCTAAAATCGTTTTTTGATTTTCTAAATAGCTGTTCTTAATCTCCGTACTATTTTGAATTGCTTTTAAAATAGGCTCTTTCAATCGTGCTGTGATGCCTTGCTGCGCAAAGGACAGCTCTGTTGTTAAAAACGACAGAAAAAAACTAAGGATGACAACTTTTTTTAATACCATATTCATAAATCGATTGTATATGTTGTAACAATACAAAGGTGACTATGTTTTATGGATTAAATTTTCAGATATCTTAAAAAAGGAAAAAATTAAACGACTTGTCCTCTTATGACTGACAGTGTCTGCTGGGAAATACCTAAATAAGAAGCAATATGACCAAGGGAAGCATTTTGAAGGAGTTCTGGATTCTCTGCCAGAAGCAGTTGATACCGTTCCAATGCGGACTGAAATTGTGTATTATAAAAACGATTGGAAAAATTAATTAAAGAATCTAACAATGCCTTTTGAATAATTTGATTGACCACGATATTGGTCTTGGCTAGCTCATAAATCGCTTGAAAAGGAATTAATGAAATCTTACATGATGTCAGGGCTTGAAAGCCAAATAAAGACGGTTTCTGATAAAAGACGCTTTCTATGCCTGTACTAAATGTATTGGGTCCGAAGAAATAATGCGTAATATCCTTATTGTTTTTATAGTAAAAAATACGGGTCATGCCCGTTTCTATAAAATAAATATATTTCAAATAACTACCTGGCTCAAAAATTACATCTCCTTTATGAAATTCTTTTATTTCAATAATTCGCTCAAAGAATAAATCCAGATCGTCATCAATAGGATACAAGCTTTTAAAATATGCCAATACACTCATGCCCTAAATATGCCAAATTTTACTGATAATACCGCACAAAAAAAGCCTCAAATAGTTAACTATTTGAGGCGTTACAATTCCAATTTTATTCTTATTGCATATCAAACAAATGTTTCTCTGCATGATAAGATGATCTTACCAATGGTCCCGATTCTACATATTTGAATCCCATTTTCAAACCAATTTCTTTATATTTATCAAATTGCTCTGGTGTAATCCACTCCACAACTGGATGATGTGCTTTCGTCGGTTGTAGGTATTGACCGATAGTCAAAATATCAACTCCTACGTTAAACAAATCTTGCATGGTCTCGATAACATCTTCTTCTGTTTCACCAAAACCAAGCATAATTCCTGATTTAGTACGCAAACCTGCTTCCGAAATACGACGAAGACATTCTAATGAACGATCATATTTTGCTTGAATCCGTACTTCACGAGTCAAACGACGAACCGTTTCTATATTATGTGAAACTACTTCTGGACGAACAGCCAACACACGGTCAAGATTCTCCCACTGTCCTTTAAAATCAGGAATCAATGTCTCTAAAGTTGTTGTAGGACTTTCATGACGAATAGCTAAAATGGTTTCTGCCCAGATCGTAGAACCCCCATCTTTTAAATCATCACGGTCAACGGAAGTAATCACACAGTGTTTCACCTGCATCAATTTCACAGAATTGGCTACACGCGCAGGTTCATCCAATTCCACCGCTTTTGGTCTACCAGTTGATACTGCACAAAAAGAACATGAGCGTGTACAGATATTACCCAAGATCATGAACGTAGCAGTTCCTGCACCCCAACATTCTCCCATGTTAGGACAGTTACCACTCTCACATATGGTATGTAGCTTATGCTCATCCACAAGGCCTCTGACATGTCTATATTCTTTACCTACAGGCAATTTTACACGCAACCAATCAGGCTTACGCTGTGCTTGTGTTGCAGGAGTAACAGGAAGTTCAATCATAAAGCAAAGTTAATGATTATTACTGTAATTTTTTATCCACGTTTTGTATGAATATTATCATAATTAATACTTAACAAGCAATACATAGTGTTGAACGTATTGTTTTTTTTAAGATATTTGTTACGTGCGTCATATTTAACACCTATTCACATGAGATTTACTCACTCAATAGCAATATTACTTTTTGTGGGAATACTTCCCCTGAACATATTTGCGCAAGAAAATTTTGATTTAATTCCAAAACCTGCTAGTTTGACTCTTGTGGTAGGAACCTACGAAATTCCTGCCTCTCCAAAAGTTTTTGTATCAGAAGAGTTTTTAACTGCTGCTCAATTATTACCTGAACACCCTGCTATCGAATCGATAACTACGGAAATCGTCAAAAAAGTAAAAAAAGCTCCCAAAGAAGGGATTCGGATATTGAAAGCTGAGGATACGGATAAATTAGATAAATCTGGATATCGTATTTCTATTGATGAAAAAGGTATTCTTATTATCGCACATGAAGTTCCTCCCTTAATCAATGCTATTTATACATTGGTTCAACTGGGATATCTACAAGATAACCCTGCTCAAATACATGCAGTCGATATTGAAGATCAACCAGCCTTCTCCTATCGGGGTATGCACATAGACCCTTCTCGTCATTTTATCCCTTTTTCCTTTATGAAAAAGTTTGTGGATATCATGGCAATATATAAATTCAACAATTTACACTGGCACCTAACGGATGGAGCTGGCTGGCGATTGGAAATAAAAAAATATCCAGAACTAACTTCAAAAGCAGCTTGGCGTACACATGTCAAGTGGAAAGATTGGTGGAACAATGGTCGTCAGTATGTTGATGCTGGCTCTCCCAATGCTAGTGGTGGGTTCTATACACAAGAACAAGCTCGGGAACTCGTCGACTACGCTGCAAAAAAGGGTATAAATATCATTCCTGAGATTGAAATGCCTGGACATTCAGAGGAGGTACTTGCCATCTATCCTGAGTTATCTTGCTCTGGTAAACCATATACCCAATCTGAATTCTGTATTGGAAATGAGAAAACATATGAATTTTTGAAAAATGTGTTGGATGAGGTCATTGCTATTTTCCCTTCTCCATATATTCATATTGGTGGAGATGAAGCTGATAAAAAACATTGGAAGACATGTCCCAAATGTCAAGCTTTAAAAACAAAAGAGGGCTTAAAATCTGAAGAAGAGCTACAAAGCTATTTAATCAGACAAATGGACGAATATGTACAATCGAAAGGTCGAAAAATCATTGGATGGGATGAGATTTTGGAAGGAGGACTAACAAAAGGGGCAACAGTTATGAGTTGGCGAGGTGAATCTGGAGGTATTAAATCTGCAAATGCAGGTCACGATGTGATTATGACTCCTGGTTCTCATCTTTATTTTGATTCTTATCAATCTGATCCAAGAACGCAACCGGAAACGATTGGTGGCTACCTACCGCTCAGCAAAGTGTATGAATATAATCCTATTCCAAAAGACATTCAACAAGATAAAGTTAAGCATGTCCTTGGTGCTCAAGCGACCTTATGGGCAGAGTACATGCCAAATTATCAGCAGATCGAATACATGGCTTTCCCTAGAGCGTTAGCTTTATCTGAAGTGGTATGGACAAAGTCTGAATTAAAAAACTGGCCTAATTTTCATAAACGACTTCAATCGCACTACAAATTATTGCAAAAGTTTGAAGTGAATTATTATCGTCCTTCTTACAATGTCAATTATAAAGTAGATTTTGACGAAAAGAAATCCTTGAATACGGTAACGTTAAGCTCAGAACAGTTACATGCCAGCAATATTCATTATACCATAGATGGATCCAAACCAACCTATCATACTGCACCTTACAATAATCCGTTTGATCTATCTGTACCAACAGTCGTAAATGCAGCATATTTCTTAGATTCCACTCAAGTAGGGCCTATTCAAACAATCCAATTGGATGTACATAAAGCCATCGGTAAAACCGTGACTTATAATAATCCTTGGAGCGAAGGATATCCTGCACAGAAAGACTTGACGCTAACCAATGGTATTAAAGGAGGATTAACATATCAGGATGGGCAATGGCAAGGTTTTCTAAAAGATCTAGATGTTGTTGTTGACTTTGAACGTCGTGAAGAAATCAATAGTGTCGCAATGAATTTTATGCAGCTTAGTGGTCCTGGTGTATTTATGCCAGGAGAGTTTAAAGTTTTATTATCCGAAAATGGACGTACTTTTAGAGAGGTAGGTGTTATTAAAAATGACATTTCTGATCAAGATCCTACCCTCATCTTTAAAAGATTTGAGTTAAAATTAGCGAAGCCTCAACAAGCAAGATATGTGCGTGTAGTAGCAACGAATACTAAAAAAGGATTTCTATTTACAGACGAGCTTATTGTCTACTAAGTGTGGTTATAGCTTTAAAAGATGTGACATTTTTAGAGCTGTCACATCTTTTAAGTTGACCTATATTATTCCTTTAAATCATTTATCTGAAAATAAATAGCAAAAAATTAAATAAAATAATGTAATTTTGCACTCCGACAAAGCGGTCGGAATATCCCCTTCTCGAAGCGCATTTTTGATTGTCTTTGTTCATGATTTTGAATTGAAATTTTATTTTTTGAACTAGATATAATGCCCAGAAACACCTCCATTAAATCGGTTTTAATCATTGGATCAGGTCCAATTGTAATTGGTCAAGCCTGTGAATTTGATTATTCGGGATCTCAAGCAGCCCTTTCTTTAAAAGAAGAAGGTATTGAAGTCTCCATCATCAACTCAAACCCTGCAACCATCATGACTGACAAAGTCATTGCAGATCACGTCTATTTACTTCCGTTAACTGTAGAAAGTATTGAACAAATCCTCAAAGAACATAATGTTGACGCCGTGTTACCTACTATGGGTGGCCAAACAGCGTTAAATTTATGTATTGAAGCTTCAAACATCGGTTTATGGGAAAAATATGATGTTAAGGTTATCGGTGTTGATGTTGCTGCAATTGAAAAAACAGAAAACCGTGAAGAGTTCCGCCAATTAATGATTGATATCGGTGTAGGTGTAGCACCTTCGAAAATCGCGAACTCGTTCTTAGAAGGTAAAGAAGCTGCACAAGAAATTGGTTTCCCATTAGTTATCCGTCCTTCTTATACGTTAGCAGGTACTGGAGGTGGGTTTGTCCACTCGAAAGATGAATTCGACGCTGCCTTAAGTAGAGGTCTAAGTGCTTCTCCTACGCATGAAGTATTAGTTGAAAAAGCCGTTCTTGGCTGGAAAGAATTCGAATTAGAGTTGTTACGCGACACCAATGATAACGTAATCATCATTTGTACAATTGAGAACTTTGACCCGATGGGTATCCATACAGGTGACTCTATTACAGTTGCTCCTGGTATGACCCTATCTGACAAGTGCTACCAAAGCATGCGTAATCAAGCCATCTTGATGATGCGCTCTATCGGTAACTTTGCAGGTGGTTGTAACGTACAGTTCTCTGTTAATCCAGAAAACGAAGATATTATCGCTATCGAGATCAACCCTCGTGTATCTCGCTCTTCTGCTTTAGCATCTAAAGCAACAGGTTACCCAATTGCAAAAATTGCTGCTAAATTAGCAATAGGTTACAATTTGGATGAGTTACAAAACCAAATCACAAAAACAACTTCAGCTTACTTCGAACCAACCTTAGATTATGTAATCGTAAAAGTTCCTCGTTTCAACTTTGATAAATTCAAAGGAGCAAACAAAGAATTAGGTTTACAGATGAAAGCAGTAGGTGAAGTAATGGCTATCGGCCGTACGTTCATCGAAGCGCTACAAAAAGCATGTCAATCATTGGAAACAAACCGCGCTGGTTTAGGGGCTGATGGTCGTCAATTACGCAATTTAGAAGAGATCATGGATAGCCTGGAGCATCCAAGTGGTGATCGTCTATTCCATATCAAAGATGCATTCGAATTAGGTGTTCCTTTGGAATCTATTCGCAAAGCAACACGTATCGATAAATGGTACTTAGTACAGATTCAAGAATTAGTAGCCTTAGAAACAGAACTTCGCCGTTACCAATTGAATAATATTCCAAAAGATTTCTTCATGACCTTAAAACAAAAAGGTTATTCAGATATTCAGATCTCTTGGTTGTTAGGAAATGTGACAGAAGATCAGGTGTACGACCGTCGTAAAGAACTAGGTATTAGCCGTGTTTACAAAATGGTTGATACTTGTGCTGCGGAATTCCCTGCACAAACGCCTTATTACTACTCTACTTTTGAGGAAGAAAACGAATCGATTGCATCTGACAAGAAAAAAATCGTCGTATTAGGTTCAGGCCCTAACCGTATCGGTCAAGGTATCGAGTTTGATTATTCATGTGTACACGGTCTCTTAGCAGCTAAAGAAGCTGGATATGAAGCCATCATGGTAAACTGTAATCCTGAAACAGTTTCTACAGACTTCAATATGGCTGATAAGCTATACTTTGAACCTGTATTCTGGGAGCATGTTCGTGAAATCATTGAATTAGAAAAACCTGTAGGTGTAATTGTTCAATTGGGTGGACAGACAGCACTGAAAATGGCTGATCAATTAGAAGCTTTAGGTGTTAAGATCATTGGAACGAACTTCCAAAATATGGACTTAGCTGAAGATCGTGGTCGTTTCTCAGATTTATTGAAATCATTAGATATTCCTTATCCTAAATATGGTGTTGCTGAATCGGCAGAAGAAGCTATCCAAGTAGCAAATGAGGTTGGATACCCCGTTCTTGTTCGTCCTTCGTATGTATTAGGAGGCCAAGGAATGAGTATTGTTATCAATGACGAAGACTTAGAGAAAGCTGTTGTTAACTTACTGAAAAATCTTCCAGGAAATCGTGTCTTAATTGACCATTTCTTAGACCGTGCTGAAGAAGCGGAATCCGATTCAATTTGTGATGGTGAAGATGTACACATCATTGGTATGATGGAACACATTGAACCTGCAGGTATCCACTCTGGTGATTCTTACGCAGTATTACCTCCATTTAGCTTATCACAAGCTGTTCAAGATAAAATGGCTGAATACTCGATTAAATTAGCAAAAGCATTAAATGTAAGTGGCTTATTGAACATACAATTTGCAGTCAAAGGTGAAAAGGTATATGTGATCGAAGCGAATCCTCGTGCATCTCGTACTGTTCCTTTCATCGCGAAAGCTTATGATGTACCTTACATCAATATTGCTACTAAAATAATGTTAGGTGCTAATAAATTGAAAGATTTCAAAATTGAACGTAAACTACAAGGGTGGGCAATCAAAGAACCGGTGTTCTCATTCTCAAAATTCCCTGAAGTTGACAAACAATTAGGCCCAGAAATGAAATCTACAGGTGAAGCCATCCGTTTCATCAAAGATTTAAATGATCCTTACTTTAGAGATTTAGTCGCTAAAAAATCGATGTTCTTATCGAAATAAGTTTCATGCTTTCCTATTAAACACAAGCGGCTGCCTCCATATTTTGAGACAGCCGCTTGTGTTTTTATTATCAACTGCTTTACGTATTTCTACAATTCTTCTGTCAGATATTTTGATTAATAATTTCTTTGAATTCTTAAATTCAGGGGTCTACAATTAAATGCGAAATCAGTTTTTTGTCATGCAATTAGATTCTTGTTCTTTTTAAAATGTTTAAATGTTGCTATCTTACCTAAACAGCTGGAGGTTATACCGTCCAATAACAACAATCAAAGCAAATGAAAACATTCTTTAAAGAATTATTTGAATACAATTTCAATTTCAACCAAAAGACTCTTTATTTTTTAGCTGAAAATCAGGAACAAATTTCGGACAAATTAATAAGGCTTCTTAGTCATATGGTAAATGTTCATGGTATATGGAATAGTAGAATTCTATCAACGAAGATAAATTATAAACCATGGGACACATTTAGTGTGAAAGAATTGATAGAAATTGATAATGCAAACTTTAATTCCTCAATTTCTATAATGGAGAAATTTGACTTAGCCTTTGAAATACAATATTCAACTTTTAATGGAAAACCCTATAATAATACTATTCGGGATATTTTATTTCAAATTATTAACCACTCAACTTATCATAGAGGACAAATAGCAACAGTGTTCAGAGAATGTGATATGAAACCACTTTTGACAGATTGGATCTTTTATAAAATGAACTAATAAATCAACAAGATTTATTTTCATCCCTACAGTTAACTTTAAGACAGCGACTTTTTATGCGATCAACTATTGCTATTATATGTCCTTTACACATCTAAACCCTACATTATTGGTTGGGCTGTTAATTTCACCTTTCCCCCTACTTCCAGCTTTATATCGTTCGCAATATTGATCGTTACAAAGAAATGATCCTCCTCGTTGTACCCTTTTAATGGCATTAGGTTCCTCAGGATCATAGGAATCTTCAGGTCCTTTTGGATTGTCAACATTGCTGTTCGCGTAATAATCAGGACGATAATAATCAGCACACCATTCCCAAATATTTCCTTCCATATCATATAAGCCAATACTATTTGCGGGGAATGATTTAATCGGAGAAGTTCCTATAAATCCATCTAACTTCGTATTCTGAACAGGGAACTGACCTTGAAAAATATTTGCTAAATAACGATCGTTATCTAACAATTCATTACCCCAATAGTAGGTTAATGGATTGGAGGTTCGAGAACGAGCGGCATATTCCCATTCGGCTTCTGTTGGTAATCGTTTTCCTGCCCACTTTGCATATGCTTCTGCATCTTGGTAAGCAATATGTACTACTGGATGGTTTTCTCTACCTTTGATACTACTCATAGCTCCTTCAGGATGTTTCCAACTAGCTCCAATAACATAAGACCACCATTGTAAATGATTATGCAAATCTTTGACTTCTTTTGGAGGGGAAAAAATTGCTGACCCTGGTTTTAACATTTCCGAATCTACCCCTGGAAACTCCTTCGGATCTAAAGGTCTTTCGGCAACAGTAACATATCCTGTTGCTTGAACAAATTTTTCAAATTGTGCATTCGTCACTTCATGCTCATCCATCAAGAAGCTATTCAGTTTAACTTCATGAATCGGCTTTGCGTCCGAGAAATTATCCGATCCCATCTTGAAATATCCACCTGTTATCTTTATCATTTTCTCCTGATCTAATCCTGATCCCGTTACAATATTGACATCGGATTCCAGATTCGAAAACCGAGAAGGAATACTTTTTGCCATATAGCAACGTGAAGAATCTGGTGAAATAAATAAGTTTGCTGGATTAACCGTTGGTTTAGCACTACTTAAGCAAGAAGTTAATAAAAGACAAAATGGATATAAAATAGATAGATTTCTGACCATAAACAGCTGAACATTAATTCAAAATTCTAATTTATAGATTTTAAATAGCAAGTGGAAATTTATAAAAACAAAAAAGAGAACATTTTATTGTTCTCTTCTTCTATCATGTTAATTCCTGGATCTTGAAAAGATTATACATCTAATTGGACAGCACTTGCTTTTCCTTCTTTTGAGCGAATTTTAGTGGTACCTCCCCCATTTAATGTAATATCAACAGGTTTATTTGTTTTCCAAGCACCTTGCGTAAAATCTGGAATATCGACAGTGCGTGAATTACGTTTTACAGAGTCACAACTTAATGGAACGACACAACTCCATGAAGCTGCATCATAAACGTCCTGATCCAAAGGTAATCCATTACGTAAACAGTCGATTAATCTCCAGTCCATCATAAAGTCCATGCCACCATGTCCTCCCACTTGCTTTGCTTGGTCACCAATAAATTTCACTAGCTCTGGGGTATATTGTGTGTATAATTCCTTTAACTTATCCTTTGAAATAAAACTATGTCCAAAGGCAATATTTTCAGTTGGGTATTTTTGTGCGAAACCTTTAGTACCACTCAATGTATGTAATCGTGAATATGGTCTTGGAGAAGTGACATCATGTTGTAACATAATCGTTTTACCCAATTCTGTTCGAATTAAAGTAGTATTCATATTACCACGGAAGCTTTTACCTATAAATTCTTGATAGAATGAATCCTTTTCTGCTAATTCTTTTGCTTTTGCTCCCATTTGAAAATCATTTGTAGACATCGCTACCAAATGGTTCATCTTATCTCCACGATTGATATTCATACATTGTGCAACTGGACCTAAACCATGCGTGGGATACAAGTTACCATTTAACTTCATGTTTTCACGCAATCTCCACATATTGTCATATCCATTCTTCGCAAAATTCAAATCCAATAAATCGTGAATATATGCACCTTCCCCATGTAAAATTTCACCAAATAGTCCCTGACGAGTCATATTTAAGGTTAACATTTCGAAGAAGTCATAGCAGCAGTTTTCCAACATCATACAATGTTTCTTTGTTTCTTCAGAAACTTTCACGACCTCCCAGCAATCCTTTAATGTTAGTGCAATAGGTACTTCACAAGCCACATGTGCACCAGCTTTCATTGCCCCAATACTCATTGGCGTATGATAATCCCACGGTGAGCATATATATACGAGGTCTAATTTTTCATTATTCAACATCTCTTTCCAGCCATCTTCACCAGAATAAGATTTGGCATCTTTGAGTGACTTTTTACGTAATATACCTTGAGCACGTTCTACACGATCTGCGTGTTTATCACATAAAGCCACAATTTCAACACCATCAATATAAGATAGTCGATCAACAGCACCAGGACCGCGCATACCTAGACCTATAATCGCTACGCGTACTTTATCAATTTTAGGAGATGCATAACCTGACATATTGAATTTTGTCCCTGCTAATACGTTGGAATTTAAAGTTGGTAATGTCATCGCTACAGATGATAAGATACCTGCTTTTTTTAAGAAATCTCTTCTATTAGAATTCATATTTGATAGATATAATTTTTTATAGATATAATGTTGCAAACAAAATTAAAGGGGCTATAGAAAGCCCCTCTAAAATCACCTATTTTTAAAACAAACTAAACAGTCTTTGCAATGATTATTAAACTTGATGATGGGTAGTTCAATAATTAGTTATAGAATTGATCGTCGACCTTTTCTATAACAAGGATACATTAGAAATTTGATATTAAAAAATAAAAAAACAAAGCAAACGATTGTTCAAAATAAACAACCGTTTGCAATTTGTGATCATTAACAATTATTTCACCTGTAATTTTAGTAACTCTTTGATTACATCAATTGCTTTTAGCAATATTAACAATCATACATATAGTATAAAAATTAATGTTCAGCTACAGAAAATCTTTAAAGTCAAACTTCACCGCTATACAAAAAAGATGAGATAAGAAATTTCGAACATACTAAAAGAGTTTATAATCTTATTGGTATACTTTAGAAATATGTTAAATAGTTAAATGGTTAGGGAGTTAGATTGTTAGATTAGTTATTACTAATCTTTTGAATAGATCACTCTTATTAGCTTGCTATCTTCTCTATGTTTCCATCAAAGATGAGAATTAAGAATGAAAAGTAACAATTGTTCTGTTTCCAGAAACGAATGAGGAAAGAATTTGAGGGGGAAAAGTAAAGTGTACAAAAAAGCCTTTGCTTTTCAGCAAAGGCTTCTGTATAAAAAAAGGCACCGACCTACTCTCCCACCTGTTACGGCAATACCATCGGCTCTGGCGGGCTTGACTGCTCTGTTCGGAATGGGAAGAGGTAGACACCGCCGATATAGGCACCTAAAATGTTTTTATCAGATTATAGATAGGAGATATCAGATCAAAGATTGGAGACTTTTCTTTTGTCTCACATCTCATATCTATCGTCTCACATCTATGTCATCTAATCTATAGACAATTGAAAGAAAAAATCAAAGAGGAAGACAACAGTGTATGCGTGCTTTGAGAAAGCTTCGGGTGATTAGTATTGCTCAGCTATGGTATCTCTACCTTTACACCTGCAACCTATCAACGTAGTCATCTGCTACGGCCCTATAAGGAAGTCTCATCTCGTGGCTAGTTTCGCACTTAGATGCTTTCAGCGCTTATCTATTCCCGACGTAGCTACCCAGCCGTACACCTGGCGGCATAACTGGTTCACCAGCGGTCAGTCCATCCCGGTCCTCTCGTACTAAGGACAGATCCACTCAAACTTCCAACGCCCACAACAGATAGGGACCGAACTGTCTCGCGACGTTCTGAACCCAGCTCGCGTGCCACTTTAATGGGCGAACAGCCCAACCCTTGGGACCTTCTCCAGCCCCAGGATGTGACGAGCCGACATCGAGGTGCCAAACCTCCCCGTCGATATGAGCTCTTGGGGGAGATCAGCCTGTTATCCCCAGCGTACCTTTTATCCTTTGAGCGATGGCCCTTCCATACAGAACCACCGGATCACTATGTCCGTCTTTCGACCCTGGTCGACTTGTCGGTCTCACAGTCAAGCAAGCTTATGCCATTGCACTCCGCGTACGGTTACCAAGCGTACTGAGCTTACCTTTGAAAGCCTCCGTTACCTTTTTGGAGGCGACCACCCCAGTCAAACTACCCACCAAACAATGTCCTCCCCATCGGGGAGTTAGAAACCGGATACAGAAAGGGCGGTATTTCAAGGTTGATTCCATGACTCCTGGCGAAGCCACTTCAACATCTCCCGCCTATCCTACACATCCTGTACCCAATTCCAATGTTAAGCTATAGTGAAGGTGCATGGGGTCTTTCCGTCCCGTTGCGGGTAATCGGCGTCTTCACCGATACCACAATTTCACCGAGCTCATGGCTGAGACAGCGCCCAGATCGTTACACCATTCGTGCAGGTCGGAACTTACCCGACAAGGAATTTCGCTACCTTAGGACCGTTATAGTTACGGCCGCCGTTTACTGGGGCTTCGATTCAATGCTTCTCTTGCGATGACATCCCCTCTTAACCTTCCAGCACCGGGCAGGTGTCAGGCCTTATACCTCATCTTTCGATTTTGCAAAGCCATATGTTTTTGTTAAACAGTCGCCTGGGCCTTTTCACTGCGGCTTCTTGTACTGCTACAAGGAAGCGCCCCTTCTCCCGAAGTTACAGGGCCATTTTGCCGAGTTCCTTAGCCATGATTCACTCGAGCACCTTAGGATTCTCTCCTCGACTACCTGTGTCGGTTTACGGTACGGGTTTTTATAACCTGAAGCTTAGCGGGTTTTCTTGGAAGTCTGTTTACCTGCTCTATCAGCGCCACCGAAGCTTTGCTGTACTATTGGGTCTCAGCAGGGTCGGCGGATTTGCCTACCGTCCCTATACCTACGCCTTTTAACGGACTATTCCGTCAGTCCGCGGCAGTGTCACTACTCCGTCACCACATCGCAGTTATAAAAAGTACTGGAATATTAACCAGTTGTCCATCGGCTTTCTCCATTCGGATGCGCCTTAGGCCCCGACTAACCCTGATCCGATTAGCGTTGATCAGGAAACCTTAGTCTTTCGGTGGGCGGGTTTCTCACCCGCCTTATCGTTACTTATGCCTACATTTGCTTTTCCATACGGTCCACGGTCCATTACCAGGCCGCTTCGCCCCACATGGAATGCTCCCCTACCAGATGCAGCTTATGCTGCAAATCCATAGCTTCGGTAATACACTTGATGCCCGTTTATTATCCACGCCCGGCCGCTCGACTAGTGAGCTGTTACGCACTCTTTAAATGAATGGCTGCTTCCAAGCCAACATCCTAGCTGTCTGGGCAACCGGACCTCGTTAGTTCAACTTAGCGTATATTTAGGGACCTTAGCTGATGGTCTGGGTTCTTTCCCTCTCGGCCTTGGACCTTAGCACCCAAAGCCTCACTGCCGGCCATATCTTATAGCATTCGGAGTTCGTCTGGATTTGGTAGGATTTGACTCCCCCGCACCCAATCGGTAGCTCTACCTCTATAAGACTCCATGCCGACGCTGTTCCTAAAAACATTTCGGGGAGTACGAGCTATTTCCCAGTTTGATTAGCCTTTCACCCCTACCCTCAGGTCATCCGGAAACTTTTCAACGTTTATCGGTTCGGTCCTCCATTACATGTTACTGCAACTTCAACCTGCCCAAGGGTAGATCACAAGGTTTCGCGTCTACCTCATCTGACTATGCGCCCTATTAAGACTCGCTTTCGCTTCGGCTGCGCGGCTGAACCGCTTAACCTTGCCAGACAAGAGTAACTCGTAGGCTCATTATGCAAAAGGCACGCCGTCACTGGACCCGCCAGCTCCGACCGCTTGTAAGCACACGGTTTCAGGTTCTTTTCACTCCTCTGTTCGAGGTTCTTTTCACCTTTCCCTCACGGTACTAGTTCACTATCGGTCTCTCAGGAGTATTTAGCCTTATCAGATGGTGCTGACAGATTCCCACAGGGCGTCTCCGACCCCGCGGTACTCAGGGTACTGCTAGGCTAGCTTTCTATACGTGTACCGGGCTATCACCGTCTATAGCTGGGCTTCCCATCCCATTCCACTTCTGTCTGCTAATGCCACATCGCAGCCCTACAACCCCGGTCATGCCGTAACATCACCGGTTTGGGCTCTTTCCCGTTCGCTCGCCACTACTTGGGAAATCATTATTATTTTCTTCTCCTACGCCTACTTAGATGTTTCAGTTCAGCGCGTTCGCGTTTTATACAGCATACCTTCAGTATGCTAGGTTGCCCCATTCGGAAATCTTCGGATCAAATCACATTTGCTAATACCCGAAGCTTATCGCAGCTTATCACGTCCTTCATCGCCTCTGAGAGCCTAGGCATCCCCCGTGTGCCCTTATTTACTTTCTTCACCTCATAGCCCTTTTGCTACTATGGGTTGCTTTTGATATATAACCATGGTGCTACGCATCGATCCGTTCGGCTTTTGACCGAGGGTCTTCTCAATACATCAGGCACACCACAGTATTGTCTCTACTGTTGTCTTCTCTTGTAATTTTTTTCTTTCAATATGTCAAAGAACTCTTCTTCTAGAGTTGAGATATTAGATCAGAGATTTGAGATCTGGTATGGTTGCCCATAAGTGTCTCTTGTCTCATATCTATCGTCTCATATCCAGAGATGTGGAGAATATCGGAGTCGAACCGATGAACCTACCGATGGATCGGGATGCTCTGGCCCCTATGGCCTTTCTTCGTCTTGTTTTTTTCCCCTTTCGTCCATCGCGGACCAGGTCTATGTAATAATGTGGAGAATATCGGAGTCGAACCGATGACCCCCTGCGTGCAAGGCAGGTGCTCTAGCCAGCTGAGCTAATTCCCCTTTGTGTAGACAGCAGAGTTCAGAGCCGAGATCCGAGACTATTTACTCTGTCTCTTGTCTCTTATCTTTCATCTCTGATCTTAGATGGTAGTCCCGAGCAGATTTGAACTGCTGACCCCTACATTATCAGTGTAGTGCTCTAACCAACTGAGCTACGGGACTAGCTTATCATTCTTCATCTCTCAATGGACCATCCTAAAGGGACGGGCACATTTCTTCAAATGTTCATCTTTGTTTTCTTAATATTAACCATGTGTATACGTAACGAGCTTCAATTCCGAATGCTCTAGAAAGGAGGTATTCCAGCCGCACCTTCCGGTACGGCTACCTTGTTACGACTTAGCCCCAATTATCGGTTTTACCCTAACACGCTCCTTGCGGTTACATGCTTTAGGTACCCCCAACTTTCATGGCTTGACGGGCGGTGTGTACAAGGCCCGGGAACGTATTCACCGCGTCATTGCTGATACGCGATTACTAGCGAATCCAACTTCATGAGGTCGAGTTGCAGACCTCAATCCGAACTGTGAATGGCTTTTAGAGATTAGCATCATATTGCTATGTAGCTGCCCGCTGTACCATCCATTGTAGCACGTGTGTAGCCCCGGACGTAAGGGCCATGATGACTTGACGTCGTCCCCACCTTCCTCGCTGTTTGCACAGGCAGTCTGTTTAGAGTCCCCACCTTGACGTGCTGGCAACTAAACATAGGGGTTGCGCTCGTTGCGGGACTTAACCCAACACCTCACGGCACGAGCTGACGACAGCCATGCAGCACCTAGTTTCGTGTCCCGAAGGACTGATCCGTCTCTGGATCATTCACTAACTTTCAAGCCCGGGTAAGGTTCCTCGCGTATCATCGAATTAAACCACATGCTCCTCCGCTTGTGCGGGCCCCCGTCAATTCCTTTGAGTTTCAATCTTGCGACCGTACTCCCCAGGTGGATAACTTAACGCTTTCGCTGGGACGCTGACTGTGTATCGCCAACATCGAGTTATCATCGTTTAGGGCGTGGACTACCAGGGTATCTAATCCTGTTTGATCCCCACGCTTTCGTGCATCAGCGTCAATCACACCTTAGTGAGCTGCCTTCGCAATCGGAGTTCTAAGACATATCTATGCATTTCACCGCTACTTGTCTTATTCCGCCCACTTCAAGTGTATTCAAGTCCTACAGTATCAAAGGCACTGCGACAGTTGAGCTGCCGTATTTCACCACTGACTTATAAGACCGCCTACGCACCCTTTAAACCCAATAAATCCGGATAACGCTTGGATCCTCCGTATTACCGCGGCTGCTGGCACGGAGTTAGCCGATCCTTATTCTTCCAGTACATTCAAGCCCCTACACGTAGGGGTGTTTATTCCTGGACAAAAGCAGTTTACAACCCATAGGGCAGTCATCCTGCACGCGGCATGGCTGGTTCAGAGTTCCCTCCATTGACCAATATTCCTTACTGCTGCCTCCCGTAGGAGTCTGGTCCGTGTCTCAGTACCAGTGTGGGGGATTCTCCTCTCAGAGCCCCTAGACATCGTAGCCTTGGTGGGCCGTTACCCCGCCAACTAGCTAATGTCACGCGAGCCCATCCATATCCTATAAATATTTGATCATTCAACGATGCCGTTAAATGATGTTATGCGGTATTAATCTCTCTTTCGAGAGGCTATCCCCCTGATATGGGCAGGTTGCTCACGCGTTACGCACCCGTGCGCCACTCTCATGGAACCAAAGCAAGCTTTGATCCCAATCCCGTCCGACTTGCATGTATTAGGCCTGCCGCTAGCGTTCATCCTGAGCCAGGATCAAACTCTCCATTGTAAAATGAAGGGTAAGATCAAGACTATTTATAATAAATAGAATTGTCTTGTATTTTTATTTCTAATTCTAAAATTGACAGGTTGAGTTTTTTAACTTTCGCTGTTTCTCAACACTACTCGTTACGTTACATGATTATATTTTTAAAGAACTTGCTTCGCTTCCGCTTCACGCTTCGGCTTGTATATCTTCGGCATTGCGCCCCGATCTTTTCTTGTTTTAAAACCCTTCGTTTCCGAGGGGACTGCAAAGGTAGAAATATTTTCCGAAATTCCAAAATAAATCTATATTTATTTTTTATCGTTTCTCTTCCGATTTCTGCGTTCAAGCAAGCTTAAACCCCTCTTTTTTCAGGATTGCTTCTTCCAAAGCAACCCTTCCTCCCTTGCGGAGTGGTGCAAAGATAGCAACTTTTATAACCTAATTCCAAGACCTGGCCTGCTTATTTTTTAATATTAACGTTAACTTGCTGTAACATTGAACGATTAATTTCTACCGCAGGGGATAAAACAGGCACCTGATCCGAGATGGGGTTATTTCTGCCTGCAATATCCTACTGTGGCTTGTTTCCTTTGGATAAGGATATTATTCGTGGATGTAGCAGGAACAGCCTGCAGGGTTAACACCGGTAGAGAAAAGATACTGTAAAAAGAGGCTCTCCGAGTAGCGGGCATAACAACCTGCCCCGAAAAAGTTCTCAAAGTCAACTAAAACAGAAAAACAGTCCTTATAATTATGAATGGACCTTAGTTTATTTAGGAGTCGTACCATCATGTCCAGATAATAATAAACCGTTCTGCTATCCATTGCGGTCAATGATAGGGGTTAACCGGAGACCAAATTGGGACCAATTCCTACCTGTGAGCACAGTGAGAGCACGGTGCGTGCACCGTGAGTCCACCTTTTACTGTACTCACACGGCGTTCCCACCCTACACGCAAGGTACCCACAGTCCAGAGTTGGTCCCAATTTGGTTTTAATTTGATCCCTGGGACACTTATAACCGTTTATTCAAGATTTATAGATTTATTCTTAGAACTTCCTTTTTCTTAAATAAAGATGAAATCACCCGAAAAGGTGGAAAACTGATAACACTATATTAATATAAAGACCTTTATTACTTGACAAATCCTTATTCATAAAGAAACATCCGTACTGTTATTTTGAAAAAACTGTAAAAAATGATAAGAGTTGCTTTTTTTGCTGAGATCATGATTCCGGACTTCGACGGAGCTGCACGCACGATTTTCCAGTTAGTAAACCGCATCGATAAAAAGAAATTTGAATTTTTATTTATCTATGGGACAGGACCTGACCAAATACAGGATTTTGAATCACTCAAAATTCCTGCGCTAAGCCTTCCTATCCAACAAAATTATACGATGGCAATACCTTCGTTTGTCGATCAACGCATCAAGAAAAAACTATATGATTTTAATCCGGATATCATTCATATCGCTACTCCTTCATTATTGGGGTTTTATGCACAGAAATATGCTTTAAAAAATCAAATACCGATTATCAGTATTTATCACACACATTTTGTCAGCTATATAGATTATTATCTAAGGCGGATTCCTTTCCTTATACAGCCAACCAAAAATAAAATTATCCAAACACAAAACAAATTTTACAATAATTGTGACAAGGTGTATGTACCCACAAACAGTATTGTATCTGAACTGATAACAATGGGTGTCTATCCTGCATTAATGCAAATATGGAAAAGGGGGATCGATAATCAGCTATTTTCACCAAAAAAACGAAACAGAAATTGGCTTAAAAAAATAACTCAAAATGATCATCCAACGATTCTGTTTGCTAGTCGATTGGTTTGGGAGAAGAATTTGGAAACATTAATTGCCATATATACTATCCTAAAACAAGAAAACCTATCCTTTAATTTTATCATTGCCGGAGATGGTTCAGCAATGGAATCTTGTCAATCCAGTATGCCTGATGCTCTCTTTTTAGGGAAATTAGACCATAAAAATCTAGCAAAACTATACGCATCGTCTTCTGTATTTGTATTTCCTTCTCATTCCGAAACCTATGGCAATGTTGTCATTGAAGCGATGGCATCTGGATTACCTTGCGTTATTGCTGACGGAGGAGGTTCTGCTGATCTGATAAAAGAAGGAGTCAACGGATTTAAATGTCAACCAAAAGATGCCAGCATGTTTGTGAACAGAATACTGCAATTACTGCAGCATGAAAAATTAAGAAAACAAATCGGAATGGAAGCATTGTTATTCAGTAAATCACTGGATTGGAACTCACTTGCGGATGTCTATTTTGAAGATCTTGAAAAAATGAGCAAAAATTCAGCACATTCATTATTTAAATCGCAAGTGGGTTAATGTATAAACGACTTCTTAAAATAATTTTAACGCTCCTCATCTTCATTTCTTTATTTGCTTTCATTCGACATATCGATATAAAAGCTGTAATAGACGAAGTTCACCATATCGGCTGGAAGTTACTTTGGATTATTGTCATCACTGCTTCTGCTTACTTATTCGGCACTATAGGTTGGCAAAGTTGCTTTATACAGAAACCCAAAGATGTATCGCTCTGGAAATTTTTCTGCATCCGCCATATTGGAGAAACAATATCGTTATTTAATCCGACGAGTATTATTGGTGGAGATTATATTAAAACAGTATTACTAAAACCTGCAGAAATGTCCAAACAAGATATTTTGAATTCCGTTTTGATCTCTCGCGTGTTAGCAGTTATCTCTCAATTTAGTTTAGTTGGAATCAGTGGATTTTATTTTTTACTGAGTTCTTTTAGAAAAAACATACCCGATCAATTTCAGATCGTTTTATGGGCATTGGCTATTGTGTGCTGTAGTACTCCTATCCTTTTCTTTTATATCCTTAAACAAGCGAGAAGGTTCAAAGAAGATTCTGCTCTTTCCTATCAAGTTTTCAGAAAACTAAGCATTCGCCTGCAGGTTGTCATGAATGCTGTCATCGAGTTTTATCAAGATCATGCCAACAAATGCTATCGTGCATACTTCTATTTTTGTCTTCATTGGATCATTGGTTCCATCGAGTTGTTCTTCATATTATATTTTTCTGGCATAACGGTTTCCATTTTCCTAAGCGTATTTATGGACATGAGTATCGTGATCATTAAGAGTTTTGGGGCTTTCATTCCTGGTCAGATCGGGGTAGAAGAATTTGGAAACAAAATACTGCTCACAAGCATTGGCATCTATACGGTCAATATCTGGATCGTGATTGCTTTAATCCGAAGATCCAGACAGTTATTCTGGATTGCTTTTGGATTCTTCGCCTACTTAATCATCAAAAAGCATTATTCTACTTCCTATCATGGAGATATTATTCGTCAGTCATAAATATCCTCCTGCTATCGGAGGAATGGAAAAACAAAGTTTTGAGTTGATAGAGAATATGGAGGCATATACAACCGTACACAAAATTGTTTATAAGGCCGATGAATCTATTCTCAAATTTTTCTTCCTGTTAAACAGACGGATTCGTGCTATGCTGAAAAAACATCCAAATATTAAACTCATTCATTTTAATGATGGTTTATTAGCTACTTTTTCCTTATACCATCATGGTTATGATCAGCTAAAAAAGGTAGTGACTATTCATGGTTTAGATATTGTGTTTCCATTAGGCTATTTCCAAAGGAAGATTATTCCCAAACTCAATCGGTTTGATAAAATTATCGCGGTGAGTCGTGCCACACGAGAGGCTGCTATAGCAAGAGGTATACAGGCAAATAAAATTGAGGTGATTTTAAATGGAGTCGATCATCATCTTTTGGAATCGTCTGAAATAACCATAGCTGAAATTCTAACCCGTTATCAGATTGATCAAAAAGCAGAAAGAATTATTGTAGCTTTAGGTCGTTCTGTAAAACGGAAAGGAATTTCTTGGTTTATTAAACATGTACTTCGACAATTACCTTCTTCTTGCAAACTTATTTTAATCGGTCCTTTTACCAAAACAGCAACATGGAAAGAAAGGTTATTCTACCTCTTACCTCCTGCCATGAGGCATTTGTTGTTTTTATTTCTAGGGTATCCTTCTGATGAAAGAGCCATACGGCACTATTTAAGCGACCCGCATTACAGCGATAAATTGCAACATATAGGCAAGATTCCATTAGCTGATCTGCAATGTTTGCTTCGACATACGGGTCTTTTTATCATGCCCAACATCCAGGTTGAGGGGGACATGGAGGGATTTGGATTGGTGTGTTTAGAGGCGAGTATTTGTGGCGCTACCGTATTTGCAGCGGATATTGAAGGGATAAGAGATGCGATTGTTGATTATAAAAATGGTTTTCTACTTCCATCAGAAGAAGCAAGTGTCTGGGTTGATTGCATTCATGTAGCACTTGAAAACCCTTCGCTTTTGAAAACCAGAAGCGAAGGGTTTCAACAATACTCTTTACAACATTATAGCTGGGATAAAATGACACAAGATTATTTCACGTCATTTCAAGTTATTTTAGGATCTTTTGCTTAAAAAGCACTTAATCCAGTAATGTCATTCCCGGTGATCAATAAATGAATATCATGTGTGCCTTCATAGGTAATCACGGATTCTAGATTCATCATGTGTCGCATCATCGGAAAATCGCCTACAATACCCATTGCTCCCAATATCTGTCTAGATTCTCTCGCAATTTGCAATGCCATATGGACATTATTTCGTTTTGCCATTGAAATCTGGGCCGGAGTTGCCTTTCCTTCATTTTTCAGGACTCCTAAACGCCATGATAATAATTGGGCTTTTGTTATTTCTGTGAGAAACTCGGCTAGTTTTTTCTGCTGCAATTGATAGGAAGCAATAGGTTTTCCAAACTGCTCTCTTTCCAATGCATATTTGACCGCTGTTTGATAACAGTCTATCGCCGCACCTATCACCCCCCAAGAAATTCCATAACGGGCAGAATTCAGACACGAGAATGGTCCTCGAAGTGAATTTACATCGGGGAGCACGTTCTCAAAAGGAATTTCCACGTCTTGAAAAATCAATTCTCCAGTTTTTGAAGCACGCAATGACCATTTATTGAATGTTTCTGGTGTGGAAAACCCTTTCATTCCACGTTCTACAATGATACCACGTATTTTTCCTTCTTCATCTCTTGCCCAAACAACCGCGATATTACATAATGGTGCGTTTGTAATCCACATTTTAGCACCATTCAGTATATAATGATCTGCTTTTCTTACCAATCGTGTTTCCATTGTCGCTGGATCTGATCCATGATTGGGTTCTGTCAATCCAAAACTTCCGATGTATTCACCTTTTGCAAGCTTAGGAAGGTACTTCTGTTTTTGTTCTTCACTACCAAAAGTAAAAATAGGATACATCACCAATGAAGATTGCACAGAAGCAGCCGAGCGAATTGCCGAATCACCTGCTTCCAATTCCTGCATGATAATACCGTAAGCAATCTGATCCAAACCAGATCCTCCATATTCGATCGGGATATAAGGGCCCAAGGCTCCAATTGCACCCAACTTCAGCATTAAATTGGGAATATCTTCGTGATGCTGTGCTGCCTGATCAATCACAGGTTTTATTTCCGTATTTACAAAATCTCGAACCGACTGGCGGATGAGTTTATTTTCTTCTGACAATAACGCATCAATATTGAAATAATCGCATGTTAAATTCATACTTATCATAATTTAATATCTAAATATAATCATAATTTCGAATATAATTCATTATATTCGAAATATAAACGAACAATATAAGCCAGTATGATAACAAAAGAATTAAAAGAATTGGGGATTCTACCGACCAATTTAGGTTCTTCTACAGGAGAAACTTGGTTTGCAACAGGTGAAACGATTTCTTCTCATTCCCCTGTGGATGGGAAACAGATTGCCTCCGTTACCAGTTCTTCCAAAAAAGATTATGATCAAATCTGTATTCAAGCTAAAAAAGCATATTTAACCTGGCGTATCGTACCCGCTCCACAAAGGGGTGAGGTGGTTCGCTTATTTGGAGATCGATTAAGACAACTGAAATCGACTTTAGGAAAACTCGTGTCTTATGAAATGGGTAAATCGCTACAAGAAGGAATGGGTGAAGTGCAAGAGATGATCGATATCTGTGATTTTGCTGTTGGTATATCTCGTCAACTCTATGGATCAACCATTCACTCTGAACGTCCTTACCATCGGATGTACGATCAATATCATCCTCTTGGAATTGTCGGTATTATTTCTGCCTTCAATTTCCCAGTAGCTGTTTGGGCCTGGAATACAGCCTTAGCTCTTGTTTGTGGTGATGTTGTCATCTGGAAACCCAGTGAAAAAACGCCGTTATGTGCGATTGCTTGTCAACGAATCCTCGCTGAGGTTTTGAAAGAAAAAGAATTACCAGAAGGTATTTCGAACTTAATCATAGGTGATAAAACGGTAGGTGAATGGCTTGTCAATGACAACAATATTCCGCTAATCTCAGCGACAGGCTCAACTAAAATGGGTAAAATCGTCGCGCAACAAGTGGCTTCAAGGCTCGGGAAAACAATTCTTGAGTTGGGAGGAAATAATGCGATCATTATTACAGCAGATGCTGATCTGAAGATGACCACTATAGGAGCTGTATTTGGAGCTGTGGGTACTGCTGGTCAACGATGCACGTCTACACGTAGGCTCATCATTCACGAAAGTGTATACGATCAAGTAAAAGAATCTTTAGTAAAAGCTTATGCTCAATTAAAAATTGGAGATCCCCTGAATACAAATAATCATGTCGGTCCTTTAATCGATGAAATTGCTGTTAATCATTACTTAAACGCTTTAGAACAAATCAAAAAACAAGGTGGGAAAATAATCGTGGATGGCGGTGTGTTAACAGGAAAAGGTTTTGAAAGTGGTTGTTATGTAAAACCAGCCATTGCTGAAGTAAAAAATGATTTTGATATCGTGCAACACGAAACTTTTGCGCCTATTTTGTATTTAATAAAATATACGGGTGATGTTTTGGAAGCTATTGCCATTCAAAATGATGTTAAACAAGGTTTGTCATCTGCTATTATGACTACCAATCTTCGTGAGGCAGAGCTATTTTTAAGTGCACAGGGTTCGGATTGTGGTATTGCCAATGTCAATATTGGAACTTCTGGAGCGGAAATAGGAGGTGCTTTTGGTGGCGAAAAAGATACAGGTGGCGGCAGAGAGTCTGGATCTGATGCTTGGAAAGCTTATATGAGAAGACAGACCAATACCATCAACTATAGCACAGCACTACCGTTAGCACAGGGAATTACGTTTAATCTTTAATTATAACCTTAAATTAATATATCATATGAGTACTGTTCACGAAATTTTATCCAGACATCTATTAGCCGATGGTTTCCCCATTGTTATGGATATGGAAAAATCCCATGGGTCCTATTTAGTTGATCGAAACGGAGATACCTACTTAGATCTATTCAGTATGTTCGCTTCTGTGGCTATTGGTTATAATCATCCTTATATCGTAAAGGAACAAGAGTTTTTGGGCAAAATGGCCATTAATAAACCGGCATTGTCAGATATTTACCCAAAAGAATTTGCTGATTTTATGGAAGTTTTCGAACGTGTTGCTTTACCTAAAGAGTTGCAATACTGTTTTTTTATAGCTGGGGGTACATTAGCTGTTGAAAACACATTGAAAGCGGCTTTTGATTGGAAAACAAGGTTAAACTTGTCAAGAGGAATTCAGCAAGAGGCGTCACAAGTTATTCACTTCAAGGAGGCATTTCATGGCAGATCAGGGTATACCTTATCACTGACCAATACAAAAGATCCAAGAAAGCACATGTACTTTCCAAAATTTAATTGGCCAAGAATCAGCAATCCTAAAGTAACTTTTCCTATTACAGAGGAAAATTTATCTCAAGTAATCGAAAAAGAAAAAATAGCGATTCAAGAGATCCGAACAGCGTTAGCAGATCATCCGAATGACATTGCCTGTATCATTATAGAACCAATTCAAGCTGAAGGTGGTGACAATCATTTCAGAAACGAGTTTTTACAAGCCTTACGTGACATTTGCGATGAGCACGAAATTTTATTGATTTTTGATGAGGTGCAAACTGGGGTTGGGTTAACGGGTGATATGTGGGCTTTTCAAACCGTTGGAATCGTTCCGGATTTAATTGCCTTTGGAAAGAAAACACAGGTTTGTGGTTTGCTAGCCAACAAAGAAAAATTCGATCAAGTAGAAAAACATGTTTTTGTAGAGTCTTCTCGCCTTAATTCAACTTTTGGAGGAGATTTCACAGATATGATGCGTTTCAAACTGATTTTGGAAGTCATAGAGCAGGAAAACTTAATTGAGCAGATTGCACCTAAGGGTTCTTATTTTATGGAGAAATTGGAAGGATTAGCCAATAAACATCCGCAAATTAGTAATATTAGAGGGAAAGGATTATTTATAGCCTTTGATTTCCCGAATGAAGAGGAAAGAGATCAATTCATCAAAAATGCATTTGCAAATAAATTACTCTTATTGGGCTGTGGTGAGCGAAGTATACGTTTTAGACCACACTTGAATGTCAGTATTGAGGAGCTTGACAAAGCTATTGAAATCATGGATAGGATACTATAATCGTCTAATTGCGTGTCTTGATTTCAAGGTTCTCTTTTTCAATGAATCTGCTTACCTTTGCAATAATTATTAAAACGGCATATGGATTCAGGTAAGTTCGCATTAGTACAATTAGTGACGGTTATTCACTTTGCATTAATGGCTATCGCGTTATTCAGATTATTTAGACTTAAGAACGTAACAGGAGGATTTGTCATTCTTTCCATATTGGGATTATGCATTCCCATACTTGGTCCGTTTGGGTTGATATTCATCTTGAATAAAAAGAAAAAAGAGGAGGATCTGGAAGAGCAGAAAAAAAGACCACAACAGATTCAAAAGCATAAAAAATCTCCTAAAAAATAATTTAGGAGATTTTTATATTTATCCAAGTGGCAATTGAATTGCTTCACGTGGAACGAAATTTCCTTCTTGATCCCTTATAAAGCTCATCGGATAATCGGGATCTTTGATAATCTCAAATAAGATAAAGCCCCAAGGTTTCCAGAAGTTCTCCAGAACCTGACCATAAACCTTGACTTGCCAATGATCAAAAATTGGTTTCATCGACATGTCTGCCAATGGCATCGGCTCCACATAGATCATTTTTGGCGTATTCAAATAGGTATATTCTGGAAGACGATTAAATAGATATACAGAATAAAAATAACGGGCTGCTAGTTCTTCGAATTGAATAGGGTGTAATATTTTCCCTTCAACTAACTTTAATGCATCTTCATGATAGATGTTGTTCGTTGCGTTATCTTGTAGACAAGCAACAATTCCAAAATCATTCATCCGTAGTGAAAAGATCAAGGTGTTGATTTCATCACGATAATTGAATGTCTCTGCTGCATTATCGACTTGACTTAGAAATATGGAGAAGGGATTCGTTCCTTCGAACTCCATGGGTTGTAGTAACGATTGCAACATCGCATGGAGATTCTTAAACTTCTGCACTAATACCTGCGAAAAATTCATTTCCTCACCTGTTAAGGTTTGTTGACGAATACCGGTTTGAATTTCATTGAAAACAACACCATACAATATCTTTGACATCCACTGGAATAAGGTAATCTGTGATAAATCGCGTACTGCTTCATAACCCGTTGCAAATGCGCGTTCAACTTCTGATTCCATTTTTTCAATCGCCAATGCGGCGTCAGCTGAACAGGGAAGTTTCAAGCTTTTATAAGTGACGATAGATTCGTCTAGCATTTTAAAAGGTTTTTCTTCCAGATCAAAAGCTCGCATCATCCAAACTGGAAAAACCTGAATCTGTTCGTCTATAGAAGATAATGTCTCTCCTGTCAAAAAACAGGTTTGATTATCAAATTTGAATATTTTAAATGGATTGTATAACGATGTTGACATATAGGGTACAAAGGTACATGTTTTATAAAAAGTAAAGTCACCGAAAAATAAACTTTGGTAATTGATTCTTTCAGTTCTATACATAAAAAATAGGATGAAGACTCTACCTTCACCCCTAAAAACTATAACCGTTTTATGGGGGCTTGTGTGTTCTAAAAATTATTTTATAGCAATAGTATCATTTGATAGTATCAAAAATCATGAATTGACTTATCTTCGTTTTAAAAACGATTATCAATACTCACGTTAAAGTTTTCAAAGGTTAAAACCACATCTATGATGGTTGCTTCTTTGGTTTTAACACCTTCCAATTTGGATGTTTTCCTTTTTTTTAGCAGTTTTTTTTCGTCTCTTTCTCATCCAAGGCACTACCTTTCAAAGTACTACGTTATTTCAATAAATAATTCCGGATAGCAATAGAAATTTCTGCAGCATGGGTCAATACCATCAAATGACCTGCTTTGTTAATTTTCGTTGTATAGTTGACATTTTGCATTGGAATAATATGATCGCTATCACCATGGAGATGTAGAGCTGATTTAGAGCTCTGTATATTGTCCCAATTGATGATCTTATCAATAGCCCATTTCACAAAAACTGGATTCGAATCTTTAAATATATTCGCTAAAATAGATTTGTCTTGTTCCAAATGAACGCCAAATAACCAATTGATAATCAAGTTTGATTTCTTAAAAAATTTATTTGGAAACAGTTGATGAAAAGAGATATACTTATAGTAATGATATAGCCTTGGAAGTTCAAATTTAGTTTTAGCAGAGGAGATGAGAATAATTTTTTCAAAATCATAGCTTTTTGCTAACTCACTGATGCACATTCCCCCAAAAGAAACACCCATTATATGGGCTCCTTTCTTTGGAATATCATAGTGATGAGCGAGTCTAGCAACATAATTAGCTAAGCTTTCTTTCTCTAAAGGTGTTATCCACTCTACATAAACGACATCAAACTCGGATAAATCCAGTTTTGAATACGCTTTTTGATCAGCTCCAAGTCCCGAAAGTGCATAAAGCTTAATCATAACAAAAGATCCTAACCAATATTCACTTTAAAATTTTCAAAGGTCAAAACCGCATCCATGATAGTTCCTTCTTTGGTTTTAACACCTTTTAATTCGGATGTTTTTCCTTTCTCCAGCAGGTTTTTCATCTCTTTCTCATCCAGAGTAACACCATTCAGTGTACGCCAGATTTTAAAATCACAACCTTTCGCATAATGATCGCATTGTGCAACTTTATCAAATAGTTGTATTTGACCAGGATCGCATTTAGGACATTTTATTTTGCCTTTTTGTAAGGGTTTTACTTCCTCATGGGCAATAGAGATCCGTAATTGAAGTAATTCTTTAGTGATGCGTTCGGTGTAATCCTTGATATGTTTCATAAAAACTTCATAGGAAACTTTATTCGCACGCATCTCTTCTAATTTCTGTTCCCATTTACCTGTCAGCGTCACTTTCGCAATGGAACGATCTTTCACTAAATTGTATACGGTTAAACCTTTATCCGTAGGAATCAGTTTCTTTTTATCACGTTTGATATAATCTCGTTGGAACAGAGTTTCAATGGTAGCTGCACGTGTTGCTGGAGTTCCTAAACCACAATCTTTCATCGCCTGTCGCATTTCATCGTCATCGATTTCTTTCCCTGATGTCTCCATTGATTTCAATAAGGAGGCCTCCGTATGAATGGGTTTTGCTTTTGTGAATCTTTCAGACAATTCTAAAGATAGAATTTCCAGTAATTCTTCTGCTGTCAATTTAGGTAATTGTGCATTCTCATTATCTTGATCGTCTGTATTCTTGTCTTCATCTGGCAGTTCAATTTGATCCGCAGAAAGACGCCATCCATATTGTCGTATCACCGTTCCTTTTGCGATCAGCTCCACTCCTGCTGCATCAATCACAACAGTTGTGATATCTTTCAGACAAACATCAGAAAAACTCTCGACCATGCGCTTCGCAATCATGTTATAGATATTCCGTTGTTCTTGCAATAATGCTCCTGGTTTCTCATCGGTCACCAGTAGTGCATGGTGATCGGTTACTTTCTTTTCATCGACAGATCTTTTATTGAGTTTTGCTCCAATCAGATTACGTGATATGGTCGCAATACTTTCTTCTGCTGTATCGGCTAGGTGTTGAAATAATTCTTCTACCTTTTCAAATACGTCTTCTCCAATATAACGAGAGCCGGTACGGGGATAGGTAATTACTTTCTTTTCGTAAAGTGCCTGTGCGATGTTCAACGTTTGATCGGCAGAATAACCATATTTTTTATTAGCATCTTGTTGCAAAGAAGTCAAATCAAATAATAAAGGAGGTTGTTCTTTTGTTTCTTTTGCCTCTACTTTAACTACTTTCGCTTGTGAACCAACGGATATCTTGGCGACTGCTTCTTCTGCTACGTCTTTTTTATCTATCTTTTCGGAAGTCGCTTTAAATTTGATACTATCTTTTTCAAATCCTGCTTGAATCTTATAAAAAGTCTGTGGCTTAAAATCTTTATTTTCTAAATAGCGCGAACAAATCATCGCCAAAGTAGGCGTTTGCACACGACCTAGAGAGAGTAAGCCTCTATTGCCTGCAGCTAATGTAATGGCTTGTGTTGCATTAATTCCGATAAGCCAATCTGACTCTGATCGAGAACGTGCAGACATATACAAACTATCATATTCTGTTCCTTCTTTTAGATTGGCAAAACCTTCTTTGATTGCTTTATCTGTCTGTGAAGAAATCCATAAACGCTTGAACGGAACCTTGGAACCAAGGTAATAATAAATATTACGAAAGATCAATTCCCCTTCTCGTCCAGCATCGGTTGCTACAATGACTTCTTCAGCTTTATCCAATAAATATTTAATTGTATTCAATTGCTTCAATGCTCCTGCATCATCCAGCTGTTTACCATCACGCTTTATCTTCTTGGATTCTAGCTTAAATTCTGTTGGGATAATAGGTAAATTTCCAATTGACCAATTATGAAATCCATATGCTTGTGGTGTACATAGCTGTACTAAATGTCCAAAGGCATAGGTGAAAGCATAACCATTTCCTGAAATATAACCATCATTTGTTTCTTTTGCGCCCATGACACGGGCCAAATCTCTTGCAACTGATGGTTTTTCGGCAATAACGACTTTCATATTTTATATTTAGATAAAATATCATGCATATGGAAAGTTGTCCCTCTCCTGTTCATGATCTCTTTTATACTGTTTAATTTTTAAGCTTAATCTATTGAAGGAATAATCATACCTGTAATTTTACGATACAAATCGATGGCATATACATCTGTCATTCCCGAAACAAAATCCAATACTGATCTTATTTTAGAATAAGAATCTTCTCGATCTGTATAAAACTGATGTGGGATTAATGCCACAAGTTTCTCATCATAACTATTTTTGTTCTTCTTCAAATAGGCTGGTACAAATTCGGCTAGTAAAGCATTCATCACTTTATAACCAGCCACTTCAATTTGAACAACTGTAGGTGCATTGTAAATTTTTGCTATAGATATTGTAGAAATTCTTTTCAGATGAGCAACAACATCAGCGTCTAGCGCATCCATCAATGAGGACGGAAAAGTTCCGCTTAATATTCTTTCTTGTTCAGCATAAAATACTTCTACACACGCTTTTGTTAACGTATTGATTGCTTTCGCCCTTAATAATGCTACTCGGCTTGCGGTATCGATCAGGGAGTCTAAACGTGTTCTTAAATCTTCGCCACCACACAGAGGAAGTAACAGTTCTTCTACTTCGGGATAGGTCAGTATTTTTAAATGGTGTGCATCTTCTAGATCAATGATATTATAACAAATATCGTCCGCGGCTTCTACTAGATATACAAGTGGGTGACGTAAATAACCTCTTGCATTCGTTGGGTCTACCAAAATGCCTAATTCTATGGCTATTGTTTCAAAAGTCTGTTTTTCAGAAGCAAAGAAACCATATTTCTTACGATGGTGATTCTTTTTGATGTGACCATCAATCGCTGCACATGGATACTTCACAATGGATGCCAAAGAGGTATAGGTTAAAGCAAATCCTTTATCATCTTTTCCATTAAAAGGATGCGTTAGAATACGAAGCGCATTTGCGTTCCCTTCAAAATGTGTTAAGTCTGCCCATTCTTCTTTTGTTACTTGTTCCTGATATTTTCGACCGTCTCCTTCTGTGAAATAAGTGGAAATAGCGGCCTCTCCTGAGTGTCCAAATGCCGGATTACCCAGATCATGCGATAGACATGCTGCTGAAACAATATTCCCTACTTCTTGTAAATATGGAAAAAGTTCATCGACTGCAGGATTCGCATCTTTCATCTTCGTATAAAACAAACGACCTAATGACCTCCCCACACTGGCAACTTCCAGACTATGGGTCAATCGATTATGAACAAATACAGCTCCTGGCAACGGGAAAACTTGGGTTTTATTCTGCAGTCTTCTAAATGGAGAAGAAAAGATCAATCGATCATAATCCCGTTGAAATTCCGAACGTGTTATCAAATAGCTATCGCTCACGCGATCTTCATATCCCCAACGTTTAGCTGATAGCAGTTGTTTCCAATTCATACTTGTATTTACAGACATGGTGCAAATATACATTTTTTGATTTTCTAACTGTTGTGGCTTTTTGCTACAATTTGAATTTTTATAAATGACGAGAATCATTTTTTAACCTGGTATTATTCGTTATCTTTAGCAAGGAATCAAAAATAACCAATATCATGAATCACTATCACTTACCATCTATTCATAATTTTTCAAGCACAATTAACGAAAAAAACACGCATCTTATCGTTTTAAAAAATACAAGAGGAATGCAGGTTGCTTTGAGCGATTATGGGGCAAGAATTGTTAGCATTCTAGTGCCCGACAACAAGGGAAACCTTATTGATGTTGCTTTAGGATTTGGTTCGATACACCGTTATTATTATGCTGATGAACAATACCACGGGGTTACTGCAGGAAGATTTGCCAATCGCATCGCGAATGGCAAATTTGAATTAAATGGGAAAGAATTTTCTCTTCCTATCAATAACGGAATTAATTGTCTTCATGGTGGACCAAATGGTTTCCACAAAAAGATTTGGGATAGACGTGTCAGTTATGAATCGCAAGCTGAGTTTTATTTAATATCTGCAGATGGAGAAGAAGGTTTTCCAGGAAACCTGAACGTTTCTGTCAGTTATACCTTAACAAATGAAAATGAAATCATTATAAAATATCGGGCAGATAGCGATCAAGATACGGTAATCAATTTGACCAATCATACGTATTTCAATTTGAATGGAGAGGGATCCGGAGATATTTTAAGTCATCAGTTAAGAATTCATGCTGATGCTTATTTGGCTGTTGACGATTATCAAATCCCTTGTGCTAGAGTTCCTGTTGCTGGAACAGCATTTGACTTTCAGGAATTCAAATCAATTGCTCAGGATATTATTGCTCCTGATGAACAATTAATTTCAGCAAAAGGTTATGATCATTGCTATATCCACAACAATCCAATTTCTCAAGCTTGTGCAACTGTTTATTCACCTAGTTCGGGTGTCCGCTTAGATGTCTTTACGACAGAGCCTGGTGTACAATTGTATACTGGAAACTGGATGACAGGAAATGATATTGGGAAGTCGGGAAATACGTATTTGCCTTATGCTGGATTTTGCTTGGAAACACAACATTTTCCAGACAGTCCAAATCAACCTGAATTTCCATCTACTTTGCTGAAAACTGGAGAAGAATTTATATCCGAAACGCATTATAAATTTTCAATTGAAAAATAATATAACAAAATGGGGAGGCTTAGTCTCCCCATTTTGTTATATTATGAATGAACATACATTATTTCACTAATTCATCTAATGCCTGTTCTACTTTTTCGAATCCAAACGTTGCCTTCACTTGTTCAAACATACGCTGTATTTGGTCATTGCCCAAGTTACCAATACTTCCTTCATGTGTATGATTTACTTCTTTGGAAGGTTGGAATTCTCCTGCATCAATAGCAATTCCGATATTTTTATACGCTTCACGGAAAGGAATTCCTTTTAACACCTCATTATTCACCACTTCTACAGAAAACAAATAATCGTATTTAGGGTCATTCAATACATCTTTTTTAACAGAAATATTTTCCAACATGAATGTTGCTATTTCCAAGCAATCGTTCAATGATTTAAATGCTGGAAACAGATTTTCTTTTAGCAACTGTAAATCGCGGTGATATCCTGATGGAAGATTAGTTGTCATCAAAGCAATTTCATTAGGCAGTGCTTGAATTTTATTGCAACGTGAGCGGATCAATTCAAATACATCAGGATTCTTTTTATGCGGCATAATGCTGGATCCTGTTGTCAAATGAGCTGGGAAAGATATAAATCCAAAGTTTTGATTAATGTATAAAGTCACATCCATCGCAAATTTGGCTAAAGTCGCTGCTATGGAACTCATTGCTTGTGCTAAGATTCTTTCTGTTTTTCCTCGACCCATTTGCGCATAAACCACATTATAGTTCAAGTCTTCAAATCCTAACAACGCTGTAGTCATCGTACGATTTAGCGGAAAAGAGGAACCGTAACCTGCAGCAGAACCTAATGGATTCTTATTACACACTTTCCATGCTGCTCTCATCAGTTCTAAATCATCGACTAGGCTCTCGGCATAAGCCCCAAACCATAGTCCAAACGATGATGGCATAGCAATTTGTAAATGCGTATAACCTGGGATCAGGATATCTTTGTATTGCTCACTTAGTTTAATCAACTCATGAAATAAAATTTCTGTATTGTTCACGATATTGTGAATCTCTGTTCGAAAGTATAATTTCAGATCAACTAAAACTTGATCATTACGAGAACGTCCAGCATGGATTTTTTTCCCTGCTTCTCCGATTCGTTCTGTCAACAACATCTCCACTTGAGAATGCACATCTTCTACTGAATCCTCAATTTCAAATTTTCCGGCTAGTATTTCTCGATAGATATTTTTCAATTCCTGCTGTACTAACGATAGATCTTCGTCTGTCATCAGGTTGATACTATTCAACATGCGTGTATGAGCCAAAGAGCCCAAAACATCAGCTGCTGCCAATTGTAAATCCATTACACGATCATTGCCTACGGTAAATGATTCTACGAATGCATCAACATCTATATTTTTTTGCCAGATTTTCATTTCTAATGTGCTATTAATATGCGTTGCAAAAATACCATTTGAAAACAAATAAAACAATTACAGCTCAAACTGTATATTTTGTATTAGGATAAGTACAACATTAAATCAGTTATTGGAATAATTTGAACTATAATCTATCTAAATAAAAAATATTTTTTTGTTAAATGTTTGTTAAAAAGTCAATAAACAGCGATAGTGAGTGAGTAATTACTTTGTTTTTGATTCCGTTATTGTGGCAACAAGTTAAATTTTATATGTTTGTACCACTAGGGAGAGTGAAAGAAGAAAATATACGTTTTAAAGTTAGCAAACACTTACTTTTAAAGCCTCACAAAACCAAACTATGATAGACCATAACGTCTTTAAACTTTAAGAAATTAGACCCTAACCGATTATAAACCATAATTATACAGGCATATCCATCCAAGATATGCCTTTGTTCTTTTTTATATTTATCTTTGTAACATAATAAAGGTGAATTTCCACTAAATCAAAAAACTGAACGATGGGAACAGAAAGCAAAAGACAGCAACGTTTTGCAGGTGTATTACAACAAGACTTAGCCGAATTACTCCAACGCGAAGGCAATAGCTGGGCACCAGGTGCATTTATTACGGTTACACGGGTACGCGTCACACCAGACTTAGCGATTGCAAGGGTATATTTAAGTTTTTTAAATACGAAAACAGCTCCTGAAGATTTAAAAGCAATCCGTACTAAAACAACGGAGATTCGATATAAATTGGGCTCTAAAATAAAAAATCAGGTTAGGATTGTCCCTCAACTCGATTTTTTCCTAGACGATACCAATGAATATGTTGAGCATATGGATAAAATATTTGAAGAAATCAGCAAAGAAACAAGGCAACCAGATTAAACAATCTGGTTTTTTTTTCTATTTTTAAACATGGTCTTTAATTTAGATTTTGATAAGAACCAAATTAGTTTTCCTCATCCTAAACTGGCAGATGAGGATGGATTATTAGCAATAGGTGGAGATTTGAGTGCTGATCGATTGGTGTTGGCTTATGAAAATGGTATATTTCCGTGGTTTAATGATGATACTCCTATTCTATGGTATGCTCCGCATGAACGATTTGTCATATTTCCTGAGCATCTTAAAATCAGCAAAAGTATGCGACAGGTATTGAAGAGTAACAAGTTTTCAATTACTGTCGATCAAGCTTTTTCTGAAGTCATCAGCAACTGCTCAAAAATTGTCCGAAAAGATCAGGATGGAACCTGGATTACAGCAGACATGATTTGTGCTTATACTGATCTTCAAAAAATCAACTATGCACACTCTGTTGAAGTATGGCAAGATAATGAATTGGTTGGTGGACTCTATGGAATTTATATCAACCAGGTTTTTTGTGGGGAAAGTATGTTTTCGAAAGTTTCTAACGCTTCAAAAGTAGCTTTGATTTATTTGTTAACACATTTTTCTTTAAAATTTGTAGACTGTCAATTTCACACGCCACATTTAGCTTCTATGGGAGGCTCTATCATTTCACAAGAAGAATATTTAACCCTATTAAAAGAAAATGACACAACAGCGATATAAATCATATTTTGATATTCCTGATCATATCTGCTATCTGACTACTCCAGGCTCTGGTTTATTGCCCACAGCTTCTCAAAAATGGCGTTCAGAAAGGGATAAAGATTTTTTTTCGGTATCTACTGATCTCAGAGAAAGACAAGGGGAATTTAATTTAGGTGTAAAAAATAGTATTGCTAAGTTTTTCACAATTCCTGTTAACAATGTGTATAACACGTCAAATTTTTCAACAGGTTTCAATGCTTTACTAGAACGAATTCCTAAAGATGCAAAGGTGCTATTGTTAGATGGGGACTATCCTTCCGTTAATTTTCCAGTCATTGCTAGAGGTTTTCAATATGTGACAGCTGCTATAGATGAGCAATTAGAAAATAACATATTCAACACGATAAAGAAACATCAGCCCACGGTATTTATTTTCAGTATAGTTCAATACATCTCTGGTGTAAAAATTAATCTTGAGTTTATAAGAAAGATAAAGGATCAATTCCCAGAATTACTGATCATAGGAGATGGAACGCAATTTTTAGGAACTGAGGTTTTTGATTTCTCGCAATCGGGTTTTGATATTGTGGGTGCAAGTGGATACAAATGGCTTTTAGGGGGTTATGGCAATGGTTTTCTTCTTTTTAGTGAATTTGCAAAGCATGTCCTTTTTTCTCAGGTCGCTACACAGCATATCCAACTGGATAAGATGTGGGATGGGAAAGATATCATTCAACTCTATTTTGAACCTGGTCATATCGATACCTTATCACAAGGGACTTTACAACAAGGAATAGAATTTTTTAACACACTAGGTTTAGAAAATACTTCTGCTTATACCCACCAACTGGTAAAGCAAGCCAAAGATGAGTTGTGCAAAAGAAATTTACTGAGTCCTGTTACCATCAATAGAGCAGAAACGAGTACTATTTTTAATCTGCAAATAGATCAAAAACATTTTTCCACTTTAATGGAGAATAATATCAAATGTTTCCCAAGAGGAACTGGGATACGAATCGGATTTCATCTTTATAATGATGATGCTGATTTAGAAAGATTATTAAAAATTATTGACACTAAAATTTTAACATAACATGGCTTTTAAGATAGGAGATTTAGTCAGATTTGTAGATGAACCAATTGAAGGTCATATTACATCTTTTCAAGCCAATGATCTCATTGGCGTAACGGATGATACAGGGTTTGAAATACCTGTATTAGCAAACAAGTTGACGTTAATACATGGCAATATGCGTCGTGATGATGATGAGCTTGATGAAAAAGCGGAAGAGGTATCTTCAAAATTTATTGAAAAAGGAATCTTATTGGCGATTTCGGGGGATCATAAGGATGGGTTAGCCAAATTACACCTTATCAATGAAACTTCTTATGAATTATTAGTGAGCATCTCTGATACGACTGCTAACAAGTCAAAAGGAATATTTGCTGAGAAAATAAGCAAACACGATTCTGTTCAGTTTTATTCTGGGAACTTTGCCACTGTTGGGAAATGGCCAACTTTCCGTTTTCAAATTATAAGACATGCAAACAGTTTGCAACAGACCCAAAATCCAATTGTTAAGGAACAACGCGTGAGGCCAGTGGATCTTACAAATCCGAAACAGATAAATGATATCCTTGGAGATAAAGTTTGGTTTTACGAACTTGATAAAGAGGAAGAAGATTTGGGAATAGATAAATTAAAATCACATTTCATCTCCCACCGCCCTAACAAAAAATAAGCTTGGAAAATTTCCAAGCTTATTTTTAATCTGCTATCTTTTTTAATTTTTTCGTACTCAACAATAAGAGTAGGACGCCTATTAAGTACACAATCCAGCCCCAACGCATATGTATTGTTTTTGACAATAAACGGTCGGCAAATCCCCAACCAAAATAGTTGTTGATTTTAAAATACACGCCAAAAATACTAATCACATACCAAGTTCCGGCTACAAGTGTCATCAAACGATATCCTTGCAATTGTCGTATGAAAAAGAGTAAGGCTGTTATCCCTAAAATCATATAGGTAATAAAAAATAGTGCCGCGTCAGTTTGATAAAGGTTCCAATTCCCTTTAACAGGAACTTTCAATAGGGGTAGCATACCCGCCAAGAAACATAGTATCAAACCTAACAGTGCTAAGTTTTTTCTTATGATAATCATATTATCTAATTTAAATATGTATCAAAAATAATCATCTAGCTGTTCAATTTTGTTATTTCTTTGATAAATTATTATACTGTTTTGGAAATAATATGACAATAGGCTATAATAGGGTCAAAAACTCTTTTATATGCTATTTATTGTGTGAAATGCCAATACGATAAACGCCATATAAAATGACAGGAGTCACATTTGTAATAGTTTAAAGATAAATTCCTCTAATTATCAAGAGCTTAACATAAAATTAACATTATTTATAATCGTTCTAAATTCCTCTGTTTGACAGATTTTTGACATATGACAGATGCTTTTAAAGTACATTTGCAGTGTTAAAATCAATCGAGGGTATAGCTTTGAAGAATCTTAAGGTATTAGCATTTACACATAAACACGTAGAACTTAAAGATTTAGGTAATCTAGTTATTTGTAATGAGGAGTTAGAAAGTAGACTAATGAATCTAAAACATAACTTAGATATTCCTGAAGTGTTCTATATTGGTACTTGTAACCGTGTTGAATTTGTGTTTTATGGTGCTCATGACTTAACCCATGAATTCATTGCTCAGTTTATGGAAAAACTCAATTTCTGTGTCCCTCAAGAAAGATTGCAATGCTATTTAGGTCAAGTCGACAAATATGAAGGTTTAGATGCTTTAAACCATCTACTTCGTATGTCTTGTTCACTTGAAAGCTTAGTCGTTGGTGAGAAAGAAATTTTAGCACAGGTGCGACGTGCTTACGAAAGATGTAGAGAAGCTGGTTTTACGGGTGATTTTTTACGTCTATTGATGGATCGTTTGGTGAAGACAGCAAAAGAAGTCTATACCTACACCAAAATATCTAGAAATCCTATTTCCGTTGTTTCGTTAGCTTACCGCAAATTAAGAGAGATCAAACTGGTTGAGAATCCAAGGATTTTAATTATTGGTTCTGGAGAAACCAATCAGAATCTTGCTAAGTACTTTCAAAAAAATCAATCGAATAATTTTGTGATTTTTAACCGCACTGTTGAAAATGCTCAAAAATTAGCTGAAGAATTAAAAGCAGAAGTTTATCCACTAGCAGAGTTGATGAACTATAAAGGTGGATTTGATATTTTAATTACTTGTACTGGTGCCCCAACAGCCATTATTGATAATACGTTGTACCAGTCTTTATTAAATGGAGAGACGGATAAAAAAGTCATTGTTGATTTAGCTGTTCCAAATGACATTGATGCTGAAGTACTCGTCAATAACGCCATTCATTATATCGAAGTTAGTTCGCTCCAGGCCATTGCAAATAAGAACATTGAAGACCGTTATAGTGAGTTATCTCATGCCGAAAAAATAATTGAGGATAATATCCAAGAGTTCATCCCTATTATCAAACAAAGACGTGTAGAAGTAGCCATGCGTCAAGTTCCACAAAAAATTAAAGAAATCAAATCTGTTGCATTGAATGAAGTTTTTGCTTCTGAGATTCAAGCCTTAAACCCCGAGGCTCGTGATGTACTGGAAAAGATCATTAATTACATGGAGAAAAAATACATCAAAGTTCCAATGGTTATGGCTAAAGAAATTTTAGTCAAAGTGAGCGAAAATGGTGTAAACTAATCTCTACTCTTCTTAAAATTCTTTTTTCCTTTTTATTCAGTTTAATCTGACAGTAACGTGTCAACAAATCAAGACTATTTTTTTATTTTTGCCTATCTTAATTATCAAAATAAGGTAAATTATATAGATTGTGAATAGAAAACTTATCATTGGAACACGTGGAAGTGCACTTGCGTTATGGCAAGCAAACTTTATAAAAGATCGTCTCGCTGAAATTGGCATTGAATCTGAATTAAAAATCATCAAAACTCAAGGTGATATTATTCAACACCTTCGTTTAGATAAGCTCGAAGGAAAGGGTTTCTTTACCAAGGAATTAGAAGAAGAGTTATTAAACGGAACCATTGATTTAGCCGTTCATTCACATAAAGATTTACCAACTGTAAACCCTCCAGGGTTGATAATTGCAGCAGTATCTGAACGCGAAAATCCTGCAGAGTTATTGATTATCCACAAAGATTGTGTTGATATCAAGAAACGACTTTCTTTAAAACACAATGCAACCATTGGAACCTCATCAAATCGTCGTAAAGCACAGCTTTCTGCTATAAGACCTGATTTAGAATTTACAGATCTAAGAGGTAATTTGCAGACGCGTATACAGAAGCTTCGTGATGAACAATATGATGCCATCATGTTAGCTAAAGCAGGTATTGCTCGAATTGAAATGGATATTTCAGATTTTCATGTTGAAGAAATTCCTGCTGTGGAATTGATCCCCGCTCCTGCTCAAGGTGTATTGGCTGTTCAGATTCGCGAAGTAGATACGGAACTATTGCAAGCGCTAAAACCGATCAACAATGAAGAGGTTCAAAAAATGATTGCTGTAGAGCGTAAAGTTCTTAATTTATTTGATGCGGGTTGTCATGCACCACTTGGTGCTTATTGTCGTCAGACAGGTGATATGTATGAAGCTTGGGCTTCTATTGCAGATACAAGTGATGATTTTCCAGATCGTGTGTATGTGAAAGGGGATGATCCTTCGAAATTAGCGGATATCATCTTTTCCAAATACAGCAAAGATCGCAAATTACCAACTTCTGTTTTCATTACACGTGATTTGGATGAGCATTCCTATTTATCACGTTTCTTTGCTAAACACAAGATGCAAGCGGATGCCCGTTCTTTAATTAAAATATTCCCCATTATTAATAAACTGGATCCTTTCATATTGAAACATGTGGATTGGATTTTCTTTGGTAGTAAGAATGGTATTGAACATTTCTTCAATCTGGAACCTCGTTTGAGTAAAAAAACGAAAATTGCGGTTGTAGGACGTGGATCTGAAGAGGCTTTACGAAAATTTGATCGTGTAGCTGATTTTTCTGGAGAACAGTCTGGGATTAATATGGAAGAGATCGGAACTCGTTTTGCCGAATTAGCAAATGGAGGAACTGTTTTAATTCCTCGCGCGAAGGAATCATTAGAAACGATTCAAAAAGCGCTCTCTCCTGAAACAAAGATTATCAATATGCCAGTCTATGAAACCGTTTTAGAAGATCAAGTAAATGCGACGAGTGCAGAGGTGTTGATATTCACAAGCCCCAGCAATGTAGAAGCTTATTTTGTTGAGAATTTAATCGAACCTGACCAGCATGTAATTTGCATCGGTCGTTCCACTGCTGCAAAATTTGACGAAATGGGACTATCGTACACACTACCTTATTCGCCAGATGAAATTGGCTTAGCTGAGGCAATTTTTGGATTAGACTATTCATCATAATAACGATTGGAAGGATGTATTTTCTTCCAATTTTAAATACATATACTTATGTTACAACGTCCGAGAAGAAATCGCAAATCAGCCGTGATTCGCGATATGATTCAAGAAAACCGTTTAAGTACGGGTAATTTAATCTTTCCACTCTTTATTGTAGAAGGACAAAATCAAAAAACAGAAATTACGTCAATGCCTGGTATCTTTCGCTATTCGATTGATAACTTATTGCGTGAGATAGAAGGCTGTTTAAAATTGGGATTAAATTCATTTGATTTATTTCCTGCTGTAGAAGAATCTTTGAAAGATAAATTTGCTACAGAAAGTTATAAAAAGGGAACTTTATATCTTCGCGCTATTGAAGAGGTAAAGAAGAATTTCCCTGAGGCATGTGTGATCACAGATGTTGCTATGGATCCTTATAGTTCTGATGGTCATGATGGTATTGTTGAAGATGGTGAAATCCTAAATGATGAGACTTTAGTTGTTTTAGGCAAAATGGCCTTAGCACATGCACAAGCAGGTGCAGACATCATCGCTCCTTCGGACATGATGGATGGACGTATTGGCTATATTCGAAATATACTCGATGAGAATGGCTTTACCCATGTTTCTTTAATGTCTTATACGGCTAAATATGCTTCTGCATTTTACGGTCCTTTTCGTGATGCGCTAGGTTCTGCTCCAAAAAAAGGAGATAAAAAGTCCTACCAAATGAACTATGCCAATGCTAGAGAGGCTCTAATAGAAGCGCAATTAGATCTAGAAGAGGGTGCAGACTTTTTAATGGTGAAACCAGGTCTTCCTTATTTGGATATCATCAAGTCGTTGCATGATAATTTTGATTTACCGATTGCGGCTTATAATGTCTCTGGTGAATATGCGATGATTAAAGCTGCTATCGGAAACGGTTGGTTACAAGAAAATGCTATTTTGGAAACTTTAATGAGCTTCCGTCGAGCAGGTGCTACTGCAATCTTGACTTATCACGCTAAAGAAGCTATTGAAAAAGGATGGATAAAATAAAGATCTATTCTCCCATAAAACAAACAAAGCCTGAGTATATACTTAGGCTTTGTTTGTTTAGATATTCTTAATAATTTAAAATTCGCATTATTATCATCTAGCTAAAGATCTATTATAACTTACACTCATATGAGAGATTTTATCAAATAAATGGATAAATTTGCAGGGTAAATTATACTACATATGACACAACAAAATAGCGCTCAAACAAAAACAGCTGATATTTCTAGAGAAAAGTCTGCTCAACTTTTTGAAAAAGCGAAACAATATTTTCCAGGTGGAGTAAATTCACCAGTAAGAGCATTCAAATCTGTTTATGGTACACCTCTTTTTATTGAACGAGGAGACAAAGCACATATCTGGGATGCTGATGAAAATGAATTTATTGATTTTTGTTGTTCTTGGGGTCCACTTATTCTGGGTCATAATAATGATCAGATTCGTGAAGCGGTTACTGCTCAATTAAGCAAAGGGTTAAGTTTTGGTGCACCTACGGCATTGGAAAATGAGCTTGCTGATCTGATTATATCCAATAATAGATTTATTGAAAAGATTCGCTTCGTTAGTTCTGGTACGGAAGCAGTTATGTCGGCTATCCGCTTAGCTAGAGGCTATACAAAGCGAGATAAAATTGTCAAATTTGAGGGTTGTTATCATGGACATTCGGACTCTTTATTAGTAAAAGCTGGTTCAGGATTAGTAACTTTTGGAGAAACTTCTTCTGCAGGTGTACCCAAAGCATTTGCTGATGAAACAATTGTTATTGCATTAAATGATAAGGAGGCTCTTTCAACAGTTTTTGAACAGTTCAAAGATCAAATAGCCGCTGTTATTATTGAAGGTGTACCCGCAAATAATGGTTTATTAATTCAAACAAAAGAATACGTTCAGTTTTTGAGTGAAATCACCAAACAAAATGGTTCTTTGCTCATATTTGATGAAGTCATTACAGGTTTTCGTTTAGGTTTTGAGGGTGCAGCAGCTTATTATGAGATTCAGCCTGATATCATCACCTATGGTAAAATTATTGGTGGAGGTATGCCTGTAGGAGCTTACGGTGCATCAAAAGAATTAATGAGTTGTATCTCTCCTGATGGTGCTGTTTATCAAGCTGGAACGCTCTCTGGAAATCCTGTTGCTATGGCTGCTGGAATTGCGACTTGCAAAGTCCTGACACAGCCTGATTTCTATAAAAATCTGAATGCAAAAACAGCAGCTTTTGTAGCTGATATACGTCATTATATAACAGAGAAGAAGTATCCTGTAAAAATCTTTACCATTGCTTCCATATTCTGGTTTGCTTTTACGGAACAAGACGCGATTTTAAAAGCGAGTGACATTGATCCAAATTCTATGGAGTCCTACAAAAAAATGCATCGTGAATTGCTCAATAGAGGAATCTACTTCGGTCCTTCGGGTTATGAAGTTGGTTTTGTTTCTCATGCACATACTGCACAGGATTTAGACACAACGAAACAGCATATTTTTGCAGCATTGGATCTCGTTTTTAATGAATTGTAAACTTTTTCAAGAACAAATTGTTTACCTCTAGTAGTAAATCTATATCAATCATGAAAAAAAATATTTTATTAAAATCTGCATTAGTTTTCATAGCAATTTCAGCTACGCTTACTTCTTGTCAAAATACGTCAACAAAAAGTACGTCGGAACAAGATTCGACTGCTACTGGTGATACAACAACTGTAGCTACAGAAATTACGGTGACTCCTGTGGCAGACTCAAAAGAATTCCCTGGTGCTGATTTGAAAATCGCATCCATTACTTCTGAAAAAGTAGGGACGGATTCTGCAAAAGTAACCGTAAAATACACGGTTAACAATTTCAAATTAACGGAACAAACGATTCATGATCATCATATGGCTAATTCGCATGATGGTCAACATATCCATTTTATTTTGGATAATAAACCATATGTAGCTTTGTATAAACCAGAAAATACGATAACGCTGGCATTAAACTCGGAGCATTATCTGCTATCATTCTTGTCTCGCTCTTATCATGAGTCGATCAAAACAACTGCTGCTTCTAAATTGGTGAAATTCAAACTCGATAAAGATGGTAAAGTCGTACAAGAATCTGCTGTAACGAGCCCTTCTTTGTTTTATAGCCGCCCAAAAGGAGAGTATAAAGGGGAAGATACGAAAGTACTCTTATTGGATTTTTTCTTAGTAAATACAACTTTAGCAGCTGATGGAAATAAGGTTATCGCAGATGTAAATGGTAAACAATTTACATTAGACAAATGGGGTCCTTATGAAATTAAAGGTTTACCATTAGGTGATGCAAAAGTAAAATTGACATTGGTTGATAAGGATGGCAATGCAATCACAGGTGACAATGTTTCTGTAGAAAGGGCTTTCAAATTATTAGCTAAATAATTTTGTTATTTATCGAGTGTAAAAAGGATATTATTTAACCATTCAAGGTATTACGTATATAGGTAAAATTATTTATTATCGAAAACTATTTAAATAAGTAATAGTGTACCTGTTCTTTTTAAACAATAAGAGGTCCTGAATAATATATTCAAGACCTCTTATTTTATTTAAAAAACTAGTATTAATATCCAGAAACTCTAAATTCAGCAAGATGTGTAGATGTCGCACTATTCATTGGTGCGGTCATCGTAATACGTATATACTTAGCTTTAACTGCGGCTAAAGTATAGTCTTGCCATGCAGCAGGAGAATCGCTAGAATTAAAGTTCAGATTTTTTCCAACCTCTGTCCAGTTTTGACCATCCAGAGAAACTTCTACATTGAAGGTTTTAAAACCGCCAGTTGCATTATTATGTCTTCGAATCATTCCAAATTTACCTATCGTTTCAATTTGTCCAAAATCTATAATAAACCAATGTGGGTAATTAGATCCAGGTCCCGACCAATTTGAATGCCAATACGTATTGATATCACCATCAATTAATGATGATCCTTTACCGTTTGCAGCTCCTTCATTGTTCTCCGTAGAAGAGACTTCAGCTGTCCAACCTGTTTTAGCAATCTCAGTGAGTGGTTTTACTGGAATAATTTGAACTGGAGATGTACTTCCGTCAGTGCTTAACGTAACATTTAAGATTGTTGCATTTCCACCAACATCAAAACTAAGTTTACCTGTAGTTTCTGTACTCGCATTCACAACAGCTGTTTTGTTAACACCGTTTAGTTTATAATTAACTTGCACATCTACAGGATCTCCTGTATTATTTTTCCAGCTGACAACTGCATTATTTCCCTCCATATAAGCTAAAAGTGATGGAAGAATCAATTTGTATACTAATAATCCAGGAGCTAATTGTTTAGTTCCTTTAGCCTCTCGTGTCCATTTTGCATCATTTAAAGTAATCGCAAATGCTATTTCTTGGGTCTCATCCGTCAACCCTACAACATTTACAGTATCTGCTATATTTCCTTTAATCTCTTTTTCATAAGATTTTCCATTAAAACTATATGTGATCGTTCCAGGAATTTCTCGCGTTGAAGTCTTGGGAAATATAAAACTAACTCCGCCTGCAATAGGTTGAGCATTTAGATTTAGAATTTTATAATCTGCCTCAAAAGGTCTAGGGCTCAACTTTACTGAAGTGGTTTTAGAAGATGTTCCCTCTGAAGTAAAATATTGTAAATCAAAATCGTATTCTTTCATTTCATCTAGATGAAGAATAGTCGCTTCGTCAAACTTGGTTACTTCAATCTTTTTAACTTCAGTTCCTTCTTTGTAGGTAATTACTGCCTTCGTTACCCGTTCGCTCAACTCTGGCCAATAGATTTCAATTGTCTGATTAAAATCAGATACAAAAGTTAAATTAGCTGGTTTTGCTGTTGGTCTTTTTTCTGTGATCTCGATTTCTTGATTTACATTTTTAGGAAACACCAACTCCTCTTCCTTACATGCATTCAAAGCCAGTAACATCCCTCCGAAAAGGACGAACTGATTGATTCTCATAGTTCTTTTTAATTTTATCATGACAGGTTAAAATCTATGGCTTTAAAAATTCAATTTCATACTTGTTCAAGAATACTTGCCCTTCTAAATTCCAATCTTGTTGCGTTTGCAACTCCATCCAATAAAATATCTGGGTATAGAAATCTGTAGCCTGAACAAAGACAGCATTATTCCCCAAATCACAAGGTTTAATTTCGGATACACTTTTTGCACTGAATGCTCCTGATAATTGCATATTACTTTTTCCAGCTATCTCATTTGAAACTTGTCCAGATGAAGTCGGGCTCATTTTCCAATAACCTTTCAAATTCGCGGCGTAAGAGGATGTACTCAGTTCACCCGAATAACAGGTAAAATCTCGTATTTCTTGTTGATTATAGGCCTTATTGAAGATATGAATGTCAGATACATCAAAATCTACTAAATCATATGAAATTGTAGGGCGGTATCCAAAAATTAATGGATCATCTGTTTTAATATTATTGATGTTCATACCCGACGTTGTTGTTTCTTGTGCCAATGTTCCATTATTAAAAATCTTAATATTTACCTTATCTGGCGCAATTGCTGATATAACTGTAGTCATTGTATACCATTCTCCATTAATTTTTGGGGTTTGACACGAAGCAATAGTTGTACCATCACTTATTCGAACTTGAATATCATTACCAAATGTATAATACATCCAACCAGGCGTACCTGTACTGGTATTCGAATCTTTTCCAAAAATACCTGAATACCAATAATTATAGGTATTGGGTTGATATGTGGAAGATATAATGGTATTATTCAAATTAAATCTGAATCTTGTCGAAATAGTTAGTTCTTTAGATGTAGACAAGTCATAGTCACTTGCATTACCTAGATTTTCACTTACAGCTCTCACACCAAGAGGTTTATTACCTGTCCCATCATATCCCCATAATCGAACATAGCTCATCGCCTTTCCAGTCAATTCAGCTTCCTTAAAGTTTGGATTAGCAAAAATTGCAAATGTGTTACGCTCGGGAGCAGATGAGCCACCATAAGATTTATCAATACCTCCGTGATTTGATGTGACAATGATCAACCAATCTTCGTTTGCATAATTTTGTCTAGCTTTCAGCGCATCTAAAATATTACCAATATAACCATCAACTTTATTTAATGCGTTAACATATGCTACATTGTCAGCAGAAAATCCATTTTCTTTTCCAGCATCCAATAAACTTGTAAACTGAACAATCATTAAATCTTCATTTTTCTTCTCTAACAAGTTTACTACCTGATTTTTAACCCCTTCGTCTGTGGTTTCATCATAAGTTTCATCCGCACTAACCAATAGTTTGTCATTTAAACTAACCGATCTTGAAACAACAGCTGTTTTGGTACTAGGCGCAATAGTGGCAATCCGATATAATATGGAGGGATACCCTGCTACGTTATGATGCGGGTCGTTCTCATCTGGTTTCGGAATATAACTATCATCCTCAATGCCGTGATTGGCAAAGGATACTCCACTCATCATCGACATCCAAGCGGAAGCATCACTTGTATTTTCATCCGCAAATGCATTGAACGTATATTTGCTGGTTTTTAACAGCGTGGTTAAATTGGCCGGTAATTTCTTTTTGATTTCCTGACCCACTGCTCCATCTATCGAAATAAATAAAACCTTTCTTTTTACCTCTTGGGTTCCCTCCTGTTCATATTCTTCAAATACTACTGGAGGATTTTCGTATTTCGTACAGCTACTCCATATCATTAACATTGTTAATGCATAAATAGTAGCTTTTATTCGACTAAAATTTCTTTTCATAACTGTTTAATTATATATCGTAAAACACTCCAATTTCAGCTAAAGCGACATGGTTCTCTCCGCCTAAATTTTTATCTGGGAATACAAATTTCACGTATTGCATTTCTACAATCTGAGGAAAAGAAAATTCACGTATTGCATTTCTTTGTGCTGTAGTTTCAGATGCTTGCGCTAGTGTATACGTTCCCATTTCTGTCCAGTTGTTATTATCTCGGCTCACCAAGACCTTAACTTTTGTTTGGAAAGTATTATTTTGTCTGTTTTGGATATAAAAACCTTTAAAAGCATTTACTTCTTTCATATTCATCGTTAATTCTACTGGAAGATCAGTAGAAACACTACAGCCAGAATAACAAGTATGCCAATACGTCGAGGCAGAGCCATCTATCATCGCAGAGAATTTTCCAGTACTTTCTCCAGTAGCCGTTGCCACGTTAGCCGTAAAATCGTATGTACTACTCGGTAAGTAATATTTTGAAGCTAATGGCGCATCTCCTCCTGTAAAGGTCAGCGGATTATACTCCCAAATTGCAGTGGTCATCGGTGGATACAGATTACGTATCTCTCTTTTTGCTCCAGCACTTACTGGAATACCCCAGGCAATAAAAAAGCGATTGAAATCTACTCCTGCAAAATGACAAAGCTGACGATAAAAATAATCTTTCTTCGCTTGATCTAAAGGTGTCGTAAAGTTTTCATTTCGAGCTTTGTTATAGATATATGGAAAGAAATCCCATCCTAACTGACCATTTTTACCCTTTACCTTGTCAAAGATCTGCAAGAAAGGTGTAATACGAGCGAATGGATCATCCGCATCTATTCCAAATCCTGTCGGAAAACTTGAAAAACTTTTAGCTCCTGTGAATTTCGCATACGCTAAAGCTCCTGGAATAGCTGTTTTTAAGGCAGGGTGAAAGTCAATACGATTCGTTTCTCCACGATTGCGTGCCGCATTGAAAATAAAAAGATTATTGGTTGTTTCGCCTAAATCGCTCCAACTCCAAGAGTTTCCTGCTTGATAATTGTGCCCTACTTCGTGATAACTACCCCAAGAGGTTCCTTTTTTTATGGTCGTCGGATTCGTTAACTCATCCAACCAATATTCGTCTTCTTGCATAATCCAAGGGTTACCACTATGCGCATAACCAGCAGAAGGATGAATATCCATTACCCCTCGCTCCCAAAGCGAAGGATAGCGATTCTTTTTATCACTGGCTGTGGGTGTAAGTTCCATCCAATTATAGTAATCTTGTTCATAAGATTTATCCCATAAACTTAGGGCTTCATCAATTTGGTCTGCACGACCTGATTGAATAAATTTAACGATTAATGATCGAGGTACTGAAAATATTGTTCGTTTACCGATCAAGTCCATCCATGGAACATCGTTTGCCAAGACTTCTTTCTGCCATTGACTCACATTGTCTCTCCCTAGCACAAAATCATTCGCTTTAACAACTCCTGCAAATTTTAGGCTTATAGGTGTTGAACGTGCATTTTGATTGTGAATCCAAATCGTACCTCCATATAGATTCATGACATAATTATTTCCAGGAAACAATTCTTTCTTCGTATAAATAATATTGTCCCGACGTGGTGCATCTATACCCGAAATGTTATCGGTATGTACACCAATTTGGACTGTCAATCCAATAAGTCCTTGTGGAACAGTAATACGAATAACTTCTCCTGCAGGAGCATAGAGTCCAGTACTATAAATTGCAGGTGGAACATAGCTTACTTTGTAATCAAATGGACTCACATACTCACGGTTCATTAACATGGATAAGGTGGTGTCTTTAACACGAGACACATTATCGCCAACCAGCCCAGGATAAATCCTAGCCCGGTGATATAGACTTTTATCAGCTTTACCCATAGTCGTATCAGTCAGAATTGGTGTTTCTGTCGAATCTCCTTGTTGATAGCCATTTTCAAAATCAACGCCATATTTGCCACAGGAAGAAGCCAATGTCAACATAGCACAAAAGGCTCCTAATGTTATATATCGAATGTTCATAATGGTTAATTCTAAAAGTTAGTTTCTAATTTGTGTATAATTTGGACTCCAGCTTTTTCCATCTAAATTCCAAGAACTTTCAACAGTAACACCCAACCATTGATAGATCATAAATGGAATATCTACGGCATTGGGAACCAAGCGAAAGAATGATTCACCGATAGGAGGTTGGAAAAATGGCACCAACTCATTAAAACTTGTCCACGTTACAGGCCCTTTGATATTAAAATTACCTGCTTTACCTGTTTTTTCTGTTAATTTAGACGTATTTACATCATCATAACCGGGCCAATAACCTTGTAGATTATCCCAAAATGGGAATGTCTCATCGATATGTGTTACTCCTCCATATCTCCTAACTTCTTCATAATTAAACGCACGATTATAGATCTGTACATTACAAATAGAAATGTCAGCATTGGTATTTCCGTCACTTGTCAGATAACCTAATGTTAAAGGGGCGGTATTATCCAAATTATTACTATTTGCTGAAATTTGCGAAACCTTACCTGATACTGCAGCAGTTGTTCCATCTGTAAATACATAAAGGGAATCTTGATCTCCACTTCGTTTAATAACAGTTGTCAGTGCGTGCCACTCTCCGTCGTTAATATTAGGTCCAAATGCCTGCCCTGCGATAGAGCTATTCATACCCCAGTATCCTCCTTCTAAAAACATATTCCATCCAGCACCACTAAACCCAGCAGCTCTTTTCGACATAAAAGAAGGGTAATAATAATTGTCATTCGCAATGTTGTATTTTAGAAACAACGTGATCGTCCAGTCGGATCCTGTACCCATATTAAATTTGCTAACATCATTTAATTTACCAATTACCTGGTTATTAGAAGCATAGGTATATCGCGTAGCATTACCTGCAAAAGGTATGTCTTTCGCATTAGGACGAGGTATAATTTTTCTAGAAAATTCAGGAGAATACATCAACGTGTAAGTATCTCTTTTCGAATCCCCATAAGGTGTAAAATCTGTTGTTGGTTCTGTAGCAGGTGCTCCTTTTCCAGAAGTAACAATAACCAACCAGTTTTCAGTTCCATAAGATTTACGAGCTTTCAAACTCTCTACCAATTGTTTTACTTGCTTATCCATCACTTTAATCGCATCTACATATTGTGGAATTTCGGAACCAAAACCATTTTCATCCCCTGCCTTTTCCACTTGTGCTAAATGAACTACATTAAGATCTGCCGAATCGACTTGTAAATTTTTAACTGCAGCAGCAACAACAGCAACATCATCTGTTCCGTGTTCAACCGTAGCATCTTTTCCTAAGTAAGTTTCATAACTTGTAGAAGAAGTAAACAATTTTGATTTACGTCTACCTATATTTTTTAATTTACTAAAAATGGTTGGATACTCTTCCGTATCCAAGACTGAAAGATCATCTGCCGTTACTTTGTTCTTGGCACTATTGACACCTGTAAGTAATGCCGTAGCTACCGAAGTGTTAGTCACTTCAAAATCTGTTGTTGGATCTGCCAAACTTCCATAAGTAACTAATCCATTTCGGGTATATAAAATAAGGTTTTCAGGTTCAATATCTTGTACTGCTGGTCCAGAAAGTCCGTCGACGATGACCAATAAAACTTTATCATGTGTTTCAGGACTGTCTTTGGCTTCATTAAAGTTTTGCAATAAGTTTGGAAAATCCTTATTACAGGCGCAAAACACTAAGAGCGTAGTCAGACCATACACGATCTTGCTATATATATTTAAAGACTTTTTCATATTTGGTTCAATAAAAAATTATTCTTTGATCTCTAATCGGAAAAAATTACCAACTGTTTTAACACCATATTGTGATACACTACCACCAACCAATAGTGCTGGTTCTCCAGTTGACGACTTGGTTTCAACAATTTTGAAAATGGATCCTGAAAATGGTGCTTGTGAATTATATTTCTGCAATAGCTTACCATCTTTTTCTAGGATTAACATTTTTCCTCTTCCGATACCATTGTAAGTATCCATAGAACCCTGAACCACAACTTGTTCATTATTCAAGACTTGAGCATAGCTGACAATTCCTGTTCCGATATTCCCTAGTACAAATTGATTATCAACAGACCCATCTGTATTAAGTAGTGCTACACTTTTTGCATTCGCATTTCCTCCTAAGCCACTAAATATACCTGTTAAAGCAATTTTTTCATTCTCTTCATTGTAGGTAACACTCAAGAAGCGTGTTATAGATCCAGACAAGTTAAAAGCAGGGTCAACACTACCGTCTGCGTTTAAGCAAACAATACCTGGTGCAGCTTTTCCATTATAAGATGTGAAAGAACCGATGACCAATATGCGTTCATTGTCAATCATCGTCGCATCTAAGATCATTCCGTTGGCTCCTTCATTTTTTATAATATAAGTGGAGTCCAAAGAACCATCTGAACGTAAACGAATCACATGTTTCGCTTCTGTAACGATCGATCGTCTATTATCACGAGATGAATAGTCATAGTCTATCTTAAAATAGCGACTAAAGTTTCCTACAACAATCACTTTATCATCTGTTACCGAAAATACTTTTAAGACAGGACCACCATATACCCCAGCATTAAAGCTCGAAACCGTGTCTAAAGAATTTTTAGGATTTTCAGTTGTATTGATGACATCGACAACCGTAGAATCCAATTCACCATTGCTATACAGTTTGGCAAGTCCATATACTTGTTTTCCATTGAAAGAAGTAAAATTCCCCCCAACAATAAAGCTACCGTTACTTAATTTAGCGATAGAATTAACACCCCCTGTAGCCCCTGTTCCTTTACCAAAGCTCATCGTGGAGGAAGTTTTTCCACTTGCATCGATAAAGTGAATACCATTGCGGTAGGTTTCTTTATCAACGGCTTCATTTTCAAAATTGTTGAAATATCCTGCAACGATAAACCCACCAGCATTTGGTAAAATATCATAAACTGACCCTCTAAAACCGTTGATCATGCCATAGTTTTCATCCAAACTGGTATTTCCCTCAATTTCTAATCGAGGGCCGTAAAAAACCTGTCCATCCACGACAATCTTCGCATCTCCAGAAGATATTTCCGCAGGTACTTTGATCGTGACCAAAGAATCTTGAGCAGTGACAATTTCAACTTTGGTATTATTGACAAAGAAATCAATTTTACCGAGATAAGGTTTCAATCCTTTTACGTTAAAATCAACCAATTCTCCAGGTTTAGCCACATTAGGAGTTGGATAATTGGTTATGAATCCGATCCCTAAGGATCCCTTGCCTCCAGCATAAGGATCCTCCCCTGTCACAATTTCTTTATTACACGCTGTAAAAGCAAGGACACCCAATGCGAATAGCAAGTAAAAAGATTTATATAATTTATTTTTCATAATTATTCAGATCTTATGGTTATTTATATAATATGCCAACTGTCCAAGCCTCATTGACAAAAAGATTAGTCTGGAATCCAAATGCATGTTTTGAGAATTGCAAAACATGTAACACTCCATTTGTTGGTTGTATGTCTGAAGTCGCAACTGGAGCGGTTAGGAATGGAATAAAATAATCTTGTTCTTCATCTGGAACTGCTACAGAATAAGGAAAATTCAAATATAATTGTCTATAACCTGCATATTTAATAATTTGAGTACCTGTATTGGAAGATGTTTTAATATCATTGTACAATACGCCAATATTCATATCGGTACCTTCATAGTTTTTATATACGCCTCCAGGAAATGCCGCTAAATTCAACGTATCCATTTGATTGAAATCTTTTGCCAAATACTTGCCTTTAATGATGTATTTAGATAAAAATTTACGCCAAACCTCTGGACGTACTTGATCCAATGTGGTAATGGTATCTTGCCCCATACGAAACAATGATTCATTTAATTTCCATACAGATTTTAAAATAGATTTATCTGGAGGGGCAAAAAAAGTTACTTCTTCATTTTTGATTACATCATCCAATTTAGCAATCTTTAATGCTACCATCAGTGTATCAAAAAGCTCAGGTCTGGATTCTAAATATTGCCAAGTTGTTCCATTAAACTTGGGATCATGTATACCTGTATCTATATAATCTTCTTTCTTACAAGAAAATAAAATCATACTAGCTATCAGCATCATAAAGCTTATTTTCATCAAATTCTTCATATCGCTATTTTCTTAATTCCAATAATTATTTAAACGCATATACGGATTGTTAGTCAAGGCAGATCTATCGATTGGCCATGTCCATCCCCCTGCGTTAAAGGCTCCTACTGACATAGGTGCGGAGGTATATTTCGAATTAACCACTTTTTTAGTTCGAACTAAATCATAAAAGAAGTTACCTTCCCCAAAAAGTTCACGAGCTCTTTCCCACCAGATCGCATCTTTCAATTCATCTCCGCTTTCGGTAATCAAAGAGGCTTCTGCTCGATCGCGAATAACATTGACTACATCACGAGCTTCTTCGTCGCGATTTAATTCCGCCAATGCCTCTGCCCGAAGCAAAATAGGATCAGAATAGCGGAAAACCATTTGGTTATCATCTGGATTATTATCTTCGCCTTCTTCCATAAAAACATTCAGGAATTTCAAACATTGAAATTTACCGTTAGTGGAATAAATTTCATCATCGAACCAATAGGTCTTACGTAAATCTCCCCCTACTGGTGGATACAATTCTTCCATAAACTTAGGATCATAAAAGATATAGGAATTGGTCGTTACTTTATTTGGAGCACGAAGAACGTAATCTGAAAAGGATGCTGATAAATGAAAACTCTCACCATAATTGAAGTTTTGAACGATCTCAAATAATCCTTCTTTCGTACGTCCCTTAAAAATCTCTTTCGTTCTTGATAAACTCAATAATCCATATGCACCATTATTTTCTTCCATCAATTCTTTTCCCATAGTTGCTACCTTTTCATAGTAAGGAGCCTTATCTTCATTAGCAAAACCTGCAATCCACATATTGATATGCATGTTTAAAGCCAATGCACTTCCTCGCATGGCTTTCACCGCAACAATAGAAGGATCATCAAAAGTCCAAGGCAATTCCTTATAATTGGCATCCAAATCTGCTGAGATATTTTTCAATACCGTGATCATATTGGTTCTCGGAAGTGGGTTTGTATTCACATCAGTATAGTAAGGAATGTCTCCAAAAAGTCGAACCATGAAAAAGTATGCTAATGAACGTAAGAAAACGGCTTCAGCTTTGTATGCTTTCTTCTGTTGTTCGGATAGAAATGGCATATCTTTGTTTTCCAATTGATAACAAACAATATTGGCATTTTGAACCATTTTATAAAACTCATTCCATTTTGATATTTTCGGAAATCCAAAATAAGAGAAATCAGCTTCTCTCGCGAAAATCAGGCTTAGGTTATTTTGTCTTAAATAAACTAAATAATCCCTTCCTGAATTGTTGGTCGCGCTTGTGCGATTGATTGGAGCACAACGCAAATCGCCACTTGCAGGGAAAAAGATATTGGACATGGTCGCTTCACGAAACGTAGAATATATTCCACCCATATATTGCTCCACATCCTCTTTTGAAGTCCAATAATTATTACCAGTCAATTTATCAATTTGGGTAATATTCAAAAAATCCTTTCCACATGAGCCTAACACTAAACTGACTCCTAATAATATCGTATAAATAAACTTTCTTTTCATGATCATTTTATTTAGAACTGTACACTAACACCCAATGAATAAGTTCTTTTACTTGGATAGCCATTGGAACCATCCCTACCCACACCTGTCACAATCTCTGGATCTGGTCCAGAATAATGACTAAAAGTATAGATATTGTTTGCTGTAAAATTGATACGTGCGGAACTAATTCCAAATTGTCGTATCCATTGACGATCAAAATTATATCCTAAAGTCGCAGAGTTGAATTTAACATACGAACCATCTTCTAAGAACATCGTTGAGTTATAGCGATATGGATTGTATAAAGAAAGACGTGTAAAGTCTGAAACATTTGGATAATCTGCATTCTGTCCTAATTCTCGCCATACATTGTAGGCATCCAATGGAACATACGCTCCTGGTTGTGCATTGGGATCAGCATAGATACCTGTAGGATTAGAGTAATTACGGAAACGATCTGCCAAAGCGGTATTCAAGATATCTCGTTTCAACGTATATGAAAATTGTGTACGCAATGACCATCCTTTGTGACGTAAATAAAGACTCAATCCTCCTGTCATTTTTGGTTGCGAATTACCGACATAAACAAGATCATTTTGATCCAATATATAATCGCCATTCAGATCGGTAAAAATAGGATCTCCAGCACGGAAGAATTTTCCTTCCGATAGCGCACCTCCTGCTCGATAACGCAGTCCTGTCAAAGGATTAACGGGTACTTCATCATCCGATTTATATACTCCTTTATAGTCGTACAATACAAATGTTTGCGAATTACGACCAAGTCTATAGTAGGTTGGTAAATCATAACCTGAACTAAGATCTGGTTGTAATAATTGACGAGCTCCATCAGGTAATGCGGCCATATAATCCTTGTTCATAGCAAATGTCGCAGTACCAGTCAATTCCCATTCTTTATTTTGAAGTGGAGGTCTGAAATTAATCGTTAATTCATGTCCCATATTAACCATTGCTGATTCATTAGTCAATACATTTTGAAAAGCATTGTGGTTAGCAATTGCTTTTGAACGTAAGATTTTATCTGATTGTTTGTAATAGGTTTCGTAAGTTATATACAAAGCACTATTAAAAAATCCCAATTCAGTTCCGACAGACCATTGCGTTGTTGTCTGTGGCACCAATTCTGTATTAGGAGCATTTTCCAGATCTAAAGAAGTTGTAGGTCTATTGTTATAGCGGCCATCATCAATTTTATACCATCCATAAAGATCAGATAACGTTCCTGTAGGAGAGATTGTACGACCTACTGAACCACGGAAAAATCCGGTATCCCACCATCCCAAGTTCTCCATGAATTTTTCTTTTTTGAAATTCCAACGGAAACCTAAAGATGGATTAGAAGACCAAGGAGATTTACCTCCTGTCACAGAAGTTCCATCTAAACGATAAGTCAAATCCACAATATATTTGGAATCATAGTTATAAGATGCATTACCTGCATATGCTACCGAACGGTAATTGGCTAGATTATTTAACAGTCCTCCTAAAGAATTACGGGTATTGTAACTGATACCATTTTGAAACTGGTCATTTGCTGTACCCCGAATAATATTCAGATTAGCCGAAGATTGTGAAATTTCCATTTCAGTAAAACCATAAATGTTGAACACATGCTTCTCTTTTATAGCTTTTACCCAGGAAATTAAGTTTCTATTATAGACTTTACTTTTGTTATCATAGTATCCATATACTTCTGAGCTGTTCCCTAAAAGTAGTTCTGGAGTATAACGATCTTTTGTTGAGGTGGTATAATTATAATTAAACGTTGATGTCGCCCTTAAGCCTTTAATCGGTTCATATTGCAACTCTACCTGAGCCACATAATTACCTGTTTTATTTTGATCATCTACGTTTAAAGCTGATAAGGCTCCCATACTTCCAGAGAATAGCGATGGAGATGGATACAGTGAAGTTGTATTCACCGATTTACCGACTCCTGTTTGCAGCATCGCATTACCACTACCCATTTGATTTTCAGCAAGATTGGCGTTTACATTCGCCATCATCCGGAAACGGTCATTAGGTTCGTACTGCATATTGGATTGTACCGTATACCGTTTGAAACCCGTATTAGCAATGATACCATTCTCATCGTAATAGTTCATATTGACCTTATAGTTAAACACACGTTCACCTCCTGAAATATTGACGTTATGTGTCTGGTTATAGGTATTTCTATAAAAATACGATTGCCAATCTGTTGAATTATTATAATAAGGGTTTAAACTATCTGCTAACATTGGCGAGTCGTTGATTCTTTGAAAAGCCATCGCTAATGTTGTATCGTTTCTTAAAATTTGATCAATTCGAAGCATACGCTCATCTCGACCTCCAATTACCTTTCTTAAGGTTGGCACAGTACTTAAAAAGAACTGACCTTGATACTGTACAAGAGGCACTTTCGAATTACCACGTTTAGTTCGAACCAAGATAACACCATAAGCTCCTCTGGAACCATATAATGCTGTTGCTTGTGCATCTTTTAATACGGTAATATCTTCTACATCTTCTGGTGGAATCATGGAGATTGGAGATACACCAGGTCCTGCTGTTTCAAATCCATATTCGTAACCTGAGTTATCATCAATAGGCACCCCATCGATAACAAATAAGGGAGAGGTTGGAGTCAAAAAGGCATTGTCTCCACTTCCAGATACATTAAAATTAGAAATACCACGTACGGCTATTGTACCACGCATACCAGGGCTACCCGTATTATTTTGGATATTCATACCCGCCACTTTTCCTTGCAATAGATCCACAAAGTTACCTGCAGGAATATCTTGAATTTCTTTACCGCTAATCGTGACAACAGACCCAGTCAATGTTTCTCGTTTACGCTGTTGGTAACCCACTACGACAACCTCATCGATTTCCTGGTTTTTACTTCCCATCTCGATGTTGTATTCATTTTTTGATGCCGTAACAGTTGCCTTAACTGTACCATATCCTTGATAGGTAAAAATCATTACCCCATTTACAGGTACAGAAATGACAAACCTTCCATCATCTCCTGTTTTTCCTAGATCTCTTTTTGGTGATTCCAATTTGATGGAAACCCCACTTAAAGGTTTATTATCGGTTCCTTTTACCGTTCCTTTTACCAATTTAGTTTGTGCCAAAAGGACATTCCCCAACATGCTGGTAAAAAGTATTATTGTTATACAAAACTGTTTCATAATTGTTAGCTAAATCAATTGGTATGTTATCAATCAAATAAAGGAGACTCATGTGGGAAGCGAAATTGGATCTCCCAGTCTCCTTCTTCATAAATGGCATAATAAAATCCAAAATAACAGTCTTCCAAATTTCCAAAATCGCCTTTTCTACGATATTTAAATTGCATATATGCATAATTTCCCCCGCCTATTGTATATTCTGTTTCAATAGGTGTTAGTGGAATAGGATAAGCAACATCATAGATAACCTTTTTATTTTCGAAGCGATGATTAAAACCATGCAACAATTTATCCCAGTTCGTAGCATTGAACTTAACTGGATCGATTGGATTATTTAAAGAGTCAAGAAAACTGATCGTCAGTGTTTTAGTTCCTTGTCCTTTGCTCTCCAGCTTATTAAAATAGATATTGATGTCAGAACTCGACATCACTAGCTTTGTTCGAGATCCTTGCATATTTCGAACCGTTTGAGGCCATGTATATGGAAGTATGGATAGACCTGTAATTGGATCAACAATACTCGGTTCATAAGGTCTTTCACGAAAAGGCTTTAATTTAAAGTCTCGAATATAGCGACGACCACCACTATTACTCACTTCAATATCAAAGACATAACCTGAGTCTGGTTGCGCTTTGACAAAACTAGAATTTGCTGATTGTCCCCAAAAATTGATATTGCCAGAGTGTTCCAATACTTCCAAAATAGGACGATATTCAATTTTTCTTTTACTTTCTATTTCAGCAATTGATTTTTCATTACCAGTGTAGCTTTCTTTCCAAATTGTAACGGGGAATTTATCGTTAAATATAGTCGCAGGTTGTCCATCAATATCACGAATATTGACTAGCTTGAACGTTAAAGGTTGCGAGGTATTCTCTCCTATACTAACAATATTACTATAGAAAGTATTTCTTCCTAATATGGGAGTAATTTCATTATTACTATATACAATATCTTGACCCAATGAATCAATATCATCTGGAATATTTTTCTTACAAGAAGCCAACACGAACAGTCCTAGACCGAACAATGCAACTTGTTTGAGTGGATTGTAAAATTTTATGTTCATGCTATTTATTTAAAATTTTGGCTAGTTTACTGAACCCAAAGTTGTGACTAGGGCTTAAAATATGAACTGTTCCATTTGTAGTTTTAATATTGACAACAGATGTATTACTTTCTTGCCAGTATCTTTGAAAGATGGAGTTATTGATGTCACTCAGTTTGATCTGTTGTTGACCACCATTTGTAATCCCAGAAGCTGATGTCACTTTAAACATCAAATGCATCCGATAATTATCAATAGCACGGACCTCTTTACCTTCTTTAAATTCTTCTAAAGAATTTGTATTATAATTTCCATTAAAGGCATAATGATACATCAAACTATCTAAAACTATTTGAGGAATGTCCTCTATAAATAATGGCGCTCTATTGGACGCTTTTCTGACCGCATTCATCGCTTCCAAAGCATTGGTAAAACTACTATTGGTCGTCGCAAAAAATGTCAACGTATCCGTTGTGCTATTCAATTTGCTTCGCAAATCTGGTACACGCTCCAAGGCTAATAGTAAAGAGTCATAAACTGATCCTTGTGTTTCCAAAAAGTTTAGCGTAGTTCCTTTGAACTCCGTATCTTTTAACTGATAATCTTCATAATAAGTGTTTCCCTTTTTACAGGCTGCAAAGCCTATTACCAGTGTCAAAAAGGAGAACACGATATATAATTGTCTTTTCATCATGGTATATTGCTAGGTTATTTCCAATATGTATTTTGTTGCAATTTTGAATTTCGTGCCAAGACATCTGCCGAAATAGGCCAATAAATTCCTCCAGTAGCAATCAAATTGTTAATAGTTGGATTATTTTTTTTGATTTTAGCTAAACGAATTTGATCATACCATCTCCATCCTTCACCCATCAATTCACGACGACGTTCTGAGAAAATTTCTTCTAGCAGATCTTTTGTAGAAGATGAAATATAAGGTTTCAGTCCCCGAGCCGATTTGATTTGATTTAAGTATTTAATGGCCTCATCGTGTTGTCCCAAAACCTCTTTCGCTTCTGCTAATAAAAGTATTATTTCCTCCAAACGAGTAAAGATCAAATTGGATCCAAAAATGGAAAAATCAGAATCACCGGCTCCATTACGGATTACTTTTATTTTAGAGAAAATAGGGATATCGCCATTATAATTAGTGAAATAATTGGTCCTTACCAAGCCCGATACAGAGTCTATACCAAATCGGGTATCATTCACATCGTCAAATACGTTATTAATGGTATCGCGAGAAACATAAATATCTGGTTTTGCTTTCGTTACTATCGGATAACCTAAAGTCAGAGACTCAATATGGCCAGTATTCGTAGCTTCACCAAGCTCATACGACGCACGTATAGCTAAGATTTGAGGTCTTGTACTTGGTCCAAATAGACCATCTGTAGGATTGACAATATTTGCGACAGATAGAATGTTTAGTCCTGCTTTCGTATAATTGTCAACCACAAATTTAGCATACACATCCGCATTGATGTATTTATTTTGCCAAGCTGCAATATGTGCTAATAACGAATAAGCTGTTATTTTATTGATCAATACGCCTACCCAAGTACTTGAATTTTCGCCATAATACGTTTGTGTTCCTACACCATACGCATAAGGTAAGTCTTGTGCAGCTTTCAATAATTCATCTTCTGCAAACGCCAATACAGTTGCTTCAGAAGATTTATTGACTTCAACAAAACTACCATTGTCGTAAGAGTCTTTTAATAAAGGAACTTCACCCCAGATACGCACCATATAGAAATACATAAATGCTCTGGCAGCTCTTGCTTGAGCAACATCATACTTCATATCTCGTTCGGTATAACGTTTATCTTTTGCCATCACTTCAGGTGCTCTTTCAATAAACAAAGACGCAGCATTGATAGCCGCATAAAAACGTCTCCAATCGGTCAAATCTTTAACCAATGGATAAGCTGACTTTAATTTATTTTCTTGTACTACACGTAGATCTGCACGGGAATAAGGTGTAAAATCCCCATATCGCATCTCTCCATAGATCCAATGCCCATAGTTATTAACTGTTGCTGCGCGCATTAAACCATATATACCCATGAGGTGGGCACGTGTGTCAGAAATAGACGCCCATTCTTTGCTTTCAGAACCTAAATTGGATGATACAATATCCAATTTTTTATTACAAGACGTTGCTGAGACTAGTACACTAACGCCTACTAGTACTGCTATTCTCAATTGATTAAATCTTTTCATTTTTAACATCTTTTTCAGCATTATGATATTATAACTCCAATTTTATTCCCATGGAAACCACAGGTGACAATGGCAAACCATAACCTGTATAATACCCATTGAAATCCACAAGCTCAGGATCTTTTCCTGAAAATTTAGATATAGTCAATAGGTTTGTTCCAGATACATACACGTAAGCTCTACGAATACTTTTGAATTTATCCTTGATGGCATTCATATGTGCTAAGTCGTAACCTAGACTAACTGAGCGCAATTTTAAGAAAGATGCATTTTCCAAAAACAGATCTTGATCTACACGGTAAGCAACAATCGGACTCCATGGATTATAGATTGGATATTTGCTTATGTCAACATCTTGTTGCCAATGAAATACTTCACGAATACCTTCTAATGAGTTTGTATTTTCGGTATTGATAAAATCGTATTTATTGGAGGCACGTTGGTTCATTGCTTTTTGCCCTAAAGCAAAATACCATTGAAAATTCAAATCAAATCCTTTATACTTGAATTGGTTCTGAAATGCTCCTACTAGTTTAGGCATTGCATTACCCTTCATGACACGATCATCATCGTTCACTTGAAAATCGCCATTTTGATCTTTCCAGCGTGGGTCTCCTACAGCAAAATCAACGCCATCGAATTGCAATTTTTGACCATTCTGTACTGGTATTTCTGACTCTTCGTTGTAAATTCCTTCATTTTCATAAAGCCAAAACTGATCTACTGCTTGTCCAACTTTTAATATTCGATTGCCAATGACTAATTCTTGACGACCCTCTGGTAGTGCAGTCAATTTATTTTGATTAACACTTAAGTTTAAAGAAGTATTCCATTGTAGATTTTCAGGATTTGTTAAAACTTGAGCTCCTGCACTAAAATCGATCCCTCTGTTCTGTACACTCATTCCATTGATGATCTGTCCACTGTAACCATATTCAGCTGGTATTGGTGTATTAATCAATTGATTCACATCTTTTTTCTGATACAGTGATAAGGCAAAGTCCAGACGTTTATTGAGTAATGAACCATCAAAAGTCAATTCAGCATGATCGGTGTAAGGCCATTTGATATTGTAACCTACCCATCCCTCAGAATAAGGACGTGATGCTACTGCAAAACCATTGTATGAAACTAAAGAAGACTCGGATCCCCAATTTAAATCCGCTGTATAATTGGGTCCCACCGCATACTTACTTGTGAATACGGGCTTTCCAATTCTAGCCCAAGATGCTTTTACGTCAAAATGATTCCAAAGTCCTTCATTTGCTTCTGGAATAAAATGATATTTTGCAGCAACTGCTGGTGTAGCCAACCATCTTGAATCAGGTTGCATCGTAGAAGATCCGTCATAACGGATCACAGCATTCACATCCAATTTATTTTTCCAGCTGTATTCGCCAGAAAGATAAAGCGAGTGTAATCTAAAGTCTTCTCGATTTGACCAACGGTTAACATATAAACCTCCAATTGGTGTTAAGTAACCTGCTTTGTTAGGATCTCCTTCGACCACATTGACCTTGATAAAATCATTTGGACCATCATACGCTCGGGCATAATTGTATCGGTAGAGGTCTTGTGTATAGGTTGACCCTAAAGTAAAATTGAATTTATGTTCATCTTGTAATGCAAAGTTATAATTCAATGAATTATTAAACACAAGACGTTGGTTAAATCCAAAATAACTCGACATATAATTATTTGTCTCCATCAACGATCCTGGAAAGAATGCTTGTCTGGCTCCTTCTGAATAATCAATCCCCAAACTTGAATTAAATTTTAAATTTGGAAGTAGATAGAGGTCTAAGTTGACCAATAGATTAAGCATGTTCACAGAGTTATTGTCCAATGCTTTATCGTAGATAGATAAGTATTGGCCATACATTTGCTTATTTGGAGAAATAGGCACAGAAAGATCGGGCACATAAGATGCTTCTCCAAAACGATCACGTAAACTTCTATTTCTATCTCGAAGACTGCGACTTGCATTAATTGTCGTTCCAAAATTGAACCATTTAAATGGTGCCATATTGACATTGAATAATGCGTTATAGCGTTCGATATTGGTTTGATCCGCCGAACTGGCATTTTTCATATAGCCGCCAAAGAAAGCAAAATTAGCACGGTCTCCTCCACCACGAATACCCAAATTTCCCCCATAAATAGGCGTTGTTTTATAATATTCTTCATTCCAATTGGCTGGACCATAATAATTGACATTAGTCGAATCGTTCAGATAACCCGGATAAGCTAAACGATCGGCAGTGGATGCATATTTACTGTAGAATGATGATCTAAATAAGTTTTCATATTGTGCATTAACAGGTGTTACTGTAGGCTTGGTTGCCATACCTACATACGCATTAAAACTGATCTCTCGTTTTCCTTCTTTTCCTGGTTTGGTTAAAATCCAAATCGCACCATTCGCTGCTAATGGACCTAATTTTGATAATTCAATCGGATCTTTGATTACTTCAATAGATTCAATCGAAGATAAATCAATCCCCGCAAAATTATCTGTGCCAGGTCCAATTCTATTGAATTGATACTGTTGAATAGAATAAGTGAAATTATTCTCTCGTGCGATAGGAACACCATTGATGTAGACTGCTGGTTGGACATTGACTGCATCCTTGACTTCAAAAAGAGGACTTCCAAGTCCTCGAATGACCATGTTCTTATAAGAACCTGGTTCACCACTTGATTCTTGGACATATAAACCAGAAACCTGACCTTTCAATACTTCGGAGATACTTACCAATGGTAATGTCTCTACTTGCTTGAAATTTAAGCTATCTCTGACTTGCTTTTTTTGCAATAAGGTTTTTAACCGTCCGCGCAAAAGTTGTTGATCCACTTCACTTATTTCAGTAGTATCTTGTTGCGATTCCCACACATCCCAAGAATAGGCTTGTGTTTTTTGCAACATAGGAACAAGAAATAAAAAACAAAATAGTCTTTTCATTCGATTTCTATTTAGGCTTAAAAATTAAAAATGCAACCCGATTGGTTAGTTCTAAATAAGTTGCGGTTATTCGCTATTTTAAAGCGGTAATAATTGATAGTTAGTAACAATTATATAATATTATTTTAGATATAGAAGTATGTGACTTTAACGAAAACGATTGCGCTATTTACACAATCGATTGCAAAAATTCTAAAACGTCTTATTTTATATCTATTGTTCCTTGTCATTAACCAAATATGTAGTATGGAGTTAAGTGACAAGAAAATAAAATGGGAGCATGATGAATGAAGATAACAGCAATGTCTTTAAAAATTTTAATTGAATGTTCATTGAGTATCTTATTCGCCCTTGATCTAGTCGCTAAGCAGGGATACTACAGGGTATAAGCGTAGATAAAGCGTTATTCAAGAGAGCACAGTATTTGGAGATGGTAAGAGCGTACTAAGTGCGTTGATAGTGCGTTATAGGTATACTTTTAATACTGTATGTACGCTTAGTCTACGCTTATACCCTGCTTAGGCACTACTTAGGCACTGCTTTAGCCCTACCTAGGAATAGCATGGAGGGTAGAGAAAAAGCTTTCTCGTCGAGACATAGAGAATGTTTGATTATCTAATAATATGATTTGTTAGATTTGAAGAAAACGTAATTAAGGCAGCTGTCCTGAAATAGCTATATATCATTTGGTGATTATCCTAGATTAGTATAAGACATAGCAGATACAAGAAAAGCATTCTTCAGCTTCAATTTCTATCTATTGAGGATGTCTATTTTTCTGCAGAGGCTTCCACCAAACACGATAATATTTATCATCTACTTTATGCTATGAAGCTTAAAATTCGAACTCTGTTTCTTTCATAAAAAATGCCCACAGAAAGTGTTTAACTTTTTGGGGGCACTGTATCATTGCGGAGCAATTTTATTTAGTTATATGTTGATTCTAAAATCCAACACTTTTCAAATTCAAGCCAGCTTTTTCATCCAATCCAAACATCAAATTCATATTCTGTACGGCTTGTCCAGATGCACCTTTTAATAGATTATCTATTACATTCAGGATCAGTAATTTGTTTCCGTGCTTTTCCAAATGTATGATACTTTTATTGGTATTTACAACTTGCTTTAAATCTATATTTTTACGACTTACGTGTGTAAAAGGATGAGATGCGTAATAGTTTTCGTATAACGCATATGCTTCTTGTTCAGACAGTGCTATATCTACATAAATCGCAGAGAAAATTCCTCGTGTAAAATCACCACGTTGTGGTACAAAATTTATTTTTTCAGCTGCTCGATCCAATAGTGATGATTCTGATTGAGGTAGAAATCCTGCCTGTAGCTGGTCTAATGATTCGGAAATTTCTTGTAAATGCTGATGTTCAAAAGATTTATATGCTGACAGGTTATTATTTCTCCAAGAGAAATGTGTCGTTGCCCCTGGCTTTTGTCCAGCTCCTGTTGAACCCGTAGTGGCATTTACGTGAACCTGATCTGGAAGAAAACCATTTGCTGCTAAAGGCAATAGTGCCAACTGTATATTGGTTGCGAAACAACCAGGGTTAGCGATGTAATCAGCTTTTTTTATCTGTTCTCGGTTAAGTTCTGGTAATCCATAAACAAAAGCTTTAGTTTGATAAGTGTTGTTTGCCCGTAGACGATAATCTTGCGAAAGGTCAATAATTTTGATATGATCTGCAATCTGATTTGAATCTAAAAATTTTTTAGCATCTCCATGTCCTACGCATAAAAACAAGACATCTATAGCATCACTTAGCGCTGAACCAAATGTTAATTCTGTATCTCCAAATAAATCATTGTGGACTTCATATACTTTATTACCAGCATTGGAAGCACTATGTGCAAATACGATTTCAACTTGAGGATGATAAATCAATACTCGTAACAGCTCACCTCCTGTATACCCTGCTGAACCAACAATTCCAACTTTAATTTTTTCCATTATTCTAAAATATTAAAAAAATGGGTATAATGTAACCATTATACCCATTAAATTTTAAACAGTTTTCTTAAAAAGAAGAAACTTGTTGTCTGGTTCTTGCAATTCGAATCCTATTTTCTTATACAAACTTTGAGCGGTATAATTATCAACCGCAGTTGAAAGCTGCACGAAAACAGCTCCATTCTCTTTCGCAAAAGAGAATGCTTTTTTAATTAAAGATTCGCCAATACCAGCCTTTCTTGCTTCTTCCTTAACATAAAGGTCATTTAGTATCCAATTCTTTTCCATCCTTGCTGAAGAATACAGTGGATACAATTGTGTAAAGCCTACTGCTTCTTTACCGATATAAGCTATAAAAACAATTGACTCTTTGTTCTGTAAACGATCTAACAAAAAAGTCTTGGCAAATTCCTTATTAGATTCCTTCTTGTAGAAAATACGATATAAATCAAATAATTCTACCAGTTCATCTAAATTTTCAAGAGTTGCTTGTTGAATCATGACTGTTTCATTAGCCTTTGTTATTCACTTTATGCCAAATGATGGTTTGATTACCAAATATTTTAGAGAATCCTTTCACATCATCTCCAGTATATCCAGCATTCATTTCACCATAAGTACCAAATTTATTAGACATCAAATCATGTTCAGATTCAATACCAATCACAACAAAACGGTATGGGTGTAATGCTACAATCACACGACCTGTTACCGTTTCTTGAGTTGACTTCAGGAACGCTTCAATATCGCGCATGACTGGATCATGCATTTGACCTTCATGCATATAATTACCATAGAAACCTGCTATTTGGTCTTTCCACGCTAATTGCCATTTGGTCAAGGTATGTTTTTCTAAAGCATGGTGTGCTTTGATCAGGATAACCGCTGCTGCTGCTTCAAATCCTACACGACCCTTGATTCCAATAATTGTATCACCTACGTGAATATCACGTCCGATACCATAGGGTTGAGCAATCGCTTGTAATTCTTGAATAACACGTACAGAATCTAATATTTTACCATTTAACGCTACAGGCTCTCCTTTTACGAAATCTATTGTGATCTGTTGAGGTTCTGTTGATGTCACCGCTGTAGGCCAAGCCGACTCTGGTAAATATTGATTCGACGTCAATGTTTCTGCTCCACCAACGGATGTGCCCCAAAGACCTTTATTAATGGAATATTTCGCTTTTTCAGCAGAATATTCAACTCCATGTTTATTCAAATACGCTATTTCATCTTCCCGTGATAGTTTTAAATCACGAATTGGTGTAATGATTTCAACGCCAGGAATTAACGTTTGAAAAATCATATCAAAACGTACTTGATCGTTACCTGCTCCTGTTGATCCATGTGCTACACATTCAGCACCAATTTTGTTTGCGTAATTGGCAATAGCCGTAGCTTGACATACACGTTCAGCAGATACAGACAATGGATATGTCGCATTTTTCAAGACATTACCAAAAATTAGATATTTAATAGTTTCGCGATAATAGTCCTCTGTCTCATCGATAGCTGTATGTGATTTCACACCTAGAGCGTAAGCACGCTCTTCAATTTGTTTTAGTTCTTCATCAGAAAAACCACCTGTGTTAACTACTACTGAGTGAACTTCTAAACCTAAATCTTGTGTCAAATAAATACAACAGAATGATGTATCTAAACCGCCACTAAATGCTAAAACTACTTTTTTCATCTTTTTGGATTAATTCGTTGACAATTCCTCTCAAAAGAGGCTGCAACAAAAATATAAAAAACTTAAAACTCCTTAATTACTTTTTTATTTTTAGGAAAATTTGCAGCAATAAATTTCTTTACTGATCTCCATAATTTTGCCTCTATACGCTTCAATAAAGATTGTTTTTGCGTAATACGTTCTAATCTTTCCTTTGCCTCTGCTTTACGTTGGATCTTTTCTTTCAATTCACGTTCTTTATCAACAGGATCCCATAGCATGGCTGTACACATGCAGTTTTTTCGATCTTTGCTCAACAAGATATCGTAATTCACACAGCTCTGACATCCTTTCCAGAACTCCTCATCCTGTGTCAATTCCGAATAGGTAACGGGTTCATATCCTAGTTCAGAGTTAATTTTCATAACTGCCAAGCCTGTCGTTAAACCAAAAATCTTTGCGTGTGGATATTTTTCACGAGAAAGTTCGAAAACTCTTTTCTTAATCGCTTTGGCTAACCCAACTTTACGAAATTCAGGGCTCACAATTAAGCCTGAATTCGCCACATAGTCACCATGGCCCCATGTTTCAATATAGCAAAAACCAGCCCATCTGCCGTCTCGATGTAAAGCAATTACTGCTTTCCCTTCCATCATTTTATTGGCAACGTATTCTGGCTTACGACGAGCAATACCAGTTCCTCGAGCTTTTGCGGACTCGAACATTTCATCACAAATTTGATCAGCATAATGTGTATGCTCTGGTTTTGCGGGAATAATTAAAAAATCTGAATTAGTCATTGACTTACAACTCAAATAATAAAACGAACAACCTAAGTTGGGTTTTGTTATAAAAAAAACAATTATTAATAATAAAATCGTGGAGCGCCATCATCGGACTTGATGATATTACTTAAAGAAAAGTGACTACCTCATATCAAGCCCGAGGTAGTATGGGTCGTCGAAAACGAAGTACCAGAACTTCAACAAAAATAAAAGAACAATATACTCTTTCTACAGATTTCTTAAAAGTCTGTAAAGGAGAGAGCGTATATGTTTTGTTATTCTTCATTTTTCTATTTATTGTCATCCTTCTGACCGTGCAAATGTATAAAATAATTTTTTTCTTTTCTGCAATAATTGTGCTCATTTTTTGTAAAATGACAAAAAACGAGAAAAACAGAAAAAATAAGCATGTACAAACTCTAAATCAAACACTTAAATAGGATTAATTCTTAAAATAAACAAGCAATAGCAAAACCAATATGATAACAAAAAACTTCATTTATTAATAACTTGCAATCAATGATTTAAAAAAATAAAGAAATAGATATTTCTAGTATTCTCATTAAAATTAGATAATTTTGCAGTCGATTGGTTAACAAATAAAGTTCACCATAATACATGACATCATTATGAGCACACCTAGTATCATTTTTTATTGCATTTTCGGTATACCGTATTTTATATTCATGTACTGGTTAGTCAAACAGGATAAACAAAAATATGCATGGGGATTAGGAATCATAACCATCATCTCTATTCTTGCCATCTATGTTTCTCAAAAAGCAAGTAAAGTTGCCATCGATAATTATCAGCAACATCAATTAGATTCAAGAGAAATAGAACAGGATGAAAAAAAAGATAGTCTAAATCATAAATAGAAAAAAGCGTCGATGGCGCTTTTTTCTATTTATGATTTATTTTTCAATGTGTTCCAATGTAAATAAGAATGAATAATTAAGTGCGACATCTTTGAGATAGTCAAATCTACCTGAAGCTCCCCCATGACCATATTCCATATCGGTTTTCAATAACAAAATATGCTTATCTGTTTTCATCGTTCTTAGCTTTGCTATCCATTTTGCAGGTTCAAAATATTGTACTTGACTATCATGAAGCCCAGTTGTAACGAGCATATTTGGATACGATTTTTGCTGAATATTCTCGTAAGGGGAATAACTCTTCATATAAAAATATGCTTCCTTATTATTGGGATTTCCCCATTCGTCATATTCGTTGGTCGTTAATGGTATGGTGTCATCCAACATGGTATTGACCACATCGACAAAAGGAACTTGTGCGATAATACCATTCCAAAGTTGGGGGGCTAGGTTAGCGACCGCACCCATTAACAATCCGCCAGCACTTCCGCCTTGAGCATAAAGATGTCCAAGACTTGTATATTTTTGGTTGATTAAAAACTGTCCACAATCAATAAAATCTGTGAATGTATTCATCTTTTTCATCATTTTCCCATCTTCATACCATTGTCTACCCATTTCTTCTCCACCACGAATATGGGCGATTGCATAGATAAATCCTCTATCTAATAAACTCAATCTGGTGCTGCTGAAAGTAGGATCCATAGAAGCTCCGTAGGAACCATATGCGTATAAGAGTAAAGGCGCCGAACCATCTTTTTTAATTCCTTTTTTATAAACTATAGAAATTGGAATTTGTGTACCGTCCTGTGCTTTCGCAAAAATGCGTTCTGTTATATATTCCTGAGTATGATATCCTCCTAAGACTTCCTGTTGCTTTAACAAAGACTTGACTTTTGAATTCATATCGTACTCAAAAGTGGAAGAAGGTGTTACCAAAGAGGTATACCCATAGCGCAATTTTTCGGTGTTATACTCTAGATTTGTACTTGGATAGACCGTATAAGCGACTTCTCCAAAATTAAGATAGTGCTGTTGTTCATCTTTCAAATTGCGAACGGCTAATTGTGTTAAGCCATTCTTACGTTCTGAAATAACAAGAAAATCTTTGAATTCATCAATTTCATTAATCAAAACATCTTCTCGATGTGGGATAAAAACTGTCCAATTTTCCTTATTGGTTTTAGCCAATGGACATTGCATAATTTTAAAATTTTTAGCCTCATCATTCGTAACAATTAAAAAACGATCTTCTAATGCTGTAACATGGTAGAGAACGTCTTCCCTTCTTGCTTGAAATGATTGAAATGTACCGTTGGCATCGTCTGCTTTAAGATAATAAATCTCTGAAGAAAGCGTACCCTCCGATTGAATAAAAATATATTGTCCATTTTTAGATTTACCAACAGCTATATAATTTGTATTATCGTGCTCATGATAGACCGTTATATCAGTAATTGCATCAGCGCCTAAGGTATGCCTATTAATTTTTTCACTTAATAAAGTAATTGGATTCTTGGCTGTATAAAAAAGTGTTTTGTTATCATTAGCCCAAGTTGAACTACCAGATGTTTTCGATATCTCATCTTTATAGATTTCGCCTGAAATCAGGTTCTTAATGAAAATTGTATATTCTCTTCTAGATACTGTATCAACAGCAAAAGCCATCAGATTATTATCGGGACTTATTGAAAATCCTGTAGCAGCATAATAGGCATATCCCTCTGCCATTTTATCAACGTCTAATAGAACCTCCTCTGGAGCAGCTAGATTACCCTTTTTTCGACAAAATTTAAAATATTGTTGCCCCTCCTCTGTACGGCTGTAATAATAATATCCATTTTTCAGATAAGGAACAGATTCGTCCTTTTCCTTTATTCGGGCCTTCATTTCATTGAACAATTGTTTTTGAAGATCCGCTGTTGGCTCCATGACCATATTGGTATAGTCATTTTCTTTTTTTAAGTACTCTATAACCAAATCAGAGTCGGGACCTTTTTTAAAAAAATCGTTCATCCAATAATAATTATCGATAACCCGATCGTTATGTATACTCCTTATGTGCGGCTTTACAGCTGCCACAGGAGTTTCAATTCCTTCTAATTTCAATATTCCTGATGGAGATTCTTGTGCAGGAGTTGTTCCCCATACGGTACTTAAGATTATCATACTTGTAACTTCTTTATACATTTTTATTGCCTTTCTATCGTGCAAAAATTCTGGACTTATACATTTGCGAAAAGTAAAAATAGGGTTGCATTCGCATTATTTAATAAAAATTAACATTTTAAACTTGGGACTAGCATTATATTTGCTAATCGTAACTAAAATTACAAAAAATGAATTTAAAAAGGCTTCTCTATTTATTTGCTATAGGATTAATACCCACAGTGGGGCATGCTCAAGTACACGAAAATATACCTGCAAATTGGTTTAATTTGGATTTTGAACAAGACTCTGTATTAGGTATAAGTACAGAAAAGACTTACCAAACCTTATTAAAAGATAAAAAATCAACACCTGTTATTGTTGCTGTATTGGACGGAGGAGTGGATGTGAATCACGAAGATCTTAAGCGTGTTTTATGGGTTAATGTCAAAGATAGTATCTCCAATGGAAAAGATAATGACAAAAACGGTTTCATTAATGATAAATATGGCTGGAATTTTATCGGAAATGCGAAGGGTGAGAATGTGCATTTCGATAATTTAGAATTGACAAGATTAATCCGTAAAAATGAGTCTAAATATGCTGAAGTAAGAGCTTCAACAACTATGACAGATAAAGAAAAACGAGATTATAATGCTTATTTGAAAATGGTTGAGGTGTATAACACTAAGCTTGACGAAGCAAGATATGGCTCGTTGAATTATGTTGGATTAAAGGACAACATTGACAACCTAGTAAAAGAGATCAACAAAGATAAATCAGAAATCACTACTGCTGATTTCGACAAGCTTAATCCAATGGGTTCTCGTCAAAAAATAGCAATAAGAATTGCTAAGGAAGAAATCGAAAAAGCTGGTGGATTTCAAAAGTTTTATAACGATCTAAAAGAAGGAGCTGACTATTTCGGTAATCAGGTTGCCTATCACTTAAATAAAGAATATGATTCGCGTTCCATTATCGGAGACAACTACGATGATGCTAGTGAATATCACTATGGTAACTCAGACGTCACTGGTCCTGATGCATTGCATGGAACACATGTCGCAGGTATTATAGCTGCAGATCGTAGCAACAGTATCGGAATTAAAGGAGTAGCAGACAATGTAAAAATCTTATCTGTCCGTCTTGTTCCTGACGGTGATGAACGCGATAAAGATGTGGCAAATGGTATACGTTATGCTGTAGACAATGGTGCTAAAGTTATCAATATGAGTTTTGGAAAGGGATATGCATACAATAAACCAACCGTTGATGCCGCTGTTAAGTACGCTATGTCTAAAGATGTGCTCCTTGTTCATGCTGCAGGAAATGACAGTGAGGATAACGATATATCACCAAATTATCCAAATAAGTTTTTCACAGATAGTTTAGGCGCTATTACAGGTGTTGCAGACGCTTGGATAACTGTGGGGGCAACTGGTCCTCGAAAAAATGAAGAGCTTTTAGCAACATTTTCTAATTATGGAAAAGCATCTGTTGATGTGTTTGCTCCAGGACTATACATCAATTCAACCACACCACATTCTGAATATAAGGAGGAACAAGGTACCAGTATGGCGTCTCCTGTAGTGGCAGGTTTAGCAGCTATGTTACGTTCTTATTATCCACAATTGACGGCTTTGGAAACAAAAGAAATTATTATGAATTCTGTTACAAAACTCGATGATTCTGTGCGTATCAAATTGGAAGATGGATCTTTTAAAACTGTAAAATTAGCAGATATTTCAATTTCTGGAGGTATTGTAAATGCCTATAAAGCTGTTCAAAAAGCAAATGAATATATCATTAAAAAGAAAAAATAAAATATTGACATAATATTCGCATCTTGTTGTACGTTTTACTTATAAATTTAACTACAATTATTGCGTATGGTCGAAAACTTTACAACAACTGAAAATGAAGTAAAAGATGTTTTAACAGAACTGAGAGTTTCTACAGAAGATGTTGAAAATCAATTAAAACTTCAACTACCAGAGATCATGATGGATCCTAGTGATTCCTGTATTGAAAGCATTTTGAATTACTCAAAATCGGTAGTAAACGGAAAGGCTTAATCTTAAGATTAAGCCTTTTTTATTTTTTAAAAACTTAACTATCTTTGATTCATATGTTGAAAAAAGATAGATATAACGCTTTTGTAGAATATTTTTCTAAAAATAGCCCAGATGCACAAACAGAATTAAACTACGGTAATCCTTATGAATTATTAGTTGCTGTTATACTATCTGCCCAATGTACAGATAAACGAATAAATTTAGTTACTCCTAAACTTTTTGAACAATTCCCTACTGTTGAAGCTTTGGCAAACAGTACGCCCGAAGAAGTGTTTACCTACATCAGATCTGTCAGTTACCCAAACAATAAAGCCAAACATTTGGTTGGGATGGCAAAGATGTTGGTCGATGTCTTTCATTCTGTTGTTCCTGAAAAAATAGAAGATTTAATCAAGTTACCTGGTGTAGGAAGAAAAACTGCTAATGTTATTTCCTCAGTTGTTTATAACAAACCAGCTATGGCCGTCGACACACATGTCTTTCGTGTAAGTAATCGACTAGGATTAACAAGCAGAGCTACAACTCCATTAGCCGTTGAAAAACAGTTGGTCAAATATTTACCTGTAGATACTATTGCTATTGCACACCATTGGTTGATTTTACATGGACGTTATGTTTGCTTAGCTCGAAAACCAAAATGTGACGTATGTGCGATTACCTACATGTGTAAATACTTTGAAAAGATTTATCGAGTTAAAGAAACTAAAGAAAAAATTAGTTAAATAAGTTGAGCTAATTTTTTTAGTAAAAATATTTTGCAAATTAAAAACTAATGTGTACTTTTGAATCATCAATACTAAAAATATGAGCAGTCCAGACAAATTAAAAGCGTTACAGCTAACATTAGATAAATTAGAAAAATCATATGGTAAAGGCGCCATTATGAAATTAGGTGACACAGCTGTTGAGCCAATCGAATCAATCTCAACAGGTTCTTTGGGTCTTGATATTGCATTAGGTATTGGCGGTGTTCCAAAGGGGCGTATTATTGAAATCTATGGCCCTGAGTCTTCAGGTAAAACAACTTTAGCGACTCATATCGTTGCTGAAGCTCAAAAGTTAGGAGGTATTGCAGCAATTATAGATGCTGAACATGCCTTTGATAAATATTACGCTCAGAAATTAGGCGTTGATGTAGAAAATCTATTGATTGCACAACCTGATAATGGTGAGCAAGGGTTAGAAATTGCGGATAACTTAATTCGCTCAGGAGCTATTGATGTTATCGTCATTGACTCCGTTGCAGCTTTAGTACCTAAAGGTGAGATTGAAGGTGAGATGGGAGATTCCAAAATGGGACTTCAGGCACGTTTAATGTCTCAAGCTTTACGTAAATTAACAGGTACTATTTCAAAAACTAATTGCTGTTGTATTTTTATCAACCAATTACGTGAAAAAATCGGTGTTATGTTTGGTAATCCAGAAACAACGACTGGTGGTAACGCATTAAAATTCTACGCTTCTGTACGTTTGGATATTCGTCGTACTTCTCAAATCAAAGATTCAGATGAAGTGTCTGGTAACCGCGTAAAAGTAAAAATTGTTAAAAATAAAGTAGCTCCTCCATTCCGTATCGCAGAATTTGATATCATGTTTGGCGAAGGTATTTCTAAAGTTGGTGAAATCATCGATTTAGGAGTTGAATATAATATCATTAAAAAAGCAGGTTCATGGTTTAGCTATGGAGAAACGAAATTGGGACAAGGTCGTGATGCCGTAAAAGCATTATTACATGACAATCCTGATTTAGCAGATGAATTAGAAGCTAAAATTAGAGCGGAAGTTTCTGGTGTAGATCCTAATCTAGTTTCAGAAGAAGGTTAATTTTATATTATATAAACAATTTAGGTATAGCCATTCCCAAAAGAATGGCTATATTTATTTTTGAAAAACCTATACTCATGAAAAAATATATTCTTTCTTATTTTATTCTTTCCATGTTATGTTGCAGTTCGTTAATACTCTCTGCACAAAAATTAAAGATATTGACGTACAACATCCACCACGCCAACCCTCCTAGTGAAGATGTACGTGTTATCAACCTAGATACCATTGCAGCAATCATAAAAAAATCAAATGCAGATCTAATAGGTCTACAGGAAATAGATATTGACCTAAGCCGATCTCAAAATATTGATCAAGCAAAAAAATTAGCTGAACTTACTGGAATGCATTACTTTTTTTCTAAAGGAATAAATCTAGATGCTGGTGAATATGGAACAGTTATTCTTTCAAAATATCCAATTGTCAAGACAGAACGTTTCGAACTTCCTTCTCCTATCGTCAGTGAAAAGAGAAGTTTAGCGATAATTCATATCCAAGTAAATGGAAAGACAATAAAATTTGCAAATACCCATCTTGATCTGAAAGAAGAAAATAGACTTGCACAAAGTTCTTTCATTCTTGATAAATTTAAGGATGATAAAGACTTAGTTATTCTAGTTGGTGATTTAAATGCAAAACCCGAATCACAAGTTATTCAAAATTTAGATAGCATATTCACAAGGAGTCAGATAAAAAATGGATTCACAATCCCTGAAATGAATCCGAATCGTGAGATTGATTTTATTATGTTAAACAAAGCGAATCAATTCAAATTCAGAAAACATCATGTGTTAGAAGAAACATATGCTAGTGATCATAGACCTGTTTATGTCGAAATATACAAGAAATAATATGCGATGAGCATGAGTCGAAGAAGATCTATTAAGCTTTTACTATTGTGGGCATACCCACAGATAAAGATCATGGAGAGGATTTAGCGCATTTCAAAAAACAGCAAAAACGTATTATAAAAAAGGCGTCTAATGAATAGACGCCTTTTTTATGTAATTATTCTCCTTCTTCTAAGAACGGATATTTATAATTTGTATCTGGATTAAAGGTTTCTTTAATCGTACGTGGAGATACCCAACGTAATAAATTGATCATTGAACCCGCTTTATCATTAGTGCCTGAGCCACGAGCACCACCAAATGGTTGTTGTCCTACTACTGCACCAGTACATTTATCATTTACATAAAAGTTACCTGCTGCATTGCGTAATGTATGTGTTGCTTGTGCTATAGCATAACGATCTTTAGCGATAACAGAGCCTGTTAACGCATAAATAGATGTCTTATCAACAATCTGTAATGTCTCTTCCCATTTTTCGTCTTCATACACAAAAATTGTTAAAACTGGCCCGAATAATTCTTCTGACATTGTTTCATAATCTGATTTTTTAGCTAAAATGACCGTTGGTGTAATAAAATAACCTTTAGATTTATCATAAGTACCTCCTATCACAACCTCAGCGTCATTTGACTCCTTCGCACGGTCTATGTATTTAGCAATTTTATCAAATGATTTCTCATCAATGACCGCATTGATAAAGTTTGTGAAGTCTTCAGTTCCACCAATCTTGAATGAATTAACATCTGCAGTCATCGCATTTTTTAAAGCTGACCACATAGATGCAGGAACATAAGCACGAGAAGCTGCTGAACATTTTTGTCCTTGATATTCAAAAGCACCACGTACTAATGCTGTATTGGTTACTTGTAAATCTGCAGTTGGGTGAACGACGATAAAATCTTTACCTCCAGTTTCACCTACAATTCTAGGATATGTTTTATAAAGGTGAATGTTTTCTCCTATAGTTTTCCAAATATCTTGGAATACTCCAGTAGAACCTGTGAAGTGGATACCTGCAAAATCTGAATGTTTGAAGATAACATCGCCTGCATCAGGTCCTGAAACATATACTAAATTGATTACGCCTGCTGGCAGACCTGCTTCAATGAAGATCTCCATCAATACATGAGCAGAATAAATCTGTGCATTTGATGGTTTCCAAACAACCACATTTCCCATCATCGCGACACAAGAGGGTAAATTTCCTGCGATTGCTGTAAAGTTAAAAGGTGTTAAAGCAAACACAAACCCTTCCAATGGACGTTGTTCTACACGATTCCAAACTCCTTTACCAGATACTGGAGGTTGTTGTGCGTAGATTTCAGTCATATACTGAACATTAAAACGCAAAAAATCTGTGAATTCACAGGCTGAGTCAATTTCTGCTTGATAAGGATTTTTTGATTGTCCTAACATCGTTGCAGCGTTTAATTTATAACGATATTTGGTAGAAGCTAATTCTGCAGCCTTCAAAAAGATTGCAGCACGATCTTCCCAAGGAAGGTTTTCCCAGTCATTTTTAGCTGCTAATGCAGCATTAATTGCATCCATAACATGACTTTTTGTACCTTGACTATAGTGTCCTAATACATGTTTGTGATCGTGGGGTGGGTTGATTGCAATTTTCTTTTCCGTACGAACTTCCTTACCTCCAATATACATTGGAACATCTGTTTGTATTGAGCGTGCTTCATCAATAGCTGCTTTTAATAATTTACGCTCTTTAGTACCAACTGCATATGAGTAAACTGGCTCATTAGTAGGGGTAGGTACATTAAAAAATCCTTTTATCATAGTAATAATTTTATATTTTCAAAAACCTGAATTTCAATACATTCATTAAAATTGAGAATAAATTTACAAGATTTTAATGCTAGTTCCAATTATTCAATTAGTCTTTGGTTGTACTGGTAAAAATATGTTTAAACTTTTCCAATTTTGGTTTAATCACGTACTGACAATAGCTTTCATTTTTATTATTAGCGTAGTAATTTTGATGATAATCTTCTGCTGGATAAAAAACCTTAAAAGCATTAATTTCTGTCACAATAGGTCGATCATAGAGTTTCTCTTCCTCCATTTTTTTTAAGTAATACTTTACCTTATCTAATTGCTGTTTGTCATGTATAAAAATTGCTGACCGATATTGTGTACCAACATCATTTCCTTGACGATTTAATTGTGTAGGATCATGTGCTATAAAAAATGCTTCCAGTAGCTTATCGAATGTAATTTTTTTAGGATCATATAACACATTGATCGCTTCTGCATGCCCAGTAGCTCCTGTACTGACCTGTGAATAGGTTGGATTTTTGACTTCCCCTCCCGTATAACCAGAAATGACTTTTTTTACCCCGTCTAATGTTTTAAACTGAGCTTCCACACACCAAAAACATCCTCCTGCAAAAGTTGCAGTATCCAATTTTCCTTGTTGTGATTCTGGCAAATGAGCAAAAGAATCAGTTGCTTTTTTTGTAATCTTAGATTGACAGGAAGCCCAAAGACTAAAAGTCATTATCAAAGTGGTAAAAAAAGACAATTTGTACATTTTTTTCATATTTATTTCTTTAATAAAATCCTCTTGTATTTATTCATAGCAATAAAAGCTTACTTTAGGTAAACAACAGATTATCATAAAAAAAGCGGTAAAATTTTAAAATTTTACCGCTTTTTTCGCTAAATTATAACGACTAAAATTATTTAGCAGCAGCATAATTTTTTGCTACAGCATCCCAGTTGATTACATTGAAGATTTCTTCCAAATAAGCTGGACGTTTATTTTGGAACTTCAAGTAATAAGCATGCTCCCAAACGTCGATACCTAAAATTGGAGTACCTTTTACTTCGGCAACATCCATCAATGGATTATCTTGATTTGGTGTAGATGTTACTTGTAATTTACCTTCCGCATTGACAATTAACCAAGACCAACCTGACCCAAAACGAGTAGCTCCAGCATTCTGTAATTGTGTTTTCAATTCCGCAAAAGATCCAAAAGTTTCGTTAATAGCATTTGCTAAATCACCAGTTGGTTCACCACCAGCATTTGGACCTAATACTGTCCAAAATAACTTGTGATTGTAATGTCCGCCACCATTGTTACGAACTGCCGCAGGGTATTTACTAATATTTTTTACGATATCGTCTAAAGACAAACTTTCTGCATCTGTACCAGCGATTGCTTTGTTTAAGTTGTCAACGTAAGCTTGATGATGTCTATCATGGTGGATTTCCATAGTAGTTTTATCAATATGTGGTTCCAATGCGTCTGCTGCGTATGGTAACGCTTCTAATTCAAATGCCATAATTGCTATTTTTTTATGTTTATTTAAAGTTTATTTCTATTACAAATATAACGTATATAATGCAGTTATGTTTGGTTTATTGGTGAAATAATCACTAGGCTATTATCGTTTTTGACGAAAAAATGATTTAACGAGTTCGGCACAATCTTCTTCAAGCTTTCCCGATTCAACAGTTGTTTTCGGATGAAGAATTTTATTATGAAAATGTGAGTAACCTCTCTTCTCGTCTTTAGCGCCAAATACAATTCTGGATATGTGCGTCCAGTAAGCTGCACCCGCACACATCACACATGGCTCTATTGTCACATAGAGTGTACAATCTATCAAATATTTACCTCCTAAGTGATTTGCTGCTGCTGTGAAAGCTTGCATTTCTGCATGTGCGGTGACATCATTTAAGCGTTGAGTCAAATTATGACCTCTACCAATAATATTACCTTTATGAACAATCACTGCACCAATAGGTACCTCACCTTCATCAAACGCCAATTTTGCTTCTTTTAACGCCTGTTGCATAAAAAATTCATCTGCATTATCTACAGATGTTCCCTCAAAATCTATATAACGCATGATTTAAATTAATTTCGCACCGTTCGGTACTTTCTTTTCTACAGTTGTCAAAATAATGTCCCCATTCTCATCCGCAAATCCAGTAACTAAACATTCTGAAAAGAAATTCGCAATTTGCTTTCTTGGGAAATTTATTACTGCTACAACTTGCCTTCCAATCAACTGTTCTTTTGTATAATGTACTACTATTTGAGCACTGCTTTGTTTAATACCCAAAGTAACACCAAAGTCGATCGTTAACTGATAAGCTGGTTTTCTCGCTTTTGGAAAATCCTCTACCTGAAGGATTGTACCAACACGTAAGTCTACTTTTTCAAAATCAGTCCAAGATATTTCTTCCATTATAAACGATTACTTTCTATATTATTTAATGATTTGGACAAAGTAAATAAAATATATTCACGGTTTCTATGCAAACGCGACATCAAATGTTGAATAAGTTGTTCTTCTTGTCCTTCTTCAAAGTCCAAATCTGCATCATTCAGATGGTTGTATTTTCTTCTTATTTTTTCTTTTGCCATATGCCAATCAGATTTTGCAATTTTAAACGTTATCATATTATTAGGTATAAAATTTGTGTATATTTATGAACTTTTTCAAAAGTTTAATTAAAGATACAACTTTATAGAAAATAAAAATTATGAAAAACATTTTACCAGTATTACTCTTGTTATGTGCAAGTATGGGCACGGCAAAAGCTCAATTATTGCCCGGTGTGGAAATTGGCTTAAAAGGAGCCTTAAATTTCTCTAAATTAAAAAGTGAAGGCGAATTCTTTAACTCTGATAATAAGGTTGGTTACCAAGCTGGTGTTTATGGACGTATTGGTGTATTGGGATTTCACATTCAACCTGAAGTCTATATTACGGGAAAAAACACACAGGCCAGCAGCAATGATGGTAACGAGAGCACAAATGTAAAATTCACTACAGTTGATGTTCCTCTATTATTAGGCAAACGTTTTGGATTGGGTCCAATAGGAGCTCGAATCAATACTGGACCTGTATTTTCTTTTGTGGTGGATGACCAGCAAGATAAAAATATAGGCACATATTTAAAAACTTCAAACTATAAAAAGAATTCAACATCATGGGCGTTTGGAGCGGGTGTAGATATATCTAGTTTACGTGTAGACTTACGTTATGAGCTTGGATTGAACAACATCCAAAAAGACAATACAGAAAAAACAAAAATTAACATGTGGAGTATAGGATTGGGATACAAATTATTCAGCCTATAAGCTACAAAATACTTTAATTTAAAAGGCTCGTTATTAAAAATAGCGAGCCTTTTTCATATCTGGTTTAGAATTGTTCTAAATTACTTCTTTTTCTTGTCAAAATTGTATCATATTTAATATCAAATGGTAGATTTGCCTAATTAAAATTAAATTACAAAGGATAATGAGTAAATCAAAGCCAGTTTTAAGTTCTTCAATCGGGAAGAAGCTAATCATGAGCTTAACGGGACTTTTCTTATGTACGTTCCTAATTGTTCACTTGATTGGAAACTTGCAGTTATTTAAAGATGACGCGGGTTTAGCGTTCAACAAGTACGCCTATTTCATGACGCATTTTACACCTATTAAGGTGGTATCTTATTTATTGTACGCTTCTGTGATCATCCATGTGATCTATGCTATCGTGATTTCAATGAAAAATAAGGCTGCACGTCCTATTGGATATGCATCTTATGATGGAAAAGCGAACAGTAAATGGAATTCGCGCAATATGGGAATTTTAGGTACTGTTATATTGGTATTTTTGGCGACGCATATGTCGAATTTTTGGTGGAAATACCACAATGACCAAACACCTTATATCGAGTATCGTACAGATTTGTCGACTGGTATTACAACCAGCCAAGAGATCCAAGCTTCAGATTTTCATGATTACTCCTTGGTTAGTGAAAATGGTGTAGAAATTGTAAAAGCACGTGACTTGTACAAGCAAGTTGACTTCGCATTTAAAAATGTGGCTTTAGTAGCATTATATGTTATCGCAATGGCTGCTTTAGCATTTCACTTGATTCATGGATTTCAATCGGCTTTCCAAACTGTTGGATTCAATCACAGAAAATATATTGGATTGGTTCGATTTATCGGTGTATGGGTATTTGGTGTGATTATTCCAATTCTATTTGCAGCGATGCCATTATATTTCTATTTCCGTTAACAATATTTTAGGATAGCGCTATTAAGCAACATCTAATAAATAAAATATAAGATATGTTAGATTCAAAAGTACCAGCAGGCCCATTGGCCGAAAAATGGTCAAAACATAAATTTGAAATGAAGCTGGTTAACCCTGCTAACAAACGTAAATTCACAATTATCGTTGTTGGGACAGGATTAGCTGGAGCTTCTGCAGCCGCTTCTTTAGCAGAGTTAGGTTACAATGTAAAAACTTTCTGTTATCAAGATTCACCTCGTCGAGCACACTCAATTGCTGCTCAAGGGGGTATTAATGCTGCAAAAGATTATCAAAATGACGGTGACTCTGTTTTTCGTCTATTCTATGATACGATTAAAGGTGGTGACTACCGTGCACGTGAAGCAAACGTGTATCGCTTAGCTGAAGTATCAACAAATATTATCGATCAATGTGTAGCGCAAGGTGTTCCTTTCGCTCGAGAATATGGTGGTTTGTTAGATAACCGTTCTTTTGGTGGAGCTCAAGTATCACGTACATTCTATGCACGTGGTCAAACTGGACAACAATTATTATTAGGTGCATATTCAGCATTAAATCGTCAAATTCATAAAGGTAAAGTAAAATCATACACTCGTCATGAGATGCTTGACCTTGTTCAAATTGATGGACAAGCTCGTGGTATTGTCACTCGTGATTTAGTTACTGGTAAAATCGAAACACACGAAGGTCACGCAGTATTGATGTGTACTGGTGGATATGGTAACGTATTCTTCCTATCTACTAACGCAATGGGTTGTAACGTAACAGCGGCATGGAGAGCACACAAACGTGGTGCTTTATTTGCTAATCCTTGTTATACACAAATTCACCCAACTTGTATTCCTGTTACTGGTGACCACCAGTCAAAATTAACATTGATGTCAGAGTCGTTGCGTAATGATGGTCGTGTATGGGTCCCTAAAACTGTTGAATTAGCGCAAAAACTTCAAAAAGGAGAATTAAAAGCTGTTGATATCAAAGAAGAGGATAGAGATTACTTCTTGGAACGTAAATATCCTTCGTTTGGTAACTTAGTCCCACGTGATGTAGCTTCTCGTAATGCTAAAGAAGCAGTGGACGAAGGTCGTGGTGTTGGTAAAACAGGTGTCGCAGTGTTCTTAGATTTTGCAGAAGCGATTGGCCGTTTAGGTGAAGATACTGTACGTGAAAAGTATGGTAATTTGTTCGACATGTATTATCAAATTACAGACGAAAATCCTTACAAACAACCAATGCGTATTTATCCTGCTGTTCACTATACAATGGGTGGTATATGGGTTGATTACAACTTGATGACAACAATCCCAGGATTATATGCATTAGGAGAATGTAATTTCTCAGACCATGGAGCGAACCGTCTAGGTGCTTCTGCATTGATGCAAGGATTATCTGATGGTTACTTTGTTATTCCTTACACTGTGGGTGATTACTTAGCTAAATTAGGTTCATTTGCACCAGTAGATAAAAACCATCCTGCTTTTGAACAAACTCGTAAAGAGGTGGAAGCAAGAATCAATGCATTATTAGCTTTGAATGGTACTAAAACAGTGGATGATATTCATAAAGAATTAGGATTGATTATGTGGGAATACTGTGGTATGGCCCGTACTGCTGAAGGTTTAACTAAAGCTAAAGGATTAATTCAAAATCTTAAAAAAGAATTCTGGTCTAATGCAAAAGTATTAGGTGAAAATGAAGAACTAAACATGTCACTTGAGAAAGCTGGTCGTGTTGCAGATTTCATTGAATTAGGAGAATTGATGGTTGATGATGCTTTTAACCGTAGAGAATCTTGTGGTGGTCACTTCCGTTTAGAATCACAAACTGAAGAAGGTGAAGCTTTACGTATTGACGAAGAGTTTACTTATGTGTCCGCTTGGGAATATAAAGGTGAAAACCAACCAGAAGTTCTTCACAAGGAAGAGTTAGTTTTCGAAAACGTTAAATTAACACAAAGAAGTTATAAATAGATATGAGATAATAGATATGAGATAATAGACTGTTAAAAATCCTAGTATCTCAAATCTCAAATCTCAGATCTCAAATCATATATAGATATGAGTGCACATATGAATTTAACGCTAAAAGTTTGGCGTCAAAAAAACGATAAATCTAAAGGTCAATTCGTAACTGTACAAGCAAATGATATCGCTGACGATATGTCATTCTTAGAAATGCTTGATATTGTAAATGATGATTTAACGCGCAAAGGAGAAGATCCTATTTACTTCGATCACGACTGTCGCGAAGGTATTTGTGGAATGTGTTCACTAGTGATCAATGGACGTCCACACGGACCAAAGTACGGCATCACTACTTGTCAATTGCACATGCGTTCATTCCATGATGGACAAACAATTGTCATTGAACCTTGGAGAGCTGCCGCTTTCCCTGTTTTAAAAGATTTGGCAGTGGATCGTACGGCATTTGATCGTATTCAACAAGCAGGTGGTTATACCAACGTAAATACAGGTGGAGCTCAAGATGCAAATAATATTTTAATCCCGAAACGTATTGCTGATGAGGCATTCGAATCAGCGACTTGTATCGGTTGTGGTGCTTGTGTTGCTGCTTGTAAAAATGCTTCAGCGATGTTATTTGTTTCAGCTAAAATATCACAGTTTGCATTATTACCACAAGGTCAAACAGAACGTTATGAACGTGCTCAAGCAATGGTTGATCAAATGGATGCAGAAGGTTTTGGTAGCTGTACAAACACAGGTGCTTGTGAAGCTGAGTGTCCAAAAGGTATTAAATTGACAAATATTGCTCGTATGAATCGTGAGTACTTAGGTGCAAAACTTTTTAGAGAAGAGGATATCCACGGATAAAAAAATAGCGCAAGCATACTCAAGTCCTTACAATCTTTTTGTAAGGACTTTTTTTATATATTTATATATCGGTTCATTCTCACAATAAAGATAATAAAGTGCCTGTATCCTCTAAAATAAGACTGCTACTTATACTGCTTACGTTAAGCTTTATCGTTACTGCTATTACATTACAGAAGTCCATCTCCAATAAAGATATTTTAAATGTAGAAACGGTAAACTTGGAATCAAAACTTCATGAAAAGGAAGGTTTGATTGACCAATTGTTTGCTGATTCCATTAAAATGAAAACCCTCAAAAATGCTGAGAAATATCCAGAACAATCCTATAGTATTCTCAATAAATATTATAAAGAGGATGGTATTCTGCTTTATATTTTTAAAAATCATGAGCTTTTACTTTGGAGCTCAAATGTTTTTGTTCCGTTAACAGATGGTGGACTACAAAATTCTATTAATTATATCTCTGCAAACAATAGAACCTTCATCGTAAAGAAAAAAGAAATAGGAAACACAACTATTTTAGCCTATGTAACCATTAAAAAATATTATAATCCTAACAATGAGTATTTTAAAAAGCTCTTTTCGCCTTTAATTTCTACAAGTAATAATATAGAAATTGCAGATTACAACGATTCTGGTAATATCAAAAACATATACAGTAAAGACAAAACCTACTTATTTTCTATCAAACTTAAGTCCGATCAAGTTCAGAATATTTTCAGCATCTTACAGACATTATCTTGGATACTGGCTGCAATATGCTTTATTACATTAATCCATAATATCGCAAAACATATTGCCAATAAGGGACATGCAATAATCGCTATATTACTATACTTAACCGCCTTAATAACATTAAGATATATAGACCTCAATTCAAATTGGTTAAGTATTCACGCCAATCTAGGTATATTTAACCCCAAAAATTATGCTTATAATTATTTGTTTCCAAATATTTGGGGATTACTAATTACCGTTTTTTTCTGTTTTCTTTTCATTCTATTTCTTCATAACATTAAACGCAAATTTGATATTAAAAGGTATTTTAAGAGAAAACCGCTAAAAATTGGTCTTGCTATTATTTCAATACTAAGTATCTATTTTGTTTTCACTTTATTATATAACACATTAGGAACATTAATAACTCATTCTACAACCAATGCTGTTGATTTTACAAAACTCGTAGAGTTAAACTCATACACTTGGATTGATCTTTTTATATTATGCTTGAGTTTAGTGACACTAATTTTATACATCGATATTCTTATATATATCATTATGAAATTGGAGATATCGGAAACAATCTTAATTAATATACATCTTAGCTGCCTAATTACATTCATCTTAATCGGAACACTATTAACAGAAAATAATGGCTTGATTAACATTTTATTGGGATTAATCATTCTTACCAGATCTTTTAATGTATTATTAAGAACAAGATTCAAACTTGCTACACATATCATCGTTGTTATTCTTTTATCTATTATTTTCTCCATATGTCATGGTCAATTTTTCAAAATGAAAAAATTAGACAATATGAGAATTTTTTTAAGTCAGTTAGAAGCTGAAGATGATATCAATGCCATTTCGTTATTTACGGATATAGAAAAAGATATATTAAAGGATGAGCAATTAAAACATCTATTTAAAATTAGTTTACCCAATACCAATACAAAAACGATTAATGAATATATCGAACACAAATATTTTAGTGGGTACCTATCCAAATATGAGTTCATTGGATTTTATTATAATAATAATCATAAAGAACTTGAACATCTTAAAAACAATAAAGTAGCGGAATATAGAGAGAAAGTAATTAAAAACTCATTAAAAATTAGTGATAGTTTTTATAGACTAAATAGTGAATTGGGGACACATGAATACTTTTCGATCCTTAATTTTCCTATTGATAATCAAAACAATATTTCCTTATATCTTAATTTGAAAAATAGATCTTTCAATTATACTTTACCTTATCCGGAAATATTAGTAGATTCTAGATTAAGCAATATTGAAGTACAATCCTATAATAATAGTTCAATTGCACTATTTAAAGATGGAAATTTAATTACCCAATATGGAAAGTACAATTATCCAAATACGGATAAAGATTATCCAAATAAATTGGGGGAGTATATCATACTGACTGGCAAGGATAATTATTTCCATGTTATGTATAAGCCTAATAACCATACTACATTTTTAGTTAGTAATCCGCAAGAAACTGCTTGGGAATATTTAGCTACAGGGTCATTCTTATTCCTTATACTATTTGTTTTTTTCTCCTCATATAGTGTCATTAATTATATGTACAATATTTTAAAGAATAAATCCTTTAAAATTAGGAGTATAAAATATCACTATTTGTTCTTAATTAATACCATACAATATAGCTCTAGAATTCAAACCCTATTTATCTCTTCTATTATATCAGCGATTTTAATATCAGGAATTATATCCTTTGTCAGTATTAATATGCAACTTTCTTACAATAATACTTTGGCAAGAGAAAAAACAATTTCTGATATTAGCAAGCGGTTGGAAAATATTATCAGTACCGCATCTACTTCCGAAGAAAGAGAAGAAAAACTAATCCACTATCTCAAATTACTATCTGAATCATTAGCCAAGGATTTCTCTTTGTATTCTAAATCTGGTCGGTTATTGTATAGCTCACAACCTAAAATTTATGATTTAAATATTTTATCAACATACATTAATGCAAATGCATTCAGAAAATTATCTCTTTTAAAAAAATCAGAGACAATAGAAGAAGAAACTGCTGGAGATTTTAAATATGAATCTAGCTATGCAACAATTAGAGATGAAAATTACGCGACAATAGCCTACTTAGGAATCCCTAATTTCAATGCACAAAAAGATGACAACTTAAATCAAAATCTATTATTAAATACATTAATCAATATATACTCCTTGATTATAATAGGGTTTGGATTTTACGCAGCGTTTGTAGCGAATAAAATCACTGAGCCATTAAATCTAATTAGTAAAAAACTAGCTCAAACAAATTTAGGACAACAAAATGAACCATTATTTTGGCAGAGAAATGATGAAATAGGAAGATTAATAAAAGAATATAATCTAATGATATTGAAATTAGAGGATTATGCAAATAAAATAAAAGATAATGAAAGGGAATCTACTTGGCGTGAAATGGCGCAACAAATAGCACATGAAATCAAAAACCCTTTGACTCCAATGAAACTTGGCATTCAACAATTAATAAGATCATATAATGATAATGATGTTAAATTTGAGGAACGATTTAAGCGATTTACAACCTCTTTTATTGAACAAATTGATAGCCTAAACTATATAGCTAAAGAATTTTCAGCTTTTGCAAAATTACCTGACACCAAATACGAGAAAGTTAATCTGTTAGAAAAGCTGAATAAGTCCATCAATGTTTATATACAAAATCCTTTAGCTCAGATTAATTTGATAAACCAAACCAATGATCAATATTTATTTGTAGAAGCCGATCGCGATCAATTATTAAGGACATTCAATAATCTATTAAAAAATGCTATAGAAGCTGGGTATGGAAAGAGAAAAATTAAAATTGATATTAGTATATCAAACGGCGAAAATGAAACTTATGATGTCAAAATAAAAGATAATGGAGTTGGTATTCCTCAAGAAATGAGAAAGCAAATTTTCCAAATTAATTTCACAACGAAAAGTTCTGGTACAGGACTGGGCCTAGTATTTGTAAAGAAAACAATAGAAGCTATGGGTGGATCTGTACAATTTGATTCTATAGAAAATCAGGGGACTACATTTCATATTGTTTTACCAAAATACAAAAACGTATAATTTATACACAGAGGTGATTTAGAACATCTAATGAAAAGTTATAATTGGCAAATGATATAGAAACCTGACTCTCATATATAACACTATAACACACATTACAACGAAATTATAAGGCTGGTTTTCTGATTAGAAAAACTAGCCTTTAGAAAAAAAAGAGCGACATTAATTGTCGCTCTTTTTTTAAGGCTCAAAAAGCCTTTATAATAGGAATCTATTTTAAAACAATAGTCGATCTACCCATGATTGCATTATCAGAATATAAGAGCACAGTATAAGCTCCTTTGATAAACTTATCTCCTTTCCAATACAACGAATATTCTTCTCCATTATTTGTGAAATCTAAAGTATGTTTAAAAGTATATTGTAATTTTTCACCGTGAACAAAAAAGGTATTATCCTCTTGATTGACAATTAAATTACCTTGTGGGTCAATAATTCGAATAAAAATATCTTTATTCCCTAACTTCGCTAATGTATTATCAGCAATAGTAAAATTAACACCCAGTTTATCAATTCTTTTTGCTTTTTCCTCAACTTCTACTTTGTTATTTCTTTTTTCTTGTAAACCATACACAGTTATATTAGAAACCTTGAGTGCAGCTGCGGCATTTACTTTTGAAGTTAATGTATTATTGGAACTCTCTAATACTGAAATTTTACTGGAAGATTCTGAGACTTCGGTTTGCAATGCATTATTCTTTTCTGCTAATATTTTATTCTCCTGAATAAGGCGATCGACGTCTAAACTAAAGTATGCTACTTGACTTTTTAAAGTGCTGATCGTCGATTGAGCACGATCTATTTCTGTTTGCGTTAATTCTTTCTTGGCTAGTTTAGTTCTTAAATCGATTATTTTAGTTCTAGCATCGTGTTCTTTTTCTATTAAAGATGGAGATAATTGAATATTATCATTCTTCATTTTATCCAATTCAGCCTCGATACGATCTATTTCAACTTCAAGATTTTCCTTTTCAACTGTAAGTGCGTATACTTTCTCTCCAGAAGATTTAAATTTAACATAAAAATAAACATTCGTAGCAACTAGCGCAGCGATTGCTATTATAAAAAAATAAACTTTCGATGTATTTTTTTTTATTTCTGGCTGTTTATTTTCTTTTATTAATTCAGTTTCCATTACACTTGAATTCCATTATAATTTGACTACTATTCATAGTACTGTAGATATAATTTACTACATCAAATATTATTCCAAATTCTGATTTTCAGAATATTAATATAATAAAATTGAATCTTTATTCAAAATAATTCAAAATTTGAAAGCTCCCATTTTTTAAGTATTCTTCTTTTCGCATCATTTGCAAATCTGACTGCACCATCTCTGTAATCAACATAGCTAAATCATATTTAGGTTTCCATCCTAATTTTGTTTGTGCCTTTGTTGGGTCGCCAATTAACAATTCTACTTCAGTAGGGCGATAATATGCTGGATCGACTCTAACAACAGTCTGTCCAAATTTAATATGCTCTTTATCAATATTCAGCTCCGCTAACCGATCTTCATCAACATCAATGATTACTCCTTTTTCCATCTCACCTTTACCACTAAATTCAACCTCTATACCTAACTCAGCAAAGCTCAGCCTGACAAAGTTGCGTACAGAAGTCGCAACTCCCGTTGCAATGACATAGTCCGCTGGAATGTCTTGTTGTAGAATAAGCCACATTGCCTCTACATAATCCTTCGCATGTCCCCAATCTCGTTGGGCAGATAAGTTTCCTAAATATAATTTGTCTTGTAAACCCAATGCAATCTTAGCTACTCCCCTTGTTATTTTTCGAGTAACAAATGTTTCTCCACGTGAGGGACTTTCATGATTAAACAAAATGCCATTACATGCATACATGTTATAAGCCTCGCGATAATTGACCGTAATCCAATAATCATACATCTTTGCAACAGCATAAGGACTACGTGGATAAAAAGGAGTTCGCTCACGCTGAGGGACTTCTTGTACCATTCCATAAAGTTCGGATGTAGAAGCTTGGTAAATGCGACATTTTTTCATCATCCCTAACAAACGCACAGCTTCTAAAATACGTAATGTTCCTAATCCATCTACATTAGCAGTATATTCAGCCATATCAAAACTCACTTTTACATGAGATTGAGCTGCCAAATTATAGATTTCATCAGGTTGTATCTCTTGAATAACACGAATTAAATTGGTTGAGTCTGTTAAATCTCCAAAATGTAATTTTAAATTACAAGAATCTGTATGAAGATCTTGGTACAAATGATCAATCTGACCTGTATTAAAAAGAGAACTTCTTCTTTTCAATCCATGTACAACATATCCTTTTTTAAGTAAAAACTCTGCAAGGTATGCTCCATCCTGTCCAGTAATTCCTGTTATTAAGGCTATTTTTGCTTTACTTTCTGACATTGTATCCTATATTTAGACGATTTCGGCATTCGTAGTATCATTAAAGAAATGTAAGAAAATTTAAACAAAAAAAAGCTATAGTTAGAACTATAGCTTTTCTATTTATCAATTACCGATTTTAGTTTACTCTTGCAAAAGTAAATACTAAATAAGCTTCACCATTAGAAATAGTTACAGGCATACGCATAACCAATTTATTAGCATCTGAATAAGATAAATCTAAACGGTAACCTGTTGTCACATTTTTCGCTTTGTCTCCAGCATAGATTTTTTTAAATTGGAATTGAGGTTCTCCATTATTTTTTCCTGGATTATAAATAGACCATACAATATCTCTAGAAGCACCAGGAGCACATAATTTACCATCAGCAGAAAAAGAAATTGTTCCTTTACCATTACTTGGTAAAACCCAAGTACTACCGATAAAACACTCTGCAGGAGCTTCCTCAAAGACAGTCTTTATGGTATAAGTAGATGGTAAATTTTCACGATCAATACTATTTAATCGCCAAGTTCCTTTTACAGATCCCTTCCAATCAGAGGCACTTGGGCCAGTAGACATAGAAGAAGATGAAGAACTAGTTGTTGCTCCTTTTTGTTGCATACTGCATCCAGAAAAAAGAAACAAACCCAACATGATAGTGGAGATAGATAAAAGAACTCGATTCATATTTATTAATTTTATAGTTACTTATTGTATTTTTGTTGTAAATATAACAACAAACTATCATGAAGACATCCAAAAATCATACCATTAGTAAGATTATAGCCAAATCTTTATTGCGTATATTCATTTTGTTTTTGGCCCTTGCTTCCATTCCATTATTAACAAAAAAAGAGTCTCAACCCCATTTAGAGGATAAACATATCGCTTTTCCAAATGAAATGGCAATAGTAGCTCCATCCCTACTGTTTGTGATTTTTATTATCTTATTATTTGTTATGCTTAAAAATAAATATCAAATAGTATATATAAATTGGCAATTCTCTTTATGCACAATATTCCTATTAATCTATTTAATTCTATTGTTTACTCGAATTTATCCTTTAATTAGCTAATATGGTTGTCGCAGATCTTAATGAAATTTATACCTTTGACAACTATTTATAAGGCTAAAAAAGAGATTCAATACACAATGGATAAAAAACTATTTTGGAAAATAATTAAAAATATACTGAAAGTTGTTGTCACAGTAGCTGCGCTTTATTGGGTATTTAGTAAGGTATCTATTCAAGACTTAAAGGACGCAGTATTGAATTCCAATCCCATTTTTCTGTTACTGGCTTTCTTAGCATATGCTATTTCCATTCTAATTTCTTCTTCTCGCCTATTAAGCTTTTTGACTTCAATTGGGTTAAATGTATCTGAAAAATATAATTTCAAACTTTATCAATTAGGGTTATTTTATAATTTATTCTTGCCAGGAGGAGTTGGTGGTGATGGTTATAAGATCTATTTTCTAAGAAAGAAATTTAGCATTAAAGGTCGAAAATTATTGAGTGCATTATTTTTCGACCGATTAAGCGGACTCTGGGCATTATGTTTAATCATCGCCGCTTTAGTTATTTTTATACCTCAATTAGGTATTCCCAATTATTTAACGATAGCTGGTTTTGTCTTAGGAACTATCTTGTACTATTTTTTAATTAGTAAGTTCTTTACAGATTTTAAATCAAGCTTTATTAAAACACACTTGAAGGCGATAGGTGTACAATCTATGCAAGTAGTTTCTGCTATTATGATTCTATATGCTTTGGGGTTTGATGGTAAATTTTCACCTTATTTATTTCTTTTTCTTGCATCGTCATTAGTCGCTATTATACCCTTCTCCGTTGGAGGGTTAGGCATGCGAGAAATGGTATATATATGGGGTGCTAATTTCTTTCATCTAGATCCGCATCTTGCCGTATTAATTAGTTTATTATTTTATATTATTTCTGCATTAATGGCCTTAACAGGTTCGTATTATATTTTTCACCCTTCGGCTTTAGGAACCGAGAAATTACCATCGGTAAAAGAGGTGGAAGAATCACAAACGGAAGATTAACTCAAAAATTATGGCAAATATTGTAATAACAGGAGCTAGTAGTGGAATTGGATTTGAAGCTGTACTTGATCTTACAGCAAAAAAAGAAAATAATGTCATCGCATTGGCTCGTTCGGCAGATAAATTAAAGAAATTACATGAAATCGCATCAGACTTAAATTTTGATGGAGGTAATCTTTATCCGGCACAGTTTGATATTGTATATGATGATTACCAAACTTTAATACCTTTTATTAAGTCAAAGTTTGACCAAGTAGATATTTTAATCAATAACGCCGGTATATTGATTAATAAACCCTTCATGGAAAGCACATTGGAAGAAATCGCTTCTATGTATCAAACAAATGTCCTAGGACATGCCAGCATGATCCAACACATCGTCCCTCTCATGCCCAAAGGTTCACATATACTCAATATTGGAAGTATGGGTGGAGTCCAAGGATCGTCTAAATTCCCTGGTTTAGCAGCATATTCATCCAGTAAAGCAGCATTAGCTGTATTAACAGAATGTCTAGCTGAAGAATTCAAGGATAAAGGAATTCGTGTCAATTGCCTTGCTTTGGGTTCTGCACAGACCGAGATGTTTGAAGAGGCATTTCCTGGAGTAGAAGCTGGGAAATTAGCTTTTGAAATGGGAAGATATATTGCTGAATTTGCTCAAAATGGACATCAGTACTATAATGGTAAAATATTACCAGTTGCTCTGACAACTCCATAAAAAATAACAATTGAAAGGGCTCTAAAGAGCCCTTTCTTATAAACCAATGTGTTCACTTTTATTATCTTTTGGCCCATCTTTACTGATTGCCTTTGGATTATTTTTCACGTAATGCCAACTTATTTTATCTTCTAATTGTTTTCCTCCCTTAGAAGCTTTTACCTCAATGATATTGTCGCCTTCCTTCAATTTTATATCTTGAAAGATATAATGTACATCCGTTTCTCCCATAACAAAATTCTTGATCTCAATACCGTTAACAAATAAGCTAGGAGGTCCAATGTTAGAATAAACAGTTACTGGTGTTATCTCATTCGCTCGTTCAACAACTCGACGCTGTGTCAGATACAATACTGGTTCTTTACTCCAGTTTGCTTTGTACCAATAAAATGGATCCTTTTTCAGTTTTCGATCAAAAGTTACTAAGCCTTTAAAATTTCTTGGTTCCACATTTAATGCAGTTATTGGTGTTGCAAAGTCAAAAGTATTCCAAAGATAAGACGCTAAGAAAATCGGATGTTTCTTAATTGTTCCCCAATGTATCTCATGAAATTTTGTTGAGAACTCTTCTGGAAAAAATGCAGGGTTAGCCCATTGATTTCCCACATCTCCAACAATCTCTTGTTGATGACTAAGATTGGCTTCTGCTCCATATTCTGAAAAGATAATTTTATAATCTTTAAAGTCTTTTGAAATCTGGTCTGCCCACTTATCAACGTCACGAATAACACCATTATACCATCCGAAATAATGATTGATCCCTTGCACATCTGCATTGTTGTTAACAGCATGATCAATAACATTGTAACCACTTACTTGTGCTGTGTAACGATATGGGTCTTCCGTCTTCGCCAAGTCATTCAATTTGGTTGTCAGTTCAATCGTATATGCGTTCGGAGTATACACTTCGTTATGCAATCCCCAAATATAAATCGCAGGATGATTATAATTCTGTCTGATCAATTCTGTCAGCTGCTGCTTCGCATTTGCCTCTTCTAATGTTGTAACCCGATTAACAAATGGAATTTCCGCCCATACAATAAACCCTATACTATCACATTTGGAATAAAAATAATCAGATTGTTGATAATGTGCTAACCGGATAGTCGTGGCTCCAATCTCTTTAATAATAGCCAGATCTTCATCATGATCAGCATTTGATAAAGCAGAACCTTTTCCCCAACGATCCTGATGACGTGTTACGCCATACATGGGGTATTTAATATCATTCAAAAAGAATCCTTCTCCTGTCCTTAATTCAAACTTACGTAATCCTAGTGGTTGGACTACTTCATCTAATATGTTGTTGTCAGCAACAACTTGGGTCACAACTTTATACAAATAAGGATCGTCTAGGCCTTGCCATAAATGCGGATTTTTTATAAAAACATCTTGAATTACTTCTTGTCTTCCTTGTGGCAATAACTTATAAGCTGTAGATTGCTTTGTTTTAACGTTACCATTTCTTTCATAAATCGTTGAAACAACCTGTATGTTCTTGGCATCATGATTTTTATTTTCCAATTTTACTTTTAGACTTATAAGTGCATTTTTTTTATCCACCTCTTTTTGACTAATGAAAAGTCCAGAAGAAGCATAATCAGATACTGCAATATTGACTTTTTCTGTCACAATAAGCTCTACTGGACGATAAATTCCCCCATACATAGGGAATAAAGTATGGTTAACAGGAATTACCTGTGGAGTTGCTTCGTTATTCACTTTCACAAGAATCTCGTTTTCAATACCATATTTCAACATATTAGTCAATTCTAATACAAATGCGGCGTACCCCCCTTGATGCCTTCCTACAATTTGATAATTTCCATTTACTCGAGAGCCATCATAACTTAGATTTTCTTTTTCTTTTTTTGCTGATAATGGTGTATTATTGATATAAACTTCTGCATTGGTATTTACGCCTTCAAATTTTATGAATATGCGTTTACCATCCCAAGATGACAGTGGAATAAATGTTTTACGATAATATGCATCGCCAACATAAAACTTTTCATTAGAAGTAAACCGATCATTCCGGACTTGCATATCTTTTGCATTCCAAGTATGAGGAACAGTAATCGCTTGCCAATTACCAGAAAAAATATTCCCATACTGTAAAACATCTGTCGTAAAAGGTCCTTTTTTAAAAGCCCAGTCTTTGTTAAAAGGGATAACTTCTCTAGCAAATACTATTGAAGTTATAATAGTTAAGAAAGTTAAGGTAATGAATGCCTTGAAATTCATAATAGAAAAAATAAAGGTTTGTTAAACAGTTTCATCCATAAAAAATATGGCTGCGTGCAATAACAAAGATAAAAACCTATTTGAATTCAGAAGAAATGCTTTTCCATATAAGCGCTTACACAACGGGGATTATGAGCAAAATAAAAGCCTTATACATTCTTAAAATGCTATTTACAACGTTATCGTATTTTTAAATGATGTCACTTAAATAATACAGTGCTATGTTCTAAAAACAGCTATTTAGTTGAGGTTTTAATCCAATTCACCAAATCTACCAAAAGCTCATCATTTATGGTTTCTTTAATATTTGCATACTCTGAAACGGCACCAGTTGTCGCTTTTTGGAATAAATGATTCAATCCTTGATATTCCTTCAAAACGGTTCTTGAGTTTGGAGGTAAATTAGATTTCAAGCTCTTCAGATTTTCCCTTGCAGGCACCTGCACGTCTAAACTTCCAAATGCTGCATACACAGGAATTTTTATTTTCTTGATAAAGGGAATAGGATCTATGCGCATGAAATAACGGTAAGAGGGTAATAAAAGTGTTTCTACATCTAATTTACTTGCCGAATTCATCTGATTTGGATCCATGTTCATATTCTTAAGAATCATAGCCATTGCTTCTTGGTTAGGACGATTACTTTTAACGATCTCGAAATTTTTTCTATTGATCTTCATCGCTTGACTCAAAGCATCTTCGGTCATACCTCCAACTTTTCCAATTGTATATAATTGAGAGACCATTAAAGAATCGATCGGAATTGCAGGTCCTGCCAAAGAAATAATGAAAGAAAGCCCTGGTAATTTTTGTCCCGCTAACAACTCCGCAATTAAACCTCCTTCACTATGACCGATAATACCAACTTTCGTAAGATCCACGTTGGGTCTTTTTTTTAGAAAATCCAAAGCAGCCATGGCATCCTTACTAAAATTTTCAATCGTTGCATCAATAAAACTTCCTTTTGAAAGTCCGACACCACGATCATCGTACCGAAGAACAACAATATTATTTTTTGTCAAATAGTCCGCTAATACCCGAAAAGGCTCATGTCCCATTAACGCCTCATTTCGATCTTGAGGACCGCTCCCAGACACCAGAATAACTGCAGGAAATTTTCCTTTTTGTTTAGGACTAGTTAACGTTCCACTTAATTGAACATTATCATATTTATTTCTAAAACTAACATCTACAGTATCGTAATTGTAAGGTGGTTTTACCTGTTGGGATCTAACCAATTTTGGTTGATTGACAATTTCGTCTGTTTTTTCAAGATCTAACTTTGTTTTAAAGCTTCCTTGTTGAAACTCTCCTCCTATTAGATTCGCATTTTCTAATTTGCCTATATAGTTTATACCCCCTTCGATCATTACTTCGATTCCGTTGCCTGTTACCTTCGCTTGGGCAGGAATACCAAATGCTCCCTGATCAGGACTATCTGCTGTTGCTTTCCAAATTGCGTTCTGTTCGTTTAGATGAATAACAAAAGTTAAGCTTGAATTTCCGACTTTCAAGTTCCCTTTCCAGTTTCCAACAAAAGTTTGCGAAAAACTTGTTCCTGCACTTATCAAAAACAAAACTATACTAACAATATATTTAACCATCATAGATAATAAGGTATAAAAATAGAAGCTAATGCCTCTAGTACAAAAACAATGATAATAATTAGTAGTCCATGATACCCCTTTTTACTGTTGACTGATATGCGAAATCCTTTGATCAACAGATAGAAAAAATAAATAAGCAACAGAAGTATAATTATCACTCCCAAAAACAACATTAATAGATCGCTTTTATCAATCATACTGCCAGATTGTGTATTAACAACATTTTTCGCTATCATGTCCGCTATGGGATTTAGCCAAGCATTGGTATTTAACAAGGCCATGCAATAAATAGCTGTCCGAGCGATCAAAACGGTAATCAACAGATCTAAGAAACGTGCTCTTGGATTTAAAATTTTACCAAATACATATAAAACCAAGGATAACAAGATCGTATTTAGTGTGTTTTGATAAAATAACTGCAATAATGTTGCCGAATTTGATTTGAAACTCATAATACCAGGATATGAGCCGCCCAAGAAATAAGCAGCAAAAGTTCCTATCAAAAAGGCAATAAGACCAACAACAATCAATCTTAGCTCTGATAAATTGTCAAATGGATTTTCAACTATTTTATAAATTTTCATACCCTAGAATATCCTTATTTATTTTCTCAACTATATTTTCTAATTCATCTCTTTTTTGCGTACCGATTAAGAGTTTGGAACCATCCTTGAATATTAACTGCAAACCCTGTTTTCCTTTTGTGTTATAAGCTTTACCTTCACTCCCATTACGATACCCCCACCCCCCATAATCTCCTATAGGATTATAGTCCCTTACATATATCTTTCCAATTTCTGTCCATGGAATTATCTTACTTTTCAACAAAAAAGGAAAAAATTGAATGTTGATGCCTTCGGTATTTATTGTAGTTTTTAATCTGATCACTGAAAATAGAGCAATAATACAGAAGACTATCCAAAAACCAGGATTGAGGCTAAATTGACTAAAATTGCCTCTCGACCACTCTGCCCATTTAAAATTTAATGTTGAGAGTAATAGAAACACCATTAGCAATATCATCCACCAAGTCCAAAATGATTGTTTTTCTTGAAAATTCATACTATTCTATATTTTTTAACATACGTAATTTGTGAATGAGATCATCCAGCTTATTTCTTACAGTTGGGTAACTTTTACCTAATTGGTTAGCCATTTCTTTGAGACTTCCCGAATTCAATAAAAATTCTAGCACAAATTCTTGTTCATCTAACCCTAATTGCGTCCAAATAGGTAAGGAAAATTTACCTATCACTTCTGTATCACAAGACTCACAAGTCAGTTTGCTGACGACCAATTTTGAATCACAGCTTGGACATGTATTTGGAAACTTTTTCATATTTCATTTAATATAAACATAATTAAACAAAAACTAAATTTTATGAAAACAAATATTAATAATATTAAAAACGACTCTCATCAATTAATATCTGTAAAGTATTTTTAATAATTATATTTGCTGTAAATAATTACTAGATTTAAATATGAAGAAGATTATTGGATTTATTCTGACACCTATTTTTTATTTCTGTTTTGGCTTATGTTTATTAATTTTTCATCCTATTCAATGGTTGAGTTTGAAACTAGGTGGATATTCAGCCCATAAGAAGAGTGTTGATATTCTCAATTTTTTTCTCACCTATTGTAATTGTTTGTTATTGAATAGTGTTACTTTCATTGATAACAAAAGTATTCCAACAGGCCAACCAGTTATCTTTGTAGCGAACCATCAAAGTACTTTTGATATTCCTGCTATGATTTATTTTCTCAGAAGATTTCATGGTAAATTTATCTCCAAGATAGAGTTGGCAAGTGGTATTCCCAGTATTTCATTCAATTTGAAACATGGTGGAGCAGCAAATATTGATCGTAAAGACTCTAAGCAGTCTATTGGAGAAATTCTAAAACTTGCCAATAATATGAAGACTAAAAATTGGTCTGCTTTTATTTTTCCCGAAGGTACCCGTACACGAGATGGAAAAATGAAATCTTTTCAATTGGGAGGAATTGCCACTTTATTGAAGAAAAACCCAAATGCTCTAATTGTTCCCATAGCAATTAATGGATCATATGAAATGATTAAATACGGTTCATTCCCTTTTAATACTTTTGTTAAAATGAGCTGGGAGGTGTTAGATCCTATTGATAAGACGGATAAAACGTTAGAAGAAATCGTATTAGAGGCAGAACAAAAGATACGAGCAAAGGTAAAAAATGGCTAAACTATTTTACCTGTCTACCCTTCCAATCATACTTTCCAATATTTCCTAAAATTCCTATATAAACAAGATAGATGATATGTAAGGCCGAAAGAAATGGTAGATATCTCATCAATTCTTCTCGATTTGCAAATTTAGCTAGCGGTTGAATGAATAAATATTCAACGATCATTTTTATGACTAGAAGAACTAAAAAAGTAAAAAGGTAGTCATAATGATAAAATAACCCTAACACAAAACAAGTAAGCATACAGAAATTAAAAAGCCAAATCGTAATACCTAAGGCTACTACAGCTTTGTTTTTATATTTCGTGCTTTTGGATGCCCAACGTTTTCTTTGACTAATAAAAGACGCTAGTGTAGGTTTAGCATCCGTGTAAACAACAGCCTCTGTTGATTTACAAAATCCTATTTTATGTGGGTATTTCTCTGCGACTTTATGTAAGAATAGTTCGTCATCCCCCGAGGCCAGTTCATCAATTCCAGTAAACCCCCCCATCTCAAAAAAGATATCTTTACGGTAGGCTAAATTAGCACCATTACAAGTTGTTGGGTTTTTATTACCTATACCAGCTGCCCCTAGGCCAATTAAATATAAAAATTCCAATGTTTGAATACGCTCAAAGTAAGACTTCTCTTCTGAATAAATAACTGGTGATGATAATAGAAACAAGTCTTGTGTTTCAAAATAGCTAACGACTGTCCTTAACCAATTTTTACCCATTCTACAATCAGCATCTGTAGTGATAATAATGCTACCCGTACAAATATCTATCGCTTTCGCAATGGCTAATTTTTTATACGAATTCAATTTATTACTCTCATTCAATTGTAGTAATTGAACACCTCGATCAGCATACGATAAAACGATATTACTTGTGTTGTCTGTTGAATGATCATCTATGATGATTAATTCCAATAATTCGGATGGAAAATCTTGTTGCAGAACTGACTCAATTGTTCGTGCTATCCCCTCCTCCTCATTACGAGCAGCAATAATAATAGAAACACGTTTTGTAGGTTGATAATTAGAAATTATAGTCGGTATTTCAAACCAACCTTTACGCATGTACAGAACCAAAGCGACATAGGCTATTGCCAATATGATCGTAAAAAAATTAAGACTTAGAATCACCGAAAAAATTTATTTTCAAAACAAAAACCGAACCTAAAACAGCCGGAAGTATCAAATTCACAAACCAGATGCAAGAAACAATAGCCATTACTGCCAATTCTTGATTCGTAATATAACTATACAAATTACCTGCTACAAAACTTCTTACACTAAAATCAAAAATATCCAGCGTCGGTAATGCAGCTTGTACAAAGAAAAGTATAAATATCATCAAAATCATTGCCACAAATGGTAATTGAGGAAGAATAACCAACATGAGAATGATATACTGAGAAGTAAAGATGATAAATCGTGCTAACGAAATTAAAATAACGATCAGCAATTCTTTAAAAGAGTATTCTTCTAAAATAGAAAAGAAGGGCTTGATCCGTTTCAAAAATTTAATACGTCCTACTAATGAATCAATCCAATTAACATTAAAATAGAGTATTAAAAATCCAGAAGCATACAAAACAGCCAATAGCCAGATACCAAATTCAATAGAAAGCGGAGTATCCAGATAGGTACAAGCAAACCAAGCAATGCTTAAGGAACCGGCAATACTTGTTAATACCAGCTGTGCAAATAACCCCACACCCATACCCACTGCACCTTTTGCGCGATTTTCAGGCTTTAAAAATAAAACCCTTCCTCCATATTCACCTATTCTATTTGGTGTAAATATAGCCCATGTAAGTCCGCAAAAAACAGACTGAAAGGCAGTCCAGAAAGATATTCTTTCGATTCTACGCGATAAATATTGCCATTTAAAAACTTCAAGAATCCAATTGATCAACATTAAGGTAACAATCAGACCCAATGTCGACCAAAGATAATGAGGATCAATACCGTCTATTAAAGTCTTAAATTTCAGTAGATTATTGGGGTCTGACAATTGCTGATAAATGTACCAGCCAGCAAACAGCAAGACCGCCATTTTAATCAATATACCACTATATTTTTTTTGAGCTTTTGTCAGCATTCCTCAATTTTGAACACAATGTTACTAAATTTTAGGCAAAGCTAAAGCTAATTTATGGCATTCCTATAATCCAAATTAGCCTGATTTCTTTATTGAAGTCGAATAAAAAATGTAATATTGTACATGCAGAAGGAGAAAGCGAAAGAACGAATTATTTTAGGTATTGACCCAGGAACAGTTGTTTTAGGTTATGGAGTTATCTGTGAACAAGGTAACAACATTAGCCTCATCACCATGGGGGTTGTCAAAATGGGACATCTGGATGATCATGCACTTAAACTACAGCGTATCTTCAAAAAAACTGCTGCACTCATTGAAGAATACAAACCTGATAGCGTTGCATTAGAGGCACCATTTTATGGTAAAAATATTCAAGTAATGCTTAAATTAGGCCGAGCACAAGGAGTAGCTATGGCTGCGGCATTAAATTATGATATCCCAATCTTTGAATATGCTCCAAGAAAAATCAAGCAGTCTGTCACAGGAAATGGAAATGCAACAAAGGAACAAGTTGCAGGCATGCTCAAGACGTTATTAAAATTTAATGAAAGCCCTGAGTTCTTAGATGCCACAGATGGATTAGCTGTGGCTGTTTGTCATTCCTTTCAAAAAAATGCAACCTCAGGAACTAATAAAAGTTATACTGGATGGAGTGCATTTGTAAAAGATAACGAAAAAAGAATCAAATAGCGCTATAACTGTACTTGTCTAATCACATTTTTAACATTCAATTCTACAATATCAGTCATAGTTTTGCATTTTAAATACTGTTCACTTTCATGAGAGATAGCATATGCCTCCCGCAATTGCTTAATATTTTCGTCAGTAGATAATTGCTGCGTTTTTGATGCATCTCTTAGATCAGCTATTCTATGTTTTTCACTTCGCACACGATGTACAATAGATGAACGCTCCTCCTGTTGGTACTGTAGCACTGTTTTATCTGTCAAATGCTCCATGGAAAGTTTTACATATGGAAGATTCTCTTTAAAAAATTGAGGCATATATACCTTCGGATTTCCCTCATAAAACTGTTGATCGAAATCAATGGCACGAATTCGGAATTGAAAATCATCAAAATCAGGGGTTATTTGCACCACAAAATTATAGGCTCGCATATCTCCCAATAAGCTAATAATACAGCGTTCATTGAATTTAACAAATTCTTTCGATATCCGAGTTAGATTATAGTCCGGTGTATACATCCGTTGCTTTGCAAACGTATCACCAGGGATACCAACAATATGTTCTTCTACCAATGTTTCATGATCGACCATATAGTTGACTTGATTAGGAGATAAGATTTCCTCCAATTCCAATCCATATATGCGCGATGCATCTGCTTGTTTGATGTAGAAATAATCATAAACATCATTCAATCGATTCACAATACGAATACGAAAAGGTCTTGTATTTCCAAAAGCACAATACTCTACTCTGTCAATATATTTATGCTGCACAATTCTTGTATTACCAGAAGCCTTCAATTTTGCATAAATAACTTTCAATCCCTCATAAAGATGATCAATTAAATATGGAGGATACAATGGTGTTTCCCAAAATGTATCATTTCCATATTTATCCAATACTGGTATCGTTTCCGTAAAAGAGAGCAGATCTTTATACGTAATCGGAAGTTTTGCGTCACGTTGATAGAGACGTAGATATTTATGCAAGCCTTCTCCAACTGTAAAAATGGGCTTCTTTCTCGAAATTTTAACGTCTTCTATTTCCATGAATTACATATTAATGATAAAAAAGCTGGCAATAATTTAAATCACATATTAAAATTGTTATTAAAATACCACATTAACAATATGTATCTAAAATTTTTACTAAATTTACATACATAAACCAACAAATCTTAGTATTTTTGAAAAATTTAAAATTTTATCTTGTATTTTGATTTGACTAAAAATCAATAGCACAGATTAATTTAATAAAAAATAACAGCACATTTAATGGAAAATAACTATTCTAATTACGATTTAGACAATCTTGATATTCAGATATTATCAATTTTGATGAATGATGCGTCTATTCCTTACACAGAAATAGCAAAAAAATTAATTGTATCTGGAGGAACCATTCATGTTCGCATGAAAAAAATGGAAGAATTGGGTATTATTAAAGGATCCAATTTAATCATTAACCCTCAAAAAGTAGGTTTTGACATTACAGCTTTTTTAGGTATATATCTAGAAAAAGGATCGCAATATTCTGATGCTGTTTCACAGTTAAAAGAAATTAAAGAAGTTGTTGAATTGCATTATTGCACAGGACAATACAGTATTTTTGCTAAAATCATCTGCCGTGATACCGTACATCTCAGAAAAGTATTGAATGAAGACATTCAGTCTGTTCAAGGAATCCAACGAACAGAAACCATCATATCGCTTGAAGAAAGCATCAAGAGACAAATTAGCTTAGTTTAATTTTAAAACTATTAAACAGAAAAAGGCAAAATAAATTTTGCCTTTTTCTGTTTATACTATTTTTTCTAATATACTAATGTAATCATCTATTCCGTTTCCGATTTCATCTATATAAATAAATTCATCGGCCATATGGGAACGACCCGAATACCCAGGACCCAATTTGACAGAAGGAATTCTCAACAAAGCCTGATCACTCATTGTTGGAGATCCATAGGACTTTTTACCTAAACTCAAACCTGCTAAAACAAATGGATGATCCTCTGGAATATGAGAGGAGTTTAAACGTATAGAGCGTGCTCTGACATCTGATTTAACATGCTGCTTTATGATCGCTAACGTTTCTTCGTTCGTATAAGCATCCGTTGTTCTGACATCCACCACATAATCACATGTAGCGGGTACAACATTATGCTGAGAACCAGCATGAATCATGGTAACAGACATTTTAATGGAACCTAACACCTTAGACTCGCGATCAAATTGGAATGTGCGAAACCATTCAATATCTTGAATAGCCTTATATAAGGCATTTTCCCCTTCATCTCGTGCTGCATGTCCCGCTGTTCCAAGCGCAGTGCAATCCAAGACCATTAACCCTTTCTCAGCAATAGCGAGATCCATCAAAGTTGGTTCGCCTACAATAGCAAAATCCAATGGCCCTAATTCGGATAAAATGGATTCAATACCATTAATCCCTGAAACCTCTTCTTCTGCACTGGCAGCTAAACAAAAATTATAATTTAAATCTGTGCGATCGTAAAAATGGAGAAATGCAGCTATTAAAGAAACTAAACATCCACCAGCATCGTTACTACCTAAACCAAAAAGTTTCCCTTCCTCTATATCTGCTGAAAATGGATCTCGAGTATAACCTGTATTGGGTTTTACCGTATCGTGGTGAGAATTTAATAAGATTGTAGGCTTTTTTGCATCATAATACTGATTATACGCCCAAACATTATTACCTTTTCTATAAGATTTGACATTCTTTTTATCCAAGAACTGCACAATCAGATCAGCGGTCAAATGTTCTTCTCTACTCAAAGACGAAATAGTAATTAAAGCTTTCAATAGCTCTAAACTCTCTTCAAATAATTGAATATGTTTACTCATTATATAAACCTCCCGCTTTTTTTGCTGACAATTTAACGCCTTTTATAAAAGCAGAGCTAAAACCGTTATGTTCCATTTCATTCAAACCCGCAATCGTACATCCTTTTGGAGAAGTTACCTTATCAATTTCACTCTCCGGATGAGCTTGTGTTTGCAATAACAAATCAGCAGCTCCTTTTGCTGTCTGAACAGCCATTTTTAAAGCGTCATGTGCATGGAATCCAATCTCTACACCACCTTGAGATGCTGCGCGAATTGCTCTTAAGAAAAAAGCGATACCACAAGCGCAAAGTGCAGTTGCGGATGTCATTAAATCTTCATTAATCACAACAACTGAGCCCACAGTCTCAAACATCACTTCTACCTCTTTAACATCATCCGATGATGAACTATCTGTTGCTATACAAGTCATAGATTGACCAATTGCAATAGCAGTATTAGGCATTGCCCTCACAACGGAAACATCTTGGCCTAATACCTCTTTAATATCAACACAACTAACCCCAGAAACAACGGAAACAAAAATTTGATTAGAACTCTTCACTACCGGAGCAATTTCTTCTAGGACTTTACGTAGCTGTTGAGGTAAAATTGCTAAAACAACAATATCTGCCTGCTCTACAGCTAGCAAGTTATTATCTGTTACGACAAATCCAGCTTGGTTTTCTTGATCCAATGACTTGATATTACGTCTTGTTAGGGTAATTTGATCAGCCGCACAAAATTCTTTTTTTACTAATCCTTTTGCTAACGATAAACCAATATTTCCTGTTCCGATAATGGTAATTCTTTTCATAATTTGAAGTTCTATTTTAAGGTCAAACACGTACCAAATTGTCCTTGTTGGAACAAGTGCAAATTATTGGCATGACCAATATACACATTCCGAACGCCTTTTTGTATAGCATCAAAGGCATTTTGCAATTTTGGAATCATACCATCGTGAATAATCCCATCTTTCTTTAGTTTAGGAAATTCAGCTGCATGAATAGAATTAATAACAGAATTCTCATCATTTACATCTTTCAATACCCCATTTTTTTCAAAACAGTAGACTAAAGAAGTGTCATACAAAGATGATAAACCAACAGCTAAGGCAGAAGCTATCGTATCTGCGTTCGTATTTAGAAGTTGACCTAAGCCATTATGTGTAATCGCTGAGAATACAGGTACGAACCCTGCCTCCAAAAATTTCTTTATAGAAGCAGTATTAACAGAATCATGCAAAATATCACCAACAAAACCATAGTCGATATCTTTTACAGGACGTTTTATCGCTTTAATTGTATCTCCGTCGGCGCCTGTTAGCCCAATTGCATCACATTTCAAAACTTGAAGCTTAGCAACAATGTTTTTATTTGTCAAACCAGCATATACCATGGTAACAACACGCAACATCGCTTCGTCAGTAATCCTTCTTCCTTCGACCAATTTTGCCTCCAATCCCAAATCTGATGCTAGGCGAGTTGCAATTTTTCCCCCTCCGTGAACGAGTATTTTCTTACCTGGCAATGCGGCAAATTTCTCCAAAAATGAATTTAATAATTGTTCATCATCGATAATATTTCCACCTATCTTAATAATATTCAGGCCACTATTTGACATCTTTCTCTCTAATTCTTCCAAAATAATCTATTTATTACCTAAATCTTATTTAGCTAAGCTCTCTAGCATACGCTTCAAGACAACTTGCGCTGCCCAAACACGATTACTTGCTTCTTTAATGACTAAAGAATTTGGACCATCCAAAATCTCAGATGACAATTCTAAATCTCTTCTAACAGGTAAACAATGCATAATTTTCGCATTATTTGTTAATGCTAGTTTTTTGTTATCAATTAACCAGTTTTCCGAAACTGGGTAAACCTCGCCATACTCTTGATAAGAAGACCAGTTCTTTACATAAACAAAGTCCGCATCTTTAATACTATCATCGAGGTTGTGAGAGATTTTCGCTCCGTTTGTAAATTCTTCTGATAACTCATATCCAGCAGGATGAGCAATTGTAAAATCAACTAATCCTTCTGATTGCGCTTGGCACATCCACTCAGAAAATGAATTCGGAACCGCTTGCGGTAAAGCTTTTACATGAGGAGCCCAAGCTAAAACAACTTTAGGTATTTTCACTGTTTTATGTTCAGTTATTGTGATGATATCTGTCAAACTTTGTAAAGGGTGACGAGTTGCACTTTCTAAAGAAACAACTGGAACAGCACAATAAGTCATAAACTTATTAAACAGATCCTCGGAATAATCTTCTTCTCTATCTTTCAATGTAGGAAAGGAGCGTAAACCTAAGATATCACAATATTCACCCATAACGGCTGCAGCTTCTCGAATGTGTTCAACAGTTGTACCATTCATCACTATACCATCTTTCGTTTCTAAAGCCCAACCTTCCTTATCCATATTGATGACCATGACATTCATCCCTAAATTCATGGCCGCTTTTTGAGTACTTAGACGTGTACGTAAACTTGGATTTAAGAAGACTAAACCTAACGTTTTATGTTTTCCTAAATTCGGTAACGCATAAGGATTCGCTTTCAACTCCAATGCTTCTTTCACTACCTCTGAAACATTAGCAACGTCTTTAACTGAAAAGAATTTTTTCATATATCTATCTAATTCAATATTAACCTTTCAATCGATCAGCAAAAGCTGTTAAAAATTGATCAGCCATTTCTTTGGCCATATTTAAAGCTGGTAATAAACGGATAACAGTAGGCTTTGCTTCCCCTGTAAATATTCTATTTTTAGCTAATAAATCCTTCCTTATATATCCAAGTTCAGCAGGTAAGTCAATACCTATCATTAATCCCCTACCACGAACCTCTGTCACCTGATCAAACTTCTTAAGTTCTTCAATTAAATAAGAACCAACTTCTGCAGCATTTTGAATTAAATTATCTTGTTTGATTACTTCGAGTACAGCTACTGCTGCAGCGCAAGCGAGATGATTACCACCAAAAGTAGTTCCCAACATACCATAAGAAGCTACAAATTTTGGAGCTATACTGATTCCTCCAATTGGAAAACCATTGCCCATACCTTTTGCCATCGTATAGATATCCGCTGAAATGCCTGCATAATCATGTGAATAGAAGTCTCCAGATCGTCCATAACCACATTGTACAGAATCTGCAATAAACACCGAATTATATTGATCACAGAGAGAACGAATTAATTTCAAAAAAGCGACAGATGCCTCACGAATACCACCTACCCCTTGAATTCCCTCTATAATAACAGATGAAATCTCTTCGCCATAAGCATGAAAAGCATCTGTTAAAGCCTCTTCATCATTAAAGGGTAGAAATACAACATGATCTGTTTCATTAACTGGCGCAACAATACTTGGGTTATCTGTACAAGCGACAGCCAACGAAGTCCTTCCATGAAAAGATTTAGAAAATGCAATAATTTTCTTTCTTTTATTATAAAAGGAAGCTAATTTCAATGCATTTTCATTAGCCTCCGCTCCGGAGTTACATAAAAACAAATGATAATCCTCTTTCTTAGATACCTCACCTAACAATCGGGCTAATTCACGTTGGATAGGAATTTCAACAGAATTTGAATAAAAACCGATGCGGTTTAATTGTTCTGTTACTCGTTGAACATAGTGTGGGTGCGTATGACCAATTGAAATCACAGCATGACCACCATATAAATCCAAGAAAGCATTTCCTTCGGCATCCCACACCGTTGAGCCCTGTGCTCTTACTATGTTAATTGGATTAATGGGATAAACGTTAAATAAGTCCATTGATAATGAATAAATAATTAAATGAGAAACATATATCCAATATGCTCTACAAATATAGCTAAGTCTAACCAAAAACTAGCTAAAAACAAAAAAAGCCTATCATGAAAATGATAGGCTTTATATCTAAAAAACTTAAGAAATTAATCTTTGTTTTCCTCTTCAGTAGCAGGTGCCTCTGTTTCAGCAGGAGCCTCCTCTGTAGTTTCAGCCTTCTTTTTAGAAGTACCACGACGACGAGTAGCTTTTTTCTCTGTAGCAGCTTTAGCACCGTAGATTTCATTGTAGTCTACCAATTCGATGAATGCCATTTCAGCATTATCACCTAAACGATTTTCCATTTTGATAATACGTGTATAACCACCTGGACGGTTAGCTACTTTTTCCGAAATTTCACGGAATAAAATAGTAACAGCATCTTTATCTTTCAAGTAAGCGAAAACAGTACGACGAGAGTGAGTCGTATCGTTTTTAGATTTAGTAATCAAAGGCTCAACATATTTACGTAAAGCTTTAGCTTTTGCTAAAGTCGTTGTAATACGTTTGTGTTTTACTAATGACGTTGCCATGTTAGCTAACATTGCCTTTCTATGGCTGTCAGTACGACCTAAGTGATTTACTTTTTTTCCGTGTCTCATTTTAATTTAATTTTAATGTACATACCGTCTCTTCTCAGAGGGAATTATGTACAAGTCGCTTATTTAATATATTAATCTTCGTCTAATTTATACTTAGACAAGTTCATTCCGAATGATAAACCTTTCGATTTAACCAATTCTTGAATTTCGCTTAATGATTTTTTACCGAAGTTTCTGAATTTCAACATATCTGCAACATCGTAAGTAACGAGTTCAGACAATGAACGAATATCAGCAGCTTTCAAACAGTTCAATGCACGAACTGAAAGGTCTAAGTCTACTAATTCCATTTTCAAAATTTTACGCATATGTAAAATTTCTTCATCAACAACTTTAGTTTCTTCTTTTGTTTGAGACTCAAGAAGCATATTCTCATCTGAGAACAAGATAAAGTGTTGAATTAAGATCTTAGCAGCTTCTTTTAAAGCTTCTTCTGGATGAATTGAACCATCTGTAGAAATATCTAACAATAATTTCTCATAGTCAGTTTTTTGTTCTACACGGTAGTTTTCAATGGTAAATTTAACATTCTTAATCGGAGTAAAGATTGAATCAATCGCGATTAATCCTACAGGACCATCAACGACCTTATTCTCATCAGCATTTACATAACCACGACCCTTAGCTACACTCAATTCTACCTCAATAGTAACTGAGTTATCCATATTACAGATAACTAAATCAGGATTTAAGACTGTAAAGTTGTTTGAGAATTTTGTGATATCACCCGCTGAGAATTGCTCTTGACCATTGATTACTACAAATATCTTTTCGCTATCACCTTGATCACCAGTTTTTTGAAAACGAACTTGTTTCAAATTCAAAATGATCTCCGTAACGTCTTCAACTACACCTTTGATAGTTGAAAATTCGTGCGAAACGCCTGAAAACCTTATCGACGTAATTGCATATCCTTCTAATGAGGACAATAAAATACGGCGCAAAGCATTACCAATGGTTACACCAAAACCAGGCTCCAATGGACGAAATTCGAACGTACCATCAAAATCTGTAGATTTTTGCATGATAACTTTATCCGGTCTTTGAAATGCTAAAATTGCCATTTATTTCTTTTTAAAGTTTTTGTAATAATACTTGCAATACAATAGAATATGCATAATCCAAATTTGAACTATGCATATCACTACTTTATTTATTATTTAGAGTATAACTCTACGATTAAGTTCTCTTTGATATTCTCAGGAATGTCAGATCTTTCAGGGTAACTTAAGAAAGTACCTGTAAGTTCTTTTGCATTCCACTCTAACCATGAGTATTTGTTGATAATTCTACCAGCAACTGAATCAGTGATTGTTTCTAGAGTTTGAGAACGCTCACGAACAGCGACTACATCACCAGGACGTAAGCTATATGAAGGAATGTTAACTAATTCTCCGTTAACAGTAATGTGTTTGTGCGATACTAACTGACGAGCAGCAGAACGCGTAGGGGCAATACCTAAACGGTAAACCGTGTTATCTAAACGAGCTTCTAATAATTTTAAGAAGATCTCCCCTGTAATACCTTGTTTTGAGGCAGCTTTATCAAACAAATTAGCGAATTGACGCTCTAACACCCCGTAAGTGTATTTTGCTTTTTGCTTTTCTAACAACTGAATAGCGTATTCAGATTGTTTACCTCTGCGTTTAGATGCTCCATGTTGTCCAGGAGGATAATTTTTTTTCTCTAACGCTTTATCTGGGCCGAAAATCGGCTCTCTAAATTTACGGGCAATTTTGGACTTAGGTCCTGTATATCTAGCCATTTTTTTTCTCTTAAAGTATCTATTAGCCTGTAGCTAATGAATCTTATCTTTAACTTAATTAAACTCTTCTACGTTTTGGAGGACGACAACCGTTGTGAGGAAGTGGAGTGATATCTTTGATAGTAGTCACGTCAATTCCAACAGTTTGTAATGTTCTGATTGCTGACTCACGTCCAGCACCAGGTCCTTTTACGAATACTTCTACTTTACGTAGACCTAAATCATAGGCAACTTTACCACAGTCATTTGCTGCTTGTCCTGCTGCGTACGGAGTATTCTTTTTAGACCCTCTAAAACCCATTTTCCCAGCACTTGACCAAGAAATAGTTTGACCTTGATTATTAGTCAAAGTTACAATGATGTTATTAAACGTAGCGTTGATGTGTGCTTGGCCAATTGGCTCAATGACAACAATACGTTTTTTTGCAGCTTTTTTACTTTTAGCCATTTCTTAATTTTTATTTAGTAGCCTTTTTCTTGTTTGCAACTGTCTTACGTTTACCCTTACGAGTACGAGAGTTGTTTTTAGTGCGTTGACCACGAACTGGTAAATGCTTACGATGACGTAATCCACGGTAACAACCGATATCCATTAAACGTTTAATGTTCAATTGAATTTCTGAACGTAAAGCACCTTCTACCTTCATTTCATCAGAAATTAAGGTACGAATTGCTGCTAACTGCTCATCATTCCAATCTTGAACTTTAATGTCATGACTGATTCCCGCCTTATCTAAGATAAGCTCCGCTGTTGGACGACCGATACCAAAAATGTAGGTAAGGCCGATAACACCTCTTTTGTTTTTAGGTAAGTCAATACCTGCTATCCTTGCCATATTTATATTTAGCGATTATTTTTAATTAATTAGCCCTGACGTTGTTTGTACTTAGGGTTCTTTTTGTTGATTACAAAAACTTTTCCTTTACGACGAATGATCTTACAATCCGCGCTACGTTTTTTTATTGATGCTCTTACTTTCATGATATTTAATATTTTCAAAAGCTTGCACTATCAGACAATCAATCCGTTATTTATAACGGTAAGTGATTCGTCCTTTAGTCAAATCATAAGGAGACATTTCTAATTTAACTTTATCCCCAGGTAAAATTTTGATATAGTGCATCCGCATTTTACCAGAAATATGAGCGATAATTTCATGCCCATTTTCCAATTCTACCCGAAACATAGCATTAGAAAGCGCCTCTCTAATTATTCCATCTTGTTCTATTGAGGCTTGTTTAGCCATATATTCTTGATTATTATTTTGTTAAATAGCCTGCAAACAGGAGTGCAAAGATATATAAAATAATTGAAAACCAATTACTTTTTACCTAAAACTTTCTCTACGTGTTCAAATGTCAACAACACATCGGGCTCGCCTTTACGAATAGCGACCATTTGTTCGAAGTGTGCTGACAGTTTACCATCAACGGTACTTACTGTCCATCCATCATCCCAAAACTTCACACCTGCCTTACCTCCATTGATCATGGGTTCTATACAAATGACTAATCCAGGTTCTAATTTGGCTCCAGAACCACGTTTACCGTAGTTAGGAATCTCTGGCTTCTCATGTAAATGAAAACCCACACCATGTCCTACTAATTCACGTACGATCCCAAAACCATATTTTGAAACATGTTCTTGAATGGCAGACCCAATATCACCTACTCGCTTTCCAGCGACAGCTTGTTCTATACCTTTATACATAGACTCTTTTGTTACGTCCAGTAACAACTGAGCATCTTCGGATATATTTCCTACTCCAAAGGTATAAGCTGAATCACTGATGAAACCATTTAGGTTCACTCCACCATCTACCGATACAAGATCTCCATCTTTGATCACATAATCACTCGGAAATCCGTGAACAATCTGGTCGTTTACAGAAATACAAAGTGAGTAAGGGAATCCATGATAATTAAGAAACGCTGGCGTTCCTCCGTTATCATGGATAAACTCATAAGCTAATTTATCAAGAGATAAAGTGGTAATACCAGGTTTAATCACCTTAGCAACTTCACCAAGCAATTGCGAGAGCACATTTGCTGACAATCGCACTTGCTCTATATCTTCCTCTGATTTATAATATACTTTAGACATCTAAAGAATTTAAATTGCCGACTGATCTACACCTTCAACTGACGCAGGTGTTCTACCTTTAATGCGACCAGTTTTCATTAACCCGTCATAATGACGCATCAATAAGTGGCTTTCAATTTGTTGCAAAGTATCCAACACAACACCTACCAAAATCAATAAAGACGTACCTCCGTAGAAGTGTGCAAATTGATTATTAATACCAAATAAACTTGCAATAGCAGGTAATATAGCAATGATCGCAAGGAAAATTGCGCCAGGGAATGTGATATTTGAAATCACGCGATCGATAAAGTTACTTGTTTCTAGACCTGGTTTAATACCCGGAACAAATCCTCCATTTTTCTTCATATCGTCAGACATCTGCTGAGGATTAACCATAATAGCTGTGTAGAAAAATGTAAATGCTATAATTAAGATAGCAAAAGTTACATTATAAGCAACAGATGTATAGTTACTCAACGAGGTTAAGAAATCTGATTGAAGATTAGGGAAGAACTGTCCTAAACTCATTGGCACAAACATAATTGCTTGCGCGAAAATGATTGGCATTACGCCAGCAGCATTTACCTTTAAAGGAATATACTGTCTAACACCACCGACTTGTTTATTTCCAACAATTTTCTTTGCATATTGAACTGGAATTTTACGTACACCTTGTACAATTAAAATTGTAAATACAACAACAAAGAATAATGCTAAAAACTCAAGCAACAATGGAATTGGTCCACCACCACCTTTACTCATACGTGATACCCACTCCGCGGTAATACCACTTGGCAATTGTGCGATAATACCAGTCATAATGATCAAAGAGATACCATTACCAATACCTTTATCAGTAATTTTCTCTCCTAGCCACATTACAAACAAAGTACCCGCCGTCAAAACTATTGCAGTAAGAATAGTGAACATAGGATCTGCCAACGTTTTTGATGCAGGCTCAATTTGAGTTCTTACATACGCAAACGCTTGAAGCAAAGTAATCGCTAAAGTTAAATAGCGCGTAATTTGATTCATTTTAGTTCGACCACTTTCACCCTCTTTCTGCATTTTTTGGAAATAAGGAACCGCGATGCCCAATAATTGAACAACGATAGATGCCGAAATATATGGCATTACCCCTAATGCAAAGATCGCTGAACGAGAGAATGATCCCCCCGCAAACATATCTAGCAAACCAAGTAATCCTTCTTTTTGACCAGAAGCCAAAGCCTGAGGATTAACTCCAGGTAATACAATATGACATCCAATACGGTAAATCAGAAGAAATAGTAACGTATTTAAGATACGTGTACGTAAATCATCTATTTTCCAAATATTGGTTAAGGTTGTGATTAGTTTCTTCATTTATTAAAGTTTAACGATAGAACCGCCTGCTGCTTCAATAGCTTTTTGAGCAGAAGCCGAGAACGCATGCGCTGTAACTTCAACTTTTGCTTTCAACTCACCACGACCCAAGATTTTCACCTTGTCTTTTTTAGCTACTAATCCATGAGCAACTAATTCTTCTAAGTTTACAGCTGTCAAATTGTGTTTCTCTATTAATTCTTGCAAAGCATCTAAGTTTACACCATTATACTCTACACGATTTAAGTTTTTGAAACCAAATTTAGGCACACGACGTTGCAAAGGCATTTGACCACCTTCAAAACCGATTTTTGTACTGTTACCAGAACGAGAACCAGCTCCTTTGTGACCACGTGTAGAAGTACCACCGCGGCCAGAACCTGTACCACGACCAATACGTTTACTACTTTTTACCGAACCTTTTGCAGGTCTTAAATTACTTAAGTTCATTTTAAAACTAAATTATGTTAGGCCTTCGCTTTCACTAAACAGGTCCTAACGATTAAAAAATTGATTAATAACAAGTAATGGAAAAGACTAAAAGTCCTTTCCATATGCTAATATTAAATAGTTTCGATAGCTACTAAGTGATTCACTTTTCTCACCATACCAATAATGGCAGGTGTAGCTTCAACTTCTACTGAGTGGTTGATACGTTTCAAACCCAATGCCTCAATAGTTTTCTTTTGGCGCTCGCTTCTGTCGATAACGCTCTTTATCTGGGTGATTTTAATTTTTGCCATGATAATTAACCGTTAAATACTTTGTTTAAATCGACACCGCGGTGTTGTGCTACTGTGTATGCATCACGCATATTAGCTAAAGCGTCAACAGTTGCTTTTACCACGTTGTGTGGGTTAGATGAACCTAATGACTTCGCTAATACGTCTTTGATACCTGCAGACTCTAATACTGCACGCATAGCACCACCTGCTAATACTCCTGTACCGGCGATAGCTGGTTTTATCAAAACTGAACCACCTGAATATTTGCCATGTTGAGCATGAGGAACAGTACCTTTGATAATAGGAACCTTAACTAAGTTTTTCTTAGCGTCATCAATTCCTTTTGTGATTGCTTCAGTAACCTCTTTTGCTTTACCTAAACCGTAACCAACGATACCGTTTTCATCACCTACAACCACGATTGCAGAGAAACTGAAAGTACGACCACCTTTGGTAACCTTAGCTACACGTTGGATACTTACTAAGCGATCTTTCAATTCAATCTCGCTTGATTTTACTCTTTTTATATTGCTTAATGCCATTTCTTCTATGATTAAAAGTCTAAACCGCCTTCGCGAGCACCTTCAGCCAAAGATTTGATACGGCCATGGTATAAGTACCCATTACGGTCAAAAACTACTTTACTAATTCCAGCTGCAACTGCTTTTTCTGCAACCAATTTACCTACTGCTTTTGATTGATCAACTTTATTGCCTGAAGCAGTAAAATCTTTTGAAGCACTAGAAGCAGACACTAATGTCTTTCCAGCAACATCATCAATGATTTGAGCGTAGATACCTTTATTACTTCTAAAAACTGACAAGCGTGGACGCTCTGTTGATCCAGCCAGGTGTTTTCTGATTCCTTTTTTGATTCTCTCTCTACGAGATGCTTTATGTCCTGCCATGGTTATTATTTTTTAGCTGATTTACCTGCTTTTCTTCTTAATACTTCACCTTCAAACTTAATACCTTTACCTTTGTATGGTTCTGGTTTACGGAAGCCGCGGATTTTCGCTGCGATTTGTCCGATCAATTGTTTGTCAGTAGATTCTAAAGTGATAGTAGGGTTTTTACCTTTATCAGCAGTTGTTAATACTTTAACTTCATTTGGCAATACAAAAACAATCTGGTGAGAGAAACCTAAAGTTAACTCTAAAACATTACCATTGCTTGTTGCACGGTAACCTACACCGACTAACTCTTGAGTAGTTTTGTAACCTTCAGTTACACCGACAACCATATTGTTCAATAAAGAACGGTACAGTCCGTGTAATGATTTGTGTCTTTTTTGATCTGTAGCACGAGTTACTACGATGTTACCATCTTCTTGAGCAACTGTAATGTCACGATCAACTTGTTGTGTTAATTCACCTTTAGGGCCTTTTACTGTAACTAAATTCTTGTCAGATACAGTCACCGTTACACCAGCAGGCATAGCGATAGGCGCTTTTCCAATTCTTGACATTTCTTTGTGATTTTCCTAGATTAATAAACGTAACATAAAACTTCACCGCCAACATTTTGTAGACGAGCCTCTTTATCTGTCATTACTCCTTTAGAAGTTGACAAGATAGCGATACCCAAACCATTCAAAACACGAGGCATAGTCTCCACACTTGCATACTTTCTTAAACCAGGTTTACTCACACGTGTCAACGTACGAATAGCCGAGATTTTGCTAATTGGATTGTATTTCAAAGCAATTTTGATTGAACCTTGAACTCCACTCTCTTCAAATTTGTAATTAGCAATATAACCTTTATCAAAAAGAACTTTAGTAATTTCTTTTTTAAGGTTCGATGCAGGAATTTCAACAACCCTGTGGTTGGCCTTAATGGCATTCCTTACTCGTGTAAGGTAATCCGCTATTGGATCTGTATTCATTATATATAAAATTGTGACAACGGTTTCTTTTCCAACCTTTGGAGCAGACCTGCTATCGATTAATAAATTTAAACGTAAAAAACCCTAGCAAATCTGCTGTCAGATTTGCTGGGGCAAAATTACTTATTTTTTTGATATTACCAAGAAGCTTTTTTAACCCCTGGGATCTTACCGTCTAATGCCATCTCACGGAATGTAACACGAGAGATACCAAATTGACGCATATATCCTTTAGGACGTCCTGTTAATTTACAACGGTTGTGTAAACGAACTGGAGAAGCATTTTTAGGTAATTTATCTAAAGCAACGTAATCACCAGCAGCTTTTAACGCAGCACGTTTGTCAGCAAATTTAGCTACTAGTTTAGCGCGTTTTACTTCGCGAGCTTTTAATCCTTCCTTAGCCATTGTTATTAGTGTTTTGATTTTTAAATGGTAAACCGAATTGTTTCAACAATTCTAAAGCCTCAACATCGTTTCCTGCACTAGTCACGAAAGTGATGTCCATACCTTGGATTTTGTTGATTTTATCAATGTTGATCTCAGGGAAAATGATTTGCTCAGTAATACCTAAGTTGTAGTTACCTCTACCGTCGAAACCTTTATCGTTAATACCACGGAAGTCACGAATACGTGGAAGTGATACAGCGATTAAACGATCCAAAAACTCATACATGTTATTATCACGTAAAGTAACACGTGCGCCAACTGGCATACCTTTACGTAATTTAAAGTTTGAGATATCTTTTTTCGATTTTGTTGCAACAGCTTGTTGACCAGTAATTAATGTTAACTCAGAAATTGCGTTATCAATTAATTTTTTGTCAGAAGTAGCAGCACCTACACCTTGTGAAATAACGATTTTCTCAAGTTTAGGAACCTGCATAACACTCTTATACTGGAATTTTTCTTTAAGTGCAGTGCGGATTTCCTCCGCATATTTCACTTTTAATCTTGGTGCGTAAGTCATTATTTAATTTCCTCCCCTGATTTTTTTGCTACACGAACAATTTTACCATCTTCGTTAACTTTACGACCCACGCGAGTAGGAGTTCCTGTTTTAGGATCGATAAAAGCTAAGTTAGAAATATGGATAGCTGCTTCTTTTTCAATAATACCACCATTAGGATTAGCCGCACTTGGTTTAGTGTGTTTTTTGATGATATTAGCGCCTTCTACGACAGCTCTATTAGCATCCACTAAAACTTGCAATACTTTTCCTTGAACACCTTTAGAGTTACCAGCGATAACTTTCACTAAATCACCTTTTTTAATTTTGATTTTGTGTGTAGTTGTTGTTGTTTTTTTGTATGCCATAATTATAAAACCTCCGGTGCTAGTGATACAATTTTCATGAACTGTTTTTCACGTAACTCTCTAGCAACTGGGCCAAAGATACGTGTACCACGTGGTTCATCATTATTATTTAATAATACTGCAGCGTTGTCATCAAAACGAATATAAGAACCATCTTTACGACGAATTTCTTTTTTAGTTCTAACAACTACAGCTTTAGAAACAGTACCTTTTTTTACGTTTCCTGAAGGTAAAGCGCTTTTGATGGTAACAACAATTTTATCACCTATCGAAGCATAACGCTTACCCGTGCCACCCAACACGCGGATTACTAAAACTTCTTTAGCTCCACTGTTATCAGCAACATTTAGTCTTGATTCCTGTTGTACCATGTTATTTAGCTCTTTCTAATATTTCTACTAATCTCCAATTCTTAGTCTTACTCAGCGGACGAGTTTCCATAATTAATACCGTATCGCCGATACCACAGGTATTAGTTTCGTCATGAGCTTTAAATTTAGTAGTTTTTTTAACGAACTTACCATAGATAGGGTGTTTCACTTTACGCTCAACCGTTACTACGATAGATTTGTCCATCTTATTGCTAACTACCAAGCCGATTCTTGTTTTTCTTAATTGTCTTTCCATTTCGACTTTAATTTTATGCCTCAGCGGCTATTTCTTTTTTAGCTGCAGCTTTACGAACAGTCAACTCAGTACTAAGACGAGCGATTTCTCTACGAGCTGTTTTGATTACATTAGGGTTCTCAATTGCAGAAACAGCATGTGCAAATTTCAATTTGCTAAGGGCAGCTTTCTCTTGTACTAAACGAGCAGCTAGATCCTCTGTTGATAATTCTAAAATTTCTGAATTTTTCATCATTTATTAATTTTACCTGATCTGATGGAGATGAAGCTATTCCTTTCGAAATGGTTTCATTTTATTTCAGTTGTTATATTGGGTTATCATTTTGTTATATATAGCCTTAGGAGTAACGGTCCTAAGGCTTAATAAATGACATTACCAAAGATTTATGCTTCTACGTAATCTCTACGTATGACAAACTTAGTTTGAACCGGAAGTTTTTGAGCTGCAAGGCGTAATGCTTCTTTAGCAATTTCTAAAGACACACCCTCTGCTTCAAATAACATACGGCCTGGGCGTACTACTGCAACCCAGTATTCTGGAGCTCCCTTACCTTTACCCATACGAACCTCTGCAGGTTTTTTAGTAACGGGTTTATCAGGGAAGATGCGGATCCAAACTTGACCTTCACGTTTCATATAACGTGTCACTGCAATACGAGCTGCCTCGATTTGACGGCTTGTGATCCATGCTTCCTCCAATGATTTGATACCGAATGAACCGAAAGCTAACTCTGCTCCACGAGAAGCGTTACCTTTCATACGTCCTTTCTGCATCTTTCTGAACTTTGTTCTTTTTGGCTGTAACATGTTCGTTATCTATTTAATCCTGTCAGCGACAGGATAATTTTAAATCTTGTTATTAATTAATCTCTTTTTGCACCACGGTTGTTTCCACCACGATTGTTGTTTCCACCACGACGGTCATTACCACCACGACCACCTTTACGGTTGTCACGACGATCAGGAGCGCCTTCGTTTCCACCACGTGTTTTCACACCTGAAGCTTGACCAATGTTTGGAGATAAGTCACGTTTACCGTAAACCTCACCTTTACAGATCCAAACTTTGATACCGATTTTACCGTAAGTAGTTAATGCTTCAGCTAATGCATAGTCGATATCAGCACGCAATGTGTGTAAAGGAGTTCTTCCTTCTTTATATTGCTCAGAACGTGCCATTTCAGCACCACCTAAACGACCAGAACACATTACTTTGATACCTTCAGCACCCATACGCATTGTCGATGCAATCGTAGTTTTCATTGCACGACGGAATGAAATACGAGCCTCTAATTGCTTAGCGATACCTTCTGCTACTAATTTCGCATCTAACTCAGGGCGTTTAATCTCGAAAATGTTAATTTGAACATCTTTTTTAGTGATTTTCTTTAACTCTTCTTTGATTTTGTCAACTTCTTGACCACCTTTACCGATAACGATACCAGGTCTTGCTGTATGAATAGTTACTGTGATACGTTTTAAAGTTCTTTCAATAACAACTTTTGCTACACCACCTTTTGCTATACGAACAGAAAGATATTTTCTAATCTTTTCGTCTTCTACTAATTTATCGGCATAGTTTTTTCCTCCGAACCAATTAGAATCCCAACCTTTGATGATTCCTAATCTGCTACCTATTGGATTTGCTTTTTGTCCCATTTCTCAATAAATTAGTTTTGTTCAACGTTAGATTTACTGTCAACGATCAAGGTAACATGGTTTGAGCGTTTACGAATTCTGTAACCGCGACCTTGAGGAGCTGGACGTAATCTTTTCAATTGACGACCACCTGCTACTGATACTTCTTTAACGTATAATTGACTATCTTCAACTGATTTACCTTCGTTTTTAGCTTCCCAGTTTTTAATTGCAGATAATAATAATTTTTCTACACGGATTGCTGCTTCCTTGCTAGTATGCTTTAAAATATATAAAGCATTCTCTACTTTCTCGCCACGAATTAAGTCCACTACTAAACGCATTTTGCGTGGTGAAGTAGGGCAATTTAATAATTTGGCAGTAGAAGCTCCTCCTATTTGAGCTTTCTCTTGCTCTTTGCGCTGTTTGATTAAAACAGACTTTTTAAGTTTTTTTGTTGCTTCCATTACCTATTATTTTTTCTTTTCTGCGTGGCCTCTGAATGTACGCGTTGGAGCAAATTCACCCAATTTGTGACCTACCATGTTCTCTGTTACATAAACAGGGATAAATTTATTCCCGTTGTGCACTGCGAAGGTATGGCCAACAAAATCTGGAGAAATCATTGATCTGCGAGACCATGTTTTGATAACTGACTTTTTGTTAGTTTCATTCATAGAAAGAACTTTTCCTTCTAAGTTGTGATCGATATAAGGACCTTTTTTAATTGAACGAGCCATTATTTTTTCCTTCTCTCAATGATGTAACGATTCGATGTTTTCTTCTTGTAACGTGTTTTGAAGCCTTTAGCTAATACACCTGTGCGTGAGCGTGGGTGACCTCCTGATGTACGGCCTTCACCACCACCCATAGGGTGATCGACAGGGTTCATAGCAACACCACGAACACGTGGACGACGACCTAACCAACGTTTTCTACCAGCTTTACCTAACACTTGGTTAGATTTTTCAGCATTAGATACTGAACCGATAGTAGCAACACATGTTAATAAAATCATGCGTACTTCACTTGAAGGCAATTTGATAATAGCATATTTACCATCACGTGCAGACAATTGAGCGTAAGTACCAGCCGAACGAGCGATTGAACCACCTTGACCTGGGTTCAATTCGATGTTATGGATGATAGAACCCAATGGAATGTTTGCTAAAGGTAATGTATTACCTACTTCTGGGGCAACTTTCTCACCTGCCACTACTGTCATTCCAACTTTTAATCCAGTTGGAGCAACGATATAACGTTTCTCACCATCAGCATAATGCAATAAAGCAATACGTGCTGTACGGTTTGGATCGTACTCAATTGTAGCTACTGTTGCAGGGATATCTTTTTTATCGCGTTTGAAATCTATTAATCGGTATACTTTCTTGTGTCCCCCACCGATGTAACGCATAGTCATTTTACCGGATTTATTACGACCGCCCGATCTTTTGTTGCTTCCAACTACCAACGATTTTTCAGGAACGTTAGTTGTTACGTCAGAGTAGTCAGCGCCTACTCTGAAACGAGTACCAGGGGTTACCGGTTTGAATCTTTTAACTGCCATTTCTAATTATATAGTACTGTAAAAGTCAATAGTTTCGCCATCTTTAATAGTAATGACAGCCTTTTTATACTTAGGAGCTCTACCAGATACGAAACCTGCTTTTGTGTAACGGCTTTTTGCTTTACCTGCTACTACTGCAGTGTTAACAGCAACAACAGTTACACCAAACATTGCTTCAACAGCTGTTTTGATCTGAATTTTGTTAGCTCTGTGATCTACTTTGAAAGCATAACGGTTTAATTTTTCCGTTAAAAGTGAAGCTTTCTCAGTTAAGATAGGTTTTTTAATAATATCCATATTACTTAGCTAATGCCTCCTCCAAAGATTTAAGAGAACCTGTAGTTAATAACAATTTAGTTGCATTTAACACATCAAATGTATTCAATTGATCTGCCGTTACTACTTTTGTTTTCTTCAAGTTTCTGCTTGATAAATAAACGTTGTTATCTTGCGCTGGCAAAACCAATAAAGTTTTTTCACCCGCTACATTTAAAGCATTTACGAAAGCAACATAGTTTTTAGTTTTGATCGAGTCAAATTTAACTTCATCCAACACCAAAATGTTGTTATCAACTGCTTTATAGCTTAACGCTGATTTACGTGCTAATTGTTTCAATTTTTTGTTCAATTTGAAAGAATAGTCACGAGGTTGAGGACCGAATACACGACCACCACCATTAAACAATGGAGATTTGATAGAACCCGCACGAGCTCCACCTGTACCTTTTTGTTTGTGTAATTTACGAGTTGAACCCGCAATTTCGTTACGTTGTTTAGATTTGTGAGTTCCTTGGCGTTGATTCGCTAAGTATTGTTTCACGTCCAAATAGATCGCATGATCGTTAGGCTCTAACCCAAATACCGACTCAGGAAGTTGCACCTTGGCACCTGTTTCTTTACCTGATAAATTTAAAACTTTAACTTCCATTTCCTATTTGTCTACAACTACATAAGAACCTTTAGCTCCTGGGATGGAACCACTAACAACGATTAGGTTTTGATCAGCATAAACTTTCAAAATTTGTAAATTTTGAATCTTCACACGATCACCACCTGTACGACCCGCCATGCGCATACCTTTGAATACGCGTGAAGGCCAAGATGAAGCACCTAGTGAACCCGGAGCACGTAATCTGTTGTGCTGACCGTGAGTCGCACCACCTACACCACCAAATCCATGACGTTTCATTACACCTTGAAAACCTTTACCTTTAGAAGTACCGACTACGTCAACATACTCCCCTTCTTCAAAAAGTGTAACGTCAACTACGTCACCAAGTTGTTTTGCATCTGGGAAAGTTTTAAACTCTACCAATTTACGCTTAGGCGTTGTATTTGCTTTCGCAAAGTGCCCTTTTAAAGAATTCGTTGTGTTCTTTTCTTTAGCTTCATCGAAGCCAAGTTGAACAGCAGCGTAGCCATCTTTCTCTTCCGTACGTATCTGCGTAACCACGCACGGACCAGCTTGAATAACAGTACATGGAATGTTTTTTCCATCTGCATCAAACAGGCTTGTCATTCCTACTTTTTTTCCAATAATACCTGACATGTTGTAAATTAATTAATTAAAAGTCCATCGAAGCAGTAGGGCTTCGCTCAAGACGCATTTCTCCCAATAAGGGACTGCAAAAGTACGAAGAATTTTCTAAGTACCAAATTATTAGCACATTATTTTTTATTTTTTTGTAATCGATTAAAATGAAAAGATACTGAAAGAAATATTTGCGAATAATTTCTATGCGTTCAGGAGCAAATTTAATTTAACGCCGCTTGGAAAGTAAGGATGATAGTACAAGAAGATGAATAGATCAAAATACTCATATTCATCTTCTTTTTTTATCAAAACAATTAATTTTAAGTTCAGCACCGCAAACAAACACGACAAATCGCTTAATACCGTTAATCGTTTAATCAAGCTTATTTATAGTGCGTCCTATGCGAATTTACAACTTGATAACAGGTTGACCATCCAATAGTCTTTTATATCGGATTAATGCTTCAACATAATAGTAATCTGCATAAGTCAAGGGTACGTCAACCTCCGTCTCATGCGGAATAGATCCAACACTATGTTTCAGAATATATCCCCCAGCCTCTTTATAGTCTGCTTTATACGGTTTTGAAGACAAAGAACGAAGTACCTGCTCAGCTTTAGTGATATACGTTTGACTTTCATCCCCAGTCGTATATTGCGCCAACTCCAATAAAACTGAAGCCACCACTGCTGCTGTAGAAACATCACGTAAATCCTTTTGTGAATAATACTTACTAGATGCTGTTAATTTATTTTGATCCATGTCCCAATAAGGAATGAGATCGCTAGGTAAATTTGGATGATTTAAATAGAATTGTGCAATATGTCGAGCATGTTCAAGATATTTTTTATCACCCGTTTCTCGAAACATCATGGTATAACCATATAATCCCCATGCCTGTCCTCTTGACCATGCTGATTCGTCAAAAGCTCCTTGTGCCGTCTTTTTAGCAATCACGCTACCATCCTTAGGATTGTAGTCTACGACATGGTATGAACTATAATCTTTACGATAATGGTTGACCATGGTCGTATTGGCGTGTTGTATGGCTATTTCTTTAAATCGGGAATCTCCTGTCATCTTGAATACTTCCATCAAAAATTCCAGATTCATCATATTGTCGATAATGACCGGATACGTCCAAGGCTGCCCGTCCCAGTTTTTACCTCCATCCCAAGAGCGGATAGTATGGGTTGCAGTGCTGTATCGTGTAGCCAAAGAAGCTGCTCCAATACGAAGAACATCTTGATAAGCAGCAGAATCTTTAGTCAGGCGTAATGCATTTCCAAAGCTACAGTATAACATAAATCCCAGGTCATGTGTACCCTTATTATTCTTCTCTTTTTCCAGATATTTCAATTTTCGTTTGGCTTCACCTAACAAGGAAGGATCTTTTGAATATTCATAAAGATATAATACTGTTCCAGGATAGAATCCAGAGCACCACCAACTGGATCCCCAATTCACATATTGTCCCTTTTGGAAAGTCGTCGGCATATCAGCTTCCTTAATAGATGTAGCTAAATAATTGATTTGTTTTTCTGCATCTTCCAGATTTTGATTTATGAATGTTTGATCAAGACTTAACTTGTTTTTGACAAGATTTTTTTGACCTTGACAAGATATCCCTTGAGCAGCAAGTCCCATTATTCCAATCAGGATTAAATGATTTCGTATTTTCATGAATAAAGTAATTTTTCAGCTTTAATAATTTACATAATAATCTTTCGGGAATTGTTCCGCATTCCAACATTTTTGTGATGTCCATTTTTCAGGTTTGCAAGTCCAAAACTCATCATTTGCAGGTAATCCCAAAGGCAAGAAGGACAAAGAAGCCACATACATCGATCCAGCATTGGTATAGTAATCGGCTAAATTTTCTTGCTGATTGCCAACTACCCCCATACGAAGCCAACCTGAAGGAGCAAATGTTTTATCGATGTAAATATGTTTCAGCACCGCTGTCAAAGCGGCCCTTACTTGCCCTTTAGCAATATCTTCAGGTAATTTATTCTCCAGTGCTATCGCAGCCAAAGGTTGAAAAGCAGCATTTTTATACGTTGAAGATCTTCCAACCACCATATAATATCCTTCTGGCGATATCATACGTTCCAAATGATGTGCATAACGTTGCATACGCTTGTAAGCACGATCAAACATTTCTTTATAGTGAGTCCCAGCATTCATATTATGGCGCAATGTCTCTACCTGCATACAATGGATGACATAACCATTATAATGGTCAAAGCTAAACCTTGCACCATCACTATACCAGCCATCACCGACATACCATTCTTGATCAAACTTATTCACCGCATAATCTATTTTTTCACGGATACATTCTTCCCCTATACGATGTAAGAATGTCTCTGTCATCGCCGCAAATAAAAGCCAATTACTTTCATTCGGTTTAATTTTGCGTAATAACTGAAACTCTGCTATAACTCTTTTCTTGGTAACCGCATCTAGTGGATCCCATAATGCTTTAGGCGCTCTTAAGAAAGCAAGGGCAAGATGAGCCGCATCCACTAAGGTTTGTGAAGAGGGTCCTCTCCAAGTAAAATAATCTGGAGATTGGGGATCAACCCCATATTGTATACCTAACAAAGCTTGTTTACGGAATTTTTTTCGCAGTTCACCTTCCTCTGTTCCATCATCAGGAAGTGCTAACCAAGGAGCCATACCCGCCAATAATCTTCCGAAAGCCTCTAAATAACCCACCCCAGCATCCCGATTGTCAAAAGTAGGACTCACTTCCATAGGCATATTTTTCCGCAATTGCTGCTTACTGATGTTGCTTAATATCGGGTTAGCTATCTTTGTCAGTATCTTCACCCAATACGCACGGTCATTTTCAGCAATAGTATCATCTACCCCATTCTGATGGATTGCTTTCGCATCCATAGGTAAAGCGGTAGTCAACGTTCCTAACCCTGCTCCACCTAAAAGCTTCAATAACAATCTTCTCTTCATCGATCTTATTTAAATGTATATGTGCATTTATATCTTATTCTTTACAAAATATTAAAAATCATGCGATCAAACGATTACGCAGATGATTGATAACAAACTCTTTACAAAACAACAGAAGCACTAACCTTTCTATTGCCTTGTAAAGTGGATTTAAAATAGTTTGTTCATATTGTTAATAGCAGATTAATTGTCCCAACCGCTGTTCTGAGTAAGACTTGTATTCCGTTCCCTTTCTATTTGAGGTATTGGCCAAGTGTATAATTGGTCACCACCCCAAGAATAAAGCGAGTTCACCCTTCCCCAAACCTCTTTGATACCATTTCCAGTGTAAAAAGAAGTTTCCTTCAATGTTTTCCATCGCAATTCATCGAAATAGATAACACCTTCACACATCAATTCTCTTCTACGTTCTTCCCGAATTTCTTTGCGGAGGTTATCTTCATCTATACCCATATTAAAGGTTTGCACATTCGCACGCGTACGCACTTCATTCACTTTTAATACCGCTTCTCCAGGTTTATGCAATTCGTTCAATGCTTCTGCCCATAACAACAGGATATCAGCATAGCGGATTACGATATAATCATAAGCCCCGGCCTCTCGATTCGGAATACCAGGATTAGCACCTGTATAGACAAACTTCCTTGGGTAGTAGTAAAAATTAGGAACAATATCCGTTCGTAAATCAAACACAGTTCCAAATTCCTGACGATAAGGCCATCTCGAAGTAAACGTTTGATCTGTTGCACCATTTGCACCTACAAAGGTGGCATACGGTAGAATAACGTTGCTCGCCAATCTCGGGTCTCTATCTGCATAAGCATTTAAAATCCGCTGTTCATTTCCTGTAGGCAGATAGAGCGACATATTCAGACCTTTTTTTTCCATATTGGTGATCTCTGTCGCATTGAGATTATTTCTCAAGAAAAACACCTCCCGTTTTGCTGGTTCCATCGCGTTATATCCCGGAATATAATCATTCCAATTAAACGGAGTTCCATCCTTCTTTTGGTAGCGATCTACTGCATCTGGATGAACCAAATAGGTATTCCAATTCGAACCAAAAGCTGATCTGGATCCAAATCTAAATTGATAATTCGATCCGTATCCCGCCAAAGCGATATTCTGAATACTGAATATGACTTCAGCGCTTTTCTCATTTTCGCCCTTAAACAGATTCTCATAGTTTCCGAAAAGCGTATGCCCAAGATCTTTTACTTTTTGAAAATCTTCAATTGCTTTTTGCCATTCTTTTGTATACATGTATACCTTTCCACGCAATGCGTAGGCCGCAGATTTTGAAATTCTTCCAAAGTTTGCATTGGAACCTTCATACCTATTGGGTAGATTTGTTTCGTTAATACAGTCGGTCAGATCCTGTAAGATAAGATTCCAAACTTCCCCCTCCGTACTTCTTGGCTTATCTATCTTATCCCATTCAATGAGTTCTGTATAGATCGGCACACCTTTATACAATTGGTTTAGACGATAATAATAAAAGGCTCTTAAGAATTTCACCTCAGCAAGCAAACGAGTCTTCTTAACCGCTTCTGTCGGTGAAACATTCGTCAATCCGTAAACCGCATCATTAGCCCGATGAACACCTTCATATAAATTTTGCCACTCAGAGGAGAATATTCCTGATGATGGTGTAGCAGTACCATTCATCAACGTTGAATTATCTCGACCTTGCAACGTGACATAGGTATCATACTCATACAATAGTTGTCCATTACGTAAGTTTTGGTAGACACCTGTTACCCCTTGATCGGTTAGGTTCTCTGTCAACCACATATTTTTCTTCAATACTTGAGTTTTAGGTACTGTGTCCAACAGGTCTTTATCACAAGAGGATACCAATATTGTGGCAGCTAAACCCATTGCGCATATTATTTTTATATTTTTCATGATCAATTTCTTTTTAGAATCCAAAATTCAACCCAAATGCATACTGCTTCATTGTCGGATATTCAGCACCCGCCCCAACTTCTGGATCTAATCCAGGGAAATTGGTAAACATCAACAGATTCTCTCCAGAAAAGAATACCCTTAAGTTTCTAACCTTAAATTTCTCCGTTAACTTCTTATTAAAAGTATAGCCTATCTGCAGATTTCTCAGTTTAAAGAAATTCGATTCATACAACCAATAATCGCTTGCTTGGTTATTAATATTCTCTGCAGAAGTTCCATATTTCAAACGAGGGAAATATCCATCTTTATTTGTACGTGCATCATCAGGTGTATTTGGGTTATAGAAATAGTGGTCATCCGCAATGCGCGTAGTTATCTGATTCCCTGAGATCAAAATGTTGCTATTATAGCCATGATCCGTCCAGTAATATTGCGAACCTGACTCTCCTGCCCATATCATGGCCATATCAAATCCTTTGTATGAAAATCCGAGGTTAATACCATAGATATATTTCGGGTTGGAGGAAGTTCCTGTAAAATATTGATCGGCATTATTACCATAAATTCCGTCTTGATTCAAATCGGCATAAATCAGATCGCCATAGTACATGGCGGCACTTCCATATACATCGCTAATTTTCTGATTTGAATTTAGAAAAGAGTAACCTGCAGCTTTCATGGCCTTCGCCCATGCATAGTCCTCATCGGTACGAATCATCCCAGAAGTAGGTCCACCTTTGATATTAACAGAACCATCTGCATTAAAATAAGAGCCATCTCCTTTGTAAACTTTACGCAGATAAAATTCATTGAGCTGATGATCTTCCAGAATACGATTGAGTCCACCACTGGAAACATCACCCAAATTCGTTTGCCAAACCATTTTTCCAGTTCCATCATCCACGAGACCTTCTATCAGCTTTCCTTCATATTTGCTAATGCTGTTTTTGTTATAGGCAAAATTTCCACCGATATTATATTTAAACGCACCAATCTGATCCCGCCAGTTGAGATTAAATTCCACCCCAGTATTACGCATAGCCGCCTGATTAAAAAATGGTGGGGTTGTTGTGCCTCCAGTTATTGGGACTTCTGCTGCACGAATAATGTTCGAGGTTTTACGGTCATACAAACTCACTTCCATAGAAGCACGACGATTCAAAGCAGCAAACTCCAATCCGATTTCTTTATTTTCAGCCTCTTCCCATTGCAATAAATCATTACCAAAACGAGACAACTGCAATCCATTCATCTGAACCCCATTGAAAGAATAACCCACTAAGCCATAGACACCATGCCAGCCATAGACATTCAGATCATCTCCCCCATCATTCCCTAGTTTTCCCCATGATCCACGAATTTTAATATCTTGGATATATGGATTCACCTTTTCCATAAAAGGTTCTTTCGACAACATATAGCCTAAAGAAACCGATGGAAAGGTTCCATATTTCTTATCGCGGCCAAACTTGGATGCACCATCTCGACGAAGACTAAACTCCGCCAAATATTTAGCATCGTAATCATAGCTTACACGACCAAAGAACGACCGCATGGAGTTATCTGTTTCATAACCTCCAATAGACGCCATTTCAGTCGCCGTTCCAATATTGGTAATTGTTTCATCGATCAAACCCTTTTTTGATGCACTAAAACCCGAATCATTATAATAAAACTCATTATGTCCAATTAATACACCAACAGTATGTTTGCCTATCTCTGTATTGTAGCGCAATACATTATCAAAAGATTTTCTGTAAATTTTTCCGTAGGATTGACCTGTACTCAACTGCGATGGGACCGTTGGTGTAGAGACAAGATTCATCGTAGAAAAATCATATTTAGCTGAAGGGTTTTGATACGCAGTTGTTTCATCAAACCGTGATTGGTAATTAAATTTAGTCTCAAAAGTCAACCCTTTCCAAAGCTTGATGTTCGCAAAGAATGTCGAATTCAAACGTGTGCGCTCATCACTACCTTTATAATCGTATAGATACAATAAGATATTATTTAATTGCGAAGACTCACCTGAGCTCAAAACTGCTCCACCAAATTTGCCGTCATACATGGGATAGATACCTGGTGTTGTTTGACGTAAATAATTATAAAGATTGGCATCAGAAGCTAATGAGCGATGTTCATTGACCACAAATGTCTGTGTCCCTACCGTCAAGAAATCGGTCACATCTGTTTCCAGATTGACCCGTCCTTCATATCTTTTCATCCCTGTATTGTGCATAATTCCAGGATTATCTTGAATTCTACCCGATAAATTATAGCGGATTTTGTCGCTTCCCCCTAATACACTTACGTTATGATTTTGCAACCAACCATCCTCATAAATCCAATCCCCCCAATTTGTATTTGGATAAGCAACATAATTGGGTACACCAGAAGGTGCCAAGCCATTTGGATCCGCATTTGCCGCCGTCCACGCATCAATTGCAGACTGGGTATATGGCCCTGAACTACCTATGTTTGCAGCAGCTTCATTGAATAAATTCATATGACGTAAATAGTCACTGACAAATATAGGCTTGACACTGGGTGAGGTTCTCGAAAATAATCCCGAATAATTGATTTGTGGAGCCTGTCCATTTTTTCCCTTTTTTGTCGTGATTAAGATAACACCATTGGCCGCACGTGCACCATAAATTGCTGCTGACGAAGCGTCCTTAAGAACAGATATACTTTCAATATCTTCTGGATTAACCGCATCCATGACACCTTGTATTCCATCAATAATGACTAATGCATCGTTATTATTCAATGTACCCACGCCACGTACTCGAATAGTAGCGCCATCGCTTCCAGGTTTTCCATTCCCTACTTTTACCTGAACACCTGCTGCTAAACCTGACAAGGCAGCGGAGACATTCGTAACTGCCCGGTTTTCTAATTGTTTCGCATCAATCGTAGATACAGAACCCAACAGTTTCGCTTTCTTCTGTGTACCATATCCGACGACTACAACCTCATCAATGGCAGCACTTGCGTCTGCTAATGTAACATTGATTGTTGTCTTTCCATTCACAGCAATCTCTTGATTTTGATAACCTACATAAGAAATAATCAGTGTCGCATTACTGGGTACTGAAAGGGTGTATGTACCCGATGTACTTGTTGCTGTGGAAGAAGTCCCTCCCCTTTCTCGAATCGTCACACCAGACAATGCCCCCCCTTGGCTGTCTGTAATCCGACCTGATACAGAAATCTTTTGCTGAGCCATACTTGTGCTGACCGCAAACAGCATCATAGTCGATACCCCGACTGTATAAAACTTTGCCATACTTTTTTTAGTTTATAATTATATTATTGGTTTATAGACTCAAATTTGGAGTATAACCAGAATAAAGAGGGGTGATTTTTATAAATATTTAGGGGTAAAATCTTAAATTTGAAACGCAAACCCCACTACCATGAATACCTATCTATATCGAATACGATTTCTTTTAATTTTTGGACTTTTGATTTCCCATAGCTATGCACAGGATTTTCGGTTTGAACAACTCAGTCAAGAGAATATACTGGATAAACAACCCGTCCTCTCCATTGCCCAAGATCAAAAAGGGAGGCTATGGTTCGGTGGTGCAAATAACCTTTTTGTTTACGATTCAAAAAACGTTTCCGATCTACTGGGATCTGATACCACTTTAAATCGTATTGATTATATAACCAAGATTGAAATCAGTAAAAAAAATGATCTTTTTATTGCCACCTCCACTCATTTGCATATCTATGATATTGATCGGCACCAAATCATACAAAAAAATAATAAACCCTTTAAAGAAAAGATAACCATCCTTGATATTCAAACATTGTCTAATCAAACTTTTCTTTGTGCCCAAAACGGTCTTTATCTTGCTACACCCACATCATCATCCTACAAACTTGAGTTGCTACTTACTAGAGCTAAGGTTCAAACCATAACTCAATTAAATAGCGACACGTATATCATCGCAAGTCTTCAAGGCATTGAAGTCGTACAATTTAAAAATAAACAGCTTGCTACGATATCCAACTTACAGCTCCCCATTTCCGTCCGAGATGAACGAATCATAAGTTCATTATTATACGATAAAGGATTTTTATGGGTAGCAACTAAACTTCATGGTGTATTTCGATATGAATTCACAAGCAAGAAGTGGGTAAATTTCACCGTCAAGAATAGCAATCTACTGAGTAATAATGTTCGTAAGATTATTAAAAATCCACAAGGAAATATATTAATAGGCACACTTAAAGGGTTATCTGTATTCCAAAAAGAAAATCAATTTCACAATTATCAACACAACACCTTTATCTATTCCTTGTCCCAGAATTCCATTTATGACATTTTTATAGATAATCAAAAAATTGTGTGGCTAGGCACGTATTTCGGTGGCATTAATGCGATTTACCCCAACTCCATACCCCTTCAAATATATGCTACTCGATCTCGTGATTCTCAACGTCTGAACAGTGATATAACGGGTAGTTTTGCCCAGACAAAGAATGCTTATTGGATTGGCACGGAAGAAAATGGTATCAATCTCATCGATAAACAAAGTGGTCAAACAACTGCGGTTCCTCATCTCACAAAATCCAATCTCATCAAAGATCTATATATAAGAGATACCAAACTGTACGCGGCTCAATATGCTGGAGGATACAACATCATTGACATAGAAACACATAAAACCAACCACTTCTATTTGGATAAAGATTCTTTTAATGTTAAGAATAATGTCTTTACGATCTATGTAGATCCACAGCAAAAAATCTATTTGGGAACAAATATTGGTTTATATACCGTAGAAAAAAATCAAGAACCCATTAAAGTTGACGAAATCGCTTCGACTGAAATCCGAGATATTCAAGAAGATAGCAATCATCAAATATATCTGCTACAAGATCGTAAATTGTATATTAAAAAACGACTGGCTATCTTTCAGACGATTTCCAAGTTGAAGCCGTATTTAATAAATGGATTTTACATCGATCATTTGGATAAGCTTTGGTTTACTACTGAAAATGAGCTTTACAGCTTACAAAGAAATGGAGATCTAAATTTGGAAGCCAAGTTCAAAAAAAACAGCTTGGGTTGGCCCATCAGTATCGACAATATGCTTTGGATTACCAGTAAAAATGGATTGATTTTTTTTGATCCCAAAACCAAATACAGCAACATTCTGAATCAAAATGATGGCCTTCCTGTTAAAAATTTACAAAGTGCAAAGCTATTCAACAGCGATGACGGAAAGCTATTCGTGACGACTTTGAATGGATTGGTATCCATTGATATTAAAAAAATAGCTTTCAATCATATCGTACCATCGGTACTATTAAGAAATATATATTTAAATGAAAACTTATTCCCATTTGATCGCATTCATGCTAATGCAGTAGACAATGACTTTCAAATAGAATTACAGCATCATGAGAATTACATTACGGTTAGTTTTTCAAGCTCTAATTTTATCAAACCTTTGAAAAACAAATATCGATATCAATTAGAAGGCGTTGATAAAAATTGGATAGAGACAAGTTCTACAAGTATTCGATATACGAATATTCCTGAAGGAAAGCATACATTAACTATATTTTCCAGCAACAATGATATGATTTGGAGTAAAACACCATTAACCCTAACGATTACTGTATTACCGCCATTTTGGCGAACATGGTGGGCATATCTGCTCTATGCAATTCTATTTACTTTAGCTATTCATTTCATAATAAAATTTATTGTAGAACGTGAAATTTTAATCAATGCGGAGAAAGAACATGATAAGAAAATTAAATTCTTCACCCAGATTTCACATGAGATCAGAACACCACTCACCCTGATTACTGCACCTCTTGATGAAGTAATTGCAGAGGTTGCTGATCTCCCAACGACCCAATTAAAAATAAAACGAATTAAAAAAAATGCCAACAAACTTTTGGCAGTAGTCAATGAGTTATTGGATTTCAAAAAATTTGATGATAACAAACAAGAGCTCAAACTCACGTCAATTCCGTTTCGAGAATATATAGAAGATACCTTTTATTTATTCAATGACTTAGCTCAAACTAAAAATTTAAATTATTACATCAAACATATTGATCCTATCGGAATTCAAGCCATTGATACGATACAATTTGATAAAGTGATGTTCAATCTGTTATCTAACGCGATCAAATACACACCTGAAAACGGTACGGTTTATTTAGAGCTTATTCATGAGGAAAATAAGATTACGATTCGTATTGTCGATAATGGGATCGGTATAACCTCCGCCAACCAATTTAAAATATTTGAAGAATATTATCGAGAAGATCAGGTGACCGATACGATTGGAACTGGTATTGGTTTAGCGTTAACTAAAAAAATAATTGAACAACATGGTGGCGAAATTCATTGCCAATCCAACCGTGAAGAACAAGATCGCTGGACTATTTTCACTATACAGCTACCGATAACAGCAACTTCCAGTCTTCATGACTATGAAAGTGAAAAGTTGGAGCCTAGCCCCTCATTATCTCTCAACGCATCATCAATTGGGGACGCAGGAATGCAAGCGACTATACTGATCGTGGAAGACAATAAAGAGCTATTGGAGATGATTGCTTCCATTTTTGTAGATAGTTTCATTGTCTTACTTGCAACTCATGGAGAAGAAGCTTTGGAAAAAGCGCAAAAAAACGTCCCTGATTTAATTATTTCCGACCTGATGATGCCCAATATGGATGGCATAGAACTTTGTAAGGCAATAAAAGCCAGCATCATTACCAGTCATATCCCATTTATCCTCCTTACAGCCATAACGGATAACCAAGTACAAACGGATACCTTACAAAGTGGTGCCAACATCTACCTAACAAAACCATTTGACAATAGCCAACTTTTTTATTCGGCACAAAATCTATTGAACATCAGTCGAAAACGAAGTCGAAACTTTCAAATTAAAACAACGATCAGTGACAATGAACAAGACAATAAGTTTATCCAGTCTTTAAACAAACTCATCGAAGATAACCTCCTATCCAGTTCTTTCGATGTTAACTATATTTCTCGCACCATGGGGATGAGTGCCCCTGTCCTGTATCGTAAATTAAAAGCGATTACCAATTTATCACTCAATAATTATGTCAAGAACTATAGACTTAATAAAGCAAAAGAATTGCTTCTGTCTTCCATGAATATTACGGAGGTTGCTTATGCTGTCGGGTTTTCAGATCGGAAATACTTTAGCAAAGAATTTAAAAAAGTTTTCGGACAGAATCCTACAGCATATTTGTCCGAAAACGAGGATGATATTTAGCATCCTATAATAAGGGTTTGCAATAACAGACCCTTATTATAGTTCGTTTGCTATTTCGTGAATAATGGATTTTCCTTCCAACAATCTTTTATACCTCACCAATGCTTCTGCATAGTAATAATCGGCATATGTCAAGGGAACATCTACTTCAGAATTCAATGGTATTGCACCAACACTATGCTTTAAAATATAACCACCATTTTGACCAAAATCTGCTTTATACGGTGCTTTAGATAAGTTTGTAAGGATCGTTTCCGCTTTAGACAAGTATAGCGCAGATTCTTTTCCTTTCGTGTATTGCGCCAATTCTAACAATGCTGAAGCGTACAAAGCCGCTGCAGAAACATCACGTAGATCTTTTTTAGCATACATATTACTGGACTTCTCAATCTTATCCTGATCAAAATCCCAATAAGGAATCAAGTCTTGAGGTAAATTAGGCTGATTTAAAATATATTGTGCAATATGACGCGCTTGATTTAAAAACTCTTTTTTCTTCGTTTCACGATACATCATGGTATAGCCATAAAGCGCCCAACCCTGTCCCCTGGACCATGCTGATTCGTCAAATGCTCCTTGATGTGTCTTTTTAGCGATAACTTTTCCTGTATGGCTATCATAGTCTACGACGTGATAAGAACTATAGTCTTTCCGAAAATGATTTTTCAAGGTCGTTTCAGCATGTGTTACTGCCAAATTATAGTAGGTTTTATCTCCTGTCATTTTTGACACCTGTGTCAAAAACTCCAGATTCATCATATTGTCGATGATCACGGGATAGTGCCAAGGTTTGTGATCCCAAGAACGGATTGTTTTCGTGGTTGCATTAAACCGAGTCGCTAAAGAAGAAGCTCCAGTAGTCAATACCTCTTTATACTTACTGGAATCACCAGTAAGACGTAGTGCATTCCCAAAACTGCAAAAAAGCATAAAACCTAAATCATGCGTTCCCTTATTATTTTTTTCTTTCTCTAGATAAGGTAATTTCTCTTCTACTTGATGCAAAAGATCTTGATCCTGTGTACCTTCATACAAATACAATAAGATACCTGGATAAAATCCCGAACACCACCAACTCGATGAAGAAAACACCTCTTTATTATTTTCAAATGTTTTAGGAAATTTTTCAATAGGTGTTTGGGCAGCCAAAACTTTAATTTGCTTCGCAGCATCTATCAAATTCTGTTGAATAAATGTCTTCGATAATTTCAACGCCTTGGATTGCCCTTGTACTGTAGTCAGTCCTATAAGTGACCATAACACGATAAGAACTTGCTTTTTTATTTTTATCATAAATTCAATACTAATCTTAATTTGCTACTATTTTGTATGTCAGCTGATTTTTTAACGCTTCATTTTTCAACCTGACTTTTGTTCGATATAGTGTATTTCCCCAGACTTTAACCAATCGTGGGTCTTCCAGTTGTTTCTCTTCATAAGACAAGTCGACCGTATTCTTATCAAAAGCGATAGTCACTTTCTTTCCATTTGTCAACCCCAATAAAAACTGATCCTTCCCTATGATGGGTTTGGTCATCGACATAAAACTGATCGTTTGTGCGGTTTTAAACTCTTGCAATTGATAAACCTCATCAACCTGTATCTCATTTTTTTGAGGATTCATGCTCAGGTTTCTTTTCCAGGATATAACTGCTGCTTCCTTTGGATATGCCTTAGCGATGTCAACGCCATAGTTAACTGATTTGTTCTTCACCTCAAAGGACACGTGCTCTGCATGATAAGCCTTTCCATCTTTTTCCTGTACGCCATTAATAATAGGCAGATTGTGCCATTGCGATTGCATATTCCATAAAGCATACCGATTCGCACTAAATGTTTCTTTTGTGTAGGTTCCAACACCAACGTCAATAAGTACAGGCAGAGAATCCAAGTAAAGCATATAACTTCCGACATCGTTATGATTATGGCTCACCCCATTATTACTTCCTATGGTAGCCAGGAATAAATTTCCATTTTTATGCCTGCTACGCATGGTCGCTTGACCTAGACTTGGATAAAAATGAAATTGATCTGCTGTAAAATGCAGTGAATGTTTCATTAATTGATCATAAATTGGGACATGCATCAAAAAATCCTGAACGGTACCTAAGGAAATTGCTGGCGATTTAAGAGCCGCTAAATAACTTGCATAGGCTTTTAAGTTTTCATTCTGAAACAACGTGCCATAGGTCCATACTTTTGCTGGGTAGGGAATTTGAATAGCTTCTGCATCTGCAAAATTAATATAACGATCTCCATGTACATGAGAATTTAAGATATAATTACCGATATTAAATAGTTTTTGCTCGTCTTTAAATGATACTTGACCATGAGATAGATCTTCAAACCAGGACAATAATTGTCCAAGCTCGCCACCTGCATGAAGCCAATAAGAAGGTCCTTCTTCACAAGCACCGTCTTCGGCATAAGCATCAATAAATTTATCTGAACTCGTAATTAGCTTTCGCAGAATCTTATTAAGTTTCAATGGATCTTCTTCAACCAATAGGGCTACTTTTAAGACATTGGTATTAATCCAGATATTCCAATTATTGATTGTGTTATTGGGACGAAGCGCCATCCACCAAAAGTCATCTCGCTCTAGATAAGGGTTTACGATACGGTCTCGTAATGCAAGCTTCAACTTTTTGCTAATCAGGGGAGAAATCTGATCTAGGTCATCTCCAAGTAATAGATAGATGGCAGCCAAGTCAGCCGCTACGCGACCTGCTCCTAAATCAATATATTCGTCTGTTGGATCTGGAAGACCAATTCCTGATTTTTGAACAACGATATGCGCAGGACTCACCCAAGTACTTTCTTCCAACAGCAACCATAGACCATTCGCAATCTGCGGAATGAAACGACCCTTTCGTTCGACCAACTCACCGATGACCAATTGCGCAACGATTGTTCTTCTTTTATTAACATCCTCTTCATAACGGGTTCTATTGCCATCAGTCTTATATTCCAGGTATTTTGTTGCTAACAAAGATGGCCACGTAAATGCATTAGCCTGTTCTGCTTTTTTAACCATGCGAATCTTCTCGGTATCCGGCAACTGTTGAATGTCTTGAAGCCATTCTGCCCTTTTTTTCAAGCGCCAATCATCGATGTTATCCACCAGCTTAGTCAATACCGTTGCGGAGAGATGTTTATTTAAAATTTGTTGAGCAAAACTAAAATTTGCAAGGAATAAACTACAGGAAAGTAATATCATCCGAAAAATGATAAAGCTATCCTGGGTATATTTATCTCGTGAACGCGCAAGCTTGGTTCGTCCTGTTTTGTTTCCAGCAGGATTCACAGGTTCACCCGAGGCTATCAGGTTTAGTTCATTACAGTTTGTGAGCGGTATGCTGCTATGGATAATCATAAATAAAGCTTCAATTGGACTCTAAAAATGTGCTTTATTTAGTAGAGACACAAGCAAAACTTACGCAATCGTTTTAGAGGATTTAGCGTTTAAAACAAAAAAGTTGGCCACTGATGACCAACTTTTTTGTTTTAAATGGATAGGAGATAGACAATTAGCAGGCTATCTTCCTTTCCGTTTTACTTCTTTATTATTTTTGTTACACGATAACCACTCTATTTACAATCAGCGTATCGCTGTGTTATATCAAAAGTCTATTTTATCATCGGATAGCTAATATTGATTCGTACTTAACAACACTAATGTACATGCATTTTCAGTTTGAATGCCAACCTCTTGCGCTAGTTTTGTTAATTCGCTATTTTCAGCTCCAGGATTAAAAATAATACGTTTTGGTTTCGTTGCTAAAATGTAATCATAATATTCCTTTTGATTAGCGGCACTAACATACATCGTCACGGTATCGATGTCATCATGGATAAGACCTTTTTTTTCAATCTCTACCCCAGCGACTTCTCCTTTTTTCAAACCAATATTGACGATATCATGTCCATGTTGCGTTAATTTATAAGCTGCCTTATAAGAATATCTTTCAGGATTGGTACTCGCTCCTATAATTAACGTCTTTTTCATCTTCATTCATTAAACATCATCAGCAACATTACCTGCATCATTGTAGGCGCCTTTTCGTAAGATAGGCATACCTAATATTTTATACAGTTCATCCAATTTTACTAAACTGCCATTGGTCATATTTGATAACAAGACAATGGTAATATGGTTTTTTAAATCTCTTACGTATAGATTGCGAAATCCATGCCACCATCCTGTATGATAGATCACAAGATCGTCATTATGATGAAAGGTTCGCCAGCCTCGTCCATAACCAAAAATTCCTTTTTTTGTCATTGCGCGATCCACATATGCGGAATCTAATGTTTCCTTTTTCAATATCCGACCTTCATTCAACGCGAGGTCTAGCTTATAAAGATCTCTTACCGTACTGTAGATTCCCTTATCTCCCAAAGGACCATCTTGAAAATTTTGAACAACAGATCTTCTCCAAACGCGATCATGACCAACAACATCTGTTGGAATTTTTTCATAAACTGCTTTCGACAGAGCTACTGTATTGGTCATACCTGCTGGGTCAAAGACATTCTCCTTCATCCATTCAGCATAGCTTTTATTTGTCACTTTTTCAATAATAGCCCCCAACACCATGAAATTGGAGTTGTTATAAAAGAACTTACCATCTGGCTTACCATAACGGTTCGGTTTAAACTCTGTCAGCATTTTCATGACATCTTGATTGGTCATCCCTTTCTTTTTTTCTTTCCAATGTTCATCTGAAAAGTATACATAGTTCGGTAATCCAGAACGATGAGACAACAGCTGTTTTATTGTTACTCCTGTATAAGGAAAGTCTGGGTAGAAGTCATTCACCGTCTGTGTTAACTTTAATTTCCCTTCTTCTACCAGTTTTAAAATACCAATACCTGTTAATGGTTTTGAAACAGAGGCCAACTCAAATTTAGAATCAATTTTCAAACTATCCTTTAAAAGGTAATTTGCCCAACCAAATGAATTTTGATAGAGAATCTTTCCATCCTTAGCGATTAAAACATTACCATTGAAACCTACCTTTTTATGTAGATTTTGCATGAATGCTTCAATTTTTGGATCTGCATTTGCGGGATTGTATATGAGCTTTAAACTATCTGTTTTTGCCTGCTCAACTAGTGCTTTTTTTTGCTTTTCTTCTTTCGAGCTGCACGATATTGTTGTTACCAAAAGAACGGCAACAAGACCTTTTATGATATATAATTTCACTATGTATAAGATTCTACTTTTTTACTATTGTATAAATGCTAAAATGCTCATTTTAGTATTAAAAAAGAAAAAAAAACAATAAAAAAGGTCACTTTAATATGAAGTGACCTTTCTATACAATTTATTCGAAGTAAAATTAAGCTAATAATCTTACTGGATTTTCTAATAAAGCTTTTAACGTTTGTAAGAATTGTGCTCCTGTTGCGCCATCTACCACACGGTGATCGCAACCTAAACTCAATTTCATCACATTTCCTGGTACAACAGCACCATTTTTAACGACAGGAACTTGTTGAATGGCACCTACAGATAAAATCGCTCCATCAGGTGAGTTGATGATTGATGTAAACTCATCAATACCAAACATTCCTAAATTAGAAACGGTGAATGTAGAACCTTCCCAATCTGCTGGTGTTAATTTTTTAGCTTTCGCTTTTTGTGCAAAATCTTTCACTTCAGCGGAGATATGTGACAATGATTTACCATCAGCAAAACGTACAACTGGTACTAACAAACCATCTTCAACGGCCATAGCAACACCAATGTTTGTGTGTTCATTGAAACGGATTTTATCGCCCTTCCAGGAAGAGTTTACTGCAGGATGTTTCTTCAAAGCAACTGCAACCGCTTTAACAACGATATCGTTGAATGAAACCTTCACAGGCGCCACTTCATTAATTTGTGTACGTGCAATCATTGCATTTTCCATATCAATACTTACGGTTAAGTAAAAATGTGGAGCTGTGAATAAACTTTCACCTAAACGACGCGCAATTGTTTTACGCATTTGCGAAACGGCTACTTCTGTATATTTTTCTTCACCTACGTAAGTCGGTAAACTGATTGTTTTTGTTTCTGTCGCAGCAGCAGGTGAACTTGCTTGAGCAGGAGCAGCTTTTGCTGTAGGAACAAATGATTCAACATCTTTTTTCACGATACGTCCACCATCAGCAGAACCTTTGATATCGTTTAAATTGATGCCTTTATCTTTCGCTATTTTGCGTGCTAAAGGAGAAGCTTTTACGCGAGCATCATCTGCTACAGTAGCGCTTTCAGTAGCCACTGGAGCAGCAGTTTCCGTTTTTGACTCTTGTTTTGATTCTGCAGCAACAGGTTGTGCTGCAGTCGATTTTTGATTCAATAGCGGAGTAACGTCTGTTCCCGCAGGACCAACGATCGCGATGATATCATTTACTTTAGCAGCTTGTCCAGCTTCAAGACCAACATACAATAATGTTCCATCTGCATAAGCAGTAACTTCCATTGTCGCTTTATCCGTCTCTACGTCTGCAATCGCATCATCAGATTTGATGGTATCCCCTACTTTAAAGTTCCACTGTGCAATCACACCTTCTGTCATCGTATCACTTAACAAAGGCATGGTGATAACCGTAACACCTAATGATTCTGCTGTTACACTAGCATCTGCAGTAGGTTTCGTTGTAGAAGCATCTTCTGAAGAAGTTGAAACCTCTTCTTTTGTTTCATTTTCTTTTTCAGTCGCACTAGTTTTTGGAGCATCTGCACTTAACAATGCTTGAAAATCTTCACCTGGCTCTCCCAATACAGCGATAACAGCATCAATTGCTACTGCTTCACCCTCTTTAGGACCAATATATAAAAGCGTTCCTTCTTGGTAGGATTCAAAATCCATTGTTGCTTTATCCGTTTCGATTTCAGCAACTAAATCCCCAGAATTCACTTTATCACCAACTTGTTTGTGCCATTTTGCGATAACACCTTCTGTCATGGTATCGCTCATTTTAGGCATTCTTACTACTTCAGCCATTGTATTTTTTATCTAGTTAAAGTAAATGTATTAATCTAATATAAATGGATAATCTTCTTGCACATATACATCTTTGTACAACTCATCTGCTGTAGGGAATGGAGATTCCTCAGCAAATTTCACAGATTCATCCACGATACTTTTCACTTCAGCATCAACTTCAGCAAACCACGCTTCATCAGCATAATTGTTTTCTACAATCGCATGTTTAGTTGCCAATAACGGGTCGCGTCCTTTGTATTCTTCTAATTCTTCTTTTGTACGATATTTCGCAGGATCAGACATTGAATGTCCTTTGTAACGATAGGTACGGATTTCTAAGAAAGTTGGTCCTTCTCCAGCACGGGCACGTTGAACAGCTTCGTCCATGGCATTGTGAACAGCGACAACGTCCATTCCATCTACTGGTGCACAAGGCATATCAAAACCTAGACCCATTTTGTAGATATCTTGCATATTTGTTGTACGTCCAACGGAAGTACCCATGGCATAACCATTGTTTTCACAAACAAAAATTACTGGTAATTTCCACAACATGGCCATATTCAAAGTCTCATTAAAAGCACCTTGACGAACAGCACCATCGCCCATGTAACACACATTCACATTCGTTGTTCCCAAATATTTCTCAGCAAAAGCAACTCCAGCACCTAAAGGAATTTGACCTCCAACGATTCCATGGCCACCCATCATTTTATGTTCTTTTGAGAAAAAGTGCATAGAACCACCTTTACCTTTTGAACATCCTGTTGCTTTTCCAAACATTTCTGCCATACATGCATTTGCAGACACGCCTTTTGCGATTGCATGTGCATGATCACGATAAGCTGTTATTAAAGAATCTTCCGCTTTTATAACAGACATCGTACCCGCTACTACTGCCTCTTGTCCAATGTACAAGTGACAGAAACCACGAATTTTTTGTTGTCCATACAGTTGACCTGTTTTTTCTTCAAACTTACGCATAAGCAGCATAGATCTATACCACTCTAAATATGTTTCTTTTGTTATAGGTGTTGAACTCATTTCAAAGTTTTGAATTTCTTACTAATCTTGTCTACAAATCTAATGAATTTGGGTGATATTTTGGACAGAAAATCAAATTTTATTCCAGTTTTCGACAGTTCTAAAACATTTGATTTAAACTATATAACAGTAAAGCCAAATAAATGACTGGCTTAATTTAGTAAATTTAAAAAACAGGAAACAAAAAAGCCAAATGACTTTATAATCATTTGGCTTCTCCTATTTTGTAACAACTTTGATTTTAACGCAATTTTTCTAGCAAAGATGAGGCAGTAATTTTTACCTGATCACCAGTTTGCATATCTTTTAACGAAAGTTCTCCTGAAGATACCTCCTCTTCTCCTACCAATAAAACAAAAGGAATACCTTTACTATCTGCATAGCTCATTTGTTTTTTCAGTTTCGCAGCTGTAGGATACAACTCCACGGCAATGTTAGCTTGACGTAAACGATTCAATAAAGGCAACGTAAAGGTTTCTGCAGATTTATCAAAGTTCACAATCAGCAATTTGGTCGAATCGCCTTTCTCTTGTGGATACAGGTTTAATTCTTCAAGTACATCGTAAATACGATCTGCTCCAAAAGATACACCTACACCTGTTAATCCCTGCAACCCAAACATGCCTGTCAGATCATCATATCGACCTCCACCGCCTATACTACCCATGGCAACTTCATTGGTTTTCACCTCAAAAATACAACCGGTATAATAGTTTAAACCACGCGCCAAGGTGATATCTACCTCCACATACTGCTGCAATACTTCTTGTGAAACGTCTAACTTAGCGATATAATCAAACGTTTCTTTAATTTCAGCAATTCCTTTCAACCCTATTGCTGATGTTGCCAATACAGATTCCAAAGCAGATAACTTCTCCGCATTTGATCCTTCTAGCAAAATAATAGGTTTCAATGTTTCTACATCAGAGAGCGTAAAACCTCGTTCCAGCAATTCCTTATTGACTCCTTCTAATCCTATTTTATCTAATTTATCAATGGCAACTGTCATATCGACGATAAGCTCTGGTTTACCAATCACTTCGGCTATACCAGAAAGAATTTTCCGATTATTGATCTTGATCGTAAAATCTTTTAACCCTAATTGTTGTAATGCTTCTTGATAAATGAGTACAAACTCTGCTTCATTCAGTAAGCTATCTGATCCAACGACATCCACATCACATTGATAGAACTCGCGATAGCGACCTCTCTGTGGGCGATCTGCACGCCAGACAGGCTGTATCTGAAAACGTTTAAAGGGTAATGCAATATCGTTTTGGTGCATGACAACGTAGCGAGCAAAGGGCACGGTTAAATCATAACGCAAAGCTTTTTCAGAAATGTGGCTGATCAATTTAGTCGAAGATTTTGTCTCTAATAAATCTACAGGAGCTTTACTTAAATAGTCTCCAGAATTTAATATTTTAAAGATTAGCTTATCTCCTTCATCACCATATTTCCCGGTCAGTGTCTGTAGATTTTCAAAAGAAGGGGTTTGTATTTCACTATAACCATATTTTTTAAAAACACGTTTTAGGGTATTAAAAATATAATTACGTTTAAGCATTTCGGCAGGTGAAAAGTCACGTGTGCCTTTTGCTAAAGAAGGTTTTACTATTGCCATTCGGCAAAGTTAATATTTAAGAAGGATTTATTGGAAATTAAGAGAAAAAAGCTTAGTCTATTTCTAAAATTTTTAAATATTCGCATGCTTTTTCGGCAGCTGTTTTTTCAGCACTTTTTTTATTAAAATCTTGTCCTATTCCGCACACTTCTCCTTGGACGACAACTTCAATAGAAAACATTTTACTCGATTCTCCGGGCGGATTATCGATTTGATTAAAGACCACTTCTTTTCCTTTATGCTGACACCATTCGATCAAACGGCTTTTAAAATTTGTTTCTGTTTGTTCCAATAAATGGATATCAACATGCGGCTTGATAATACGGTTTAATAGAAAATTTTTGGTGAAAATATATCCTTTATCCAGATAAACAGCACCAATTAGTGCTTCAAAAGCATCTCCGAGTAGAGAACCTTGTTTGTTTGGGAAACTGATCATTCTGGCATCAAATTGAATCAGTTCGTTAAGCCCCAATTTTCGAGAAAGTTGATTTAAATGCACCCGACTTACGATTTTGGATCGCATTTCAGTCAAAAAACCTTCATCTTTATAGGGATATTTTTTAAAAAGCAGTTCAGCTACCACTGAACCTAAGATGGCATCTCCCAAAAACTCCAATCGCTCATTACTATTTTTCGATCCTTCCTTTATCGTTACAGCGACAGACTTATGTCTGAAAGCCATTTGATACAGCCGTATATTACCTGGTACAAAACCCAATAGGTTCTTTAACTTTCTAACATAAGCTTTGTCAGAAGAAAAATATAGTTTATAAATCCTTGAAAAAGGCATCTTTATCTAAAAAAAGGGCAACAGGTTTAAAAAAAACCTGTTGCATCCCAATTATTTTAATAACTTTTAATAAGTAATATTATCCTTTGTATTTTTTCACTACAATAGTAGCATTGTGTCCACCAAATCCAAAAGTATTACTCATTGCAGCATTTACAATGCGTTTTTGGGCTTTATTAAATGTAAAATTTAACTTATTGTCCAATTCAGGATCATCAGTAAAGTGATTGATCGTTGGAGGTACGATATCATTTTGAACCGCTAAAATAGAAGCAATAGTCTCAATCGCTCCAGCCGCACCTAGCAGGTGACCTGTCATCGATTTTGTCGAACTAATGTTCAATTTATAGGCATGTTCACCAAATAAATCCACAATAGCTTTTGTTTCACTAATATCACCTACAGGAGTAGAAGTTCCATGTACGTTGATATAGTCAATATCAGAAAAATTCAACTCCGCGTCATTAACTGCCATAGTCATGGCAAGTTTAGCGCCCAATCCTTCTGGATGAGAAGCTGTAATATGATGTGCATCGGCACTCATACCACCACCTCCAATTTCAGCATATATTTTAGCTCCACGCGCCAAAGCATGTTCTAGACTTTCTAATATGATCGCACCAGAACCTTCACCAGAAACAAAACCATCACGGTCCTTATCAAAAGGACGTGAAGCTGTTTTAGGATCATCATTTCTTGTTGAAAGTGCATGCATCGCATTAAATCCACCGATTCCAGCTTCATTAATGGTCGCTTCCGATCCACCTGTAACGATCACATCAGCTTTACCCATACGAATATAGTTGAAAGCATCGATCATGGCATTTGTTGCAGAAGCACACGCAGAGACAGCAGAAAAATTAGGTCCTCGCAGACCATGTCGCATTGAAATATGTCCCGGAGCAATATCGACAAGCATTTTAGGAATAAAGAAAGGATTGAAACGTGGTGTTCCATCCCCTTTAGCAAAATTTGCTACTTCATCAGTAAAAGTGGTCAAACCACCAATTCCTGATCCCCAAATGACTCCGATACGATTCGTATCTAAATTTTCAAAAATTAAACCAGCGTCCTTGATTGCTTCATCAGATGCTGCAATAGCATACTGTACAAAAGGGTCTACCTTACGAGCTTCCTTGCGATCCATAAATTCATGTGGATCAAACCCCTTCACTTCACAAGCGAATTGGGTTTTAAATTTTGACGCATCAAAATGCGTAATGGGAGCAGCCCCGCTTACACCAGCTAGTAAATTGTTCCAGTACTCTGAAACAGTATTACCAATTGGTGTAAGAGCGCCTAATCCTGTTACTACTACTCTTTTAAGCTCCATTTATACGATTTGGCCTAATTAAATTAGTTAGTTAACGTTTTTTTCTAAATAAGTGATTGCTTGACCTACTGTTCCAATAGTTTCAGCTTGGTCATCAGGAATAGCAACGTTGAATTCTTTTTCAAACTCCATGATTAACTCTACAGTATCAAGTGAATCTGCACCTAAATCATTAGTGAATGAAGCTTCTGGTGTTACTTCGTTTTCGTCTACACCTAATTTTTCAACGATAATTGCTTTTACTCTTGAAGCGATATCTGACATGATTTTATAGTTTAATTGTTTAATAAATCTGTGCAAAGAAAAATAAATTTCATCAAATATCAAACTCCATTTGATTTTTAGATTGTCAAATTATTTTTCACCCTGGTATGTTTACACCCTTAAGTAGCTATAAACTAACCTTCTTCAAGTATAACAATAATTCCTAATATGTACAAACTAGAATTCAATTAATTCAAATTTTACATTAAATTCACTGGTTTTGAAGCATTTTTTTGTAATTTCGTCATGAACACAAGCATAGATTTTCACTTTGAATAACAAAACGATACTAAAATGGGACTTGGAATTTGACGCAGAATTAGACTTTGTCTTGATTGCTATATCGTGTCCTTTGAAAGATTATCGCCTCTGTCATTTTATTAACAAAATCACTTCATTAGATTTTGTTAGAGGGAAAGAAGATAAATTCGATCATAATCGAAAACTGAAACAAAAATCCGCCGAAGAACTGGAATATCATATTATTTTCGATCAGACAAAAAAAACAATAAATCATTTCACAACCTTCTGGTATATCAACACTAAATTTCAAACCGAATACTACTTAATCAACAATAAAAGCATTGAAGGAAGCTTGCTCATCCCTGAACATGCTAATTTTGATTATTTCATTATTATAAAAAATTACATCAATGAAGATGACTTAGATCGGATCGTAAAAAGCATTAATAAAATCCCTGAAGTTGTGTTTGTAAAAGAAATATCACCAAAAATATTGAAATCTAAAGAAAATCTGATATTTTAGCAGACTTTAATAGTGTATATTGTACACGTTTTCAATCTAAATCACCTCGTAATAAACGAGTTTTATAATTCAATACAAGTTGAATTATATATATTTAAGGTACAAAGTATAAAAAAAATTATAATGGAAAAAGTTCAAAAAAGGACTAAAATTGTTGCAACATTAGGCCCTGCATCTGCTGATAAGCAAGTGTTAACAAATATGATTGCAAAAGGTGTTGACGTTTGTCGTTTAAATTTCTCTCACGGTAGTCAAGAAGATCATTTAAAGGTTATTGACACCATCAATGCGATCAATGAAGAAACTCATTTTAACGTTGCTATTTTAGCCGATCTTCAAGGGCCTAAAATCAGAATAGGAAAAATGAAAGAAGGTGGAGCAATTTTAGTAAATGGCTCACAATTAGAAATTACAACACATGAGTTGATCGGTGACGAAAAAACCATCTACATCACCTATGAAAATTTCCCGAATGACGTAGAAGCAAACGAAATCATCCTATTGGATGACGGAAAATTGCAGTTACGTGTATTAAATACCAACCATAAAGATACCGTTACATGTGAAGTTGTACACGGCGGTGTTTTGACATCTCGTAAAGGTGTTAACTTACCCAATACAAAAGTTTCCATTCCTTCATTAACAGAAGAGGATTTGGATAATTTAAATTTTGCATTAGATCATGGTGCGGATTGGATTGCCATGTCGTTTGTTCGATCGGCTGACGATATCGTTCAGTGTAAAAAAATCATTGCGGCAAAAGGAAGTCATGCCCGCGTAATTGCTAAAATTGAAAAACCAGAAGCTATTGAAAACATTGATGCCATCATTGAGGCAACAGATGCAATCATGGTGGCTCGTGGTGATTTGGGTGTTGAATTGCCAATGGAAGAAGTACCTGGTTTACAAAAAATAATCGTTCAGAAATGTAGAGATTTATCAAAACCGGTTATCATCGCGACGCAAATGTTGGAAAGTATGATCACGACTCCTCGCGCCACTCGTGCGGAGGTAAATGATGTTGCTAACTCGGTGATCGATGGTGCTGATGCGGTTATGTTAAGTGGTGAAACTTCTGTTGGAGAGTTTCCTGAAATTGTTATTGAAACGATGAGTAAAATCATTATTCACGTGGAACAAACTTCTTATCCGTATTATAATGAGAAAGTTAGTGAAATCAGTGATGGCACAAAAATTCCTGATGCGATCTGTGCTTCTTCTGTCTATTTAGCTAAGAAAACTGATGCTTCTGCTATCGCAGTCTTAACTTCTTCTGGTGCTACGGCATTTGAAATTGCGAGTTACAGACCTAATGCGGATATCATGGTGTTCACAGGAACCAAAAAATTAGTACGTCAACTGAGCTTATTATGGGGTGTTAAAACCTTTGTTTACGACAAATTTGATAGTATCGATGGTTCTATTCATGATGTCAACAAATTTATTGTTAAAAACAATTATATCACACCAGGTTCAATTATTATCAATACGGCTTCAACTCCGTTGATTGAAAAAGGAAAAACGAATACGATCCGTGTTTCACAATTGTAAGCATTGGATTTAAACTATAAAAAAGCGCTTATCGGATAACCGGTAAGCGCTTTTTTTTGACCTCTGTTTTTGTAGTAGTCTTATTCGTACCTTCTTCGTACTTTCTTCTAACCAACTTCGGAGTTTTACTACACCCGGAACGCTGTTTTACCGCTGTTGCACCGCGTTTTTCCCGATGCAGCTATGGTAAAAAGGCGGTGCAACAGCGGTATTTCTGTATTGGGAGTTAGAAGAAAGTCCGAAGTTGGTTAGGAGTTGGTACGGTTTACATATCAGCTATTGATCCAGTCCCTAAGCAGGGATACTACAGGGTATAAGCGTAGATAAAGCGTTATTCAAGAGAGCACGATATTTAGAGATGGTAAGTGCGTACTAAGTGCGTTGATAGTGCGTTTTAGGTATACTTTTAATACTGTATGTACGCTTAGTCTACGCTTATCCCCTGCTTAGGCACTACTTAGGCACTGCTTTAGCCCTACCTAGGAATAGTATGGAAGGTAGAGAAAAAGCTTTCTTTGTCTCGTCCTGAATTGGCTATACAGCATTTGATTGATTATCCTAGATTAGCTATACACCTTGTGCATACAATCCTATAATAACTATACACTATTTTCATAGTACTGAAATGGCTATACATTCGGATATTTCAGTAATGTAGTTAATTTTTCTCTGCTTTTTATGTTTGCTTCATTTCTTGTATTTTGAATTGGATTAAGCCTTCGGCGACTTCAGTTGATATAGCGGTCGAAGAGTCCCCTATATCAATTGAAGTGCTGTTTTTAGCATTTACACTTTCTTGTTTTTTACGTTCCCAGTTGACTTTTCTGTAGTTTTTCCAATTTTTGTTTAAGACCCCGGTTTTTAGATGTGCCTGGTTTGGGGTAAGTGATTCACAGCTGTCATGGGGCCTAAGGTTATTATAGATGTTGATGGCATGGTCTATTTTATCCCGTAATTGTATCATAGATCCCGTATTTCGCTCTATTTCAAACTCTGATTTAAGAATGCCGTTGATCCTTTCTGCAATGGCATTATCATAAGGACTTCCGTTCTGGGTCATACTAACGGCTACTTTTTGCGTTCTCAATATATCTATATAAGATTTACTGCAGTACTGTGACCCGCGGTCTGAATGATGGACCAGCGATAAATGGGGTGTTGTCCTTTTTAATACAGCCATCTCCAGGGCCCCGATGCAACCTGCTGCCGAGAGATCATTTTGCACCCGATGACCCATAATCTGATGAGAATAAGCATCCGTGATCAAACTCAGGTACACAAATGAGTTGTTCAGGGTCAGATAGGTAATATCACTCACCCAGACCTGTTCGGCACGGATGATTTCTATTTCCTGGATCAGGTTGTCATATTTGTGCATCCAGTGATTGGAATCTGTAGTAATGCTGCGCCTTCGGCGCCTTTTGACAAGCATCCCACGGCTGCAGAGCAGATCAAACAGATAGTCCCGTCCTATAGATATGCCATGTTTCAACAACGGGTCCTTTAGCAAAAAATGCAGTTTTCTGGTGCCCAGCTTTGGTAGGTCAGCCCTGATCTGACCTACTTCCCGTAGCACAACATCCTGAAGAAGAATATCACGTTCAAGGCCCCACAGATAATCATAATGGGCATGTCTGGTCTTGCCAAACAGTGAACATAGTGTTTTAACACTTACATCCGGTTCCTGTAACCGGAGCGTGATCACGGTTTGGCCCCAAACTTTTTTCTGATGTCCACATGGAATTCTTTACTTGCAATATCAAGCATTATTTCCAGTGACCTGATTTTCAGCTCCGCCAGCTTTAAAGCATCGGTGGCAATATTAGAGGATACAAATTCTCTCTCTGCTGAGGGGATCTCAGCAGGCAATAAATCTATCAGTTCCTGCTGCCTGAGTTTATAATGACGGATCCACATATTCACTGTATCACGATTCCTCGCATTATATTTCAGCATCGCCTCCTCTATATTGATATGGCCCGAAACGATCTCCCTGGCTATACCCTCCCGTTCGCAAAGGCTACGTAGTTTAATCTTATTCTGTTGATAAGAAATACTCCCATATTGTTTCAACCAGGTATGTATAGATTTATAACTTATTCCATGACGGCTACAGACTAAAGCTAAATTCCCTTCACGTTCAACCTCGGATACCACTTCCCGTTTAAAGGAGTCTAAATAATATCGCCCAAATTTCTTGTCCGCTTTTTCTATTGACATCTTCTAAAGTACTATTTAAGAATTAATAAGTCTGATGTATAGTTTTTTTAGGACGAGACAAAAAAGCTTTCTGAAGCTTCGAAGTATTATCGATAACAGATGCAGTCTGATTGTTTCTTAGAGACAGTTCAGTCATATCTTTTTTAGTTATCCGAGGTTTATCTTGCCATTTTAGTATTCCATCCTATGATAACGTGTCTACATCTATTTCTTTCAGCAGATTAAGGCGCTAGACTGCATTTACCCCTAGCGATGAGCAACAACAACACAAGCAACAGTTTCGACTCGTAGAGAGTCTTAAACAGGGTGCCTTGATGCTGTTCTTTTGTTCCAAGCTAACTCACAATCCCTAGCTCCTTTTCATTCCGATCTTTCTTTAGATTAGAGGATGGTCTACAGGGAGATTTTTCAACAAGTACCGTTATACTATGAGCTGAAAAATAGCGTATCTATCAACTTTGATGATCGCCCTCTCTTACGGATTCCCGTAAATCCGAATGATTATGCTACACTACTTTTGACAATTGTTGATCGTTGGATATGGTTGCATCTAATATTGCAGTATTTTTATCAAAATATCATCATAAACTTAGCCTAAGAGCGGAAGAACGCTTATATTTTCATTTAATCCTGTTGCTATAGGGGCTGCTTTCTATAATTTTGATTCTAGAAAATATAACCAACGAAAAGTAACTGTCAAGAAAACTTTAGTATTTAACCTTAGCATATATTTTCTTGTGCTTAAAAATTTATTTTTTAAACTGTTGAATTAGAAGTGTTTTTTGAATTTATTAACTTAAAGATTTTGATATTTTTTTATGTTTTATTTTTTTACTAGATTTGGCAATTCTAAGTGTTTAATATCTTGTTAGCCGATTAAACGCACACTTTTACTATTACCTTTTATATGAAGATTAAATATTTTTCAGAGCTCATTTTTATGGGACTGTTATTGCTTGTAACAGATAAGACTTATTCTCAAAGTGGCAAACCCCTGATGCAGAAAGGCATCGAAATTCCACCCTCTCCCGAGGTATCAGAATTGGGAAGGATCTCGCAACTGGGAACCGAATTGTTTACAGGATCATCAAAAGTGGACGTTCCTCTCTATACGATAAAGATCGGCGACATTAATTTTCCCCTTAGTCTGAAATATTCAAATAACGGCATTCGGGTCAGTGATATTCCAAGTCGGGTCGGTCTGGGATGGTCTACCCTGTTTTCTGGCATGGTAAGCCGGGTAGTAAAGGACGAACCAGATGATGAAAGTACTTTTCTTAGCCCTCCGGATTTTAACAGTTTAGACCAGGGAGAACTTACCTACCTCGAATCCGCAAATTTATATGGCAATGATACCGAGCATGATATTTTTTCTTTTGCAGCTGGAGATATTTCCGGGCAGTTCTTTATTGATGCGAATAAAATCCCTCGACTCATATCCCATTCTAATGTCAAGATCGACATCGTCTATACTTCAGGTAAAATTGAGCAGTTCATGATCACCAATGGACTCGGTATCCAGTACTATTTTGGAGAGCAACTGGCCATTGAGAAAACAAGGGAGATTAATTTAAACCCTTCTCAGGGTCCTAAACAGAAAATCAGTAAAACAGCCTGGTTCCTGACCAAGATCTTATCACCAGAGGGAAATAGCATCAACTTTCAGTACAGCTCCATCTATATCAAAAATAACCTGCCGATGCAACAATCCGTGCATCTGGAACCAACCTTTCATAATGGTATTAATCCGATTACAGACTATTGTGGCTACTGCCAAGAAGCTATAGGAGGTTTATATATTCCGACCATTTATTATGATACCAAGTACCTGTCCAAAATAACAACAAGCAAAGGGGAATCCCTTGATTTCGAATATGAATCCAGACCAGATGCAAGTGGTGACAATCGGCTAAAAAATGTGAAGCTGAATTATGGAACAAGTTTGTTGAAACAGTTCGCCTTTATTTACAGTAATGTACCTACCAACGGGAAATTCTATCTGGATACGCTAAAGATTTTACCGGTTCCAGCTAGTCCGAACCTGTTACCTCAAAATTATATCTTTAGCTATCTATCACCGATGGATGTACGGGATATCACTTATAAGGGACTTGATTTTTACGGTTTTGACAATGGCATTCTCAGTAATATCAATTTATTTCCAAAATTTAATGGTTACCAGAATTATAAAAACGGGGATCAGGGAGCAAACCGATCGCCCGATGCAAATTATGCGATAAGAGGTGCTTTAAATAAAATAACCTATCCCACGGGAGGATTTGACGAGTATTTTTATGAAGGACATGACATACATGTTTCTGAACAGCAGACCAGTACATCTACTGTTTCTGCGGTAACAGACGGTCTCAGTCAGATGACCGGTAAAAGTGTTTCCTCCACCTTTGTACCTGAACAGACTCAAACAGTGAATATTTCTTATCGTGTCGAATTAAGCCCGGGAGCTCCTTCTGCTGATGATCCCGAATATTGGCCAGCACAGGATCTAGATCGTAGGGTTGCTACACTGGAATTTTTTAAGGGAGCTACGAGGGTATTTAAACAGGACGTGTGGGGATATGTTAATCTATCCCAGCCAGTTTCACTTGAACTGGGTCAGACCTATCAGTTAAAAGTTACAGCCTACGGACGTACAAACAGTATTTCTGCTTACCTAGCTTATGATCCCAAAACAACTGATATTGATGTCAATAAGCCAGCAAGTGGCATTCGGGTTTCCAAAATTTCTTCATTTGATCCGGTCACCAATAAAACAGAATCCCGGTATTTTAAATACTGTTCCTTAGCTGATGGCACAAAATCTTCGGGAGTTGGGAGTATGGGCGGAGGAATTTTTGAATCGAATATGAAAGGAGGTTGGTGCGTTTCCTATAAACCAAGTGGTGCTCCAATATGGGGAGAAGCATCAACAGTCTGTAATCTGCTATCTGTTCAGTCAAGCAGTACTCCACTTCCCCAAGCTTTTGGTGGGTCTCCTATGGCCTATAAATATGTGCTGGAAAGCAAAGATCCCAATTTCAATTCAGGAATTGAGCATGAGTTTACAGCCTATAATAATGTGGCCTATCTACAGGCAATTTTAAATGCACCGATGATGAGCTCTTCTCAAAATTTGAGTGCAGACCTCAATGGAAAAGAAGTTCGAAGTCTGGTATTTAAAAAAGATGTTAATGGAGCCGTTCAGAAGGTAAGTGAACAATTTAATACATACAACGTATTAAGTCAGGGTGCATTTATTGAAAATTACCTGATCAGAAAGAAATGGGAAAGACCGGGAGAGACGGATCCAAATGTTATTAGCATGCCACAGGTACTCTCCGGATGGGATGTCAATGTATATACCTATGGCGGAGGTTGGCCTGTTCTTGAATCTCAGGAAAATGTTGTGTATGATCTAAATGGCAGCAATCCTGTAAAGAATACCGTGAATTACAGCTATCTGAATCCAGTCCATGCCGAACCCACAGAGGAGAAAAGAACAATGAGCAACGGAAAAGTGAGCACGACGAATTATTTCTATCCAACAGACCTCTCTTCCACGGTATATGTCGGCATGGTCAACAAACACATTTTATCCAAGGTGGTAAAAAAGGTGGAAAAGGTGGATTCCAATGTTTCTTTTACGCAAAATATTTATTATAAAGACTGGCTGAATAACGGGAAGGTGTACAGACCTGAAAAGTTTACAGTTCAAAGAGGCAGTCTGCCCGAAGAATTAGTCGTTGAAAACATTGCTATGGATAATTTTGGTAATATCAATACTCAAACTAACGGAACACAGACAACAAGCTACCTGTGGGGTTACGGAGGACAATATCCGATAGCCGAGATCAAGAATGCGACCTATACGGAAGTATTGGCGGTACTGGGGCAAACCACTATTAATAATCTCAACGCATTGACCGTTTCGGAAGCAACAATCAATACAGCCATGAATACATTGCGTACCCATGCCAGTCTTTCTAAAGCCATGGTGACCAGTTATACCTATAAACCTTTGGTGGGCATGACCAGCAAGACCGATCCACGAGGGGTTACCGAGTATTATGAATACGATGGCATGCAACGCCTGAAAACTGTTCTTGACCAGTTCAAGTACATCAACACAACCATTGATTATCATTATAAGGCCAATTAACGACATAGATGATGAGAAAGCTTCTTTTGACATTTTTATTGGCCCCGATGCTACATGCTGCACATGGGCAGACTGTTCCCAATGTGGTGAGTACACCGACTGTAGGGCAGAACTATATACAGACCAGAACCTTCCGTGATACGGTTACCCTGGCCAAACTGAACAATACCCGTACGATCAAACAGGAAAACCGTACAGTTCAATATTTCGATGGGCTGGGCAGACCGTTACAGACCGTCCAGCTGATGGCCAGTCCCGGTTATAAGGATATCGTACAGCATATCGAATACGACGGCTTCGGCAGGGAGAGCACGAAATATCTTCCTTATGCCGAGCAGACGAGCAATAACGGCAGTTATAAAACCACTGCTAAAACTAACCAGGTCAATTTTTATAAGAGTACTGGCTGGGATATCCATGTCAAGAAAACCGATCAACCGTTTTCAGTTACGGTTTTTGAGAACAGCCCGCTGAACCGGATACAGCAGCAGGGCGCACCCGGCCTGGCCTGGCAGCCTGCTGCTAACAGAGAAACCGTAGCCATTGCTTCTACCACAGGCCATACCGCTGTTACTGAGTATAGTACCAATGTAGCCAATGATGTGAAACTATGGACGGTCACTGCTGCAGGAACAGGAGCGACCTCGGCATTCTATGCTGCAGGCACATTATATAAGACCATCATCAAGGACGAGAACTGGGTGAAGGCTACAGGTAAACAGGGAACAGTTGAAGAATATAAAGATTCTGAGGATCGTGTTGTATTGAAGCGCGTCTGGGAAACAGATACCAAGAAACTGGAGACCCATTATGTGTATGATGACTTTGGAGATCTGCGCTATGTGATCCCACCAGGATATACAGCGACTACCATTACAGATAACAATGCGGACTTTAACGAGCTGCTCTATGCCTACAAATATGACGGTAGAGGAAGACTGGTCGAGAAGAAGATTCCAGGCAAAGGCTGGGAATACCTGGTCTACAACAAGAACGATCAGGTTGTCCTCACACAGGATGCGAACCAGCGGGGACGCAAGGAATGGAGCTATACGCGTTATGATGCTTTTGGCAGGGTAACCACAACAGGACTTTATGTCAATACCAATGCAGCACAGCTGACAAGAGTACAGCTGGAAACTTATGTGGATACACATGCTGGCCCATTGTCGGAAAGCCGCAATGGAGCAGCTACTTATCCAACGCCAGCAACAACTTTTCCTACAGCAGGTACGGGCATCACGATCACTCCACTTTCGGTAAACTATTATGACGATTACAGTTTTACAGGTGCCACGACTTTAGCTGTGCAGGGCATAACCAAAAGTCTGAAGATCAAAGGTCTGTTAACAGGAAGTCTGGTTTACAAGGATGATGGTACAACACCGCTGTTGACAGTACAGTATTACGACGATTATGGTCGTGTGATCCAGACTGCAAGCCAAAATCATCTTGGTGGTACCGATTATGTGACCAATACCTATAACTTTCCTGGAGAACTGCTGACCAGTAAACGGGTACATACCCCAGCGACCGGAACGGCAACAACCATTCTGACGACCAATGATTACGACCATGTGGGCAGACTGCTAACCACTAAGAAGAAAGTGAATGCACAAACAGAAATCCTTCAGAGCAAGCTTGTGTATAATGAAATCGGACAGCTGAAGAGCAAAGGTATCCATAGTGAAAACAGTGGTACGAACTTCCTGACCAATATAACCTATGCTTACAACGAACGTGGCTGGGGAATCAAGACCTCTGCTCCGCAGTTTACCTATGAGCTGAACTATAACCTGAACAGTGCAGGATCAGCGGTATTGACAAATGCTCAGTATAATGGCAATATCGCCCAGCAGTTATGGGGTCATGCAGCGACGACCAATAGCACCTTTGTCTATACCTATGATGCCCTCAACAGGCTCAAAAATGGAACCAGCACAGGTACGGTCATGAGTGAGGCATTGACCTATGATGATATGGGTAATATCAAGACTTTGACAAGGGACGGTGGTACTACAATTACCTATGCTTACAACAATACGAACAAGAGTAACCGATTGGCCACTTTGACAGGCGGACTGACTGGTACATTTACCTATGATCTGAACGGTAATGCGACCAAGGACCGTACAGGTATGGCCTTCACCTACAATCAATTGAACCTGCCCAAGACAGCGGCAATAACAGGAAGAACAGTTGCTTATCTGTATGATGCAACAGGAGCTAAACTGAAAAAGACAGCAACAGTTGCAGCTGTTACCACCGAGCAGGATTATGTGGACGGGATCGAATACAGCAAGCTGGGGGCAGCAGCCAGTGTGATCGAACGAATCGCTACAGAGGAAGGCTTTTTGCTGAACAGTGCAGGAATCTACAGCTATCATTATAACCTGACCGACCATCTGGGCAATGTTCGCTCGGTGATCAAGCAGACAGGAACTGCAGCAGCACCAATTGCAACGGTTGTACAGAAACAGGATTACTATCCGTTTGGAAAGACCAAGTCTATTGTAACTGGTATAAATAGTAAGTATCTTTATAATGGCAAGGAGATGCAAGCTGACCTGAATGTGGGTACGCATACCTTGGGAGCTACTTACTTTTTAGAAGGGGAGTTAGATTACGGAGCGAGGTTCTATGATGCTGAGATTGGTCGGTGGAATGTGGTAGATCCAATGGCGGAAAAATATGAATCTATTTCTCCGTATTCCTATACCTTTAACAATCCTATCAGATTTATAGATATCAAAGGAAAAGATCCGGGTGATATTGTCCTTTTGTTTACAGGAGGAATTTTAGGGGCGCCTCTTCAAGGGAACACAGAGACTACACAGAGGCTGTATAATAATTTGTTGAATAATAGAAACGGCGAAACAATGATGCTATATACAAGTGTCTATTATACTCCTGATTTAATTGTTGAAAGTGCGTTGAAACATATTAAAGATAATGCTAAAGCTTTTCCTAATGGAAGGGTAATTCTTTATGGTTATAGTTACGGTGGGGTTATTGCAGATAAATTAGCAGAAAAGCTTAAAAAAGAAGGTATTGATGTCAATCTTATGATTACGGTAGATGCAGCTGATGGGCCTTGGAGTAATAATGTTAATAGAGAAATGTCAGATAATACTTTGGCCAATTTGAATTTTTTTCAAAAGAATAAAACGCTTCTAGACCCCACACTTTCTCATGGTGATTATAACTCAGGAAAAAATGTTGTGAATGTTAACAAGACTAACGATAAATATAAAGGAGAAAAAATGAACCATATGAATGTTGATGATGCGACATTAGGGATTTCTCAAAAAACTATATTGCAATTAATCCAGAATACTAAAGAAGAAAAGCGGACATTAACAAAAGACGAAATCCAATCATTATTTGGAAGATAACTTAAACTCTATTTTAATTTAAAAAGTCATGTATAAAATAGTAAATATCCTTTTAATACTTTGTGGAACTATTCTATCATATGTTTCATTATGTATGTTTATGTTAAATGTTTTTAGAATTGAGCTGCCGTATCCTGGAGAATATAATCTAACAACATTTATTTTTCTATATTTGGCGTTTCCTGTTATAGCGTTTGTACAGAACAGGGTCTCTAAAAAATTAGGGTATTCAAAAAGTTTCTCTTTTCTTTTTTTCTTTTTTTGGACTATTGCTTTGTTTTGTATGGTATATGCTTTATTTCAGAAGTAGCTACCCCTCTGGTTTAAGTATTCGCTATTTCTGCGGTCACTTAAACCCAATAAAGCGAAGACTTTGTCTGGAAATAGATCAGAACAAATGAAATTAAAAACTGCACGAAGGTAACAAGATATAGATTTGTAGATATGGAAAGGAAGAAGTATGTCTCTATAACATTTATTTAGTGCTGTATTGTGGTCTAGAGACCTGATGGTCAAAAAAGGATTTAAGTGACCCGTTGGAACACTTAAACTAGAGGTATAAATAGTAAGTATCTTTATAATGGCAAGGAAACCGCTATGCGGTTCATGAGGTCAGCTAAAAGACAAATTATTTCCGAATAAATGCAAGCTGACCTGAATGTGGGTACGCATACCTTGGGAGCTACTTACTTTTTAGAAGGGGAGTTAGATTACGGAGCGAGGTTCTATGATGCGGAGATTGGTCGGTGGAATGTGGTAGATCCGTTGGCAGATAAAATGAGGAGATATTCACCCTATGTGTATGGAAATAATAACCCTATTAGGTTTATTGATCCGGATGGGATGTTGTCTCAATCTTTTATCGATAACCTTTTAAATACATCAAATGACGGTCAGACAACTTGGACTAATCAGGGTGATGGAAGTTTCTCTGATGGAAATGGTAACAGTGTTGAAGAGCAAGATCCACCCAATCGTAAATCTGTTAAAATCAGAACAGGAGAACAGGTTTATAATAGAAGAGACAATCTATTAGGTCGTCTATGGGATTTTCTTGGGAATGAAAGAACCTATAAAGATACTGAGAATGGAAAAACATATACAGTTGATAGTGATGGGAAAATAAAGGGAGATTACAATGGAGGAATTGCTGGTGAATTTATAAGCGGAGGGGGAGCATCGTCAATTGCGAAATATAACCCAGCTAAGTTGAAAACTTTGATTGCTACTGAAGAAGGAGCACAAGCAGCTGAGAAAATAACTTCTATAGCAGAGAAAATGAAGACTAATGATCCGTATATTTTTGCTAGACCTGTATACACATATGTTCATAAAGGGAAAACCTATATTTTAGACGGGCATCATCGGATCAAAGCAGCAATACAAAATAACCAAACGATTAATGTTGTGGAGTTAAATGCGGCACAGGCTCTTGATAAATTTAAGAGTGTTGTTCAAGATATTCAGAAAGGATTATTTCAATGAAAAATATAGAAAACATAGTAGTTGATTATTACGAGTTTATACAAAACTATAAAGATCTAATAAAAGAACAAAATAAGGATGAATCTTATTTTATTAAAGAGAGAAAAGGAGAGATTGGTGGGTATAAGTTCTGGTATCATGGCGCTGGATGTCGTCTTGAAAAAGAAGGAACTGCTTGTGAGTTTGACTATTTACCTGAAAATGGCTTTCCAGTAAAATTTACTAACTGGGAAATCTATGAATTTATTAATACCAGTAGAAAATGGCCTGAATTAAATCCTAATTTAGATGATATTCACATTTCTTTGATGGCATTAGTTCAACAAAACAAGCTTTTTCTTTTAGAGCTAGACGGCGTCAAATTTCCAGTTTTTCAAATGAAAGATGTAACTCTTTTCAATTAGTTTGATAATTTTATTGGATTTAGGCAAATGATAAAACTTACAGAAATATGTAGGCGGGATCGAATACAGCAAGCTGGGAGCAGCAGCAAGTGTGATCGAACGGATTGCTACAGAGGAAGGATTTTTACGGAACCCTCTCTGGTTTAAGTGTTCGCTATTTCTTCGGTCATTTAAACCTGATATAAAACGAAGGTTTTGTCAGGAAATGGATAAGAACGGATGAAATTAGAAAATGCACGAAGGCGACAAGATATATAGATACTGAAAGGAAGAAGTATGTACCTATAATATTTATGTAGTGCTGTATTTTGATCTGGAGATCTGGGAGCTAAACAGGATTTAAGTAACACATTGGAATACTTAAACCAAAGGGGGATTATATAGATTGGCTAATCGATCAAAGTTATGGTATTATTAAAATGGATGAACATATTGTTCATTTTGTAATTTAAGCATGGAGACAGTCTTGTAAACATAGTAGCTACGGGTTATCCAACTGGTAAATATCTAGCAAACCCATCCAAATGACCCTAAACTATCTGAAAGGCAACAGGGAAGAGCTCCAAAAAAGAACGAATTAGAGAAGGATCAAAAAAGACAAAAAACGTCAAAATAATTGAAAAAGTAATATGGAATATTTAGCAAAAGATGATAAATTAATGGATATTTTAGTAAATCAAGCATATTTGCCAAATGCTGTAATATCTAGTATTAATATATGTTTGATTGACGATGTCCTTTGTGTAGAAGTATATTTTAAAATTCATAATTCGAAAGCAAAAGAAATGAAAATCATATTTCAGGTTGTCAAAGAATATGAGTTTAATTATAGTCATAACTCCTATTTTTACAATATAGAAATGTTTAAGCTTTTAAAATATGATGGATTTTATTATATAAGTTTTGATCCATATGAAGATGATCTTTCGAAAAGATCGACAATGGATAATGATTTAATTTTATTTGAACATTTTGAAGCTTATTCAAGTTAAGCGATAAAAATTATATTTCTATGTTCTCTTTTAATTTTTGGTGGATCATGATCCTGAATTAGTGAAGATATATTTAATAGAGATGAATTATAAACTATATTGATCCACTTCGAAAGAGTGTTGTCTAATAATATTTAGGTTTAAAAAAACGAAAGGAAAATATAAATTTTAGGAAGGATGAAGTATGACTTTTACATTGTAGAACTTTGTTTTTCTGCGACCCTCTCAAATATTTTTGTTATAGGGGTAGAGAATGAAGATGAAGATATTTTTTTAGTGGGTGAAGAAAGTCATATTATGGCCTTTTGTTCATTGGAAAATATTGTGAATTTTATTAATAATAGGAATACAGAAACTTTTCCATTCAATAAAAATAAGCTTGTTGACTATAAGCAATTATTTTCGAATGAAAGAGCTTATTACTCATTTACAGAAATTGAAGAGGTATTATTAAGAAATGTGAAAATTGATAACATAGGAAAAGATGATGCAGGAATTTTGATTGTGGGTTATAACCTTATTTCGGACTACTTTTACCAAACAAAAAATGAAGAATGTTTATTACTTAGGAAAAACATAAATATGGATATGTTTTTTGACTATTGTTATTATAAATATTTTTGGAAGCAAGGAGAAGAGTGGTTAGAACTTGAGAAAAAATTATCATCTTTTGATTATTCTGAATTTGTTAGAATTTTTAAAGAACTGATAAGTGTTTTTGAGAAAAGCATTAAAATAGTCCGTGTTTAATACAACAGGGTCCAACTTTTATCAGATTGGACCTTATTGTGTTATCTAATTAGTTTCGTCTGTTCAGAGCTGGCAACGTATCTATCTTATTAAACTTCGGATTATAGGGTGCCACGATTACTTCCCCCATTAATTCTATCACTTCTTCCAGTTCTATCTTCAATGGGGTATTCTTCGATGTATTGGGACTAATTTCTTTTATTTCATAGCCAATATGGGCAAACTTTAATTTCAGATCTTTATGTTTTATTTCCTTTGGTATTTTTAGGCTAAAGCGTCCTTCATCGTCTGTAGCGATGAGGTCTTTCGTTAAATTGTTGGACACCATTACTCCGATTAATGGTTTTTTAGACGTATCGGTAATAGATCCGGTAATGGTAATGCTATCTTTTGTATCCCTTTGTTCTTTGGAATTGTCAAATAGTGCATTTTTTGTTTGGGTTTCTGCTTTTGCAAATTTTGCAAACAAAAGTCCAGATATGATGAATCCCAAACGGAGTTTGGAGAAGTGTAGCCAGCTCCAAAGATTAGGTTTATATGTTGTCTTCGATTGAGAAGGCAATATTCTGCCACATACTTTTGTATTGGAATTTTGGATGTAGGTAATGATATCATCCGTTTTCCAATTTGTAAAATCCATTACTTCGGTTTGACATTTCGAACAGTGCTTCCCTTTGGAAGTCGGCGACATCGTGTTCCAACTTTCAGAACATGTGTTTGGTATTTCAATTGACATTTTTAGCGCTACGGTTATGACAGATTTACTTCGTTTTAAGCTTTTTTATTGGAGAGTCTTGACGAAAATACCGCAGACTATCTTGATAAGACGGTACCTTCAAACTATCTGGCTTAATTCTTCCTTTTTTATCTTTGTAAATATTGGGAATGGAATTATCCAACGAATTGGGCATTGGAACCGTAGAATTATCATTGAAATTCTTATTTTTCATATGATAATGCACAGTGGAGTCAACAGGTAATCTCAAATTAGGCATTTTGGATTCTTTCGATTGATTTCTAGTTCCTCGGAATGTAATGGACGAACGACTTGTATCTTTTTTCTGCTCTTGACCCAATGCTATTAAAAATATTCCTGAGAAACAAATTGACATGCATATCTTTTTCATAATTTCAACCAGTTAGAATATATGCTCTAATTTACAGTTAAATACCTTTAAATAAAACAATAAGCTTGTTAAACATTGTTAAAACCAATCAAATCAACTAAAGCATTTATATATTTGTAACAAATGAGAAAAAGAAGCATAGTTTTAATCATTAGCCTGATGACCCTTGCCCTATTAGGGGTGGCGGCTATGCAATTCTATTTTATACGAGAATCTTATCGTCAAAAATCGCAGCTTTTTGATGAATCGGTCAATGCTTCATTAACCGCTGTTGCAGGTAAAATAGAGCGTCGTGAGGTTGTTGATTTTGCGAAAGTGCAGCAGCAAACGAATATCAAGAAATATCAATTCGAACAAGAAAAACAAAGACACTTAGCGGAACTGTTAAAACTGCAACGAGAGGTTGAACAACTCCGGGCTGATCAATATGCCATAAAGGAAAAATTTAAAGAAGCAGAAGACCAGTTAAAAGAAACATTTCCAAGTGTAATTTCTATTGAGAATTCTTTTTATGAAACGTACATCAATCGTAAAAGTAAAGAAAACGTACTGAGTATTGATGTCATTAAGTACAACAGCCCTGACCATTTTGTGAAAGAATATGTGGAGATAGGGGCCACAAAATTTTTACCAAAAGTAAATGCTAAAGATGATAGTGCTCGATTTGTTATTCCTACTATCGACCCTGTTTTAAAAAAAGCTATCGAATATAAAATTGCCACTTTACCACCACGATCGGATAAGAATATTTCTAAAAAAATAATAGAAATCGAAAACAAGCTTGAAAAGATGAGTGGTCAAAGCTTGATCGGTTCAGGAAAAAATGTCTTTGACACCATCGCAGCAATTGGAGGTAAGAGAAGTGGAATCGTTGAGGATGTGGCCATTGGTTTGGAATTATCAAAACGTCCGTTTAGAGATCGTTTAAACATTAATCTCATCCAAGATTTGTTAAAGGAAGAATTGGCGACAAGAGATATAAAATATCCTTTTAATATTGAAGTTCGGGATAGCAGTAATATTGTTTTCAATATTCAGACCATCAACAACATTCATAATCCAAATAAAATAACACGTTATTCAACGGCACTTTTCAAAGGTGATATTGGTGCTCCTCCAGGGAAATTAAGTGTATACTTTCCACGAAAAAGCGCTATCATCGTCGATAATATGAGCTATCTTCTTTTACCAACTTTAGCCTTATTTTTTTTACTAATTGGTTGTTTTGCCTATACCCTCTTGATTATATTTAGACAGAAAAAAGTTTCAGAAATGAAGACTGATTTCATTAATAATATGACGCATGAATTCAAAACTCCTGTTGCGACTATTATGATTGCTAGTGAATCTTTACGCGATCCGGAGATCATTTCTGATGAGCGAAGAGTGAAACGTTTAGCAAATATCATCTACGATGAAAATGTGCGGTTGGGAAATCATATTGAACGTGTTTTAGATATTGCCCGTCTGGAGAAAGAAACCTTGAAACTAGAAAAAACTGCTATTCATATCAATGACTTATTATCAGCAGTACTCGATAGCATGCAACTCCAATTGCAAAAGGTTGGTGGTATTTTTGAACATCATTTAGACGCAAAAAACGATGTTGTTGTTGGAGATGAGCTTCATCTGTCGAACGTTTTTTTCAATTTGGTTGACAACGCCATCAAATACAGCAAGGAAAATCCACATATCATTGTAAAAACAAAAAATTCCAAAGATAATATTCAAATCTCGATCATTGATAACGGTATTGGGATGTCGAAAGACTATTTACTAAAAATATTTGATCAGTTTTATCGCATTCCTACAGGAAACATTCATAATGTAAAAGGTTTTGGCTTGGGGCTTTCTTATGTGTATGACATCATCAAAAGAATGAATGGAAAAATCACTGTAAAAAGTGATAAGGATAAGGGCACGCAGTTTGATATTACGCTGCCTATAAAAATTAAAAATTAAAAAAGATATTAAATTTCGTATATTATCATCAATATTCGAACAAAAACAGAAGAATATGCAGAAGATACTATTAGCAGAAGACGATCCAAACTTAGGGGATTTATTAAAAGATTATTTAGAACTTAAAGGTAAATTTGATGTCACACTTTGCACTGATGGTGAAGAGGCTGTGAATCAGTTTCGCAAAAGCACATATGATCTTTGCATCCTGGATGTCATGATGCCAAAAAAAGATGGCTTTACTGTAGGTCGAGAAATAAGAAAAATAAACAATACAACTCCTATTATTTTCGCTACCGCGAAAGGCATGATGGAAGATAAGACGGAAGCTTTTGAACTTGGTGGGGATGATTATATTATCAAACCTTTTCGTGTCGAAGAACTTCTACTACGCATCAATGCTTTACTCAAACGCATAGTAAGAGAAAAAGATGATCAGGTTGTCAGCGATAAATTTGAAATCGGTGAATATTTCTTCGATTATACGAGTCAACAAATTGCCCACAAAGGACTTCAACAAAAGCTATCGACAAAAGAGGCTGAATTACTTCGACTACTTTGTTTAAAGAAAAATGATGTCTTAACTCGAGAGGAGGCATTGTTAAAAATATGGCATGATGACAACTACTTCACTGGGAGAAGTATGGATGTTTTTTTAAGTAAGTTACGTAAGTATCTTCGAGATGATCCTAAAGTTGAAATTGTTAATGTGCATGGCAAAGGTTACAAATTATTAGTAAGCTAAAAAGAGATGTATCAGCATCTCTTTTCTAGATATGAGACACAAGATATGAGACAAATAAAAAGTTTCAAATCTCCCATCTATTAATATCCCAATATGAAAATAAAATTATCCTTTGTTATCTTTCTTTATTTATGTTTAGGCTTTATCGGTCTAGAGGTTTATGCACAAGAAAACATTGTTGTCAACGATTCTATTGCTCATCAAACGATCTTTCAAAAAATACCTTATAAGCAAATTGTCGTACCAGCGGCTTTGATGACATATGGAATTATCTCCTTGAACAGCCCTTATTTAAAGCATAAAAATGAGCAGATAAACGATGGGATTAACAATGATCCGTCAAAGACATTCAAGATCGATAATGTAACGCTATTTATTCCTTCTGCTGCGGTATATGGTCTTGATCTAATTGGTGTAAAAAGTAAGCACAATTTTAAAGAACGTTTATTTGTTAGTGCTGTTTCACATGCCATTACCTTGTCAACAGTTTACGCCATTAAACATACAACCCCAACTTGGAGACCTGATCTTGCTGATCAAGAATCCTTTCCTTCAGGACATACTGCAGTAGCTTTTACTGGTGCTGAAATGTTATGGCAAGAGTATAAAGACCAATCTATTTGGTATGGAATTGCCGGTTACACGATCGCTGCAGGAACAGGCTATCTGAGAATGTACAACCACAAACATTGGTTTTCCGATGTTGCCATGGGCGCAGGTATTGGTATGATGGGTACCAAGATTGCTTATTGGTTGTTACCTTTAGTGGATAAACATTTACAGTCGAACACATCCACTTCTTTAACAATGGTCGCTCCGTTTTATAATGGAAAACAAGCTGGTCTTGTGACAAGTTTTCAGTTTTAATGCGTGACAATATTCTCCTCCTTCTATCCTATCCATATTTCTGTTTAGAAAGAAAAACCTAACCTGTTGATCGTATTTTCGTTGCTTAGACTATAAGATCGTTTCTAAAAATTAAAAAAAATTTGTTTTTATAAAAGTAATTCCGATATTTACAGCGCTTATAGAGAAAGGCAGAGGGAATAGACCCATTGAAGCCTTAGCAACCTGTCCTTTGACAAGGTGCTACATTCTACCCTGATTAATTCGGGAATGATAAGCCAGACACAAAACTATACCTTGTGCCCTCCTCTCTAAAAAGCAATCGAAAAATTTAGTATAATAGATTCAAGAATTTTTGATCGTTTTTTATTTCAGATAACAAACCCTTCTATTTTCTTGCCTCGTTAAGGTTGAACAAATAAAATAATATCATATTTATGTTACTAACGAACAACTTAGGTTACCCACGTGTAGGTGCCTTCCGCGAGTTGAAAAAAGCCAATGAAGCATATTGGGCTAAAAAAATCAGCGCGCAAGAATTATTGCAGGCTGGTCAAAAAATCCGTGAGGGCAACTGGAAAACTCAAAAAGATGCTGGCATCGATTTGATTCCATCAAATGACTTTTCGTTTTATGACCAAGTTTTAGACTTGACATTAACTTTAGGTGCTATTCCTGCACAATATCAATCTCTTTTGAACAATGAAGATAAAGGATACAATTTAGACCTTTACTTTGCAATGGCTCGTGGTTTCCAACAAGATGGTGTGGATGTAACAGCTATGGAGATGACAAAATGGTTTGATACAAACTACCATTATATTGTTCCTGAATTTGTAAAAAATCAAGAATTTAAATTGACTTCAGAAAAATTCTTAAATGAATATAATGAAGCTAAATCTTTGGGTATAGAAACTAAACCTGTTTTAATCGGCCCAATCACTTACTTATTGTTAGGTAAAGAAAAAGAAACGGGTTTCAACCGTATCGATTTGATCGACAAATTGGTTCCTGTATATGAAGAAATCTTAGGTAAATTGGCTGCTGCTGGTGCAAAATATGTACAGATTGACGAGCCTTTCTTAGCTTTAGATATTGATGCTGCAACACGTGCTTTATACACAAGTGTATTCACAAAATTAGCTGCAGCAGCGAAAGACATCAAAATTATTATAACAACTTATTTCGAGGCTTTACGTGACAACGAAGAGACTGCATTAAACTTACCTGTTTATGCACTTCATGTTGACTTAGTAAGAGGTGAAAACCAACTTGATACGATATTAGCTAAAGTTCCAGCTTCATTAACGCTTTCATTAGGTGTTGTTGAAGGTCGTAACATTTGGAAAAATGATTACGTAAAATCTTTAGGACAAATCAAAAAAGCAGTTGATGCTTTGGGTAAAGACCGTGTTTTAGTAGGACCTTCTAGTTCTTTATTACATGTTCCTTTTGACTTAGATAATGAGGATAACGAAGAATCATTACCTAAAGAAGTTAAAAACTGGTTGGCATTCGCGAAACAAAAATTAGCGGAAGTAAAAGATTTAGCAGTCTTAGCGGAAGGTGAAGTAGATGCAAAAACTGCTGAACGTTTTGAAGCAAATAAAGCTGCTGCTGAAGATCGCCGTACTTCTTCTTTAATTCACAAACCAGAAGTGAAAGAGCGTACTGCTAATATCACAGATGATGATGCAAAACGTACTTCTACATTCTTAGCTCGTAAAGAAGCACAACAAGCGAAATTTAACCTTCCTGCATTCCCAACAACAACAATTGGTTCTTTCCCGCAAACAAAAGATGTTCGTAAATGGAGAGCTGACTTGAAAAAAGGTGCGATCTCCCAAGAACAATACGATAAAGAAATCGCTGAAGAAACAGAAAGAACAATCCGTCTTCAAGAGCAATTGGATATCGATGTATTGGTTCATGGCGAATTCGAACGTAATGACATGGTTGAATACTTTGGTGAGCAATTAGCAGGTTATGCCTTCACTAAAAATGGTTGGGTACAATCATATGGTTCTCGTTGTGTGAAACCTCCAGTTATTTATGGTGATGTTTACCGTCCTGCTGATATGACTGTTCGTTGGTCTTCATATGCACAAACATTAACGAACCGTCCAGTAAAAGGGATGTTAACGGGTCCAGTAACTATCTTACAGTGGTCATTCGTACGTAACGATCAACCTCGTTCTACAACAACATACCAAATTGCATTAGCGATTTTAGATGAAGTACAAGCTTTAGAAAAAGCAGGTATCAAAATTATCCAAATCGATGAGCCTGCAATCCGTGAAGGTCTTCCATTGCGTAAAGCAGATCATCAACAATATTTAGATTGGGCTGTACGTTCATTCCGTGTTTCTTCTTCAAATGTAGATGATGATACGCAGATCCATACGCACATGTGTTACTCTGAATTCAATGATATCATCGAAGATATCGCTGCAATGGATGCTGACGTCATCACAATCGAAACTTCTCGTTCTCAAATGGAGTTATTAGATGCATTTGCTGCTGACTTTAAATATCCAAACGATATCGGACCAGGTGTATATGACATCCACTCTCCTCGTGTACCGAGTACAGAAGAAATGGTTGAATTATTGCGCAAAGCAAAAGCTGTAGTTCCAGCAGAACAACTTTGGGTTAACCCTGATTGTGGTTTGAAAACACGTGCTTGGCCTGAAACTAAAGCTGCTTTAGAAGCTATGGTAGAAGCTGCCAAAATCTTAAGAGCTGAATAAGTTTAGGCTTTTAGTATTATAAATTAGAATAGCCCGAAGTAAATACACTTCGGGCTCTTTTTTTATTAAAAATTTTCATAAATTCATATGATAACTTAAATTCACACGATCTAATTGCTATGTATTATGAAGAGATTCATCACGTTTGTTAGTTTACTAATCATTTATTGTAATACATCTTTCTCCCAAACTGGATACCCAACTCCTCCTAAAAAAGCGAATATGCTTTTTTATATCCAACATAGCGAAGGGCATAATACCTATGTCTATGAGGCTAATGTAGCGGCGAAATCCAAATTAAATACCGAGGAACCTGTGCATATCTACCGCATTTTATATGATAAAAATGGAGAAATAAAACCCTTAACTAAAATTCAAGAGAAATTTGCCTACGGTATCCAATCAGAAAGTGTGGGAAATAACGCGTTTGAAATCGCTCTAGTTGCATACAAAGATCAAAAGCTTTACCTGCGCATGAATAAAGCGGGTAAACCCTTTGTGGAAACGACTCTTAACGGCCATAAATTTAATCTACAACGAATTTTCATCAAACAAAAAGACGGGACGTCTGGGTTAAGTACACAAGTTGATTACCTGGTCTTTTATGGTACCGATCAAAAAGGCAATAAGGTTCAGGAGAAATTGATTCCTTAAATCATTATAAACGTATACACTTCCATAGCATTACGGAAGTGTATACGTTTTATTCTTTCTATTGAAATATAAATCTCTTATACGTATTCTTACTATAGAAAGCTAGTTTGACCATTATTTCCTTAGCTTTTTGTTTTTACGCTTTATTCCCTGTTTTCCTTTAATTCGATCTTCTAAGTCTTTGATCGTGGTCAACATTTCACTATCCACATTTTCCAATCGAACCTGTTTTAATACTTTTAAAGCTTTTTTAAACTTTTTAAGTTTTTCTAATAAGAGTACCCTTTTCAATAGAAATAAAGAAGGTGAAACACCTGGAATTGTTAAAGCGAACGCAATTGTTTTTTCTGCCTCTTCAAAAGCATTCGTATCAATCAAAGTCTGTATGTAGGGCTGATAAATTTCCAAAGCGTATAAATTATGGACTAATGCTTCTTGGAAATATTTCTTTGCTTGTTCAAAATCAAACAATTGTTCCGCATGTAGCCTTCCCATAAGGCACAGTGCCATCGTATTTGAATCGTCATAAGATAAGGCGTATGACAAAGATTCTATTGTGTTTTCTAGGTAATATGGATAATTATCCAAAGCCTGTAACACATATTTATTCGTAAAATTCATAAAATATAGTGCATCAATTCTCAAAAAGATCCTTACATAAACGATGTTTATGTAAAACAATAATTAAATAAAAGATCATCCGATATACTTCGAATCACGAGATATATAGACATCATTTATTGCTCGAACATTGTCGAGACCGCAAGAAAATCAAAGAGGGTAACTACGAGAAAATTGTATTCCGAAGAATAGCCCCACGATCCTTCTTTTGGATTGAAGTTGGGTTATTTAATATAGCAAACATATTCTTCTATTTTTTAATTGTGAATACCTAATTGTCGCACAAAGATTTAAAAGAAAATTGAAATTTCAAAATAAATTTTTCAATACATTATTTTGGTTCACGTTTCACGATCAATAACAAATCATTTTCCAATAGCAGATACCCATATTCATAAATAAAATAATAGGTCTGCCCTTTCACATTTGCGAACGTGTGTGTATGGTATTTGATGTCAAATCCTTGTTTCAATAATTTCTCTCTGTTTACTTTCAACATTCCCTCCTCACCTAGAGCTTCCTGTAGCATTCGTCGGTTTTTGCGCAAGGTATGGTTGATCTGTCGAATTAAATTTGTTTGGTCACTATTTTGACGGTTATTATAACTATTCCGACAAGCATCATCACAAAATCGTTTATCCGACCGTCCTCGTATAGGTTGATTGCACTCCAAACAGGCTTTTATTGTATTTTCTAACATAGGTTTTGAATAAAATAAGCGACAACAAACGCTTACAAACATTTATAGTCGACCATAAGCATTTAATAACCGGAAAATATTATGGCAACTTCTCAACTTTGTTTCTGTTCATAGCATGGTTTTATGAACAATTGCCTTGAAGTTAGACATTTTTATAAACATTAAAAAACAAAGTTATGAGTACATTAAGAAACAAAGTACAGTTGATTGGTCATCTAGGAGCCGATCCGATTGTGAAGATGAGTACAAATGGTATCAAAGTATCAACATTGCGACTCGCAACCAAAGATCTATTTAAAAACAAGGCTGGGGAGTGGGTAGATGAAACTCAATGGCATACGCTTGTGATCTGGGGTAATCTCAATAATATGGTAGAGAAATTCTGTAGAAAGGGATTACAGGTTTTAGTCGAAGGAAAACTCACCTACCGTGAATACGAAGATGGGCATGGGCAGAAAAAAAATTCCACAGAAATTAAGGTTGACAATATTATTGTTATGAGTAAAAATACGGATAATAAAAAATCTGTAATTTCTACTCATGAAGAGGTGATAGAAGATCTGCCCTTTTAGAAAATGGAGTGAAGAACAAACTTTTGCACATGAAAAGTTGTTCTTCATTAAAATTCTATCTATCATGAAAAAAACATTCCCATTTACGTTGATCGTGTTAACTTGCCTTTCCTTATCCAGCTGTTCGGTAATTGAAGGTATATTCAAAGCTGGTGTCTGGTCAGGTATCCTGATCGTTGTTGTCGTAGTGGCATTAGTGATATGGCTACTAGCCAAACTTTTTGGTGGTGGAAGTAAAAACTAACATAGATTTTTAAAATATGCCTAGAAAGATTTTTAGGCATATTTTTTATTAAATACCCTTTCATCGAAATGTTTCTTCTCGTTGTTAAATAGATCAATAAAAGCTTGTTAACTCCCCTCTCCCTTTTCTTCATCGTATTATTAATATGCTGTTCATTAATTCTTTAAATTAAAAAATTATGAATATTTTAGTGTATTCTGGATTGCAGAAGTACATGCTGTCATTGAGAAAATAGAGGAGTTCATCTATATGACGGAACAAGGTTCTGTCAGGTTAAGAATACTTAGAACAGGGATTGGAAAATAGATGCTGTTCATGAGGATAAAGCTTTAAAACTAAAAAATGATGCAAAAATTTGAGTATAAAACGATCAAAATTGAACCGACAGGTTTTTGGGGAACAAAAATAGATCAAGATCGAATTGATGAAGTGCTTAATGAACTTGGGAGTCAAGGTTGGGAGCTGGTGTCAGTGCAGGATTTAGAAATAGGTGGAAGTTCTTGGGCATTCCATTATACTTTCAAAAGGGAAATTTAGTATAGCAGTAATTATAAACCTGTTTTACTTTATTTTTTCATCTTGTATTCAACAGTATGACACCTATATTGATGGATTTCGTTGCTATAGGGGTTATGTATTCTTGATGTGAGACATACTCACGTATGTATCAGGTCGTATCCATTGATCGGACAAAAGGTATAAACTTGGATGGGCTATAAGTTTATCAACTCTTTAAAAAAGAAAAAGGCAAGCATGTATGATGCCCGCCTTTTGAATGCTGCTAAATATTATTTATTTAGTTGCAGCACCTGTAATTTGAGTCGCTAATTTTTGAGCGTACTCTGCCCATAATTTAGTATCCTCTGGAGTAAATTTACTTGCAGCAGCTGCTGTCTTAGTAGCCCATTCTTGTTGCTTACTCGCTAGTTCTTGTAATTTAGTCGCATCACCACCTTTAACAGCCGCAACATACTCATTCACAAATTTCGTATAATCATCCGCTAATTGTTGTACTTCTGGAGAGCTGAATTTAGGAACTGTCGTTGTAGAAGTCGTTTCTGTAGTCGTAGTTGTAGCAACGCCACCTTCAGTACTTACAGTAGTCGCTGTATCTTTTACTTCGACTTTTTTACTGTCTGTATTATTACATGAAGCAAACAAAATTACTGCAGCTGCAGCAGATAAAACTAATTTTTTCATAAAATTTATAAGTTTATAATAAATAAAATTACGTTAATTTAAAATAAATATCTAACACTAACGAATTAAATATGTTATTTTTTTCAAAAAAGAAAAGAAAGCATCAAAAAAGCATTTTTAATTCTTAAAATATTTTCATTGTAACAAGAGCATATGTTTCAATCAACATTTCAATTTCGAGAAATAATTTTGTTCATCGGTCTTATCAAATTAATCTACGCGAATGTTAATCCGTTAACATTTAGGATTAATCACTAAATCAAATATTTGAGAAGAATATATGCAATAAAGTAACAGACAACATATTACCAACGTCCTCCTGCTCCTCCACCTCCAGAAGATCCGCCTCCAAAACTTCCTCCACCGGATCCACCGGACGACCCTCCAGATCCACCAGAACTTGAGGATGATCGAACCAATCGCGGGGTGCTATGTGTACCATGAGATATCGTATAATCACAGTATTGACACAGGTCATATTTTTCCTCCAATCCTCCAGCACTATAGCTTGCTTTTGTAATTGTTTTACGAAGATCTGTTTCAAATGTTTTATAATGACATTTAGGACATTCTGTAATCTTGTTATCTTGATCCCAAGGAATTAATTTTGTTTCATTTGTTTTATTATTTATCCAGATTTCATAATCACGACTATTGATTTTTTCCTCCATCAATTGTCCTCGATCCAAAAAGGCATTTATTTTTGTTGTCGTATCATCCCGATTCATTCTCAGCCAATTCCCCGAATCATCAGGCGGTATTAACCGTCCTGCTTGTCGCTTTAGACGTCTACTTGACTTCCCGAAATCTATCCATGCCAATGGACTTAATAACAATGGAACAAAACTCCACATTAAAAATTTCCGCGTTGCGTTTTGGATATTTTCTTCATCTTTATAGGAGTTCGTGACAGCAGTAATACTCGCATTATATTTCATTCCCAAAGTAATCACTCCGAAAACGAGAATAAAATACGGTAAGTTTTTAACCTGATAGACCTCCTTAACATTTTGGAAAACAAATGCGAAAATAAAAATAGTGATAAACATCAGTAAGCCCATGCAACCGAAACCACTCACTAAGGGTGGAAAATACTGACTCTTTTTCGTTATCTTCCCTTTTGTCATGTTGGTCACCACCTCAAGCCAAACGTAAAAGAATATAAAAGCAAAAAGCACCAGTAAAGAGTTCCTCAAATGGGGATTTTTTAAATTCCAAAAAGACATAGTCTCTGGCATCAATCGATCTAGTTCTGCTTGTGCATCTGGTGCTTTTAAGATCTTTTGAATAAATTGAGACGACTCCAAAACTCCACGATCATAATCTTCTTCTCGAAAATTAGGTACTAAAAACTTTTCACCAATACGCTTTAGATAGGCATCGGGTAATATACTTTCCATACCATAGCCCGATATAAATCGATATTCATGTCTATCTTTAGCAATAAAAAGAAGCAAGCCATTATTACTTTCCTTCTTACCAATCCCCCAAGTATTGAATAATTGCAATGCAAAATCAAAATCGCTATCTCCTACATAATCATTGACAATAACGATAGCAAATTCACATTTCGTGATCGAATCAATCTGCCAAGATATCGCATCAAGCTCATTCGTTGCACTTTCAGAAAGAATATGATCTGGGTTTGAGACAAAATAAGGCTGACCTTTTAATTTGGGACTAGGAATATCTTCGACCTTATATTGAGCAAAAGAAACCGAATTTCCAAATACTAAAATAAAAGTAAAAACCGTGTAGATGACTATTTTTAACACTTTATACATGTCTTTAATCTTTTAATGCTAATCGAAAAAAACCTAAACGATCATCTGTTGTATTTCCATAAAAATGATTTCGAAAATAAATTTCATGATCAGAAGTCCAAAACTGATCCTTTATCGTGCACAACACAAAATCCTTACCGCCAAAAGCCATTGGGATCATACCATAGCGTTCAAAGCCATTCTTTGTTTTTCTTTGAAAAAAATACTCGGAACATTCTTGTCCTGGAAACCAGCCATTCAATCGATATTTTCTGTTTGGTGAATACAGGATATATTGTGGATTACCAACACGATCTGCTCCATATTTTCCATTTGACAAATCGATACTAAAATCTGATGTGTGGCCTCCTTCTAGTAATAAAATCTCTTCAGTAGGATAATAGGCAACAAAGTTTGAATCCCATGAATACTGTTGTTGATTTGGATCTAAAACAGCTCCTTTAGTAGGTCGTACTAAGGCGATCATACCTCCTTCTATATTGGAATCAATAATGTTCTTTTCGTCATTCCAGCCTCCAAAAACCACGCTGTTTTTTAATAATTCTTTTACTTTATTAAAATCAGTGATATAGAGTAATGTATCAGCTTTCTTTTGGAATTTATCCTTCTGCTTAAAAAAAAGTATGGAATCTATACGATAGAGAGATAGGGTGTCATTACTAAAAACTAACGAGTCTTTCTTTTCTGACCGCACAATCTGCTCTGTATCGAACTTATTGAATTGCTGTGGTGGGTTCTTCGTTTGATGACAGCCTACAAAAAGGAAAGCACATAGCAGTATGAATAAATATTTAATCTGAAATATGTTATGAAACATCCATGTAGATAATTTAAAAAGTTTATCCATAAAAATGATTAACCATGAATGATAAAAGATTATCCTTTAATCTTTCCCGAAGAAACGGTAAAAATGCCATAATCATCGATCAGCATATCTTCTTTTTTAATATGATTGAAAGTCATAATGCGATCTAGTTCTTTCTGGGAACGTCTACGCATCACCCAGTCCTTTTTTTGATGGCTATTTAAAACAAATGCAATCATTTTTAACTGTGGATGCCATGGTTGTCCTGTGTAAATCAAATGGCTATTTTCTTCTGAAATAGCAACAACTCCTTTTACAGCTTCATTTGTTAATTGATTATCTCCGAATAATTCAAAAATCCCTGAAATAATGGTAATGTTTGGTTCAAAGTCAATGAGTTGATAGGTATTAGGATCAAAACAGTCATAATTTGTAAAACGGATTTGCGTATAGCCTTTTTGTTGAATTACTTTTTCTCCCAAGCTGATATTCGATTGTACAAATTCATTGATTACAATTTCTACATCTGGATATTTTTCTTTGATATCGAATAGGTAATTTCCTGTTCCTCCTGCAATATCTAAAATCTTTACTTTTCTTCCAGACGATTGAATATCCTGAATATTCTTTTCTAATAAGGCTAACAGATGTTGTTTTCGAATTCGGATTCCTCTCCACCCAATTGCTTCCAAATACCCCTTATCGATCACTTTACCTATTCCAAATTTACCTTTTGCTTGATTGTGATAAACATAATCTAAGGATATACCGGAATCAAATCCATATTTTAAACCCAGAGCCATCCCCTCACTTAGGGTTCCTATTTTCCCTAAAGACCATTTCTGAAAAGCAAAATTTAACTTTTCCACTGTTGGCATTACTTTATAATACAGGTTTTCATATTCTTTTACGGAGAACAAATCGGGTTCTAAACTGACATCAGGTGCTTTCAGCTCAAAACATTTGACAACAAAATTTTTGATGTATTGATACACCTGTTGTTTTCCACTTTCGAATAGTATGCCATGGAAGAAATTTGGCAATGTTATAAATTCCTTAACGGTTGATTCTAAGTCAACATAAAACTTCTTCTGTACACTATTCTTGACAACATAGTCTTTTTCTGCAGAAAGGATTAAAGTAGGAAGACTAATCGCCGCAGCATCTTCTACTAGTCTTTTCCCTGCGCTTTGCAAGTCGACTAATAGTCGGCCATTAATTGATTTTGAAATCAACGGATCCTGATCATATGCCTCTTGTTGTGCTTTGTCGTGTGTCAACACTTTTGACTTGACATAGCTTTGGATCACTAGATTTTTTTTCAATTTGGTTGTGAAACCAATAAATTCATTAGCAAAAGGAACATACAGTTTAATTTCAAATGCAGGAGCTAATAAAGCCATACCCGCAATTGTTGGTGCGAAGTCATGTACCCAAGCTGTCACAATAACGCCTGCAATGCTATTTGCAATCACAAAGATATCTTGTTCCTTTACTTGATAGTGTTGATGCAAAAACTTCGAAAACATATCAAGATCTCGTACATTATCCATGAAAACAGGTGAAACTTGTTCTTTGGTATAACCGTGACCACGTAGATCATAAGCAAAGACATTGTACCCCGTAAACTGAGCATCTGTAGCGATATCCTGTAATCGTTCAGAATGTTCATGTCCACGGTGTATAATGATCAATGTTTTTTGATTGGGTTGAAAATTCCATTCTCGATAAAAAATGTCACTTCCATCAAAACTCTTAAAATATCCTGTATTCATCATCTTTTCATTTTAATAAGTCAATTGAAGCGGCATGGAGAATACTATTTTTATTCTTTTCTTGCATCAAGGCAATTGCTTGGTTTAAGTTTAAAGATAATATTTTTTTTAACAAAAGCACTCCCATTAGCGTGCTTCTTGAATATCCCATCGTACAATGTATAATAATCCTTGTTTTTGGATTTCTTTGCTCATAAATGAGCGCAATTTGATTGACGAGATCTTCTAAATCAATTCTTGAAGTCGTTCCTATATCTAACATGGGAAACGCATGATACATACTGTACTGCTTCAGTGTCTTATTCTCCTCCAATTCTGCCGCTAGATCATATACATGATCATGTTTTGATATGTGACAATCGGCTACTTGTTTATTTATTAATCGAGCTGTGATAAATAGTTGAGGCATGATTTCCATCAGTACGTTTTCTTGTTTCTTTCTAAAAAAACGCCATAACAGATAATAGGTAAACTGATAAGGAAAATAGAAGACCTTTTTCCACCAAGTAATATGTCCATTTTTATCTTTTAGAAAATGGTGTTGGTCATATTGATAATGTAGTCCCACGATAAAGAGCATCATGCTTATCCATATTATTCCCAAGCTATACACGATATGCAGATCATAGCATAATGATGCCAATAAACAGGTTATAAAACTAAATAAATAATAAAAGCAGGCGACATATTGATTCCGATATGCGGCAAAGACTTTCTGATAAAAAGTAAAGATAAAAACGATTTGAACAAGTATCAATGCTGTGATTACATCAATGAAATGATGTTGGTAGACTGTCATGGTAGAGATTCCCAATAGGATGAACCAACATCCAAAAAAGAATTTTACGATTCCAGAAAAGCGCTCTTTTAAAACAGACCAAAACAAACAAGCGTAGCCAACATGCAACGAAGGTGCTTGGTTATATGGGGAATCCCAAGTGTTTAAAAAATCAAAAAAATAATGTAAAAGAGAAGAGTTTATACTTGGTTTTGGATAAGAAAACTGCAATGGAATAAGTAAAAAGAAAATACCAGAGATGATCGTTAATATGGCAACACGTTTTATATACTGCATCAACTGCGCTCTGGAAGTACATAAAAAACATACGCAGGAGAAGAATAAACCACTGGACATATAGGGAATGATCATCCAGGGAATGAAAGGGATATGCCGTTCAAAACTAAAAACAAACGAAGGTACTTCTGCTAACGTGGAGGCATAATATGCACTACCATTATAGACGAGTGAAAAGATACATAAACAAAACAGTGTTGCTCTGATTTGCAGTTGTATTGTCAATCGTTTTTCATCCATTTCGCTTTTTTATACATCAAAATATCCAAAACCTTTGCTGGTAAATAAGACAAAAACTGCATCAATATTTTCATTTTCAAAGGGAAAACCACAAGCTCCTTTCGTTTAATAATGGCATCGTCAATGTATGCCGCAGCTTCTTCTTCTGAGATCAAATAAGGTTTCTTTGATAGATCTTGTTTATTGAGATCTCGTAATTTTTGAGTGTCCACATAACCTGGAGCAATGGTTGTGACGGTGATACCAAAAGGTTGCAACGCCTTACGGTAGGTATCTGCAATTTGAATAACTGCTCGTTTTGATTTACTATATAGGCTTGCTTTTCGATAATGCAATGTTCCGGAAACGGAGGCAATCGTTACAATTTGTCCTTGGTTATGCTCTCGCATAACCTCTCGTGCAACTTCAAAACAATTGACAGTTCCTCCGATATTGATGCACAGCATATCGACACTTTCTTCATAATGAATGGCTCTAGCGACATCATCAGCATAGCTTCCTGTTGTATTGATGAAAAGATCTAAGTGATCATATCCTACAAAATCTTGAACGTGATATAGCAATCTATCTTTATCTAAAACATCGCCTTCGTATTTTGTCAAATTAGGGTGTTCTATAACACTTTTTTTCAAATCTCTTCCACAGATAGCGACTATATCGCCTTTGGCTAAATACAAATTGGCCAATGCAGCACCAATTCCAGCTGTACCTCCTGCAATAAAAACTTTCATTTTCTTAAACTGTCTAATGTCCGCTGATAACCATATTGCCACTGTTGCTCTATGTCTTCCTGAAATTTTTCGAAAGAGTCTGGCAGTTGTATACGAATTTCTCCTTTAAACCAATCGATATACTTAGCACAATAATACCCTTTTAATACTTGTGGCGCATCTTGTGTATCAATCCAATACCCCGTATGCTTTGCTTCTACTTCTCGCAATCGTTCATTTCCATTGAATCCCAATACGGCTCTCACTAATGCCTCTTCAACAGATTTGTAGGATTGTTTTCGTTCCAAGAAAACTTCCTTCGCTAAGGACTGTGCCAATTCGATTGGAACCAAATCAATAGCTCCTCCCGCATAATAATCTTGTCGAATCTTTACTGGCGCAACATAGAACATATCCGAAATGGATATTCGCATTGCTTGATGCAACGGTAATGAGCTATCTGTCAAAATTTCCTTTGCAACAGCGCTACGTATATAGTTATCCGATTGTATCTCAATTTCAGCAATAGCGATCTTTTTTTGCGTCTCTTCATCTGTAAACAACACTTTTTGATATAGTTTCCTCTCTCCTCTTTTAAGTGAAATATCTATGGGTTCAAACAACATTTTGGACCCTATAACAATGATCTTAGGGCTGTTATTTTGTTCTTGTTTCAATGTGGGGAGCAATTCTGTCAAGTCTTGCGGCATTTCGACCAAGTAGCGATCGAATACATCTTCTATATAAGGGGCAGATGTTTTATGCAACGTTTTCAGAAAAGAATAATATCCAATTTTAAAAATGCTTTTATGGCCTGTCAATTTGGTTTGAATGACAAAATCGTAAAATTCCTTTGACTTCAAATACGCTTTTTGTTCTTCAATCTCTGAGCAAGCACGGATAACAGCTGCAGCAACAGAACCACCGCAACTTGCGATAATCAAATCAGGTCGCTTTCCCATTTCTACTAAAGCGGCATACATACCTACATACAGTGCAAATCGCGTTCCTCCTCCAGAAAAGACTACTGCGCTATTGAATGTGTCCTGCTCTTTGTCTATCATTTCAATAAAATATATTGTACGATCAAGAAGAAGGCCGGAGCATTGAATGTTAAACTATCCATCCGATCTAATAATCCACCATGTCCAGGAATCAGAGTTCCTGTATCTTTGACATGTGTTTTACGTTTCATATAAGACATGAGCACATCTCCACAGAATCCTAGTACGCCCAGTAATAATCCGATCAACGTAAAAGTTAAGGTATGGTAAAATGGAAATAAAAGGTATCCTAAAAGATTGCTTAACAGCGTTGTCATCAATATTCCTCCTATTAAACCTTCTCTTGTCTTATTGGGGCTAATGCGTGGTACAACGGGTCGCTTACCAAAGAATTTGCCAGAGAGGTATTGGAAAACATCATTAAGCTCTGTAACCACAACAATGAAGATGATTAATTTGAGTCCTAAATAGGACATCGTTGGATATTCAATAGCTCTAATATAGGCTAAATAAGCAAAAGAAATCAATGTAACACATAGACCTATTCCGAGAGAGAGCAGAACCCTAAAAGAAAACTTCCAGACAAAAAATAAAATTATTAATGCGATTAACACCGTAATAATACCATAACGGAGATAAGCAGTATCCGTAATAAAATTAAGGAAGTAACCTTGTAGACACATTAAGATTACCAACAAAGGAAGAAACGATAAATTGGGTTTGATCATCCTAAAAAACTCTCGCATTCCCTGAAAGGAAAGAAGACTGACAAAAACTGTCATGGTTAACGGGTTGATAATACCTAAAGAAAACACAACGAGGATGTAGACCCAACTTCTTACACGAATGGGAACATCAGCAAACTTTTCTTTTCTGTTATCTTTTTCTCCCATATTAGGACAACGATTTTTTTAACCTTATTCCTGTACTGATCGCTAATAGAATATTAATCACAGCGATGATGTAAAGTGAGTAGGTATGTAATGAAATATGACAGAAGGCCAATATCCCGTATAAAGCGACTAACAATGCACGATCACTTTTTCCCATTGGCCCATCATATCTACGTGCTGTACCCACTACTTTCCCTATTAGGCCTGCCATCTCATTGATAATGCTTAATGCTATAAAAATAACAATCAAATACATACTTTCTGGTAGGAACTTAATGAGTGGAAAAAAAACAAATACATCGGATACCACATCTCCTATTTCGTTTAATAGCTCGCCCTTTTTACTCGTTTGATTGTACGTTCTCGCCATCATGCCATCTAATGCATTTAAAGCCATACGCATTAATAATCCGATAGGAAGCGCTAAAAAGAGCCAATCCGAACAATCTGCAAACCAAAACAAAACACCTATTAACAAGGAAAGGATGATAGAAGCGATTGTTATTTGATTCGCTGTGACCCCTCTCTTATAGAAGTAGGTCAATATCGGTGTTAATAATTGCTGAAACTTAGGTTTTAGTTTATATACAGATATCATTTGTTTGTTTTTGTTATCGGTCAAAATAAATAAAAAAACCTATTTTTAAAAATAGGTTTTTTAGTTGAAATAATTTTAAATAGGATTATAATTTATCGTTCTATATCTTTCAAACTGTTCATTTTCTTGTATTCAAGGAATCCTTTGATATCTTCAAAATGTTCCCGAACACGTTTATTTCCAAATTCAAAAACCTTTTGCGCTAATCCATCTAAAAAGTCACGATCGTGAGAAACTAAAATTAATGTTCCATCAAAGTCTTGAAGGGCATCTTTAATAATATCCTTCGTTTTCATATCCAAGTGGTTGGTAGGCTCATCGAGAATCAATACATTGACTGGCTCTAGCAACAACTTAATCATGGCTAAACGTGTTTTCTCTCCACCAGACAACACTTTTACCTTCTTTGTTGTGTCATCTCCACTAAACATGAATGCACCGAGTAGATCTTTTATTTTAACCCTTACATCCCCCACTGCAATTTGATCTATGGTATCAAAAACAGTCAATTCGCCATCCAATAGTGCGGCTTGATTTTGTGCAAAATAACCAATCTTTGCATTATGACCTATTTTCAGCGTTCCTTCATAGTCAATCTCTCCCATGATCGCTTTGATCATGGTTGATTTACCTTCCCCATTCTTACCAACAAAAGCGACTTTTTCACCACGTTCAATAACCATATCTGCTTTTTGAAAAACGACATGGTCATCATATTTCTTTGTTAACTCTTCAACAATGACAGGGTATTGACCTGAACGCGGAGAGGGAGGAAATTTTAATCGCAATGCAGAGGTATCAACCTCATCGATTTCGATGATTTCCAACTTCTCCAACATTTTCACACGTGATTGTACTTGTAATGTTTTTGAATAGGTTCCTCTAAAGCGATCGATAAATTCTTGATTGTCCGCAATAAAACGCTGTTGCTCTTCATAAGCTTTCAATTGATGCAGACGACGATCTTTACGCAATTCTAAGTAATGACTATACTTGGCTTTATAATCATAAATACGTCCCATGGTAACCTCAATCGTTCGATTGGTGATCGTATCCACAAAAGCTCTATCGTGCGAAATAACGATAACTGCTTTCGCGGAATTCAATAAGAAGTCTTCCAGCCATTGGATACTTTCAATATCCATATGGTTTGTTGGTTCATCTAATAAAATTAGATCGGGTTTCTTTAATAATATTTTAGCCAATTCAATACGCATACGCCATCCTCCAGAGAACTCGGAGGTTTGACGTGTAAAATCAGTACGTTCAAAACCTAAACCTTTTAATACTTTTTCTACTTCGGCATCATAATTCACTTCCTCAATGGAATAGAATCTTTCACTCAGCTCGGAGACACGTTCAATCAGGTTCATATAGTCATCCGTTTCGTAATCTGTACGGATATTCAACTGTTCATTCAACTGCTCTAATTCATCGCGCATATGGTAGACTTCTTCAAATGCTTTTGAAGTTTCTTCAAAGACCGTCACATTATCCTGGGTTAACAAATGTTGCGGTAAGTAGGCAATAACTGCATCTTTAGGACCAGACACATTTCCTGTTGTGGGTTTACCAGCTCCTGCAATAATTTTTAATAGTGTCGATTTACCTGCTCCATTTTTTCCCATTAAAGCAATTTTATCATTTTCATTGATTGAAAAGGATACATCGCTAAAGAGAGTCGTTCCCCCAAAGGAAACTGAAATATTATTTACGTTAATCACTTTATATTCGCTTTTTTTTGCGCAAAGATAAGCGAATCAATCTTATAAATATAGAAAGTATCAATTTATAAAAAATGAATAGTCGTATATGGTTACAACAAGAGATTAGAAGTTTTCAGAATTGCATCAGATTCCTTGAAGTTAATTTCAGAGTTAAAGTTCTACAATTGGGTTCTAGCAAAATTAATAAAACAGTAATTTTCATTTTTGTGTATCTTTGCCGCATGCGATTTGATATCATTACAGTACTTCCTAGCTTATTAGAGAGTCCGTTTGCTCATTCTATTTTACAAAGGGCGCAAAAAAAGGGCTTAGCAGAAATTGTTGTCCACAATTTACGAGACTATGCCACGAATAAGCAAAAAAGCGTTGACGATTATCCATACGGAGGGGGCTCAGGTATGGTCATGCAAATAGAACCTTTTGCTGCGTGTATTGAAAAATTAAAAACAGAACGTGCGTATGATGAGATTATCTTTATGACGCCTGATGGCGAAACATTAAATCAAGAAATCGCGAATAATCTGTCAACCAAAGGAAATATGATGATCCTTTGTGGTCATTATAAGGGTATTGATCAGCGCATTAGAGATATCTATGTTACAAAAGAAATTTCTGTTGGCGATTATGTTTTATCAGGAGGTGAACTTCCGGCGGCTATTTTAACCGATGCAATCATTCGATTAATTCCTGGGGTTTTGTCTGATGAAACATCTGCTTTATCGGATTCTTTTCAAGATGGATTGCTTGATGCTCCTATTTATACACGTCCTGCGGACTGGAAAGGCCATAAAGTTCCAGAGGTTTTACTTAGTGGGCATGAAGCTAAAATAGCTGCTTGGCGCGATGAACAGCAACTTCTTCGCACGAAAACAAGAAGACCTGATTTATTAAATGACTAATAAATTTCAGTTTTTATTGATTTTTTATCATAAAAAGTTTGCCTAATCATTTTTTTTTATAAATTTGTGATACAATGTTGACATTTAATACATATACTAGTTGGTGGTGGCCTGAAGCAAAAAGCGTCGGGAACTAACTGTATTGTTAAAATATTTCATAATCAACCAAAACCAATTATGGAAGTTCAAACCCGATGCTAATCAGTATCGGGTTTTTTTATGTTTAAAAATTAAAGAATTAATGATGAAATACACATTTAAAACAAATCTCAAAAAATTACTTGCTGATACCACTACACCGGTCAGCATCTATCTTAGATTGCGTGATGTCTATCCCAATAGTATTCTATTGGAAAGTTCTGATTATCACAGTAGGGACAATAACATCAGCTACATCTGTTGCCAATCTATGGCACATATCAAATTGGATAAAACACAATTAGAAATTGCTTATCCGAATGAAAAAGTTGTTGTCAAGAGTAAGGAACAAATTAATCTGAAAGAAGAAGTCGCAACATTTAGAAAAGCATTCGAAGAAACCCTTTCTCCTGAAAGAAATATCATTTCAAATGGTCTATTTGGTTACTTTACCTTTGATACGATCGAACATTTTGAAGATATAAAATTGACGACTCCAATCGATCCAAGACGAGATATTCCTCATTTGCAATATCATGTATATAAATATGTCATTGCGATTGATCATTTTAGGAATGAGCTTTTTGTATTCGAGCATTTATTAGATGAAGAAGAGTCTCAGTTAGATAAATTACAGTATTTGATACAAAATAAAAACTTTCCAGAATATACTTTTCAGACAACTGGAAAAGAAACCTCTAATCGATCGGATGAAGAACATCGTGAGCTTGTCAAAAAGGTAAAAGAGCATATCCAACGTGGTGATGTTTTCCAAATCGTTCCTTCTCGTGCTTTTTCAACACCATTCTTAGGCGATGAATTTAATGTGTATCGTGCTTTACGCTCCATCAATCCTTCTCCTTATTTATTTTATTTTGATTACGGAAATTTCAAATTGTTTGGCTCTTCACCGGAAGCACAGTTAACGATCAAAAATGGTGAAGCAACTATTTATCCAATTGCGGGAACTTTCAAACGTACCGGAAATATGGAAGAGGATATAAAAATTGCGGAACAGCTAAAAAATGATCCAAAGGAATCTGCGGAACATGTGATGTTGGTAGACTTAGCTCGTAATGATTTAAGTAGACATTGTAACCAAGTCGAAGTAAAATCGTACAAGGAAGCACAATACTATTCGCATGTGATTCACTTAGTTTCCAAAGTGTCTGGTAAACTTAAACCTAATGTCAATCCGTTTGATATCGTTGGAGATACTTATCCTGCAGGAACATTAAGTGGAGCTCCTAAACATATGGCACTTACATTGATTGACCGCTATGAGGGGCAGCAACGTTCATTCTATAGTGGCGCAATTGGGTATATGGGATTCAACGGAGATTTTAATCATGCGATTATGATTCGTTCTTTTTTGAGTAAGCAAAATATGCTCAACTATCAAGCTGGTGGTGGTATTGTGCTAGACTCGGATCCAGAAATGGAACTACAAGAAGTAAATAATAAAATAGCTGCTTTGAGAAAAGCATTAGAACTGGCTGAAACATTATGATGATAAGACCATTGGAGTTTTGTGAAAATAGTTCACACCTTCGTAGCTCAGTAGATTGTATTGATTATCGAATCTTAGAGCTCATCGCATTACGCGCACAATATGTAGATAAATTAAATCAAGCTGAATTTTCATTAGAAAATATAGTAGAAGAATATCAGGAAACTGTTATGTTTACAGATCGTAAAGAATGGCCAAAGACTTTCAAAATTGAAAAGAATATTGTGGAATCTACATTCCAATCTATTATCCATCATTTTACAAACAAAGAAATAGAAGTATCTCATGAGCAATAGTAAAATATTAGTAATCGACAACTACGATTCTTTCACGTATAATTTAGTACATCTGTTACAGGAGTGTGATCAAGAGTATACGGTTTGGAGAAATGATAAATTCCAATTGAAGGATGTTGCTGCTTTTGATAAAATCTTATTATCACCAGGTCCTGGTATTCCTGAAGAAGCAGGTTTGTTGTTGGATGTGATCCGCAAATATGCAGAGACAAAAAGTATCTTGGGGATCTGTCTGGGACAACAGGCTATCGCGGAGGTTTTTGGCGGGAAATTATTTAATATGCCAAGACCGCTACATGGTGTAGCAACGGATTTAGTTATTACAGATCCTTCTGAAAAGCTATTTGAAGGGTACAGCAATCATAGTAAAATTGCTCGCTACCATTCTTGGGCGGTAGAAGCAGCGTCACTTCCTGACACATTAAAAGTGACTGCCACAGATGAGAATGGTGTCATTATGGCATTATCTCACAAGACATTCGATGTTAAAGGTCTGCAGTTTCATCCAGAATCTGTATTGACCGAAAATGGTAAAAAACTGATCGAGAACTGGTTAAAAAATTAGAAATGACAATTTTAGATAAAATAGTTGACCGAAAGAAAGTAGAAGTTGCGGAAGCGAAATCAAAAGTATCTTTTGAAGATTTAAGTCAATATCCTCTTTTTAACAGAACGTGTTATTCTTTAAGAGAGACTATTCTGGATCCTAATAAGACGGGTATCATCTCTGAATATAAGCGTGCATCTCCTTCAAAAGGATTAATCAATGGGACAAATTCTGTGGCAGAAGTTGTGAAAGGTTATCAAGATGCAGGAGCATCAGCGATTTCTGTCTTGACAGATACCGATTTCTTCCAAGGAAGTTTAGCTGATTTGACTGCAGCAAGAGCAGTATTGACCATTCCGCTCTTACGAAAAGAGTTTATCATTGATAAGTATCAAATCGCCGAAGCGAAAGCTTACGGTGCTGATATTATTTTACTTATTGCAGCATGTTTAACGACAGAAGAGTTAAAGGATCTTGCCACGTATGCGAAATCATTAGGATTAAATGTTTTACTTGAAATCCATAATGAAGAAGAGCTGAACCGCAGTCTTCTGGACACAATTGATGCCATAGGAGTCAACAACCGTAATTTGAAAGACTTTGTCGTTTCTTTGCATCATTCTTATGATTTGGTCAATAAGATCCCGGATAAATATATCAAAGTATCTGAATCAGGAATTTCGAATCCAGACACTATTCGTGAACTAAAAAAAGCAGGGTATCAGTCATTTTTAATTGGTGAAAACTTTATGAAGACCTCTAATCCAGCAAAAGCTTTATCAGATTTTGTAAAAGAAATATAAAACTTATTTAAAACGAATCTAAATAATCTTATATTTGTAAGCATACATTGCCTATCAAAGACAGGATAACATCATTTTGGAATCGGGAATTTTCATCATCAATACTAAAAGTTTTGAGCAAATATATCTTCAATATTGGGAAGGTATGTTTGCTTTCTGTTTGAAAAATATTCAAGATGAAGATCTCGCAAAAGAAATTATCCAAGAAGTATTCAAATCACTTTGGGAGAGACGGGACACCCTTCATTTAAAAGAGGTTGAGCGATACTTGATTCGATCGGTTAAACTCAAAACGTTTGAATATATTCGAAATAAGGTTTCTCGTCAACAACATATTGAAAACTTTACCAGTGAGCGTGAAACTCATTATACAGAAGATCCTTTAGTTGCAGAGGAGTTATCGCAAAAGATTTCAAGATTGATAAATGACTTACCTAAACAATGTAAGAACGTATTTCAGATGAGTAGAAATCAGGGTCTTACAAATAAAGAAATTGCGCATAAATTATATATTTCTGAAAGAGCTGTAGAATATCATATATCTAAAGCCTTAAAGGCTTTAAAAACTGAACTCACGGATTATATCTGTTAAATTTGTATATTGAAAAAGAAATCCTGTACTTTTGTTTAGCAATATATAATAATGCAAGTTGATCATAAACTGATAGAAAAATATCATCTGAACCAATGTACCCCAGAAGAAAAGATTCTTGTGGAAGAATGGCTTTTAGATGATACCTTGAGTTTGTCCTCACTTACAATGCCCGCTCGGGATAAAGATCAACTACAGCTAAAAATATGGGAAGAGCTGAGTACACATATAAACAAACCTTTACCTGAAACTAAAGCTCCTACTAAGAAATTCTCCTTTAAGTATATCAGTATTGCGGCTTCTCTACTTATAATCTTAGGATTTAGTATATATCGATTTACTGTAAGCAAAGAAGATACCTACGCTTTATTTGATAATAGCGCTAATGCTAACCTGAAATATATTGAGAAAAATAGTTATGAACTTATTCTAGGAAAACATGCTTCCGCACGGATCAACATGGATACGGGAGAGTTTTATACGGTAGGAAATATGATGTTGACTCCTAAAAAAGATTTCACTTACACTTTTCCTGGAAGCTCTACCAAAAAAGAATTAAAAAATGGAGAAATATACTTCATTTTGGATGCTAAAAATACAGGTAAGCAAGTCATACTTTCTAAATCTGAACTTACTTTTTTAGCTCCAACCATACAACATCAACTTAAACGCCAATTTAATATCATTTAGTGCGACGCTTATTTATACAAGTTTTCATGCGATTAAACCGTATTTCTAAATTTGCTTGTCTGCTATTAGTCGTTTTCATGATCGGTTGTATAGGGCACGATGAGAGCATCAATATTAAGGATAAGTATAGCCTATTCATCATGAATAAAAACTTAGGCAATACCATCATTACGACCAATTCCATTGATTCAGGAAACATTGCTATCATACAACAAGGTGTAGATTTACCGACGCAACAATTCGATCGTAGTATTATTATTAAAGACGGTCATTTTTATCATATTAACGAAAACAAATTTAAAAAATTTGAACTCCAACAGACTGGTTTAAAAGAAATAGCTAGCATTCCTATGTTGGATCAGCATATTGAAAATATAAACTGGATCTCGAAGGATACTGTATTGTTATTTACCATAGATAATAAGAGTTACAGCAAATTGACCTATTATAAAATTGCCGTTAACGATTTCACAGTCCTACAACAGCAGGAAATTCAGCTTCCGCTTACACATACTGATTATAAGATTCTCTCCATTGGTTTCAGTACGCTACAGCATGATCGTCTCATCGTCGGTTATACTTTTAATCGGGTTATTAATGAAACTGATTTCACGACGATAGATACTATGTATATGGCAACACTGGATCCGCAGACCTTGCAATTACAACATATTCAAAAAGATACTCGGTCTACTTATCCTGGAGGGATCAATACGGTTCAATCCTATAGTTTTAAAGATGAAAAGGGAAACTTCTATTTCATGAGTTGTCCTGGAATTGCACTTGGAAATAATCTGACTAAGCCAACAGCCATCTTTAAGATCAATCAAAATAGCACTGAAATTGATCCTAGTTACTTTTTCAATCTGACGGCACAAACTCAGAATCATGCTTATGGCATGTGGTACTTAGGAAACAATGAAGCTATTGTTCGTAGTGAACGCAAGGATCGATATACTGATTTTAGCGATCATCATTCTACCTACCAGTTCGAGTATTATTTGGTTGATCTTATTAAACAAACAACTCACAAATTAGCCCTTCCCTACGATAAGGGAACGCGTAAAGAATCCGTTCTGGTAAAAAATGGAAAGGCTTATATCACGATTGATGACGCAGAAGACCAGCATCAAGTTTGGATATATAATATCCAAACGAAAAGAATTGATACAGGTTTAAAACTAGACAAAGAGACCGATTTCATCGTTCGCATCGACCAATTGTATTAATTTTTCAAACTGAAATACAATCAGTTATAAATTAATTTCCTATATAATCATTTTTGACCTTCGGTAGATTTAGACTTATGCAACATTCTTATGTATAATTAATCTAAATAACAGAATGTTAAAATTAAAAATAATATGGTTAACGCTACTCTTAATCATATCGTTTACTTCTTTCGCACAACAAATAGGAACACTTAAAGGAAAAGTAAATTCAAATGAACCTCTTGAAGGTGCAAGTATTAGCTTAAAGGGAACATCAAGAGGTGCCATAACAAATGGAAATGGCGAGTTCTCGATTACAAATATCCCCTATGACACTTATATTTTAACAATCTCTGCTGTTAGTTATAAAAACCTGGAAAAGAGAATTACGATTAGTCAATCGCTGGTTGAGCTTAACGACATTAAATTAAAAGTAGCTAGCAAATCTTTAGAGGAAGTTACCATCCAAGGAAAAACTGAAGGGAAAAAAATCAAAGAAACTGGTTTTAATGTCAATGTCATTGACACCAAACAGTATGCAAATACCAATGCTGATATCAATCAAATCCTCAATAGAAGTACGGGTATAAAAATCAGAGAGCAAGGTGGTCTTGGGTCAAAATTTTCTCTTTCCATGAATGGGTTATCAGGTAGTCACATTAAATTTTTTATTGATGGCGTTCCTATTGAATCCTTTGGTAGCGGAATGAGTTTAAATAATATTCCTGTAAACATTGCAGAACGAATTGAAGTGTACAAAGGTGTAGTTCCAGCTCATCTGGGATCTGATGCATTAGGCGGAGCTATTAATATCGTTACAAATCGTGATCATAAAAGGAGCTTAGATGCGAGTTATAGTCTAGGTTCATTCAATACACATCGAGCAGCCATAAGTACTGGTTATAAGAATCCAAAAAATGGGGTAATTCTAAATTTTAACAGTTATTATAATTATTCAAATAATGATTATTTGATGAAAAGTAATCCTAAAGCTAATGTCTATCTGGAAGTACCCTCGGAAACCGTTAGTGGAAAGTTTGATACGCTACGTACCGCTCGAAGATTTCATAATGACTACCGATCCTACATGGCACAGGTCGAGGCTGGAGTAGCGGATAAAAAATGGGCCGATATTGCAATATTGGGTTTGAATTATAACTATACTTATGATCAACAACAAACTGGGGCTACTCAGGAAAAGGTTATTGGAAATGTTTTCAGCAATAGCAATAGTATTACGCCTAGTTTCAGATACAGAAAAAATAAGCTTTTCTTAGAGCGACTTGCTGCGACAGTTTATGCCAATTATTCTAAAAGTGAAAATGTAATTACAGATACCAGTTCTTGGACTTACTATTTCTGGAATGGAAAACCAGATAAATATTTCCCCAATTCTGGAGAATTATCGTCGCATAAGTCGATCATGCATCAAAAAACGGATAATAGCTTCTCTCAACTGAATTTAAATTACAAAGTGGGATTGAATCATTTCCTAACTTTCAATTATAATTTAAATACACATAGAAGAGAGGATTACAATGAAATTGATCCCTACAATGATTTTTACAATAAAACAAATCAAATTATTAGAACTACAGCTGGATTAAATTATCAACATTATTTATCGAATCAACGGTTTAACAATTCCTTTTTTATAAAAAAATACGGGTTATCAGGAAAAAGCAATGATTCGGAGAAAAATTCAAAGAACTATGTTGGTTATGGTGCTGTTACGAACATCAAAATTTGGAGAACATTAGGTGTCAAGCTGTCCTATGAGCATGCTTATCAGTTACCGAGTTTTACGCAACTTTTTGGGGATGGGTTAAATGTGGACGGGAATGTCAATTTGAATCCTGCAAATAGTGACAACTATAATTTGAATCTCTATTATTCGACGACATTTGGTCATCACTTCTTGAGTTTGGATGCTTCTACTTTTTACAGGAATGCCAAAGACTACATCGTTACTAAAACTTATGAAAGTGCTGCAGGTCCACGTATTTATTCAACGAATGAAGGTGGAATTAAGATAAATGGTGGTGATTTTGAAATCAAATATCTGTATAAATCTTCATTACAAGCGGTATTAAATATGAGTTATTACAATGCTGTTGATCGGGAGAGGTATATCATAGGCACCAATCGAGAAAAAATTACCTATGGCAGCCGGACTCCGAATGAACCATGGTTATTTGGAAATGCTGATATCAGCTATGGTAAGAATGATGTATTTGGAGGAAAAGCAAATAGAATCCAAATGAACTATTATATTCAGTTCGTCAACAACTACTCTTTAAGTTGGTCAAAACTAGGCGATTCATCAACAAAAGATTACATTCCGGAACAATACATTCATAATATTAGCTTGACCTACTCTTTAGCTAATAACAAGTACAACATTACTGCCGAAGGAAGAAATATTACGGATCAAATCGCATATGATGTTTTCAAACAGCAGAAACCTGGTCGGTCATTCTATCTAAAATTTAGATACTACCTACACGCAACAAATTAAAATCATTTAAAATTAAATATCATGTTAAAATCTATTACAAAAAACATTAGTTTACTGGCTATTGTAACAATCTCATTGGCTAGTTGCAGTAAATCTAGCCCCGACGTTAAAGTTCCCGATGCTTCAGACGGAAATTTTGCTCTAAAATATAGTACAGACAACGGTTCCTTTATGCTTCCTGTGAAAGATTTAATGTCTGGCACTATTTCTCCTATTGGAACGGGCACAGATGTTACCAGTATGTTCCCTTGGGAGGAGAATGTCATCCAAAAGGGTAAATATTTTTATTCGATCGATCCTAATGCTGCCAAATTTGGAAAATATAGTTTTGAGGATGGCGTATTAAAAACAGTACAGGTGATTCCATTTACAAATTTAACCGCTCTGTACATTGGTTGGCACAGCTGGTTGGACAATGATCGTTTAGCTATTGGGCCAAGAAATAGCAATGAATACGCGATTATTAATACCAGTACTATGCAGGTGGAGGTTAGTGGAACGATCACTTCCGAGACGCAAATCCCAAAAGATCATAACATGAGAATTTATGCTTTTTTACCTCAGGGCAATAAAGTTGTTTTAGGGTATTGTTTGTATAATAATATCAGCAAGGTAAGTTATGATACGACTTACACAGCAGTGGTTGATTACCCTAGTTTCAAAAATTTTAAAACAACTGGTAAAGATGCTCGTTCTGCTCCTATGGGACCAGTAAGAAATGGATATTTCCATAAATTCAAGGAGAATGGATATACTTATTTACAAACTTATACCATGTCTGCTTTAGGGGGTGGAAAAAATCTTCCTACTGGATTTTACAGAATTAAGGATGGAGAAGATCATTTAGATCCGAACTACTTCTTTAACATTAGTCAATATAGAGGGGGAGACAATCAACTAGGTGTCGAATATTTAGGCAATGGAAAAGCTTTGCTGATTAGTGCTCATGATACAAAAAATAATGTCAAAGAGTGGAATGATTGGTGGTACGCTGCCATGTGGGAATACTTAATTGTAGATGTAAATACTCAAAAAATAGTTAAAAAACTAGATTTTCCTTTAGTCAGCAATTCACGTTCAGCAGTAGTCGTGAATGGTAATGCCTATATTGCTGTCAATGACCCGACAGCAGATGCTATTTACATTTGGGAATACAATCCAACGACAGATAAATTGACAAAAGGTGCAAAAATAATCGGTGGTGACGCAGATACACCAATTCTATATAATCTCAATTAAGAAAGATTTGGGCAATCTCACGATTGCCCAATTGCTTACTTATTATCGACAGAAATAAACAATATCTTATGCTCAGTAAAATTAATGCATGGCTACACCTTTGGTTAGGATTGGCAGCGGGTATACCTGTGGTCATTTTGAGTATTACGGGCTGTGTACTTGTCTTTGAACATGACATCAAAGCATTAACCACAAATTATATTTGGGTAGAAGCTCAAAAATCAGAAAATCAACTACCTCCTTCAGCAATCTATAAAGCTGTTCAAGCTGCTATTCCTGACAAGGAAATAGCAAGCTCTTGGTATTACGGATTAGACAAATCAGTTAAAGTGAGTTTAGATCAATCGGATAGTGTTGTGTATGTGAATCCATATACTGCTGAAATATTGGCAGTGGTCAATCATGAAAATTTCTTCCATTTCATGGATGAGGGTCACCGTCACTTATGGATGCCGAACAAGATCGGTCGTCAAATTGTGGGTTGGAGTACCTTCATATTCTTTTCTCTACTCATCACTGGTCTTATCTTATGGTGGCCAAAAAAATGGAACAAAAGATCGAGAGAGCAAAGTTTCACTATAAAATGGAAGGCACGATTTAAAAGGATCAATTATGATCTTCATAATGTTCTGGGATTTTACGCCTTAACGATCGCTCTAGTCATGTGTCTTACAGGATTAATCATGAGTTTTCCTTGGATGCGAAAATCTGTTGTATGGCTCAGTGGTGGTTATCCAAACAAAACAGAAAAAGTAGAAAAAGAGATTCCTCAAGATCAACCGTTGAATGAGGCTTTGTTCGTGGCAGATCAAATCTGGTACAAAGTACGTCATGAATATGCTCGTCATAATAAAGAAGCTGTTATTGTCCACTATCCTGAAGCAGATGACAAAACAGTCTATGCGTGTACTGATATGGAAAATGGTATTTGGAGGGATTTGACTTTTGATCGGAATACGCTTGAACTCACCGGAAGAAAACAAGGAGCTATTGATGATGCCAATCCAACAGAGTGGTTGATGCGCGCCAATTATGCGCTACATACTGGTTTTATTGGTGGTATGACGACCAAAATAATTTACTTTTTAGCTTCCCTTATTTGTGCAAGTTTACCAATTACAGGTTTCTATATTTGGTGGGGAAAAAAGAAAAAATCAACGAAAAAACCAAAGCTTGCTCGTTCAATAACTTCTTAACCGTGTTGACATGTTTCATTATTTCAGATATTTCATTAGTCTCTTTTTGGTTTCTACTTTACTTTTCGCACATGCTCAGCAATCAACTAAAGTCATTGGGCAGATTATTGATCAAAATACAGAAGCCGTTCCATATGTTCAAGTAAGTTTACATCATGTCCATGATGGGACTGTTGCAAAAGTTATTGTTGCTGATAGTACCGGAAATTTTATGTTTCCAAATCCTTCTTTTGGAAATTACTATGTAAGGATCAATAGTATGACTTATCAAGATATTTTCAGTCCTCACTTTCGATTAAATGAGTTCATCAATGAATATAATCTAGGAAAGATTATACTACAACAAAACAATGCTTACCTCGCAGAGGTTGTCATCAACAAGCGCAAACAATTTATAGAACAACAGCAAGATAAAACAGTCTTTAATATTGAAAATTCTGCACTAGCAGATGGCAACAATGGATTAGAATTATTAGCAAAAATTCCAGGAATAGCTGTTGATGATCATGGAACCTTCAGTATCAAGGGAAAATCAGGAGCTTCTATTATGATCAATGGAAAACTTACTTACCTATCTGCGGATCAACTTGCTAATCTATTGAGAAGTACTTCATCTGCTGATATTAATAAAATTGAAGTCATGTCCAATCCCAACGCGAAACAAGATGCCGCAGGTACTTCGGGAATCATCAATATTGTCTTAAAAAAGGGATTAAAACAAGGGTTTAACGGTGCTATTTCAGGAAATATAGGTGCAGGACGAGGACTACATTTAGGCGGAAGTGTCAACTTGAATTTCCGCACTGAAAAAATAAATGCTTTTGGAAGTTACAATCAGTATTTTCAAAATTTACGTTATTATAATTCATTAACACGTTATTTTCACAAAGATTCCCAGGCTCAACCTAAAACCTTTTCACAACAGGAAAATAAGATTCAACCAAAACTAAGGTCCAATAATTTTAGAGTTGGAATGGACTTTTATTTAAGTCCAAAGCAAACTTTAGGTTTCTTAGTGAATGGTGGTTTGGGAAAATATCCTAAACATGAACCTACCACAACTCAATTTAGGAACTTCGAGACGAAGGATCTCATCTGGTTGGCTTCAACTATAACAGCAGGAAAAGAACGATGGGAAGATATGCTTTACAACATCAATTATAATTTGAAGTTTAATGAAAGTGGGCATGAGCTAAAAATAGATTTTGATCTTATTGACCATTATTCTAAAATGGATCAAACACTTACAACTCAACATAGTAACGAAAATCAAAACAATATACGGCCTTTGTCTTCACGAATTGGGGATATTCCCTCGGACAATAAAGTATATGTTGCAAAAATTGATTATTCCCTGCCACTTGCAGAGCAGTTTAAGTTAGAAACTGGCTGGAAAACAAGCCATATCCGAACAGAGAATGACCTACAGTATGATACGTTACAAAACGGAAATTATGTTCCTGATCTGTCAACAAGTAATCACTTCATTTATAAAGAAACTATACAGGCAGGTTACATCAATTTGTCAAAAACATGGAACAAAATTTCGACTCAAGTTGGACTCCGTGCAGAATACACTTCGACCAATGGCAACCAGATTACCATAGATGAGCAGTTCTCAAAAGATTATCTTAAACTGTTTCCATCTGCATTTATATCGTACAGTTTAAATACGAATCACAAGTTACAGTTGGGTTATAGTTATCGTGTAGAAAGACCCTCTTTTTGGGATCTAAATCCATTTCGTGTTTATACCGACCCCTTCTCCTATTCAGAAGGTAATGCTACATTAGATCCTGCCTATGAACATGCTTTCGAAATGAATTATACGTTAGTAAATAAATATATGTTTACTTTAAATTATGCCAATAGGTCAGATGTTGTCAATGAAATAATAGGAATAGATCCGACCAATGCACATATCACCTATGAAAAACCAGAAAATATAGGATCATTCAGAAACTATGGAATATCTTTTATTGCACCAATGCAAATTGTTTCTTGGTGGACTGCTACTTACTTTGCGAACTTTTATCAAAATGCGTATGAAATTCCGCAAGAAAATCAATTAATCAAACGTGCAGGAAATACCTTGACATTAAATACGCAAAATAATTTTAAACTACCTAAAGATTGGTCTTTAGAACTTGGAGGAAATTATATGTCCGGATTAACTGTTGGTTTGAGTAAGATTAAAAGTTACGGGCTTGTTTACACAGGTATTCAAAAGAATATTCTAAATAAAAAAGCGACGGTTAAATTAGTAGTCAACGATATCTTTCGGACTAACAACAGAAGATTTGAAACGGTTTCTAACACCGTACGGTTAATTGGTAGATCTAATCCAGACAGCAGGACAGCCATATTATCCTTTAATTATCGATTTGGAGGATCAGACAATTCAATAAAACAACGTTCAACGGGATCTGAAGAAATTAAAAATAGACTTTAAGTAATCGTGGAAATCCAATCGTAATTTAAAAATACAGGCTTCTGCAAAAAATAGCTATCAAACCATCTTGATAGCTATTTTTTTAGATAAACAAAATAATTTATAAGCCTTAATAACGTCTATAAATTATTTTGTTTCTATACAATCAATTCTTTTGCAAAAGGAATAAAAACAAGTTCTTGCTTACTTCAAATATTCATATAGAGATTCCTATAACCAATACCCTGTTACAATACGAGATAGCAACAATAACTCCATCTTGTATCCTACTATCAAATGACACAAATATCAAAAACTTCACAAATAGAACAATTTCAAATTTAGTATCTTTGTAAAAAATTCCAAGTATGTCTGTTAAGATTGGTGAAAATATAGATTTAGGAGAATTCCCATTATTACTCGCTCCGATGGAGGATGTGAGTGATCCACCATTCCGTTATGTCTGTAAGCAAAATGGTGTCGATATGATGTATACGGAGTTTATTTCTTCAGAGGGGTTGATCCGTGATGCCGCAAAATCACGTAAGAAACTGGATATTTTTGAATATGAAAGACCAATCGGGATTCAAATATTTGGTTCTGAAATTGACCATATGCGCCAGTCATCAGAGATTTGCACACTAGCCGACCCAGATTTAATCGATATTAACTATGGTTGTCCCGTTAAAAATGTTGCTTGTCGAGGTGCAGGAGCAAGTTTACTACAGGATATCGACAAGATGGTTGCGATGACAAAAGCTGTAGTGGAAGCCACAAATTTACCTGTTACTGTCAAAACTCGCTTGGGATGGGATGATAATACGAAGAACGTTTACGAAGTAGCAGAACGCTTACAGGACATCGGCATTAAAGCGTTGTCCATTCATGGTCGTACACGTGCCCAAATGTATAAAGGACAAGCGGATTGGTCTATGATTCGTGATATCAAACGCAATCCTCGCATTAAAATTCCAATTTTTGGCAATGGTGATGTTGACTCTTTAGAGAAAGCCGTTGCTTGGCGACAAGAATACGAAGTGGATGGCATTATGATTGGCCGTGCATCCATTGGTTATCCTTGGATATTCAGAGAAATCAAACACTTTTTCCAAACTGGCGAACGATTGGAGGGACCTACGATAGCTGAGCGTGTAGATGTTTGCCGTACACACTTAATTAAATCTATTGAATGGAAAGGACCCAAAACAGGAATTTTTGAAATGCGCCGACATTATGCTAATTATTTCAAAGGGCTTCCAAATTTCAAAGAATATAGGATGCAATTAGTGAATCTACAAACTTTCGAAGAAATTCAGGAGGTCTTAGATGAAATTCAACATAATTTTATAGCAGAAGCGATTTTTTAAAATTCGTTTCTGCTAATTTTTAGTCCTCATCATCCTTATAATTGTTTTCTTTTCTACAAAAGCAGCACCCAATATATAAGCAATCAACATGATATTGCCAATCCAAAAGTTACGGTCAAATGCGGTATAGTGAATATAAACGATTAGTGTTCCGACCAACATGTAAGCCCCAATTTTAAATATCTTATAAGGAATTGGGTAATTTTTTTGCCCCCAAAAATACGACAAAAATACCATGACGAAGTACGTAATGGATGTCACATAGATTGCTCCAACGTAACTATACTGAGGGATGAATACATAACAGAGCAGAATGGTTATTAAAGCTCCGATTCCAGAGATATAAAGTCCATAACGTGTTTGATCAGATAATTTGTACCAAACGGAAAGGTTCATATAGATTCCCAGCATAACGTAATTAAACAAAAGAACAGGGATGATAAACAGTCCTGACCAATATTCTTCGCTTTGAGCCAGCGTACCACCCTCAATAAAATATTTCAACCATTCGATATTAACAGATAGGCCAATCATCACAATCATCATGGCTATCACAAAATATTCCATAATTAATGCATAGACTTTACTAGAGTTTTCATTCTTTGCATAAGAAAAGAAGAATGGTTCAGCGCCTAAACGAAAAGCTTGAACAAAAATACTTAAGAAGACAGCTATCTTTGCGATGGCTCCATAAATTCCAACATCTCGATCAGCAATATGTTTAGGTAATAATTCTGGCATCATAATTTTATCCAGATTTTCATTAATAATATAAGAGATATTAGCAATCAAAATGGGAAAACTATACCGAAACATTTCCGCGATTAACGCTTTATCAATTTTAAAAGTAAATGTTTTAATCTCAGGAAGCAACATCAATAAGGTTAATGCACTGGCGATAAAGTTTGACAAGAAAACATAACCCAACCAGGAATTTATATACCAAGAAGAGAAATAAGATCTTGTTTCCGGAAAGTGTTTAATTAAATAAGGAATAAATACAATAAAGGTCAAACTTAATAGCACAAAAGTAATGATACTCACAAGCTTCAACATACCGTAACGCATCGGTCGTCCATTTGCACGGATCTTTGCAAAAGGAACTACGGCTAATGCATCGGCAACTAAAGTAAGTCCGACAAAGTATATATAGTTCTTATATTCACTTATAGTGTCAACATTCTCTTTAGCAAACCATCTAGCAATATCATTAGAAAAGAGGAGAATTGTTAACAAAAAAAGAAGAGAAGTAAAAATGGTTACAATAAAACTATTATTGAAAACCTTTGATTTATCTTTTTCTTCAACTTTCTGTAAGTACCTAAAATAGGTTGTCTCCATGCCAAAGGCAAGAAAAGCATTTATCATGGCTGCCCATGAGTACATATTAGTAAATATCCCGTAGGTAGAAGCCGGGAATTTACGAACGAAAATTGGGGTTAGAATAAAGTTGAGTAGTCGAGAAACTATGGTACTCAGACCATAAATCAATGTTTGGCCAGCAAATTTCTTAAAAATAGACAAAGTATTAGGGTTTAGTTTGTTGATCTTTTAAGCATTTCAAAATTCTTAAAGCCCTTCCACTCTCCTTCTTCATATGTCAGTTCTTCTACTTCTGCACGCTCGGGTCCCTCTTCACAAAAATCTAGCAGAGATTCTAAGGCAAAATTATCTCCTTCTGCTTCTATATAAACAGAACCATCGGCTAAGTTTTTTACAAAACCTTTAACACCTAACTGATCTGCCACAGCTTTAGTTGAGAATCTAAAGTAAACCCCCTGTACTTTTCCTTTGATAGAAATATTGAAATGCTTCATATCAACAAAAGTACAGAAGATTTTGAGTATTTTACTATGCTAATCGTTGTACGGTAACTTTATCTGTCAATCTAAAGTGTTCCATGTTTTTTAACAAGACTAGTCCTGGTTTTTTACCTATTTCAAGTGATCCGAATTGATCTGCGATATTTAAGGCTTGGGCACCATTGATCGTAGCCCATTGAATGGATTGTTGAAAATCCAATTCTTCAAAATTCTTGTGTAAAACCTTTAATTCATCCAGAATCGAAAGAGAATCATTTGATGCCAAACTATCAGTACCAAGTACAATTTTTTGATTATCATTTACAAAGTTCATCACTTTAGGTAATTGATCTTCAATAAAAAGATTCGCTTTTGGACATAAACACCATACAATATCACGTCCCATTCTGTCTACAAAATCCAAATCTTTCAATGAAGTATATGTATTATGTACGAGAATCAATTTATTAGGATTTGGCAAGTAAGGTAAATACGATTGAATAGAGTTTCTAGCCTGTGCTTTAAACAAATCTGGGTTTTTTCCAATTTTTTTGAAAAAATCTAAAAATTCACCTGTTTTATATCTAAACAATTTATTTTCCTCATCGCTTTCCTGATTGTGAATACTAATAATATTTCCTTCAGAAACAGATTTTTTAAATTTTTTAAGAAGTGCTTTGGAGCAAGAATAAGGGGCATGGGGAGTAATAGACGAATGCGCTGAAGCAAACTCATGAATTAAATCTTTTGCTTCTTGTATTTTACCATCCGCTTCACTTGGTTCTACTCCGAAAACTTCAATAAATGTATGGTAAAGAATTTTACTTGATTCTTTTATTCTAGATGTATTGTCCGTATTAGCATGATCTCCTACCGCTACAATACCATTCTTATACATTTCCTCATCCGCATCAGCCATTGCCTTATCGATCACTTTTAAAGGTGAGTTTCGGCTCGTCATTACTGCAGATAAAAAAGCTGGTAAACCCGTCTTGGAAGGAATTGTACCCTTCATATGGGATAATTCTAAATGACAATGTGCATTTATAAAACCAGGAACAATAACTCCATTAAATTTTTCAATATGTTGACCGTCCAATTCTGTTGATTTAGCTTCATAAATCCCTAGAATTTCTCCGTCATCATTTATACCAACAACTCCATCTTTAATAGGCAAAGAAGTAATCGGTAAGATATAGTTAGCGCTATAATATTTCATTATCATAAAAAACTTTAAGAGCTACATGGCATTGAGGTTAATACAATGTAACTGTGGGTAATAACGTTAAAATTCGTGCCAAAGTGTATTGAATAATTTATTTCCATTAAAAAAAACAAATTTACACAAATAGTTTAATTACTTAATCATGATAATAGTTTTTAAACAAATTAGTTACATTGTTTTTGATAGATATCCGACAAATTTAGAACTCATAAATACTTATTTCACATCTAAAGCATTAACAAACAAATAAATATAAAAAATACACTCTTTTTCTTTACACGACAAAACAAAATTAGCCTCAATTAATTTATTGAGAAATAATATAATTTAACATTTTTTAACAATAGTATAATATTTCAATGACATCCTGTCAGTCGCGGGTATGTGTACAAGAACAGCACTATATTTATTCTAAAGAAAAAACGATTATTATTAGATTTTTTTGACAGCTTTTTGAGTACCCCAATCCACCACTGTAAGTAGATAAAACTAGCTACTCAAATTAAATATACAACCATACTCAACCGACAACTATTAATTTTTTCCAAATTCTTAACAATTATTTTTCTCAAAATCATCATAGCTACTTAAAAATATTTTTAGTCATGATTTATTTTAATAACTTCGCAACATCGATAAGGGGTGCCTTGTTCCAAGAACACGAATAAAGGCTGAGATTATACCCAACAATACCATTGGTATTGTACACCTGATCCAGATAATGCTGGCGGAGGGAAGTGGTTAGTTAAATATTTAAAAGATTATTGTAACCCTTTGCAATAATTTATTTGACTCAAAATTCAATTAAAAGATCATGATTAAAGGTTTAATCAGTACTGTCGTTTTTTTAGGAACAGTTTTATGCGTATCAGCACAGCATCATCTATCTATCAAAATATTAGACGCTGAAACAAAAAAAACACTGCAAGGAGCGAGTGTTAGTTTAGTAGCTACAAATACTATACATTCAAAATCTAATGACAAAGGGGTTGCGCTATTTTCTAATGTACCTAACGGTAAATATGATCTTACCGCCTCTTTCTTGGGCTATCGTTCCGAAAAAAAACAAATTGACTTAATGGATGATAAATCCATAGAAATTTACCTACAAGCACAAGTAATAAAAACAGAAGAGGTTTTTGTACAAGCAACACGCGCTAAAAGCAACTCTTCTACAACTTATAAAAACCTGAGCAAAGAAGATATCTCCAAAAACAATTTTGGACAAGATATTCCATACCTCTTAGATCAAACCCCTTCTGTTGTTATCGGATCTGATGCAGGAGCTGGTATTGGATATACCAGCATGCGGATACGCGGTTCGGACAATGCTCGTATCAATGTTACTTTGAACGGTATTCCTTTGAATGATGCAGAAAGCATGGGTTCTTTCTTTGTTAACCTGCCTGATTTTGCTTCTTCCACCGAGAGTATTCAAATCCAACGAGGTATTGGAACCTCCACAAACGGTGCAGGATCATTCGGAGCATCTTTAAATATTCAATCTAACACCTTAGAAAAAGATCCATATGTAGAATTTAATAATTCTTATGGTTCCTTTAATTCATGGAAAAATACATTAAAGGTAGGTTCTGGTCTTTTGAACAATAAATTTGCATTCAATGTGCGTCTCTCTCGGATTCTAAGTGATGGCTATATCGATCGCGCTTCTTCTGATCTAAAGTCTTTTTATGTAGACGGAGGATATTACAGTGATAAACAGATTCTAAAAGCAATTGTCTTCTCTGGAAAGGAAAAGACCTATCAGTCCTGGTATGGTACTCCAGAGCCTCGTTTAAACAATGATATTGAAGGAATGAAAGACTATGCGATCAATGATGGCTATACAGCAGCAGAAACAGAGAATTTATTGCAAGCTGGTCGCACCTATAACAAGTATTTATACAAGAACCAAACGGACAACTATACGCAAACACACCATCAATTACATTACACCAATTTTATCAATGAAAAAATAACATTCAATGCGGCTCTACATTATACTCGAGGCGCTGGTTATTATGAAGAATACCGTCCTGAAGACAAATTATCAAAATACAATTTGCCACAAGTCATCCTTGGTAAGGATACGATCTCAAAAACAGACTTAATTAGAAGACGATGGCTAGACAATTACTTTTATGGCGCTACGTATTCTTTCAATTACAATCCTTCGCAAGCGGTAAAGTTAACATGGGGCGGAGCGATAAATCAATATAAAGGTGATCATTATGGTGAAGTTATTTGGGCTCAATATGCTTCTACCAGTAATTTAGGTGACAAATATTATCTGAATGATGCTACAAAAAATGATATCAGTACATTTTTAAAAGCAGATTTCACAGTCAATGATTGGTTATTATTTGCTGATATACAATATCGCAATATCAGTTATCAAGTTAGCGGTGATGATGATAAGATTAAAGATCTGGATTTTGACAGAAAATTTAATTTTTTAAATCCAAAATTAGGATTTACTTATCTCATCAATGAAAATTCGAATCTTTATGCATCTTATGCTTATGCAAGCAAAGAACCTGTACGTGATGATTTCGTTGATATCATTGGCAACAATCCAAAACCTGAAAAGATGCAAGATGTTGAAATTGGATATCGCTTTAAAAATGATGTCTTTAATATTGGAACTAATCTTTATGGTATGTTCTACAAAGACCAACTGATTCCAACCGGTGCACTAAACGATGTAGGATCTCCGTTAAGATTAAATATCCCAGATAGTTATCGAATAGGCTTGGAATTAGACGCAGCTTGGAAAATATCCAATCAATTTATTTGGAAAGCAACTGCAGGTCTAAGTCAAAACAAGATCAATAATTTTACAGATGAAACTAGTAATGAATTCTTCAAGAAAACTGATATTGCACTTTCTCCTTCAACAATCTTGTCCAGTGAATTTTCTTATAAACCTGTACAGGCTTTTGAAATCGCCCTATTGTCCAAATATATTTCCAGACAATATCTAGATAACAGTTCCGCGAAGGTAAGGAGCATCGATCCTTCTTTTGTAAACAATGTTAGAGCAATCTACAATTTTGCAGCATTTGGAATAAAAAATATTGATCTCAGTCTTTCTATTAATAATATTTTGAATGAAAAATATGAAACAAGTGGATATACCTGGGGATATATGGATGGTTCATCTCGTAAATCTTTTAATTTCTACTATCCACAGGCTACAACTAATTTTATGTTAGGTCTAAATATTAGATTTTAATAAACGGATTGCTGTGAATTAAATATCCGATAGGTTATTGAGATGAGTAAACGATCTTTAATGTAAAGAAATAATCTCTTTTGAGATCGTTTACTTAGTTTTCTTTTTTTTCGTTAATATTGTCTTATGCGTGCAGTGATACAACGAGTTTCAAGAGCAAGTTGTTCGGTAGAAAATGATATTACCGGTCAAATTGAACAGGGTCTCTTAATCTTTATTGGAATTGAAGATGAAGACACCTTAGAAGATATGAAATGGATGGCTCAAAAGTTCATCAATCTTAGAATTTTCAGTGATGAAAACGGGTTAATGAACAAATCAGTCCAAGATATTGCAGGCAATATTTTATTAATTTCTCAGTTTACATTATTTGCGCAAACAAAAAAGGGGAACCGACCTTCCTTTATTCGTGCTGCAAAACTGGAGAAAGCTAAACCGATGTATGAGCAAATGGCCCATTATCTAACTTCATTATTAGAAAAAGAGGTTCAACTAGGGATCTTTGGAGCGGATATGAAAATTGATTTGTTAAATGATGGTCCTGTTACGATCATGATGAATACACAAGATAAAGATAATTTCTAAGAAAATGACAATAAAAGAGGCACAAGAAACTATTGATAAGTGGATCAACACAACAGGAATTCGTTATTTTAATGAATTGACAAACACGGCTATGCTTATGGAAGAAGTCGGTGAGGTGGCGAGAATAATGGCTAGACAGTATGGTGAGCAATCCTTTAAAAAATCTGACAAAGAGGTAAATTTAGCTGATGAGATGGCGGACGTTCTTTTTGTATTGATGTGCTTAGCAAATCAAACAGGCATTGACTTAACAGATGCCCTAGAAAAGAATTTAGAAAAGAAGTCAATCCGCGATGCCGATCGCCACAAGAATAATGAAAAACTAAAATAATAATAGCAAGGCTATTAGCGTCTTTAAGATATTATTAAAAATAAATACACTAGTTATCAGGTAGACTTTATATATTTGAAGCCATTAGCTTAATATATAAAATTTATGGATAAAAATTATACACAGAGATCAACCCTATATACTACTTTATTAACAAGTGCCTTAACGGTAACTAGCCTTTATTCCTTCTCTCAAGAGGTAATTAAAGGTAAAATCAGCAATAATGGTTTACCATTAAGCAGTGTTACCATTAAAAATACGAGTAATAATACATCTACTAAATCTTTAGAGGATGGTAGTTACAATATTCCAGCGTCATCCGGAATCAATAAGTTAGTGGTATCCCATGTAGGATTTACTACTCAAACAAAAGAAATTACAATTTCTCAAGGTGTCGAAGGTTTGATCAATTTTGACCTCTCCAACGTTTCATTAGACGAAGTTGTCGTTATTGGTTCAAGAGCTCAAGGAAGATCAAATCTACAGACAGTGGCTCCTGTAGATGTTATTGACATCAAAGGATTAACAAAGGACGTGGGTCAAGTTTCGTTAAATCAAATTTTAAATTACGTAGCGCCATCTTTCAACTCCAATACACAAACAATATCTGATGGTACTGATCATATTGACCCAGCGTCACTAAGAGGATTAGGCCCAGATCAAGTGTTGGTCCTTGTTAATGGAAAACGTCGCCACACGACTTCTTTAGTTAATATAAATGGATCATTCGGAAAAGGGTCCGTAGGTACGGATTTAAATGCAATACCAACGTCTGCGATCAAACGAGTAGAAATCCTGCGGGATGGTGCCGCTGCGCAATATGGATCTGATGCCATAGCTGGTGTTATTAATATAGTCATTGAAGATAATGTCGATGAATTACGTGCTTCGGTTACTTATGGTGGTTATTTGTCCAAAAACGCAGAGAATAATTATGACGGCCAAAGTGTACAAGCGAATGTCAATTATGGTATTCCGATAACTAAAAATGGCGGATTTATCAATCTATCTGGTTCATACGATTACCGTCAACCAACAAATAGACAAAAAGAATTCACCGGAACTATTTTTTCCGATTACAACAACCCAAGCTTATATCCTAATCCAACAGGTGTAGATATCACTGACGATGAACTCGTAAGACAAGGTAAAACTCGTGCTGATTATGTTTCAAGAATCGGTCAAGCTGAAACAAAAGGTGGAGCTTTATTTTTCAATTCAAAAATACCTTTATCAGAGCATTCAGAATTTTACTCATTCGGAGGATTAAATTATAGAAAAGGTACTTCAGCAGCATTCCGTAGACAGCCGTCACAAATCACTCAAAATATTAGTGAAATATATCCAGACGGATTTTTACCATTAATCGTCACCGATAATTATGACAAATCTTTAGCTGCTGGAATAAAATCAGAATTTTCGGGATGGAAAGTAGATTTATCAAATGCGTATGGGTCGAATAAAATTGATTTTCAAACACAAAATTCTTTAAACGCAAGTTTATTAAAGGCCTCTCCTACTACATTTGATGATGGTGGTTATCGTTTTATTCAAAATACAAGTAATTTAGACTTTACTAAATTCTTCGATGAGCCATTAGCTGGAATAAATGTTGCTTTTGGATTTGAACATCGTTATGAAAACTACCAGATAGTCGCTGGGGAAGAATCATCCTATGCAGATTATGGAAAAGCCGTAAAAATTGGTACTGATGGAAATGGGAATCCAATTTTAATTCCTAATATTCAAGGAAATGTACAAACACTATTTGCCCAAAATGGTAAAGCTTACGCATCTGGAGCCCAAGCGTTCCCAGGATTTAGACCTGACAATGAAGTCAACGAAACTCGTTCTTCGGTAGGAGCTTATACTGATGTAGAAGCAAATATTACTTCCGACTGGTTGTTAACTGGAGCACTACGTTTTGAGAATTATTCTGATTTCGGGTCGACATTAAACTGGAAATTAGGAACACGCTATAAAATTGATGATATCTTTACGCTACGCGCAGCTGCTAGTACAGGGTTTAGAGCTCCTTCATTACACCAACGTTATTTCAATGCAACGTCCAGCTTATTCAACGAAGGTGTTATCACGAACTCTGGAACTTTCACGAACGATAGTCGTCCTGCACAGTTATTAGGTATTCCTTCACTAAAGCAAGAGACTTCTCGCTCTTATAGTGCTGGATTTACCGCTAATTATGGAAAATTCAAAGCCACTGTAGATGGATATTTCATCGCTATAGATAACAGAATTATCTATACAGGAACATTTACAGGAAGTAATGCAGCAAATGCGACGGATCAAGACAAAGAAATTTATGATCTATTAGCACAATCGAATGCTACATCAGCTCGCTTCTTTGCCAATGCAATAGATACAGAGACCAAAGGTATAGATGTCGTACTTACTTATAATGAAAATATAGGCAAAGGTAAATTACGAACTGATCTTTCTGGTACTTTTGTCAAAACAAGTATTATCGGTGATATTCACGCTTCAGAACAACTCGTTGGTAAAGAAAGCACCTATTTTGATAATCAATCTCGCATCTATTTAGAATCAGCAGTACCGCGGACAAAAGTAAATTTTACATTGAACTATAGTTTGGATAAGTTCAATGTATTTTTACGTAACGTCTATTTTGGAGATGTTGATGGGGCCACCAATACTGTAGCAGATTATCAAACTTTTAAAGGAAAAATAATTACCGACCTAAGTGTTAGTTACAATATTGCTAAAAGTCTACGCTTCACTTTAGGTGTCAATAATCTTTTAGATATTTATCCTGACGAAACAAGAGAAGGTTCTGGCCTTAGAGGTGCTGGATATTTTATTTATTCCAGAACAGGGCAACAATTCGGCAACAATGGTCGTTATATATTTACCAAATTAGCTTTAACACTTTAATCCTGGATAAGGATTAATGAAAGGCTGTATCAAGATGCTTGATACAGCCTTTTTATTTGTTTACCTTTAACTTAGAAATTAATACCCTTTGAAAATGAATTTTACGAAATACCTACATAAAAAGAATCACTATGTGTTATTTTTCATCTTACTTATTGGACTAGCACACGCGTCTGCACAAGACAGAGACAAAGAATTCAAATTTCAATATGATCCCAAAGACCTGGTAATGCAAAGTCTATTTCAAAAAATATACGTACTGGATTCTAGAAAAGACACCACCCATTATGGAATCATCAATAAAGGCTTTTTCGGCCAGTCTGCCAAAGTTATTGCTAACCCTTCTCTTGAAGCTCAAATACAAAACTACTTAGAAATCATTACCCTTGAAAGTACCCAAAAAGACACTTTGCTCTTGCAGATTCGTAGACTATCATTTTCCGAAATAGGTGGCGGATTCAAAGAAAAAGGTTTTTTTGATTTCCGAGCCAATCTCTATCAAAAAAAAGGAAACCAATATCACCCAATTAGTCGCATCGATAGCAGCTTTCAAGTTTCAGGAATAGATGTTTCCAATAAATTATTAAAAAAAGGAAGCTTAATTATAGATACATTCATTCGTGCAAACCTGAAAACACCGACGATCGGATCTGAGGTTTTGACAATTCAGGATCTTCAGAACATCGATTACAAAGAGAAGGAACAATTACCCTTATACTCTGCAGAACATCTTGTAGACGGTATCTATATGAGTTATGAAAGTCTCAAATTTCAAAAACCAGATTATCCTCTTCTAGATGAAAAAGATAAAAAAAGAAGAATTAAGTACTATTATTATACGAATGAAAAAGGAAAAAAAGTAAAATTAAAAGATTCGCAGATCTATGCTGTGGTGGATAATGACGAAACCTTTATCTCCACTACCTACGGCTACTATCCACTAGTCATGGAAAACGATGAATACTATTTTTACGGCTTAGCGACTGAAAATAGTGCCAATATCTTCGTCTCTGCATCAGTTGGTTCAGGATTTGGAGGAGGAATGATAGGTGTTGGAATGGGATCAGGACCTGCAAATGTTAGAAAATATAAAATAAAAATTGACCACTTAGATGGAAATTTTGAAAAAATACAACCCGTAACCGATTAGATATGAAAAGATCAAGTAGATTAAATATATTATTAGTAAGTGCTGCTGTAGTAATTCAGTCCTGCAGTGTATCACACAACTTAAATAAAAAACCAGAAACATTTGACCAAGCAGCAGTTGTCACTGCACATCCATTAGCATCAAAAGTAGGGGTAGATATCTTAAAAATGGGTGGAAATGCTATTGATGCTGCTGTAGCAGTACAATTTGCATTAGCAGTGGTATATCCCAATGCTGGAAATATTGGAGGGGGAGGATTTATGGTTTATCGTAGCCATAAAGGAGAAATAAACGCGTTAGATTTTAGGGAAAAAGCACCAGAAAAGGGTCATGCTGATATGTATCTGGATGAAAAAGGTAATGTTATTGAAGACTTAAGTGTTTATGGTCATTTATCAGCAGGGGTCCCAGGATCAGTCGCGGGAATGGTAGAAGCTCATAAAAAATATGGTAAATTAGCCTGGAAAACCTTATTAAATCCAGCTATTCTTTTGGCTGAAAAAGGATTTCCGATTACAGCTAAACAGGCAGAAGAATTCAACTATTATAAAGAAAGTTTTAAAAAATATAATCCAAATGGAGCTCCCATACTGAAAGCGGAAGCTTGGAAAAAAGATGATTTATTTCAACAACCAGCATTAGCCAACACCATTCAACGAATTGCGGAACAGGGCCGTGATGGATTCTATAAAGGAACCACAGCTGACTTGATTGTCAAAGAAATGAAAAGTGCCAACGGTATCATGAGTTATAGTGATCTTGAAAATTACCGAGCGATATGGCGTCAACCTGTTACAGGATATTATCGTGGAAATAAAATTATTTGCATGGCTCCTCCTTCCAGTGGCGGACCAGCTCTAGTAGCCTTGTTACAATCTATAGCGCAATACCCATTAACACAATGGGGATTCCAAAGTGATTCTACTATCCGAGTGATGGTAGAAGCGGAACGCAGAGTGTATGCAGATCGAGCGCAATATTTGGGAGATCCAGATTTTATTAATGTACCTGTAAAGGAGTTAACAGATTCTATTTTCAACAGCAATAGGCTAAAAACTGTTAATCTAATGAAAGCAACTCCTAGTACCGAAGTAAAGGCAGCCAAATTCCCTGGATATGAATCGGAAGAAACAACACATTTCAATATCGTAGATACGGAAGGAAATGCTGTTTCAATCACCACAACGTTGAACAACACCTATGGCTCACGTGTCTTTGTCACTGGAGCGGGCTTCATATTAAATGATGAGATGGATGATTTCTCTGTCAAACCAGGTGTACCTAACATTTATGGCCTTGTGGGAGGAAAAGCCAATGCGATAGCACCACATAAACGGATGTTAAGCTCCATGACTCCCACCATTGTGGAGAAAGATGGAAAACTACGAATGGTAGTCGGAACACCAGGAGGGTCAACTATTATTACATCCGTTTTTCAAACCATCATCAATGTCATTGATTTCAATCAAGATGCACAACAATCCGTAACTGCATCTCGCTTCCATCACCAATGGCTTCCAGATCAAATCGATGTGGAAGAAAAAGCAATAGCTCCTCAAGTAAGGAAAAGTTTAGAAAACACAGGATACAAAATCTCTCCAAGAGGTAATATTGGAAGAGTTGAAAACATCATTATGTTGCCAAACGGAAAACTTCAAACAGGGGCTGATCCTAGAGGCGATGATACTGCCGCAGGCTTTTAGTACTGATCAGAATGATAAATTTTTCAAATGCAAAGCACAGATTAAATTTTTTTACGATTAAACTTTCTAACACTTATTAATTTTATATAATACATACTTTTTTATGATTGAAAAATACAATTTCCCATTTAAAGGAACATTAATCATCATGCTTTCTCTGATTTTATTTGTGAGCTGCAAAATGTTAAAAGGTCCCGATTTTACGAAAATTCAGGTTGGGATGACCAAAGAGAAGGTTGTGCAACAGTTAGGAAAACCCGACGCTATTGTCGCTTCAAAAAAATATCAGGATGGCATCTTAGAAATTTACGAATATGGCACTCCTCAACTTGAAAATTCAGCAGACTCTACTGCAGGATTTAGACAATATTGGTTATACTTCTTTAACAATGAACTGCAGGAATGGGGAATAAAAAGAAACTATGTACCATCAGATTACGATCGCTATTACGAAAAATATAGACATCGTCACTAATCATAATAAAAAAGGGTCATTACAAAATTGTAATGACCCTTTTTTATATATTAAGAAGAACGATCTTACATCATTCCACCCATGCCACCGCCCATTGGAGGAGCACCAGCACCAGTATTTTCTTCTGGCTCATCTGCCAATACACATTCTGTAGTCAATAACATTGATGCGATAGAAGCAGCATTTTCTAATGCTATACGAGAAACTTTAGTTGGATCGATTACACCAGCACCAATTAAGTTTTCAAATACATCTGTACGTGCATTGTAACCAAAATCACCAGTACCTTCTTTTACTTTTTGAACGATAACAGCACCTTCGATACCTGCATTGAAACAGATTTGACGTAAAGGCTCCTCGATTGCACGTCTGATAATGTCAATACCAATTGTTTCATCTTCGTTAGCACCTTTTAATCCTTTTAAAGATTCTGTAGCACGAATGAAAGCAACACCACCACCAGCAACGATACCTTCTTCTACAGCTGCACGAGTTGCATGTAAAGCATCATCAACGCGGTCTTTTTTCTCTTTCATCTCTACTTCAGTAGTTGCACCTACGTAAAGAACAGCAACACCACCTGATAATTTAGCCAAACGCTCTTGTAACTTCTCGCGATCGTAATCTGAAGTTGTTGTTTCGATTTGAGAACGGATTTGAGCAACACGAGATTTAATATCATCTGCATTACCAGCACCATTGATAATTGTTGTGTTATCTTTATCAACGACAACTTTCTCAGCTTGACCTAAGTAAGATAAATCAGCATTCTCTAATTTGAAGCCTCTTTCTTCCGAGATAACAGTACCACCAGTTAAGATCGCGATATCTTCTAACATTGCTTTACGACGATCTCCGAAACCTGGAGCCTTAACAGCAGCAACTTTCAGTGAACCACGAATTTTATTAACAACCAATGTCGCTAATGCTTCTCCGTCTAAATCTTCAGCAATGATTAATAATGGTTTACCTGTTTGTACTTGTTTTTCTAAAATCGGCAACAATTCTTTCATGTTACTGATTTTTTTATCGTAGATTAAAATGTAAGGGTTTTCTAATTCCGCTTCCATTTTATCTGAGTTTGTTACGAAATATGGCGATAAGTAACCACGGTCAAACTGCATACCTTCTACTGTTTTAACTTCAGTTTCAGTACCTTTTGCCTCTTCTACAGTAATCACACCGTCATTACCAACTTTCTCCATTGCTTGTGCAATTAAAGCTCCGATAACTTCGTCATTATTTGCAGAAATTGATGCGACTTGTTTGATTTTGTTATTGTCTTGACCAACAGTTTGGGATTGTGATTTTAGGTTAGCAACAACTGCAGCTACCGCTTTATCAATACCACGTTTCAAATCCATCGGATTAGCACCCGCTGCTACAGATTTAATACCTGGAGCTACAATAGCTTGAGCCAAAACCGTTGCAGTAGTTGTACCGTCACCAGCTTGATCAGCAGTTTTTGATGCTACTTCTTTCACCATTTGAGCGCCCATGTTTTCTAAAGCATCTTTCAATTCGATTTCCTTTGCTACAGTAACACCATCTTTCGTGATTACTGGTGAACCGAATTTTTTCTCAATGATTACATTACGTCCTTTAGGACCTAAAGTTACCTTTACTGCATTTGCTAATGTGTCAACACCTTTTTTAAGTGCTTCACGTGCTTCAACGTTATATTTTACCTGTTTTGCCATTTTTCTAATATTTAAGTATTGCGTATCTAAGAATTGTTAATCATTCTGTTCTTCAACGCAATTTTTCACTTATAAATTTTACCTTTTTAATTAAATAACCGCGTAGATATCTGCTTCACGCATGATTAAATACTCTTTACCTTCAACCGTAATTTCAGTTCCAGCATATTTACCATATAAAACATTATCACCAACTTGAACAGTTAAAGGTTCATCAACTTTACCTGTTCCAACTGCTACAACTTTTCCTTGAGATGGTTTTTCTTTAGCTGTATCAGGGATGTATAATCCTGAAGCCGTTTTTTCTTCTGCTGGAGCAGCTTCAACTACTACTCTGTCACCGATAGGTTTAATACTTAATGCCATAATATATCTTATTTTAGTTTATTTAAAATTACAGTTAAACTTTATCAGCAATTATGCCAAAGCCCCAAGAATAACCTTTTGAGACAAATTTTCATTCAAATGGAATCCTTTGACAGCTTTCAGTCTTCTTCGCTGTCAGCCTGTCACTTCACAAAACTGACAGCATAAAAAAAGCCTCCGATTTCTCGAAGGCTTTCAATTTCTATAAATAGAGTTATTTCGTCGAATCTGCAACTGGTTTCTGTACTGGCGCTTGTTGAGCTGGTGCAGAAGGTTGTTTTGTATTATTCAAATTCAATGGATTTGATTGCGCAGGAGCTTCAATTTGATTCCCCAAACCACCACCTACTGTAGCAGTTGTCGTTGGAGTAACGATATTGAAAGCTAGACAGAAAATCATGATCGCAATCACTAACCCCCAAGAACCTTTTTCTAAAAAGTCACCTGTGCGTTTTACACCCATAATATTGGTTCCACCAGCAAATCCTGATGATAAACCTCCTCCTTTTGGATTCTGTATTAAAACTAAGAATGATAATAAAATACTTGCCAAAATTATAAGAGCAATTAATAGTCCTTGCATTTTTTATATGAATTAAGTTAATTTCTTTTCTAAATTTAAAATTTCCGACGCAAAGTACGCATTTTTTTCTGGATATTTCAAAACTAATTTTTTGTAAACCTCTATCGCTTTAGGATATAATCCCTGTTCGATATAAATTCTCGCTAAAGTTTCCGTTACTAGTGAATACTGATCTTCCGAACTTTTTCTAGCTTTATTCTCTATATTTATTTTATCAGCTGCTGGTGGTTTTATCTGCGGATCTTCTTTGATAAACTTCTCAATCAAGTGATCTGTATTTTTCTTTTCTACTTGAAAAGGTACTGTATGCTTATATTCATCACTTAACTTTGCTTCTGGAGGTTGAAGATGAAAAATATTTTCTCTAATTTGCTGATCTAAGACCTGTGCATCAATATTTTGTTTAAAACGATTGATGTCTTGATCAGCAACTTCAGGTCGATAGACTGGAGCCTTCACAAATGGTTGATAAGTTTCCGCATGTTCTAATCGCGTTTTATGCAACCACCACAGAAAGCTATAAGGCATTAACTCATCATCATAAATACTAATACGCTCCTCTCCCTTTCCTTTCTCGTTTAACGTTACCGTATCGATTGGTACCTCTAGTATTGTCGGCTCCTCAATAGATTCGTTTATTGATGGAGATTCTTTTTCTAATCGAAAGAAATCATACGCGACATTGGATTCAATTAAAGCATTTAATTCTTCTTTTTCAATATCCACATTATCCTCAGCTACTACTTGAATTTCATCAATCTGCTCACTGTTTATATCTTCATCGGAAACATAACTACCTGAAACTACTTTCTCCGAGTCTTCATCAACAGGAATTGCTTTATGTAAATATTCATACAACCAATTTGGATTAGCGGCATAGAGTAACGTTGAAGAAATATGATGCACTTTTTGATCCGTCAAATAAAGATGGCGTTCATAAGCAAAACGAAGTGATTGCACATAAGGAAATTTCGTAATCAAGGACAACAATTCAGATTCCGAAACGGACAAAGGGTTATTGATCGCTTGATGAAACAAGTTGGTATCGTCTAAATTTCGTTTATTTTCCATCATTGTTCTACTACCAATTCGCAAATGCCTTATTGTAAACATCTTCAGTCAACATCTGAATAATTTCTCTATTCAAAGTCTCCTCTTGTGCTGCTTGCAATTGACCTGAAAAATCCTTAAATCTTGTAAAAGCTTGTTCGAAATTATCCTTTTCAACAATCTTATTATGATAATTCACTTTAATTGTAATAGACAAGCGATTTAAAGCTGCACGATCTGTACCTGCTTCTACTGCAGCTGGAGTAATTGAATAATCGGTGATAAAACCTTCAAAAGTAGCATCTGCATTATCATTTACCTGACTTAATCGAGATTGATTACGAATACGCTGCTTCAAAGCTTCCGTAAAGTTTTGACTTAAGGTAGGATAAACCATTGAAGCAATATTTTCAAAATAGAGCACACTTACCGTTTTCATTCCTTCAGGAATAGATCCTCCTGTAAAGCCATATTTTACACCACAACTTGTTACTGAAAGCAACAAGATCATCGTCATAAAAACGGGTAATAAGCTTGATTTAACTTTATTCATATCCAAGATTTATAAATCTAAATTTAAGTCTTTAATTTTTCTATACAAAGTTCTTTCCGAAATACCGAGCTCTTGTGCCGCAGCTTTCCGTTTACCACGATGTTTTTTCAAAGCCTTTTTAATTAAATCAGATTCTTTTTCTGTTAAAGATAAGGATTCTTCCACCTCTTCTGCATCTTGTGTATCGTAGTTTAAATATTCATCCTGTGAGCCATTGCTTTTCAATACATTTGGCTGATGGATAGTCAATGTTTGTGCAACAGGAAATTGTTCTTGAAGGTGATCTGCACTAGGTTGTACATCTTGATATAAGCGATTTATATAAGGTGAGTTCTGATCAAAAGTCGAAGCGTTCACTCCGTTTTGAATTAATTCTACTACCAGTTTTTTTAAATCCACCATATCCTTTTTCATGTCAAACAGCACTTTATACAAAAGATCTCGTTCTGAAAAATCTTCTTTCCCTTTCTGGTTAGCCATGACAGCCGGTAAAGTAGAGCGACTCTCTGAGGGAAGATAATTTTGTAAAATCCGGGCATCAACTACTCGTTCTTTTTCAAGTACTGCAATCTGTTCAGCAATATTTTTCAACTGCCGTACGTTTCCTGGCCAGCCATATGTTTTCAGTAGTTGTTGCGCATCTTCTGTTAATTGTACACTTGGTGAACGGTATTTGTCAGAAAAATCAACGACAAATTTTCTAAATAATAAATAAATATCTTCAGGACGCTCCCGTAAAGAAGGAATGCGAAGAGGAACCGTATTCAATCGGTAATACAGATCTTCTCTGAATTTACCATTGTGTACAGCATTGAAAACATCCACATTCGTTGCTGCTACAACACGAACATTTGTTTTTTGTACTTTTGATGAACCAACACGAATATATTCTCCAGACTCCAAGACACGCAACAAACGAGCTTGTGTACCTAGTGGCAGCTCTCCAACTTCATCTAAAAAAATAGTACCTCCATCAACGACCTCAAAATACCCTTTCCGTGCCTCATGTGCCCCGGTAAAAGATCCTTTTTCATGTCCAAACAACTCAGAATCAATTGTACCTTCAGGAATAGCTCCGCAATTAACGGCAATAAAAGCACCGTGTTTACGCGCGCTCAGCTGGTGAATAATATGAGAGAATACTTCTTTACCACTACCGCTCTCTCCCTGAATCAATACCGAAATATCTGTAGGTGCCACCTGACGAGCGATATCAATAGCCCTATTCAGTAAAGGGGAATTACCTATTATTCCAAATCGATTCTTAATATCTTGATTATCCATCTCCTAATTTAATAAAGACCCTGTATTCAATCTTAACTAACCCACTATTTTTCCCAACAAAGTTGCTGAAGTACATGTCTCGATAAACACGGTGACATAATCTCCAGGTTGGTAACGTCCGTCCACAGGAAAAATAGCCATTGCATTTTGATCATTACGACCTGCAAAATCTTTATCTGAACGTTTCGAAAATCCTTCAATCAACACACGTTGATTTTTCCCTACAAAATTCTGCAAACGGTTAAAACTATGTGCTCTTTGTTTTGCAACCACTTCTGTCAAACGACTTTTCTTGATCTCTTCTGGAATATCATCGGCATAACGTTTTGCCGCTAAAGTACCTGGACGCTCTGAGTAGGCAAACATAAATGCATAATCATATTTCACATAGTCCATCATACTTAACGTTTCTTGATGCTCCTCCTCTGTTTCCGTACAAAATCCAGTGATGATATCAGTTGAGATTCCACATCCAGGTATAATCCGATTAATGGCATCAATACGATTGATATACCAGTCCCTGTCATAGGTGCGGTTCATCAATTCCAATACCCTAGAATTACCTGATTGAACAGGTAAATGAATATAATTACAGATATTTTCGTGATTGGCCATTGTGTGTAACACCTCATCCGTAATATCTTTCGGATGCGAAGTTGAAAATCGAACTCGAAGTAAAGGGTTTACCGCTGCTACCAATGCTAACAAATTAGCGAAATTAATTGGTTGATTGGCCAATTCTCCTTCTGCTACAGGAGCCGTATATTTATATGAATCTACATTTTGACCTAATAAAGTAACCTCTCGGTACCCCGCATTAAATAAATCTTGCGCCTCTTTCACAATGGATTCAGCGTCACGACTACGTTCTCTACCACGTGTAAATGGAACAACACAAAACGAGCACATATTATCACAACCACGCATGATAGATATAAATGCTGTAATACCATTTGAATTTAAACGAACTGGGCTAATATCAGCATAGGTTTCTTCACGAGAAAGCAATACATTTACTGATCGATTTCCATCATCTACTTGAGAGATTAAATTCGGTAAATCACGATATGCATCTGGTCCTACCACAACATCCACTAACTTTTCTTCTTCCAAAAATTTAGATTTCAATCGTTCAGCCATACAACCTAAGACACCCACAATCATACCTGGGTTACTTTTCTTTGCGAACTCAAATTCTTTCAGTCGATTGCGCACTCGCTGCTCTGCATTCTCACGAATAGAACATGTATTGATAAAGACAACATCTGCTTCTTGATAGTTTTTTGTTGTCTCAAATCCATTTTCTAGTAAAATAGAAGCAACGATCTCACTATCGGAAAAATTCATTTGGCAACCATAACTCTCGATATATAATTTACGACTACTACCCTTCTCTACATTATTTTCAATCAATAATGCCTCACCTTGACGTGATTCGTCGTGTTCCTTAGTTGTATGTGTTAAATCTAACATAGCTCAAAATTCAAAGACTACAAAGTTATGAATAAATATTGAATTGATGACAGTTTGTCATATGAATATTGCATCTATGTGAATATAAAATACAATAAAAAAAGCGTTGACTATTCATCAACGCTTTCTATAACTTAGAATAATTTATATTACTTATTTAACTTCGCTTTGTGCTTCTTTTTTCATTTGGCTACCTGCTACGATAACAATCTCTACACGACGATTAGCAGCACGACCTGACTCCGTATCGTTACTTTCTAATGGTTCAGAATAATTTCTACCTTCTGTTCTGATACGTGAAGCTGATAAACCTTGAGAAACAGCATATGCACGAACTGCAGCAGCACGATTTTCAGAAACTTTTTGATTGGCATCTAAAGAACCAACATTATCGGTATGACCGATTACTAAAATCTCTGTTCCTTGTTCTTTGTTTAAAGTTGTTACCAAGTTTTTGATATTATCTCTTGCAGAAGATTTTAAATCTGATTTGTTAAAATCAAATAAAATCCCTGAATCAAATTTTACAACGATACCTTCACCAGCTTTCGTCACCTCAGCACCTTCAACAGTCCTAGCGATCTCAGCTGCTTGCTTATCCATTTTTTTACCAATCAATACCCCTGCAGCACCACCGATAGCAGCACCCGCAATCGCACCAATAGCTGTGTTACCAGCTTTGTTCCCAATCAATGCACCAATAGCACCACCAGCAACACCACCAATTACTCCACCTTTTGTCGTACTGTTTGTATTTTGAATTGTTGAACAACTTCCAAATAACATTGCTGATGTAGCCACTGTAAGACCAAAAACAGCTATTTTTTTATTCATTTTCATAATTATCTAATTTTATATTTTCATTTCTCCATCACTTAAAACAAACCCAATGCCAAAAAATAACAAATGGCAATTAAAGATAATTTAAGTAACAAAAATATAGTCGAAACTTGACTAGCGAGAGAATTTATGGAATTATTTTTCTTGAGTTTTTACTTCAATATCGGGAAGAGTAAGACCCTCAGGCCGGCCATTTTTATTAAAATCTGTTAGCGATCGTTGCACATATTCCAGAAAATCATAGTGTTGCCAATTTTCAATCGTATCATATGAAGGTCGATAAATGCGCATGAAAGATTCCAAATCCTTATCAGTAAGCTTCGTAATATTCCCAACTGCCTCTTTCGAAAAAACCTTATCAACCTCAAGCTCCCTTTTCTCACTATCTAGAAATCGACTAAATCTTTTTGCATTTTTAGCCTCACGTCCAAAAAGATTATAAAGCGCCGTAGCAGGACTAGCCAAATAAGTTCCGAACTTATTATTACCTCCGTTATACACACCTTTCTTACCGTAATCACGCATCGCTTCATTTAATTCCGCTTCTTTTGTTTTTCGCTCGACAAGAACCGTTTCCAGTTTAATTCCCGGCTGTAACTCCACATAAAAATCCTTCAAATCTCCTATCACAGTTTTAGCCTCTGAATAACCAACTTTAGAAAAAGATAAACTATCTCCAATGGAGGCTTCAATTAAAAAAACACCAAAACCATTCGAAACAACAGATTTTTTAGTTCTTAAGTTACTCACATTGACTTCAGAAAGACGCGAAGAAGTTCCTTTTTCAAAGACCATCCCAGAAATCTTTTGCATTTGTTGCGCATGAACATTTGTAACTGAAAAGAACAGCAACAAAAGACTAAGTGTACTGATATGACAAATTATTTTTCTAAACATATATTAAATAAAAGTAATAATACTTTTGACACATCATCTGTTAAAAAAGTTTAAATTATTCGATATACCCTTATTTATAAGGATAGAACACAAAATTTGCACCTTCAGGAACAACGACAAACAAGCACATATAATCTTGTGCACGTTTATATTTTTTGATAAATGCCTCTTTTCTATCTTCCTTAATAATATGAGATTCCACAAATTCTTCCAAAGTAGAAGCATTGATGCTCCAATTCGTTTTCAGTTCTACATGATCGAGAATCACTTCACCGACATTGACAACATGTTGATGTGCAATAAAAATTGGATAAGCAGATAACCCCTCAGCCATAATCTCCAAAGATATTTCTTTAATAGACTCGCTATAAAAATCCAAGTCGATTTTCAAACTTTTTAAAGGACTCGCTTTTTGTGTTTCATCTTCTCCATTTGAAGAAGGTGAAAACAACTCTTCCATTTCCATATATTATCCTTTCAATTTTAATAAAACCACATTTTCTACGTGTTGCGTATGTGGGAACATATCAACAGGTTTGATTCGTACAACCTCATACTTTTCTGCTAACAATGTCAAATCACGCGCCTGAGTTGCCGCATTACAACTAACGTATACGATTTTTGGAGCTTCCATTTCTAATAAACGAGCCACAACATCCGCATGCATACCTGCACGAGGAGGATCTGTAATAACCACATCAGGCTTACCATGTTGCGCAATAAAATTAGCCGTCAGTACATCCTTCATATCACCCGCATAGAACTTCGTATTCTTTACGCCATTGATTTCAGAATTCACCTTTGCATCCTCAATTGCTGATGGCACATACTCAACTCCCACCACTTCTTTCGCATATTTAGCAACGAAATTGGCAATAGTACCAGCACCTGTATATAAATCATAAACAAGTTCATCGCCTGATAAACCAGCAAAATCTCTTGTTATTTTATACAATTCATATGCTTGTGCTGAGTTTGTTTGATAAAATGATTTTGGACCAACTTTAAATTTTAGTCCTTCCATTTCTTCATAGATATAATCACGACCATTATATATAACGATTTCTTGATCAAAGATCGTATCATTCTTTTTCTGATTGACGATATATAAAAGAGAGGTTATGGTCGGAAATTTTTCTTTTAAGAATGACATCAATAATTCTATTTGTCTTTCTTTTGGATATGCAAACACCACAATCACCATCAGCTCCCCTGTAGAAGATATACGAATAATTAAATTACGTAAAACACCACTATGTTCACGTAAATCATAAAAAGACATATCATTTGCAACGGCAAACGCTCGCACGCTATTACGCAGTATATTAGAAGGATCTTCCTGCAGGTAGCAATGATCAACATTTAATATTTTATCAAAGCGACCTGGAACGTGAAATCCCAAAGCATTCATATCCAAACCATCGACATTATCATCAACAGACGTCAACCACTTTTTATTCGAAAAAGTATATTCGAGTTTATTACGGTAATATTCTGTTTCAGCGGAGGCTAATATGGGTTCCATTGAAGAGGTATCCACCTTACCAATACGGGTTAATGCATTGACGACCGATTGTTGTTTAAATAGCAATTGTGCATCATAAGTCATATGTTGCCATTTACAACCACCACATACTCCAAAATGTTCACAGAAAGGATCGACACGATGTTGTGAAGCTTTTTTCAACGTTTGAATACGGCCTTCACCAAAGCTTTTCTTTTTGCGTATCAATTCCACGTCAACCACATCACCCGGAATTGCTTTTTCAATAAACAATACCAAATCATCTGTTTTACCAACACCTTTGCCTTCTTCTGCAATATCGACAATTTCAATATCGTTGAAAACTAATCTTTCTTGTGAACTTCTTCTTCTCATATTGGCGCAAAATTACGCTTTTTTGATTAGAATTTTAATGAATAGTTGCGTGAACCAAATAAGGGAGAATCTCTTTTTGGAAAGAGATGAAATTTTTACGTACGTCAGCTTCAGTAACAGCTGTAAAAGCGAATGAGAAAACGATGTTTTTACTCGTTTTAATTAAGAATGTTAATTTTTTTTCAGAAATAGAGGCCGCGATAGTATCATTTTGGATGAACGAGCTTAGCAATAAGAATTCCAGATCATCTGATAGTGTTTTTAAATATTCTTGTGCATTTGCCGATTCCCGGATAAATTCCCATCCAACAAATTCATTACAAACCGTATAAGTGAGACGGCTTACTTTGAGAATAGTATTCCCCAAAAAAACGGCTAAATCTTCTTCACCAACATTCTTCTTTAGGATATCTTTCACATTCTCCTGGATATACTCCATTAAGATCGTATGCAGAATAAGTTCTTTGCTATCGAAATATTTATAAAACGTGGCTTTAGCAATATTTGCCTTTTTAGCGAGTTCATTGACACTGGTTTTATTATAACCATATTTTCGGAAGAGCTCCCGAGCAGATCTTTTAATCGATTCAATAATTTTATCTGCTTCCATAATTAGCTTGAAAATATAACTAACGATATACCAGTCACTGCAACAGCCACAGCTTTCTGAACAAAAGCATTATTTCCAATAAGAAAAACGATTGGAAATAATGCTTGACTAAATTTATCTTTAAAATCTATCTGAATAATACTATTGTCACTATCTTTTGTACTCCATTGCGTTTCAAAAGGCAGAGACAACAGGATAAAATAATAGATTCTTTTTAACATTTAAATAAGTTCGCTTTCAAATTGAGACAAAAATCTCACGTCATTCTCGGAAAATAGTCGTAAATCTTTAATCTCATATTTTAAATTGGTGACACGTTCTATACCCATTCCGAATGCAAAACCAGAATATTTTTGACTATCAATTCCACAGTTATCTAACACATTTGGATCTACCATACCGCAGCCTAAAATCTCTACCCAACCTGAATACTTACACAATTGACAACCCGCACCTTTACAGATCGTACATGAAATATCCATCTCTGCAGAAGGCTCTGTAAAAGGGAAATAAGAAGGGCGGAAACGAACCTGAGTTCCCTCACCATATAATTCTTGTACAAAATGGAAAAGCGTCTGTTTCAAATCAGCAAATGATACATTTTCATCCACATAAAGGCCTTCCACTTGATGAAAGAAACAATGCGCACGAGAAGAAATCGCTTCATTACGGTAAACACGGCCAGGCATAATTGCTCGGAAAGGAGGCTGACCAGCTTCCATCAAACGTACTTGAACAGAGGATGTATGTGTACGCAAAGTAATGTCATTACCTTCCTGTTTTTTGATAAAAAAAGTATCTTGCATATCACGTGCAGGATGTTCTGGAGGAAAATTTAACGCAGAAAAGTTATGCCAATCATCTTCAATTTCGGGACCTTCGGAAACGATGAATCCTAATTTTTTAAAGATCTCAACGATTTCTTTACGGACTAAAGAAAGTGGGTGACGAGAACCTAACTTAAACCCTTGACCAGGTAAAGTCAAATCACCTTCACTCTTTTGAACAGCAGACTCATTCGTACCAAATTTTTCATGAGCCTCTTGATATGCTGTTTCAGCCAATTGTTTAAATTCATTCAATACCTTACCCAAAACACGTTTCTCTTCACTAGAAACGGTTTTAAAATTATCGAACAAACCTTTAACAATACCTTTTGAAACTAAAAATTTCAATCTGAAATTTTCTACATCAACTGAAGAATTAGGAGCAAATTGCTTGATTTCCTCAGTATACTGCGTTATTTTATCTTGCAACATAATTATTCAAAGATACAGCAAAATATTATAAAAGATAAAGGGTTTTAGCAAGAGAAAGTTAAATTTGTTTATGGATACAAAAAAGGAATCCATAAAAAAGGAGCATCAAAACGAATGATACTCCTTTTCTATTTTAAAATTTCTATTTAGAATGGTAGTGGATCACTATCATTTTCATTCTCTGTAAAATTAACTTCTACATCTTTATTCTCTATTTTCTCTGCTTGTGTTTGTTCTGATGTAGCTGCAGGAGATGTGGGTTCAAAATCAGATTTTCGACCCAATAAGGTGAAATTTTCTGCAACTATCTCTGTTGAATAACGTCTGATACCCTCTTTATCTTCATATGACCTTGTTCGTAAACGCCCTTCGATATAAACTAATTTTCCTTTTGCCAAATACTTTGCCGCAACATCTGCTAATCCTCGCCATAGCACAACAGTATGCCATTCTGTTTGCTCTACACGTTTTCCATCTCGATTAAATGTTTCTGATGTTGCTAATGGAAAACTAGCAACAGAAACATTATTATCTAAATATCTAATTTCTGGATCTTTGCCTAAATGGCCTACTAGAATAACTTTGTTAACTCCTGACATAATATTAAGGTATTTTGGTTATAATTTAGCTGTTTCTAAAAAAGAAAAAATGAGCTTATGTTTAGCTAATTTATCCAAATCTTTTAATAAAACATAATTCCAATTTATTTTTTTTTGATCTAGGCTAAAGGGAGTTAATATCCGATAAAAACTGGCGAAGATATTCTGATGGCTTAAAATATGTTTCTTATTCGTCTGCAATAATTCCAACTGTACTTCCGAGCCAAATATAGCCATAAACTCTTCCTTACCAACGATCTCAATACCTTCCAGTGGTTCATTTATTTCAATCATAGGAAACTCGTATAAATTCTCCCAAACATCATTAGATCCTCTTTTAGACATCAATATCGCATCATCCTGTTGAATGATAAAATAGTGAAAATAGCGATTTTTACTTTTCTTAGGTTTAATCTTGACAGGCAATACATCAATCATATCGTTCACGTTTCCAAAACAGTCTAATTGAAGTTCACATGTTTGACATAAAGGAGATCTTGGTTTACAATGTAGCGCTCCAAAATCCATAATTGCCTGATTATATAAAGCAGGATGCATCCTGTCTAAGTTATCTTTAGCTAGCTGGGTAAAGATCTTTTTTCCTGCAGGGATATTGATTGGTGTATCAATGCCATAAAATCGAGCGAGTACACGAAAGACATTCCCATCTAAAACAGCCTGAGGTTCGTCATTAGAGAAAGAAGAAATTGCGGCAGCTGTATACTCCCCTATTCCAGGCAATTTGATTAATTCTTCATATGCTTTCGGAAAATTCCCGTGATACTGATCTCGCACTATTCTTGCTGTCTTATGCATATTACGACCTCGGGAATAATAACCTAAACCTTGCCATAAATGCAAAATATCATCTTCAGAAGCATTTGCAAATGCCAGTACATCATCATAACGTGCTACAAATCGCAAATAGTAAGGTAAGCCTTGCTCAACGCGAGTCTGTTGCAAAATAATCTCAGAAAGCCAGATTTTATACGGATCTCTTGTATTTCTCCAAGGTAAATCACGTTGATGTTCGTGATACCATTCCATTATCTTTTTAGCAAATGACATGCTGCAAATTTGCGTTTTTTTAAACGTCTATCAAATTATGTCTTTTTATTATTTACACAAGAAGGATATTAGTACGGTAATCATTTCATTACAACTTCTGATTAAAAATGGTTAACGCCTCCTTATCATCGACCTTCTGAATTTCTTTTTTTAGCTTCTTTTTCAACGTGTTGATCGTTTTTGAAGATGCCGATCCGTATATATTCTTCATTTCAGAAGGATCCTCACTTAAGTCGTACAATTCCCAAGCATTGACACGCTTATAAAAACGAATGAGTTTATAACGGCCATCACTTACTCCAAAATGAGGAGAAACAGCATGTTCCCCATTTTCATAATAATGATAGTATAAATTTTCTCGCCCTTCTTTGTCTTGACCTTTTAACACTTTGACAAATGACTCTCCTTGCATTTCAGCAGGTTTCTTGACACCCGCTAATTCCAGTAGCGTTGGTGCTATATCAACATTCATTATTTTAGCATTAGATATCGTACCCTTCGCTATCAATTCCGGAAATTGAATAACCATTGGTGTTCTAAAAGATTCTTCATACATAAATCGCTTATCGAACCAACCGTGCTCGCCCATATAAAATCCTTGGTCGGATACGTACATCACTAAAGTGTTTTTCTCTAAATTATGCTCTTTCAAATAGTCCAACACCCGTCCAATATTACGATCCATAGATTCTGCCGTATTCAAATAGTCAATCATATAGCGGCGATATTTCCATTCAGCCAAGGCCTTTCCAGATAGTTTTTGCATATCCAATTGCTCTTTAATTGGTTTATAATAGGCCATATAAGACGTTAGCTGTTTTTCATTCATCCGAGCAAAACTTCTCTCTGTCTTCATTTTCTCGGTCGACTCGTACATCTTCAAATCATAAGCCATTTGCATATCTTTGTCAATTGACATTTCTTGACCAGCGGCAGATAAGCGGTCTTCATAGTGATCATAAAAATTTGCTGGAAGTTGAAATTTCTTGTGATCGTTTTTTCCAAAATCTTGCGGATCAGGCATCCAAGTACGATGTGTTGCTTTATGACCAATAATCAGACAAAAAGGATTATTTTTATCTAACGAATCTAACCAACGCGTTGCCTTATCCGTTACAATATCCGAAACATATCCTTCGACAGCTTCTCTTTGATTTCCTTTATTAATAAACGTTGGATTAAAGTAAGTTCCTTGCCCCACCAAAACACTAAAATAATCAAACCCTTGAGGTTCATTTCCTAAATGCTGTTTACCAATCCAAGCCGTTTTATATCCTACTTTTTGTAAATCTTTAACAAACAAATCTTGACTATGATCAAAGTTCGAGGTCTCATTATCTTTAAATCCATTCTTATGGCTATATTTTCCTGTCAATAATGTTGCTCTACTAGGACTGCAGATTGAATTAGTCACATATGCTCTGTCCATGCGAACACCTGTCGATGCGATTTTATCAATATTTGGTGTATGTGCAAATTGAGAACCATACGCTCCAATTGCTTGATAAGCGTGATCATCAGAAATAATGATGACCATATTTGGTTTTTTTTGAGCAAAAACAATCACATGAGCAACACAGAAAATAAAAAATAGAGCTGATTTTTTCATAGCTTAGAAAAGGTATTAATTTGGTTGAATTTCAAATATACAGAAACCATTTAAAACAAAGATTTCGATTCGTTTTATAACGAAAAAGTCACAACATCCAACTTTATGGGAGTAAAGATGTGCTGTATATATTCGCAATTAACAAAGTCAATAAGAGTCTCCGCTAAAACCACCGTCCTTCTTCACAACATATAATGTATACTAGTTTTGTTTTCGCCTATTGTTTCTGTTTCTTTGTAGCAAAACAATAACATGGAAAAATTGAGCTTTAAAATTTCAACCTTGCATCGTGGGCGCTACATGCTACTACTCCTGTTATTTGTGTTGACTCTTGTCTATATCGTTACACGGCTTCCTTTATCAGAAGTCGTTAAAATAATGATCGCTCTGTTCTCCTTACCCTTAGTACTTTTCATCGCTGTGAAATGTGCAAAGAAAACATCTGTTTGGACCATTGAGAACAATCAATTAACAATGGAAAATAGTTCCTTCAGTAAAACTATACCTCTGACAGATATCGATTATGTTCGCAACCTGAGAAGATCTGGAGGAAACCTAATCATCATCAAACTCAAACAAAAAGGTAATATTAGAGCTTGGAGAAACAAATTATTCGAAGCCGAAGATGATCTAAAAAGTTTTTGTGAATCGCTAAAGGATCAAAAAATAGAATACTACGACATGTAGTCTGATAACAAAAGAGCAAAAGATTGTGTAACTTTAGTCATCATCTTTCATTCTTTTGTTATCAAATAGATTATACCTATGTTGGAAATTATTCAAAAGCCATGGCCTTGGTATATTTCAGGCCCTTTGATTGCCCTTGTCATGTTTTTACTCCTCAAACAAGGTAAAGACTTTGGGATATCCAATAATCTGAGAACCATGTGTACAATTGTTGGTGCTGGTAAAACAAGCGCCTTCTTTCGTTTTGATTGGAAATCGCAAATATGGAATCTACTGATTGTTTTAGGAACAATAATCGGAGGATTCATTGCACACTACTATTTAAGTGATGGATCTGCAGCTGACATCAATCCTAAAAGTATCTCGGATTTGCAATCGTTAGGTATCATAGACCAATTAAGAGGTTATATGCCCGAAAGTATATTCATATTTAATGGTTCACTTTTCCAATTCCTTATTTTAAGTATTGGGGGACTATTGATTGGCTTTGGTACCCGATATGCTGGAGGCTGTTCTTCTGGTCACGCGATCTCAGGTCTAAGTAATTTCCAACTCCCTTCTTTAATTGCCGTTATCGGATTCTTTATCGGTGGCGTCATCATGGTACATTTTATTTTTCCACTTATTTTCTAGATCAAGGACATGAAACAGTTAAAATTCATCCTCATCGGAATACTATTTGGCATTATTATGTACAAATCAGAAGCGGCATCTTGGTATCGCATTTACGAAATGTTTCAATTTCGATCCTTCCATATGTATGGAATCATAGGAACCGCTTTAACAACAGCAATCATCATTGTTCAGATTATTAAAAGAAAGAAAGTAAAAGATAGCAACGGTGTTCCCATTCAATTTCACGATAAAAATAAAAGTATTACACGATACCTTGTCGGAGGTACGATCTTCGGACTAGGCTGGGCGTTAACAGGTGCCTGTCCAGGTCCTATGTTTACCTTAATCGGTTCTGGCTACTGGACTCTGGGAATTGTACTTGTATTTGCTATTTTAGGAACCTGGTTATATGGTCTTGTTCGAGATAAAATACCCCATTAGTCTAATGACTATGATTCATGTTCAATAGGTAATTCATCATTTTAATAAGCCCTAAAAAATAATTATGTTTTTTCAACACATTTTCGAATCTTCATTAGCACATGCAAGTTATCTTATTGGTTGTCAAGCTAAGGGGGTAGCCATTGTGATCGACCCTAAAAGAGATGTAGATACTTATTTGGAGATTGCACAAAAAAACAATTTAAAAATAACACATATTGCCGAAACACATATTCATGCAGACTATTTATCTGGTTCCTTGGAATTAGCTGCCTTGACAGGAGCAAAGCTCTATCTTTCTGATGAAGGGGGATCATATTGGCAATATGCTTTTGATCATATTGGCTTAAAACATCATGATGAAATAAACGTTGGAAATTTAGTTTTTCAAGTATTGCACACCCCTGGACACACACCTGAAAGTCTTAGTTTTTTATTGATCGACACCCCTGCTACAGATGCACCTGTTATGTTATTTACAGGAGATTTTGTTTTTGTAGGAGATATTGGGCGTCCTGATTTATTGGAGACTGCCGCAGGACTTATTGGCACCAAAGAGGTTGGTGCACATCATATGTTTGCATCTTTAAAAATATTTTCTAGACTCCCAGATTATGTTCAGGTCTGGCCCGCACATGGAGCAGGATCAGCCTGTGGAAAATCATTAGGAGCTGTTCCCAGTACAACTGTAGGGTATGAGAAAATAAGAAATTGGGCTTTACAATTTGGGGATAATGAAGGAGGATTTATTCAAGAGCTATTGGATGGACAACCGGAGACTCCGAAGTATTTTGCGATGATGAAGAAACTCAATAAAATAAATCGTCCTCTTTTAACGGAAGTACCCATTTATAAAAAATTAGACCACCAAAAGTTTTTAACTTACTACGATAGTGGTGTGACAATTATTGATACACGCAATAAAGCTGATTTTGCAAAGGGATTCATACCGAACAGCATCAATATTCAAAATAACAAATCCTTTAGTAATTGGGCGGGATGGATCTTGGATTACGAAAAACCATTCCTCTTGATCGTGGAAGAAAAACAGTTGGAAGATGTTACACGTAAATTAATGCGTATTGGGCTTGATCAGGCAATTGGGTTTATAGATCCTCAAACGTTATCATCATGCAACATACCACTCAAAACACAACAAATTATTGATTTTGAGGAGATGAATCATGCTTTAGATAATTCCAATATTCAAATCTTAGATGTCAGAAACAAAAGCGAATTCGATGAAGGACATCTTCCGAATGCCACACATCTATTCGTTGGAACGCTAACAGACAACCTCCATAAAATCGATCAAAGCAAAGATTTGTATTTACATTGCCAGTCTGGAGATCGTGCCACCATAGCCATGTCGCTCTTATATAGAGCTGGAATAAAAAACGTCAAAAACTATAGTCACGCTATGAAAGAATGGAAAGAAAAAAATGGCAAAATAGTTAACTAGCAAAGGCGATTTAAACCGCCTTTGCTAGTTAAAGACTATGTGCAGGAATTCTAAAATAGGTGATGATATCTTTTTTCTTATCAACCACTTCTCCCTTCTTGTTTGATTCCAATTTATGATTAACAATGGAAATGTATTGATGATCATCTCCTGGAGATTCATATACAGTCACCGTTGCAAATTCATTCCCTAATTCTTCTTCTTGCAGATGTACATGCAAGCTTTTAAAATCATTACCTTTCAGCTGATGCAGTAAACTTTCTTTATCCTGTACTGCAGCTATTGGTTTTTCTAGTTCTCTTTTGTTCATCCATTCATTATCCTTTTCAGAAAAAGGTGTACTTGTCTTTCCTGAAAATGCTAAAAAAAGTGGATAACCAACAATAGCTGCCGCTTCAATTGTCCATAAAATCCACAATGGCCAACCACTTACAACACTTTTCTTAAGCGAAAAAGTACCAACCTCATTCAACTCTTGAATGCCCGCAAATGTATCCAGTGGATGAGATAAAAAATATAAAAAGCCATCCAGATTAAAAGAAGATTTTACCCACATGTCCCCTCCCATCGTACCTTCCGCGTTAAACATCAACGAGACAAACAGACACCATTGTGCATAATATGCTGTCAAAGAACAAAGCAATGTAAACAATAATGCGATACTTCGATTTCTTACTTTCCCAGTTTTACACAGAAAGTCAATGACATAAAATACAGCAAATGCCAACCCTAAGGTGATCAAAAAGTTGAAATATACAATTGGTATAAACCATTGTAAAGCAATATAGACAATAGCCAAAACCACCGAAACAGATAATCCAGCAATAATAGCAGACAATACTCCTCCTATAGGAGCTTTTCCTGAAGATTTATAATATATTTCTTCCATAAAACTTTTGGTTAATAATATTTCTAAAATAGCAATCCAAATAAATAAAAACAACCTTTTATCAAACTATTTTTACAAAAGATCCGAAGAATCCATTCCCCTAATTTCTAATCATTTTTGTATGTTTGAACTATGAATTTAAAATACCTTTATACATTAATCATAGGAATATTCCTCATCCAAACGACAAATGCGCAACGAAAAGGCTATTGGCAACAAGCTGTAGATTACAAAATGGATATTGATATGAATGAAAAAACATATCAATATGATGGTTTCATGCAGTTGAAATACACGAATAATTCTGGTCAGTCATTAAACAAAGTATATTTCCATTTATATTTCAATGCCTTTCAACCAGGATCCATGATGGATAACAGACTGTCAAACATTATCGATCCAGATAAAAGGATGACGACCAACATAGGCACGAAAGAAAAACCACAATACCAAAGTCGCATAGCTGTTTTGACACCAAAACAAATTGGTTATCAAAAAATAAAGTCGTTAGCGATGAATGGCAATAATACCACCTTTAAAGTAGATGGTACGATCTTAGAAGTGACACTTCCAAATGCAATTGAAGACGGAGAAACGGCAACTTTTGAAATGAAATGGGAAGCACAAGTTCCAGAACAAATCAGAAGATCTGGACGTAATTCCAAAGAAGGAGTAGCACTTTCAATGGCACAATGGTATCCAAAAATGGCTCATTTTGATGAATTTGGATGGCATCTAGATGAATATATTGGACGTGAATTCATTGCTCCATTCGGCAATTTTGATGTCACGATCAATATCAATAAAAATTATGTCTTAGGAGCTTCTGGCGTTCTTCAAAATCCAAATCAAGTAAAAGGATACGTTTCAAGACCAAAATTAAAGGCAAAAGACAATAAAGTACAATGGCATTATGTTGCGAAAAACATCCATGACTTTGTCTGGGCTGCCGATCCAAAATTTGCAGTGGACTCAGCTTTAAGTAAAGGGGGTGTACATGTATACACGGTTTTTATCCCACAAGACGACTCTGTTAGAACAAATTGGAAAACGGCATTGGGATTAGCAACAGCGTTTTTTGATTTCAATTCAAGCAGATTTGGTGCCTATCCTTGGCCGAACTACACGATTATTCAAGGTGGTGACGGTGGCATGGAATATGGAACCGCAACATTAGTGACAGGAGGTCGTAACTTAAAGAGTTTGGTAGGTGTTATTTTCCATGAAGCAGCGCATTCTTGGTATCAACATTTATTTGGTATTAATGAGACAGTAGACGAATGGTTTGATGAAGGATTTACTTCTTATGTAGAAGAATTGGCACTCCAACATCTATTTGAAAAACGTGGTGCTATCGAAGCAAACCCCTCTATCGAGGCGTATCGTGCTTACTACAAATTAGCATTATCGGGCAAAGAAGAGCCTGCAAGTCTCTTAGCAGATTATTACAACACCAACTATGCTTATAGCAATGAAGCGTATAATAAAGGTCAGGTTTTGGCCGTGCAATTAGGTTACATCATTGGACAGGAGAACTTAGATAAAACTTTCTTAGAATTTTATAAACAGTGGAAATTCAAACATCCAACACCAAATGATTTCAAAAGAATTGCTGAGAACGTTTCTGGTATTAATTTAAAGTGGTATTTCAATCTTTTCCTTAATACCACTCGTAAAATTGATTATGCTATTGAAAACGTTACGGATAAAGAAATTACCTTACAAAACAAATCGGATTTTGCTATGCCGATTGATTTATCTGTCGAGTATGAAGACGGTTCAAAAGAACTTTTTTATATCCCATTGCGTGAAATGCGAGGAGAAAAACCAACTGAGCATTTCAACATATACGAAGGATTTAAACGAACTGTTTTGGAAGATTGGAATTGGACTCAACCTGCTTATCGTATTCCCGTATCTAAAAAAGTTAAAAAAGTGATCATCGATCCCTCTCTACGTTTAGCAGATGTTGAATCTGCCAACAATACTTGGGAAAAGAAATAATAACCACAAAGAGTCCGACAATTAAATCGGACTCTTTTTTTGCCATTAATCTTCACGGCTACCATCATCCGCCATACGAACAATTTTTGGCGAGAAGCTCGCAATAACATCCACAAGATCTTCTTGTGCAGCCATGACCTCATGGATATTTTTATAAGCCATAGGCGCCTCATCCATACCCGCTCCTATTAACGTAACTCCATGGTCAAGCAGCATTGATTTTAAAGCATCAGGAGCTAAGGTTTTTATCGCTTTTGTTCGACTCATCAATCGACCTGCTCCATGTGAAGCAGATTGTATAGCAGCTTCCTCTCCTTTTCCTCTTACCAAGAAGCCTGCTGTTGCCATAGAACCAGGAATAATTCCCAAGACACCTTTGGCAGCTGGCGTTGCTCCTTTACGATGAACGATCACTTCCTCTCCCTTCCATAATTCCTTCCAAGCAAAATTATGATGATTCTCCACCATCGCCAATCGTTCTGCGCCCAAAGCAGTTTTAATTTTTTCATGAATCACCTCATGACAAGCAGAGGCATAGTCACCCGCTAAATTCATCGCCAACCAATATTCTTGTCCTTCTGCAGTATCCAAGCCCATGTAAGCTAAATTTTGAGCCTCATAAGGTAACTGACAAACTTTTTTGGCCAACTTTGTATAGTGATCGGCAATGGTTGCTCCCAGTCCTCTAGATCCAGAGTGCGTCAATAAAGCGACATATCGACCTTTTTCTATACCTAAAGCCATATCTGATTCTTTAAACTCCATGATTCCAAATTCAACGAAGTGATTTCCACCTCCTGAAGATCCCAATTGTGTCCACGCTTTATCTTTCAATTGACGAACAAAGTCATTGGTTTCAAAAGCATGATGCTCCAAGACAGCATGATCAACGCGTTCATGTTTCAGGTAACCGTGACCCGCTCCAAATTTGGTATGATCCAGTAACACTTTTTTATAAAAATCATGATGCACATACAAATGCTCTTCTGGCACATCAAAGATCGATAAAGCCATACGACATCCGATATCAACACCTACACCATATGGGATTACAGCATTGGTTGTTGCCAACACCCCGCCAATAGGTAATCCATACCCTTGGTGCGCGTCTGGCATCAATGCTCCTGCCACAGCTACTGGAAGTTTCATGGCAACATCCATTTGAAGCAATGCTCCATCTTCAATTTGCTCCTTCCCATAGATCTTATATGCTTGTTTTCCTTCTTTTAAAGTGATGACATTTTTAGCGACTTCATCCACATTTAAAAGAGCTGCGACTAACGGTTGAAATATTGCATCTTCTAGATAAGCATCAGGGTTGGTCAACACTTCTGTAAATTTTACTATCATTTGCTCTCGTGTAAAACCCAATCTCTTTTTATTGATTTTTAACGCTTCTCCTAAAGCAAAATTTTCTTTATATCCTAAGGCAATTAAGTCATTACCGTTTATTCTTTTATTTTCCATAATTCTATTGTTCATTGAGTACCTTAATCCTGTCTGATAGGAATCGTCATTGTATTCCTATAATATACTTGTATTAATTCTATTTTTTTCTTTAAGCAAGGGACAACACCTCTTTACCGTTGCCCCCTGCACCTCTTTCTGTTTCCGTTCATCAATCACCTCACTACCATTATAATGATCGATGAGCCGTTTTGGATTATTTCACAAACAATTGTTTCAGTTGATCGACCACTTGTCCATTTCCAGACACTGAGATATTATTTATTTTCTCGGCAATCTTCTCCACGTACTCCATCTCTTTCAATTTAAACAACATTGCATTTTCTTCCATCAACTTAGCCGTATTTAACAAGCTTCTTGTCGAAGCAGTTTCCTCACGACGTGTGATGATATTGGCCTGTGCTTTTTTCTCTGCCACCAAGACCTGATTCATAATCTCACGGATATCCCCTGGCAAGATAATGTCTTTCACACCCGCATGGAATACCTTCACACCTAACAATTCCACTTGTGCAGCTGTTTCCGATAAAACTTGCGTATTGATTTCAGATTTATTCTCCATCAATTCATCCAACGTCATTCGACCAATGTAAGCACGCAATGCCAATTGCATCAACATATACAATTGCTTTTCAAACTCTTTATTCTCCAATAAAGCTTTCAACACATCAACAACTTGATATTGTATAGAGAAGTTGATCCGAATTTGTGCTTTATCTTTTGTCAAGATCTCTTGTCCCACAATATCCATTGTCGTCAACCGCATATCTACTTTTGAAATTGCAATCGATGTTGCATTTTTCCACCAGTAGTATGTTCCTGCATCCAATACTTTCGTAAAGACCCCGTCAAGAAACAACAATCCTTTTTCAGATGGTTCCAACTTAAATTGGCGTACATAATACAACAACGTTTGTTTTTCTAATAGTTGTTTGTTTACTGTTGCACCAATCTCAATGTTTGTAATATCTTCCTTTTGGAAACGATAATTTTGTAAACCTTTCCAGAACACATGTATTCCTGCAGCGAGCATTTGTTTGAAGTTATTATTCACAAAAACCAAACAGATCTCTGTATCCGCCACTTCTACCAATTCAATATGCTCAGCAAAACCTGACACCTGCAACAATACATCAATATCCAATGTAGATTGAACAGGTTTTGATAGATCATATACGTCCAATTTTTCACCAAAACCTAACCAATATTTTCCGATTGTCAATACACGCACAACTGCATTGTTTTTTATAACCAATCCTATTTCATTTGTATTTATCGTTACTCTTTTCATATCTGAATTCTTTTATTTTTAATCATTATACTAGTTTAAAAAACACTTCGTGTCTTATTCATTGTCCAAAGCCGGAATATAAAAGGAGTCTAACAGAAAAATAAATTGTGTATAATTTGATATTTTATTCCATACATCCTAAGATGTATTTTTCAATAATCTCTTTATACTCGAAATTAATTTTGCAACTAGACTTGTTTTATATCACAAAGACGCTATTCAATTGTCTATTCTATTTTTTTTAAAGTAGAGATAGACTGAACAAGAGACGAAGCGCTTATCTAAGGACTTTTTTGAAGAAAGTCATAACTTAAAATGGAACTTTCGTTCCTCCAACCAAAGACACACGTTGAAATGTGCGTGGGACTCGAACCCACCTTATTTGTTGTACTCTACCTCTGAGTTATTCCGCCTGAGGCGGAAGTAGGATTCGAACCTACGACCCCAACATCCGACAATGTGATTTATTTTCAGTCAGTATATTGTATTCTATAGAACCAACACTATCCTGCTATACAGAAACAGGAAACCAGGACTTCAATTCCTCACCTTGTCCTATACTCTTACGAGTATATATCTTAAAAAGCTATTCGCTTGTTTTCTCAAAGAACTTATTGTCTTACCGACATTACAAATGTGCATGGCATATCACGCAGTCTTATTGCGTAGTAACTGTTTTTATTAAAAAAGAGAATGAAAAAACAATAAACAACTATAAATCAGCAAAATAATTTTACATTATTTTGCTGATAGAATAAAAAACAGTCATAATGCGCAAATAAGTTGCGTAGTAAAATTGGATTACCTATTTTTAAGTACACCCTTTTTATTAAAGAATACGATGTCAATCAATAAACTTGCTTTAATTCGCTACAAAACCATTGACAACTGCCTATGTCAGCGTCACCGAAAATGGACGTTAGATGATCTTATTGAGAAAGTATCAGAAAACTTGTACGAGTTAGAGGGAATCCATAACGGTATCAGTAGAAGAACCATTCAAGGAGATATTCAACTGATGCGCAGTAATAAATTGGGGTATAATGCACCTATTATTGTTACGGATAGAAAATTCTACAGCTATGCTGATTCAAAATACAGCATCAGCAATTCTCCAATCACCTCTTTAGATATGGAAAAGATGAAGGAGGCAGTAGATCTATTGAAGCATTTGAATGGTTTTTCGTATTTCGATGAGATGAGCGATATGATCGTGCGTTTAGAAAATAACTTAATCAAATCTGAAGGTGCACAGAAACCAGTTGTACAGATGGAAAGCAATAAGTTATTAAAAGGCTTAAACTGGATTACCATTATACACCATGCTATTCGGGAAGAGATTCCTTTACTCATCACCTACAAATCCTTTAAATCATTGGGAGGTACACAAGCTGTTTACTACCCATATCTGCTGAAAGAATATCGCAATCGCTGGTTTTTGATCTGTAAACCAAAAAAAGGAACTTTATTATTAACATTAGCTTTGGATCGTATCGAAGATATTGATGAAATGGCAAAAGCTGGATTTATCCCTTATGAAGGTATCGATTTCGAACGTTACTTTGCTGACACCATAGGGGTTACAAAAACTCAAAAAGACCGAGGACAAAAGGTGATTTTAAAAATTGATGCCTACAATGCTCCTTATGTAGAAACCAAACCAATACATAGTTCACAACAAATCATAGACAAAGATGATAACGGTTGCATACTGATCAGACTTGATGTTGTTCTGAACTTTGAGTTAGAAAGAGAGATCTTGGGTTTCGGAGAAAATATGGAAGTTATTGCACCTCGGCATTTACGAGAGCGTATCAAACGAAGGATTGAAAAAAACCTCAAGCAGTATAGCAAAGAAACAGTATGATGATATATTGATATTTAAAATTGAACGATGCTCAATAATTTATCTATCCGTATATTTGCTCCATGATCTATTTTCACATTCCATTTTGTAAGCAAGCCTGTCATTACTGCGACTTTCATTTCAGCACTTCGTTGAAATATAAAGACGAGATGCTCAGTATGTTTCAAAAAGAAATAGAACTTCGATCCAATTACCTGGAAGACAGAAATGTCAAGTCCATCTATTTCGGAGGAGGTACACCCTCTATCTTAGCCGCTGAAGATATCTCTCGATTAATCGATAAAGTATCCAAACATTTTGATATTGATCCTGATGTAGAAATCACATTGGAAGCCAATCCAGATGATCTGCATCGAGAAAAAGTAGAACAACTACGCCAAACTGAAGTCAACCGCTTTAGCATAGGCATTCAATCGTTCTTTGAAGAAGACCTGAGGTGGATGAATCGTGCCCATAACCAACAAGAAGCAGAATCATGTATCATGCGTGTACAAGACGCAGGATTTGAAAATATTACCTGTGATCTCATTTATGGATATCCGTTATTGACCAATGCAAAGTGGAAATCGAATATGCAGAAATTAGTCGATTTTCAAATCCCCCATATTTCATCTTATTCGATGACTGTGGAAAAGAAAACAGCATTGGATCATATGATCAAAACGGGTAAAGCTCCTGCTATCGATAGTGATCAGGCTGCCGATCATATGTTGATGCTCATTGACTATTTAAAAAATGAAGGTTTTGAGCAATATGAAATATCCAATTTTGCTAAAAATGGCATGTATGCCAAACACAATACCAGCTATTGGAAAGGAAAACATTATCTCGGTATTGGACCATCAGCACATTCTTTCAATGGCAATTCCCGTTCTTGGAATATTGCAAATAATGCAAAATACATCCATGATATTTCAGAAAATACGCTTCCATTAGAAACGGAAAACTTATCCACACATGATCGTCTCAATGAATATACGATGACTTCCCTTCGTACGATGTGGGGAATTAATCTCGTAGTCGTGGAAGATAAATTTGGTACTGATGTTAAAAATCAGCTATTGAAAATTGCAGAGGAATTTATCTATAACAAGCAATTAACACATCTAGAAAACCAACTTACCCTTACGGATGCAGGAAAGTTAATGGCCGATCATATTATGTCAGAACTGTTTATTGTGGACGACAATTCTGAATACGAATAACGATAAGCTATTTGGGTGTCGCCTTTAATTTTAGCCACTCCTCTTCTGCCAATTTTCGTGTTTCAGGTTTGATATAGTCTGGATCTCGTTGAAGATCATCTTGTATACTTGACATCAACATTTCATCCAACGGAACAAGTTCAGTTCTGGAAGACCATCGGCTGATGAAAAAATTATCCGTTTTTTCATCGAAAAGAATTTCGTAATCATCCAACCGACGTTGATCATCATAAGCTTCAATAACATAATAAGGCAAAGAGTGATTTGGCTTTTCTACTATTTCCAACTGTAAAGGTTCGTATTCATATTGATATGAGCTGAGTTTAAATAATAGGGTAATCGCTGTTTCATATCGACTCAATCTATTTAAAATCGCCTGCTCTTCTTTGTTATACTGAAACGGGTTGGGATAATACTCGCCATCATAGCGGTAATCTTTGGCATGTTGCTTTGTTTTTAGTGGTTCTACTCGAACACCGTTCTTATTGATCAGGTATTCTTTAACATGCTCATCAGCGGGAATGACAGTCCAATGTTCGCCCCCTGCTTCATATTGTTTTTTCATCTTACCTTCATATACCGTTGCATAACCATAATTAAAAGGTACTGCAAAACCCCAATTTGCTGCTGTGATTCTATTTCCTAAAAAGTCTACAAACCCGATTTTTCCTTTTTCAACATAACGTCTTAAACCTTCAGACCAATAATCAGATCCATTATCAAAAAATTGAGGATAATACAATAATTGTCCTTTTCTGTTATATACGGTTGCTACAGCAAAAGCAGGACTATCTTTGTCATAATCTTCTTGCTCCATGACACCAATAAATTCAATAAGGGGTTCCTCAATAGGAGTATTTAAATCATAATCTTGGTATACTGGATACAGAAGTGGAATAACAATAGTTCCTTTTTCATCGCGCACGCCTACCTTGGTGCTGTCGGCAGACATAACATAATAGAGTTTCTCTTGCCCTTTCAGAATGAAAAAGCAAAAAGACAATGCTATAGCAACAAAAGTTTTTATCATCATCATTTCAACAATTCTTTCGATTTTAAATATTTCATAATGATAGCCGTTGCGCCTGCATGTTGTCGCACGTAGCATTTTGCCTGATCTCCTGCGGCTAGTCGGTTTATATCATCTTGCAGTTGAGTAAATATCGTTATTAATTCTGTTGTATTTTGAATTGAAAATCCAGCTCTCTGTTCAATCAAATCTTTAGCTTCCTGAAATTTATGGTATTTCGGCCCAAAGATAACCGGCAGTCCATAAGTAGCTGCTTCCAATGTATTATGAATGCCAGCACCAAAACCACCTCCAATATATGTAATCTTACCATAGCCATATAAAGAAGACAACATACCTATATTATCGATAATGAATACTTGTGCATCTTTTATCTGTTGTTGATCATATTGACTAAAATGTGAGAATCGTAAAGCTGTAGGAAATAAAGCGATGATAGCTGCTATATGTGATTCATGGATTTCATGAGGTGCTATGATCAATTTCCATTCTGAGAATCTTTCCATTAAATCTTTCAACAGCTTTTCATCTTCTGGCCAGGTGCTGCCCGCGACTAACACTGGAAAACCTCTCACAAATTGCTCGATTTCGGAGATCTGCTTTTGCTGTTTTGGCAATTCAACCACTCGATCAAAACGGGTATCGCCCGTTAAGCCGACGTTTCGAAATCCGTGTTCTTTCAACAAGTGCACACTTTCCTCATTTTGCATAAAAAAATAGGTCACTGCCGATAATATGTTACGAAAGAATCCTCCATAAGATTGAAAGAAAACTTGATTAGGTCTGAAGATCGCAGAGATCATCAACAAAGGAATATTTCTGCTTTTCAATTCAGCAAAATAATAATGCCAATATTCATATTTGGTGAAGACAACAAACTCAGGGTTAATTAAATCGACAAAAAGCTTGGCATTTTTCGCTGAATCTTCAGGCAGATAAAACACATAATCTGCTAAATTGCTGTTTTTCCGAATTTCATATCCGGAAGGAGAATAAAAAGTGATGACGATTTTTTTTGATGGAAAATCTTTTTTTATGCCTTCCAAAACCGCTCTCCCCTGTTCAAATTCACCTAAGGATGCAAAGTGAAACCAAATGTGTTTTTGACCAACTTCAACCGTTTGACTCATGCGCGCATACCAGTCCTTACGACCTGTTACCCATAGCTTCGCTTTGGGATGAAAAGGTGCGATTATGCGTAATAAAAGCCCATAAAGATAAATTCCTAACGAATAAATAAGGCGCATGTTCGTAAAATAATACTTATATTCGTCAAAGATATTAAACCCTTTTCTAATTGTTGGAAATAAGTGGAAAATAAGATACGCAACCGAATATTAATAACTGGAGCTGCAGGATTTCTAGGTTCTCATCTTTGTGATCGTTTTATTCAAGAAGATTACCATGTTATTGGTATGGATAATTTGATAACGGGAGATATTCGTAATATTGAACACTTATTTAAACTTTCCAATTTTGAATTTTACAATCATGATGTTTCCAAGTTCGTACATGTAGCAGGACATTTGGATTACATCTTACATTTTGCTTCTCCTGCAAGTCCAGTAGATTACCTTAAGATTCCTATTCAAACACTAAAGGTTGGTTCTTTAGGCACCCATAACTTATTAGGCTTAGCCCTTCAAAAAAGAGCGCGAATTTTAGTGGCATCTACATCCGAAATCTATGGAGATCCAACAGTAAGTCCACAATCGGAAGATTACTGGGGGAATGTTAATCCTGTGGGCCCTCGTGGAGTTTATGATGAAGCTAAACGTTTTCAGGAAGCCATCACGATGGCTTACCATAACTTCCATCACTTAGAGACAAGGATTGTTCGTATTTTCAATACGTTTGGTCCGCGCATGCGTATGAATGATGGACGTGCTGTTCCGACCTTTATTAAACAAGCGTTATTGGGAGAAGATATCACCTTATTTGGAGATGGAGAGCAAACACGGTCTTTCTGCTATGTCTCTGATCAGATCGAGGGCATTTTTAAAGCCTTACATGCTGATTGTGTCGAACCTATCAATATCGGAAACACGGAAGAGATTACGCTGAACCAGTTAGCTCAGGAAATTTTGGAAATTACGCAAGCAAAAGGAAAATTAGTATACCAACCCTTACCAACAGAAGACCCTAAACAACGGAGACCTGATATTTCAAAAGCAAAACGCATTTTAAACTGGGAACCGCTGACTTCGAGAATAACAGGTTTGAAAAGTACGATTGCTTATTATCAATCGTTATCTATTGAAAATTTAGAACATAAAGACTTTACATATTATAATTATAAACAATGAGCAAAATACTTGTAACAGGCGGCACAGGCTATATTGGTTCGCATACCGTTGTTGAATTACACAATGCAGGCTATACACCTATTATCGTTGACAACTTATCTAATTCTAGCATCAAAATGTTAGATCAAATTGAGAAAATCATAGGGGTAAAACCAGAGTTTCATCAATTTGATTTATGTGATGATACAAAGGTTCTAGAATTTGTTAAAAACAATAGTGATATTAGTGGTGTTATCCATTTTGCAGCATCTAAAGCTGTAGGAGAATCTGTTAAAAATCCTTTAAAATATTATCATAACAACTTTTTCTCATTAATCAACCTACTGGAAGCTTATCGTGAGAAGCCTGTAAATTTTGTATTTTCTTCCAGCTGTACCGTATATGGTGAACCGGATTATTTACCCGTTGACGAAGCAGCTCCTGTAAAGAAAGCCACTTCTCCTTATGGTAACACCAAACAAATTGCAGAAGAAATATTAGAAGAAACAGCAAAGGCTTATGATAACTTCAATATCATTGCATTACGCTACTTCAATCCAGTAGGCGCTCATGAGTCAGCATTAATTGGAGAATTACCCTTAGGAGTTCCTCAAAATTTATTACCATTTATCACACAGACAGCGATCGGTAAGCGTGAGCAATTAACGGTATTTGGAAATGACTTTGAAACACCAGACGGATTCTGCGTGCGTGATTTTATTCACGTTGTTGATTTAGCAAAAGCACATGTTGCGGCGATCAAATTATTAGAAAAAGGTAATCCAGCAGGTAAATATGATGTGTTTAATGTTGGAACTGGAAAAGGTTACTCTGTTTTAGAAGCGATTAAGGCTTTTGAAGAAGCATCTGGTCAAAAACTGAACTATGTGGTTGGTCCTCGTCGTGAAGGTGATATCGTAAAAGTATATGGTGACGCAACTAAATCTACCAATGAATTGCATTGGAAAGCAGAACTAGGGATCTTCGAAATGATGGATAGTGCCTGGAAATGGGAGAAATATCTACAAGAAAATCCAATCGTTTAAAAAACTAAAGGAGCTGACTGTATTGAGTCATCTCCTTTTTCATTCTAGTAGCAAGTCGATTATTTCCGTAATACGAAGTCCACCAATACCCCTTTATGATCCGTAGGCCAAATTCCTCTTGGCAATAGAAACTGACTTTCATCTTGTTCTACAGCCATTTTACCTCTTAGAATAGATTCTTTAGGCCCTACAATATAAGCTTTGGTTGCTTTTAATCTTGTATTCTCTTTATAAAAGACAAAATCAATACGATCCCGTTCATCGGCATCCGCACCCCAGATTAATTTTTTAATTTCAACATCTTTATTATAAGCTGGAAAAGTAAATCCTGGAAAGCGGACCTCATCTGGATAAACTTTTCTGAACGCATCAACATAGCCCTGCTTTGCAAGTATACTTGTATTTTGCCAAGGAATCACTAAGCCTTTGTGATCAAATAAGTTACTAGTTCGAGAAGTCCAATCTAAATAAGAAGCCTCGTTAAAATCACCACAAAAAATAACCAAACGATTCTTCTTTTCCTCTAAAGTCGCATCAGCTAAAAACAACGAAATGGCTTCATCTCGACTTGAAGATAGACTATTGGCCAAGATAGAATCCACGTCAACAATAGGTTTTTCCAACTTTTCCCATGTGTCAGCATGGTAACCACGAGGCAAATAATTAGCCCCTTTGGTATACTCCAAATGTCCTGTGTAGAAAGCGATTTCCGCTCCATTACAGGAAACAACGGCTTTGTAAATAGTTCCTATAAATTCTTGAGGAGAACCAATCTGTGCATGTTCAAGAATTGGATATTTACTGAGAATACCACTATCATCGCTAAAAAAAGAATAATAAACTTTACCTCTTTTTGCCAAAGCTGAAACGATGCGCTCATGAAATTTCGTATTGTCGTAATTGCGAACTTCGCTAAGCGCAACAAGGTCTGCATCACGGTAAGCAATTTCATCGACTAAGGCCTCAAAACCGTTTGGAACGACAGTACCTTCCTGCCAAATATTTAATTGAAAGACTTTTAATTTCTTTTTTTGTGCATATGCACCTATCACTAAAAAAATAAACGTAAGAAGAAGTAGTTTTCTAAGCATCATCGGTCTGGTTTTAATTTTCTTAAATATACAGTTTAAACTATATTCCTAAAAAGAGAAAATAAGACATTTTTCTACGGCTACCGTAGATCTAGAATCTATTTTAAAACCATTAAATTTCTACTATCTTTAAACCATGTCCATTCATCAAGATCCAGAATTAAAAAAAGCAGTGCTAAATCTCCCGATAAAGGAGAAAGATAAATTGTTATTACGTTTGATTAGCAAAGATAAAATGTTGGTCAAGCAATTACATTTTCAGCTTTTGGAAGATGAATCTGACTTGGAAGCACGCATTGAAAATCTAAGAAAACACTTACAACAACTCTTTGATATTGGTGCCTCTCAAGTATTCAATTCGCCGAACATGAGTAATTTTGTTGGATTGAGCAAGCTGGTCAAACAAGCAAGCGGGATGGTCAATGAGCATGAGAAAGTAACAAAAGACAAAATAAGTGAAGTGGAGTTTCGGATATATATCTTAGAAAGAGCGATCATGAACTATCCACACCTTTTCAGCTCCTCTTATCAATCTGCTGCCCATAAACTACAAAAATATATAGCAGGACGAATAAAACATGCTGTCGCTAAATACGAAAAGATTCATGAAGACCATCAATTTGATTTTAGAGAACATTTTCAACTTATTCTTGATACAGCGAAGGATACCGCACTACATGATTATATCAAAGTCTTAAATATCAATACAAACCTGTAATTGGTCAAAAACCGATGAATAGTTGTAAGTTTTAATTTTTCAGTTCAGGGAGAAACGATCAGTACATACGTACTGAATCATTAACGATCATGTTTTAGTGACTATATCCGGCTATTCGGGTGTGTTCATCTTGTAACAACCCATGATTTTGACTAAATTCGCAGTATTCCAAAATAGTGAACGCGTGGGAATTAAAGAAATTATAGAAAAATATGGTCAAAGTGAGTTAACCCAAACTTTGACAAAAGCGATACAAGCTAAAAATCCAAAGGTTCAATTAAAAGGCCTTATCGGCTCATCTGATGCCGTGGTGGCTGTTGCAAGTTATACCTTGCAAGAACGACCTTACATCTTTATCCTACCGACACATGAAGATGCATCTTACTTTTTAAGTGATCTTGAAAGTTTATTAGACAAGCAGGTTTTATTCTTCCCATCCTCATACCGTAAAGCATTTGACTTTACGCAATTGGATGCTACACATGTCTTACAACGAGCAGAAACCCTCAACACGCTGAATCATACCTCTGAACTCCCTAAAATGGTCGTTACGTACCCCGAGGCTATTGCCGAAAAGGTAATCAATAGAAGTGATTTAGAAAAAAATACCTTAGAAATAACGGAAAGTACAAAATTAAGCATCGACTTCATCAATGAGTTTTTATTTGAGTATGATTTTGATCGTGTAGATTTTGTTTACGAACCTGGACAATATGCCATCCGTGGAGGAATTGTCGATATCTTCTCCTTCTCCAATGACTTACCTTACCGTATCGAATTTTTTGGTGATGATATTGAAAGTATCCGAACATTTGAGATTGAATCCCAGCTCTCCGTTTCTAAAATTCATAAAGTAACCATTGTTCCCAATGTACAAGCGAAGTTTTTGACCGCTCAAAACATTTCTTTATTGGAATACATCGATCGCGATTCTGTCATTTGGGTTAAAGATGTTCAATTTACCTTGGATACCATCAAAGATGGAAACAAGAAAGCGACAGAATTTTGGAAGGCACTTTCCGAGAAAGAGAAAAAAGATAACCCCGAGTGGATAAATCCCGAATATGGATTTTCGGATGAAAAGAATTTCAATGCTTTATTATTTGATTTCCCTATCGTAGAATTTGGAAAGCAGTTTTTTTACAAAGCAGACGAGATCATTAAGTTTGACATTCACCCACAACCCTCTTTTAATAAAGATTTCAATCTCCTGATTCATAATTTTAAGGAGAATGAAAAAAATAAAGTTGAGAATTTAATTTTATCAGACTCGCCAAAACAGATCGAAAGAATATTTAAGATCTTGGAAGATATCGATGGTTCGGTTTCTTTTATTCCTATTCATAAGGGTTTCCGTGAAGGATTTCGAGATGATAATGTGAAACTCGCTTGCTATACTGATCATCAAATATTTGATCGGTATTATAAATATAAACGCAAAAAAGGTTACGAGAAAAGTCAAGCCATCACCTTAAAAGATTTACGTGATCTTAAACCAGGAGATTATATCACCCACATTGACCATGGTGTCGGAAAATATGCAGGTCTTGAAAAAGTAGAAGTGAATGGAAAATCACAAGAGATGATCCGTTTGAGTTATGCTGATAATGATCTTTTATATGTCAACATCAATTCATTAAATCGGATTTCTAAATACTCCGGTAAAGAAGGCTCTGTTCCGAAAATGAATAAATTAGGAACAGACACTTGGGATAAGCTGAAGAAGACAACGAAGAAAAAGGTCAAGGATATTGCACGAGATCTGATTATGCTTTATGCAAAGCGTAAAGCACAAACAGGTACAGCCTTTAGTCCAGATACATATTTACAGAATGAGTTAGAGGCATCCTTTATTTACGAAGATACTCCTGACCAAGAAAAGGCAACAGCAGATGTCAAACGTGATATGGAATCGCCACATCCGATGGATCGATTGGTGTGTGGTGATGTTGGTTTTGGAAAAACAGAAATTGCGATTCGAGCAGCCTTTAAAGCAGTCGCCGATAGTAAACAGGTTGCGGTTCTCGTTCCAACAACCATTTTGGCACTTCAACATTTCCGCACCTTTACCGAACGGTTAAAAGATCTACCTTGTAACATAGACTACATCAACCGTTTTAAAACAGCGAAACAAATTAAAGAAACACTAGCCAAATTAGCGGATGGCAAGATTGATATTATCATTGGCACACATCGATTAGTCAGTAAAGATGTCAAATTCAAGGATCTGGGATTGATGGTTATTGATGAGGAACAGAAATTTGGTGTCTCTGTTAAAGAGAAATTGAAGGTGTTACGTGCAAACGTCGATTCGTTGACATTAACGGCGACCCCAATTCCTCGTACCTTACACTTCTCCCTTATGGGGGCTCGAGATTTAAGTTTGATCACCACTCCTCCTCCAAATCGACAACCCGTACAAACAGAATTACATGTTTTTAACGAGACATTGATCCAAGAATCGGTGTCCTACGAATTGGACCGTGGAGGGCAGGTATTTTTCATTCATAATCGTGTCGCAGATCTTAAGCAACTGGGCGCAATGATTCAAAAACTGGTTCCAAATGCACGTATTGGTATAGCCCATGGACAGCTTGAGGGAGATGATCTGGAAGATGTGATGTTGAAATTTATCAATCATGAATTTGACGTTCTGGTTGCTACCACTATCATTGAAGCAGGTCTGGATATTCCCAATGCAAATACCATCATCATCAATCATGCGCATATGTTTGGTTTGAGTGATCTGCATCAAATGCGAGGACGCGTGGGGCGTTCCAATAAAAAATCCTTTTGTTATCTGTTAAGTCCTCCGTTATCAACGCTAACTTCAGAAGCATATAAACGCTTATCTGCGATCGAAGAATTTTCTGAATTAGGAGCTGGATTTAATGTCGCGATGCGAGATTTAGACATTCGTGGTTCTGGTAATTTATTGGGAGGAGAACAATCCGGATTTATTGCTGAAATTGGATTTGAAATGTACCATAAAATTCTCGATGAAGCGATCCAAGAATTAAAAGAAGATGAATTCTCAGAGGTTTTTGCTAACGATAAAGATCATCACTATGTTTCATTCACTCAGATAGACACGGATATGGAGGTCTTGATTCCAGATGAATATGTGACCAATATTAGTGAACGCTACAATTTATATACGGAGATATCAAAACTGGAGAATGAGGAACAATTGACCAATTTTGCAGTTTCACTAGAGGATCGTTTTGGACCGGTACCTCATGAAGTTTTTGAACTGTTCAATACCTTAAGACTACAATGGTTCGGTAAACACGTTGGATTTGAAAAAATCTCATACAAGAAAAATACCTTGAAAGGATACTTTATCAATAATCCTAAATCGAGCTATTTCGAATCGGATCAATTTGGAAAAGTATTGGCCTTCGTACAACAACATCCCGAGATCAGTAATCTAAAAGAAATCAAAGGACAGCTGCGGTTGGCATTAAGCAATGTCAATAGCATCAGCTATGCCTTAAAACTGTTAAAAGAAATGGAATAAGTACGCTATTACGAAAAAGACGTCTTCATAAGCTTAATCACTTATGAAGACGTCTTTTTTAGTTATTTCCTAAAGATTTAGTTGCTATAAATTTTCAACTCTGAATCTTGTGCATAGTACAGACTTCCATCAATTGGATCAACTTCATAGATCGGTTTATTACCTGCTAATTCAATTTTCGCTACTTCTTTACCATCTTTTTTACGGACTTTAATCAATTCAGGACTAGTAGCACCCTTTGCTAAAACAAAGGCAAATTCACTGTTTTGCTTTAAACCGTTGAAACGTTTAGCGACTTTAGCGGTCAGATTCTTATCAATGACATCGGAATATTGATCATCATTTTTAGCCGATTTTTTAATTCTATTAGCAGTCTGCGCATCAAAAACATATTCCTCTCTAGTACTACCATCAGCATCTCTATATTGAAATTTCATATCAGCAACACCTCTTTTTAATGAAGATCTTACACTAAAAAATGAAGAGCCAATAATTCCACCTGTTTTCAATAGACGACGTCCTGCCTCTCCAGGTTCTTTATAACTATTTTGGTAAATAGTTTTACCATCATTGTCTAATCCAATGACATCATTTTGTCCTACGATACAAACTCCCCAATCAAAAGCTTCGATACTTTCAATAGTCTTATCATTCTCCACATCTATTTTTCCTTTCGGCATTGGACTATCCATGCTGGATGCATCAAATGTATAGATGCGCTTATTGTTATAAACTAAAAACCGATCTCCATCAGCAGCATATACCAATGGTCTTTTTTTATCAAACTCCGCATTCTTTTTCCATATTTTCTTTCCTGTTGTGTAATCAACCATATTACCATAGGTATCGGTCAAATAAAACACACGATTATTACTAACAGCTCCTAAGTAGTAAACCCGATCTTCAGACTCCTCGGCAATCTCCACAAATTTCTTCCATTTATTTTGACCTTGCTGATCAACCAAATTCATTTCAATATCAGCAATATATAAATAGTCTTGCCCCACAGGAATTACTTCTTTGATTTCATCTCCTTTGGCGTCCTTTTTCCAAACTTTCTTCCCTGTAGCATAGTCGAAGAAATTAAATCCAGAAGAATGCGCAACTAACAATTTATCACCTTGATCTTCCAAATATGAAAGATATTTTGTCGAAATATCATCTTTCCATAATTTATTGCCATCATTTACATCCAAGATATTCAGATTCTGTTTGCTAGAAAGTAATCCGCCACCCTTTGTGACAGTAACGATTTTATCTCCTTTTCCGCTTACATAAAAATTATTGATCAAATAGTCGGTTTTCCATTTTACATTTCCTGTTTCTCCATCCAAATTGAATAGAATTCCCTTTAAAGCGGCAAAAATATGGTTTCCAGAAACTATCACTCTATTATCTGCAACAAGAACATCCCCTTTCAAGAAGCCTTTAAATGCACTTCCAAATGATTTGAAAAGCGATTCTGTGTCGCCAACTTTACTTGTCCAATTTACCTTTCCTGAAAGTAAATCCAAATTTACAAAGTCGATACTTTTATCCTTTTCACCTAAAATTAGAAATTGTTTCTTTTCTGGAATATATGTTACTGCCAAAGTATTGTAACCGAGCTCTGCCGCATTATAAACAACTTTTCCATCTGTTGTGTTTACGACAACCGAATTATTGTCAAACTTAACATCTGCAAAAGGAGAATTTGCAATTAAGTCTATCTGTGAAGTTGACGAAAATGCTGCTAAAAAATCATTATTTTCTATTGCACTCACCCCTTTAGACAGCTTCGACATGGTCGTCGCATTATTGACTGTTGCTGTGGCAACAGACCAATCAATTTTTTTACTTGTCGGATTTAAACTGGAGATACCTTCCTTGGTTTTTACAATAATATTTCCAGTAAATGGATCTATTTTGACTTCCTGTATTTTGCTCTCAAAAGGAACAACCTCCTGCGCAAAAGAGCATTGTAAAGTCCCAACAAAGAGACTTGAAATGAGTAAATATTTTAGCATGCTTATAATTGTTAATATAAGCTGTAAAAGTGCAATAAAAAATAAAATTATTAGAAAATAAAACAACATATGTAGATATTTAACCACTATTAGGTTAAATATATACCTCCAATAATAAATATAAACGTGACTTACAGGAAAAACATTAATTTAAAGATTACAATCAGTGCAAAAAAGAAAAACACTCCTTGGGATAGGAGTGTTTTCAAAGTCGTTATCGTAAATGGTTATAAAATGGATGTTCCATCATCTGTCTTTACGCTGATGACTGTTAATTCTTTTCCAAATTTTTCAGCATATTTTGGCGATACCTGAGCGATAAGTTCTTCTATAAAGTCATCTTTAACCAGATTGATTGTACAACCTCCAAACCCTCCACCCATTTGTCTCGCCCCCAGTACTTCAGGAAACTGTATGATAAATTCGACCAGATAATCAGATTCTGCACAACTCACTTCATATTCTTGACTCAATCCATGGTGTGATGCCAATAAATTCTGACCTAACGCAACCAGATTACCTGCTTTTAAGTTTTCACAAGCTTGATGTACACGTTCACTTTCTTCTACCACAAATCTTGTTTTCGTATACACCTCAGCATCTTTATCCTTTACCATCTCATCTAACATAGCAACAGAAACATCACGCATGTTCACTACAGCTGGATATTTTTCTTTTATCCACCCTATTGCTTGCTTACACTGCTCTACCCGTTTGTTATAAGCAGTATCTCCTAAGGCATGCTTTACATTCGTGTTTAACAAGATGATGGTATAGCCTTCCAGAATTAAAGGAACATATTCATATTCTAGCGAGCGACAGTCCAATTTTAACACTTGATCTTTTTTCCCAAAAGTAGAAGCGAACTGATCCATAATACCACATTTAACACCTGCATAGGTATGTTCGGCTAATTGACCAATTTTAGGAATCTCCAGGCGTTCAATATGCAATTGAAAGAGTTCACTCAATGCCAATGTAGTTGCACATTCCACAGCTGCTGAAGAGGATAAACCAGCACCAAGAGGAACATCACCATCAATATAAAGATTAAATCCTCCAATTGTTAATCCTCTTTTTTGGATCTGATCAACGACGCCTAATATATAATTAGGCCAATGCAAATCTGTTGGAGCAATATCATGCAGATTTACTTCGTATTTCCCTTTATAGTCTTCCGCGTACAAGGAGATCAAATCATCTGCTCGTTTCGAAACAGCAATATAAACTGCTTTATCAATTGCCGCTGGAAGGACAAAACCATCGTTGTAATCGGTATGCTCGCCGATGATGTTAATTCTTCCTGGTGATCGAGCAATAATAGGATCTTCTTGAAAAATGGATTTAAATTTATTTTTTATGGATTCTTTCGTTATCATTTTTAAACGGTTTTATAATGGATGGTAGAGCAATTTCTAAGTTGTTGAGCGGCAAACTCTGGTGTAATATCACGCTGTGGATTTGCCAACATTTCATAACCGACCATAAATTTCTTGACGGTTGCCGATCGTAATAATGGTGGGTAAAAATGCATATGCCAGTGCCATTCTGGAAAATCTCCACTATTGACAGGAGATTGGTGCATACCCGCAGAATAAGGGAATGAAGTATTGAAAAGATTGTCATAACGAGTGGTTAACAATTTCAGAATAGCTGCTAAATCTTCTTTCTCCTTTTCTGTAAATGCTAAGATATTTTGAACGGATCTTTTACTTATTAACATAGTTTCATAAGGCCAAGACGCCCAAAAAGGAACCAAAGCAACAAAAGAATCGTTTTCCTCGATAATACGTTCCGATTTTTTCAATTCCGCATCGATATAGGCCGACAACATCGTCTTCCCATATTTATCAAAATATTTCTTTTGATTTACAGATTCTTTCTGAAGCTCCATGGGCACATGATTTTGTGACCAAATTTGACCATGTGGATGCGGATTACTACAGCCCATAATGGCTCCTTTATTTTCAAATATCTGAATGTATTTTATCCATTCATTTTTTGTTAACGCCGCAAATTCATCTTGCCAAACATCGACTACAGCCTTGATGGCTGGGACTGACATTTCAGGAAGGGTCAAATCATGTCGGGGTGAGAAAGCAATGACTTTACAAATCCCCTTTTCCGATTCGGCAATGAATAATTCATCTTCATTGATATCCGCATGGGGAGTATCCTTTAAAAGAGCTGAAAAATCATTGACAAACACAAAACTTTCTGTGTAATCGGGATTAACGTCTCCGTCTGCTCTTTTATTTGTTGGACACAAATAACATTGAGCATCATATTCAGGTCGTTGTTCTTGATTCACATCTTCGACTTGCCCTTGCCAAGGTCTTTTACTACGATGTGGTGAAACGAGAACACGTTCTCCTGTCAGAATATTCAACCGGGTATGGGGATCCGAATTAAGTTCGAATGGTTTCTGCATGGTTATCTTTTTATTTATTTACTTTGATTGTTAAAGATAATAAATAGTACCACTAAAGAAAATGCCAATAAAAAAATAAGTATGCGATTATATACTTATTTTTTTATTGGCATCTTTTATTAAATAGCAACCTCCAATAAATACGGATAGTCTTATGAAATCAGCTTATAAAACAACTATACGATTCCTTTTGGATCATGACCTTTTACAAGTTCGAATATGGTAATTTCAGGTAATATACCAACCCGTCCGGGATAACCCAAAAAGCCATACCCAACATTGACGTAGAGTTGTTTATTTCCTTGTTCTTTATAAAGCCCTGCCCATTCTTGATATACATATTTGGCTGGGCTCCATTGTATATTTTTTAACCGAACACCAAACTGCATCCCATGTGTATGTCCGGCAAACATGACATCTACATCAGTATCCAACACCTGCGCCCGCCAATGAGAGGGATCATGGGAAAGTAGCAATTTGACTGCCTGTTCTTCTGTGCCTTTCAATGCTTTTTTTAAATCACCATGTTTTGGAAAACGACCGGTTCCCCAATTTTGAACACCAACAATCGCTAATTCTTCATTATTTACTTTTAGAGTACGATGCTCATCATTCAATAAATCCCACCCCATGACTTTATGCGTTGCAATCAAGTCCTGAAGATTTTTTCTTTTAGCAGGGGAATCTTCTTTTCCATAATAGTAGTCTCCATAATCATGATTCCCTAAACTTGAAAAAACACCCAGATCAGCTTTTACTCTTGAGAAAATATCTTGATAATCGCGCATTTCTGAAGCGACATTATTTACCAAATCTCCCGTAAAGAAAATGGTATCGGGCTTTTCTTTCAATAATAAATCAACCCCTCCGTTTACGGCTTTCTTATTATAAAAAGATCCAGAATGGATATCCGAAATTTGTCCTATTGTCATCCCGTGAAAAGATGCGGGTAAGTTTGGTAAATACAATTTTTCACGACGCACGCGATAGTCATAAGCGCCTGAAATAATACCCCAACTTAGGGGAACTAACGGAGAAGCGCCTATTAATATTCCAGCTTTAGTTAAAAAATCTGAGCGGGTAATTCCGTCAACAGGTTTTTCTGGCAAAGGCGTATTGACTTCAGCCACTTGTTGAACTGATTTTTTAGGGAATATCAACCTTTTTATCCATACTCCTCCTCTCCGGAGATCATCAATCAGTAAGACGATGAAAAAGAAAAATTTAGACGCTACAGTCATGAAAAAGGTGACTAAAAGAATCGATCTTATGGATAGCGGAATATTAAATTTAAAGGATATGATGACGCCTAGTGCAAGCAAAATGGAATAGGACCACCAGAGAATAGTAAAAAGTTTACTTTGTGCAAACTTGATTTTGGTTGATCTTAATGCAAAAAAGATATAAAAATCTAATAGTAGTAATATAAAAACATTTATAATTAACATCATTATTTCAATTTGTTTTAAGCATTCAAGGCTAATCGCTTCAATGCTGCTATCCATTTGGGATCAGCATTCAGACTTTCCACAAGCTGAACTTCTTCTCCTCCCAAATGCTTAAATTCATTAGCATATTCCACGCCAATCTCATCGATGGTTTCGATGCAATCAGCAACAAAAGCGGGGCTAAAGACCAATAGTTTTTTCTTTCCACTCTTTGCTAAATCTTCTAATAAACTCGATGTATAAGGTTGAATCCAAGGTTCCTTGCCTAATCTTGATTGAAAACAGATGCTGTATTGCGATTTTTCCAATCCCAATTTTTGTACAATAGCACGTGTAGTGCCATGACATTGTGACAGATAGCAGAAAGAATTGACTGTGGTTTTACACGATTCGCAACCATCCTCTGGACATTTTAACGTTCCTGTTGGATCTACTTTTCCTAATTGGCGGACAGGAAGACCATGATAACTGAATACAATATGATCAAATTTAGAAAGATCATGTTGTCGGGCATGATCTGCATATGTTTCGATCATCAATGGCTCTTGACAGTAACTGCTCACAAAGCTGATATTGGGCAGGTAATTCCATTTGCGGATCAATTCCATCACACGATCGATAACAGATCCTGCAGTTGCAGAAGCATATTGCGGAAATAAAGGAATAACCCGAATGGAATCCAACATCATACCTTCTAAATTTTTTAAAGCCTGCTCAATAGAGGGATTTTGATAGCGCATCGCCAATTCGACATGATAGTCCTCTCCCAATGATTTTTGCAATAAATCACATTGTATCACACTATAATGCATCAAAGGAGATCCTGTCTCTTGATCCCAAATCGTCTGATATATCTTGGCTGATTTTGGCGCACGAGTTGGCGCAATAACTCCCTTCACTAAAAGAGTTCTTTTGATATATGAAATATCAATCACTCTCCCATCCATTAAAAATTCCGTTAAATATTTTTTAACATCTGCTGTAGAAGGACTATCTGGGGTCCCAAGTTGAACTAATAAAATTCCTTTCGTAGCTTTCTTACTCATTTAAAAACAAAAATACGGAAATTACATCGGAGATAAGGCGTTCTATGACAATATGAAATATTGATGACTTGTCAATAAGGCTTATAGCGCCTCTAAGAAAGCTTTCACTTCTTTCATTAACCACATGGGAGTTGAGGTTGCTCCACAAATACCTACACGGTCATTTTCGCTAAACATTGTCTGATCGATCTCATTGACTTCTGATACAAAATAGGTGTCCGGATTTTCTTTTAGACAAACTTCAAAAAGCACTTTACCGTTTGAAGATTTTTTTCCAGAAACAAAAACTATTTTATCGTATTGTCGCGCAAAATGAACGAGATCCTCATAACGATTCGAGACTTGTCGACAAATGGTATCATTCGCTTTGACTTCATATCCTCTTTTGATTAATTCTTCTTTAATCGCATAGAATTTATCGACACTTTTTGTGGTTTGGCTATAAAGGGTAAAAGACGCTGGCAAAACCGCATCATCCAATTCAGCAAGATCTTGGAACACCAATGCTTCGTTATCTGTCTGCCCTTGCAAACCCACAACCTCAGCATGTCCATGTTTACCAAAAATTAGAATTTTTTCATCTTGATCATAAGATGTTTTAATTCTATTTTGCAGTTTCAACACCACTGGACAAGAAGCATCAATCAAGGTGATGTTGTTCTCCAAAGCGATCTTATAGGTTTCAGGGGCTTCACCATGTGCTCTAATCAACACTTTTTCATGTTGAAGTGTCGGCAATACATCGTGTGCGATGATACGAAGTCCCTTAGCCTTAAGACGCGCAACTTCCTCATCATTATGTACAATATCACCTAAACAGTACAAATAACCGTCTTCTTCAAGAATTTCTTCAGCCATATCTATTGCATAGACTACACCAAAACAGAATCCTGAATCCTTATCAATATCAACCGTTAGATTTAATGCCATAATAGTACAAAGTTAAACATTTCTTGATACTCTAAGAAAATACTTTTTTGAAGAAAAAGTTACAGTAATACATTCGTAGAAGAATATAATACGCTTGTGCTTCAGTTATTAGCAGAAATCATTACTTTTGCAAAAAATAAATATTAATGGCAACGAACAGAACTTTTACGATGATCAAACCAGATGCAGTTGCAAATGGTCACATCGGCGCTATCTTGAACGATATTATTGCAGGTGGTTTCAAAATTGTAGCAATGAAATATATTCATTTGACTACAGAAACAGCAGGTGCATTTTATGAAGTACACAAAGCACGTCCTTTCTATGGAGATTTAGTAACCTTTATGACTTCAGGTCCTATCGTTGCTGCTATCTTAGAAAAAGACAATGCTGTTGAAGACTTCCGTACTTTGATCGGTGCTACTAATCCTGCTGATGCTGCTGAAGGTACTATCCGTAACAAATATGCAAAATCTATCGATGCAAATGCTGTTCATGGATCTGATTCAGACGAAAATGCACAAATCGAAGGTTCATTTTTCTTTTCTCAATTCGAAAGATTTTAATCTTTATTTGTTTCATCATAAAAAAGGCTTCCAACATGCTGTTGGAAGCCTTTTTTATGAAATCTTGAGTACTTAATGACAGAAAGGACCTATTTTTAAAACGTACGTTTTTCTAAATATTCATTCTCTTTAGCTGTCATCCGAGTTTTATCTTCTGCTGTTTTATCATAATATCCACATAAGTGTAGGACACCATGAGCAATCACGCGGTGTAATTCATCTCGACTGCTGACTTTAAACTTTTCAGCATTCTCCGCAATACGTTCAACGCTGATAAAAATATCCCCCGCGATCACATCTTCATCCTCTGAAGAATCAAACGTAACAATATCTGTATAGGTATCATGATCCAAATATTGCTTATTGATTTCCAATAAGTATTTATCAGAACAGAAGATAAAACTTAATTCTCCTACCCGTTTAAATCCCTCTGATTTGATTGTTGCCAAAATCCATTCACGGACTTTTGCTTTTTCCTTTAATATAAATTCAATGTCTTCTGCAAAGAATAGAATATCTTTTAATGCCATTTTCTAAAATGCTTTAGTTTCCATATACGTTTGCAAGATTATAGTTGCTGAAATGGTGTCTACAATTCCTTTATCTTGTCTTTTATTTTTTTTCTTACCACTTTGAGCGATCACAGCAGAGGCCATCTTTGACGTAAAACGTTCGTCTATTTCAACGACTTGAATTGCTGGATAGGTCTTTTTCAACTTTCGAACAAATCCGAGTACATGTATCGCAGATTGCGAGTCTGTACCATCCATTTGCAATGGTTTTCCGACAACAAAGGTTTCTACTTGTTCAGTAGTAAAATAATCCGCTAAAAATTTCCAAACGTCATCTGGATGTACGGTTGTCAAAGCTGTTGCAATTATTTGCATAGGATCCGTTACTGCTATACCGATACGTTTCGTTCCATAATCAAAAGCCATTAATCTCATACTGATGCCTGTGTTGAATCTGTTGACAAAAATACAATTTCCGTATGAGTAAATAGATTCTCAATTGATTAAATAAATCTATAACTTTGCTAGACTTTAAATAACAAGAAATGAAATACTCGATTATAGTTAGTATTTTCCTATCGGCGTTTTGTATGCAAGTATATGCACAAGATTACCAAGCAATCATCACAAAAAGCAGGGAAGAAAAAGCGTTGGAATTATCCAAAACAAAATTTGGTCCTTTACCTAAAGATCAAATTAAATATTTAGATTATTTCCCTGCTAATAAGGAATATCAAGTGACTGCTGAAGTTTCCTTATTAATTGGAGAAGAAACTTTTAAAATGCCAACGTATGATGGTACCAGCAATCCCTATAAGCGGTATGCTATTTTAAATTTTACGCTGGATAATAAACCTTATAGTTTAACAGTTTATCAAAGTGCGGCATTATTTCAAAATCCATTATACAAAAACCACTTATTCTTACCATTTCTAGATTTAACAAATGGTCAAGAGTCCTATAATGGTGGTCGGTATATCGATTTATCTACCGAAGACATCAAGGATGGTAAAGTAACCATCGATTTTAATACTGCTTACAATCCTTATTGCGCGTATAGCAATGGCTATCGTTGTCCTGTACCGCCAAAAGAAAATATTTTAGATACCAAGATTATGGCTGGAGAAAAAGCATTCCATAAACCAAAAAATGAAAGACCTGTTGATGTGAATACAGGACAAAATTTTAGTGAAGCAGATTTAAAAATTATCAACGAAGGCTCGGTAAATGATAAGTTAAGAGTACTACAGATTACAGATAAAAAAGATTTGACTATACTTACCACTGCATCTTCAGATATCAAATACGATGATCCTCTCATCTCGATTTTAGAAAAAAGAATGCTTCTTACGGTTCAAGATCCTGAACATGCAGGTGTTGGTATTGCTGCTCCACAAATCGGAATCAATAAAAACATGATTCTTGTACAACGGTTTGATAAACCAGGAGAACCGTTTGAATTTTATATCAATCCTAAGATTATTTGGAGATCAAAATTCACGAGAAAGGGTTTTGAGGGATGTCTTTCAATCCCTAATCGCAAAGAAGAAGTATTACGAAGCTATACGATACGGCTACAATATATCAGTAAAGAGGGAAAAGTTGTTGAAGAGAATATCGAAGGGTTTACATCCGTTATTTTCCAACATGAGGTCGATCATCTTTACGGTATCTTATATCCCGATCGAATTGATGAGGCTCAAAAAGAAGTGTTCGAACCTTTGAGTGACAAAATGGAATTTTTTGTTAAACCAAACACTATTCGTCCTTAAAAAAACGACAAATACGGCTACCCCATACTTTTAGATAAGTCCAACTGCATGAAGGAATAGCGTTTGATACGACTTGACCTTAATGTCGTATTAACTTGTCTATTAATAGAGGTTTAACAGGGGGTTTATAGGGGTATAATAGGGGGTTAGTAGGGGTATATCCCTATAAACCCCCTACTATACCCAACTTATCTCTATCTAATACCTAAGTTAACTCCGAAGTTGTTAGTCTTTTAATCTTAAGATCTATCGGAATGTGAATTGTAATTGTCTGTTTTTGGTTTTTTTATGCTAAAAACTGAATAGATTCATCTCGCTATCCCAGTATGAAATAGGTATATAGGATACATGTGTATAGGCATCAAAACCGGATTTCAAGACATAAAAAAAGAGCATAAAACCTAAGTCTATGCTCTTTTTTGAATTTATGGTACTTTTCTATGCGCTGTATAATAGCGCTATTTTTTCTTTCAACTAGCCGGATTGCTTAACGAGCAATCATTTTGATTTCAAACAGGGTATTCCAAAGTTTGCCCGTTATAAACAATCTTTTACCTGCTTGATCATACGCAATGCCATTCAACTCATTATCATATTGGGCATGTTGGTAGATTCCCACTAAATTAATTCGACCTTCTACAGCTCCTGTTTCTGGGTTTATAATAACAATGATATCTTTTTCATATACATTGGCATATATTTTTCCATCAATATATTCCAATTCGTTTAATGCATCAACTTTACCATTTTCATCATATACTTCAATGGAGCTCAACTCAGCTTGTGTATTGGCATCTAGGAAATAAAGCTTATTGGATCCATCAGATTTAATCAAGCGTTTCCCATCATAGGTTAAACCCCATCCTTCTTTGCTATTGGTATAAGGAAAAGTTTTGACCAATTCAAAGTCCGATTTATTGAGTACAAAACCTTCCATGTTTTGCCAAGTTAACATCACGATTTTATCGCCAACAATCGTCATTCCTTCTCCAAAATATTTTTGCGAATCAAATTCTTTTTTCTGTAATACTTTACCTGTTTTTAAATCTACACGACGTAATGAGGTGATTGTGTTGTTTCCACTACCTGTAGATTCATAAAGCATACCGTTTTCATACTGTAACCCTTGCGTATAAGCAGTCGTATCGTGCAGAAATTTATTTACGACTTCAAAACCATATTCCTTTGGCGCTTGTGGTACAATATAAATCAATCCACTTGCACTATCCACTTTTGCTCCTTGATATAGTTTCGCTGAGATATTGCGACTACCAAAAGTAAAATTCTTACTGTCCACCTGAACTGCAACTGTATCTTTCTTAGAACCAACAACCTGGTTATCGATATAATACACCACCGAATCAAAATCGGAAGAGGTAAACTTCAATTGCAACTGAATAGGATCTCCTTGTTGGATGGATTGGCTAGCGTCAGGTTTAGCGAATTCCAATTTACCTGATTTTTGTGTCTTACAAGCTCCCAGACTCAATACCAAACCTAAAAGGATATACTTTGTTTTTTTCATATAAAAAATACTTTTATTCGTTCCAGAACGCATCTTTAATGTGTTCTATTTGTACATTTTCTTTTTCCATTATCAAGATGGAGACAATATCAAATCTAATCTCTCCTGTAATCTTATATTTTCTCAAGTAACAATCTGCCGCCCTTGTCAGTTTTCGTTTTTTTTGCCAATCGACAAACTCAAATGGCTCTCCAAAATCAAGTTGACTACGTGTCTTTACTTCAACAAAAACCAAGATATCAGCATCTTTGACAATCAAATCTACTTCTAAATTCTTATACCGCCAATTTCTTAACACAATTTCACATCCTAAATCTTGAAGAAATTTATCGGCATATAATTCTCCCAATTTTCCAAACTCAAGATGTTTCGCCATATTACCTCACCACAATATTTCCAAGCAATCCACCCAACATTTTCTCGGCATCTTTTAGCTTTTGGTATTTAAAGATCAAGACTTCAATATTGGCGTCATCTTTCTCTGATTTAAGCTCTTCTCGGATCTTGACCATCTCTCTTTCAATTTTTCTCTTTTTGATCCGATAAATTGCCGTTACAACAAGGGTTTTAAGATGCTCATGTTCTTGAGTAACGTATATTTTGCGTTTATCGTCATTCCAGTTTTCACTTAGACTATATTTTGATGCGACGCAATTCACCGCCAACTCAGCAATTGCGGAATCAGGATTGGAATAAAATTGTTTTACTTCGGGTATTTCAAATTTTTCGACAGCTTCGCGATAAACTTTCAAAATATAGGCAGCAGCTTTGTCTTCAAAGTTGACATCGTCAATATTGCTCAACAGCAAACCAGCAACTGGGATATCTCCATCACCTTCCCAAGTGGCTAAATAATCTCCGTAATTGATCAAAATGCGAATAATCTCCCGCTCTTGCAGAATCTCTGCCGTAATCTGTTGAGAAGGGCTTTCCGTAGCGATTGATGTCGCTCCTCCTCGCTCCTCCTCGGTCAGGAAGAAATCTGCTGGAGGACCATCCATCGGCGGAGGAGTTGCACCCATTCCTGCTGTATTTTTCTTAGCGAAGTCTTTATCTGCTTTTTTAGATTTAGAAATACGAATCTTATTGAGTTCTGAAAGCAGGATCCGCTCTTCGATATCCAATAGGGTACTACATTCTCTAATGAAAACAGACACTTTGATTTCATCGGGTATAAGCGCTATACTTTCAACGACTTCTCGAATAACCTCTGCCCTTTTGATGGGATCATTGTTCGTATCACGAAGTAGGATTCTTGTTTTATAGAATATAAAATCCTGTTGATTGGCTTTGATGTAATCTTTAAAGGCTGTAGATCCAAATTTCTGCACATAGGAGTCTGGATCATTTCCATCAGGAAAAAGCAGCACTTTTACATTTAAGCCCTCTTCTAGTAACATGTCTGTTCCGCGGAGAGAAGCCTTTATACCAGCCTCATCTCCATCATAAAGGATGGTTACATTCTTTGTAAATCGAGCGATTAAACGAATCTGCCCTGTAGTCAATGACGTCCCTGAAGAGGATACCACATTTTCTACTGCTGCTTGGTGCATGGAAATAACGTCGGCATACCCTTCTACCAAATAGCAATTATCATCATCCATGATTGCTTTCTTGGCAAAATTGAGCCCATAGAGTACATCAGATTTATGATAAATATCACTTTCAGGAGAGTTTACATATTTTGGAACTTTCTTATCTGTTTTTAACGTTCGACCTCCAAAACCAATCACTCTTCCTGTCAAATTGTGTATGGGGAACATGACCCGACCGCGAAACCGATCGTACAAGCTCTTATCGTCACGCTCTATGGCAAGACCTATTTCTTTCAGGTAATCAGGATGGAAGCCCGCCTTTGTCGCAGCATCTACGAGCGCTGTCCAATTATCCGGAGAATAGCCTAGTTCAAATTTCTTGATGATATCTTCTCGATAACCACGCTCTTTAAAGTACTGAAGTCCTATAACCTGCCCAAGTTCTGTGGTCCACATCTCTTCTTTGAAGAATTTACTCGCCCAACTGCTCAGTATGTATAAACTCTCACGTTTATCTTGTGCAGCTAATTGTGCAGGAGAGCGCTCTACCTCTTCAATCTCAATGCTATATTTGTTTGCAAGGAATCGAATGGCTTCGGGGTAGGAAAACTTTTCCAATTCCATCACAAACTTTAAGGAATCTCCCCCTACTCCACATCCAAAACATTTATAGATACCTTTGGATACTGAAACGTGAAACGAGGGTGTTTTCTCATGGTGAAAAGGACAATTTCCGATAAGTGATGTGCCTCGCTTTTTCAGATCCACAAATTCCCCAACAACCTCTTCAATGCGAGCAGCATCCAGTACCTTATCTATTATCTCTTGTTTGATCAATTTCTTGTCCTTTTATAAGAAGTAAAATTAATAATTATATAAGCATTTCCAACATGAAATTCATCTATATTCCTGCTACCGAAACTAATTATTTTACTATTTTTGTGCTACTATAAAAATGCTTGAATATAAAGCTATGTCATTTCATATCAAAAAAATCTGTTGTATTGGCGCTGGCTATGTTGGTGGTCCCACCATGTCTGTCGTTGCGAAACAATGTCCTCATATCCAAATCACGATTGTTGATGTCAATGCGAACCGCATTGCGGCTTGGAATGATGAAAATTTAGAAAATCTACCTGTTTATGAACCTGGCTTAGCGGAAATTGTTGCTGAGGCTCGGGGATGTAACTTATTTTTCTCAACAGATGTAGAGAAAGCGATAGATGAAGCTGACATGATCTTTATCTCGGTCAATACACCTACTAAAAACTATGGTAAGGGAAAAGGAATGGCCGCTGATTTAAAATATATTGAGCTATGTGCTCGTCAAATTGCTGCTGTTGCGAAAACCGATAAAATTGTCGTGGAGAAATCTACTTTACCAGTGCGTACGGCTGCAGCCTTAAAAAGTATCCTAGACCATACGGGTAATGGGGTGAACTTTCATATTTTATCTAATCCTGAATTTTTAGCAGAAGGTACTGCTATTCAAGATCTGTTAGCTCCTGATCGTGTTTTGATTGGCGGTGAGAATCAAGAGGCTATTCATGCTCTTGTTGATATTTACCAAAATTGGGTACCTAATGATAAAATCTTGACCACCAACTTATGGTCTTCCGAGCTTTCCAAATTAACGGCTAATGCTTTCTTAGCACAACGGGTATCATCCATCAATTCGATTTCGGAATTATGTGAAAAAACAGGAGCGAATGTTGACGAAGTCTCAAAAGCGATTGGTATGGATACACGTATCGGTGCAAAGTTCTTAAAAGCATCTGTTGGATTTGGTGGATCTTGTTTTCAAAAAGATATCTTAAATCTCGTTTATATTGCAAGAAGTTATGGTTTAAATGAAGTTGCTGATTATTGGGATCAGGTTATCATTATGAACGATCACCAAAAGCAGCGTTTTGCTGATAGGATTATCCAAACCTTATACAATACTGTCTCTGGGAAGAAAATCACCTTCTTAGGGTGGGCTTTTAAAAAAGATACGAATGACACCAGAGAATCTGCAGCAATCTATGTTGCTGATTATTTGCTGAACGAACAGGCGGAGATTACGATTTATGATCCGAAGGTATCTGCAGAACGTATTTATGCGGATCTTGATTATTTAAATACGAGAAGTCCTGAAGAGAATAGAGCTTTAGTAAAAATTGTCAATGATCCTATTGCAGCCTGCAATGATGCGCATGCGATTGCTGTTTTAACAGAATGGGATGAGTTTAAGAATTACGATTGGTATACCATCAAACATCAGATGAAGAGACCTGCTTTTGTGTTCGATGGAAGAAAGCTTTTAAACAGAAAGCATCTGGAGAATCTTGGTTTTAAATATTATGCTATTGGTGAATAGCTTATTACCAATAAGAAGGGGTTGTTTTTTAGACAACCCCGTTTTTTATAAAAGTCAATTTGTTCTTTATTGACGAGAAAGAACCCGCTCTACAGTTTCACAACAATTGTTGCGAAAAATTTAAGCGGGTTTTATTGGTGCCTGTAATACCTTTTAGAAGAATAGAAGAAGAAAATGGAAAAGGCTTACAGGACTTTATATCTTTACCTATGATATCATTTGATAGATTTCTTGCATATAAGATGATTCGGAAAGAGCATCTGAAAAATCATTCCATTCGTCTTCATTAAAAACAAAAACAATTTCTGGACAGGGTGTCTGAATCAATACCCGCATATCTCCATCTGGAAAACTGTAATAATTACCCGCTACATTATTACGCATTGCAGAACCAACAAATGACTCAAATTGTAAGGATCCTAGACTCAAAAGAAAGGAATCTTGCCAGATATAAAATGTCTTACATTTTGTGCAATAACTAATATGAGATTTTCCTTTATGACTGAGAATGACTGATTGACACATATAATTCGTTTAAAGTTAAAACATATTTACCACTATATTTATTTAGATTAATTATAAATAATAATCAAATATAGAAATTAATTCCAAATCTTTCGAATAAATGCAAAAAAAAGGAGCAAAATATTTTTGCTCCTTTTCTCGATTTGAATCTTGTTAATTCAGTCCTCTTTTTATTACTAAATATTTAGGATCTGGATCTGCTCCTCTAAATGTTTTATACATGGCAGCTGGATCTCCTGTACCGCCTTTTTCTAAAATATTACGGCGGAATGATGCTGCTGTAGGCTGATCATATAATGATTTTTCTTTAAAGGCTGCAAAAGCATCTGAATCTAGCACTTCAGACCAGATATAAGCATAGTATCCTGCAGAATACCCTCCTTCAAAAATATGCTTAAAATAAGTACTTCTGTAACGGGGAATGATCGCATCTATTAAACCGATTTTTTTCATAGCCCCCTTTTCAAAATCATTGATATCACCTGTGATTGGCGAAGTTGTAGCATGATAGTTCATATCTAACAATGAAGCGGAAAGATATTCTACAGTTGCAAAACCTTGATCAAACGTTCCAGCTTTTTCCAACTTAGCAATTAAAGAATCTGGAATAGCTTCTTTTGTTTTGTAATGCTTCGCATAGTCTTTTAATACCAAAGCATCAGCTGCCCAATTCTCCATGATTTGAGAAGGTAATTCAACAAAGTCTCGAGGTACTGATGTACCCGCTAAACTTCTATATTTCACATTAGACAATAATCCGTGTAAAGCGTGACCAAATTCGTGAAACAAGGTCGTTGCTTCATCAAATGTCAATAACGCAGGTTGATCGCCGATAGGTTTTGTGAAATTACAAACAATAGAAATGACAGGTGCATTACGTTTTCCTTCCGTTTTACTTTGATTACGATAGGATGTCATCCAAGCACCACTACTTTTAGATGCACGGGGGAAAAAGTCAGCATATAATATACCCAAATGTGAACCATCTTTATCCTTTACTTCATACACTTCCACATCTTTGTGATAAACAGGCACATTATTGAGGGCAACGAAAGTCAATCCATACAATTTATTGGCGACAGCAAATGCACCTTCTCTTACTGTTGGCAAACTAAAATAAGGTTTAATCTCATCCTCATCAAGCGCAAATCTTTTCTTGCGAATGATTTCTGTATAATATCTCCAATCATAAGGGGCGACTTCAAAAGTACCACCTTCAGCTTTGATTTCTTTGTTAATATCCGCGGCCTCGCCTTTTGCTTTATTAAGTGCTGGTGCCCATAGTTTATGCAATAAAGCATATACATTCGTCGGATTCTTAGCCATCGATTCTTCTAGAACATACGCTGCATAAGATGGAAAACCTAATAATTTAGCCTTATCTAAACGCAGATTAGCAATTTTACGTAAAACCTCTTTATTGTCGGCTTTATTTTCGTTATTACCTCGCATCTGGTAAGCTTCCCAGATATGCTTTCTGAGTTCTCTATTTTTTGCGTACTGCAAGAAAGGCATGACAGAAGGATTTTGTAATGTAAATAACCATTTACCATCTTTACCTTTTGCTTTAGCTTCCTCTGCTGCTGCTGATTTTAATGATTCTGGCAATCCTTCCAACTGAGAAGCACTATCAATAACCATCTCAAATGCATTTGTTTCTGCAAGCACATTTTGTCCGAACTGAACGGTTAAACTTGATAATTCAGCATTTATTTTTTTTAATTTCTCTTTATCCTTATCTTTTAGGTTAGCACCTGATCGGATAAAATCTTTATAGGTGTTTTCCAATAATTTTGTGTCTTCTGGACCTAAGCCCAATGATGATTTCTTATTCCAAACAGCTTTAATGCGTTGAAACAATTTGCTATTCATCGCTATTTCATCGTGGTGCGCCGTTAATAGGGGAGCCATTTCCTTATCGATTGCATTCAGTGTATCAGTGGTATTCGCTTTACTTAGATTATCGAATATTGTCGATACATTATTCAACAATTTACCGGCATTCTCAATCGCTAATATGGTATTGTCAAAAGAGGGATCTTCTGAATTGTTTACAATGGTGTCAATCTCTAAATTATGAACCTTAAGAGCTTCCTCAAAGGCTGGTTTAAAATGTTCATCTTTAATTTTATCAAAAGGAGGAACATTAAATGGGGTATCATATGCTAATAATAGCGGATTATCCGTCATTTGTTTCTTTTCTTCACAACCAACAAAGGCAGTTACCACAATCAGAAAAAGTGGCAAAAGTCGTTTTTTATTCATTCTATAGTTTTTTATTCGCGCAATAATTTGGGCAAAGTTACAAATATTTGACTAAGTAATCCTGTTTTAGGGAGATCAAAATAAGTATTGTATATTTATCACAATAATGTAATAACCAAAGAGGTAATTAAAAATTTTCGTTTTTTTATTGTCTCTTTGAAAATAAATCCTAATTAATGAAAAATGTAAATCATTTTTTCTTGTACTGCGCTGGTGTACACGAAGAAACGCTAAAAAAATATCCACAAGAGCTTAATAAATATGTCGCTATTGGTGCTACAATTTTCTTCACTGGTCTATTTGCTGCACTTTCTGGTGGCTATGCCATGTATTTTGTTTTTAGTGGGGGATCACTCGATTGGTTATTAGCCATTGTATTCGGTATTATTTGGGGATTGATGATCTTCAATATGGATCGTTACATTGTATTAAGCATCAATAAATCAAAAACTGGCTTTTTCCAACTATTACAAGCTTTACCACGTATTCTGCTTGCGATCTTGATCGGGATGGTTATCTCTAGACCTCTTGAATTAAAAATATTTGATAAAGAGATTCGTGAGAATTTAAAAACGACCTACTTAGCTAATGAACGTGCAAAAGTTGATACCTTGAATATCATTTTTAATAAAAAATATGCTTTTGAGCTCAATCAATTAAAGACTTTAGCTGCTGAAAGAGATTCATTAGATGCGAATATAAAGACGGATCGTCAAAAATTGAATTATGAAATCTTTGGTAATAAAACGACGGAAACTTCTGGGGTTCTTGGGTTTGGTCCTTATGCGAAGAGAAAAGAATTAGAGTTACAAAGATCAACTGCTTATCTGGATACACTTCGAAGTAGAGTGCTTGAAAAACAGAATACGATACGTGAAAAACAACGGTTTGAAGGAATTTTAAATCAAAAAGGTCTATCGAATGCGAGTCTGGATAGTGCCGTCAATTTAGCGGGTTTTGCGGACAGAAATTCTGCATTGGGCAATCTTAAAGTTAAAGCAAATGGTAAAATCGATCAGGCAACCGACAATGCTGTTACTTTCATTGGTTTGTTATTTATTTTCTTAGAATGTTTACCTGTATTTGTGAAGTTACTATCGGGCAGAGATGCCTATGATGCTGCTATCCGTAATCAAAAGACTATTGATGAATATGAGTCTGATTCATTTGTCAACACGGAAAAATCTGCTATTGACAAATTACAAGATGCAGCTATTGATATTTCCATAAATAAAAGACTCAAAAAAATGAATGAAGAAATAGAAGAAGAGGTTTAGTCCTCTTCTTCTATTTCTTCATCTAAATATTTAGGGTCAATTTGTTTACTCGCCTTAGCGCCTAGTTTTTTTAAGTTTTCTATTCTTTTAATGACATTCCCAGAACCGAAAGACAGTTTCTTGGAAGCGTCTTCATGGCTTTTTAAAGCTCTTTGCAATTGACCTTGTACTTGATCCATATCGGTTAGAAAGCCATGAAATTTATCATATAATGCTCCCGCTTCTTTTGCTATTTCAATAACATTTCGAGTCTGGCGTTCTTGTTTCCAGATACTGGCAATTGTTCTTAACGTTGCTAAAAGTGTCGAAGGACTAACAATAACGACTTTTCGATCCCATGCATCACTAAATATATCCGATTTCTCTGAAACCGACATGCTCAATGCAGATTCAATGGGCATGAAGAGTAATACAAACTCTGGTGACTCTATCCCATATAAAGCATGATAATTCTTGGCAGAGAGGTCCTTGACATGATTTTCTATAGAGAGTATATGTTGTTTGGCAAAGATGGTTCTGTCTTCATCCGTTTCTGCATTTACCCAACGTTCATAGGCGACCAATGAGACTTTTGAATCGACAATCAAATGTTTATTTTCAGGTAAATCGATAATCGCATCGGGTTGCATACGTCGACCTTCTGTATCCAAGACTGAGGCTTGCAGTCTAAATTCCCGGTCTTTCACAAGTCCGGAACGCTCTAAAACACGTTCTAAAATAACTTCTCCCCAATTTCCTTGTTTTTTTGCATCACCTTTTAGTGCACGAGTCAAATTGATAGCCTCATCTTTAATTTTGAGACTTTGCTCCATCAATTGTTGCACAACACCTTTTAAGGAATTTCTTTCTGCCGCTTCATGCGCGTAGGTTTTATCTACTTTTTCTTCAAAAAGCTTAATCTTTTCCTTCAAAGGATCTAATATGAGCCCGATTGATTTGGAGTTTGTTTCTGTAAATCGAAGTGTTTTCTCTTCTAATATTCGATTTGCGATCACTTGAAATTCAGCATTAAACTGACGTTTAATATCCGCAATCTCAACTTTCTGTTCTTGAAATTTATCTTGTTGAGCCTTATAGAAAGAACGTGTGCTTTCTAAAGAACGTTCGGCAATTAATACATGTTCGCGCTCTCTTTCTAATTCCTCTCGCAACATTGTTCTTTCTTGTAGTAGACTTTGTTCGCGTTGTTGTGCTTTAGCCAGCTCAATTGATAATCGTTCTTTTTCTTGAAGCCACTGACCATCGGGTTGACCAGAATCTCTCTTTTTTAAAGAAATCACAATTAACACGATCAGTAAAATAATGACGATAATGATATATACTGTTTCCATAGGTTCTTTTATAAATGAAAAATGGTCCAATTAGACCATTAAAATTATTGCAATTTCTGATGGGTACGCCACCAAAGGTCGGGCATCTCTCCAGTCACGGCTGTTTGATAATCTTCATAACGACAGGGAACCAAGTGATAGCGTTCATTGACAGATCGTGAACCAAAATAAGGGACTTGCATCCACCATCGATCTGATTTTTTACTTTTTACAAATACCAATTCATGCTCCTCATTTTCCAAGGTAGTCCGATAAATAATATAAGAAGATTTTGGAAACAACGGGGTATCCTGTTTACGATTGTAAAAACCATCGATAAAACACCAGATCATCTGGGCAACTAACATCGCTGTTTGTTCCATAGGATCAAAAGTAGGGTTAACCTCATAGAAGCCAATGGAAGAACATTTATCTGACATACCTGCATATCGTGCTATTTGACAAGCTTCATCTCCATATAAACCGTTTGGCATTGCATTGGCATTTCCAGGAGCTTCTGAAGAACGAATAGCGCCAATATCAAAGCTAACCATATCTGCTGCTCGAAGCAATGGTTCTGATTGATCCATACGACCTGCTAAAGCGCCTACTCGAGTGGCATTAAAGAACAATTTATCGTACATATTGATCGACTCTTTACTTACTAAATAGGTCTGATAAGCGATATTATTTAAGTTAAATAAATAATCAGGTTCATGTAGAATAATATGATTCAAATAGGAGTTCGAATTCAACTCCACCTGTTCGGAGCTTTCTTGATCGAGATCAAAGCGCGCATCGACAACAGCAACTTCTATCTTTTGTCCTCGGCTTTGATACCCTAAATATTGGGCATATGTCAAATCTTGGCCTCCTCCAATAATGATCGGTAGGATATTTTCAGCTAACAATTCTTCTACGACAGCCTTTAACGCCGCATATGTATCCGCCAAACTTGCCCCAGCCTTGATATTACCTAGGTCAACAGCATTTATAGCATAGTCTCCTTGGTAAAGCGTATAAAGATGCTTTCTAACAGCATCGGGAGCTTTTGCACAGCCTTGATTATATACGGCTGCACGGTCGTCTTCTACGCCCACGATTGCTACTTGTGGCCTGTCTTCTCTATCCCATGTCGGGAATTGATCTTGATAAATGCGAAAAACATTTCCTAACTGAGAACGTAAGAAACCTTCCTCAGGAAAGAACTCTTGAGTAGCAATTGGTGTAAAAAAAACGGATAATGACATATGATGAATGTGTATTGGGTATAATCAAAATTTAAAAATCTTGTCCTAGACAAATATCCATTTATTAACTTACTTTTGAAAACATTATTTTTAACGTTATCTTTATCAAGTGATATTAATAACAGGAGGAACCGGTTTTTTGGGCGCGACATTAATCAAGCAATTGATTGATTTGGGTATTGATGTGGTCGCTTTGAAACGCTCAAATTCAACTATTCCACAACAACTATTATCTTCATCTCTCATTCAATGGATTGATGCTGACATTTGTGACTATTTTGAGTTAGCAGAGGCTTTCATAAACATTACAGAAGTATACCATTGCGCTGCAGTTGTTTCTTACCAGAAAAGAGATGCTGTAAATATGAAAAAAGTAAATGTTGAAGGGACTTCACACATTGTCAATCTATGTTTAGAGCATAAGGCTCGACTTGTTCATGTTAGCTCTGTAGCAGCTTTGGGTTCTAGTAAAACCCAAACACCAGTTAACGAGAAAGATTATTGGGAATATCATCCTACAACCTCAAATTACGCGGTGTCCAAGTATGAAAGTGAGATGGAAGTATGGCGGGGTATTGCGGAGGGGCTAGATGCGGTCATCGTCAATCCATCTGTTATCATCGGTGCATCTGCAGGCAGTAACGGTTCTGGGGCTATATTTTCACTTGTCAACAAAGGTTTAAAATATTATCCTACTGGTACTGTTGGTGTCGTTGATGTCGAAGATGTTGCTACGATTATGCGTAGCTTGATGGAAAATAAAGCAATCTCCGGAGAACGCTTTGTTATTAATAATGTTAATCTGAGTAATAAAGATTTATTGGAGAAAGCGAGTGCAATAATGGGGAGAACAGCTCCTAAAATAGCAGTATCACCAACGCTATTAAATATCGCTTCCACAATCGCAACTTTTGTTGCTTCCATAAAAAATGAAAAGTCTACGCTCACGAAAGATAGTGCGAGAGCGTCGAGTGAGAAGTTAGCCTACTCAGCCGAAAAATTACAAGAAATCTTACCGTTTAACTATAAACCTTTAGATAGAACTTTAGAAGAAATCTCTATTTTATATAATCAGCATAAAACAAACTAAACCGTGAAGAATTACTATATTATTGATTTTGACAGCACTTTTACGCAAGTAGAGGCATTGGATGAATTGGCAAAAATATCTCTTGAAGGTCATCCTGATCGAGAAAAAATCTATCTTGAAATCGAACGATTCACAAACCTTGCAATGGAAGGAAAACTTTCTTTTCGCGAAGCGTTAGCCGGTCGTGTTCAATTACTGCAAGCAAACAGAAGTCATCTTGACAAACTGATTGTCCATCTTAAAAAGAAAGTCTCTACTTCGTTTTCCAGAAACAGAGAGTTTTTTAAAAAAAATGCGGATACTGCCTGGATTGTTTCCGGTGGATTTAAGGAGTTTATTACACCAGTAGTTACGCCCTACAACATCAAGAAAGAAAACATCTATGCAAATACCTTTAGATTTGATGAGAACGATAATATTATTGGTTTTGATGAGTCTAATCCATTATCTGATGAAGGTGGTAAAGTAAAACTCTTAAAGGAGCTCAAAATTGATGGAACGATCTACGGTATTGGAGATGGTTATTCCGATTTTCAATTAAAAGAATCGGGTCTTATTGAAAAGTTCTTTGCTTTTACGGAGAATATTTCACGAAAAACAGTCACTGACAAGGCTGACTTCATTACGCCAAGCTTTGATGAGTTTCTCTATGTCAATAATTTACCTAGAGCGATTTCTTATCCTAAAAATCGTATCCTTTGTCTCATTGTTGGTGAAGTTCCTGAAATTGCGGCACATATTCTAAAAAGAGATGGTTTTTCCATAAGAATCAAAGATACTTTTGAAGACAAATACACAAAAGATGTCGGTATGCTTCTTTTAGGTAAGGGTATCAAAGTTTCTGATGAACAATTAGCGCAGGCGGATAAGTTAAAAACAATCGGTGTATTGGGAGATGCCAAAGGTCATTTGAGTAAAGAAATTTGTAACGCAAAGGGAATTGTTGTCTTTGATGATAAAAAAGATAAAAAAAGAAATTCGGAATTTATTCCGAGAAGAATGGCTGATTTTATCAATAATGGCGATACCTATATGAGTAGAAATTTCCCTAATTTGCTATTGCCTAGAGTAAAAAATGTAACGCGCTTACTTCACATTCACAAAAATGTACCTGGGATTATGGCACAGGTGAACCATGTCTACGCTCAAAACAGCATCAATATCATTTCGCAATTTTTAATGACAAAGTCAGATATTGGCTATGCGGTAACAGATATTGAAGGAGAATATGACAAGGACTTAATCAAGCAACTTAAGAAGGTTCAGAATACAATTAAATTCCGGATATTATATTAAAAATGAAAAGGAGCTAAAGCTCCTTTTCATTTTTAATACGTATATATTTCTTGAGGTGTTACACAAATATCCAAAGGAATATCATGCGGATCAACATCTTGTATCAAATCGATAGGTTCAAAGAATGAAAGACCGATCTTCTTCACATCAGACCTACATAAGGATAAAAATCGATCATAATATCCTTTTCCATAGCCGACACGATTTCCTCGTTTATCCGAGATCAATAAGGGGATCAAGACAACATCCAGTTTTGTTTCACTAATAGCGATTCCCTCTACAGGTTCCAGTATTCCCCACTTATTATTTTCCAACACTAAGGAGTCATTATACACGTAATGCGTCATCTGCTGTGACAGCATATCCGATTTGGAGATAACGAGATTAATATCAGGAAAGTTTTCTCTGAAATAAGAAATCAGCAAGAAAGTATTGGGTTCATGAAACTTCAATATTGGCAGAAAAACATGACAAAATTTCACATGCTGCCAATTCAATTTTTTCAAATTATGGAATAAACTATTGTTTAACTCCTCTTCTTCTTGCTCAGACAAACGAGATCTTAAATCCCGATAATATGTCCTTAGTTCAGCCTTGGTCATATAAATACAAAAAAAACGGCCTTGAAGCTGGGTGCTTACAAGACCGAATAATCAACCTAAACCTAAATCTTTATATTACTTAACACGTTCGATGTAATCACCTGTTTGTGTATCAATTTTCACCTTATCACCTTGATTGATAAAAAGAGGGACTTTTACTTCTACTCCAGTTTCAACTGTAGCATTTTTCAATGCATTGGTAGAAGTATCTCCTTTTACTGCAGGCTCTGTATATGTAATTTCTAATTCTACATTTTTAGGAGCTTGCGCCATGATCGCTTCGTCACTTTCGAATGCTACAATCACGTTCATACCCTCTTTCAAGAACCGTGCCGAAGTACCGAACAGAAATTTAGGGATATTAAACTGCTCGTAAGTGCTATTATCCATGACCACGAAGAATTCACCTTCTTCATATAAATATTGATAATCACTTGTTTCAACACGCGCAATTTCAACACTTTCGTCAACACGAAAACGGTATTCTACTAATTTTCCAGTTTTAACATTACGCATTCTTGCTTGATAGAAAGCACGTAAATTTCCTGGTGTACGATGTATATATTCTTCAACGGAGACTAACTCTCCGTTGAATCTTAAAACATTTCCTGACTTAACGTCTGATGCCTTTGCCATGATTTAAACTTTAATGGTTATTTTTCCAAGTTACAAAAGTACGAAATCTAATCTTTTTATAGAAATCTAAAAATAATCAACTTTTATAGTCCAATACGGAGAGTTTTTCATCACAGAAGATATACTCTTTTTCTTGATTTGAACAAATAATGAATAGTCGATTAGCATGTTTTGTATTATTTACCAATGCTAAATACCACTCTTCTCCTTCCGTATCTAGATTGCTAGTCGGCTCATCTAATAATACAACTATAGAATCGCTACAACAGGCTAAAGCGAGTTTAACACGTTGCTTCATTCCAGAAGAATAATATTTCAGTTCCTTATCTATCGCTTTCTCAAGACCTAATAAGCGAACAACTTCTTCCTCATTATACCCAACTAAGTATTTCTTAAATTTAAAATGAAACTTTATTTGCTCCCTTAGCGTAAATTCCTCAATTAATTCAACGTAAGGAGTAGCAATAGAAATATATTCAAAAATGTTTTCAACAGGTACACTTCGGTTATCCAACTCAAAGCGAATGTTTCCTGCAGAAGGAGTTAAACTTCCTGAAAGTATCTTTAACAACGTAGACTTACCTGAGCCATTGGGTCCAAGTACAGCATATGATCGGCCGGATTCAAATTCATAATTAATATGCTTAAAAATCCATTCCCGATTATAGCGTCGACCTACGTCTGTTAAAATAATCTTCAAACTATCTGTAATTAAACAGCCCTTTGATTGAACCCTTTAATAACACCTCGGTTAGAGTTACGAATAAAACCTAAGATTTCATCTCGAATTTCCGTGGCTTGGAATTCAGCTTCGATAATGGCTGCTGCTTTTGTTAGATTTCTATTTTGAACAAATAAAACGCGATATATATTTTGTATCTCCGCAATTTGTTCTTCTGTAAATCCTCTTCTTCTCAAGCCTACAGAGTTAATCCCAGCATAAGAGATAGGTTCACGTGCCGCTTTGATAAAGGGAGGAACGTCTTTTCTCACTAACGTACCACCTGTTACAAAAGCATGAGAGCCAATGGTACAAAATTGATGTACAGCAACCATTCCTGCTAAAACAACATAATCTCCTACTGTAATGTGCCCAGCTAATGTGCTGCTATTGGAAAATATACAATAATCTCCTATGGTACAATCGTGTGCAATATGACTATACGCTTGAATCAAGCAGTTTTTCCCGATTACGGTACGAAATCTATCTTTTGTACCCCTATTGATTGTTACACATTCACGAATTGTAGTATTATCTCCAATTTCTGCAGTTGTAATCTCTCCATCAAACTTCAAATCTTGAGGTTCTCCTGAAATGACCGCTCCTGGATAAATTTTACAATTTTTCCCAATACGTGCCCCATCCATAATTGTTACATTGGAACCAATCCATGTTCCCTCTCCTATCACAACATCTTTATGTATGGTAGCAAATGGTTCCACAACAACATTTTGAGCAATTTTTGCTTCTGGATGTATATAAGCTAATGGCTGTATCATCTCTCCTATTATTTTACTTTCACGATCTGAGCCATTAACTCAGCTTCGCAAACAACTTTTTCACCTACCATGGCTACACCTTTCATTTTTGCAATTCCTCTACGGATAGGCTCCGTTAAATCGCATCTGAAAATAATTGTATCCCCTGGACTTACTTGTACTTTAAAACGGGCATTCTCGATTTTCAAAAATAAAGTCAACCAATTCTCTGGATCAGGAACAGTATTTAATACTAAAATACCTCCTGTCTGTGCCATTGCTTCGATCTGCAATACGCCAGGAAAAATAGGTGCTCCAGGAAAATGTCCCATGAACAAATCTTCGTTCATTGTTACATTTTTCAATCCCACCACATGATTTTCTGTTAATTCTAGAATCTTATCAACCATTAACATCGGTTGACGATGAGGTAAAATCTTCATAATCTGAACCGTGTCATAGACAGGTGTCATATTAGGATCGTATACCTTTATTTTTTTAGTGTTTTTATCTTTACGGATCTGCTCTTTGATTTTTTTAGCAAAAGCAACATTAGCAGCATGTCCTGGTCTTGCGGCCATAACATGTCCTTTTAACGGTCGACCTACTAAAGCCAAATCTCCCACCATATCCAATAACTTGTGACGTGCAGGTTCATTTTGATGACGCAATTTAATATTACTCAAAATACCTTCTTTTGCTACTGACACATCGTTGCGATTGAACAAATGTGATAATTTTTTTAACTCTTCTGCTGAAGTTTCTTTATCAACGATAACAATCGCATTACTCAGATCACCACCTTTAATCAATCCATTATCAACCAACATTTCTAACTCATGCAAAAAGCAAAAAGTTCTGGAAGAGGAGATTTCTTTTGAGAAATCTTCAATGGTATTAATAGCTGCATGTTGGCTTCCTAAAACAGGAGAATTGAAATCAATCATACAGGTAAGGCGATATCCGTCTAATGGCATGGCCATGATCTCGACTTTACGTTCAGCTTCTATATGATGAATATTGCTCGGTATTTCATAATAATCCCGATCGGCATCTTGCTCTTCAAAACCTGCTTCTTTTAACTTTTCAACAAAAATTGCTGAACTACCATCCAAGATTGGCACTTCAGGTCCATCTATCTCAATTAATACGTTATCAATCTGTAAACCAACTAAAGCAGCCATCAAGTGTTCAATCGTACTTACACTCGCTCCATTTTCTGAAATGGTGGTACCTCTAGATGTATCTGTTACATTTTCAGCATCTACCAATACTTCAGGCTCACCTTCTAAATCAATTCTTTTAAATTTATACCAGTGATTTTCAGGAGCTTGCTTTATCTTCATCGATACAGTCTTACCTGTATGTAAACCGACTCCAGATATAACCACATCTTGTTTAATGGTTCTTTGTTTTACATTCATTTCTAACATATATTTAATCGAAAACGACCCTTCGGTTCTTTAAGATTTCAACTTTTCTTTTAACAATCGCTCTAATTGTGTTATGCGTTTTTCCAAATCAGGTAATTTAGCATAGATTACTTGCGATCTCATATTGGATTGATAACCTAAAATAGGGCTACCTGCCCATTTTTTGTTTTCTTCTGTTATCGTTTTATTAATACCAGACTGCGCTTGCACCTGACTTCTATCGGCCACACTGATATGACCAACAACTCCAACTTGCCCTCCGAGGACAACGTTTTCACCAATTTTACTACTTCCGGAAACACCTGTTTGAGCCGCAATTACCGTGTTCTTACCCAACTCTACATTATGTGCTATTTGAATCAAATTATCCAATTTAACACCTTGATGTAATATCGTGGATCCCATAGTCGCACGATCAATAACTGTATTTGCTCCTATTTCGATGTCATCTTCAATAACCACATTACCAATCTGTGGGACCTTTGCATATGTCCCGTCTTCTTGGGGTGCAAAACCAAAACCATCAGAACCAATAACAGTTCCTGAATGTACAATCACATTTTTGCCCAGTATACAGTCTTGATAGATTTTAACTCCCGGAAATAACGTCGTATTATCTCCTATTACGACGTTATCGCCAATATAAACTTGTGGGTAAATCTTGACATTTTTGCCAATTTTACCGTCTTTTCCAATATAAACAAATGCGCCAATATATCCATCCTCTCCTATCTCAGTACTCGAATGAATAAATGAGGGTTCTTCTCGGCCTTTTCGATCTAATCGCACCTCATTATAGATATTTAATAAGGTTGAAAATGCCGCATAAGCATTTTTTACACGAATGATAGTCAAGGTCGATTTAAGAGCAGATAATAATTGCTGCTCTTCATTAACAATAACAATTGAAGCATTTGTCTCGTATAAAAAATGCTCATATTTAGGGTTCGATAGAAAAGATAAATCTCCCAAAGAAGCTTCTTCTATTTTTGCTAAATTTGAAACTTCGATATCCGGATTTCCTTCTATTGATCCATTTAATAAGGATGCTATTTGTTGAGCAGTAAATTGCATGCTACAAATCTATGTTTTTTTATTATATTTTAATTATTTTTTAGCTGGATTTGCTATATATCCGAGCTCTTTTGGATAACATAAGGCAAACTTTTGAACTTTTTTCGCCAAAGTTTCTAAATTTGACAAATCTGATGCCTCTGTGATATCCCTAATTTCACCTGTCTTCATCCATATTTTGATATTATCATGATGAGTATCGTAAGCACTGTTTTGAATCGCTTGCGTAAATACATAGTATTGTAAGTCCTCATCTTTTAGCTTAAAATATGTTTTTACACGATGATATACCTCATTCATTAATTCTTCAGAGAATGGTTCATCACTCATGACAGTACGATAAAGATCTCGACTCATTAATTTTTGACACATCATACTTAAAATTGGATCTTCATGTTGCGTCCATGTCTTTATCCCAGACATAATATCTGTATCATCTAAACGTGTAAACCAGTTGAGGTGTGACTCTTCTGCTAAAAAATTATCTTTATCAATTTTTTGTGTTAAAAACCAGCGAAATGCTGGAGTAGCAAACAGCTCAACACCCATACTGGACAGGTATTTTGCTCTCTGCAATATTTTAATCAATAATTGTTCGGCTCCAATAACTGTTTTATGCAGATAAACTTGCCAATACATCAATCGACGTGCGATTAAAAACTTCTCTACAGAATATATACCTTTTTGTTCTACCACAAGCTCATCATTCATCACATAAAGCATCGTAATGATACGGTCAAATGAAATCACTCCTTCTGATACTCCTGTAAAAAAGCTATCTCTATTCAAGTAGTCCATTCGATCTGTATCCAATTGGCTTGATACTAATTGATGTAGAAATTTTCGATGATATTGATCATTAAAAATGGTAATTGCCAAATCGAGTTTACCATTGAATTCCTTATTTATTCTATCCATTAAAAGAGACGATAATAGTTCATGAGAAACCCCATCTATAATCGTGTGTTCTAAGGAATGAGAAAAGGGTCCATGCCCAATATCGTGCAATAAAATAGCAGCAAGGGCAGCTTCTTCTTCCTCTACACTAATCTCGATCCCCTTTCCTTTTAGCGTATCAATAGCAAGCGACATGAGATGCATCGCTCCTATAGCATGCTGAAAACGTGTATGTAATGCGCCAGGATACACCAAATGTGTCATACTGACTTGTTTAATATACCGAAGTCGCTGGAAATAAGGGTGCTGTATAAGCTCAAATATTAAACCTGATGGAATGGAAACAAAACCATAAACAGGATCATTTATTATTTTTTTCTTATTCAAATCTTGAACGAATTACTTTAATTGCCACAAAACAATAGCTCAATATCATTGTTTTAAGATGTATTAAAGTTGAGCCAGCTTCTTTTCCTTTTCTTAGAGGAAAATATTAACACAAATATATTAGATTACTCGTTAAGAAGTGTTAAAAAGAATACGTATAGAGTCATTTTTATTTAAGTTCGTATGGATTCAAAAAAATAAGTCTACAACACAAGTGATTTTTAAATAACTCGTTGAATAATAAAAGAGTTGAAAATAAAATCATTTTTATTATAAAAAATAAAATAATATGCAAAAAACACATATCCTTTGGGCAGATGATGAGATTGATTTTCTAAAACCTCATATTCTTTTGCTTGAAGAAAGAGGTTATAAGGTAAAGACAGTAAACAACGGGAACGATGCAGTAGAAGCTTTCAAAGAAGGGATTTTTGACCTTGTGTTTTTGGATGAAAATATGCCTGGATTAACAGGATTGGAAACATTAGCAATCTTAAAATCCATAAACCCAACTGTTCCAACAGTGCTGGTTACTAAAAACGAAGAAGAACATGTAATGGAGGATGCCATAGGATCTAAAATCGATGACTACCTCATCAAGCCTGTAAATCCGAAGCAAATTCTATTGACAATTAAAAAACTAACGGAAAATAGACGACTTGTAAACGAAAAAACATCGATGGCTTATCAACAAGATTTTAGAAGTCTTGGAATGGTCCTTAATGATGACTTGAATTACACACAGTGGACAGAAGCTTATAAAAAACTAATTTATTGGGAGCTTTCTCTAGAAAAATTAGAAGATGCCGGTATGCATGAGATTTTGACCATGCAAAAGTCGGAAGCTAATGTACAGTTCTCAAAATTTATTGAGCGGAACTATATTAACTGGATGAAAAATCCAGATCAGGCTCCCATCTTATCCCATCAATTATTTAAGAAAAAAGTATTCCCACTATTAACAGAAGATAAACCCACATTTTTCTTTTTGATTGACAACTTACGTTATGACCAATGGAAGGTAATTAACGAAGTGATTACAGATTATTTTAGATTAGAAGAAGAAGATACTTTTTACAGTATTCTGCCCACAGCAACTCAATATGCTCGAAATGCTATTTTCAGTGGTTTAACTCCTTTAGAGATGGAGAAAAGATTCCCTAAAATGTGGCAAAATGATGAGGATGAAGGAGGTAAAAATTTATATGAAGACAAATTTTTAGAAGATCAGATCAATCGTATTTATCGTAAACCGATTAAACACTCTTATACCAAGGTATTGACGTTAGATCAAGGTAAAGATGTCGTAGATAATCTGAGTAATCTAATCCAAAATAACTTAAATATTTTGGTTTACAATTTTGTCGATATGTTATCTCATGCCAGAACTGATATGGCTATGATTCGTGAATTGGCAAATAATGAAGCTGCATATCGTTCTTTAACATTGTCTTGGTTTGAGCATTCGCCTCTATTTGAAGCATTAAAATGGTTATCTCAACGGAACGTACGGGTTATCATTACAACAGATCACGGAACAATCAAAGTAAAAAAACCAAGTAAAATAGTTGGCGATAGAAGCACCAATACAAACTTACGGTATAAACAAGGTAAAAATTTGAACTTTATTGATAAGGACGTATTCCTAATCAAAAACCCACATGATGCACAATTACCAAAACTACATATGAGTTCATGTTTTGTATTCGCAAAGGAGGATTCTTATTTTGTATACCCCAATAATTACAATCAATTTGTCAATTATTTTAATGAAACATTTCAACATGGGGGAATATCATTGGAAGAAATGATTATTCCTTTTGCCACTTATACATCCAAATAATTAATTTTGCAGCATGATAATCGAAGTCAATCAACTGTCCGAATTAAATCATGCTGCAAAACTACTTTTACAGTCATATCCAAGCGATCGCGTTTTCCTGTTTTATGGAAATATGGGAGCCGGAAAAACTACTTTTATAAAAACTCTGTGTGAAGCTTTACAAGTCGAGGATAATACATCAAGTCCCACTTTTTCTATTGTTAATGAATATAGCTCCGCCCAAGGACCGATCTTTCATTTTGACTTCTATCGATTGAAAGAAGAGCAAGAAGCTTACGATTTTGGTTATGAAGAATATTTTTACTCAGGAAATTATTGTTTTATAGAATGGCCTGAGAAAATACCAAATCTATTACCTGAGGATGCTAAAATAATTCAGATTGAAATTACTTCGCCTAACAGTCGAAAAATAACGATTAAATAGTTTCCACTCGAAGCAACTGATTGTGCATTTATTTCTCTTGACTTCAGCTCCTTCACCTTATTTACAACGACTAGTCAACAAATAAGCTATTAAAATAAACCCAGTCAGGACGTTTTAATCGTTTTACATTTGACTAACTTTAGCTTTTTAAGCTAGAATAATATTAATTGCTTATTTTTAAGCCGAATTAAAACGTTCGGCTTTTTTATTTGCACAACATGTTACAGTCTTCTTGTCAATACGTACCTTTTGATAAGGAGGTCCTTGGACTTCCCTACATCAATATTAAAAATCTTAGTTTTTGCTTTTCAGAAAAGTCAGATCTTTTTGCTGTAGAAGATGCCAATCTCGCCATACAAAAGAGTAAGATTACCGCTATTATTGGTGAATCTGGAAGTGGAAAAAGTACATTATTGAGATTGATTTATGGCCTTTTGGAACCGTCAACCGGAGAAGTTCGGTACAAAGGATGGCTGGTTCCTACAAGAAAAGATAAACTAATACCTGGTCATCAGGAAATGAAACTCGTTTCACAAGGATTTGATGATTTGAATACATTTGCAAATGTTTGGGACAATGTTGCCTCACAATTACCGAACACCAACTTAGAAGCTAAACACGATAAAACTTCAGCAATTTTAAAAAGATTACGTATTGATCATCTGGCAAAAAAAAGAATTGCAGATATTAGTGGTGGAGAAAAGCAACGTGTAGCCATTTCTAGAGCTTTAGTTAATGATCCGCAAGTTTTATTAATGGATGAACCTTTCAATCAGGTAGACGCATCCTTTAGAGATACTTTACAGCAAGACATTAAACAAATTGTGTTAGAGACAGGCCTTACAATTATACTTGTTTCTCATGACCCAACAGAAGTTTTGGCGCTAGCAGACGATCTAATTGTCATGAAAAATGGTCATATATTAGGTCAAGGTCATCCACGTGAGCTTTACGAAAAACCGACGAATGCTTATACAGCACAATTATTGGCAAAAAGTAATATTCTAAATAGCGAACAAGCCAAGCGATTGAATATCCAGAGTGATTCGACAATCATCATTCACCAAGAGTGGTTAACTGTTGCCCCTTCGAATGGGAACAATGATTTTCAATTGATAGACATTCGTTATAGGGGATTTTACAATGAATTAGTCATTGTTGGTCATGATGTACACTTGCATGCTATTAGTATGGCTCCTATTTTACCTCCAATCGGTACATTTGTACAGATCACGACCAATCATTATATCAGTCTTTAAGCAAAGCATCCAAGAATGAAATCAGTTTATTAAACTCTTTTTCTTCGTAGCCAACGGATTGATAAACGATATTACCTTTAGTATCTACAATGACATTTCGAGGGATCCCTTGTTCTGCAAAAAGACCAAATACACCTCGCTTTAAATCGGGATAAATTGGTAAAGAAAACGCATGCTTAGCCACAAAAGGTTCAATCTTTTCCCAATTTTCTTCACGAGCCAATACTAATAATGCGAATTTTGGATTGTCTTTATATTTTTCCCAAATCTCTTTTTGCAACCTAGGCAACTCTTCTCTACACGGAGGACACCATGTGGCAAAAAAATTAAGTAATACAACCTTTCCGTTCAAATCAATGTTAGTGATCTGTTCCCCATTCTTTTTCGGAACCACGAATGCAGGAGATGGTTCATTCAACTTTACTTTCCACCCACTTTCTGGTATCTGTGCTTCTGCTACAAAAAACAAGAAGCTAAAAATAAGACCTAAAATATTTTTCATCAGAATAATTATTTACAAGTGTATGTTTTCAACGGCATAAATGAACTCAGTTTGTTCTTTAATCGTGAGAAGCTACCATAAGTCGAATATTCATCACAGTTTGTTAACGTTAGGTATATGATGGTTATTTCTATCTGTTTTATAAGCGATTCGTCCAATCGATAAAGCTATCCAGCCAAGCAACTGAACTTGTTTTATTAAACAAACCAAAACCATGTCCTCCTTCTTCATAGGTTAACAATTTATTTTTAACGTGCACCTGATCAAGTGCTCGCATCATTAAATAACTGTTCTCAATAGGAACTGTTTTATCATCTTTTGCATGAACAAAAAATACAGGACAAACGTCTTTGTTTACATTCTTTTCAGCAGAAAATTCATTTACTTTTTCCAAAGAAGCATTTTCTCCTAACAAATTTAATTTAGACCCTTTATGGGTAACAGCATCAGTCATCGAAATAACGGGATAAATCAATCCTGCAAAATCCGGTGCTAAAGATAAGTGATCCGGGTTGGCAATAAAGGGGTGATCAGATTTCGTAATGAGCGTAGACGCCAGGTGACCACCAGCAGAAAAACCAATTACGCCAACTTTACTTAATGACGGAAAATTGCTTCGAATGAGCTGCATGGCACGTTGTGCATCTTGTATTGGACCGATACTTTTATCGACCATGATATTAGGCGATGGTAATCTATATTTAAGTACAAAAGCCGTAAACCCTGCCTGAGTCAATTTCTTTGCCACATCGTGTCCCTCATGGTCCATTGCGATATGCGCATATCCTCCACCAGGAATAATCAATACGCCAAAACCATTACCTTTCTTATCATTGGGTTTATAAACAAATAGTTCGGGAATATTAGCATTATATTTTGCGGTATCTTTCCGAATAGCATTTGGGATCTCATCTTGATATAAGGCTAACCTTTCTTGCGTAGAAGTCTGAAAAATAAGTGAAAATAAAACAATCATTAAAGGGAATTTCATCGGCTACAAACTGGTCACAATAATCAAGTCTAAGTCTTTAGCGGTCATATCAAATTTGGATGCAATATCCTTATTTGTTAATATTCCTTGATACAAATACGTGGCACATCTAATTCCAGCATTTTTCCATATCACGTTTTTAACACCTCCTTGCTCCGCAATATCTAATAATATTGGTGTAAATATATTCGTCAAAGCATACGTAGCAGATCGTGCAACACGAGATGCGATATTAGGGACACAGTAGTGAATAACATCATACTTCCTGAAAGTTGGTGTATCATGCGATGTTATTTCAGATGTCTCAAAACATCCTCCTTGATCTATGCTGACATCAATAATAACAGAGTTTGGTTTCATTTCAGAAACAGTTTCTTCTGAGATTACACAGGGAGTCCGACCATTTTTTGAACGCAAAGCACCAATTACCACATCACATCCTTTCACCGCCTTATTTAAAATCGTAGGCTGTATAATGGATGTATAAACTCGACTACCTAAATTATTTTGTAACCGTCTTAACTTATAAATTGAGTTATCAAAGACCTTTACTTGTGCACCTAAGGCAATTGCCGTTCGTGCAGCATATTCTCCAACGCTTCCCGCTCCAATAATAACCATTTCTGTAGGTGGTACACCAGTTATTCCGCCCAACATAAGCCCTTTACCACCAAAACTATTGCTTAAATATTCTGAAGCAATCAGTGTAGATGTGGCACCTACAATTTCACTCATGGCGCGAACAACAGCCAGGCAGCCACCTTCGTCCCGTAAGTATTCATAAGATAAAGCCGTGATCTTTTTTTGAATAAGCGCGTGGAGAACGGGTAATTCCAAGAGAGAAGGTTGGAGTGAAGACATCAAAATTTGATTATTCTTCATCATTTCTACTTCTCCTAAAGTGGGGGCACATATTTTCACAATACAATCTGCCTGATATACTTCTTCTCTTGAAGAAACAATCCGAGCCCCCTGCTCACTGTAATGATGATCTAAAAAATTGGAACCAGTCCCAGCCCCAGTCTCAATAACAACCTCATGCCCATTCTCTACTAAAAGACCGACAGACAAAGGTGTTAAACAAATTCTTCTTTCCTGAAATGCAATTTCTTTTGGTATCCCAATATATAATCTTTTTTCTCGGGAAGCGGTCGCTAATAAAGTCTCTTGAGGCTGCATCATTGCCTGACTTGCCAATTTACTTAAATCACTCATTTCTTCTATTCATTACTTTTTAAATTTACTATTTTTATTTAAGCTAGGCAAAACAAATTAAACCAATTCATACTTTTACGTTTAGAAAAAAAAACTACATTTGTACAACTAAGCACTAAAAGAAACTATGTTTAATAAACTTAATATTGTTCCTCGTTGGATTATTTTTGTATTAGATATTTTCACTGTAATCTTTGCTTTCATACTCGCAAATATCATCTATTATAGTTTTGATTTCGCTTTTTTACAGACGACTGATTTTGCGATCAGATTAATCTACTGTATAGGCGTCACAGCAGCCTCTTTTTATTTATTTAAGATGCATACAGGGATTATACGTTATACAAGTGCCGTTGATTCCATTCGTATCCTTACTGCCATTGTTTTCTCAGTCCTTGTCTTCTTTACTATTAAAACAATATTACTGGCTACAGGTGACATGAACTCCTTACCTGGTTCGCTCATCATTTTATATGCGTTATTTTGTTTTTTATTACTGACAACCTATAGAACATTTGTCAAAATATTTTTTGTTTATACAAAAAATGTAAAAACCGAAAGAAGAAATACGTTGATTTACGGCGCTGGAGATTTAGGGATTGCTGTTAAAAGAACTTTAGATCATGATGTGCGATCTAAAAATTCAATTGTAGGATACCTAGATGATAATGAATACAAAATCGGAAAAGTGATCGATGGGATCAAGATTTTTGACCCCAAAAAGCTTGGACAGGTAATTATCAATTTGAACATTGAAGAGCTTATTTTCGCTTCTCACAATATTCCTTTGGAAGCAAAAAACGATATTATTGACATTTGTTTGGAGAAAAAAGTAACCATCTTAACATTGCCTCCTGTTAAGAAAATAATGAATGGGGAATTAAATCCAAATCAAATACAGAAAATAAAAATTGAAGATCTTTTAGAAAGAGCTCCAATAAAAATCAGCAATGACAACATTCTGAATCAATTAAAAGGAAAGCGTATTTTAGTTACTGGCGCAGCAGGTTCTATTGGTAGTGAAATCGCGCGACAACTAGGAAAATTTGAACCACAAATGATTATTCTGTGTGATCAAGCAGAATCGCCACTTCATAACTTGCAATTGGACTTACAAGATGAGTTTCCACATCAGGTTTATCATTCTTTTATAGGAGATGTCCGTGAGATAGAAAGAATGAAATTGATGTTTGAAACATTTAGACCTCATTATGTCTATCATGCTGCAGCGTATAAGCATGTTCCGATGATGGAAAATCACCCTATCGAGGCTGTTCATACAAACATTGTTGGAACGAAAAACATTGCTAATCTAGCTGTTGAATATGACAGTGAAAAGTTTGTTTTTGTTTCCACAGATAAAGCGGTGAATCCGACCAATATTATGGGAGCTACAAAAAGAATAGCGGAAATATATGTGCAATCTTTCAATCATTACCTTCAGAATAACGCTGATATAAGTGCAAAAACTAAATTTATTACCACTCGATTTGGAAATGTATTGGGTTCAAATGGATCCGTTATCCCAAGGTTTAGAGACCAAATTGAAAAAGGCGGACCTGTTACGGTTACACACCCTGAGATTACACGTTATTTCATGACTATTCCTGAAGCCTGCCAACTGGTATTAGAAGCTGGCTCAATGGGTGAAGGGGGAGAAATTTTCGTTTTTGATATGGGAAAATCAGTAAAGATTGTGGAATTGGCGAATAAAATGATTAAACTATCTGGGTATGTTCCAAATGAGGATATTGAAATTAAATTTACAGGTCTACGCCCTGGAGAAAAATTATACGAAGAACTTCTCAATGATTTAGAAAATACCATGCCAACCCATCATAAAAAGATTATGATTGCTAAAGTGCGGGAAAATGATTTTAAACTAGTTAACAACCATATTGAAATCTTAATCGCGGGTATTAAACTTCAAAATAAGCATGATATTGTTTTAGAAATGAAGAAAATTGTACCTGAATTTAAAAGTCAAAACTCTATCTACGAACAAATAGATAAAGAACTTGAGGCAGAGAACAACTACATTAATAAAGGTTAACGTTTATTATATATAACAAAAACTTGCATATTTACTGTAAAATTGTATTTTTGCACTCTATATTTTCATTAAATAATAATGTCTAAGAATCAAAACCAAAATACCGCTGGGCAAGCGAATAAACCTTCACAAGGTTCATCTTTTCAAGACAATCAAAAAAGTATCACATTTATCGTTGGTGGTATTTTCGTGTTAGTACTATTATATTTTGGATATCAAAAGCTTTATTTGCAACCTAGAGCCGAAAAAGCTGCAAATGAAATATTTAAAGCAGAAGAATATGCCACAATAGATTCTCTTCAAAAACGTGCAATTGAAGGTGATGGTTCTTTCTTAGGGTTTAAGGAAATTGCAGATGAATATTCAAATACCAAATCAGCGAACATTGCAAATGCTTACTTGGGTGGATTGTATTTACGCCAAGGGAAATACAATGAAGCTCTTGAGGCTTTGGAAAATTATTCTGCAACAGGTAGTACAGTCCTTGATCCATTGGTTATTGGATTAAAAGGAGATGTATATTCTGAATTAAAGGATTATAAAAAAGCGGCTACTTTTTACAAAGAAGCTTCTGAAAAATCTGCAAACTCTTATACTACTCCATTATTTCTTAAAAAACTAGGATTGGTTTACGAGGCTCAAAACGAATACAAACAGGCTGAAGAAACTTACAAAAAAATCAAAACAGATTATCCAGAAAGTCAGGAAGCAGCCATGATCGATGGTCCTATTGGCCGTGTTCAAGCTCATTTATAGTATTTAACATTATTTATCATATAGAAGGCTACTCAAAAAGTAGCCTTTTTTTATTACATTTGCTCCCAATATGGCAAGTAGCATTAAAAATTTATCTGATTTCTCACATATAACAGTTGCAAACGCAAATCCATATAAATTTGGAATTGTAGTGGCACAATGGAATGCAGAAATAACTGGGGCTCTTTTAAATGGCGCAATTTCTGGTTTAGAAAAGCATGGAGCAAAAGAAGAAAATATCAAGATTATTGAAGTTCCTGGTAGTTTTGAATTAATTACAGGAGCAGACATTTTATTCCGTGACGATTCACTAGATGCAATTATATGTTTAGGGTGTGTCATTCAAGGAGAAACGCGTCATTTTGATTTTATCTGTGATGCTGTTGCGAATGGCATTAGTAATGTTGCTTTGAAGTATAATAAACCCGTTATTTTTGGTGTATTAACAACAGACAATCAGCAACAGGCATTGGATAGAGCCGGTGGCAAACATGGTAATAAAGGCGAAGAAGCTGCAATAACAGCTATTCAAATGGCACACATTAGCAGTCAAAACTAAACTGGTATTATTTTTGCCATTCTAGTTTGGATATTGCTATATAAGCTCATGTAAACGAATTGGAAAACATAAAGCTTATATAACTAAAATAAAAGAAAGTATACAATAATCTAATTATCAATATACAGAATGATCGACTTAGGCACTTGTTGGTGATTAAGTCGATTTTATATTTTATAAAGATTCGTAAAATGAAAAATAGTATAGTGATTATTTTCTCGTTAATCTTCTTACAATTGAACATAGGACTAGGATTAGCACAAGAAAATAATATTCAAACTAAATTATGGTCCTCTATTGGGGGAACAGGAAATTGGAATGAAACAACAATTTTATTATTTTCTTGCTCTGGAAATAATGACTCGGATATCCTTAAAAATGAGTCAGTACGTTCATTACTATGGAATAGAGCAACTGGAGCTTGTCGCTTCGAAGGTCTTTCTAAGAATAATGAAAGATTGGTTTACTTATTCAATTTCAAAAGTAATAAACCCCTCAAACTTTTTATTAGCGATGATGAAACGAACAACATAACAAACGAATTTCATCAAGATATTATTCATCAGGTTAAAGATGATTTAGGTCTATTATTATTACCAACACTGGCAGACCTAAAAGGCGTTAATTTTACTGATAAAGTGACTAAGCTTGTAAATAATGAAAAATTAATAAGTACACAAGTTGAATCTAAAACCAATTTCTTCAATGATCAACTACTAGGTAATCTATTAATAAGTGAAAAAACTGGAGAGATAAAAGTATTTAAAAACCTAACAACTGGAATCACGTATCAAGTTGATCAATATAAAGATACTGGCTCTGGATTACGACTTCCGACATCATTTACTGCTAGCCAGAATAAAAAGAAAAGCTGTACATTTGCAACTGTTTCTTCATTTGTACAAGTAGAAGCCTCAAAATTTACAGATTTATAATATGATTAATTGGATTCCTCTTACTTCTTTGGATCAACTCCAAGGATTATTAAACAATCAACAAGTATCTGCTATTTTCAAACACAGTACTAGTTGTGGAATAAGTGGGATGGCCAAAAGAAATTTGGAGCGCTTTGCTAATTTAGCCGATAAACCTTACGATGTTTATTATTTAGATCTGTTGGCTTTCCGGGAAATTTCTAATCAGATCGCTCAGATATGGCAAGTAGAGCATCAATCTCCGCAGTTACTAATCGTAAAGGGCAATAGCTGTCTTTTCGATGCTTCTCATGGAGAGATTGATTTTGATGATATTGTCAATTATTTAAAATAGAAAAAGCTACTGAAAGTAGCTTTTTCTATTTTAAATATGATTGTAATTTTCTTTATTCTCAGAAATACGATTAAATAGTATCGAGCACTATCCTTCTTCCTCCCACCAATCAGTTTTTAAGTCATCAATTTCGCGACGATCTCTTTTCGTTGGTCTACCTGTTCCACGATCCCGTTTTAAGATAGGCGCCTGGAAGACGGATTTAAAAGCTGTTGTTTCTTCTTCAGGTGTTTGATCTTCATAAAACTGCACGGCTGTTTTAGCATCTACCCGTCTCTCTAGAAGTCCTAATACTTTGACGATTTTACGTTCAATTCCTTTTTGCACTTGATAAATATCTCCTATTTTCACGACATAGGAGGCCTTAATATTTTGTCCGTTTAGTTTTACACGCCCCGCTTTACAAGCGTCAGTCGCCAAACTACGTGTTTTAAAAAGACGTATTGACCATAAATACTTATCGATTCGAAGTTTTTCAGTTTCTGCTGCCATTTGTACAAAAATAGTCATATTGACTTAAAATCTGTTCATTATACATGATAAATTGAACAAATTTTAACATATTTGTCCTCAAATAAAAGAATTAAAAATTTTTGAATTATAAAAAATGCCTGAACAATTAAAAAAACTTATTGAAGATGCCTGGGAAGACAGACAGCTTCTAGAATATAAAGAATATGCAGAAGCAATCCGTACTGTAATTTTAAAACTAGACAAAGGAGAATTAAGAGTTGCTGAACCAATTGGTTCAAGATGGCATGTAAATGACTGGATTAAGAAAGCAGTTATCTTATATTTCCCAATACGTGAAATGAGTGAATCAACTGCTGGTCCATTTGTTTACTATGATAAAATGAAATTAAAAACGAACTACAAAGAAATTGGTGTTCGTGTTGTACCTGGAGCTTCTGCTCGTTTAGGTGCATATTTGGCAAAAGGAGTTATTTTGATGCCTTCTTATGTAAACATTGGCGCATATGTAGATGAAGGAACCATGGTTGATACCTGGGCAACTGTTGGATCATGTGCACAAATTGGTAAAAATGTCCACCTAAGTGGTGGTGTAGGTATTGGCGGTGTATTAGAACCTGTACAAGCGGCTCCAGTAATCATCGAAGATAATGTTTTTGTTGGTTCAAGAACAATTGTTGTAGAGGGTATACGTGTAGAAACTGAAGCTGTTTTAGGTGCTAATGTTGTCTTAACAGCATCGACTAAAATCATTGACGTATCAGGTCCTGAACCAGTAGAATATAAAGGTTACGTACCTGCTCGTTCTGTTGTTATCCCTGGTTCTTACACTAAAAAATTCCCTGCAGGTGAATTCCAAGTCCCTTGTGCACTAATCATTGGTAAACGTAAGGAGTCGACGGATAAGAAAACGTCTTTAAACGATGCCTTACGTGAACACAATGTTGCTGTATAATACAGAACAGCTGTTAAAAAGAAAAAATGAGTCAATTTGTAGATAGAAATGATATCAATCAAGCTTTAGAAGTTCTCAAAAACGGAGGTTTGATTTTATATCCAACAGATACGATCTGGGGTATAGGCTGTGATGCCACAAACGCTGAAGCTGTAGAAAAAGTTTTTCAGTTAAAGGGCAGAGCTAAAGATAAAAGTCTTATTGTTCTTCTACATAATGAGAATCAATTGGCAAGTTACGTTTCCGAAATCCCGGAAGTAGCTTACCAATTGATTGAATACACCGATAAACCATTAACAATTGTTTATTCGGCAGCTAAAAATCTAGCATCCAATGTTGTTGCAGAAGATGGTTCAATAGGAATTCGTATTGTTAATCATGATTTTTGTCAGCAGCTTTTACAACGATTTAGAAAGCCATTGGTATCGACATCTGCCAATATGAGTGGCGAACCTTCTCCGAAATGCTTTGATGATATTTCAGATGATGTTAAAGAGCATGTTGATTACATCGTAAAGTTTGGACAACATGAAAAGGGTGACGGCAAGTCATCAAGTATTATGAAGTTAGATCCCAGTGGAAAATTTGAATTTATCAGAAAATAAGATTGATATGAAAAAATTAGTATTACTTGCAGCTTTGACAGAACCTAATAAAGAAATTACATTCGTTGCTGATGGTGTATTAGTTGTAAAATAGGTCTAGAGAAAGATATTAAAAAGGTTATTTTCTGAATAGGAAATAACCTTTTTTGTTTTAATGCCTATTTATTAAATAAGCTTGATAAATTTGTACTACATGAAAATGATTAAAACAGCACCTGCACAGTCGATCAATCTAAAAGGTCAGCTGATCACATTTGATCACCCTATTATTATGGGTATTTTGAACGTTACCCCAGATTCCTTTTTTGATGGGGGTCAATATAATAACATCGAACAGGCACTCGAAAAAACGAAACAACTATTAGCCGCTGGAGCAGACATTATCGATATTGGCGCGTATTCCTCTCGACCAGGAGCTCCTTTAATCTCTTCACAAGAAGAAATAGACCGAGCTCTTCCAGTAGTACAAGCCATCGTTAAAACCTTTCCCGATATTATTCTTTCCATAGACACCTTTCGCGCAGATGTCGCTGAGGCTTGTGTACATGCAGGTGTACATATGATCAATGATGTATCGGGAGGTATTATTGATCCTGAAATGTTTCCTACGGTCGCGAAATTGCAGGTTCCTTATATTTTAATGCACATGCGCGGCACTCCTGAAAATATGCAGAAATTAACCCAATACAACGATATTGTAACAGATGTCGCAATATTTTTAGGAGAAAAAATCGCGGAGTTAAGACAGCTCGGAGTTAAGGATATTATTCTTGATCCAGGTTATGGATTTGCAAAGACAATGGAACAAAATTATGAACTGGTTTATCGGATAGATGAATTGCAATATTTTGGTTTGCCTATACTTGGGGGTATATCCAGAAAATCTATGATCTATAAAAAATTAGGTATTAGTCCTGAGGAAGCATTAAATGGGACAACAGTTCTGAATACTTTATTATTAAGTAAAGGTGTCCAAATCTTACGCGTACATGATGTAAAAGAAGCGAAACAGATTGTTGATTTATTATTTCAATAATTCTGTTAAATCGGCTATATAAAAACAAGAGCGGGATTAATGATCATTAATCTCGCTCTTGTTTTTATATCTTCCCTATAATACTTCCATCAATTTTTCAAATGTCATCCCTCTTGACCCTTTCAGTAATATCGTTGAATCTTTAATCGGATGGTTAGATAATGCCGATTTAGCATCTGCAGTTGTTTCATAAAATTCTGTATCTGCATATCGTTGTTCATAAAATGCATGACCAACAAAGATTAATCGAGCTCCAAAAATAGATTTTGCATTTTCCACAACCTTTTTATGCTCTTCAAAAGATTCTGCTCCTAATTCAAACATATCTCCCAAAATCACAACTTTATGTTTTGCTTCAATTATTCGAATATTATCTAAAGCAGCTTCCATACTTGTTGCATTAGCATTATAGTAATCACAGATAACCGTATTGTGAGCTGTTTTCGTGATTTGAGAACGATTATTGGTCGGTTTGTATTCCGAAATAGCATCATTAATCAACTCCAAAGACACATTAAAATAATTACCAACGGCAATAGCTGCCAAAAAGTTCTCCGTATTATAAGAACCCGTTAATTGCGTATCAGCATGAAACTGTTTATCCAATTGTTGCAAATGCCACTCGATTTGTAATAATGGGTTTGCTTTAATCAGTGTTCCAATAATATCATTTGATGCTGAAAAACCATACGTGATTACTTCTTTTATCATCCGTTGTCCCGCCATCTCTTTCAAATGTTGATTATCCGATTGCAAAAACAGCGTTCCCTGATTTTCCTGTAGCCAATCATAAAGCTCTCCTTTTGTTTTCTTTACACCCTCAAATGATCCAAATCCTTCTAAATGTGCTTTACCTACATTAGAAATCAAACCGTGAGTTGGCTCAGCAAGCTTACATAGAAAATCGATTTCACCCACATGATTCGCTCCCATTTCAATGATTGCAATTTCAATATCTTGATGAATCGACAGTAATGTTAATGGAACGCCAATGTGATTATTCAGATTCCCTTTGGTCGCATACGTTTTATATTTCTTAGCCAATACAGCATTCAATAGTTCTTTAGTAGTCGTTTTGCCATTCGTCCCTGTAACGCCAATAAAAGGAATATTCAGCTGTTTACGATGATGGTGTGCTAGGACTTGAAGTGTAGTCAACACATCTTGAACCAATACAAATCGTTCATCTTTTTGATACTGTTCTTCATCGATGACGACATATTGAGCACCCATGGATAAGGCTTGCTCTGCAAATTCATTCCCATTAAAATTTGCCCCTTTTAAAGCAAAGAAAATCGAATTTGGTAAAATATTGCGTGTATCTGTTGATATAACAGGATATTGCTTAAAAATGCTATATAATGCTTCTAATTCCATTATTAAACTCTTACTTGAATACTTTGATGATTTCAATCGTTAAACAAAGATAGTTATTTAGAGAACGATTACTCACTACAAAAGTTTGATTTTGGATTTAGGTTTAAACGAAATACCATTTTCTAAAATAACAATATAAGACTAAACATTATATCAAAATACGATGACGAGTATGATCGTTAGATAAGAAAGAGCCACAGTAATAAACTAATATAGAATCTTTGTTAAAGCGTTCTGTCTAAAAAATCCTTTATTTTATCCATCATCGGATCAAACCAAGGGTTAAAAAGCCAAAAGGTATGTGGCGTATCATCAAAAACGAAGAATTCAGAATGGATTCCAAAATCATTCATTTTTTTCATCATATCCGCTCTTCCTGTATGAAAATGAGGAATAGAACTGTTCAAAAATAACATTGGTGCTGTAGAAGAGTTGACCTGATATAAGGGAGATGCATTTTTCCATTGGATTGGATTTTGATCATAAGTTCCCCCTAGCCAAAATGCAGCAGCCTCTTCTTCTTGTGATTCCGAGTGATGAAAAGCAAGAACTCCGTCGATATTAATGACAGATTGAACAATAGATTCTTTGTTTTGATATGCATTCGTTCCCAAAAGGCTTGCTAATTGTCCACCAGCATCAGTTCCAATGACAGCAATTCTCTTCGTATCAATTGGTAATTGCTTTTGGCTTTTAGCCCACAAAATAGCATCTGTTAAATCCACATATGCAGCTGGAAATTTGGCCTCTAAAGCAAGTCGATATTCAACACTTAACACCACAAATTGATGAGCCAATGATCTTGCCATCGTAGCCATCATTTCTTTATTTCCAGATTGCCAGTTTCCTCCATGTATCAAAACGATACAAGGATATTTTGAATCAAAATCCCGAGGAACATAAGCATCTAAAGAAAGAATTCTGTCCTCCGTTTTTTTATACGGAATCTGGTGAAGTGTCAAAACTGTTGAATCAATCCGTTCTGCTACAGTAATGTAAGGTCTTTTCTTACTTTCTTTGATAAAAGCACCCTGTACTGTAAAAGAAGTATCCATCTTTATCAGCGCTTGTGCGGTGCTTGTTGAGCAGAAAATATGGAAAAGAATAATCCAAAAATAAACCTTCATTATTTAAAAATTTTATGCGCTTCAACGATCTGTTCTACAATCATTCTTGCTTCTTCAGATTGAAACATTGTTATTTTTTACGTAACCTTTTCTATGGATTGATAAAATATATCCTCCTCTAATGTACCAAACATCTGAATAAAAATTCAAATCTCCAGTGGTTATTTATTTTGTAAAATGGATCTTGCAAAAGATGCAATCAAGTCGAGAAGCCTGCTATTCTGCTCCAAATAGGCATATTTGAGAAAGATACGCTGGAACCTATTGGGAAAATTATTGAAGAACAACACTAAATTATTAGACTTTAGTTTTTAAATATAGGGCCAAAAGAAGCTAGATTAAAAACTTCCTTATTACTGAAAACGTTTGCGTAAATATAAACAGCTATTATGCCTCAAATTCTTATTATATGCCCTAACTTAGGATATATCAAAAGTCAAATAAGATAATCCATTTTCAACCTTGCATAAGGTTGAAAATGGATATTGATATACCTTTTAGAAAGTCAAAAGAAATAAGCTTACCTATATATTTCTGATAATATATAGAAAAAAGTAAACCAAAACATGAACAATAATAAACCAACAAAGTACCGCTGGAGCATATGTGCTCTCCTATTTTTTGCCACGACAATTAATTATTTAGATAGACAAGTCTTGTCCTTGACTTGGAAAGACTTTATAAGTCCTGAATTTCACTGGACAAACAGCGATTATGGAGATATAACAGCATTATTTTCTATTTTTTATGCCGTGAGCTTGCTTTTTGCTGGCCGTTTCGTTGATTGGTTGGGTACAAAAAAAGGATTTATCTGGGCAATTTGTATTTGGTCGATCGGTGCTATTCTTCATGCTTTTTGTGGTATTGCTACAGCTGGATATTTGACTGGAAATTGGTTTCTCAATTTTGAGGAATCTAAATCAGTCATTATGAAGATTAGTGATATTGGGTTGGTTATCAATACGAGCGTCGTCTTATTTATTTTTGCAAGATTTGTACTAGCAGTAGGAGAAGCAGGGAATTTCCCCGCTGCCATTAAAGCAACTGCCGAATATTTCCCTAAAAAAGACCGTGCTTTAGCAACAAGTATTTTTAACGCAGGTTCTACTATTGGGGCTTTAATCGCTCCAATTACTATCCCTGTCATTGCTAAATACTATGGTTGGGAAATGTCATTTATTATCATCGGAGCACTCGGTTTTGTATGGATGGGGTTTTGGATATTCATGTATAAAAACCCTGAAAAACACCCTAAAGTAAATGAAAGTGAATTGGAATATATTTTACAAGACACTGTTCATCAGACTGAGGAACAAAAATCAAATGAAAAATCAAAAGTATCTTTCCTAGCGTATTTTAAATATAAACAAACTTGGGCTTTTGCATTTGGTAAATTTATGACAGATGGTGTTTGGTGGTTTTTTCTATTCTGGATGCCTGCTTATTTGAGTGCTGTATATGACATCAAATCTTCTGATACACAAGGGCAATTAGCCATTTTCGTTCTGTACATGATTACTTTAGTGTCCATATATGGGGGCTATCTACCGACATTTTTTGTCGAAAAAAAAGGTATGGATCCATATGAAGGTAGGATGAGGGCAATGTTAATTTTTGCTTTTATACCCTTGATCGTTTTATTCGCACAACCATTGGGTCATATATCTTATTGGATTCCTGTCATTTTTATCGGTATTGCAGCAGCTGCTCATCAATCTTGGTCGGCCAATATCTTTTCTACTGTCGGTGATATGTTTCCCAAAAAAGCCATTGCAACCGTAACAGGAATCGGTGGATTAGCTGGAGGATTAGGTTCTTTTTTCATTAATAAAATATCTGGTGCGTTATTTGATAGAGCTAAAGAAACACACATGACTTTTATGGGGTTTGAAGGTGAAGCCGCGGGATATTTTATCATATTTTCTTTCTGTGCATTCGCTTACCTTATCGCATGGGTAGTCATGAAAACATTAGTTCCAAAAATGAAACAAGTAGTATTATAAGAACACAAATTCAACAACCTAATCCACAATTAAATTAAAATGAACTTAGATTTAGAAAGCATTTTCTATGAGGAAAATAACATTCCTCATGAATTTACGCTTCAAGAGCAAGTCGACCAACGTGAGTTCCTTTCAAACGGAGATATGATCCCTTGGGAAGGTCAAATCAATGAAGTCTTTTCACCCATATGTGTCAAGACCAAGGATGGTCTTCAACGAAAACGTATCGGTAGCTTCCCTGTGTGTACTGAAAAGGAGTCAATGGCTGCACTTGATGCTGCTGTTAAAGCCTTTGATAATGGTCGCGGTGAATGGCCAACAATGAGTGTTGCAGATCGCATTACCTGTGTAGAAAATTTCACAAAAAAGATGATCGAGAAAAAAGACATTGTTGTCAAATTGATCATGTGGGAAATTGGAAAATCTTTTACCGATTCGATTAAAGAATTTGATCGTACAGTAGAATACATTTATGCAACTATTGATGCTTTAAAAGATATTGACAGACAATCTTCACGATTTGAGATAGAGCAAGGTATTATCGCGCAAATTAGACGATCCCCACTAGGAGTAGTGCTTTGTATGGGCCCCTTTAATTATCCCTTGAATGAAACCTTTACCACGCTTATTCCTGCGTTGATCATGGGAAATACGCTTTTATTTAAACCACCTAAGCATGGAACTTTATTGCACTACCCGTTATTAGAAGCATTCAGAACAAGCTTTCCTAAAGGAGTTGTGAATACGATCTATGGTAGAGGTAATACTATTGTTCCTAGTTTGATGCAATCTGGAAAAATTAATGTGTTGACATTAATTGGATCCAGTAAAGTAGCCGATGAATTAAAAAAATTACATCCAAAAGTAAACCGTCTACGTGCTATTTTAGGATTGGATGCTAAGAATGCGGCGATTATTACCAAAGATGCAGATCTTAATTTAGCCGTATCAGAAACTGTTTTAGGATCACTTTCATTCAATGGTCAACGTTGTACTGCAATCAAGATTGTATATGTACATCGCAGTATTGCGCAAGAATTCTTAAAACGTTTATCAGCTGAAGTAGAAAAACTACAGTATGGTATGCCTTGGGAAAAAGGAGTTTCTTTAACACCTTTACCTGAATTGAACAAACCAGCATATCTAACAGAATGTATTGAAGATGCTATTGCAAATGGAGCAAAAATTATCAATCCAAATGGTGGACAGGTAAAAGAATCATTTGTGTATCCTGCGATTATGTATCCTGTGAATGCCAATATGAAACTTTACCGAGAAGAACAGTTTGGACCAGTAATCCCAGTTGTTCCTTTTGATGATCTGGAGGAACCAATTGAATACCTCATCGATTCATCACATGGTCAGCAAGTAAGTATTTTTAGTAATAATGCCGCGGTGATATCTTCTTTAATTGATCCATTGGTTAATCAAGTAAGTCGTGTCAATATAAATTGTCAATGCCAAAGAGGACCAGATATCTTTCCTTTTACAGGTAGAAAAGATAGTGCTGAGGGAACCTTATCTGTTGTCGATGCCTTACGCGCATTCTCAATTCGTTCACTTGTTGCGGCAAAATTTACGGATGACAATAAAAACATTCTTAATGAAATTGTTAGTAATAACAGCTCCAATTTCTTAAGTACCAAATACATTTTCTAATGAAAAAGGGGCAAAGCCCCTTTTTCATTTAATTTGTTTTCTCGAACTAATATTTTGCTCCCGAATATCTTCAATCTGCCGGTTAAGTCCCTTCACTACTCATCCACTTTTCAACAGTAGGTGGATCATAATTGATCATTTTATCTAATAAAGATTCAATATTGGTATCAACCAATAACATCTCTTGATTTTTTTGTTTTAATAAACCCGATTGGACCATATTATCAATAAAAGCAATTAAGTGATCATAAAACCCATTTGTATTCAATATCCCTACTGGTTTCTTATGTAATCCTAATTGTCCCCAAGTAATCATTTCAAACAACTCTTCCATTGTACCGAAACCTCCCGGTAAAGCAATGATTCCCTCACAAAGATCATTCATCAACATTTTACGCTCATGCATATTTTCTACCGTGATTAACGATGTAATGCCATGATGAGCGATTTCTTTTTTGTTCAAGAAATGAGGAATCACGCCAACAACTTCACCTTCATTTTCCATAACTGCGTCTGCAATAGCCCCCATCAAACCTACCTGTCCGCCACCATATACCAATTTAATTTTCTGAGTCGCCAAAACTTGACCGACCCGATACGCTTCCTTCATCCAAATAGGGTCAAAACCAGGACTTGAAGCACAAAATACAGATACACTTTTCATCTAAATAACTATTATTTGTATATACAAGTTTACTTAATTATAAGAAAAAAACCGCAAATACTTTCGTATTTACGGTTATCACTAAATAAACATTGAAACATCTTATTATTGCGCACGTTGCTTTTCTTCGTTGTCCGTATTCTTTTTATTAATCACATTTTTTAAGTTTCCAAACTTATAAGAATAAGTCAGGCGAAAAACTCGACGATCTTGATCTTGTCTAATTTTAGTATTGAAGATCGAAAACATAGTTGATAAATTATTATTACCCGTATTGAAAACATCAGATACAGCTAGTTTAAGTGAACTTCTCTTATCCTTGAAGTTTTTTGTCAAACCAACTTGTGCATCCCAACGACTTTCTAGCTTATAGATATTGTAGGTAAAAGGAGAAAAATAGCGAAGATTCATCTCAGCAGATACGGAAGGAGATATTTTAAATGTACTCATTGAATTTACCTGCAACAAAAAACTGTTGTTATCGATGTGCTCTCCTGAAATTGTTCCATCAAAATTCATATAGACAGCCGTTATATTATTATAAGTAGACCAGAATTTCGCTACTTGCACCGGAATACTCAAGTTCAAAAATGCAGAATTATTCTTTCCAAGATTCTCACGTGTCACCCATGTCGTATTTTTAACAGAGTCTTGCCCCATACTTTCGACAATAGCATCTGTCTGTCTATTGTATCCTAAGGAAATATTATACTTTTTATATAAGGTATAATTCAGATTTAGCTCATTAGAATATTGCGGGTTTAAATAAGGGTTTCCTTTTTCAGAAGTATACTTATCAATAAAATAATCAAATGGATTCAGTTGACGATAATTTGGTCTGGTTATTTTCCGTGCATAACCTAAAGAGAAAATATGATTCTCATGGGCATTAAAACTCAAATTTGCAGAAGGAAATAAATCAAAATAATCTCGCTTTACTTGTTTGTTTTCTGTAATAGAATGTCCATCAGACTGCGTGTATTCTCCTCTTAATCCAGCTTTAATACCCCATTTTCCTAGTTCATTTGCATAGTCGATATAACCTGCAGAAATTTGTTCTTTGTAAACGAAATGATTAGATCTATTCACAATATTTGTCCAGATATTATCGATCTGCTCTTCAAACAGCAAATCGTTATCTGATTTTACATTTGAATATTTTAAGCCTGTCTCTAGATTTGAAGTCTTACTTAAGGGTTGACTGTAATCTAATTTAGCAACATAGATATCAATCCCTATTGGCATCTGGCTCCGCAACAACTCTGGATCTCTTATTAATTCGTTATGATTGTCAAATAGTCTATTATCATAATTTGCTTGTTTGCTATTCTTAAATTTACTCCAATCTAAATCCAAAACAAGTTTCTTACCTGATGAATCTATTTTAAATTCATTATTAAAATTCAGGGAATAACGATTAAATTTCTCCTTAAAGTTTGTCATGGATACCAATGTTGAATCCAGCTCTGTAAGGTTTGGCCCAATTAAAGACTGACTCTCATTATCATTGAGCTCAACATTATTACTACCATTAAATTGCAAAGTCATGATATTACGATCGGAAGTTCTTTGTTCTACACCAATTTTATAGGTATGTGTTCGATCCTTAATATCCATGTTCGTACTTTGGTCAAATGCCGTTTCTTTACCATTGTTTGAAATGATTCTTTTGATCGAGATTTCGTTCAATTGTCCCTCATCATTATAAGAATAAGATCCAAAATAAGTTGTATTTTCCTTTTTATAGTTAAGCGATAAAGCAGAATTTCCCTTAAACTTTTTACCAAAACCAGCGGTAGCAGAAAAATTACCATTAAATCCTTCCATTCTATTCTTCTTCATCACGATGTTAATCGTCCCCACACTACCTTCTGCATCATCCTTTGCATTGCGAGATTTCGTTACTTCAACAGACTTAATCTGACTGCCATCCGTAGTTTTCAATAAGGTGGTCAATTGTTCACCCGTCATATACGTCTGACGGCCATCAATGGTAACTGTCACACCAGATTGCCCCATTAATTGCAGGTTGTTATCATTATCTAAGCTAACTCCAGGTGCACGCTGAACAATGTCCAATCCATTATTTCCTGCTGAAAGAGAAGAATTTTCAACATTTAAGATTAACTTTCCTTGTTTATTTTCGACAAGCGGTTTTCTTCCTTCTACCGTTACTTCTGACAAGGTCTTCGAACTTGGAATCAATTGTAAATCCGCGGCTTTATAAAGTACATCGCTATATGTAAAGGTTGCTGATTTCTTCGAATCATAACCAATCATTCGTGCTTCAACATAGTAAGATCCAGGTGCAACATTATTAAAAGCATATAACCCTTGTTCATCTGTAACAGCTGTTTTTAAGACAATATTATTGTTACTACTAATCAGATAAGCAGTTGCAGCAGATATCGCCTCATTTTTTTCATTCACAACTTTTCCAGTGACTCCAATAGCTGCCCATAACAACTGGGTAATTAATGCTAAAAAGACTGTTAGTAATAATTTTATTTTCATTTTACGGTAAAGGTTTCCTTATTCAAAAAATAATATTTTTTGAATAGTTAGTATTCGTTTATAAATAATGTTACAGCTTGATTAGTTTATTTATAGTAATATAAAGGTGCTAAGCACCTTTATATTACTTTTTCTTTTCTTTCGTCTCAACGACAACAGCATTTGGAGTAATGTTGATAATGGTATCCCGTTTGATGATCGTTGTATCCGTTGCAGGAACTTCTTCTTCATCAACTTCTTTGACTTCTGGCAATGCACACTTCAATCCCAGATTAGTCATCAGCCATTCTGTTTCTTTTAGATCATGGTTTCCATATCGATCGAAACATTCATAATATGAAATATCAGCATAGTGACGTTCTAATTCTCTGTGCAATATTACCTTTGAACCCACTGGAAGATAAATTGTTACATTCACTTCTTGATCACGATAAAGTTCTTTTTCTCCTAATTTAAAATGACTATCAAAAATAATATTTGCACTATCCTGAACGGCTTTATAATTAATTGCGGAAGCGCGTTTTGTTGCGATATTATAGTTTGCACCTTTTGCAGAATATTCATATTTAATATAAGGCATTTGTGTGGAATCTATTCTTTCAAATCGAATTCGGATATTATCTTGCAAATAATCAGACAAGTTAGTTCCGTTAATTTTCAAGTTCGTACGTGAATCATTTCCATTTAATTTAATCACACGCACATCACGCTCAGTAATGCGATAAACCGATCGTCTTTCCAATGTTTTTTCTTCTACGATCTTACTTTCTTCTTTAAAATCTTTAGCTACGGATCCTGTGTAATAAATGATACCCCCCAAAGAAACTAGCCAAACTAAGAATAAAGAAGTTGTGAGATAATTATTCATCGGCCTTTTATTAAATAGAAGTCTGATAATTAAATAGAATAGTCCTGCAAATGGAATCGCAATTGCCAAAAATGCCGCAATTAATGCCCATGGAGCTTGTGTTGGATCGATTAGTGCTAAAGGCTCAATAACCCCCTGATCCGTTATCCCTGCAATACCTAGACTAAAAAATACAAGCGCAATTAATAAACCAATTAAACTTGTTCCTATTGCAAAAGCAACGAGTAAACCTATGACCTTGGCAACGATTTTAAGAATTTCTCCAAATGCATTTCCAGCCGACGTTACTCCTTTATTGAAACTGGAACCAGCTCCTGAAAAATTTTCACGAAGGCCACTCAATTCCTCTTCAAAACTTCTTTTAAAATTTTGGATATTAGGGGATTCTCCTCGCATTTCCATTCTATCTGCCCGCGTTATTGCAATTGGCATTACAATCCACAAAATGATATAAACTAAAAATCCTGAACCAAAAAGGATCACAAATAGAACGAATAGTAGTCTAACCCATCTTGACTCTACCCCAAAGTAATGTCCCAAACCACTACATACACCACTGATCACTTTATCTTCCGGATCGCGCATCAGCTTTTTTTCCGCTCTAATGTTATTATAGCTATTCGTAGATTTTTGATCTCCGTAAGGTTGATCAGAATCATTGATTTCGAAGTCGCTAACACTGCCCATCTGTGCGATAACAGCATTTACATCCTCCATATTCAACACTTCTTTAATGCCTAATTGGATCTTCTCAGTAAACATTTCAGCAATACGATTTTCGATATCATCCAAAATCTCTTTGCTATCTTCAGAATTTCCGAAATGTTTTTTAATATCAATCATATAATTGCGCAACACATCATATGCGTCCTCTTCTATATGAAAAACGATACTATTTATATTGATAATTATAGTCTTGTTCATGTTATTTATAGGTTATATTGATTCGTCAATTCTGTTAGTTCTCTCTGATAGAGATGTCTCTACGGCAAAAACAAGTTCTTTCCAGGTGACATCCAACCTTTCGAGTACCTGATGTCCTTCTTCCGTAATTTCATAATATTTACGAGGAGGCCCAGAGGTGGATTCCTTCCATATATAACTCAACAAACCGTTATTCTTAAGTCTTGTCAGCAGTGGATACAATGTACCCTCTACCACCAAGAGCTGTGCTTTTTTCAGTTCGCTGATGATATCAGAGGCGTATATCTCCCCTCGGGAAATAATTGAAAGAATACAATACTCTAGTATTCCTTTCCTCATTTGTGTTTGCGTATTTTCAGCTATCATAACAATACAAAGATATATGTTTTATTATATACTATGCAATACATAGTACTGTAAAAAATAAAAGTATTTTACAATTAACTGATTATCAGATATATAATTTTACAATTATTTGAATAATAAAATTCATTTTTTATTTTATTTATAATTACTTTAGCACGAAAATTGATTATAAGGACGCATGATAAGATTGTTATTAGATTATAAGTGGGTAATGCTGTGGGCTGTAGTGGTCATTGTACTTTGTTGTATGCCTGGGCAAAGTTTTAATAAAATACCATCCTATCCTGGGATGGATAAGCTCGTGCACGCAGGTATGTTTTTCGTTTTCTGTACGTTGATTTACAATGGTGTCTTAATACAATTCAAAGGTCGACCAACAAGATGGGTTCCGATATTAATTGTTAGTATACTCGGGATTTTATTTGGATTATTAACAGAAGCTTTACAGCTCTATATTTTTACCTATAGATCTGGAGATTGGTGGGATCTTTTTGCTGACAGTGTTGGAATTGGGATGTCAGGATTTGCTTACCTGCTTTTTTATGTGAAGCGAAAATAAGCTCATTATTTACAGTTCTTAACCAAAGGAACTTATTGAAATTTTTACTTTATTGAAGAAAAATTGTAATTACCTTTGGATATATACTGGAAACAAAAGGTAATTAAGCTCTTGCCAAAGTTAAAATAGAAATTTTACAGCCTATAGCGATTAATTGCTCGGCAGCAGCAGTTATTGTCGCTCCAGTGGTCAATACATCGTCCACTAAAAGAATATGTTTGTCTTTCACAGCTGTTTCATCTGGACAAAAAAATACGTTTAGGACATTTTCATAGCGTTCTAATCTCGATTTTTGAGTTTGACTGACGGTTTCGACTTTTCGAATTAATCCATGTTCTAAAATTGGCTTGGAAAGTGATGCTCCTAATCCTTGTGCAAAATAAAAAGATTGATTATATCCTCTTTTCTTCCATTTCTTCTTATGCAGCGGAATAGGAATGATGATATCGATATGGGTAAAGAGGTCATTCTTTACTAACGTTTTGCCATATTGTTCTCCGAAGAAATAGGCTAATTCAGGTTGGTTAGCATATTTTATTTGATATAAAATACGTTCAACACGCGATTCTTTCTTTAACAAAAGCATTGCTGCAGCATGTTCAAAAGGAAATTTACCCCAAAGCTGACGTGCAACTTGATTGTTTGGATCCAAATGAAAATTAGTAATTGGTAAATGGAATAAACAACTTGTACAGATATGTTTTTCCTGGCTCATCAAAACATGTCCACAGCCAGCACAGACAATAGGAAAAAATAGTGTCGAAAAATCTTTTAGATAGTTGAATAATTGGTTCTTCATCATGATTATGGCTATACGAATATAGCCATAATCATCTATATTAAGCTTCTTGAGCCTCTTTATCTTTTATCGCCAATTGACCACATGCCGCATCAATATCTTTCCCACGACTTCTTCGAAGATTGGTATTAATACCTTGACTTTTTAAGTAATTAGCAAATATCTCTATCTTATCGGCATCCGCATTTAGGAAACTTGCCAATGAAATTGGATTATATTCAATGATGTTTACTTTGCAAGGTACATGTTTACAAAATCTTGCGAGTTCTTTGGCATCTTCCAGATCATCATTGAAATTATCAAAAACGATATACTCAAAGGTAATTGGACTCTTTGTTTTGGCGTAAAAATACTTCAAAGCATCTGCTAACGCTTCTAATGTATTCTGTTCATTAATCGGCATGATTTCATTTCGCTTCTTATCATTTGCAGCATGTAAAGAAAGTGCCAAATTAAAGCGAACCTGATCATCACCGAGTTTTTTAATCATTTTTGCAATACCAGCTGTAGACACGGTAATGCGTTTAGCAGCCATATTCAATCCATCAGGAGAAGTAATTCGCTCTACTGATTTCATCATATTTGCGTAGTTTAACAAAGGTTCTCCCATACCCATATAAACGATATTCGTCAACGGTTGGTTATATTTTTCCTCTGCCTGTTTTGCAATTAAAACAACTTGATCATATATTTCGTCCGCATTTAGATTACGTTTACGATCCATATAACCTGTAGCACAGAATTTACACGTTAAGCTACAGCCCACCTGCGAACTGACACACGCCGTCATTCTCTCTGGAGCAGGAATTAAAACACCTTCAATGACATTGCCATCATACAATGAAAAACTACTCTTAATGGTTTTATCTGAACTTATTTGTGATTGTTTTACTTTGACAGCATGAATAACAAAATTCTCCTTTAGCTTCTCTCTCAAAGGTTTACTCAGATTGCTCATCAAATCAAAATCTACACAAGACTTTTGCCAAATCCATTCGTAAATTTGTTTTGCACGAAATCCTTGCTCACCCATTTCAGTAAGCTTTTCTTTAATCTGATCTATCGACAGACTACGAATATCAATTATTTTACTTTTTTCAGCCACGGCACAAAGGTAAAGTAATTTCTATAAAAACCTTCTTGTTATAATGTCATAAAATATAGAACTGTCTGAATAATAATTTATTACTTAAACTAAAAATAAGATATACAAAACCCATACTCACTCCATCGTTATTCTTATGATTGGCAATATAAAAACAAGCAAAATACTTAACTGAATGAAAAAGAACCTGCTGAATAGCATATGAGATGAAAATAACAGAAAAAAAATATAGTTCAATACTGTATTCTGTATAAAGTTTTCCTAGTTTTGAATGACGAATTTCAAGATATAGCATGAAATAATCTTAGTATAAGACAATTCTTATTATCATCGTGTTACTAATGGAAATAAAAAAACTAGAAAAAATACATTATGTCGATGTTGCTCGAATTTATCAACAAGCAATAGATGCAGGAAATATCACATTGGCAACAAAAACAGCTTCTTGGGAAGATTGGGATAAAGAGCATTTGACATATATGCGTTTTGTTGCCATCAGTAACGAAAACGTCATTGGCTGGGTTGCTCTATCTCCTGTTTTACAACGTACGGGATACCAAGGAGTCACAGAGTTAAGCATCTATATTGATGAAAATAAACAAGGTAACGGAGTCGGGAAAATATTAATGCACTATATTATTGATCAAGCTGAGCAAGCTGGTATTTGGACGATACTCTCTTTTATCTTTCCTGAAAATAAAAGAAGTATTGAATTGCACAAAAAATTCGGATTTAAACTATTGGGAACTCAAGAAAAAGCGGCAAAACTAAACGGTATTTGGATGGATAATTGTATTTTGGAACGCAGATCAACAATTATTTAGCATAAAAAATCCCATTTTTAAAATGAAAATGGGACACTGTTTATTGCTTTAATATAGGTAGAAAACTTAACCGTGTATGGCTTCTTTATTACCATATGATTGTATTAATTTCCCTTCAAAATCTAACCACTCTTTCCAACGCTTATCAACATCAACATCCGTCGAATATTGACGTGCAAAATTAAGAAAAGTCGTATAATGGTTTGCCTCAGAAATCATTAAATCATGATAAAACTTAGCAAGTTCTTCATCTTTTATATTTTGTGACAACACCCGAAAACGTTCACAACTTCGAGCTTCGATCATTGCAGCAAACAATAAACGATCGATAAACGCCATATTGCGAGAACCATCTTTCTTATTGAATCTCATCAATTGTCCCACATAATCATCCTTACGTTCTTTTCCTAACGTATACCCTCTTTCTTTGATGATATCAATGACCATTTGAAAATGTTGCATCTCCTCAATAGCAATAGCCGTCAATTCATGCACCAATTCTTCATATTCCGAATTATACATGATTAAAGAAATAGCATTTGAAGCTGCTTTTTGCTCACACCAAGCATGATCCGTTAGAATTTCTTCTAAATTTCCTTCTGCAATATTCGCCCATCGTGGATCCGTTAACAATTTCAATCCTAACATCTTGTCGTTTCTATGATTTGAATCACAAAGTTAAGCATATCTTAGGGATATAAAAATGTTCAAAATTACATCCCTGAGTTTACTCTCCCTTTTTAAGAGCTGCTCTTACCTGAGGTGCTATTTTAGTACCAAAGACTTCGATAGCCTTCATCATATCCAAATGGGCAGGAGCACCAACATCCATATGTGCAGAAAAACGAGTTAAACCTAACGATTCCTGAATTTTCAAAATTTTATCTACCGCATAATTTGCATCACCGATGATGAGGTGTCCATGTGATGAACGACCAAAATCATATTGTGTACGTTGGTAAGCAGGCCAACCGCGATCTCCACCGATACGATTCATCTGAGCAGCATAGATTGGATAATATGCATCTGCTACTTGTTGCGAGTCGTCTCCAAACAAAGCATGCATATGTACACCAACTTGGAAATTTTCCATATCATGACCATTATCCTCATAGGCTTGTTGATACATTTCGACTAAAGGTTTAAATCCTTCGTATGTACCTCCAATAATAGCAAACATAACTGGTAATCCTAATTTTCCAGCACGAATAACCGATGATGTTGTACCACCAACTGCGACCCATATGGGTAAGTTTTTTTGAACAGGACGAGGAAATATCTGTTGATTCACTAATGTTGGTCGAAATTTCCCTGTCCAACTAATGGTTTCCTGTTTATTCAATTTCACTAATAAATCAAGCTTTTCTTCAAACAAAGCGCTATAATCATTCAGATTATATCCAAATAATGGAAAAGACTCAATGAAAGACCCTCTTCCCGCCATCAATTCAACACGTCCATTTGATAAAACATCAACCGTTGAAAAATCTTGAAATAACTTGACAGGATCTGCCGAACTCAATACCGAAACAGCACTTCCTAATTTTATATGCTTAGTCACGGAAGCTGCTGCTGCCAAGATAATCTCTGGAGAAGAAACAGCATAATCTGGACGGTGATGTTCCCCCATTCCAAAAAAATCAAGCCCTACTTCATCCATCAATTTTACTTGTTCAATAATCTGATGTAATTTCTCTTGTGGAGATTGTATATGTCCTGTTTTGGGATCAATATGCAAATCGCCAAACATGCCTATTCCTAATTCCATATGGTTTTATTTTTATAAGTTTGAACAAACCTATCAAATTTGTTGCTGTAAAAAATTGATCTACAACAATAAAAATATCAATAGCTTAAGATTAGAAACTTTTTATAGTCGCTTTCACCACTTCCAACGCATTACCATCAAAATGATGATCTCCTTTAAGATATATCGTGCGTATATCATTCAGATGAATTTGTTTAACAGGGAAGTTCGTTTCATCCTCGCCAAGTAAGATTGAAGTTTTAGTGCCGACCATCCTATTAATCTCAGCAACGACATCCATACCTCTTTTGATATTGCTTCTCCCCCATAAATCAGCAACATGGATTTCCAAATCCGTAGAAGAAGAAGGCTCTAGAAGAGCAACAGCCTTCAATCGTTGCTTCCAAGATACAGACAATCGATTCACAACAAAAGGAATGACGTCTGCTCCAAATGAATAGCCAACAAAATAAACAAGCTGATTTGTTCTTCTTACCAATAACTTACTCAGACTGTTGCTGAGTTCTTTTGTAATCTGGTCGGGAGATTTTTTATCCCAGAAAAAACTTTTAGAATCAACGGCAGCTACTGTATAACCTTGATTTCCTAAAAGTTCACAATAGTTATTCGAAAAATTATTAAACCCTCCATCTCCACTTAGGTAAAGCACAACTGGGCTGTTGTTATTATTGTTCCAAATCTTGACAGGTGCTTCTTTCGATTGTGCCATTCCTGACATTTTTATTAAAAATAACATTATGAAAAAACCTAATTTATATCTCTTCATTTTAATAAGATTAATTTTCAGGCTTCATTACTTTAGACAAAGCTTGAGGCAATTGTAATAAGTCAAAATCATTGCCAAAAACTAAATATTTGTTTTCCCAAATAGTCGCATACTTCTCTTTAAAGTCTCTCAAACTCTGATAATGCTTAAAAGAACCGACTTTATCAGCAGCAAATTTCATGATTTGCTCTGCAGGATTATCTGGAGATTCTATTCCGCTCATCGGCACCATGCCCAAATTAATATATTTATACCTTTTATTTCGCGCATATTCAACCAGTTTGATGACCAGTGCATCCATACATCCGCTAGGAGCTTCTTCTACTTTGCGGATAAGATCATAGGTACATTCTCCTTCTGTAAAATCAGGTATGATGTTTAAAAAGGAAACGATTTTCCCTTGATCATCCTGCACGACGATAACATCCTGTTGTTCAATTTCCAAAGTATTAAACTGTCCCTGTGAGAAAATCATTTCTTTTTTATCAAACACTGTCAGCCATTCATCCGATACTTTCTTCAATTCTTCCACAATCTCAGTTCGTTGCGGAGCCAATAATATACGCGTTGTATATCCCTTTTTTTCTAAACTATTTAACCCATTTCTAAGCGATTTTCTACTTTTCCCCTCTAAAGAAAAAGAAGCAACATCCATCAAGGCCTCTTGTCCAATAATAATTTTTCTTTTCCGAAGCGCATTAAAATAAAGCAAACTGTTTTCATCTACTCGATAATAGATCGATTTAAGTCCTAAAGAATGGCAATACTGCTCAAACTCTTCAATCAGTTCATCCTTATCATCAAAAGCACAAACAGGTTCCTCCAAAACAATCGCAAAGGGTTGACAGATACGAAAGGACACAAAACCATCCGTGATCTTAGAAAAATAAAGCTGTTTATCTTCCGCTAATTTAAAATAGTCCATCGGTGAACTTCCATACTGCTTCAACAGTCCTTTTGCTTTACCAAAAGAATTTTGTTCATTATCATCATCTTTAATAATCTTAGGACATAACCAGGTATAGATCAAAAGAATCCATGAGAAAAGACCCCAAAAGTGTGTAATATTCAGAAACTCTCTACCGAATGCTGTTAAGGGATGTAGTTCATCATCAAACAATAAAAAGCTTTGCATGGTATGGTATATGGATTGTTGCCAAGTAAACGCTACTCCAAAATGCTTTTTATCAATCACATAAAAACTAATAAATCCAAATAAGCAAACACAGCCAAGTGCTATAAAAAAAGTTGCAAAACCGATTCGCATCCAGTTTTTATTCATCTTTATTCGATACTGTCTTCGGTTCGTCACCAATAACAAGATGATAACCAACGAGACGATCGCTTCTTCATAGTCCAATGCCTTTCCAAGATGCCCGATCAAGGAGAAAAAAGAAAATAACACGGCTATCCAAAAAGCGGATTTATAACCCTTGATGAGATAGGCTGCACTCACCATGAGTCCTAATCCCAAAACCAAAACCATCAATTTAGAAGCATGTATGGCCTCTATCGGTAGGTAATATTTATCGAGTCGCATGCGTTCCGCTAATGGCGGCGTGGCCACAGAAATGATATTGATAACCCCCAATAAGAAAATAGCTATCGCAGGCAAAATACGTGCAATAATCTGTCTTCCTCTCCAAATAAAGGAGAAAACTCCAAAAATCAAGGGCAACCAAAACTCAAAAGATCGATAAATAATCGTAATTCCCAATCCCTCCTCCTTACTATAACCATAAGATGTCAAGATGTATAACATGGTAAACTCAACAGCCCCCAATCCTCGAAGAAATGGGGACACCATCATCAAAACAACGGAAATCGTATAAGCAACAGCCGCAGCCTCCAATGAAATATGCGTTTGAAGCGCATACATACTAATAAATGCATGTGCAATACCACATGATTCTATACCAATCGAGATTAAAATAGTCATCCACAAATAACCTTTATGAATATTCGCGGAAAAGATTTCATGGATGTTATTGATCAACTTCGGAAATTTAATTTCCAACCATGTATACAGTCCATTCTTAACCCGGATTGACCAAAAGAAAACAAAAGAGAGTCCCAATATCAAGCCCAGTATAAGCAGAGAAATCCATGCATTACCAAAATTCTTATCATCAAAAACAGTATAGAGAATAATCGGGACACCTATTATAAAAACAGTTAGAAGTCCTACATAGCCATATATCGCACCAGCTTGATGAATTTGTGTCGAATTGAGTTGCTTCTTTCTTAATTGAGAAGTTGTATAGGCTAAGGAACTAACTCCTCCTGCTGGAAGAAATACACTCAATAAATTTCTTTTCAAAAATAATTCAACCGCGTCCCACAAGTTCAATCTCAGCCCAATCGATCGAAAGCTATAGATATACATAACTCCTTGTAAAAGGATATAAATTATGGTAATACTCAATCCGATAAGTAACCAATTGAAATCAGCTGAAGCCAATTGAGGCCCAATGGATGTGATCTCTTTTCGTTCACTTCTAAAAAAAACAAAAGCCAATAATACAATGAAAATAGCTAACATTTCTTTCCAATAAGTTTTAGGAGAGAGTTTTCTTATTCCTCTAAGTAACGCATCCTTCATATTTACAAGACATATTATCTAAGTTAAATATAAACAGTATTTAACCACATTAAAATAAATTAATTGTAACCTTTTTTTAAATATTTACGATGTGGTAAACAGTGACATAAAAAATAGGATGAATAATTCTTCTGCTTTTTATGTAAATTTCCATCGATGGAAAAACAAGAAGTACTTTTTATAGGTTTAGTATGGCCCGAACCAACTTCGTCGGCAGCAGGATTTCGTATGCTACAATTGCTAAAAAGTTTTCAAAAAAATGGTAACACCATCACTTTTGCTAGTGCTGCTACAAAATCACCCTATAGTGCCGATTTAAAATCAATGGGGATAAAAGAAGTTGAGATTAAACTAAATGATCGTAGTTTCAATGATTTTGTTCAAGAGCTCAATCCAGGCATTGTTCTTTTTGATCGTTTTATGACGGAGGAACAATATAGCTGGCGCGTCGCTCAAGAATGTCCTTATGCTATTCGTATTTTAGATACCGAAGATTTACACTTTTTGAGGCACGCAAGACAATCCAATGCTAAAAATGGAGAACAATTTGATCAAACGTTATTGTATTCCGATACGGCAAAAAGAGAACTAGCGGCTATATTACGTTCAGATATCTCGATTATTATCTCTGAACTGGAGATGCAATTATTGACCAATCAATTCGGTATTAGTCATTCCATCCTGTATTATCTTCCCTTCCTAGAGGAGCAGATCACTACGGAAACTGTTTCAAATTGGAAATCCTATGAAGAAAGAGCCGATTTTATGTTTATTGGCAATTTTATACATGAGCCCAACTGGCATACGGTACAATATCTAAAATCTGAAATTTGGCCTTTACTCCGAAAAGAAATCCCGAAGGTAAACCTCCACATCTATGGCGCCTATCCCAGTCAAAAAGTTTTACAACTGAACAATCCTCAAGAACGGTTTTTTGTCCATGGAAGAGCGGACAATGCCCAGGAAACAATGTCCAACTATCGTGTGCTGCTTGCACCTATTCAGTTTGGCGCTGGACTAAAAGGCAAATTCATAGATGCCATGCAGACAGGTACACCAACAGTGACCACAACGATCGGAGCAGAAGCGATGCGTGGTGATCTACCTTGGAATGGTTTTATCGAGAATGAACGGGAGCAATTTATAGAAAAATCCGTCGAGCTGTACAAGCATAAAGAACTATGGTTAGAAGCGCAACACAATGGCACAGAGATTATTAATCAACGCTATTCGCGCGAAAAATTTGAAGATGACTTTTTAGTCAATATTTGTTTCATAAAAGCACAACTTCACGCACATCGTCAGCAAAATTTTATTGGACAGCTTTTACTTCACCATACTGTCCTCAGCACGAAATATCTATCCTTATGGATTGAAGAGAAAAACAAAAAGTAGACTTATTTTAGTCCCTCCCACCATTTTTCATAAGATTGATCTAACTTATTTAAATAAACAATTTCACCCATTTTAGGTGTTAAAACGGGGATATTTGCTTCTTCAGCATGTTTCGCAACAAGCGCTAAAGGTTCCTTCCAATCATGTAAAGCGAGTGCAAATTTTGCGGAATGAACTGGAATAAAATGCTTTGCTTTCAGTTCAACAACCTCCTTTAGCAGTTCTTCGGGCATCGTATGAATATAGCGCCACGTTTCATTGTATTGACCATTCTCTAATATCGCTAAGTCAAAGGGACCGTATTTATCTCCAATTGTTTTAAAATGTTTACCATAACCACTATCGCCCCCTAAAAACAAATTATACTTTTCCGTTTGGAAAACAAAAGAGGTCCATAAGGTATTGTTACGCTGAAATTTTCTTCCCGAAAAATGACGAGCAGGAGTCGAAATGATTTTAAACTTGTCTTCAAAAGTAGTTTCATCATACCAGTCTAGTTCTGTAATCTGGCCCTCTTTAAAGCCCCATCTTTCAAAATGAGCTCCAACGCCTAGACCACATATCACCCGCTTGATTTGAGGCCCCATCTTTTCTATTGTTTCATAATCCAAATGATCATAGTGATCATGACTAATCAACAAAAGATCAATCGCTGGAAAATCCGCTGCTTGATAAACATAGGACATCTTAAAGGGCTTATTACTTCCTGGTACAGGAGAAGCATTGTTGGAAAAAACAGGATCTACCAAAATCTTTTTCCCATCAATTTGTAAAAGATAGGAAGAATGACCGAACCAAATCATCAAATCTTCACTTGGTAAAGATTTAAGATCCTGTTGCACAACAGGTAGCGGGTTTTTAGGACTTCTGATTTCACGATCTTTAAATAAAAAATCACAGGTTGATCCCAATAAGCTTTCTCCTTCTTTTACTGCAGGCGTATATTCTAAATTTTGGAATTGTGAATTCTTATAATTCGGAGAGTTTTTCACTCGATCCAAACGATCTCCAGTAATCTGACCACCAAAAAGGGGGCGCATTAAATATATATTTCCCATACCAACAAGGACGATTATGCAACTAAAAATTATTAATAGACGTTTACTCATTTTCATTTAACCAAATATAGAATAAAATAAGCTAAACAAAACTTTATTTCGAGACATATACATGTTCCAGAGATAACCTGGTTCCTTGGACAAAGGATGGTATAAAAACCGCTTTATTTCCATGTTAGAACGACATTTGACGAAATGATAAAGGAAGGAAAACACCTTCAAATCAACATGTGTACAGGTATGACTATCTTACATAAGATGTATTTTTATAGATTTCTCAAAAGCAACAAACTCACATCTTTTATTCAAATCACAGCAAATGCTGACAAATAGATCACTACATATAGATAAACGAAACCCGACATATCTGGCTTTTTGACAAAAATCTGACTGTTAAAAAATGTTAATAATACGCAATATCTCATTCTTGATATTACTTTTACCGCAAATATGAGAGCGATATATGTACTTGTCCTAATTTTTAACTTTTTCCTGTTAAAGGGAGATGGAATTGTTTTGGGAAATACGCAAATACACACGTTTGCAAATGCTCCTCTTTCTTTTCATACTAAAAAACCAGAAGTCAGATTTAAGGCTCTTCATCAAAATTCATTTATTACAAGTGGATTAAATGAAAGAAGGTACGACTTAACAGAAGATGATACGGACGACGAACTTGTTTTTGAGTCCCATTCCGTTTCAGTAGTCAAACAGATTGCTTTATTCAGCTATGCTGTCGCACTAATTTTTATCTTTAAAAATTTAAAGAGTCGTTTATCGATATTTCAAAATCAATCGTTCACCTCTACAGACAAATACATTTTTCAACGCGTACTCAGACTGTGAAATTTCTCTGATTTCAGTCTTTAGAAGGATTATTTACATCATTACTTATTTATTGTAAGATAGTTTTTTGCTGCCACAATTTTTATTGTGTGAACCGCAACGACTGAGATCTTTTCCCTACTCCAGGAATATTTCCCCTATTTATTTCCATATATTTTATAATTATTTCAATCATGAAAAGAATTAGAATAATAGTTTGCATGAATTTATGTGCCCTATTAATTCAGACAAGTTGTTCATCTAAAAAAGAAGAAAAAGCTGAAGAAATCCAATACGAAGTGACCAATCCGATACGTATGGACACGACCTTCTCAAAAGATTATGTATCACAAATCCAATCTGTTCGTAATATCGAAATCAGAGGATTAGAAAAAGGTTACCTTCAACAGATTTATGTTGATGAAGGTCAATCTGTCAAAAGTGGGCAACTTTTATTCAAGATAATGCCCAAATTCTTTGAGGCCGAGTATCTCAAAACACAAGCTCAGGTAAAAGCCGAAGAAATAGAACTCCAAAACACGAAAGCATTAGCGGATAAGAACATTGTATCGAAGAATGAGCTCGCATTGGCTCAGGCAAAAGTCGATCAAGCAAAGGCAGAAATGTCTCTAGCAAAACTACATGTAACCGCAACCGAAATTCGAGCTCCATTTGATGGAACAGTCGATCGTATTCCATTAAAATTAGGAAGCCTTGTGGACGAAGGTCAACTCCTAACAAGTCTATCCGACAACAGTCAGGTATACGCCTATTTTAATGTTTCCGAATCCGAATATCTGGACTATCAAACTAATATTCAAAATAGAAGCAATACGAATGTAAGTTTGCTTTTAGCCAATAACCAACCCCTCAAATACAAAGGGAAAGTGGAAACGATAGAAAGTGAATTCAATAATGAAACAGGAAGTATTGCTTTTAGAGCACGTTTTCCAAATCCAGATAAATTATTAAAGAATGGTGAAACAGGTCGTGTTCAGATGCTTGTTCCCCTCAAAAATGCGTTAATTATCCCACAAAAAGCAACATATGAAATTCAAGACAAAACCTACGTTTTTGTCATTGACAAAAGTGGTGTTGTAAAATCCAGAAATATTACCATCAGTAATGAATTACCCGATCTATATGTTGTCTCCTCAGGTCTTTCTGAAAGTGACACCATCTTAATTGACGGTATTCAAAAAGTAAAAGATGATGATAAAATTAAATTTGAGTTTAAAACACCAAAAGAAGTTCTTGCTCATTTACAAATTCACGCGCAATAAGCCAACATAAAAAATTAGTCATGTTTAATAAATTCATACATAGACCGGTACTGTCTATCGTCATATCCTTGATTATTGTTTTTCTTGGTATATTGTCGATGCTCAAACTACCCGTTACGCAGTTCCCTTCTATCTCTCCTCCCAAAGTAAATATCACCGCGGAATATCCAGGAGCGAATGGTGAGTTGATGGTTAAATCTGTACTTATTCCACTCGAACGTGCTATTAATGGTGTTCCTGGTATGAAGTACATTACCTCAGATGCTGGAAATGATGGAGAAGCTTCTATTCAAGTTATCTTCAATCTCGGAACCGATCCCAATTTAGCAGCAGTCAATGTCCAAAACAGAGTTTCATCTGTTATCAATAAATTACCGCCATTAGTTGTTCGTGAAGGGGTAAAGATCACAAGAGAGGAATCAAGCATGTTGGTGTATATCAACTTGTTTAGTAATGATCCTAAAGCCGATCAAAACTTCCTTTACAATTATGGGGATATCAATATATTGTCCGAACTCAAACGTATTGACGGTGTCGGCGATGCTGATATCTTAGGAAATAGAGAATATGCCATGCGTATCTGGTTAAAACCCGACCGGATGATGGCTTATAAAATTTCTGCTGATGAAGTTCTCAAAGCCCTTGACGAACAAAGTTTGGAAGCTTCTCCAGGTAAAACCGGAGAGAGTTCAGGAAAAAGATCACAAGCTTTTGAGTATGTTTTAAAATATCCAGGACGTTTCAGTACAAAAGAGGGGTATGAAAATATCATTTTAAAATCCACCGCTAATGGAGAGATCCTACGTGTAAAGGATGTTGCCAACGTTGAATTCGGAAGTTCCTTCTATGATATTTATTCGACATTGAATGGCAGACCCTCTGCAGCGATTGTCATTAAACAATCTTATGGAAGTAATGCTAGTGATGTCATTAAAAACATCAAAAGCAAGTTAGCAGAGATCAAATCAACAACTTTCCCTAAAGGAATGGATTATGAGATCAGTTATGATGTTTCCAAATTTCTGGATGCCTCTATTGAGAAAGTTGTCCATACGTTATTAGAGGCATTTATTCTCGTGGGTATTGTTGTCTTTCTATTTTTGGGAGACTGGCGATCCACCTTAATTCCTGCTATGGCAGTTCCCGTTTCTTTGATTGGAACTTTTGCCCTGATGTCTATGTTTGGTATTACGCTGAATCTCATTACCCTATTTGCATTAGTCATGGCCATTGGGGTCGTCGTCGATGATGCCATTGTCGTCATCGAAGCTGTTCATGCTAAAATGGAGGAGAAAAATCTATCTCCAATGAAAGCAACAGAAGAAGCGATGCATGAAATTAGTGGAGCCATCATTGCGATTACCTTCGTTATGGCAGCAGTATTTATTCCTGTGGCCTTTATGTCAGGACCTGTCGGGATATTTTATCGGCAGTTCTCCATCACCATGGCAACCGCGATTATTCTTTCTGGTGTTGTCGCACTGACACTTACTCCTGCTTTATGTGCAATGATATTAAAAAATGAGCATGGAAAACCAAAGAAGAAAACGTGGTTAAGTAAGGCCTTAGACAGTTTTAACAATCTCTTCACCAAGGGAGCTAATCGTTACCAAAATCTATTAAGCAAAATCGTCAATAAGAGACTCGTAACATTTGTGCTCTTAGCGGCTTTCTGTTCTGCCATATTTTTCTTAAACAATAGTCTTCCATCTGGTTTTATCCCGAATGAAGATCAAGGTATGTTCTACGCGATTATTCAAACACCTCCAGGATCAACGTTGGAAAGAACAAATCAAATTGCAGAGGAACTTCAAAAAATAGCGAAGGGAATCGATGGAGTAAAATCAGTTTCTTCTCTGGCTGGATATGAAATCCTAACGGAAGGTACTGGTGCCAATTCTGGAACTTGTTTGATCAACTTGAAAAGTTGGGAAGATCGTAAAGGTTCTGTTCAAGATATCATGCATGAACTAGAGGAAAAATCGAAAGATATCACGGGTGCTACGATCGAATTCTTTGGCCCTCCAGCCGTACCTGGTTATGGCGCTGCAGGAGGTTTCGAACTACGTCTTTTAGATAAAGCTGGATCTGGAGATTTCAAAAAAATGGAAACCGTTAGTAAGGATTTTGTGAAAGAACTTAGTAAAAGACCAGAACTCACTTCTGTTTTTACATTTTATAGTGCTAGTTTTCCACAATATATGCTTCGGATAGATAATGAAAAAGCAGAACAAAAAGGAGTCACTATCGATAATGCGATGAACACACTTTCGACTTTAGTCGGTAGTAACTATGAGACTAGCTTTATCAAATACGATCGACAATATAAAGTCATGGTACAGGCATTGCCACAATATCGCGCTATGCCAGATGATATCCTCAAATTATATGTCAAGAATGATCGCGATGAAATGGTGCCCTATGCTGCTTTTATGAGTTTAGAAAAAGTGTATGGTTTATCCGAAATCACCCGACACAACATGTACAATTCTTCCGAAATCAGCGGTGCATCTGCATCGGGTTATAGTAGTGGTGAAGCGATCAAAGCTGTTACAGAAGTAGCAAACGCGACCCTACCTAGAGGTTTCGGTATTGAGTGGGCAGGTATATCTAAAGATGAAGTTTCACGTGGAAATGAAGCCATCTATATCTTCTTGATCTGTTTAACTTTCGTGTACATGATTTTAGCCGCTCAGTATGAAAGCTTTATTCTTCCGCTAGCGGTGATTCTTTCTTTACCTGCAGGTATTTTTGGAGCCTTCCTTCTCTTGAAGTTATTAGGTTTAGAAAACAACATTTATGCACAGGTTGCCATGGTCATGCTCATTGGTTTACTGGGGAAAAATGCGGTATTGATTATCGAATTTGCCGTACAGAAACATAATTCGGGTAGTTCTGTGCTTGCAGCAGCTATTGAAGGTGCAGGAGTCAGATTCCGTCCGATTTTAATGACATCCTTTGCTTTTATCGCAGGTTTAATCCCGTTGGTATTTGCATCTGGACCAGGAGCTATCGGAAATAAAACAATTGGAACCGCAGCTGCAGGAGGTATGTTAATTGGAACTGTATTTGGATTGTTGATTATCCCTGGGCTATACTACATTTTTGGGAAAATAGCTTCTAAAAACAAATTGACGGAATATGAAGATGAAAACCCTTTATCAGAAGAAATCGATAACAATGGATAATATCAGGATACAAAAATGCATTGGAATAGTCATAATTTGCCTGACTGCAGCGAGCTGTAAGGTACCCGCTATTCCAATTGCTAAAGAAAATAAAGCGCTACCAACGACATACAGTAAGGATTCGGTAGCACTTGCGAATGACACGACAAATATGGTTGTTACGCCTTGGCGTGATTTCTTTTCGGATCATTACCTCAGCAATCTTATTGACACGGCTTTAAAAAATAATCAAGAGCTGATGATTACCTTGCAAGAAATAGAAATTGCCAAAAGCGAGGTTCGTTTCAAACAAGGACAATTATTCCCAACAGTAGAGGCTGGTATTGGAGCTGGCGTAGAAAAAGTAGGTCGCTATACCAGTCAAGGTGCGGGTGATGCTTCTACAGAAATTACGCCTGGCAAGAACATGCCAGATCCGCTCATGAATTACGAAGCAGCCATTACAGGTAACTGGGAGGTTGATATCTGGGGGAAATTGCATGATCAAAAAAAGGCTGCCATATCACGCTATCTTTCTACTGTAGAAGGAAAGAATTTTGTCTTGACCAATTTGGTTGCTGAAGTTGCTAATTCTTATTATGAATTACTGGCATTGGATAATCAGCTGGAAGTGATACAGCAGACGATTCAATTACAAAAAGAAGCGCTCGAAGTTATTCAAATTCAAAAAGAAGCGGCAAGATCAACAGAGTTAGCGGTTCAGAAATTCAAAGCTGAAGTCTTAAACTCACAAAGCTTAGCCTATGAAATCAAACAGGATATAAAAGAGACGGAAAATAAGATTAACCTCTTATTAGGTCGATATGCACAGGAAATCCCAAGAGATAAAAACAGTTTCTTGACAACGGTTTCTCCTGCTGTTCGTAGTGGAGTGCCTTCACAACTATTGGCAAACAGACCTGACATTAAAAAAGCGGAATTGGAATTAGCGGCGGCGAAGTTAGATGTAAAAATTGCCCGAAAAGAGTTTTATCCTTCCTTTAACATTTCCGCAACGTTAGGACTAGAAGCTTTCAAACCCTCTTATTTTGTCAAAATGCCTGAGTCGATGTTATATTCTCTTGCTGGAGAACTCGCAGGACCTTTGATCAACAAAAGTGGTATTAAAGCTGAATTTAGCAAAGCGAATGCGGTACAGTTGCAGGCGATGTATAATTATCAGCAAACCATCTTAAGCGCCTATGCGAACGTATCCAATCATCTTTCCAAGATTAATAATCTGCAAAAAAGTTATGATCTAAAATCGCAACAAGTAGATGCTTTAACGAAATCAAATGAGATCTCAAATGATTTATTTAAATCCGCTCGGGTAGATTATTTTGAAGTCTTAATGACACAAAGAGATGCTTTAGAAGCAAAATTAGAACTGATTACAACAAAAAGAGATCAACTGAATACGGTCACAAACATGTATCGTGATCTAGGAGGTGGTTGGAAATAAATCCTATGAACGAGAAGAGCTATCCAAACCAGATAGCTCTTTTTGTATATACTCCCTCCATTCAATACACACGCATGAAGAAGTGCTGATCTCCATTTTGACTTATCTACATGAATAGCCAATATGTATTGTTTTATTAAAATACATTTGTTTGTTTTTGGATTATAATCTCTTGATTTAGAAGGATTAAAAATTTTAAAGTTAAAAATTAAAACTTTAAAATTTAAAAAGAGTTTATATAAGAAATAATTATCAAAGCTCAATTAAATAAGTTGAGTAAAAAATTTTCTTAACCTAAAAAATGAGCTATGTGGAAACATTACAATAGTAAACTCATCTTATTTCTTCTTATACTCACAAGCTGTAAAAACGTAAAAGAAAAGGCCGATATTATATATTACGGAGGTCCTATTTTAACGATGGAAGATCGTACACCTCAAGTTGAAGCTTTAGCCGTAAAAGACGGAAAAATTCTGTTCGCTGGTGACAAAAAACAAGCGATGTCCTTAGTGGGTGCCAAAACCATTCAGATCAATCTAGAAAATAAAACCTTACTTCCTGGTTTTATTGACGCGCATGGTCATATTACTTCACGTTCTGGCATGACACAAGCTGTAGATCTCTCGCCAAGTCCCTATGGTACTGTTAATAATATCGCGGAGCTCCAAGCGACATTAAAGGATTATATCGGCAAACATCAATTAGATGCCACGACTCCTGTTATGGGAAATGGATACGATGATGCGATCATCACGGAACATCGACATCCTACTCGTGAGGAATTGGACGCCGTAAGCACAACACATCCGATCATCGTGATTCATACTTCAGGTCATGCGAGTGTTGCCAATAGTGCCATGTTCAACTTGCTACAGATCCCTGAAGATGTAAAAGATCCTGAAGGAGGACACTATGGAAGAGACCCTAAAACCAATCGTTTAAATGGAAAGCTCGAGGAAAATGCCAGTTTTACTGCGCTCATGAAATTAACGGAACTTTTACCAAAACCTGCCAAAACAGAGGGTCTTTCCCAATCGCTTAAAGATTTTTTAGCTGCACAGGATGAATGGTTCAGTTATGGTCAAACAACGATTTGTGATGGTAGAACCATGGGAGTAGGACTTTCTTTGCTTCGTGAAGCTGCAGAAAAAAACCTATTAAAAGCCGATGTTATTTATTTCCCTGATTTTGAAGCGAACAAAAAAGATTGGGAATCTTTCTTGCCCAATTACATGAAATATAAAAACCGACTCAAGGTTGGTGGTTTCAAATTTTCTGATGACGGGTCTCCTCAAGGCAAAACAGCTTGGTTGACAAAACCTTACTTAGTTCCTCCAGAAGGACAAAATAAAGACTATAAAGGATTTCCGATCTTTACAGATGAAGTGCTTTACGCGGATTTAAAAACCATTTTTTCGAAAAATATAACCGCACAACTTCATGTGAATGGAGATGCCGCTATTGATCAAGCTTTACGTGTTATCGGAAAATTAAAAGCAGAGGGAATCTACAAACCAGCGCTCAGAGCTACCTTAATACATGTACAAAATAGTAGACCTGATCATATCGCGAAAATTAAAGAGATTGGGGTGATTCCTTCTTATTTTTCAGCCCATGTATATTTATGGGGAGACTGGCATTACAACAGTGTTTTTGGTCCAGAAAGAGCTGCATTTATAAGCCCTGCAAAAGCGGCTAAAGATGCTGGGATAACCTTTACCATCCACCACGATGCTCCTGTTACTCCTCCAGATTTATTAACAGGTGTATATGCCGCAGTCAACAGAATAACACGCTCTGGTATGGTCTTAGGTCCAGATCAGCGTATTCCTGTGATCGATGCTTTAAAAGCGATCACCATACATGCAGCCTACCAATATCAGGAGGAAAATATAAAAGGTTCGTTAAAGGAAGGTAAACTAGCCGACTTGGTTATTCTAGATAAAGACCCGTTAACCATAGATCCAAAAGAACTACGGTCTATTCAGGTTTTAGAAACCATCAAAGAAGGCAAAACAGTATTTAAAAGATAAACGTATTTTATGAAAAAGATTATCCATTTACTACTACTCATATTGGTTAGTATCAGTAGTTTCGCTCAGGGTCATTACAATGGCTCCTCCTTTAATCCCAACGATTATTTTGCCCCTCATGCTGGCTTTATTATTCCTGTATGGTATGGCTATGCAAACATGAATTATTATAATAAAGAGGGCAATAAATCGGATCAATTAATCAATCCTGTACCCGCCAATCCCACTTCCTTAAATATCGAGCAGAATGTCAAAACGCATTCGTTTATTTTAATGGCTATTTATGGCGGTAAGGGGAAAATTCTAAATGCAGATTGGGGAATGATGATTATCCCGACATTAAATAGTCCAACGGCCAGTATCGCATTAGATTATTATTCGCAACAGACCAGTTCGGGCAGGTATAACTTTGCCAATAAAAGCATTGGGTTTGGTGACATGTATATTCAGCCCATCTGGTTGTCATGGAAAGAAGGTAATTTTAAATATGCTTTAAACTATGGGGTTTGGGCACCTACAGGAAAATATGAACACAATAGTTTAGATAATGGTGGACATGGGTATTGGTCACATAATATTCGAGGAGCTTTACAGTACAAACCTCAACCAAAAATCAATTTAAGTGTGGCACCAACTTTAGAGATTAACCAATGGCAGAAAAATACAGATTTCAAAGAAGGAAGTCATCTTACTGTTGATATGGGCGGCTCGTACCTGTTAAACGATCGGGGTGATGAAGTTGGGTTATTCGGTCATTACACCAAGCAAGTTTCTGACGATAAAGGAACAGAGGGTAGTTTTTTGTCTGATCAAACAGCGGGTGTCGGTGGTTTCGTTTCCTATTGGATTGTGCCACGTAAGATTGGGGCAATGGCACGTATCACCCAAAATTTTGCAACAGAAAATCGCTTTGGCGGAATGGCCTTTCAAGCAGGGGTCAATATTTTAATCCCAACAAAGGATGGTACGCATTAATCACGATAAGCCATTATAAAAGAATAACTCTTCATTAAGAAAGTTCCATATGGAGCACTGACTTCCTTAGAGCAGAACAAGTTGACTTTGGTAAAGTATTACCAAGGTCATTTTCGTTAAATCCGATCGTTTTCCTCATGATCTACCTTTGGATTTCTTCATTACCAATAGGGTATCAACGTCTAGTTTACTTAGTATTTTAAACGAACTTTATTCGTACTTCAGACGTACCTTATTCGTGTTTGTTCGAACGAGGTACGAACAAGGTACGAATGAGGTACGAATCAGCTCCCTACTAGTTTACCAGTTGATCCCGATGTTTTATCAAGTTATCCATACTGAAATAATGAATAATGGATTGCTGTATTTCAGTATTTACAGCAACTATTTTTTCCCTATCATCAAGTATCGCATAAGCACCTATTTCCACTGGGATAATCATGCTCTTTTCTACGTTAACTCGTTAAAGAATTTATTGAGAAATAAACATTATCTTCTTTTCTTTGTTGTTCTCCTAAAGAATACTAAACCCATACATGATGGCTGACTTTAATCTGAACCGAAGACAATTCATTCAAGGTGCTACCGCTGTTTTAACGTTATCGGCATTACAAGCAAAAGGGTTGTCCTTTACGGGCACAGCGAAAAACATGCGGGTCGCGTTGATTGGAGCAGGTTGGTACGGAAAAAGTGATCTTTTTAGACTGATGCAAGTCAGCGATGTCCAGGTTGTCGCCATTTCTGATGTAGACAGCAACCACCTACAGGAGGCTGGGAAACTGATCAGTGAACGACAAATCTCCAGGAAGGTTCCTGCGCTCTACAAAGATTATAGGAAAATGCTTGCGAATCATCAATTGGATCTCGTGCTTATTGGTACACCAGATCATTGGCATACGCTACAAGCGATTGATGCCATGCGCGCAGGTGCACATCTTTATTTACAGAAACCTGTTAGCATTGATGTATTGGAGGGAGCAGCTATACTCAGCGCAGCGCGGAAATATAATAAAAAAGTACAAGTAGGCACACAGCGGAGAAGTACTCCCCATCTCATTGATGCTAAAAAACGTGTAATAGACCAGGGGTTGCTCGGTAAAATATCACATGTGGAAATGTGTTGCTACTATCATATGCGAATGAATGGAAACCCTCTTTTGGAACGCGTTCCAGATTTTCTTGATTATGACCTATGGACGGGCCCTGCTCCTCTCCGTCCGTATGATGGCTTACCGCATGGCGGTTGGTGGCGCACGTTTATGGAATATGGGAATGGCATTACGGGTGATATGGGTATGCATATGTTTGACGCAGTGCGTTGGTTGCTACAGCTAAAATGGCCGAAAAAGATCAGTGCAACTGGGGGGATTTATGTTCAAAAAGAAGGAAAGTCAACTATTGCGGATACGCAGACGGCTATTTTCGAATATGATGATCTAAACTGTGTATGGCAACATCGGACATGGGGTACTCCAGCTGATCCCGAATATCCTTGGGCATTTATTATCTACGGGGACAAAGGCACTTTAAAGGGAAGTGTCATGAAGTATGAGTTTATTCCAATCGGTAAAGGGGATCGTATCCTTCAGGATGTGGTCTATGAGAAAGAGAAGTTTCCTGAAGATTTAAAGGAGCCTAGGATTGAACTACATACCGCACCTGCCACTCGGCGACATATGCTGGATCTCCTATCGGCGATTGAACATGATCATCTGCCTGTTGCAGATATTGAAGAGGGATACATATCGACTGCAAGTTGTATCCTCGCTAATCTATCCATGCAATTGAATCGTCCACTGGTATATGATCCGCAGAAAAAAATATGTGTGGACGATCCAGAAGCAACGAAGTTGTTAAGAAAATCTTATCGGGCACCTTGGCAACATCCTTATCGGATATAAACTAAGTAAGCTCGGAAGAAGAGCTATAAAAAAGGGGAAAAATGATCGTTATTCACTTTATAGACGAATATGGCAGCTTTAAATTAAAATACAGAGTCCAGCTATAGATTATAACTGGACTCCATATTTTTTATATACACCGTTTGTGAGATACAGCCTATTTTTATAACGAAAGATCATTGATTAATTCACTAATTCTCCGTTTTTGTAGTTTTCGGTTTTTGTTAAATTTCCGTTCTCGTCGTAAGATCTACTTTCACCTTCTCTTTTGCCATTTACAAAAGTAGATTCACCCTTTAATTTTCCACTTTCATAAAAGGATTGCCATTTGCCCTCTTGTCCATCGTTTAAAAACCGTCCAACAGATTCTACTTTTTCATTTTTATAGTATGTGGTTTCTACATCATTAATATACGTGTTTCCTTTCCAACCTTTGTATTTTTCAATACCTGTTTTCAAACCCTTTTCATCGTAATATACCCAGATTCCCACTTTCTTATCTCTCTTATAAACACCTTTAGCCTTTTCTTTGCCATTTTCAAAATAAGCAATATAATCTCCATCTAGCTTTCCTTTTTTCCAATGTTGATCCCACTTTTTGTTTCCATTATCATAGTAAAAGAGACAATGTCCTTCTTGTAAACCATTCACGAAACCGCATTTCTCCTGAGCGTATAGAAAAACAGGAAAAAACAATAGAATTAATATTATTTTTTTCATATAAATTTATTTACTTTACAAAAGTATTATTAATTTTATAATTATAGATTTAATTTGACATGAAAATTCAATTTTTTTTCTCTCTTTTTCTATTGGTCGGATTTTCTTCTTTAGCACAAAATAAAATGTATTATCTATAAGGTTTTTTTGATAAAAAACTAGCAGAGGAATGTTTAGTATTGGCAATTCGACGATTGAGGGAAGAACAGATACAAAACAGAAGTACTTCTTATAACGTATATGGTCAGGCTTTAGCGAGTTCGCCCGTTTATAGCACCTTTTTTTACAACTATAACATGGGCAAAAGAGAAAGTAAATTTGTACAAATAAAAGAAGATGGACAAGTTTTAGAGATAAAACTATAAGTGATTCTGCTCTTTACTAAAAAGGTTCAAGAAAATTTATATCCAATACTATTTCATCATACTTGGTATATTAAAGGCGCAGTGAAGGTGCTTCTGTCAGCTTGAGAAAGGAAAACATTAACCAGAGCAATACTGTTAATACAAATGGAAAAAAAATCAAAAACTTCTCAATTTCTCCATGCGCTTGGATTTACTGTCGGTGGACTGATTTTATATGGTATTTTCATTTGGATGATGCCGATGAGCGGATATGCTATCTTAGGATACATCTATATCACCCCTATTGTTGCTATCGGCAGTTTCTTTTTTTATTTCATATTTCAATTTTTCAAAAAGCAACAGAAATTGATGTGGCTTTTCTGCATTATTTTATTGATCATTTCTGCAGGAATTTATGCATCAGGGGCTTTCAATGTTGATATTTGGGTTCGAAATTTATTTCATTCGGAAAAGCTTCCTCCACAATATAAAGACTATCAAGATATTAATCAACCAAAAATAGCATTCGGCAATTCTGAATTGACGTTTTTATCGAAGAGTGAATACAGGATTCAATGTTATATAACGACAAATGATGATTTGATTACAAGAAATGAACGAAACTCCATCGTTAATGATGATAATCGCTTCAAAATTTACGATTATTGCAAATATGATCGTACAGGGTTGCTGAAGGACAGATATACTTACTTGCAAAATGGCTACAAAAATGAGGAAATTTTATTTCAAGGTTATTTGTTCAATGCACAGGATGATTATTATAAAACTTGGGCAATTGATGGGGATACGCTCCGAAAGCCACTAATCGCTCACAACAGAGATTTTAAATGGACAGAAAAAGAGAACGATAAGTTTTTCCAATCCATTGCAAAAAATTCACCGTTATTCTTTACTGAATCTTCCTTTTTCACAAAAGATTCTGTTCAGAAAGAGTATGACAAGATAATTTATTTGGAAAATAATGTGTGGAATATTTTCTATGTGGATGAAATCTCTGACAAACCTGATGACTATTTTTATGGAAAAGGTGATAAGACCAATGATCTTTTTGTAAGAAAAGTTGATCGCCTCGAAAGTGAGATCATAAAATCTCCAAATATTCCTTCCCGATATTTCGCAAAAAGAAAGTATAAAAGAATCGTTCAATCCGCTGGAGGTGATGGTGGTGCTAATATTTCGGAAGTCTGGTTGGGCGAGTTGTATTCTTTATTAATCAATGATCCAGACACCCTAAAATTTAAAGAAACATTTGTTTTGGATGAAGAGTGGAAATTTTCCAAAATCGAAATTGACGGTAAAAATATCGGAAGTTTGAACAGAGAATATAAAGATGAGTATTTCAGTAAATATGAACCCTTTGAATCCTATCTCTTCTACGCACATCCCAAATTGAAGTACAAATTATTTGCGACAGACTTTAACAATTTATATATGCTAAAGCAAAGGAAGTAGGGAAACTAAAGTTTTACGCGATCATCAACTGGAGGATAGTATTTCCTCAAACTGCATGCATGTATCATAGACTTACCCCCAACATAAAAGCGACACCTTTTGATTCTAATGCTACTCTCCCATATCCGATTCCGGTAAGAGGCATTTTAACAAATGGTTTTATACCCACATTGATTTTATCGTTAATTTTCTTTTCAATAGATATAGAAAAATCTGCAATACCAAATATATGTTGATTTTCTCCATTGACTTCATAAACTGCACTTTTCTGATTTCCATAGCTTCCTTCTCCATCATAGTCAAATGTATACTTCTCTTTTAGCATAAAATAACTGGAAAGACCCGCGCTTACATTAAATTTCAATTTTTTGTTTTTCAAAATAGTATAGTTTGCTGTCAATGGTATATCGATGACATCACATTCGGCATGAACTTGACTAGGTAGCTGTGTTAATTGGGGTGGATTTGCTGGCGAATAGAGGTTATAAGAAGATTTATAATTTTTCTTTGCATAGGTTGCCCCCAAAGATAGACTAAGCCCTTTGATCACAGGATATGAATAAAGCACACCTATATTTTCGCTAAGAGAGGAAGTTCCGGATCCCCTGACACTGGATAAATCAGGACCTGCCAGAACACTTAAAACCGATCTTTCCTTCTCTTGCAAATTGGGTGGTGCAAAAATGGTTTCCGCGATTATTGTAGCAGGTTTACGCTCATTTGTTTCAAGACTTTCACTCTGTAAGTTAGAACTATAGGTAGACTTTATATTACCTTTCATTTTCGGAATAGAAATCGTACGCAGAAAAGAGCGCTGAATCGCCTTATTTTTTAAGTCAACAACATCAATAAAAGCATCCTGTCGCCAAGTCTTTAAATTATTTTTTATCTCTAAATTCTCTGTAAAAGTATCCTCCAACTGTGATTGCTTATTTTCTTTTTCTTGTCGCTTCTCTATAGGAGAGCTACTTCCATTCACAACTTCTTCTTTTTGTTTCTTTATTGGGGAACTTTTTACAATTTCTTGAATAGAATTATCTATCTCAGAATCAGATATTGATCTATTGCTATTCCAGATAAAAAATAAAGTCGCTATAGCTGCTGCGCTTACTATTAAAATAAAAATCTGTTTGGCTTTCTTTCTAGTCCGGGTTTTATCTAATCGTACTTGCATATTCTTCCAATGCTCCTCGTTAAACTCGAATTGAGGATTACTTAAACCCTTTCTAAATAGCTCGTCTATGTTATTCTTATCCTTTTCCATCAGTTATCCTCCTCAATTTTACCTAGTATTGAATTTTGACTTCTTACCATTTCTGCTAAGCGTTCACGTGCTTTATGCAAATTTGATTTTGATGTCCCTACAGCAATACCAAGCATTTCGCTAATTTCATCATGTTTATAACCATCAATTGCGTAAAGATTAAAAGCAGTACGGTATGCAGGGGGGAGTCTATGAACCATCATCAAAAGATCATCATAGTTTAATTTTTGAGAAATTGTTTCATCATCAATTATTATATGCTCATAGGAGGATATATCTACGACACTACCTAATCTAATTTTTGTTCGGTAGAAATCAATTCCTGTATTCCTCATGATTTTGCTCATCCATGCTGAAAAGGGTTTTTCAAAATCATATTTTTTTATATTGGTAAACACTTTAAAAAAACCATCGTTTAATATTCCTATCGCGTCTTCTTTGTTATTGGAATAGCGTAGACATATCCCCAATGCTAAAGCATAATATCGTGTGTAAAGATCTTTTTGTGATCTCTGATCCTCTTTTATACACCCTTTAATAATTTGGATATTGTTGTCGTCAATTTCTTTGATCACCACCGATATTACTGCTTTTCCTAGATAAATAATGTAGTATACGATAGCTATAACAAAAAGGTTGTCTCAATGTTATTATTTTTTTTAACCATAGGCAACCAATACCATACAAGCATCGTAATCATTTAGAAACCAAACCCTACTTAAATATGATACGCTACAAAAAAAATGTAAAAATCGCTTTTTTAGCCGTTGCTTTTTTAACGATGTTTTCATCTTGCTCAAAAAATGATGGAGACGAAATACAAAATAGCAATACCGGGATCAAGACCTTAGAAAATGCTACATTCGGTACCATATTGACTGATGCCGATGGAAAAACACTCTACTTTTTTTCAAACGATACAAAAGGTATATCTACATGTACAGGAAATTGCTTGGCTACTTGGCCAATTTATCATAACAACAAGACAAGCAACGATTCAAAAATTGATAAAAGTCAGCTAGGAGAAATCACAAGAAACGATGGAAGCAAACAGACTACCTATAAAGGTTGGCCGCTCTATTATTTCTCTGGGGATAATCAATCTGGTCAAGTAAGAGGCGATGCTGTAGGAAAAATTTGGTACGTAGCAAAGCCAGATTACCTACTTATGGTAGCAAATGGACAACTCATCGGACATACTGGAAAAAAATATTTGAGTGATTATACCGAAGGTGAAGGGAATACGATCTATTTAACAGACGACAAGGGTAGAACACTTTATTCGTTTCAGCATGATAGATTTAAGACGAACAACTACACCGCTTCTGATTTCAGTAATGATGGCCTTTGGCCGATCTTCCAAAAAGAAAGTGGCTCCTTACCCTCTATGGTCGTTGTGACTGATATTGCTGTTATTTCAGTCTTTGGGAAAAAGCAATTAACGTATAAAGGCTGGCCAGTATATTATTTCGGTCAAGATCAGGTACGTGGTGATAACAAAGGGATTAGTTATCCTCAACCAGGTGTATGGCCTATTTTAAACGAAACAACAGCGATTGCTCCCGCTCAATAAAATTTTACAATAAGATTCTAAACTAATAATCAGAAAATTATGAATACATCGAAAACAAAAAAACGGTCATGGAACACATTTCGTTATCGCTATGTGTCGATTATCTGCCTATCCATAGGACTTGTTACGTTTATGGGTTGTACAAAAAAACAAGCTGAGGAACCAACCCCTAAACCTCCAACTGGAACCGAGACAGTGACTACAGCGAACGTGTCTTATACTAATTTTATAAAAGGTCTCTTGGAAGTCAAATGTAGCTCATGTCATGCGAGTGGACAATCCGCTAGCGGGAATTGGACTTTTAATGGCTATAACTCCGTTAAAGATAATGCCTCTAGGATTAATAATATGGTCGTGGTAACGAAAGCTATGCCTAAGAGTGGCAGTTTGACAGCAAAAGAAATAGAATTGGTGAGTGCCTGGATCCAACGTAGCACACCTGAAAACTAATTATTACTCATGAAAAAAATCAACATCTATTTCATCCTCTGGTTTTTGATCGGAAGTATGGAGGTATTTGCACAGCAAAATATAACATTTACTTCAAAAGATGCTACCATTAGCTTTTTTAGTAGCGCACCGCTAGAAGATATAGAAGCCAAAAGCAATCTTGCTGGATCGGCTCTAAATATCAGTACCGGTGATATTATCTTTAAGGTCAAAAACACGTCTTTTGAGTTCGATAAAAAACTCATGCAGGAACACTTTAATGAAAATTACATGGAAAGTGACAAATACCCGTTTTCAGAATTCAAAGGTAAGATTGAAGAGAGTAAAAAACTCAATGATAATGGTAATTATACCTTGAAGGTTTCAGGGACACTGCAAATCCATGGTGTTAATAAACCCTATGTTACATTGGTCGCATTTAACGTTAAAAATTCGGTGATAAAAACCTTAGCGAGTTTTGATGTTAGACTTTCAGACCATAAGATCACGATACCCTCTATCGTTGGAAAAAATATAGCAGAGGTTGTAAAAGTAAAAATAGATGCCACGTATAAAAATGGACAATTATAGCTCAGATAATCAAATGAAATATATACTATTTATCATCCTCTCTGCGATCTCCTCATCCGTTTTCGCTCAAGAAGATTTGGAAAAGTTAGTCGATTTAAGTGGCCCAAAGAGTGAAAAAGTCACAGCGACATTTAAGGCTGGTAATCTGATTAATTTAAAAACAACAGAAACGATTCATCGGAATGAACTGGATTTTCGAGTTGACCATCGTTTTGGAGATATTGCAGGTAGTAACGGGGGAGGAAAAAATTTCTTTGGATTGGATAATTCTACAGATATCCGGATAGGTTTTGACTATGGAATACGCGATAACCTCAATATTGGAATTGCAAGAGCAAAAGGAGCTACAGAAATCCGGCAGCTTTATGAGGCTAATGTTAAATATCGTTTTCTAGAACAAACAATAGACAACCGTATTCCGGTGTCCATTGCTTTTTTTGGAAGTACAACCGTGTCCGCTATGGAAGCATCGGAAGATCAAAGTTCAGCAGCACACTTTGATCGCTTTAGTGATCGCTTAAATTATGTCAGCCAATTGATTATAGCTCGAAAATTTAGCTCAGACTTTTCATTCACGATTGTACCAACCTACCTCCACCGTAATTTTACAGCCTATAACGATCAAAATAATCTATTTGCAGTGGGTCTTGGAGGTCGTGTAAAAGTCAGTAATAGAATGGCTCTTGTGGCTGATTATGTTCTACCTTTTCGTCAATCATCAAAAAAAGAGTATCGAGAAAATGTAACGGGTCAACGTTATTATCATGCACTAGGTGTGGGATTGGAAATAGAAACTGGTGGTCATATATTTCATCTTAATTTTACCAATGCAACTGCCGTACAAGAGTCTCAATTCATAAGTGAAACGAACAGCTCTTGGGGTAAGGGTCAATTCAGATGGGGCTTTAGTATTGCCAGACGGTTTAGTTTCAACAAAAAAACGAAAGAATAATGGAAATATAAATCAGGGTCATTTTGTTCAATCAAAGATCTATATCCATATCGGAAAACTTGGACTCTTTTCCCAATATCGTTCGATATGTGGAAATAGCATGGATCGAATCCACGCTATTTTTTTCTATTTGAGACAATCCCAAAATCTTTATAAACTAAGCTATACAAACCTTATTTTAACACGGTATCTTGTCTTGGTTTATGTTTAAAATAACTTCTGAAGTAGGACATCTTTTCTATAGGCTGACACCTCTACCTCTGAGCCGTCAGAAAGCTCTAAAGTTCCTCCGTCTCCTTTCCGATATTTAACTACGTACGTTAAATTAATAATCACCGAACGACTTATGCGCGTAAAAAACTCATCATCTAATATGTTTTCAAATTCCTTAAGGGTTTTGGAAACGACTATTTTTTTATTTCCTGCCAATATGAATACGCTATAATTACTCATGGCTTCAACCCTCATAATATTGGCTCTATCCACAATATACACCCCTTCAGCAGTAGCTAATGCTAAGCGATTGCTATTAACCTTCTCTTTTTTTAAGGATTTATAGTTGGATTTTTCTGCTACTCGTTTTCTTAACCGAGTAATCGCAGTTCTCAGTTCTTCCTCATCAATCGGCTTAAGCAAATAATCTACCGCACTTAATCGAAGTGCCTCAAGGGTGTAGCTATCGTATGCTGTAGTGAAAATCACTTCGAAATCAAAACTGCCTAAACGTTCTAAAAACTGAAAACCATTCATACCTGGCATTTCAATATCTAAAAAAAGTACATCTGGTTTAAGCTCAATCAACGCGTTCAATGCCTTGGTCGGCTGGTTGAAAATTCCGACAACCTGTAACTCTTCCTCAAAAAACCCTAGCTTCTGGCTAAGCAGCTTACTACCCTTAACCTCATCGTCTAATATCACTGCTTTTAACATAATAGGTTCCTCTAACTAAATTTCGTTTATTTATTTGGCTTATACAACTCTTATTTAGGTTATAATCAAGCACTATGCTATACGTTTTTTAGAATGATATACGACTAGATTTTCAGAGTAACCCCTGTATTTAGAATTTTCATATCAGCAATGTTCTGGATTAATGACTAGAACGTGTATTTGAGACCAACACCTCCATTTTCTGCAGAGAAACCACCATTATTACTAATGATATAGGCAGGTTGCCAATCGACACTCACTGCCAACGGAAGATTTGCGAACTTATACTCGAGACCAGCAATACCTGCTATACCAAAGGTTATAACTGGATCTAAGTCAGCATCTTTCCAGTTAAAATAATTTATATGACCTCCTCCACCAACGTACCAGCGCAAACCATCTACACCTTTAATCGCCGTATGGTATTCATATAAACCTGTAAAAGCAATATTACTTCCTGTCCCTCCTGCACCATTGTATCTTAAGATACCTTCGAGTGCAGATCTTTCTTTTATGAAAACTTTGCCCGTTAATGAAATACCATAAATAAATTTTATACCAAATGCTGCTTTGTAAGTATTTTTGCTTGTATTTTTACGGGACTGTTCTGGTGATTGTCTCGTCGATTTAATTGTAAGTTGTTCTTCCGTTTTTGCCGTTTCTCCAAGCTTTGCAGAAGATTCGGTAGAGACTGTTTTAGTAGCCTTTTTAGTCTCTGTATGTTTGGTCGTACTAACTGTTTTTCTAATCGGTTTTTTCGTTTGTGCTTGAACCGATAGTCCTCCTATGCTAAGTATGCATAACAGGGTAATAAATAAATTTTTCATGTTTTTTGTTTTAAGTCTTGGGTGAATATTTTTCCGTAGAAAAATGCTATTATTTGCAGGCTCTCTTTGATGTATGAGAGATAGAATTTACATCATCATATGCGATTACAAATCCGGCACCTTGTAAACCACTGTATAAACCATCATTGGTCATACTTAACTGATTGTTCGCGTCAGGATTATTGTAAAAACCCCACCACCAAGCCAGGTAGCCAAACTGGTTTTCTTGACATAATTTCATTAACAACCTATAATTAATGTTATATGCAAGACCATTTTGAATATCTGCAGCAGCCAACTCACCTAATACAATAGGTAGACCAGACTGTTTAAGTGCCTTGAAATTATCCCTTATTTTAACATCAGAATAATTCTCAAAGGCTCCATTGGTAGGCCAATAGGCATGTACGCTAAACAGCAAATTATGCAACGGATCAGCGTCGATTAGCGCTTTCCCTTGATAAAGAAAAAACACATAATCTTTTCCATAATATGGGGCATCGATCATTATCGGGCAAGTATATCCTGCATCTCTTAAATTCTTTATTGCGGTTAAATTGGCATCTCTATAAGTTACATCAGAAGCAGCGCCATTATCAGGTTCATTGGCAATATTAACAATAATTGATTGCTGATATTTCAACAATACTGATTTTACATCTGGTTTTGTCCACCATTGTATAGCCTTTGGCAAATCGTTAGTCACATTGGTCGTTCCAGTAAAGTCATGCAATTCTAAAACCGGGATCATACCTTTAGCTAAACAAGAGGTAATGATCGGTTCTATTTTAGCGCCAGTTACTATGGTCAGTTTACCCCCATTTTGCCAATCCTGGTAGTTTTGCGTGAGTATGATACGGACAGTATTTGCACCTGTTTTTTCAATTTCTTCTAGCTCCTTTAATCCGAAGTTGACCGCATAAACACTGCCCATATTGACACCATGCAATACAATTTTGTTTCCACATTTATCGGCGAGATATTGACCATCTTTCACGTGCAGGCCTGTAGTAACATCCTTATCTGGTTTCGTTTCATCCTTTTTTTTGCAGCTCGTAAACACACAAAAGAACAAAATCGACACATATAATGGTAAAGCATTCATTGTAGTAAATTTTAGTTTTCAATGATATGATCAATGATTTTTCCTCTATTTTTATTGTTTTTCAGCTTTCATAATTGCTGACGCTCCATTTTCGACTAACAGCAAGGGTACATTTGCGTCTTTCCAACTTGGAACAGCCACACCGATAAATTCATCTGTATTGGTTTTAAAACCAACTGTACCTAAACTGTAAAATGGCTTCGTAAAATCTGGACCTGTGCCTATAATTGGGATAGGTTGTCCATTGATTACTTTAGTTCCAATTTGTCTTACTCTGATATCCCATTCTAAAGTATTGGTATTTGTGAATTTGAAGACCAAGTCTTCTGTACCCGACTTGGTCTTGAAAGTTGTATTCGTAAATGCAAATGCTGTTGATTTTTTAGCTAATATTGCATAATCAATCGTGGTATTTCCAGTATAACTATATGATTTGAGATGAAGGACACCAGTAGCGTCTTTTTCTAACGTATATTGATAAGATCCAAAGCCTTCGGTATCAAAACTAAGAATAGAATTTTCAACTACTATATTTTTAACACGCAAGTATCCCCTTCCATGAACGCTCGCTTTAACGACATCACCATCTTTCTCAAAAGACATCACCGCTAATTTCGTAGCACCTGTTTTTTGTGCGCTAACGATGTAGTAATCTAATAAATCATCCACCTTGACAGTACTGTTTTCTGGAGGCACTACCTCTCCGGGTTGGTCGCTGCCTTTTGTACAGCTTACGATAACCATTGTCAACGTGAACAAGGTTATTTTAAATATGATTCTAAGGTTTTTCATAACAAGTTTAATAACATTACATTTTTACTAATTCACATTATATTTTTTCTAACGTTCCTTCAAAATTTCCAGATAATGGTCCCTTTTCCGTTGTTGTGTTGATCCTAATTTTGTATTTGTCGCCCTCTTTTTCGATTACTACTGTACCGCCGTTTATCTCGTCACCTACATTGTTAATGGTTACTGCACCTCCTTTAAAATTTGTTGTGGGATTATAGCCACTACCATTTTTGAAAGTGAATGTTCCAATTGGGATGACATAATCTCCTAAGCCGGAAAAGCGAATCTGCAGTGCATGATAATCACCTGTCATAAAGTAAAGCCAAGCACCATCTCCATCACCACCACGATAATCAGCAGTTTTGATGTCCATAGTTTTACCCTGATAAGTGAAACTGCCAGATTTAGTATCCGACTGATTGTTATCATTATCTTTTTTGCAAGAACTAAATACGAAGAACACACTCATGATGATGAGTATTTTTGCGAAGTTGTTTTTTAAATTTTTCATGATACTATTTTTTTAATATTGTTGATTATAAAATTGCCTATTGCATCCAGGCATTCATTTTAGTGAACATTTTCTCTGTCCAATCACCATTACAATGTCCAGTGCTGTTGGGATCGCTAAAACCCTCGCTTTTAGCTTTAATTGGAGAATTTGCTGGTATCTTAGTATATAAGGTCGCACCTATAAAATTGCCTTCATAGCTTTCAAACTCATCCTTACCTGTCAAGCTCAAGACGGGGATTTTAAATTTGTTTATTTTATCTTGATCTGTTGATCCACACGCCGCGAGAAGACCTTTGCAGTAGCTTAAATTATCGTAATAGGCGATGTGTGTTAGGAGCAAAAAACTCGAATAAGAAAATCCTGCAACAACTGATTTATTTTTATCTATATTATATTTGCCTGCAATAGCTACTATGCATTTATCATAATCTTCACCTAACATTTTTGCACTTCCATTCCAATCTTCAGTCCCAGGGGTTTTTCTATACTTTACAATGGCTGCTGCATATCCATTTGCTGCCGCTTTTTCACATAGTGCTGTTTCTACAGCTCCGTTGATACCACCTTCAGAGGGATTGTTTTCATCGTTGCCACTTCCTACAACCAAGATCCCTTTGAAAGTCGTTGTATTTTTATCAGTGAAAATTTTGTAGGTAATGCCGTTCTGAGTTTCTACAACTTGTTTAATGTCTCCTTTTATCACTTCTGTTCCTTCGGAAGGTGCTTTGTCCTTTTTACATGATAGCACAATAAAAAAAATGCACATCGGAATTAATACTAATTTTTTCATGGTTTTATGTTTTGTTTTAAATTGCTTATCCAAACTTATATATCTTCTGAATGCTATTTTAAGACAATGATCGAACGCTGTTTTTTAATGCGTGAAAGATATGATAGGATGAGTAAAGCAAAATTCTATGATTATATATCTATCTTCTTATTCAGCTTTTCGATCCAAGTAGATATATTTATGCAATACTGACATTGTATAATAGACATAAGAGTGTAAAGTATATTAGCCAATTTTTCATTTCGCATAATCTAGGTTTTTCGCGCAAACCTGTAGACTATAAAATTGATCTTTTAAGAAAATCATTAAATGATGTTTCTTAATGGGAAAGATATTTGTTGTCGAACTAAAAATCAGTATATTTAGTAAACAGAATAAAGATATATAGGGGTGATTGCTATGATTAATGATACTGCACTCTGGCAAATAATTTATAGCTCGAAATTTCTAAATCTAAAGTACTCTTTTGACACTTGTTCTGTTGTACAATGCTAATTATGATATCATCTTTGAGTATAATTTTAATCTGTTGCGTGAACAGGTGTTTTAAATGAGTGAACGACCCTTATAGCTTAGTTTAAATTAATGCTATTGGACATATTTATCTGTTACTTTGAAATAACAAAAAGAAATAATTCAATAAAAGAGACAATACATACTTGTCTGTAAGGACAGTCATTAATAACACTAAAATTTATTCCGAAAAATGAAATCACCGAAAAAAACAACCGCAACATCTCCTGCCAAAGCTCCAATTGATAAGGCTAAAATCAAAACAGATAAAAAAATTAATCTTACACATTCTGTCAATTTCTCAGTAGAAAAAGACATTAATTTTGAGGATTTGGAAATCATCATAACGGTAAAAGAGAATAAAATTATTGCTAAATTTCTAAATCAAGGCGTGCTTAATGCACACCAGGTTGTTTTAGTAAAGCCAAAACCAACTCCTCCTCCATTAACTCCTATAGAGATTATAAATGTAATAAAGCGCTTACGTTTCAATTTACTCCTCAAAAAATAGTGATGACGTCTGCAAGATTGTTTTTAATTATAGCATTATCATTCATTCATTTCTTGGCGGTTTCACAAAGCCAGTATAAAGCTTTAGTAAACGCAGCAGCAGATAGCACGCAACAAAATAAATACGAGGCTGCTATTAAATTGTTATTAAAAGCTAAAGCTTTAAAGGGGAAAGATGTGGCATATTCAGAAAGAATAAATATGCATTTAGGTAGTAATTATGAAGCGATTAACAAGATTGACTCCAGTATTTACTACTATGGTGAGGCGGTTAAATTTTGCGAGCGTGAAAAAGATTATGCTGCCTTATCCTTTTTATTCAGTCGACTAGCGAGTATAGAGTTAAGTTTTACCAATAGGTATACGAGTGCTATTCGCTATTTTAAAAAACAATTGGTTTACGAACAGATCTTAAAAGATAGTACCAGTATGTTTGAATGTTTAAATAATCTAGGGTTGTCCTATAAGAGTGCGAATGAATATGATAACGCACTCTTATATTTCAATAAAGTTACTACGAACAATTCAAGTCACAATCATTCAAAAAACAACGCCTTACTTTTTACCGGAGATACTTACTCTTTACAAAAAAAATACCCTATTGCTTTAGCTTACTATGATAAAGCAATAGCAGTTTTAACAACAGCTCATGATAGCACAGGGTTGTTCACTGCATTTGCCAATAAAGGTGATTGTTTAATGCGACAAAACAGATTTGAGGAAAGTTTAATCTGTTTAAAAAATGCACAACAATTTATTACTCCTTATATTACAAATACACATAGAGCAGTGCTCTATTCCAATTTTGCTCATGTCTACAGCAAACAAAGAAAATTTGATCAGGCTTTTTACTTTAAAGACTTAGAAAATATCACTAAGGATAGTATCAATATGGAGCGTATAGGTAATGCTATAGCTGAAATGAGTGCCAAATATGAACTTAGGCAAAAACAAGATAGCTTATTCATCAATAAACAAAAACTGGTATTAGCTGATGCAAAAGCAGCTGAAAAAGAGCGGAATTTTATTATTTTATTGATCGCTTTCATTGCTATTATTTTCTTTTTCATTAGCATTTACCGCATCAGGCAATTAAGATTTAAAAACTCACTACAACAGCAGCAAGCTGCTCAAAATGCATTGCAATTAACACATCAATATCAATTGTCTGAAAGTGAATTAAAGGCTATTCGTTCGCAGATGAATCCGCACTTTATTTTTAATGTATTGAACTCGATTGAGTCTTATATCATGGATAATGAAAAAAGAACTGCGTCAAGGTTAATACAAAAATTTGCCCTATTGAGCCGATTGATTCTTGAAAATTCCACAAAAAGTTTAGTAAAAGGAGATAAAGAATGGAAAGCTTTAATGCTATATACGGAGTTAGAAGCGATGCGTTATGATGAGGCTTTTACCTATACGTTTACAGTGGCGGATAATATTCAGCTGAAAACCTTATATCTCCCACCTATGTTGATCCAACCTTTAATAGAGAACGCCATCTTACATGGATTGATTATAAATCCAAAGGCAGATGCACATGTATCTGTAACGCTTCAAAAAAAAGAGGATAGAATTTGTATTACCGTGGAAGATAATGGGGTTGGAATTGATAATAGATCCAATAAAAATACTAAGGATAGTATCAAAGAAATGTCTTTAGGTTTGGTTTTCATCAATGAAAGGATCGATATGATTAACAGACTGCAGATTAATGACAAAGCTAGTTTTACCATCAAAACTCGTGTAGATCAGAAGGGAACCATTGCTACGATATGCTTGCCTATTTTTCGGAATCCTGACTCTGAATCAAAACACTAAGATCTTAGTTATCTAAGACTTGTTTAAATGGACTTACTCAGTCTTATTGTCATGAAAAACAAGAGATTTTTTTCAATTCGCATCAACTTGAATATTACATAAAAATACTTGATCTTAATTTTCTTTTCTCCTATCTGGTTTATTGTTTGCTCTTTCGCGGTCAATAAAACCGAAGATTCTGTTTGGAAATAGAGCAGAACGTATTATAAGTGGAGCTGTGCTGTATTTTGGCCTAGAGACCATAATTCAAAAGAGAGGATTGAAGTGGTCCTTCGGAACAATAAACCTGAGGAGTTGTTCCCACCAACGAGTAGCGGTTGGCCTCGTCCATGGTGTGGCATTTGAAAAACGTCAGCACCATTATTGTCAAGCCTATTGTTGCTGGTAGGTTTTATTTTGTTTCGAGTATTCGGTTTCTTAATTTCATAAACGGTTTTTCTATTGTCAAGTGTAGTAAATAGGCAAAACTTATACAAGTTGTCATACAAATTAAAAGCATCAAATTGTTGTCAATTTTAAAGTCTGCTAACAATTGATGTGTTATATGAATTACGCCTTTGTGTGTCAAGTAAGTCGCATAAGAAAGCGTCGCAATAAATGTTGTTGTTTTTGAATTCCATTTGTATAAAAAACTTGTCGGACTAACTGCTCCAACAACCATAAATCCATAACCAATTGCTATTAATGGGAAACCAAAAATAGAGGCGTTAAAAGTCATTTGGTCGTAACAAAGAAAATATGCACCTGTTAAAACTACCAAACTCAAAACAATAAATAGATTTCCGTATTTAGCTATTCTGTTCCAAAAGGTCGGCAAAAACTGATAAATTCCTGCAATTGAAACGCCAACTAAAAGCCCATCTAAACGACTATAAGTTGGGTAATAAATGTATTTGTACCAAAACAGCCAACTATTTCCGTCATCAATTTTCGGAAGATATAATTGGTTATAACTGTAAATTCTGATTACAAAACCAAATAGAAACAAAACAATTAACAACCAATAAGATTTTTTTATGAGTTTAGTGAATTGTAAGAAAATCAAGATTAGTGGTAGGAATAAATAAAAATGTTCTTCCACACAAAGTGACCAAGCGTGTGAGAATGTTCCAAAATCTTTCAAGTTTAGTCCAAGATTTTGTGTGAAAGTTAGAAACCTCCATAATGGCGGTAAACTTTCTTTTTCACGAAAGAACGGAAAGAAAAAATAGAATCCCACGGTAACCAAGAATATTGGTACAATTCTAAAAAAACGTTTCAAGAAGAATTGTTTGAATGAAATTGTTTTTCTTTGTTTGATTTGAACGAAAAGCTGTGACGAAATTAAAAAACCGCTCAAAACAAAGAATAAATCTACTCCTGTCCAACCAAATTTTGCAAAGCCAGGCAACCATTCGGGTTGTCCGCCACTTAAAATAAAATAATGAAAAAGGAAAACAAATACAATTGCTAACGCTCGTAAATGGTCAAGCCCGTATAATTTTTGATGAATATTTTTGTCCAATTATTTTGTAAAATTTATTGTTTGTTAATTTTGTTCAGTCGATTTACTGCCAACATATAAATATATGATATTAGGAATAAGTTTTAAAAAAATTATTCATTAAAAATCAACCTGTTATAGTGATACATTTCATATTGTCGTTACCCCAATACACATCTAGCAGTGCCTATTTGGTTTATTGTTCGCTTTTTCAGCGGTCAATAAAAACAAAGACTCTGTCTGGAAATAAAGTAGAGCGTATTATTAAGTGGAGCAGTGCCATATTTCGGTCTGGAGACCTCGGTTTTCAAAAGAGAGATTGAAGTGACCCTTCGGAACAATAAACCAGAGGAGGTAGAAAAAGAATAACTTTAACTATTTGATCGTTTTACTTCTGATTTAGCTGGATGGAATTATTTGGCTTTTGAATAATTAAACTATGGCTGAAAAATGCCTTAAAAACATTTGGTATGGAAGATCGTTGCCTGATTTGCTATTAGGTATAGCTAAATTTAAGCGCAAAAAAAGATCCTACAATGTAGGATCTTTTTGTTTTTTTGTTAATGTGATTTTTTGTAGCCCGTAGGGGAATCGAACCCCTGTTTCTAGAATGAAAATCTAACGTCCTAACCCCTAGACGAACGGGCCTTTTTGTGTTTCGGTGTGCAAATATAGAAAGTATATTCATATTATCAAAATATCAACATAAAAATTATTTATTTCCTTTTATGTTGTATCTTTAGTTGTCAACAAACGCAACAGACTATAAACATATGAATGATCCATTTTACAAAAAATCTATTTGGTTATCTACTGCCTTAGGACTTCTTTCTATAAATCTTTTTGCCCAATCTCCTGCGAACATCGAAAATAAAATAGCGGTGAAATGGGAAGTTCCTACTGGCAAAAATTTAAGAAAAAACCCGACGACAAAATTAGTTATTAAAAACACCAATAATCAAAAACTTGCACTTAAAGACTGGTCTTTGTGGTTTAATTTTATTCGTGGAATAGATGCTAATTCGATTGATCCTAGATTTAAATTGTCACATCGAAATGGTGATTTGTTCCAACTAGAGTTTGTTAAAAACAATTTGGTTTTACAGCCTAAAGATACCATTGAAATTAATTTTACAACCAAAGGTGGTCTTATTAACTATACGGATGGTCCTATTGGTTTATATGTAAGTTATGATGATAAGGGTACTTACGCTAATATTAAAAACTATGAAGCACAAAAAAACACCTTTACTCCAGAAGAGCGAAAAACATATTTAGAACAGAAGTATACCAACAACGAGCTTCTTTCAAAAGGTGTGCAGCAGGATATTTTACCGCAACCTACCCAATCTCAAGTTGACAAAAATGCTACCTTTAAATTATCAAATACGGCTCTTATCTTTTGCGATGCTGATTTTAAAAGAGAGGCTACTTTTTTTGCACAATTTTTAAAGGATCAAACAGGTGTTCAATCACAGGAAACACAAGATAAAGATGCCCAAGTTAAGATCATCAAGACAAGCGGATTGGCAGATGAAGCTTATGAATTGACCATCGATAGTAAAGGTATAACAGTCAAAGCAAGTACAGCAACGGGTGCCTTTTATGGTATTCAAAGTTTAAAATCGTTATTGCCTGCAACCAATTGGAGCAAGTCTAATAAGACACTAAATTTTCCCTTTGCACAAGTAAAAGATCAACCGCGTTATCCTTACAGGGGCTTGATGCTAGATGTTGCACGGAACTTCCACAGTAAAGCCGAAGTGTTACGTCTATTGGATGTGATGGCACAATATAAACTGAACAAATTTCATTTTCACTTTATCGATGATGAAGGTTGGCGTTTAGAAATCCCAGGGTTACCAGAATTAACAGAAATTGGAAGTGTACGTTCTGCCAATTTTAAGAATGGAAATTCTTTGCAACCTGCTTATGGATCAGGGGCTGTTCCAAAAGAAAAACAGTTCTTAAGTGCACAAGATTATATTGAAATCTTACAATATGCTCAGGCTAGACACATTGAAGTGATCCCTGAAATTGAGACTCCAGGACATGCGCGTGCAGCGATAAAATCAATGGAGGCGCGTTACCATAAATTTAAACAAGCTGGAGATTTAAAAGCAGCAGAAGAGTACTTATTGCATGATCCGAATGATGTTTCTGTCTATAATTCTGCTCAGAACTGGAATGATAATGTTTTAAATCCAGCATTACCCTCTACCTATCATTTCATCAGTAAGGTCATAGATGAAGTTAAAGCTATGCATGAAAAAGCGGGAGTACCGTTGACTATGATCGATTTAGGAGGAGATGAAACTCCTGCTGGTGTATGGGAAAAATCACCAAAAATTGCGGCTTTTATGAAGGAGCAAAGCATCACATCTGTTCATGATGTTTGGCCTTATTATATCAACGAGATTAATGAAATATGTCAGTCTAAGGGGTTAATCATGTCGGGTTGGGAAGAGATGGGTATGAAAAATTCTGGAAAACGGATGGATGTAAATCCTGATTTGGGTGATCATAAAATTCAGTTGAATGTTTGGAATAATTTGATTGGTGGTGGGCAAGAAGATTTAGCTTACCGTTTAGCAAATGCAGGCTATAAAGTTGTATTTACTTCTGCTTACAATAATTATCTGGATATGACTTGGGATCATAATTTTGCTGAACCTGGACACAGTTGGGTCGGTTTAGTGGATATCAACAAGGCCTATTCATTCGCGCCTGAAAATTACTTCATCAATCTTTTCAAAGATAATTCAGGGAAAGATTTACCGAAGGATTTTGCGCAAACAAAAGTGCATTTGACAGAAAAGGGGAAATCTAATTTCTTAGGCGTGAAGGGTGGACTGTGGTCTGAAAAAATCAGTAATGACACGCGTCTTGAGGAGATGATATTCCCACGCTTATTGGCTATTGCTGATCGCGGTTGGGCTCCAGAACAAGCTTGGGAAAACGGTGCAAGCTTTGATGTCCAAACTTACCAAAACAGCTATGCAGGATTCATGCAAAAGTTGGGAAATGATGAACTGAAGAAACTGGACAAAGTAAATAAGGGTTACCATTATCGTGTTCCTGCAGTTGGTGTTAAATTGGAAAACGGCAAACTGTTCGCGAATACGGATTATCCTGGATTTAAAATTTATTATACGGAGAATAATACGGAACCGACTTTAAAATCTAAAGAATTTAAAGCAGGAATTCCTTTTAATAACAAGTCGACTTACAAATTTCGAGTGATTACAGAAAACGGTGATTTGGGTATCGTTTCAACCTACTAAAAGGATACTGAACAAAAAAAGAGGTTTGAAATTCAAACCTCTTTTTTTGTTCAGTATTTATTGCATTATTTCTTATCTACAGCATATTTTCCAGGCCCTACAAATAGGAGTCCGATGAAAACAAAGAATAATTCTATAGCATGTGATGCCCCACTTAGGCCATCTCCTTTTCCTAAATGCACAAGTGCTGCAACCAACATGGTAAAGGCTAAAAACAATAAAGTAGGTCTATTCCAAAGGCCTATGATTAAAAACAAACCTCCAACACCTTCAGCAATAGCGGCCATAAAGCCCCAAAAGACTGGCAAAAAATGAATGCCTAAAACACTCATAGAAGCTCCTAAGTCCTTCCACATTGCTACACCCCCCATTATTTTAGGGAATCCATGTACAATCATCATGACCCCTAAACCGATACGCATGATCAATAACCCGAGATCTTTGTATTTTCCTAATGTGCCTAATATTGCCATATGATTAATCGATGTATTTTAATGATACTTTCTTTTTTGTTGTTTTCAATTTTACTTTCTTTCCAAAAACTAAGGCATGGTTATCATCAATATGTCCTGCTGGGTAAGCAAAAGCAATAGGGAAATCATATTCAAGAACTTTATCCAAGACGATTTCTGCAACTGACTGCCCAAAGGAAGGATCTCCATCTTTCATCCCTGAGAATCCGCCGACAATTAACCCTTTGATTTTATCAAATTTACCTGCACGTTTTAGCGCCCACAGCATCCGATCTACACTGTAGAAAGTTTCGCCAACATCTTCAATAAATAAAATCTTATGATCATAATTGACATCAGATTTGGACGCCAATATGGATAATAAAATAGCTAAATTTCCTCCTGTAAGTATACCTTCTGCTTCCCCTACTCGATTTGGCATTTCTTCTTGTTCGTATTTATAATTGACAGACTCGCCAAATAATGCCGCTTTCAATGTTGCTAAAGAGGCTTCGGTACCTGCCTCAAATGATTTTGGCATTTGACCATGTATCGTCGGTATTCCAAACTGTCGTTGGATATGGCTGTGTAAAACGGTGATATCACTAAAACCGATCACCCATTTTGGATGTTTTTTAAACGTTGAAAAATCAAGTTGATCAATGATACGCACACAGCCGTATCCTCCTCGAGCAGCAAAAACTGCTTTTATTGATTTGTCATCCAGGGCCCATTGTAGATCTGCTGCTCGCAGCTGATCATCGCCTGCGAATTGATGATAGGAAGCGGTTACAGTTTTCCCAATAACAACTTCCAAGCCCCAAGATGTTAATATTTTGATAGCTATATCTATATTTCCTCGAATAAAGCTTGCAGGACTGACAATTGCAACTTTATCCCCTGCTTTAAGAAATTCAGGTATTTTCGTCATAATCTTTATTTTAATACCGCAAATTGAATTATCTTTGTGAAAGAAACAAACATTTGTGTTGTTTTTTTATTTCGCCAACTACTAATTTACTGTACAGCATTGAGTAATATATCCAAAAAACGTTACACCATTACTTCGGCATTGCCTTATGCGAATGGTCCTTTACATATTGGCCATTTGGCCGGTGCCTATATTCCTGGTGATATTTTTGTTCGTTATTTACGTCTTAACAACAAAGACGTGGTGTATGTTTGTGGTTCTGATGAACATGGTGCTGCCATCACAATTCGTGCAAAAAAAGAAGGGATCACACCGCAACAAATTATTGATAAATACAATGCACAAATCAAAGAAAGCTTTGAGCAATTCGGCATTGCATTCGATATCTACCACCGTACTTCAGAGCCTATTCATCATGAATTGTCGCAAGAGTTTTTTCTGAATTTATATGAAAAAGGTGAATTTATAGAGAAGTTTTCAGAGCAATATTATGATGAAGATTTTCATCAATTCTTGGCCGATCGTTACATTGTCGGTACCTGCCCCAATTGTAAATCGGAAGGTGCTTATGGTGATCAGTGTGAAAAATGTGGTACTTCATTAAATCCAACAGATTTAATTAATCCAGTATCAACATTGAGTGGTAAAACGCCGATTTTAAAGAAAACAAAACACTGGTACTTGCCTTTAGATAAATATCAACCTTGGTTAGAAAAATGGTTGATTGAAGGTAAAAAAGATGTCCTGAAATCCAATGTGTTTGGTCAATGCCAATCTTGGTTAAAATCGGGTTTACAACCTCGTTCGATGACACGTGACTTAGATTGGGGGGTAGATGTTCCTTTAAAAGAAGCAGCAGGTAAAAAACTATATGTATGGTTAGATGCTCCTATTGGTTATATTTCAGCAACGAAACAGTGGGCAATCGATCATGGTAAAAATTGGGAAGATTATTGGAAAAAACAAGCCAATCCTGAAGACGACTCGTGTTTAATTCACTTCATTGGAAAAGATAATATTGTATTCCATTGTATTATTTTCCCTGCAATCTTACATGCACATGGTGAATATATTTTGCCAGACAATGTTCCTGCAAATGAATTCTTAAACCTAGAGGGAGACAAATTGTCGACTTCTCGTAATCATGCTGTTTGGTTACATGAATACTTACAAGAGTTCCCTGGAAAACAAGATGAATTGCGTTATGTATTGACGTCTATTCTTCCAGAGACATCGGATAGTGAATTTACATGGAAAGATTTCCAGGCGCGTGTAAATAATGAGCTGGTTGCTATTTTAGGTAACTTTGTCAACCGTGTCATGGTATTATCGCATAAATATTTTGATGGAAAGGTCTTAAATGGATCTCCTTTTAACGAAGTTGATCAACATACTTTTGCTGAATTAGCAAAATTTCCAGACGCAATCACGGGTTCTATTCAGCAATACCGTTTTAGAGAAGCGATGTCTTACTTCATGAATGTTGCTCGTCTAGGAAACAAATATTTAGCTGATGAAGAGCCTTGGAAAGTTATTAAATCTGATGAAGAGCGTGTAAAAACAGTTTTGAATGTCGCGACTCAGATCGTAGCAAATTTAGCGGTTTTAGCGCAGCCATTCCTTCCAAAAACAGCTACTAAGCTATTCGAGATGCTTAATTTAGCGCAATTGAATTGGGAAGATGCTGGAAAAACAGATTTAATTGCTGAAGGTCATCAATTAAGTGAAGTGCAGTTATTATTTGAAAAAATAACTGATGAACAGGTTGATTTCCAATTAAATAAATTGGTTGAAGCTAAAATAGCAAATGCTGCTGCAAATGCAAAAACAGATCCTGTTAAAGAAAATATTTCTTTTGATGACTTTACGAAATTAGATATTCGTGTAGGAACTATATTAGAGGCTGAAAAAGTCGCTAAAACAAAGAAATTATTAAAAATTAAAATTGATACGGGCTTAGATCAACGTACTGTCGTTTCGGGTATTGCAGAATTTTTCACACCCGAAGAGATCATTGGTAAACAAGTATCTATATTGGTCAATTTAGAACCGCGCGAAATCAAAGGAATTACATCGCAGGGGATGATTTTGATGGCTGAAGATGCTGATGGTCGTTTGGACTTTGTTAATCCTTCAACGGCGATTAAACCAGGTAGTACAGTAAGATAATGCTATTGTCTTCATCAAAAGGAAAAGGGTCGAATTAAAATTTTAATTCGACCCTTTTCTATATGCTTATCTTTTTGATTATACTTCTTCTGATGTGTCCAGGTTTAACTGTTTTTCTTTATTAATTAAATTTGCCACGCTGGTATCATTCAATATTTGCAACATTGCGTTACGTACCTCGACAAAAGTATCGCGTATACCACAGGCATGTTCCGTTGTACACTCGTCACATGAACGATAAAAATTAAGACTGACGCAAGGTAAAAGAGCGATAGGTCCATCAATTAATCGCATCACCTGAGATAAAAACACATCTTCAGGAGCTTTATTTAAGCTATAGCCACCTCCAGCACCTTTTTTACTGTATAAAATCCCCGCATTGCGCATTTCTAGTAGAATTTGTTCTAAGAATTTCTTAGGAATATTTTCTTCTTCAGCAATTTTCACAATCTGCATGGGATCCTTACCATAGTTTCTGCCTAAAACCATCAGGGCTTTAATGGCATATTTTGTTTTTTTGGAAAGCATAGGCTATACTAAAAATTTATCTACAAATCTACTAAATTCTATCGATTATATAGCATTAAACAAATACTACTGCCCAAGAACTTCTACGATTGGGGTTCCAATATTTCCATTTGGTTCCATTACATGTAGTAAAGCCGCTAATGTAGGTGCAATGTCCGTAACATTGACCGCTTTATTAGAAACACCGTGTTTGATACCCCAACCCATAAACACTAAAGGGATATGCGAGTCAAAACTCGACCACGTTCCGTGCGTAGTACCAGTAGATCGTGGTGTACCATCATACCATTGTGGCTCTACGACGATTTGGATCACCCCACTTCGTTTCAAATTATAGCCATTGATTGCTTTTTCTCGTATCGCAAGTGGTGCTTGTAAAACATCTCCTTTCGACATATCAAATACAAAAGCAACTCCGTCCTCTTTTTTCAACTGTTTGATAATATCGGCTTTAATCGCTTCCTCGTCCAATTTGAATTGCTCTATTTTTGCGTTATCCAAATGAACCTGGTAGTTCATTAAGCTTTTTACAAGCTTTTCTTGTCCATACTTAGCTTCCAAGTCTTTATTTAACGAGGTGAGGATCTGTCTACTTGGGAAGTAACCACCATTTCCTTTCATGTCCATGAAATAACGTGAATTATAAGAGGCTGCATGATCTGCTGTTAAAAAGAACGTATAGTTTCCTGCACCTACAGACTTATCCAAATAATTGAATAGATCTGCTAGTTCACGATCTAGTCGCAAATAGATATCTTCGATCTCTACAGAAGAAAGTGAATAACGGTGACCTACATAATCTGTTGCCGATAAACTTACACATAGAAAGTCGGTACTTTTTGTTGGGTTATTTCCTAGCTTTTCATTTTCAATCGCTGCTTTTGCCAGATCTAATGTTAACGTATTACCCATAGGGGTTGTTTTAATTAACTCGAACCCTTCCGTTTGCATTAACTTCGATGTTTCACGAGGCAATGTCGGACTTGCTTCTCCTGCATATTTACCTTCATACACATTATCATCAGCAATACTTGCGGTATACGTTGATAAATCGTGTAATGGTTTCCAATCTTGTTTCAAATATTTTTCAGCAAGTTTTTTCTTATTGAAACCCTCTACCCATTTTGGTAGTTTATCCATGTAGAAATTACTGGTGATCCAATTTCCTGATTTTGATTCAAACCAATAAGCGGCATCAGCAAAATGACCTGCTGGAAGAATACCACCACGATCTTTGATCGCAATACCAATAACTTTAGATTTAAAATTTGTCGCTAATTTCAATTGATCGGTAATCGTTGAAGCAAGGAGATTACGAGGGGATTGTTTTCCTTCAGCTTCTGTTGTTCCTACGCCTAGTACATTATCATCTTGCGTACAGTACATCGCTTTACCCGTCTGCTCCATAATCCAATCATTCCCCGCAATACCATGTATAGCAGGTACAGATCCTGTATACACGGAACTATGTCCAATCGCCGTATAGGTAGGAATATAATTGATCAACGTGTTTTCGCAAGAAAACCCTTCATTCAACAATCTTTTAAACCCATCATTGCCATAACGTTCCGCAAATCGATACAAATAATCCCATCGCATTTGGTCAACCATAAGACCAACGACTAACTTAGGACGTTCTGGTGACTGTGCAAAGCTTGTTAGGCTACAAAACCCTACACACATCATTATTAACATTTTTTTAATCATGTCTTTTGTTCTATTTAGGCTATAAATGTAAAAACTAATCTTTTAAATGTGATTGTAAATATTGTCCTGTATAAGAATCTTTACAATGGACTAAATCCTCCGGAAGACCAGCAAAAACCAATTTACCTCCTCGATCTCCTCCTTCTGGACCAATATCAATAACCCAATCTGCCGATTTAATCATATCCATATTATGCTCGATAACTAGAATACTATTGCCTAAAGCCATCAATGCATCAAATGATTTCAGCAGCTTCTTAATATCATGAAAATGAAGTCCTGTTGTCGGTTCATCAAAAATGAATAAGGTTTTTTTACTATTATTCCCTTTAATTAAGAAGGAAGCCAATTTGATCCGTTGTGCTTCTCCACCAGATAACGTACTCGAAGATTGTCCCAATTTGACATATCCTAATCCCACATCTTGTAGAGGTTGCAATTTTGACAAGATTTTTGCTTGATCAGCAAAGAAAACAATCGCTTCATCCACACTCAATTCAAGAACATCAGCAACGGATTTATGTTTATACTGTACGTCTAAGACATGTTGCTTAAATCGCTTGCCTTCACATGCTTCACAGGGCAATACAATATCTGCCATAAATTGCATTTCAATCTTCACCTCTCCTTCTCCCTGGCAAATATCACATCGGCCACCTTCCACATTGAATGAAAATGCTGCAGGTTTCAATCCTGCTGCTTTAGCAATAGGCAAATTTGAATACAATGCTCTAACTTCATCCCAAGCCTTCACATAGGTAACAGGATTAGAACGAGAAGATCGACCGATTGGATTCTGATCAACCATTTCAATTTGTTCTACTTGACCAATATCTCCCTCAATCCCATCATATACACCCGTCTGCTCTCCAGAGTAATTACCAATTGCCTTCTGCAAGGCGGGATATAAAATTCTTTTCACTAAGGAAGTTTTTCCTGAGCCTGAAACTCCAGTAACAACCGTAAAGTTATGGAGTGGAAAAGTAACATCGATTCCCTGTAGATTATTTTCATGTGCTCCCTTTATGGTAATAGCGTTGTTCCACTTACGGCGATGTTGTGGAATAACAATTTTTTCTTTCCCGCTTAAATATCGACCGGTTAAACTTTTCGTATCTTTTAGGATCGCATCATATTCTCCTGCAAAAACCCGTTCCCCTCCATTCACACCAGCCTCTGGGCCAATATCAATCAGATAATCGGCGGATTCCATCATTTCTTGCTCATGCTCGACTACAATGACCGTATTTCCGATATCTCGTAATGATTTTAAAACGCCAATCAGTCTTTGGGTATCTCTGGGATGTAAACCAATACTTGGCTCATCCAATACATAAATAGACCCAACTAACGAACTACCTAAAGAGGTTGCTAGATTGATACGTTGAGATTCTCCTCCAGAAAGGGAGTTAGAGAGACGATTTAACGTTAAATAGCTCAATCCTACATCACATAAAAACTGTAATCGACTGTCGATCTCTGATAATAATCGCTTTGCGATTAATAGATCATTTCCTTCTAACGTTAAGGTTTTAAAGAAAGCCAATGCTTTATCCAATGGCATCAACACAATATCCGTAATCGACTTATCCGCAACTTTGACATAGGTAGCATCTTTACGTAAACGTGATCCATGACAGTCTGGACAGTCTGTTTTACCGCGATAGCGTGATAACATAACGCGATATTGAATCTTATACGTTTGTTCTTCTAGTTCTTCAAAAAACTGATTGAGTCCTGCAAAATATTTATTTCCAGTCCAAAGCACTTTTTTCTGCGCATCTGTTAAGTCGGAATAGGAACGATGAATAGGGAAATCAAATTTTAAAGCAACTTTTACAAGTGCCTGCAACCATTCTCCCATTTTTTCTCCACGCCAAGGTGCAATAGCACCATCGTATACGGATCGGCTTTTGTCTGGAATCACCAAGTCTGCATCAATACCAATTACTTTCCCATAACCTTCACAACGACGGCAAGCACCATAAGGGTTATTAAAACTGAAGAAGTTAGGGGTTGGTTCTTCGAATAAAATACCATCAAGTTCGAAACGATCTGAGAAATGATGTATATCATCTCCAACGGCTATGGAACAATTTCCTTTTCCTTCAAACAAGGCTGTTTGAATAGAATCTGAAAGTCGATTTAAGGTATCGTCATCTTTTTCAATACGAACACGATCAATAACAATTTCTATTTCATGTTCTTTAATTGCTTTGTTATCGACTTTTCGATCATCAATAATGGTCTCTATTTTCTGCAAATCGCCGTTGTGCTTGATCCGTACAAATCCTTTTTGTAGCAATAAAGACAATTCTTCTTTCAACTTACGATCATTAGCAGGGATAAGCGGTGCATAGATCGTTATCGAGGTACCTTCCTCCAGATTAGCGACAAAATCAACAATCGTTGATACGGTATCTTTTGTAACTAATCGACCTGATATCGGGGATATTGTTTTACCTATTCGTGCGTATAATAGCTTCAAATAATCATAGATCTCGGTCGAAGTTCCTACTGTTGAACGTGGGTTACTGGTAATCACACGTTGCTCAATAGCAATAGCAGGTGCAATTCCTTTGATGTAATCAACTTCAGGTTTATTCATTCTTCCCATGAATTGTCGTGCATAAGAAGATAGACTTTCTACATATCGACGCTGCCCTTCGGCATACAGCGTGTCAAAAGCTAAAGAAGATTTTCCTGAACCTGACATACCTGTAATGACAACCAATTTATTTTTGGGAATATCGATATCAATATTCTTTAGATTATTGACCCTTGCTCCTTTTATTTGAATATAATTTTTCGGACTATGATCCTGTGTTTTTGCCATTTATAAATTCCAGTCTAATTTGCTTCAATCTGACATACAGATATAAACAAAAATAGGTATTTAAAATCCTTATTAATAACACGGACTAAGAAAAGCCTAATATTTTACAAATTCTTAATAATTTGGCAATTTAATAACCAACACCTGTTCTCCTTGGTTGTCTAATCGGGGGCCAAACACCTGGTTTGCCGTCGCTTCCCAATGGCAAGACACGTTGTTCTCGATCGACTAACTTAGGCTCTTCGGAAGCTTTATAAGCCATCACAGCAGTAAGGATAACATTGTACTTCAGATCATCAAATACGAGCTTGTCATAGGTGTCTAAATTGGTATGCCAAGTATTATTAAAGTAACCCCATGATAAAGAGCTCAACATAAAGGAGGGTACTCCTGCTGCCACAAAAGAAGAATGGTCTGACCCTCCTCCTCCTGGAAGACCGGGAAATTCAGTTTTGATATCTTTCGTAACGGCTGTGGGTACAGCAGAGATCCAACGAGAGATAAAATCATAGGCATGAACAAAGCCTGAACCATTAATTCTTTCTACTCGACCTGTACCATTATCTAAATTAAAAACGGCTTGTGTCTTTTCGATGATATCTGGATTATCCAATACAAAAGAACGAGAACCATTTAACCCCTGCTCTTCACTTCCCCACAAACCAATCAAAATCGTTCGCTTAGGATTGGGTACTATTTTTTTCAATATACGCGCAACTTCCATCATCGCAATCGTTCCGGTTCCATTGTCTGTTGCTCCAGAACCACCTTCCCAAGAATCAAGGTGTGCTGAAAGAATAACATATTCATTGGGAAATTCACTTCCCTTAATTTCTGCAATTGTATTAAATGAAGGGACATTACCCAAGTCTTTTGAAGCGGTCTCTACGCTAACCTTCGGTTTAATTCCTTTTTCTGCAAGACGATATAACATGGCATAGTCTTCTAACGAAATATCCAAAGATGGGGCTTTATATGATCGTGCTCCAAATATTTTATTTGCCCCAAATTCTCTGGACCAATTACTGGTCAAAATACCTACTGCTCCAGCATCTTCTAAAGCTGAAGGAAGAGCATTAGCAGACATGCCCGAAGCTTTGATACGGTTGTTCCACAAAACGGTTAAAGAATCTCGCGACTTGTTCATTTTTTCAATAGACTGCTTTGTTCCAAACTCTTCCCAATTGTGATCAGGACGACCTGTGGGTTGTGGCATGGAGATCATCACGAATTTCCCTTTCACGGAAGGTAACCAATTGTTAAAAGATAAAGAGTCCTTCACGTCTGGAAGTGCGATCACCTCTCCTTGTATACTTTTTCCCTTTGTACTCGGACTCCATGCGAGCTGTGTCCCTGCTAATGTCTTTACACGAGGTGCCATCATATCGATATGCGAAATCCCACGTTCCCAACCTCTCCACTCACCAAACTTCTGATTCTGAGCAGCGATACCCCAACTTTCAAACTTGGCTAATGCCCATTCATTCGCACGGGTCATTCCAGGTGTACCCACTAAACGCGGTCCCACAACGTCTAATAATTCAAAAGCGAGGGATTCTAAATGAGAATTTTGATTCGCTTCCTCAACAATTTTTTTAACAATTGGTTCTAATACCTGTAGTTCTTGCGGAGATCTACTTTGTGCAAATCCATTTTCCGTAGCTAAAAAGCTTAAAAACAAGGTATATAATAAGATTCTTTTTGATGAAATATAGTTTAGGTTAGTTTTTCTCATAATAATATCTTTAGTGTTTTAATAAGAGGTTACAATAAAAATCGAAAATTATATTGACAATATATACTTTGCACTAATTTTATTACGAAAGAAGTTTCACAACGATTTGTACTTATAAACGTTAATAGCATAAAAACAGAGGGCATCTATGTGTTGACCAATCGCTGGTGAATATGTTACAAAATAGCTATAAGAGGAAGTAAAACTTAACAAAAAAAGCCTCCGATTTCTCGAAGGCTTCCCTATTATCATTTATCCAATACGCTTATTGGAATTTTTTTCCATTTACTTTACGTTCATTCTCTGTTAAGTAGATCTTACGTAAACGAGTAGATAAAGGTGTTACCTCGATGTACTCATCTGCTTGGATATATTCCATAGATTCCTCTAAAGAGAATTTAATTGCTGGAGCGATACGTGTGTTATCATCTGTACCAGAAGCACGCATATTTGTTAATTGCTTTCCTTTAACGATGTTAATGGTTAAATCGTTATCACGGATATGCTCACCTAAGATTTGTCCTTCATAAATATCCACTCCTGGATCAACGAAGAATCTACCACGATCTTGTAATTTATCGATAGAATAAGCTGTTGTAGTACCTTTATCTAAAGAGATTAATACACCATGCAAACGTCCAGGGATTGTACCTTTCCAAGGCTCGTAACCTTTCAAACGGTGTGCCATTACAGCTTCACCAGCAGTAGCAGTCAATACGTTGTTACGTAAACCAATGATACCACGAGAAGGGATTTCGAACTCTAAGTGTTGCATTTCACCTTTTGTTTCCATAATCAATAACTCACCTTTACGTTGTGTTACCAATTCGATTACTTTACCAGAAACTTCAGCAGGAACATCTACAACCAATACCTCTACTGGCTCACATTTCTTACCATCAATTTCTTTCAAGATAACTTGCGGTTGACCTACTTGCAATTCGTAACCTTCACGACGCATTGTTTCGATCAATACGGATAAATGGAGAATACCACGACCATATACTAACCATGCATCAGGTGATTCTGTAGGAACTACACGTAATGCTAAGTTTTTCTCTAATTCTTTTTGTAAACGATCATGAATATGACGAGAAGTAACTAATTTACCTTCTTTACCAAAGAAAGGAGAGTTATTAATCGTGAACAACATGTTCATTGTAGGCTCATCGATATGGATTACTTCTAATTGCTCTGGGTTTTCAAAATCAGCGATAGTATCACCAATATCAAAACCTTCGATACCAACTACAGCACAAATATCACCACATAAAACCTCCGTAACACGACGACGACCTAAACCTTCGAACGTATGTAATTCTTTCACACGAGATTTAACGATTTTGCCATCACGTTTCATCAATGAGATGGGTTGACCTTCTTTGATTGTTCCGCGTGCAACACGTCCAATTGCGATACGACCTACGAAAGTAGAGTAATCTAAAGATGTAATTTGCATTTGCAAAGTACCTTCATAAAAAGGAGATGGTGGAAAATGAGAGATGATCGCATCTAATAATTCAGATACATCTTCTTTTGGCTCTTTCCAATCTGTTGACATCCAACCATTTTTCGAAGATCCGTATAAAACAGGGAATGCTAATTGTTCTTCTGTAGCATCTAAGCTAAAGAACAGATCAAATACATTCTCATAAACCTCTTCAGGACGACAGTTTTCTTTGTCTACTTTATTAACAACAACTAGGGGTTTCAAACCTAAAGCTAAGGCTTTTTGCGTTACGAAACGTGTTTGAGGCATTGGGCCTTCAAAAGCATCTACCAATAACACAACACCATCAGCCATTTTCAATACACGCTCAACTTCACCACCAAAATCGGCGTGACCAGGAGTATCAATTACGTTGATTTTTACACCTTTATATTGAACAGAAACGTTTTTAGCAACGATTGTAATACCGCGTTCACGTTCTAAATCATTGTTATCTAGAATTAAATCACCTGTACCATCATTGTCTCTAAAAAGATTAGTGAAGTGTAAGATTTTGTCTACCAACGTAGTTTTACCGTGATCGACGTGAGCGATAATCGCTATATTTCTAATATTTTGCATCCAGCAAGTAAATTTGTTTTAAATTCAGGGTGCAAAGATAAGTATTTTGCATCACAAATTTATATAACTCTGTGTATTTTATTTGATTACACCTAATTCTTTTCCAACTTTTGTGAATGCAGCTATTGCTTTATCCAAATGGCTAACCTCGTGACCTGCAGAAATTTGAACACGAATACGTGCTTTTCCTTGCGGAACAACAGGATAATAGAAGCCAATCACATAGATACCTTCGGCCAACATTTTACTCGCAAATTCTTGCGCCAACTTGGCATCATACAGCATAACAGGCACTATAGGATGGAATCCTGGTTTAATATCAAAACCTGCTGCGGTCATTTTTTCACGGAAATAAGTCGTGTTTGACTCTAATTTATCACGTAAATCTGTGGTCTCACTTAGCATATCCAATACCGCTACAGAAGCGCCCGCGATAGCTGGGGCCAAAGTATTCGAAAATAAATATGGACGAGAACGTTGACGTAACATATCAATAATTTCTTTACGGCCAGAAGTAAAACCTCCCGATGCACCGCCTAATGCTTTACCCAATGTTCCTGTGATAATATCAACACGGTCAATTACATTGTACAATTCATGTGTACCACGACCTGTTTTACCAATAAAACCAGTACAATGTGATTCATCAATCATCACTAAAGCTTCGTATTTATCTGCTAGATCACAAATTTGATCTAAAGGAGCGACAGAACCATCCATAGAGAAAGCCCCGTCGGTTACAATGATACGGTGACGTGCACCTGAAGCGGCTTGTAGTTGTGCTTCTAGATCAGCCATATCGGCATTCTTATAACGAAAACGTTGTGCCTTACACAAACGAACACCATCGATAATGGAAGCGTGATTCAATTCATCTGAAATGATAGCATCTTCAGCTCCTAATAAGGGTTCAAATACACCTCCATTAGCATCGAAAGCTGCTGCATATAAAATCGTATCTTCTGTTCCTAAAAATTTAGAAATTTTTGCTTCCAACTCTTTGTGAACATCCTGCGTTCCACAAATAAAACGTACAGAAGACATACCATAGCCATGTGAGTCAATCGCTTTCTTTGCAGCTTCCGTTACTTTTGGATGTGATGATAATCCTAAGTAGTTATTTGCACAAAAATTGATGACATCTTCACCAGTACTCACTTTAATGTCAGCACCTTGAGGCGTAGTAATTACGCGTTCTTCTTTATACAAACCAGCTTCTTTAATCGCTGCCAATTCTTTCTGCAATGCAGGTTGAAGAGTTTTATACATAATAGTTCAAAATTTTCTACAATAATAAGACTTTATAAGAAGATTTTTCTTAGGCAATACATGAAGTTTGTGTTATTAATGGACAAAGCGTGCGTTAAACCGTTTGCACAATTTTATTATTCATAACGTAAAGCTTCAACAGGATCTAGTTTTGATGCTTTTGAGGCAGGGTAATAGCCTGAAATCATGCCCACGATAACACAAACTGTGAATCCTAAAAAGATCCAATTCCATGGTACAATAAAGGAGGCCCCTAATTGTAAAGCAAGTGCATTGCCAATAACAATACCCAACAAAATTCCAGCAGCACCACCTATCAAACAAATGACAACAGCTTCTATTAAAAATTGCTTTCTAATCACGGATGGTGTTGCTCCAATTGCTTTTCGAATCCCGATCTCTCGTGTTCGTTCTGTTACGGATACCAGCATGATATTCATCAAGCCAATAGATGCTCCTATTAACGTGATTAGTGCAATAACGACAGCTCCCATGGTCACGATCACCATATTCTGCAATAAGATCTGCGCCACCGCATCAGACTTTGTAATTTCAAAATCGGAACCTTGCTTGGCTGTTAATCCCCGAATATTTCGAAAAACAATAGTCGCTTCGCCCACAGCTGCTTCTAAACGAATAGGATCATTAGAAGATACCGTAATGGTATAGGATGGCTCCTGCCCCCCCATTACTGTCCTTGCTTTTGTTAACGGAATAAAACAAGCTTTATCTGCTCCCATTCCAGCACTTGACCCTTTATTTTTTAGTACGCCTATCACCTGATAGCGTACCCCCCCAATCGTCATAAATTCTCCGATTGGATTAACTGTTCCTTTGAATATTTTTTGATACACCTCATCACCAATAATGACGACAGAATTTCCAATAAAAACATCTCTAGCTGTAAAGTTACGTCCTAAAGCTAGATTATAGCCCGAAGTCTTTAAATAGGCTTCATCTGTACCAATGACACCAATATTTGGATTTGTTTTCTCTGATTTATATTTGGCTGTTGCTGCCCAAGAGACATTCGCACTTATCGAAGTAACCGCATCAAAATTGAACTGTTCTTTAAAGCTAGATGCTTCACGGTACGTAATAGCGGAATAAACTTTAGATCGTTCACCACTATTTCCAATTCGTACATTTAAACCTCGATTTCGAATATTAAAAGAATTAGATCCCATGGAAGAAAAAGAATCTGTCAAAGAGGATTTAATGGCGTCAATAGAGGTTAATACGCCTATCAATGCTGTAATACCTATGGCAATAATAAGTGCTGTTAAAAATGTACGCAACTTATTGCCCACAATAGATTGTAAAGCAAGTTTTATATTCTCAGAATAGGACATTTTAACAGCCATAGCAGTTCTATTGATATTAATTCTGTTGCTGAAATTACTGCTATTAAATTAATTATACAATGTTTTTAAAAATTAAGACTTCAAAAAAAGAAAAAGCGCTCTTAAAATAAGTAGCGCTTTCCTTTTCTAGCTTAAAATATTAATTAATTTTTTTCCAGGTCTCAGTCCGTCCAAATAAACTCACACCGACATAGCCACGAATATCCAACTTATTATTTCCCTGTAAGGTCATCTTACAGCTATATGTTTTTCCTGATTTAGGGTCATAGATTTTACCATCGCTAAAAACATCTCCATCCTTAGAGAAATTAGTCAAAATCTCCAAACCTTGAGTTTGTCTACTTTGCAAACTCTTTTCTGGGTTCTTCGTATCTTTTTTAGGATGTCCTTGTGCATCATTCGGTTCTTTTAACCAATATAATCTACCAAAGTATTTATCTCCTTTTTTGTAGATTTCTATTCTTCCTTCTCCGCTAGGATTTTGCCATTTCCCAATAATAGGATCCGATTGAGCGAAAATTGCCAGTGATGTAAACAACATCATTAGCGTCATGATCATTTTTTTCATACTGTTTATTTATAATTGTTAGATGAATTTACAAAAAAATATTATGCCTGCATAATATATAAACTATTTAATCTATTAAACTCAAAATAATACGAAAAGTTTAATCGGTTTATATTCCTATTTCGCATATTTCTTCTTTGTAATTTGGCATCGCATTTGATATATTTTTATTACGAATTAACTAAAATTATAATATCATGAAATTTATTATTAGCCTACTTATTACAGGTATAGTCATAGCATTAGCTGCTTATATATCTCCTGGAGTACATGTTGAAAGCTTCCTATGGGCTATTGTAACAGGTCTTGTTATTGGATTTGTTAACGCAACTGTTGGATCCATTTTGAGATTATTCACTTTTCCACTGAATTGGCTAACACTTGGATTGGTTTCTTTTATCATTACGGTGTTAATGATTTTATTAACAGACTCCCTATTAGGTTCAAAATTTGATGTCTCTGGTTTTTGGACAGCAGCTCTTTTTGCAATCGTAGTTGCTGTATTAGAAATGATCGTTGGAAAGTTATTTCCAAGTAAAAAAGATTAAAATAAAACTTTTTAAAACAAAAGGCTTCCTACTGAACACAGGAAGCCTTTTGTTTTTAATTAATTTATATTTCTTATCTTGTTAATCGCAGTAAATTAGTACTAGAAAGAGAATTATTATGTGCGAAAATTCAATTGATCATCATGAACACCTTCAGGAAAACAAACCTTGGTATCGAGAGAAAATAGACCTTATTCTTTCTTTTCTTATTTTAATGGGTTTACTTGCGCTAACGTATATTTTTAAGGTTTCGTTACCCGATAAGGTAAAATTTGCCTGCTGTCTAGCCGCTTATTTTTTAGCAGGCCTGCCTGTATTAAAACTTGCTCTTCGAAAAAGTATCCGAGGCGATTTCTTTAATGAATTTGTCCTGATGACAGTTGCTACAATTGGAGCATTTGCAATTGGAGAATACGAAGAAGGAGTTGCAGTAATGCTATTCTACCAGGTCGGGGAATGGTTTCAGGATACCGCTGTGGACCGCGCTAAAGGCAATATCAAATCACTTTTAGATATAAGACCCGAGTCTGTAACAGTCATTAGGAATAATACAGAGATGGAAACTCACCCTAAGGAAATTAACATTGATGAAATCATCCTAGTAAAAGCTGGAGAAAAAGTCGCTTTAGATGGGCTCTTAGAAACCGAAGCTGCTGCTTTCAATACTGCTGCTTTGACTGGTGAGAGTAAACCTGACACGAAATATAAGGGAGATGAAGTACTGGCTGGTATGATCAACCTCAATACCGTGAGTAAAGTACGCGTAACAAGCCTGTTTAAAGACAGTAAGCTAAGCAAAATACTCGAAATGGTTCAAGATGCTACGGCTAGAAAATCACAGACACAGCTATTCATTACTAAATTTTCTAAGATTTATGTTCCTGTTGTTTTCGCCTTAGCCATTTCTGTTTGTCTATTACCTTATTTCTTTGTCGCAGATTATTCGTTTAGAGAATGGTTCTATAGAGGCCTTGTCTTTCTAGTGATCAGCTGTCCATGTGCTTTAGTTGTTTCTATTCCATTGGGATATTTTGGAGGGATTGGTTTAGCTTCCCGCAATGGGATTCTTTTTAAAGGAGGTAATTTTTTAGACGCGATTAGCACCATCGATACAGTAGTTATGGATAAGACAGGTACACTTACCAAAGGAGTATTTGAGGTGAAGGATGTTGTAGTGGCAACAGCTATATCTGAAGAGGATTTCATTCGGTATGCTAAATCCATTGAATCGCAGTCGACACATCCTATTGCTAGTGCTATTCGACGTTATCGCCAAGATATCAACAGCAGTTTTTCAATCGATCATGTGGAGGAAATAGCAGGTCATGGCCTGAAGGCGATCATTCAAAACAAAACGATCTTAGCTGGAAACAGCAAGCTATTAGATAAGTATCAAATTAAATATCCCTCAGAAATCAATACCATTGTCGATTCCATTGTTATTCTTGCCATAGAGCATCAATATGTGGGTTATATTACTGTTGCTGATCAGATCAAAGAAGAAGCTGGGTCTGTTATTCAAAGCATGAAAGAACAGGGGCTTTATACAGTCATGTTATCTGGAGACAAACAATCCGTTGTCGACGAAGCTGCTCGTCAATTAAAAATTGACAAGGCCTATGGCAACTTATTACCAGAGGATAAAGTAAAACATGTACAAGAGCTTTTGGATGCTCGTAGAAAAGTCGCTTTTGCAGGCGATGGTGTTAATGACGCTCCTGTTGTTGCATTAGCTCATGTCGGTATTGCAATGGGTGGACTTGGTGCAGATGCAACGATCGAAACGGCTGATATCGTCATCCAAAATGATGAGCCAGATAAAATACTATCAGCCATAAAAATCGGAAAAATAACCCGTCAGATTGTTTGGCAGAACATCATCTTAGCTTTATCGGTTAAAGTTATCGTGCTCATTTTAGGTGCTGGTGGTATCGCGAATCTATGGGAAGCTGTAATTGCAGATGTCGGTGTGGCGTTGGTCGCTATTCTAAATGCCGTACGTATTCAAAACATGAAGGTTTAAGAATCTATTAAAGTCGGAATCGCAATCGCGCAGACTGAATAATTAAAGCTCATAAAAAAGGCTTTCCAATTGTGGAAAGCCTTTTCATTATAATTAAAGTCTCGTTAGAATTTCCATCTTACAAAAGCTTCAATCGCCTCGTAATTTGCTAATCCTAATTGATCATAAAGTCCTGCAGTTTCGCTTGTACGATCTTCTGCACGTACCCAAAACTCACGTGGATCATCTCCTGGGAAAACAGGAAGATCTTTTTGTGATTGATGTTTAAAAATTGCTAAACGCTTGCGATAAACCTCCTGTGGAGACAATGGAACAGCCATTTCAATTTCATGAATTGGGTATTCATGCCAAGCACCACGGTATAACCACAACCAACAATCTTTCGTCCATTCATCAGTAGCTTTCAAGCGACTCAATGCTTCAAATATAATATTAAAACATATTTTATGTGTACCATGTGGATCCGCAAAATCTCCTGCAGCAAATACTTGATGCGGTTTTACCTTGCGCAATAACTCCATTGTTAGTTGGATATCATCTTCAAAAGAAACATCCTTCGCAAATTTTTGTCTATCGTAGAAAGGTAAATCTTGAAAATGAATATTCGTATCTGGTAAACCAACAAATCTTGCTCCCGCAATAGCTTCTCCTTTACGGATCAAAGCTTTTATTTTACGAACGATATCTGTATCGATTTGGTTTGGTTTTTTGTTATCAAAAATCTCACGACTCTCTTTGTATAATGCTGATATTTTTGATGAATCAATACCCATCTCATTTGCGAAATCTTCTGCAAATTCCAAATAACGGACAACATCATCATCCCAAACAGCTGTGTTACCACAAGTTTGATAAGCAACATGGACGTTGTGACCTTGATCTGCTAAACGAATGAAAGTACCTCCCATAGAGATTACATCATCATCTGGGTGCGGAGAGAAAACAATGGACGTTTTCTTTGCCGGACTAGCACGCTCAGGTCTTTGTGAATCATCAACATTGGGTTTACCTCCAGGCCACCCTGTAATGGTATGTTGCAATTCATTAAAAATCTGAATATTGATATTATAAGCTGGACCATTCTGGGTCACCAACTTAGCCATACCATGATTATTGTAATCCTCTTCTGTTAATTTTAATATTGGTTTCTTCACTTCCAAAGCCAACCAAACAACAGCCTTTTTAATTAAAATAGGTGTCCATTCGATATCTTCAGCCAACCAAGGCAAATCAAATCTTGTTAACAAAGAAGCAGAATCTGTATCTAAAATGAATTCAACATTTTCAGATAATTGTAAATAAGTAGCTGGGATCTCAGATGAAATCTTTCCTTCTACTGCTTTTTTAATAATTTCTGCTTTGTTTCCACTCCAAGCCATCAAGATAATTTCTCTCGCTTTGAAAATGGTACCAACTCCCATGGTAATTGCTTTACGTGGTACATTTTCTTTACCACCAAAATCGCGAGAAGCATCACGACGAGTTAAATCATCCAATGTGACAACACGTGTACCAGAGTTAGGTGCAGATCCTGGTTCATTAAAACCAATGTGACCTGTACGTCCAATTCCTAAAATTTGAATATCTAAACCACCTAAATCAGTAATTTTTTGTTCATAAGCTTCACATGCCTTATGAATTAAGTCTATTGCTAATGTTCCATCAGGAATATTAATATTTGATCGTTCAATATCGACATGATCAAATAAGTTTTTATTCATAAAGGTCACATAACTTTGTGCAGCATCTGGCTGCATGGGATAGTATTCATCCAAGTTAAATGTGATCACATTTTTAAAGCTTAAACCTTCCTCTTTATGCAAACGGATTAATTCAGCGTAAACTTTAACGGGTGTAGCACCAGTCGCAAGACCTAAAACTGCATTTTCGCCATTTTCTTGCTTTTTACGGATAATATCCGCAATACGCTTTGCAACAACTTTGGAAGCTGTACTTGGGTCAGGATACACACTTACAGGAACTTTCTCAAAGCGTGTTGCTTCCAATAAATTTAATCTAGCCATTATTAGAATATAGTATTGATAAGGTGAATTACAAATTTATAAAATATTGTAGCTTATCTATCATATTTTACAACTTTTTAACCCTTTTCTAATAAATATATAAATGCACACGTTTGTTATCAAACAAATTCTAAAAATTTTTTATATATTATTAAGTAAATCAACGGCTTGTACGAGTGTTTCCGCTTTTTTTGCAAAGCAAACTCTCAAAATATGTTGATTCAGATTTTCTGTATAGAAAGCAGAAATGGGGATTAACGCGATCTTCTTTTCAACGATCAATCGTTCCGCAAAAAGCAATTCAGGTTCATCCGAAATAGCAGCATAATCAATATTTAAAAAATAGGTTCCTTGACTCGGTAAAACAGTAAATTTTGAAGATTGGATTCCTTCAATCAAGTAATTTCTTTTTTCTTCAAAAAAGTCTCCTAAACTTAAATAGATTTCCGGGTTTTCCAGATATTCAGCTATAGCCATTTGTACAGCAGTATGTACACTGAATACAGTATATTGATGAATTTTTCTAAATTCCTTCGTTAATACCGGAGGGGCAATACAATACCCTACTTTCCATCCCGTAACATGTAACAATTTTCCGAAGGATGCAATAACAAAACTTCTTTCTCTTAAAATCGGATGTGCTAATAAAGAATAGGGTTGATGACCGTCAAATACGATATGCTCATAAACTTCATCACTCAATACAAATGTATGAGAAGAGGTTACTATTGCTGCCAAAGCATTAATATCCTCTTTTCCTAATCGTTTCCCTGTTGGATTATTGGGATTGTTAATGATGATTAATTTAGTTTTCTCGTTCACTAAACTTTTAACATATTCCCAGTCAATACTAAAGTCTGGAGCCAGCAGTGCCACAGGAACAACTCGACCACCAAACAGTTCAACTGTGGGTGCATAGCAATCATATGCTGGTTCAAAAATCAATACCTCATCTCCTTTTTCAACAACTGTCGCTATAGCTGTAAAAATAGCTTGCGTACCACCAGCTGTAACCGTAATTTCATCTTGTATATCCACACGCACCTGATGCGTATTCCAGACTTTCTCTGCTATTCTTTCCCGCAATGGCAATACCCCTGACATAAACGCATATTGATTAAACCCATCTTTCATATACCGATTTACTAATTCAATCAAATATGGGTCTGTCTCATAATCAGGAAAGCCTTGTGCTAGATTTAAAGCTCCATGCTGTTGCGCCAAAGCAGACATTTTACTGAAAATAGTTGTTCCCACATGAGGAAGCTTAGATTGCAAATTCATTATCTATAAAACTTAATTATTTGAATATATTAAACACCTTCAATCCAATCATGATACCGTCCTTTGTTACAGATCCCTGAAATGAGCGTACATAGTCGATCCGCAATCCTTTAAACTTACCAAAACCTATATTATCAAAACCTGCTGTAAGTTCATGATAAGGTTTCTCATGTGGAATTATCAAAGTATGATATCCGACTATTGTATGCCAATTCAACCTATTTAGAAGAGGGATTTTGTTCATGATAAATCCGTTAAAATTATGCTCTGCATGTAATTCAAAATAAGCATCATTGGTACTGTGTGTATAATAGGGTAGTAATAAGTAATTATTCAAATAATCATTGCTTGTACCGACGTGTGTTTGATTACCATTGAAATGTTGGTAATCTATAAATGAAATGCCTGACGAATTGAAAAACTTACCTCCTCTCAATTTAGCTGATAACAATCCTTTATTACCAAAATCAACACGTTGATCAACTTCAGCACTGACCGATTGATACGCGTATTTGCGCAAAGAGGCAGAAAAAGCCTGCACATAATTGATTGCTAAAGTAGGGTAAGATTTGTTTTCAACAAACATCCGCTCATCTGGTCGCTGAATGACCCTTCTACCAAAATTGAACTTTGATTGGATGCCCAATTTATAAATTGAATGGGGTTCAAATCCTTCCAAATTATCTTCCCTAAAACTAAGCGGATCATTGGATAAATAAGGCACATCTTTCTTAAAGAATGAATAATTGGTATTATTTATCAATGGTGACCGTTTATTATATTCCAACCATCCTGACAATTTTATAACATTCGTGACATTTCGTGAATAGGTTCCTTTGATGAAGGTCTTTTGATAGATCTTCATATAATTATCCTTGAAAAATAACGAGGAAATCATATTCACAAAACGGCTGATGGGTTCATTTTCATTAAACTGAGAAGCGATTTCCCCTCCAGTAATCTCTAAAAAATCATATGATTGTCTATTAAATAAATGCTGAATACTCCCTAATGTATATAATTTTTTATCTGCTAATCCATAATTAAACTGTAACCGCGCAGATGTAAGACTTCCTTTTTCATCTTCACCAATTTTTGCAGACAATCCCAAATTAAAATTCCATCCCTGAATAGTGTTAAAGCTTGTCTTTGTTAAATCTCGAATACCATTATAGTTCAAGACAATATGTTTCTTGGAATGACGAAATTCATAACCTGTGATCAGGTTCATTGGGGAGAATTTATTATGTTTATCATCGATTGAATCTAAATAATGTGCAGAATTTCTTATCTCCTGAATACTATCTTTTTTATGATAATCGTTGCGTTCAATCTCTGTAAGTGGTATGGGTCTATTATTTTTCCAATAAGTTGTATCTTTTTTATTTGCGTCAGCCTGTATAGTGGTTAGCACATTGGAAAATGTCTGTTCTTTGAAATGATCCACAAAATTATAATTAGAGAAATTATGTGTAAATCGACCTGAAAATTTTAAACCAAGTGCACCTGCGTCAAAATCTATTGTTTGGAGAGATTTAAACCATCGATTATCCAATTGACTATAATTGTATTGTTGGACCAGATGAAGCTTATCCATAATTGGCTTATTCATTTGAGTCCCAGTAATCATGAAATCGACAGCATAGATTTCCCAAGTATCTTCAACGATATAGATAAATCCTGATACGACAGGTTCTTGTACTCGCAAAGGAATTACTTTTATCTTATAAATCGTTTTTCCTGCGTTTACGAATCCACTCTCTTTAACAAATCTGTAGTAAGAGAAAGCAAAA